>JBCCGG010000025.1:0-88959 GCA_039029395.1 Pseudomonadota bacterium | reverse complement strand
GAGCGCGGCGCGATCGGCGGCAATCAGCTGTCGGGCGGCGAGCAGCAGATGCTGGCGATCGCCCGGGCGTTGCTGCTCAATCCCGAGCTACTGATCCTAGACGAGCCGACCGAGGGCTTGGCGCCGATCATCGTGCAGGAGATTCAGCAGCATTTGCGTGCCTTCAAGGCCCAAGGATTGACGATCCTTTTGGTCGAGCAGAATTTTCGTTTCGCGACCGATCTGGCCGACCAGGTCGCGGTGCTCGGCAAGGGCCAGGTCCGTTGGCAAGGCAGCCCGGCGGCCCTGATAGAAGACAGCGCCGTGCAGCATAGGTGGCTTGGCGTATGAGCGGTGAGCGACCTCAAGGAATTGGAACGCCATGACCGAAGCCTTCATCTGCGATTTTGTGCGCACGCCGATCGGCCGATTCGGCGGCGCGCTCTCTTCGGTTCGCGCCGACGATCTGGCGGCAGCGCCCTTGACCGCCTTGAAGGCCCGCCACGGGCAGCTGGACTGGCAGGCGCTCGACGACCTGATCCTCGGATGCGCCAATCAGGCCGGCGAGGACAACCGCAACGTGGCGCGCATGGCGCTTCTGCTGGCGGGCCTGCCCGAGAGCGTTCCGGGGACCACCGTCAACCGGCTTTGCGCCTCTGGCTTGGAGGCGGTGATCGCGGCTGGCCGGGCGATCAAGGCGGGTGAGGCCGAGCTGATCGTCGCCGGCGGGGTCGAGAGCATGTCGCGCGCGCCCTACGTGCTGGCCAAGGCCGAGGGTGCCTTCGCCCGAACCCAATTGCTTCAGGACACCACGCTGGGCTGGCGTTTCATCAATCCGCTGATGAAGGCCCAGTACGGCGTCGATTCCATGGCTGAGACCGCTGAGAATGTGGCCGCCGAGTATCAGGTCAGCCGGGCCGATCAAGATGCCTTCGCCCTGCGCAGCCAAACGCGCGCGGCGCGGGCTCTGGCCGAGGGGCGCTCGGCCCGGGAGATCGCGCCGCTCGAGCTCGCGGACGGCCAGGTTGACCAAGACGAGCACCCGCGCCCCGAGGCTTCGCTGGCGCGCTTGGCGGCGCTGCCGACGCCGTTTCGCGACGGCGGCTCGGTAACCGCCGGCAATGCCTCGGGCGTGAACGATGGGGCGGCCGCTCTGATCGTCGCCTCGGAGGCCGCTGCCCGGCGCCATGGCCTGACGCCGATTGCCCGCTTGCTGGGCGGCGCGGCGGCCGGGGTCGCGCCGCGGATCATGGGCATGGGTCCGGTGCCGGCTAGCCGCAAGTTGTGCCAGCGGCTGGGGCTCGATGTCGGTGATTTCGAGGTGATCGAGCTCAACGAGGCCTTTGCGGCCCAGGCGCTTGCCTGCCTGCGCGGACTTGGCCTGCCGGACGACGCGGAGCACGTCAATCCCAACGGCGGCGCGATTGCGCTTGGCCATCCGCTTGGCATGACCGGCGCGCGCCTGGCCGGCACGGCGGCCTTGGAGCTTCAGGCCCGCGCCGCAAAGCGGGCTCTGGTCACGCTTTGCGTGGGAGTCGGCCAGGGGGCCGCCCTGGCCCTAGAGGCGGCCGGCTAGGCTTCGGCCTCGATCCGCTCCATGTCCTCGTCGGACAGGCCGAAATGGTGCCCGATTTCATGGATCAGCACGTGGCGCACCAAGTCGGTCAGATCCTCGCCGCTCTCGCACCAGTAGTCCAGGATCGGCCGCCGGTAAAGAAAGATCAGGTCGACGTCCTGGGGCGCGTCGAGCACGCTCTTGCGGCTGAGATCGACCCCCCGATAGAGCCCGAGCAGCTCGAAGGGCGAGTCGCAGTCCAGATCTTCGAGGGTCTCGTCGTCCGGAAAGTCCTGAACCTGGATCACCACGTCCTTGAGAAACTGGCGCAAATCCCGGGGAATGCGGGCATAGGCCTCGCGCGCCACGGCCTCCAGCTCGGGAATCCCGGGCGGGGTGTTGAAACGGGCGATGTCGTGGACGCGCGCCATCAGATTGATACTCGACTTCAGGCCCGGGAGGCTCAATTCCATCATATCTCCTGCCTCCGCACAAATCGGCCGGTTGAGGAAGCGTTGACCTACTGCATCCGCATGGCGCCGTCCAGGCGAATCACGTCGGCGTTCATCATGGTGTTCTCGACCATGTGCATGACCAGGCCGGCGAACTCCTGAGGCTTGCCGAAGCGCTTGGGAAAGGGCACCTGTCCGGCCAGGTTGTCTTGGACCTCCTGGGGCATGTTGAGCAGCAGGGGCGTGGCGATCAGGCCCGGGGCGATGCACAAGACCCGGATGCCGATACGCGAGAACTCACGCGCGGCCGGCAGGGTCATGCCGACAATGCCAGCCTTGGAGGCGGCATAGGCGACTTGGCCCATCTGGCCCTCGCCAGCGGCGATCGAGGAGGTCGAGATGATCACCCCGCGCTCGCCGTCCTCGAGGGGCTCGGCCGCGGCCATATCGGCGGCTGCCAGACGCATGAGGTTGAAGCTGCCGATGAGATTGGTGCGAATAACCGCCTCAAAAGCCTCGAGCGCCATGGGTCCGTCGCGCCCGACGATGCGCTTGGCCGGCGCAATGCCGGCACAGTTGACCAGCACCCGGCAGGGCCCGTGGGCCTCTCGGGCCTGGGCGACCGCTGCCTCGGCGGCCTCGGCGCTCCCGACGTCGCAGGTCAGACCCAGGCCGCCGATCTCTGAGGCGACCGCTTCGGCCGCCTCGGCCTTGAGGTCCAAGACCGTGACCTTAGCGCCGGCCGCCGCCAGAAAGCGCGCGCTCTCGGCGCCCAGTCCAGACCCCCCGCCAGTGACGATCGCCGCATGCCCCTTAACGTCCATGGATCTCCCTCTCGGTTCTCTTAACGGATGCGAAATCGGGCGCTCTATAGCAGAAGCCCTCCGGCGAATCGAGCCATCTAGCTGAAAAATCGGACGGATTGCGATCGCACGTAGGACTCCCCATATATGAGGGTAGCCATGAGCGAGACCGGCACATCCTGGTTCGACTGGAGCCACTTGGAGCGCGACCGCGTCCGGGTTGCCCGGGGCTTCTGGCCCAAGGTCAAGCGCACCCTGGGCTATGTGCCCTTCGTCGACGACGCGGTGGCGGCCTACTACTGCACCCGGGATCCCGAGACACCGATCTATGTGAAGGCGGTGCTGTTCGGCGCATTGGCCTATTTCGTCATGCCGGCCGATATGATTCCCGACTTTTTGGCGGTCTTCGGCTACAGCGACGATGCTGCGGTCCTGGCGACTGCGCTCCGCACCGTGGCGCCGGCAATCAAGGATCACCACCGGGCCCAGGCCCGCGCGGCTCTGCGGCCCGACGGTTAAGACCAAGTCTCAATACTAAACACCCATCTCATGGGGCATAGCGGCCCTCCGGGTAGGAGCGGCGCGCGGCGCGATGCTCCAGCATCGGGCAAGCGCCGCAACGCCCTCCGGAGGGCCGCAAGGCCCCACCGGAGGTTGCGCTCCGAAGCCCGATTGGCCGCGTCGCGGGCGGCTTGTGGTGGGTTGGCACCACGGCGCCGCCCGCTCCTAACCAGCGGGCTTCGGAGCGCAGTGAGATGGATGTTTAGTATCGAGATTTGGTCTTAAGCTGGGCCTCGCGCCGAGCGATATAGACCGTCGAGGCAACGATCACCGCGGCGCCGACCAGGCCGGTTGCGTCCGGCACCTCTCCGAACAGCAAAAAGCCGAGCAGACCTGCGAGCAGCAGCTTGGTGTAGTCGAAAGGCGCGACGAAGCTGGCCTCGCCGGTCCGATAGGCGCGGATCAAGAGCGCCTGGGAGGCGACACCGAGCAGCCCGACCATTGCCAGCAGCCCCCACTCCAAGAGGCTCGGCGTCTGCCACACCGCGGCGGCCGGTATCCCGGCCACCAGGATCGAGGCGATCGAGAAGTAGAACAACATCGCGACCTGACTCTCGCCCTCGGGAAAGCGCTTCAGCAGGGTGACCGCGAAGGCGATGCCGAAGGCCATACCGAGCGCGATCAACGCGGCCAACTCGAAGGTCTCGGCGCCCGGCCGGACCATGATCAGGACGCCCAGAAAGCCGACCCCAGTCGCGCTCCAGCGCCGCCAGCGCACCCTCTCACCGATCAGGAGAACGGCCATCACGACGGTAAAAAGCGGCGTTGTGAAGGACAGCGCGGTAAAGGCGGCGAGCGGCAGCACGGTGATCGCGTAGAAGCCGCCCAACATGGCCAAGGCGCCCGAAACGCTGCGCAGGAAGTGGATCCAGGGGTGGCGCGTCCTAAGCTGGCGGACACCGCTGCGCCACAGCAAGGGCAGGAGCGCCGCCAGGGCGAAGAGGGCACGGGCGAAGGCGATCTGGAAGACGTCCATGCCGGTGGCCGAGAGGCTCTTGACCAACGCCGCGTTGAGGGTGAAGCCGCAGGCCGCCAGGGTCATCCAAACGGCGCCACGCAGGTTGGCCGGCTGGCGCGCCCAAAGCCCGACCTCTGCGCTCACACTCGCTCCTGGGGCACCCGGTGGGTCGAGGGCTGGGTGCCGACCTCACGCGCCATCTTGGTCTCCCGGTGAGCGATGTAGATCGCCGAGCCGGCGATCACCGCGGCGCCGACCCAGGTCCAGATGTCGACGCCTTGGCCGAAAAAGAAAAACGCTAGGAGCGCGACGAAAGGTAAGCGGGCGTAGTCGAATGGCAGCACCGCCGAGGCGTCGGCCTTGGCGAAGGCCCGGGTCAGGCAAATGTGGGCAAAGGCCGCCAAGCCGCCGATCAGGATGCCTAGTGACAGCTCGAAAGCGCCCGGCCAGCGCCACACGAAGAGCGCCGGCACCAAGGACATTGGCGTCAGGAAGAGGTTCATGTACATGACGATCGCCGCCGGCGACTCGGTCCTGGCGAGGGATTTTACGAGCAAGCTGGAGGCCGCCATGAAGAGGGCGGCGATCACCGGCAGGGCGGTCACCGGCGTGACCTCGGCAAAACCTGGCCGCAGGATAATCAGCACCCCGGCGAAGCCGACCAGAGTGGCGCTCCAGCGCCGGGCGCGGACCACCTCCTTGAGGATCAGTGCCGCGCCGATGGTGGCGAAAAGCGGCACCGTGAAGTTGAGCGCGACCGCCTCCGCCAAGGGCAGCAAGGTCACTGAGTAGAACCACATGACCATGGCCATCATGCCGATGACCGCGCGCACGGCGTGGGCACCCAAGCGCTCGGTGTGCAAGCCCGCGAAACCCGCCCGGTAGAGCCAGGGCAGCATGAAAGCGAAGGCGAAGACGTTGCGGAAAAAGGCGATTTGCAGGGGATCGAGGGTCTCGGCCGCGTAGCGGATGGCGATGTTCATGACCGAGAAGCAGAAGGCGGCGACGATCATGTAAAGCGCCCCTTGGAGGGGCGCGGAGAGGGGGGCGCGCCTGGCGCCGGTATCCTTGTCAGAGAACATCACGAGATGCCTATTTTATCCCGTGGCGCAATCGGCGACCAGCGCCCAGGCTGCATAGCGGCCATGCCTGGCGTGGGCTGGGGTCTGGGCAAGGTGGAGCGGCTTCGCCATACTAAACCTCACCCAGCGACGGCAAGCGGAGACGGAAGAGCATGGACGGGCCCCTTTGGCAGCCGGACGAGGAGCGTCGCTCCCGAAGCAACCTCACGGCCTTCACGGCCCAGGTCGAGCGGGACTGGGGTGTCGCCTGCGCGGACTACGGCGCGCTCTATGGGTTCTCGATCGACGAGCTTGAGAAGTTTTGGTCGTCTGTTTGGCAGGCGTCCGGCGTGATTGCCGAAACCCGGGGCGAGACCGTGCTGGCTGATCCTGACAAGATGCCGGGCGCCCGCTTCTTCCCCGAGGCCCGGCTCAACTTTGCTGAGAACTTGCTGCGCCGACGAGATTCGGACGATGCAATCGTCTTTTGGGGTGAAGACAAGGTCAAGAGGCGCCTGTCCCACCAAGAGCTTTACGACGGAGTCTCGCGCCTGGCTCAGGCCATGGCGGCGCTCGGAATCGGCGAAGGCGACCGGGTCGCCGGCTTCATGCCCAACATGCCGGAAACCGTCATTGGGATGTTGGCCGCGGCCTCGCTGGGCGCGGTCTGGAGCTCCTGCTCGCCCGACTTCGGGGTCCAGGGCGTGCTCGACCGCTTCGGCCAAATCGAGCCGAAACTGCTGATCTGCCCCGATGGCTATCACTACAACGGCAAGGCCCACGACTCCCTTGCCCGTGTCGCAGCCTTCTCGAAAGAGCTGCCCAGCCTGCAGCAGATCGTCGTCGTACCGTACATTTCGGCCGAGCCGGATCTATCCCCATTGCCGGGCGCACAGACTTTGGCGGACTTCACCGCCGCCTACGAGGCCGGCGAAATCGCCTTCCGGCAGATGCCCTTCAACAGCCCGCTCTACATCATGTTCTCGTCGGGCACCACGGGGAAGCCCAAGTGCATCGTGCACGGGGCCGGCGGCACGCTGGTCACCCATTTGAAGGAGATGCTCCTGCACTGCGACGTGAAGCGGAACGCCAGGGTGTTCTACTTCACCACCTGTGGCTGGATGATGTGGAACTGGCTGGTTTCGGCGCTCGCCTGCGAGGCGACTTTGCTGCTCTACGACGGCTCGCCCTTTTACCCGGATGGCAACATCCTGTTCGACTTCGCCGAGGCCGAACGGTGCACTCTGTTCGGCACCTCGGCCAAATACATCGACGCGCTCGCCAAGGCGGAGCTGTCGCCCGGCACGAATCACGATCTGTCGAGCGTGCGCACCATCACCTCGACCGGATCACCCCTGGTGCCCGAGGGCTTCGACTACGTCTATCAACACATCAAGCAGGACGTCTGCCTCTCCTCGATTGCCGGCGGCACGGACATTGTCGGCTGCTTCGTCGGCGGCAATCCGAATGGCCCGGTGTGGCGCGGTGAGATCCAGGCCCGCCTGTTGGGCATGGCGGTCGAGGTCTGGAATGACGAAGGCAAGCCGGTTCGTGGCGAGAAAGGCGAGCTGGTCTGTACCAAGCCGTTCCCCTCCATGCCGGTCGCCTTCTGGGACGATCCCGATGGGGCGCGCTACCGGGCGGCCTATTTCGAGAAGTACCCCGGCGTCTGGTGCCATGGCGACTACGTGGAGCTGACCGAGCACGACGGCATCGTCATCTACGGCCGCTCGGATGCGACCCTCAATCCGGGCGGGGTGCGCATCGGCACAGCCGAGATCTACCGCCAGGTGGAACGCCTGGAGGAGATTCTGGAGGCAATCGTGATCGGCCAGGAGTGGCAGGGCGACGTGCGGGTCGTGCTCTTCGTGCGCCTGAAGGAGGGCGAAGATCTCACCGAGGATCTGGTCAAGCGCATCAAGCAGGAGATCCGCGCCGGGTGCACGCCGCGCCACGTGCCCGCCAAGGTGATCGCCGTTGCCGACATCCCACGCACCAAGAGCGGCAAGATTGTCGAGCTGGCGGTCCGCGACGTGGTCCACGGCCGGCCGATCAAGAACAAGGAAGCGCTCGCCAACGCCGAGGCGCTGGCGCATTTCGAGGGTCTTGCCGAGCTGCAGAGCTGAGCCAAAGAAAAGAGGGGCGCAAAGGCCCCTCTATCCTCACTGACTGTCGTTAAGCAATCGAGGTTACTTGTACCACCAGCGCTCGGCCGCCTTCTCGCCGTCGAAGCCCCAGTTGCTGGCCATCTGCTCGGGCAGCTGGACCTTGTCGTTGACCGCCGAGACATAGGACATGAAGAGCGGAATCACGGCGCCGCCCTCGTCGTGCACTATGCGCTGCATCTCCACGTAGATATCTCGGCGCTTGGCGTCGTCCAACTCGGCCCGGCCCTCGACCAAGAGCTTCATGAAGCGCTCGTTGTCGAAGTGGGTCTCGTTCCAGTCGGCGCCGGTTGAGTAGACCTGGCTGAACATCCAGTCCTCGGTCGGGCGGCCGCCCCAATAGCTGCACACCCAGGGCTTGTTCATCCAGATGTTCGACCAGTAGCCGTCGTCCGGCTCGCGCTGCACCGTTATGTTGATGCCGGCCGGCCGGGCCCGCTCGGCGTAGAGGATCACCGCGTCGACCGCGCCTTCAAACGCCGTGTTCGCGGCATAGAGTTGCAAGTCGATCGAATCGTAGCCGGCCTTCTTCAGATGGTGCTTGGCCTTGTCTGGGTCGTAGGCACGCTGCGGGATTTCTTCCGGCGTGGCCCGGTACTGGTTGACCGGCCCAATCGGGATGTCGTTGCCCAGCTCGCCATAGTTCTTGAGGATCACCCGGAGCCATTCCTCCCGGTCGATCGAGTACTTCAAAGCAAGCCGCAGATCGTTGTTATCGAAGGGCGCGGTGTCGGTAAACATCGGCAGGGTGATGTGCTGGTTGCCCGTGCTGTGGAACACAATCACGTTGGGCTGACGTTCAAGCAGCTTCACGGTCTTGAGGTCGACATTCTGCATGCCGTCGATCTCGCCGGTCTGCAGCGCAGCGGTGCGGGCCGCCACGTCGGCGATGAAGATCGTGTCGATCTCCTCGAAGTGTCCGTAGCCGGTCTTCCAATAGTTCGGATTCCGGGTCGTGATGGTGCGCACGCCCGGATCGAAGCTCTTCAAGACGTAGCCGCCGGTACCGACGCCGGATTCCCAATCCATGCCGCCCTCAGGCTTGGCCGGGCAGATGCTGAGGTGATAGTCGCTCAGCAGGTAAGGGAAGTCGGCGCTGCCGCCCGATAGGGTGAAGACCACGGTTTCCTTGCCGTCGGCCTTTACGTCGGTGATGTTGGCGATGATGCCCTTGGCGGCGGACCTGGAATCCTCGCCTAAGTGATGTTGGATGGATTCCACCACATCCGTCGAATCGAGCGTCTTGCCGTTGTGAAACTCGACCCCCTTGCGCAGCTTGAAGGTCCAGATCGAGGCGTCGTCGGAGGCGTCCCAGCTTTCCGCCAGCTCGCCAACCAGCTTGTTCTGCTGATCGATCTCGGTCAAACAGTTGCGCAGCTGGCCGAAGCTGACGTTGATCATGTAGGAATCGAGAATTTGGGCCGGGTCCAGCGAGTCTCCCGAACCCGCGCCGGTCAGTCCCTGGCGAAAGGTGCCGCCCTTGTTTGGGGTCGCCGCCAAGGCCTTCTCGGCCATGGTGCTGGCCGCCGCTACGCTGACGCCCATGGCGAGCGCGCCCATCATGAAGTCCCGTCGGCCGATCTGGCCGGCGGTCAACATGGATCTCAACTTTTTCAGGTCACGCATGTTTCCTTTTCTCCCTGATCGTTTGGTGCCTCGGCCTTAGACGGCCGTTCAACTCCAACAGTAGACCGGATTGGGGGCATTCTCAAATACCGCTCTTGGCGCTCTGTTGCCTAAATTGCGGTTTTGGCCCGCCGGAATGAAAAAAGAGGGGCCCGGAAGCCCCTCTTTTCTCAACGAATTGTCGCTGAAGGCCCTTAGGCGAACCACCAGCGCTCGGCGTTCTTGTGGCCGTCGAGCTCCCAGTTGCCGGCCATCTGATCGGGCAGGCCGACCTTGGTGCTGGCCGCCTGAACGTAGGCGACGAAGGCCGGAACGATCGAGCCGCCCTCGTCGCGGGCGATGATCTGCATCTCGCGATAGATGTCGCGCCGCTTGTCGGAATCGAGCTCGGCCCGGCCCTGGACCAAAAGCTCGTTGAAGCGCTCGTCCTTCCAGAAGGACTCGTTCCACTCCGCATCGGCGGACCAGACCTGGCTGAACATCCAGTCCTCGGTCGGACGGCCGCCCCAGTAGCTGGCGACCCACGGCTTCACCATCCAGACGTTGGACCAGTAGCCGTCGTTCGGCTCTCGCACCAGATCGATATTGATGCCGGCCTTTTTCGCGCTCTCCTGATAGAGCTGCCCGCCATCGACCGCGCCTTCGAAGGCCGTGTCGGCCAGGTGCAAAGTGACGTCGAGGCTATCCATGCCGGCCTTCTTGAGGTGATGCTTCGCCTTGTCCGGATCGAAGCTGTTCTTCTCGATGTCCTTGGCCTGGTAGACATTGGCCGGCCCAATCGGGTGGTCGTTGCCGACCTCGCCGAAGCCCTTGAAGATCTTCTGCAGGAACTCCTCGCGGTCGATCGCGAACTTCAGCGCGAGACGCACGTCGTTATTGTCGAAGGGCGCCTTGCGGGTGTCCATCGGCAAGGTGATCTGCTTGTTGCCGTTGGTCTGGATCACGGTGACGTTGGGCGAGCGCTCGAGCAGGTGGATGGTCTTGAGATCGGCGTTGGCCATGATGTCGATCTCGTCGGTCTGCAGGGCCGCGGTACGCGCCGTCACGTCCGGGATAAAGAGCGATTCGACCTCGTCGAAGTGCGCGGCACCTTCCTTCCAGTAGTTAGGATTGCGCTTGACCAAGGTGCGCACGCCCGGATCGAAGGTATCGAGGGTGTATCCGCCGGTGCCGATGCCGGACTCCCAGTCGATGCCGCCTTCCGGCTTGGCCGGGCAGATGCCCAGGTGATAGTCGCTCATGATGAAGGGGAAGTCGGCGCTACCGCCTGACAGCTGGAAGACCACGGTGTCCGGGCCGTCGGCATTGACATCGGTGATGTTGGCGAGGATGCCCTTGGCGGCGGACTTGGAGTCTTCGCCCAGGTGATGGCGCAGGGATTCCTGCACGTCCGTGGCGTCCAGGGACTTGCCGTTGTGGAACTCGACGCCCTTGCGGATCTTGAAAGTCCAGGTCGCCGCGTCGTCCGAGGCATCCCAGCTTTCCGCCAGCTCGCCGATCAGGCTGCCGTCCGAGGCAATTTCGGTCAAACAGTTGCGCAGCATGCCGAAGCTGACCTGAATCATGTAGGAGTCCAGGATCTGCGCCGGGTCGAGCGAATCGCCCGAGCCGCCGCCGGTCAGGGCCTGGCGCATCTTGCCGCCCTGCTTCGGGGTCGCGGCCATGGCCTTGGTCGCCATGGCGCTGGCCGCCGAGACCGTGACGCCCATGGCGAGCGCGCCCATCATGAAGTCCCGGCGACCGATCCGGCCGGCGGTCAGCATGGACTTGAGCTTCTTCAATTCATACATGTGGTGATTTCTCCCTGCACAATTGACAATCGGCTCTTTGCAGCCGTTCTAACCCACCGATATACGCTTTATGGCGGGATTCCGCAATCAGACTGCCACGGCGGACCGCGGCTAGCGGGTTAAGCTTTCATGAAAACTTGGATAGGGCACCGGCAGCGGGCCGAGGCGTTTCGTCTGGGCCATGACCGGGGTCAGATCCTTTGCGACCAGTTCGCTCAGCTGGTCCCAATCCTCGATCACGAAATAGACCGGCTGCAGGATGTCGATCCTATAGGGCGTGCGCAGCACCCGCATGAGATCGAAGGGCGCCCGTTCGGGCCGGGGATCCTCCAGGGCGTAGACGCTCTCGCCCGCCGAGGAGGCAATGCCGGCGCCGTAGATGCGCAGGCCCTCTGGCGTGCGCAGGAGGCCGAACTCGACGGTGAACCAGAATAGGCGCTGGAACATCCACAAGGTCTCGGGCCCGGCCGCCAAGGCCGCCCGGCCGAAGCGCTTGAGAAAGTTGGCGTAGACTGGATCGGTCAGAAGCGGACAGTGGCCAAAAACTTCGTGAAAGACGTCGGGCTCCTGAAGGTAGTCGAAGTCCTCCCGTCGCCTGAGAAACGTGGCGGCCGGAAACTTGCCAGCGGCGAGCAGGCCGAAGAAGCGCTCGGGCGTGATCAGCGCCGGCACCGGCTCGACCGCGAATCCGCTGGCCGCTCGGAGCTTCTTGCTGATCTCGGCGAGCTGAGGCACCCGGTCGCGGGGCAGGTCAAGAACGTCCAACCCGGCCAGGAACGCGTCGCAGACCCGGCCTGGAAGCACGCCGTCCTGGCGGGCCATGAGGTCGCGCCACACGGCATCTTCGTCGGCGCTATAGGAAATCACGCCGTCGGGCGTCGGGGTCTTGGACTGGTAGCGGCTCGGTTTCGCCATGGCGATACACCGGCACCAGTATCGCAGAGAGCTGTTAAGCCTTGGTGTGCGGCGCTTTAACCATAGTCATGCTTGGGAAACCAATCGCCACGCCCCTCGGGCAGAAGGTCGAAAAGGTGCCATACCGGATTCATCAGATCGATGCCCCGGTGGTGGGTAAAGGTGAGCGAGGCCTGGCTCGTGTAGTGATGGCGGATGGTGCCGTCCTCGGCCTTGGTGAAGACGCTGACGGCCGGCAGCTGGGCAGCCTGCTGCTCGACCAGGAAATCCTGGTTGAAGCTGTTCTCGTAGGCCGAGAGCAAACGCAGGTTGCGCCAGCCCCGAGCATCACCCCAGGCACGCAGCTTTGCGATTGGCGCCTTGGCGACCACCACGAAGGCGGCCCTGTCGGCCACATGGCGGGCGATGCCGTCGTAGCCGTCGGCCCAGAGCGCGCACATGGGGCAGGCGTTGTCGTGGGCCGGGTCGAACATCATGTGGTCGACGATCAGGCTCGGCTGGCCCGGCTGGAACAGCTCGGACAGGCGAACCTCTACGATCTTAGCCGGGTCGCCGTCAGCCAGGTCCCGCGGCCCCTCCTTGAAAACGTAGTCGGTCTCGACGATCGGCCCCGGCGGCAGGGCCCGGCGCAATTCCGCGACACGCTCGCGTTGGTCCTTGAGCGCGATCTCTGCGGCCAGCAGCTCGTCGCGCTTGGCGCGATAGGCGGCGCTCGCCTGATCCAAATCTTTATTGAGATCCATGGCGTCTCGCTTCCTCGTTTGACATTTAAGCAACCACTTAAATATAATAGCGCCATGACAAACGCAAGCCCAACCGTCGATGTGTTCCAGGCCTTGGCGGATCCCAACCGGCGCCGGCTGCTGGATCTCCTGGCCGCCCGGGAGCTGGCGGTCCAGGAACTGGCGGCCCGCTTCGAGATCACGGTCCAGGCGGTCTCCCAGCACTTGCGGGTCTTGAGCGACGCCGGTCTGGTCGCCCGCCGCAAGGCCGGCCGCTTTCGCTACTACCGGGCCCGCCCCGAGGGCCTGGCGGAGGTCCGCGACTGGCTCGCCCACCACGAGGCGCTGTGGGAAGGGAGCTTGGATCGGCTGGCAAGGTATGTGGAGGATCGCGAGCAAAGCCTCTAGACTGAGATACCCGACCGATCTTAAGAGCGAGGATTTGCCCATGCCCAAACCGATCATGCAGCAGGTGGCGGAGGCCAAGGCGGCGGTGCTGGCGATCAGCCTGGAGGAGGCGCGCGAGATGATGGGGCGCGACGACGTGCTGGTGGTCGACGTGCGCGAGGACAGCGAAGTCGCGGCCAGCGGCAAGATCAAGGGCGCGGTCCACGCCTCGCGGGGCTTTCTTGAGTTCCGCGCCGATCCCAGCAGCCCGCTCCACGACCCGGTTTTCTCGCCGGACAAGACGGTCATCCTCTACTGCGCCTCGGGCGGGCGCTCGGCCTTGGGCGGTAAGGCGCTGCAGGGGATCGGCTACCAGAAGGTACACAACCTGGGCGCCTTCAAAAGCTGGGTCGAGGCCGGCGGCGACGTGGAAGAGGCTTAGCTGCCGCCCTCGGCCGCGGCGAAGTCGGCCAGCAGCTTGCGCCACTGGGCCTTGGCTTCGGCCGGCAGCTTGTGGCCGGCCTCGGGATAGACCTCGAGCTCCACATCCCAGCCCTGTTCTTCCATGGCCTCGATCGCGTAGCGCGCCCAGTCGGCCGGCACGATCTGATCGTCGCCGCCATGGAGCGCGCGCACGACAATGTCGGGTGCCGCCGCGCGCGCCGGCAGCTCGTCCGGCAAGGCGCCGGAAACCGGCACCGACGCGGCGAACAGCTCAGGATGAAAAGCGGCCAGGGCATAGGCCATGGAACCGCCCTGGGAAAAGCCGGTGACGATCGGTTGGCCGGCGGTCGGATAGCGCGCCATGAGCACCTCGGTGAAGGCGGCGAGCTGGTCGGCCGCGGCCCGGGCCTCTTCGGCCATGTGATGATCGAAGCCGAACCAGGACAGCCCGACCAGATGCCAATAGGGCGCAGCCGGGTAGACGATGCGCGCCGGAAAATCCTGATTGTGTCCGGCGACCCTCATGATCTCCGGGAAGCCGGCGAGTGGATGGAGGTCGAGGATCATGGGTAGGCGCTCGCCCGGCTGGGCACCGCCGCCGTGCGCCACCAAATAGCTCATCGCGCCCTGGCCATCCGGCAAGGCGAGCCGTTCGCGCCAAGGGGTGGTCAGGGCCAGCGTGGCGGCCAGCGCGACCAGCACCGCGGCAATGGCGAGGCCACGGCGGTGGCGGCGGACCCTTTGCGCCACTTGGGGTGGGCTTTCGACGTCCAGGTCAGGCCGGTGCCGCCGGAGCGCGGCGAGCGCGGCCTCGAAAGCGGCCTCGTCGGGAAAAGCGCGGCGCGGGATCGCCAGGCCCCGGGCGTAGCCGAAGAAGATGAAGAGGTAGTCCGAGGTCAGGCCGATGTGATCGAGTCCGGGCCAGGCGGTAAAGGCCTTGGTCACCGGGTCGTCGTGATGAAGGCCGTCCTCGGCGAAGCGGATGACCAGCTCGCCGCTTAGGCTCTTCGCCGCGCGCCGGAAGAATATCCTGTGCCAGATGAAGACCAGAACCGCCAGGCCGAGCAGAAGGATGATCGCCTGCTTGAGGAACCCCAGGATGTTGAAACTGGCCAGCTCCTCGAGGAAAACAATGGCAAGCGCCAGCACCACGACCATGAACGCGATCCCGCCCAGACGACCGCCCCGGCGGTTCTGCTGGTTCGCATGGCGCAGCATATAGCGTTGGAACGCCGCCAGGTCGGCGGCGCTCTGCTCGAAGCGGATCTCCATGGCGCCATCCTGGCAGCCGAAGGTTGCCGCTTTATTGCCGCCGGGAAACCTCTTAAGTGCTTGCTAACGCTTGGGTTTGCGGGAAACCATCGCCAAGGCGATCATGAAGGTGGCGAAAACGGCCAGCACGCCGGTGATAATGACGGTATCGGTGAGTTCCATCGCGGGTCTCCTTCGTCGCTGTTTCCGCGAAGGTCGCCCAGGATCGCCTGCCGGCGCTTTGATGTGGATCAATCGGCCCTATTGGCCGATCTGCTCGTGCGCGAAGGCGGAGGCCTCGGCATAGCCGTCGAATGAGATCGGCGCGATGACGATCACGCCCTGGACCAGGTAGGCGATCAGCGCGCCTTTGCTGCGCCGGATTTCCTCGATGGTCTCCGGCGACAGCTTGTTGTAGGCGGCCTCGCCGGTGCAGTGCCGGTCGCTGCAGTCGTTGATCTTGAGATGGGCGTGTTCGCCATCGGCCAGGCGCACGGCGATTGGGTCTCCGCGCCGGGCTTCCCGCGCCACGTGGAACAAGATCCTGGGGTCCTTGCCGGCCTCAAAAAGGACCTCGATCTCCACCAGGTCGGTCTCGTGAGTCGCCGCGCACAGCTTGCCTTCGCAGGCCACGAACCAATCACCGAAGCCGCGGGCTGCGTCGGCCTTCGCGGCGTCGGTCCAGCCGATGGCGGCCAGGGCCACCAGGACCATCCCTAGGGACGAGCGTCGCATCGTGGCACCTCTCCTCTCGGGTCAAGAGATCCGCCAGCTTACCTTGGCCAGGTCGGGGATCAAGCGCCGCGCGCCGGTTTCGCGCTGTCGAGACCGTCGAGCAAGCCCCGGTAGACCTTCCGGGCCAAGCTGTGGTCGACGCCGAAGTGGGGGCAATAGGTCGGCTTGGCGGCCTCCAACGGCAAGATCATGCGTTCGGGATCGCCGCTCGTACCCTCGAGAAGGAACTGCCGACCGTCCTTTTCGAACAGGACCCAGGCATGCTGGCCCGTTCGGCCGTTCGGCCAACGGCACTGGCCCACCATGAACTCGGCGTCCAGGCCCAGGCGGCCGAGCGCGCGCCAGGCCCAAAGCGCGTGGTCGTCGCAGTCGCCCTTTCGGATCTGCTCGAAGGTCGAGGGATGCTGCCAGAAATCCTCGGTGCGGAAGAGCGCCTCGTCGGTCGTGTAGTCGCAGCCCGCGAGCCAGCGGCACAAGCCCTTCAGATCGCCCACCGCGACCCGCCCTTCGCCCTCCAAGTACCAGGCGAAGTCCTCTTGGCAGCCCGCGCCGAACATCCAGAGCGGCACCGGATGCACGGTCGAGCGCCAAGGGTCCCGTTGTCCGGCAAGCCGCATCAGCGGCCAAGCCAGAAGCAGGCGGTCGGGCAAAGTCGCGATCCAGGCGAAGGTCGACGGTTCGGGCATTGGGCGCTGCCTCTAGGCGCGCCAGGGTAAGCACCCTCAGGCTGGCACCGCAAGCGGCGCTGCGGCTTGGCTGACCAAGCGCTTAACCAAGTTCACCGCCTCGGGCGCGTTCTCGGCATAGCCGTCGGCGCCGATGCGCCGGGCAAAGTCCGGGTTGACCGGTGCACCGCCGACGATCACCGGGATTCTGATGGCGGCGCGCTGGAAGGCGTCGATGATGCGCCCCATGGCGGGCATGGTGGTGGTCAAGAGCGCCGAAAGCCCCACCACATCGGGTCCGATCTCGGTGACCCGCGCGACTGCCTCGTCGGGTGCGATGTTGACCCCCAGGTCGATCACCTGGAAGCCGGCGCCTTCCAGCATCATGCCCACCAGGTTCTTGCCGATGTCGTGCACGTCGCCCTGCACGGTCGCCAGTACCACGAGCCCCTTGGGCTTGGCGCTGGTCTTGGTGAGGAGCGGGCGCAACAGCTCGAGCCCGCCCTTCATGGCCCGTGCCGAGAGCAGCATCTCGGGAACGAAGATCGTGCCGTCGGAGAACAGGCCGCCCACTTCCTCCATGGCGGCGATCAAAGCGTCGTCCAGGATCGCGCCGAGCGGGATGCCCTCGGCCAGCGCGGTCTCGACCCCGGCCAGGGCGTCGGCCTCCAGGCCGTCAACCACGGCGCCGAAAATCTCGTCGAGGATTTCCTCCTGGGCCTCGTCGAGGTTTCCAGTGCGCGTCTTCTGCTTGGCGGGCAGGGCGATCACGGCGGCGGTGCCTTCCCGGCCGCTGGCCCGCTCGCCGGCGTAGGGCCGTTCGCCCCGGCGGAAGGACTTGATCGCCTCGACCGCGGCGCGGACGTGGGCCAGCGGGGCCTGGGCGCTGAAGTTGCAGAGATAGAGCAAGCTCTTGCCGCCCGGCTCGGCGACCTCCAGGTACTCGTGGATGCGTCGGGCAATCTCCTCAGGCGGGCCGTCCTGGAGCAGGTTGTTGGAAACGCCAAGCATGACGGGCAGGTCGCGCGCCTGGGCAAAGTCCTTGGCCTTCTGGGCGCCGACCTTGAAGAGATCGGGGTCCTGGACCTTGAGATAGGCAGGCGTGGCGCGCAGCTTCATCGACCAAAAGCGCTCCAGGTCGTCGGCGAAGGAATCGCCCCACCAGTTGTCGACCACGACCCGGTGGCCGGTCAGCTCTTGCAGGCGCTCGACGTACTGCAGGCCGAATTCTTCCAGCATGTCCAAGGTGATGAAGGGTAGCGAGGCGACCGCGTCGCCGCCGTTGTTGGCGCGCGCCTCGGGGAACTTGGCGGCGAATTCGTTGATGTAGGGCGCCAGCACCTCCTCGGTGACGAAGCTCATCACCTTGTGGATGAAGGCCGGGTTGTCCTTGATGCCGAGCACCACGTCTTCGAAGGTCATGACCTGGGTCGCGAGCGTGAAGGGCGCGCAGAACACCAAGTTGGGGGTCTCGCCGGTCAGCTCGTGATAAAGCTCCATGGTTTGGAAGGCGAAGGCCATGCGCCCGGACTTACCGGGCACCGGCGCCTTTAGGCGCGCCAGGTCCTTCTCCTGGCGCACCAGCGGCTCCACATTGTCGATCGCCGGGGTCAAGTCGTCGAACATGACCAGCTTGGCGCCCAGCGCCTCAGCCTCCACGTTGTAGGAATCCCAGCAATAGTCAGGGGTATCGAAACCGACCTCGTGGGCCGTCTTGAAGGCGCCGTAGAGCAAGGCCTCGGGGTTCGAGTAGTACTCCCGGGCGTTCAAGCCGGCGTACTTCATGTTGAACTCGTGGCTCTGCTGGATGAAGGGCACCTGTTCGGCCTTATCCGACAGGAAGCCGTCGCGCAGCAGCCGGAAACCGGCGGAAAAATCGAACGCTGAAAAGTCGTAGCCCATGGCAGGTCCCCTTTGGCCTTGGCGGTGGCGACCGGGAGAAGGTATGGAGAAGCCGGACCGGTGCCAAACGATGGATTTTCCGGCGCGCGTGAAGAATTTCTAATGGGGACAAGGGCCATGAAACGGACCATCCCGCCGCCCAACTGGCTGCGCACCTTCGAGGCCGCGGCGCGCCACTTGAGCTTCACCGAGGCGGCCACGGAGCTGGCGATCACGCCGTCCGCGGTCAGCCAACAGATCCGCCTGCTGGAGCAGATGCTGGGCGTGCCCCTGTTCCACCGCCTGCCCAAGGGCCTTAGCCTCACGCCCGACGGCAATGCCTATTTGCCGGCCGTCGCGGACGGTTTTCGTCTGATGGCCGAGCGCACCCAGGAAGTCTTCGGCACGGGCCGTAGCCGCCTGGTCACGGTCAGGGTGAACGCCGCCTTCGCCTACGTCTGGTTGGCGCCCCGGCTCAAGCGTTTTCACGCCGCCCACCCGGAGGTCGAGCTGCGCCTGCACCTGGCGGTCTGGCTTACCGAGGTGGAGTGGGACGGCCTGTCGCTCGACATCCGGTACGGCAACGGCCACTGGCCAGGGCACCAGCTCGAGCGTCTCATGCGTGAGCAACTCTACCCGGTCTGCGCGCCAGGGACCGAAGGCTTGGCGACGCCGTCCGACCTGACCGGCCATCTGCTGCTGCACACGCTCGGCGACGAGCCCGGCTGGTCCCATTGGATGGCAGCCGCCGGCGTCGGCGAGCTTAAGCCGATAGGCGGGCCACAGTTCGACAGCTCGGCGCTTGCCCTGGAAGCGGCCGCTGCCGGCGCCGGCGTGGCGCTCGCCAAGGACACGCTTGCGGCCGAGTACCTGCGCGCGGGCCGCTTGATCCGGCCCTTCGAGCCCACGATCGAGAGCGACGACGGCCTATTTTTGGTTACGCCCGAGGGCCGGGTGGACAGCCCCGAGACCGCCGCCTTTCGCGCCTGGCTCAAGCAGGAGATGGCCGCCTACTGAGACTGGGCCTTACGATCCGGGCCGTAGAGCTTCGAAAGGTAGTCAAGGACCAACTCCCGCTCCTCCGGCACCAGTTCGGGCATGCCTTGCTCCTCGACCATCCAGATGAGTGATTCGTCCCAGGACTCCCGGCTCAGGCCCTGCTGTTTAACGATGGCGAGCGAGTGGCAGGCCTGGCAGGCATAGTAGACCTCCTCGCGGCCCTCGCCCGGCGCCAGGCCATCCCACTCGTCCTCGTCACTCAGCGCGCTGGCCGGTGCTATGGCGACCAACAGCGAGACCAACAGAACAATCCGCATTCCTCAGAGCACCGTGACCGCGACCCGGTGCAGGGAATTGTTCAGATATCCCTTGGGATTCCAGGCGATCGCGAAGGGCTGCTCGCGGCCCTTGGTGTCGGTCGCCCTGGCCCAGACCTCATAATAGCCGGGGCTCGGGAAACTCACGGTCTTGGAGAAGCTTTGCCAGGCATAGGGGTTGCGCGGTGACGTCAGGTCTGTGGCGATCCAGGTGGCGCCGAAGTCGATCGACAGCTGTACTGACTTGACCTCGTCGTCGCCGGCCCAGGCGTGGCCGTGCACCGGCAGCTCTCGCTGCTCCAAGGTGATGCCGGTCTCGGGCGAAGTGATCAGGGATTTCACCGGCATGGCCTCGATGATCACGAAGTCCTCCTTTGCGACTTTGGTGCCGGGCGCGACCGGATCGCGCGGCACCCGGTAGGCGGTGCCGGTCATCTTAGGCCCATCGTGCACCTTGTCGCGGAGCCACACGCGCTTCAGCCATTTCTGTGAGCAGGAGCCGGGCCAGCCCGGAATCACCAGCCGCAAAGGCGCGCCGTTCATCGGGTTGATCGCGGCGCCGTTCTGGGCGAAGGCGATCAGGTTGCTCGGGTTCATCGCCTTTTCGATCGGAACGCCGCGTGAGATCGGCAACTTGTCCGGGTCGCCCGAGAGGTGCGTGTCGGCGCCTACGTGTGCGGTATAGACCACGTTCGGCTTGACGCCGGCGGCTTTCAGCACGTCGGCCAGGCGGACCCCGGTCCACTCCGAGCAGGCGACCGCGCCGTAGGTCCACTGATTGCCCTTGGCAGGCGGCTCGAAGAAAGCCCGGCCGTTGCCGCCGCATTCGATCGTGAGCTGCTGGGTGACCACCTCGAACTGCTTGGAAAGCTCGTCGATCGAAAGCGTCATGGGCTTGTCCACTAGGCCATCGATGGTCAGGCGCCAGCTCTGGGCGTCCATCTCGTCCGGCGGTATGCCGTTGTTGCGCACGAAGTGACGGCTGGTCGGGGTGATCTCGTCGTTCAACAGGTGGGCCGGGGTCTCGGCGTTGACCGGCCGGTCGTTGAGGATGGTCAGGCCCTCCTTGCCGGGGATCTCGCCTTCCGTCGCGGCCAGGGCGAGCGGCACGAAGCCGGACGGCATGGTGCGATGGAAGGGGATCGCGGCGCCGACAAGCGCGCCCATGGCGGCCAATCCCGCGCCGCGCAAAAAGCCTCGCCGGTCGCCGTGGGCGACCCGGCCGTAGAGCAGCCGGTCGGCAAGCGCCGGGTCCTGTTCGTAGAGTTCGTATAGCTTGAGGGTATCCTGGTGGGTCGTGGTGTCGTCTCTCGGCATGTGCATCCCCTTTGTTCGACACCGGCGCTTCAATCGGCCGGTTAGGGAAGAGACGCACGATGCCGTGAGATTATTCCAAGCCTATGCCAGGCAGGGCTTGCTGGCGCGACGGTTCTCCAAGAGCGCGCTGCGGGTTTCCTCGTCGAACGGCAGGCGCTCGATCGAGGCGCGTTCGACGCTCTTGGCGATCAGCAGGAAGCGCTTGGGGTCCATGGCCTCGGCCAGCAGTAGATAATCGAACGCGCCGGCCCGCCAAGCATAAGCCCGCCTGGCCGGCTCCTCGATCAGGCGCGGGGCGTGCTCGGACCCGGACTGGGCCGCTGCGATCACCAGGGTCACTTTACAGCCGCGGGTGCCTCGATAGCCGACCACCAGGGCCGGATCGTCCCCGAGGTAGGGGGCGCGCGTGGCGTAGACCAGCGAAAGCTTCGAGGCCGAGAGGTCGGGCACGTAGGTGGCCGCGAAGGCCGCGGCATGAACCTGCGCCGTGCCGCTGGGATCGTCTTTCGGCAAGGACCAGCCGTCGTGGAGTTGCCAAGCGGCGGCTAGCCAATCGCCCGTTTGGGGCCGGTCCATCAAGTGGACGAACAGGGCGCTGGCTGCGAGCAGCAAGGTCGCGACGCAGGCGGCGATCAGCCAGCGGGCCGGGCGCGGTGCCGGCGCCGGCAGGGCGATCTCGGGGATCTCGACGCTCTCGGCGACCGCTGCCCGCAGTTGGCTCAGCGCCGCGACCTGCTGGGCCAGGCGAGGGTCGCCGGCGATCGCCCGGGCCACTTGCGCTGCGCGCTCTGGCGGCAGCTCCTTATCCACGTAGGCGTTGAGCTCTTCGAATGTTGGGCGGCCATCGGTCATGAGGATTTCCGCTCCTTGAGCGGCAGCACCCGAACGGGGCCCTCGGCGATCGCCGCCATGAGGGCGGCCCGTGCCCGGCTGATCCGGCTCATCACCGTGCCGGCCGGCACCTCCAGGGCTTCGGCGGCCTCGCCATAGCTGAGGCCTGCGATATCGATCAGGCCGATGATCTCGCGGTGGCTTTGGGGCAAGCGGGCAAGCTCCAGTTTGACGGTCAGCACAGAGATAAGACGTTCGTCGGCCGCCCAGTATTCCCCAGGGACCTGTTCGGCCGCGATCAGCTCGGCGGCGCTCTCCCGTACCGCCTTGCGCCGCAAACGGTCAAGGAAGCCGTTGCGCAGGATCTTGAACAGCCAGGCTCGGTGGGCCGCGGGGTCGTCCGGCGGGTTACGCGCCGCCAGGGCCTTGAGCGCACATTCCTGGACTAGACCCTTGGCTTCCTCCGGGTCCTGGCACAGGCTAATGGCATAGCCGTAGAGCCGGCCGAGATGGCGGGTCAAGCGATCATGGGTCTTGTCGCGGGTCGTCAATCTCCCCTCCTCGGCCCCGATCCTACACCAGAATTTCCCGAGAAGCTTCTCTTGAGGGCGCGCGCCGGCTGGCTTATGTTCCGCCGAATTATCCTCAGGATACGGGAGGTCCGCCATGAAGATCGAGGGCATCTACACGCCAGTTATCACGCCCTTCACGGCCGACGGCGCGGTCGATCAGGACGGCTACGCGGTCATGTTGGAGCACCTGATCGAAAATGGCATCCACGGCATCGTGGTGGGCGGCACCACGGGCGAGTTTTATGCGCTGTCCAAGGAAGAGCGCTTGGCGCAGTTCCGTCATGCGCAAGAGGTGATCGGCGGCCGGGTGCCCTGGCTCGCCGGGGTCAACGACTTCCGCACCGAGGAAGCGGTGGCTTTTGCGCAGGCTGCCAAGGAGATCGGTGCCGACGGCCTGCTGCTGGCGGCCCCGCCCTATTCTCAACCCTCCCAGAGCGACCTGGCGCACCACGCGCTGACCGTCGACCGGGCGGTCGGCCTGCCGATCATGCTCTACAACTATCCTGGCCGCACCGGCGTCATGATGGAGGAAGCCTTCCTGCGCGCGGTGTCAGAGAGCGAGAACTTTTGCGCGATCAAGGAGTCGAGCGGCGAGATCGACCGCCTACACCTCCTGGCGCAAGATTTCCCGAACCTGCAGCTCAGCTGCGGCGCCGACGACCAGGCGCTCGAGTTCTTCGTGTGGGGCGCGACCAGCTGGGTCTGCGCGCTCGGCAACTTCATCCCGCGCGAGATCGTTCTGCTCTATCAGACCTGCGCGGTCGACGGTGACTATGCCATGGGCCGCCGGCTCATGTCGGCCCTGCTGCCTCTGGCCAGCCTACTCGAGCGTGGCGGCGCCTTCATGCAATGCGTCAAGCACGCCTGTGCGCTGGACGGCCTGCCGACCGGCGAGGTGCGCCCGCCCCTGCAGCCCATGAGTGACGAGCTGAAGGCGCAGACAGCCGCGATGCTGGAGCAGGTCAAGGCCGGTTTCCGCCGAGCGCTCGGCCCCGAGCCGGTACGCTTGGCCGGCGGCGACCAGGCCTAGCGCAAAGGGGTGGGCGGCCAACACGTCGCGGTCGTCGGCGCCGGTATCATCGGAAGCTGCTGCGCGCTTGAGCTGCGCCGCCGGGGGTTCGAAGTCACGGTCGTCGATCCGGCACCGCCGGGCAGCGGCGCCTCCAAGGGCAATGCCGGCGGCATCGCGCCGGGCGAAGTGTTGCCGCTTGCCTCGCCGGGGATTCTGCGCAAGGCCCCCCGGTGGCTCTTGGATCCCCTTGGGCCGCTCGCGGTCCGGCCCGGGTACCTGCCGCAGCTGGTGCCCTGGTTGTGGCGTTTCTGGCGGGCGTCCTCGGCAGCGCAGGTGCAGCGCAGCGCGCGCGCCCTGGCCGCGCTCAACGGCCTTACCTTCGAGCTGACCGAGCCGCTGTTCCGGGAGACCGGCCTATCCGGCGACCTGCGCAAGATCCCAGCGCTGAACCTCTATGAGAGCGAGACCGCGTTCCAGCGGGACCACGCTGCCTGGCAGCTGCGCGCCGAGCTTGGCGTGCGCTTGCAAATGCTCGAAGGCGCGGCCCTGCGCGAGCTGGAGCCGACGATCGGGCCCATGTTCACCCGGGGCGTGTTGCTCGAGGATTGGGCCCTGGTCAGCGACCCCTATCATGTGGCGCGGCAGCTCGCGCGCGCGGCGGAAGAGCGCGGCGCGGATTTCCGCTCAAGGCGGGTGGTGGGTGCTGCGGGGCTCGCGCTTCGCCTGGAGGGCGGCGAATCACTGACTGCCGATCATGTGGTCATCGCCGCCGGCGCCTGGTCCCACCGCCTGGCGCGCAACTGGGGCGACAAGATCCCGCTCGAGGCCGAGCGCGGCTACAACACGACCCTTCCGGCGCCTGGCATCTCGCTCGGCCGGGAGCTGATTTTCAGCGAGCACGGCTTCGTCGCCACACCGCTTTCGGTGGGCTTAAGGATCGGTGGCGCGGCCGAGCTCGCCGGCTTGGAGGCGCCGCCCAACTACGCCCGTTCGGCGGCCATGCTGACAAAGGCCAAGCGCTTTCTGCCGGGACTGGCAAGCGACGGCGGCAGCCAATGGATGGGCGCGCGGCCCTCCCTGCCGGACTCCTTGCCGGTGATCGGCCCCTCGCCGGGCCAAAGGGGCGTGGTCTATGCTTTCGGCCATGGCCACCTGGGGCTGACCCAGGGTGCCGCGACCGGCCGCCTGGTCGCCGACATCATCACCGGCCAGGATCCGCCGATCGACTTGGCGCCGTTTCGCGCCGACCGTTTTTGACGAGGAAGAGGGAGCGCCATGACGGAGTCCGACACTCTACAGCCCGGGCGCATCGCGCTGGTCACCGGCGCCAGCAGCGGGCTCGGTCTGGCGACGGCCGACGGCCTGCTGGACAGTGGTCTCAAGGTGATCTTTGCGGCCCGCAACCAAGAGCGGCTCGAGCGACTTTGCGCCGAGCGCGGGCCGAACGCTCTCGCCTTTTCCCTGGATGTCACCGATGGCGCGGCGGTCGCCGGTCTGCTTGACGCCTTGCCCGAGACCTGGCGGGAGATCGACGTGCTGGTCGCCAACGCCGGATCGGACGTGGGCGGCCGCCAGCGCTTCGACGAGGGTGCGGTGGCCGACTGGTCCTCGACCATCGAGACCAACGTGAACGGCGTCGTTCGGGTCTGCCACGCGGTCATTCCGGGCATGCTGGCGCGGGGCCGTGGCCATGTGGTCACGATCGGCTCGATCGCGGGCTTGAGCACCTACGCCGGCGGCGTGATCTACAGCGCCAGCAAGTACGCCGTGCGCGCCTTCACCGAGGGTCTGCGCAAGGACTACAAGCAGGACCCGATCCGCATCACCGAGATCCTGCCCGGCCTGGTGCGCACCGGCTTCGCCGCGGCGCGCTTCGGCGGCGACCAGGACAAGGCGGCCGAATTCTACGACTCCTTCCCCGCGGCCCTGACGCCAGAGGACATCGCAGCCGCAACGCTCTTCGCGCTCGAGCAGCCTCAGCACGTTAACATCGCCCAAATCGTCGTCACGCCGACCGGTGATAAGTGACACTTTGGGTTCGTTGGCGGGCAAGGGCGAGGCTCTGCGTTGGGGCAATGCTCTGTGCCGCAGGATCAGCGCCCGACCGGAACCAGTAGCTAGGACGGGAGGGACTAGCCAAAGGCAGTCATTCCACCTTTGACCCGCCGATTTCCTCCAGCATCACCCGGACGCCCATGGACGCACTCTTCAATGCGAAGAACAGTTTGTAAATCTTCGCGGTCCCTAATAGGTCCAGGTTTCCGTGTAGGGCCTGATCTCAACCTCGTTGCTCCAGGCCCCTTTCGGTTGCTGGTAGGTGAGCCAGTAGGTCTCTGCGACGTCGTCGGGACTGGCCAGACCGGTTTGCGCGCGCTGGTCACCGTAGAGCTCGCGCATGACCGGCACATCGAGGTCGCAGTCCAATCTAAAGTGCACGATGTGAACGCCATCCTTGGCGTAGGCCTTTGCCAGGCTCTGGGACAAGGCCCGCAAGCCAAACTTCCCGATAGCATAGAGTGGAAAATTGCTTGAGCCGCGAAATGCGGCCGTTGCACTGGAGAAGAAAATGCTGCCTCGCGACCGTCCGATCATGGTGGGCAAGACCGACTTGGCCGCAGCGAAGGCGCCCACCACCTCGACCCGATAGACCTCTTCGAGCGCCTCGTATGTCATATCGAGCGGTTCGCAAGCGGTAAATTGCCCCCTCGCATTGTAAATGAGAACGTCAATCGCGCCCATGTCACTGCCAATGTTCGCAAGTGCTGACTCAAGCGTATTGGGACGGGTCGCATCTGCACGAAAAAATCTGACATCGGCTGCGTCATTGGCCGCGGCGGCCGCTTGGGCCGCGGCGGCGCTGCCTGCCTCTGTGCGTGACATCAAGGCAATGTCGAACGACTGGCCTGCAAACTTAGCAGCCAAAGCTTGACCAAGCCCTTCACCGGCGCCGACGATAGTGCAGATGCGTCGTTTCATGGTCACTTCCCTCTTGTTGCAACGGGATACATGGCGGGCGGAAAATCGTAGCGGCGTGTCAAAGTACTCTCTACAGATTCAAGCAGATTGAGCCTTGGGATCGCGCTACCTGAAACACCTAACCAGCACAATGCCAACAGGTGATTAGGTTCAGCGACGGAGTTTGTTTTACGATACAGCCTCGAGCCACAACCGAAGCCCGCGTCCACTTTAAGCCAGTTCCACATGATAAAGCTCTACAACAGCCCTGCCTCAACTGCCATGTCGGCGCACGCCGCCCTGGAAGAAATTGGATGCAAGTATGAGAATTGCTGGGTGGACATCGATGTACCGCTCGCGCAAAGAGACCCCGAGTTTCAGACTTTGTCACCCCATGGCGCGGTTCCGGTGCTGGTTGATGATGACGGCACTGTAGTTTTTGAAGGGACCGCTATCTTGATATACCTGTCAGATCGTTTCCCGGAATCTCAGCTTGGACCTGCCGTCGGTGACCCCGAGCGGGGCGCCTTCTTGAGGTGGATGACCTACATGACGAATACGCTGCAAATCGCCATGCAGATCTACTTCATGCCATACAAACACACCACCGCAACAACCGGGCACAATGAGATCTCGGCCAAAGGAATCGAAAGGCTCGACGAAAGCTGGCAAATCATCGACGCGGCTTGCGCTTCTCCCGGGCCATACCTGCTTGGTAAGACCTTCAGCGCCTGTGATCTTCATTTGCAAATGTTAACGATTTGGCATCGAGACACCGTGTCCATGCGCGCCCGATATCCCCACGTGAAGCGTTGTGCTGAACTTGTGGAACAGCGCCCAGCGGTCAAACGGATCATGCGAGACCACGGCCCCGATTGGACGACCAACCACCCGAATGACCCAGGTCCTCCTTAAGGGCCTCCGGACGACGCACTGGGTGTGCAGGTGTCCGCAATGAGTCTTCCGTTACCAGATTTGTCGAGGGTAAAGCGGATGCGTCGACAGGTGAGCCGCCCGCCCCGGCCCGCACCACACCCTATCTGTGTGTGCCGCTGTCCACGGTGAGTTCGCCGCAGAGGTCCTGCTGCATGAGGTCGCGCACGACCTCGGGCCCATGACCCTGAGTAAAGAGATAGTGCAGCTTGGTCAGAGCGGCCTCGGGGGTCATGTCGAATCCGCTGATCACGCCGCTCTCGGCCAGCTGGAAACCGGCGGCGTAGAGGCCAAGCGACACCGAGCCGGTCAGACACTGGGAGACCGCCACCACGACGACGCCCCGGGCGTGGGACTTTCTGAGCGCATCGAGGAAGTCGTCGTCCTGGTCCGGCGCGTTGCCGACCCCGTAGCACTCGAGCACCAGACCCTGCACGCCGGTCTCAATCGCCGCCTCGAGCCAAGCCGAGCGAAAGCCCGGATAAACCGGCAGGACCGCGACGCTGAAGCTGCGGTAGCTGGGCGCGTTGTGCTGGACGGTCTCCTGGCCGGACGTCAAGGCAAGATGGTCGCGGAAGCGGATCTCGGTGCCGATTTCGGCCAAGGGCGGAAAGTTCGGCGAGTTGAAGGCATCAAGCTCGCGGGCCTTGACCTTGCGCACCCGGTTGCCCCGAAAAAGCCCGCGCCCAAAGCAAACCGTGACCTCGCGGCACTGGTCGAGGGCAATCACCTGCAGCGCGTTGACCAAATTGTTCTGAGCGTCGTTGCGCAGCTCGGAGAGCGGAATCTGGGAGCCGGTCAGGACCACCGGCGCGCTCAAGCCGCGCAGCAGAAACGACAGCGCTGAGGCCATGTAGGCGAGGGTGTCGGTGCCATGGATCACGACGAAGCCATCGAACTCCTCGGCCCGGCTCAGGATCGTCTCGGCCAGCACGTACCAGTGCCGGGGCTCGGCGTTGGAGCTGTCCTTCGGCGAGCTGTATTCATAGAGCTCGAACGTCGGCATGGCCGGGTCGCCGAGTTCCGGAATGCGCTGGGTCAGGAGCTTGGCGAGATTGGTTGCCGGCACATAGCCGTGGTCCGAGGCGACCATGCCGAGCGTGCCGCCGACATAGATCATCAGCACGTGTTTGCGGCGGCTCACGAGGCTTGTTGCTCCGGCCGGCTCTTGGCGGTGAGACAAATGTAGTCGAGCGCCAGGGTCGCGGCAGCCAAGGACGTGACCTCGCCGACGTCGTAGATCGGCGCCACCTCGACCACGTCCATGCCCTTGAAGTCGATGCCCTCCAGGCCGCGGATGATGCGCCGGGCCTGATGCGGCGAAAGGCCACCGACCACGGGCGTGCCGGTACCCGGCGCGTAGGCGGGATCCAGACAGTCGATGTCGAACGTGAGGTAAGCCGCTTGGGTGCCGACGATGCGCTTGACCTCGGCGACGGTCGCAACCGGGCCGTGCTCGTGGACCCAATCGGCGTCCAGCCAGGTGATGCCGAGCGGATCGGCGTTGCAGGTGCGAATGCCGATCTGCACCGAGCGCGCCGGATCGATCACGCCTTCCTTCACCGCGTGCCAGAACATGGTGCCGTGGTCTATGCGGCCGTCCTCGTCGTCCCAAGTGTCCGAGTGGGCATCAAAATGAACGATCGCCATGGGCCCGAACTTCTTGGCGTAAGCGCGCAGGATTGGCAGGGTCAGAAAGTGGTCGCCGCCGATCGCCAGGCTCGAGGCACCGGCCTCCAGGATTTCCGCGATGTGGGCCTCGATGCGCTCTGGCGTCTGGTCCGGCCGGCCATGATCGAAGACGCAGTCGCCATAGTCGACCGCGGCCAGGCGCAGGAAGGGGTCGAAGCCCCAAGGCCAGGGCACGTTCCAGGCCAGGTTGGCCGAGGCCGCGCGCACCCCAGCCGGGCCGAATCGGGCACCCGGTCGGTTGGTGGTGGCCGTGTCGAAGGGAACCCCTATGACCGCAAGGTCGACACCGCTTAGGTCCTTGCTGTAGCGCAGGCGCATGAAGCTGCGCGCGCCGGCAAAGGTGTTCTCCGCCTTGACGCCGTAGAGCGACTCGCGCGTGAAGGCATGGTCGTTTTCAGGTTTAAGCGCCATTCCCGGTAATTCCCACAATCACGAAGCACCTAGGACATAGCCGATCCCGCCAGCCCCGTCGAGCGCTCAGGGATCGCCGGGCACGCCGTAGGCGGGCGCCTGGGTCGGGTCGAGGCCCCTGGTCACGTAGTCGCGCATCTGGGGCGCCCAACGGGCCCAGTGGCCGGCCAGCTCGGCGATCGGGTCCGCGTCGGTCCAGTCGACACGAAGGTCGACCATGGGCCAGGCCGCGTCGTCGGCCACCACCATGCCGGCGGAATGGATCTCACCCTCCTCGCCGCCCGCTGCCAGCCCGGCCGCCATGGCCGCCAGCAGACGGGCCGGCAGCTCCTGTTCACGCGCCGCGTCGAAGGCCGCGATCATGGTCTGTGGCACGCCCTCGTCGGCCAGCAGGTTGCCGGCCGCCACCACGCCGGACCCGGCCGCCACCTTGTGCCGGCCCAAGGTCTTGGTGCCCGAGTGGTGGGCGGTGCCGCCTTGCTTGTCGATCAGTACCAGCTGCCGGTAGTCCGGATAGTCGTGCTCGGCGAGCATGGTGGCCAAGGCCGCTTCGGCGTCCGCACCGGCCGCCATGAGGTCGAGGCCACGGGGGCCCAGGCGGGGGTCGGTGATGTTCTGGGTCGCGACCGCGCCGACCCCGGCACGCACGAAGGCGCAGCGCGCGGCAACCGCCATGGAAGATGAGGTGACGGCGATACCGAACATGCCGGTTGACGGGCAGCGCGCCGAGATCGAGAAGGTCATCTCAGCCGGCCCCTTCCGGGATCACGGCGATGACGTCGATCTCGACCAGCCATTCCGGGCGCGCCAGTTCGGGCACGGTCAGGCCCGTGGAGACCGGAAACACACCCTTGAGCCAGCGCCCGACGACCCGGTAGACCGCCTCCCGGTAGCGAATATCGGTCAGATAGATCGTCACCTTGCAAATGTCTTCCAGCTTGCTGCCGGATTCCTCCAGCAGCATGGCGACATTGGCCATGGCCTTTTCCGCCTGTCCGGCCGGATCGCCAATCGAGACGCTCTCGCGGGTGTCCAGGTCTTGCGCCACCTGGCCGCGCAGATAGACCGTGTTGCCGGCGACCACCGCCTGGCAAAGATCGTTGTCCAGATTCTGCTCTGGGTAGGTGTCCTTGGTGTTGAAGCTGCGGATTCTGGTGTGGGTGGTCATGGCTTGTTCCATTTGGGTTGATAGTTCTCACCCATGACCCGCTCCGACAGCCCAGCCGATTTCTGAACGAACTCAAGCGGGCCTGAGAAGTCGAAGTTGTTATAGACCGCGTTCAAATGGGCGAAGGGCGGCGATTGGGCGAAAAGCTGGAAGGTGAGCCGGTGGCCGGCGTAATCGGAGTTCAGGAGATCCCGGGCGAAGGCGAGCAAGCGCCGGCGGTCCTGGGCCACCCAGTCGTCGTTGACGGTGTAGAACTTCTCGAGCCAGGGCCCGGCGCCGTCCTCGTCCTGGAAGGCGCCGATGTCAGGTGTGACGCAGATCTGGCCGCCGCAGAGCTCGCGCGCGATGTGCATCATGGCCGGCAGGTTGGCGCAGGCATGAACCCGGCCGGTGTAGAGCAGGGAGCGGTTGGGCATCAAGAGCCCGCCCGGACTCTCTTCCGCATTGGCGATGGCCGCCGTCAGGTGGGCGTTGATGCCCTCCCGGTAGACCGCCAGCTGGGCCAGCTTCTCGCGCACCGCCGGGTTCTTGTCGAGACCGGTCTGACGGGCATTGAACAGCGCAGCGCCGATCATCATGTCGGCGACGAAGAGAATCCGCTGAACGAAGGGGAAGGCCGAATAGCGGTGCAGGGTCAAGCGGATGAAGGCGGCCGCCTCGGTGTGGCGATAGAACAGCACGTTCTCCCAGGGCACCTCGACATTGTCGAAGATAATCAGGGAATCGACCTCGTCGAAGCGGCTGGAGAGCGGATAGTCCTGTGCCGGCACCCGCCCCGCGAAGCCGGTGCGGCAGATGTGCTTGATGCCGGGCGCGTTCATAGGACAGATGAAGCCGACCGCGTAGTCCGAGAGCTTCTCGTTCTGGGTCCAGCCGCCGATCGTCGGCTTGACGAAGGCCTGGTTGGAGTAAGCCGAGGCGGTCTCGTACTTGGCGCCGCGCACCACGAGGCCCCGGTCGGTCTCCTTGATCACGTGGAGCAGCATGTCGGGATCCTGCTCCTGGGGCGGCTTGGAGCGGTCGCCCTTGGGATCGGTGTTGGCCGACACGTGGAAGGTGTCGTTGCGGGTCACCTCCGCGACGTGGTGCTTGATGTTCTCCGAAAACTGGGGGTCGACCGCGTTGAGCACGTCCTGGCCGTCGTAAAGCGACCACATCTCGCCGACCGTCTCGTCGGCGACCCGGATAACTACGCCGCCCAAATCCCACATTACCGCGTTTACCGCGCGCCGCTTGTCGTGCCAGTCCTGCTGGACCTTGGGTGGCTTGAAGCCGGTGCAGAAGCGCTCGTTACCGCCGTTCTGACTGTAGGACATGATCTCCCGGTACTTGTCCTCGTGGGCCATGTCGTAGATTCGCGCGCGCGCATCCACGATCGGCTTGAAGGCCGGATGAGTCGTGACGTCGTCGACCCGTTCGCCATTGATGTAGATCTCGCGGCCGTCCCTGATCGACTCGCGATACTGCGCGCCCGTTCTGATCATCTCCTGCTCCTGACCTCCCTCAAGTCCGGCACACTAGAGGCGCCGAGAGCCTCGGTAAAATATCAATTGCTTGGTGGCTGGATCGAAAATCTTGATTCAGGTCAAGCGCCGTCGATCTCCGCAAAGACCTTGCGGGCGATGCGGAAGCACTCGACGCCGACCGGCACGCCGCAGTAGACCGAGATCTGGATCAGGATCGAGCGCAGCTCGTCGCGGCTGATGCCGTTGGTAATCGCGCCGCGGAAGTGGATCTCGAACTCGTGCATGCGGTTGAGAGCGGCGATCATGCCCAGATTCAAGAGGCTGCGCTGTTTGCGGCTCAAAGTGTCCTCGCCCCAGCAAGCGCCCCAGCAGTACTCGGTCAATAGTTCTTGGAAGGGCCGGTTGAAGTCGTCGGCCGCGGCCAAGTTCTTCTCCACGTAGTCCGCGCCCAGCACGGCTTTGCGTGCCGCCAAGCCCTTGTCGAAACGATCTTGATCCATGGTGTTCGCTCTCCTGCCAAAAGTGTGGTGTGTCAGTCGTCCAGACGATAGCGGCCGACCGCCGCTTCGTCCCAGGCAAAGCCGCAGCCGGGCGTTTCGGGAATGACCAGGTGGCCGTTTTCCAGACGGAAAGGCTCGGCCAGGACCGGGTTGGCCCAGTCTTGCCACTCCAGCCAGTGGGCAGTCTCGGTCACCCGCAAGAGGTGGGCCGAGACCTCCGGGTAGAGATGGCTCGACATCTCGATGCCGGCAGCGCCGGCGAGCGCGGCGGCGCGCTGCCAACCGGTTACCCCGCCGATGCGCATGAGATCGGGCATGACGTAGCGGCAGGCGTCGGCTTGGAGCGCGGTTGCCAGGTCGCGCGGCCCGTAGAAGTTTTCGCCCAGCTGCAGTGGTGTCTTGAGACGACGGGCCAGCTCGGCAGCGCCCGCCAGGTTGTCGTATCGGATCGGCTCCTCGAACCAGTAGAGTCCCTCATCGTCGAGCGCCTGGCAGCGGTGCAGCGCGTCGCCGAAGGAGAGGCCCTGGTTGAAGTCGACCATCAGCTTGACGTCCTCGCCGACCGCGCCGCGCACCGCGGAGATCGCCGCCAGGTCGTCGGCCAGGCGTGGCCGGCCCAGACGCAGCTTAAGCGCGCTGAAACCACCCTCTTCGACCAAAGCACTGGCCTCCTCTGCCAGGCTCTCGAGCGGCGTCAGCCAGAGGCCGTTGCTATTGTAGGCCGGCACCGGCGCGAGCGTTCCGCCAAGCAGCCGCGCCAGAGGCAGACCGGCCGCTTTGGCGAGCGCGTCCCAGGCCGCCATGTCCAGACCCGAGGCGGCGATCAGGGTGATTCCGGCACGGCCGACCAGATGGAGCGCGCCGGTGTTGCGATGGAAGTCCTCGACCGGGGCCAAGGTCTCGCCCCGGCGCAGCTCGGCCAATTGCTCGAGCGTGGCGGCGATCGCCCGGACCGAGGATTTCAAATAGGGCGCAAGGCTGGCTTGGCCGACCACGCCTTCTTTCGTATGGAGATCGATCAGGACCAGGGGCCACTGATCGAAGCGCCCGACCTTGGAGACCACCGGACGGCCCAAGGGCACGGCGACGGCGCGGATCTCCAACCGGTCGAAAGTAAGGCCTTCGATCGTCATGACTAACCTTTTTCCTCGTGGTGCAGCGCGTGGTCGGCAGCAGCCATCTTCTTCAAAGTAACGCGATCGACCTTGCCGGTGGCATTGAGCGGCATCTCATCGAGCACTTGGATCTCCTCGGGTGCCTTGTACCCGACCCGCGCTCGGGCAAAGCGGATCAGCTCCTGGGTCTGGGGCCGTGCGGCGCCGGCCTTCAGGGTGATGTAGGCGCGCACGTTCTCGCCATGCACCAGATCGTGCACCCCGACCACCCCGGCGCTCTCGACCGCCCCGTGCTCTAGCAGGGCCTCCTCGACCTCCTGGGGGCAGATGTTCGAGCCGTCGTGCACGATGATCTGCTTCTTGCGCCCGCAAAACCAGTAATAGCCGTCCTCGTCGACCCGCATCACGTCGCCGGTATCGAGCCAGCCGTCGACGACGGTCTCCGCGGTTGCGTCGGGCCGGCTCCAATAGCCGACCATGTTGGAGGGCGACTTGATCCACAGCCGGCCGGGTTGTCCGGTCGCGACCTCTTTTCCGTCGTCGTCCCGTATCTCGCCATGGTAGCCGTGGCCGAGCGTGCCGACCGAGCCGAGCTTGTTGACGCCGGATGGCGGATTGATGGTCGAGATGCCGATCTCGCTCATGCCCCAGATCTCGTCAATTGGAAAGCCGGCCAACTCGGTGAACTCCTTTTCAAGCTCCGCCGCGACCTTGTCGCCACCCGAGGTGCAGAGACGAACCGAGGCAAAATCCTCCTGCCTTGCGTCGTGTTCGCGCACCAGGGTGATGAGCGCCGCCGGCAGCATCCACAGGAGGGTCGGCCGGTGCTCGTGCAGCAGGGGCAGCATCTCGTCGCCTTCGAAGCTGCGCGGCATGACGATCCGCGCGCCGACCGCCATGGCCATGAAGGAATAGAACATGCCACCCGCGTGGGAGATCGAGGAGGCAGGCAGGATGATGTCGTCCGCCGTTACCTCGTGGCTTTTGATGCTGCTCGCCAATAGCCAGCCGTAGGTCTTGCGCGTATGGGTCACGCCCTTCGGCTTGCCGGTCGAGCCCGAGGTAAAGAAGATGATCGCGGGATCGGCGGATTCGGGCGCCGGCAACTCGATCTCCGGCGGCGCCTCTTTCAGCATCCCCTCCAGGCTTGGGCGCCGGTCGTCCTCTGCGCCGTAGGCGATGACACCGAGCGGCAGCTTGCCGGCCAGCTTGCTGGCGGCCAGGTCGTTGTCTCGTTCGGCGTGGGCCAGCAGGATCGATGCCTCGCTGACCTCGAGCGCGTGGTCGATCTCCGGCGCCATATAGCGGTAGTTGAGCGGAGTGATCACGAGCCTGGCTTTGAGACAGGCGAGATAGTGCACCAGCAGCACGTTGCGGTTCGGCATAAGCGAAGCGACCCGATCGCCGGGCTTGAGGCCGCGCGCCATCAGGTGTCGCGCCAAACGATCGGAATCCCGCTCAAGCTCGCGCCAGGTCCAGCGGGTCGCCGCGGAGATCAAGGCGGGTTCGTCGGGCGTGCTCGCCAACGCAGGCGCGAGCAGCTTGTCGATATCGATCTTCTCGGTCAGCGGCGGTCCGGCCAGCGGCATGTCACGTGTTCTCCTCGTGGTGGGCCGCATGCTGCTCGGCGGCCATTTTCTTCAAGGTCACCCGGTCGACCTTGCCGGTCGCATTGAGCGGCATCTCGTCGAGCACCTGGACTTCCTCGGGTGCCTTGTAGCCAATCCTATCTCGGGCAAAGCGGATCAGCTCCAGAACAGGCGGCGCCGTGGCGCCCGAGCGCAGGGTGATGTAAGCCTTCACGTTCTCGCCGTGCACCAGGTCGTGCACGCCGACCACGCCCGCATCCTGCACCGCCGGGTGATCGAGCAGGGCTTCTTCGACCTCTTGCGGGCAAATGTTCGAGCCGTCGTGAACGATAATCTGCTTCTTGCGGCCGCGGAACCAGAGGTAACCGTCTTCGTCGGCCTTGACCATGTCGCCGCTATCGAGCCAGCCGTCCTTTACCGCCGCGGCGGTCGCATCGGGCCGTGCCCAATAGCCGACCATGCGCGAGGGCGCCTTCATCCAAAGACGGCCCTCCTGTCCAGTCGGCAGCTCCGTGCCATCCTCATCGTCGCGGATCGAGAGTGCGAAGCCGGGCACGGGGCGGCCGATTGAGCCCATCTTGATCAACCCCGATGGCGGGTTGAGGGCCGCCAGACCCACCTCGGTCATGCCGTAACCCTCATCGATCATCAGGCCGGTCAGCGCGGTGAACTCCCGCTCCAACTCCGCCGAGACCTTGTCGGCACCGCCCCGACACAGCCTGAGCGAGGCGAAGTCTTCGTGGCGCGCATCGTGATCGCGCACCAGGCGAAACAACGCCGACGGCAGCATGCAGAGCACGCTTGGGCGCTCCCGGCGCATAAGCGGCAAGATCTCGTCGCCGTCGATTGTGCGCGCGACCAGCACCTTTGCGCCAGTTGCGAGAGCGGAGAGCGCAAACATGAATCCACCCAGATGAGAAATCGAGGAGGCCGGCAAGACGATATCCCGGTTGCTCAACTCAAAGGCGCCGGCGGTCGCGGCCAACATCCAACCCAGGGTCTCGATCGAGTGAGTCACGCCCTTTGGGGTGCCGGTACTGCCGGAGGTAAAGAAGATTGTCGCCGAATCGCCGGGCATCGGCCGCGGCACGTCGCCCGGAGGCGGCTCTTGACGTACCAGGTCCTGAAAACGCGGCTGCCCGTCGGTCTTGTCGCCAAAAACGATCCGGCCGAGCGGCAGCTGACCGGCCAGGCGGCTCTTGGTGAGATCTTCGCCGCGCTCCTCGTGGGCGAGCAGGATCGACGCGCCACTGACCTCCAGTGCGTGGTCGATTTCCGGCGCCATATAGCGGTAGTTCAGCGGGGTCGCGACCAGGCCGACCTTGAAGCAGGCGATGTAGTGCAGCAGCAGCCAGGTGCGGTTCGGCATCAGCGAGGCAATACGGTCGCCGGGCTTGAGACCAAGGGCCAGCAAGTTCGCTCCCAAGCGTGCGGTCGCTTGGTCCAGTTCGCGCCAAGTCCAGCCGCGCTCTGCGGAGACCAGGGCCGTTGCGTCGGGGCTCGCCTCGACGCCTCGTCGTAGCAGCTCGGGCACGTCGACAGGTGTGTCCAGGGGCGGTCCCAAAATTGGCATACCCTAGCCTCCTGCCAATTGCTTTAGCGCGGCGCGATCGACCTTGCCAGTGACGGTGAAGGGCATCTCCTCCAGCACGACGATCTCCTCCGGCGCCTTGTAGCCGACCCGGGCGCGGGCAAAGTCGATCAACTCGGCTTCGCTCGGGGCGCAGGCTTCTTTCTTTAGCGTGACGTAAGCGCGCACGTCCTCGCCGTGCAGCAAATCGTGGATACCGACGACACCGGCGTTCGCCACGGCCGGGTGTTCGATCAGGGCGCCTTCGACGTCCTGGGGACAGATATTAGAGCCGTCGTGCACGATGATCTGTTTCCTGCGCCCGCGAAACCAGAGATAACCATCCTCGTCAGCACGCATTACGTCGCCGGTATCGAACCATCCGTCCGTGAAGGCGGCGCGGGTCGCGGCCTCATTATTCCAGTAGTGGGTCATGATGCAGGGCGACTTGGCCCACAGCCGGCCCTCCTTGCCGGCCGGCACTTCCAGGCCGCTCTCGTCGCGGATCGAAAGGGTGAAGCTTGGACCCGGCCGCCCAAGCGAGCCTGGCTTGGTGGGGAGGTCCGGTGGGGTGCCGGCGGCGGGGCCAATCTCGGTCATGCCGTAGCCTTCGCGCAGCTCCAGGCCGGTCAATTGATCGAACTCCTTCTGCAACTCGGCGGCCACTTTATCGCCGCCGACAATCAAAAAGCGCAGCGAGGCAAAGTCGGCCCCCTCCGCGCCCGGTGCGCGCACCAGCGAGAACAGGGTCGACGGCAGGGTGAGCATTCTGGTCGGTCGGATCCTGCGCAATAGCGGCAGCAAGTAGTCGGCGTCCCGGGAACGCGCCACGCCGACCTGCGCACCGGCGCCAAGGCCTGCCAAGGAGAGCTTGAAACTGCCGCCATGGGACAAGGACGATGCGGGCAAGACCACGTCCGCCGGGGTGAGCGTCGAGATCGCGCCGAAGCTTGCCAGAGTCCAACCCAAGGTCTCATGGCTGTGGGTCACGCCCTTGGGCGGTCCGGTGCTGCCCGAGGTGAAGAAGATCACCGCGGGAGCATCGGAAGGCACGCTCGGTGGCCGCCAATCGGCCGGCGCCTGGCTTGTCAGCTCCTCCAGACGTGGCCCCGGGCCCGAACCGCCAAAGGTGATCTGGCCGAGCGGCAAGCGGCCGGCGAGCTTGCTGTCGGCCAAATCCGCCGCGCGCTCCACGTGGCTCAGCAAGGCCGCCGGCTCGGCCACCTCAATCGCATGGTCGACCCCGGCTGCCATGTAACGGTAGTTGAGCGGGGTCGCCACAAGGCCCGCCCGAAAGCAGGCCAGGTAGTGGATCAGCAGCTCGGCCCGGTTCGGCATGAGCGAGGCGATGCGGTCGCCTGGCGCGAGGCCGAGGGCGAGCAGGTTGCCGGCCAAGCAATCGACGGCCCGTTCCAGCTCGCGCCAACTCCAGCGTGCCTCGAGGCTCGCCAGGGCGATCTCGTCGGGCTTGCGGCCAAGCCCAAGGCTTAGCAAATCTCGCGGATCGAGCGGACGCTCGAGCGGCGGTCCCACCAGGGGCATGGGTCTATCCAGCCTCCTCGCCGCCGTGCGCTTCGCCGGCCCAACGCTTGAGGGTCACCCGGTCGACCTTGCCCGTGGCGTTGAGCGGCATCTCCTCGAGCACGACAATCTCCTCTGGCGCCTTGTAGCCGACCCGGGCGCGGGCAAAGCGGATCAGCTCTTGGGCGGCCGGCGTCGCGGCGCCCTGCTTCAGGGTGATGTAGGCGCGCACGTTCTCGCCGTGTACCAGGTCATGAAAGCCGACCACCCCGGCGCTCGCCACCGCGTCGTGGTCGAGCAAGGCTTCTTCGACCTCCTGTGGGCAGATGTTGGAGCCGTCGTGAATAATGATCTGCTTCTTGCGGCCGCAGAACCAAAGGTAGCCGTCAGCGTCAAACTTCATGATGTCGCCGGTGTCCAGCCAGCCCTCGACGATGGTCTCGGCGGTGGCGTCGGGACGGTTCCAGTAGCCGATCGTGTTGCCTTTGAAGCGGACCCAAAGGCGGCCTTCCTCGCCAGTCGGCACCTCGGCCCCGCTGTCGTCGCGGAGCGACAGCTCGTAGCCGGGCCCGGCCAAGCCGCAGGAGCCGACCTTGTTGAGGCCAGAGGGCGGATTGACCGTGGCGATGCCGATTTCGGTCATGCCGTAGCCCTCATCGATCTCCAGATCGGCGAGCGCGACGAACTCCCGCTCGAGTTCGGCCGAGACCTTGTCGCCGCCGGAGATGCAGACACGCAGCGAGGCAAAATCCTCGTGCCGGGCGTTGTGGTCGCGCACCAGGGTGAAGAGCGCGGCCGGCAGCATGGACAGCACGCTCGGCTGTGTCTCGCGCAACAGGGGCAAGATCTCGTCGCCATCGAAGGTGCGGGCGATGTCGATCCGGGCGCCGGCCGCCAAGCCCGTCAAGGAGAAGAGCGAGCCGCCGATGTGTGAGATCGAGGAGCCCGGCAGAACGACGTCCCGCCCGTTGATCTCCAGGCTCGCGATCAGACTTGCGACCATCCAGCCGAAGGTCTCCTGAGTGTGGGTCACGCCCTTCGGCTTGCCGGTGCTGCCAGAGGTAAAAAAGATGAAAGCCGGGTCGTCCGGCGCAGGGCTGGGTAGGCGCTCGTGCGCCGGCGCGCGCTCCAGCAGCTCGTGGAAGGTGGGGCCGCCTCCGGCTTCGCCGTCGTAGGTGATCCGACCGAGGGGCAGCTGGCCGGCAAGCGCGCTGACGGCAAGATCGCTGTCACGCTCGGCGTGGGCGAGCAGGACCGAGGCGCCGCTGACCTCGAGCGCGTGGTCGATCTCGGGCGCCATGTAGCGGTAGTTCAAGGGCGTCGCCACGAGGCCGGCCTTGAGGCAGGCCAGGTAATGCACCAGCAGCGCCGCGCGGTTCGGCATGAGCGAGGCGACCCGGTCGCCGGGCTTGAGGCCGAGCGCCAGCAGGTTCGCGGCATAGCGCGCGGCGCCTTGGTCGAGCGCGCGCCAGGTCCAGCGCGTTTCCGCAGAGACCAAGGCCGGCTCGTCGGCTTTTGTCTCGAGACCCAAACGCAAAATGTCGGTCAAATCTACCGGCGCCGCCAAGGGCACGCCTGACTGCGGCATTGCTTCTAGCCCCCGTTTCCAATTGCTAACCTGTTCCGGCAATGGTGCGGGAAAGCGCGCAGACGCGCAACTATCCCGCTCCGATCATGCGCCGATAGCGAAGCCAGGCCAGGGCGGTCTCGAGCTGGGTTCGGGTGACCTTCAGGCGCTCCGCCAACGAGCCATCGGATGTGGCCGACTCGATTTGCTCCAACAGCGCGACCAATGGCACGTCAGCTACTTGGTAAACGCCGCGGGGATGGTCCGGCGTGACCACGACCGGGCGGGCGACCACCAGGTCGTCTTCGACCACCGGTCGCCGCTCGATACTGGGCGCAGACTCGAAGGGCGGCGCGTGGACTGGCGCCTGATCCGGCCAAGTGGCCCGCGCCCGCCAGAAAGGCGCCTCTGGCCAACGTTGCTCGAGGGCGTAGAAGGCACGCCCGGTGCGGCAATTGCGCTCAAAACCCTGGGCCACACGCTCCTGGTAAAAGGCCTCGGCGAGGGCGCGCTGGTCCGGGCGGCGTAGCAGGGTGTTGACGACCACGGCACCAGCGAGCGCCGAACCCAAGGCCTCAAAGATGCCGTGTCCCGACAGCGGGTCGACCGCGGCGGCTGCATCGCCGATACGGATCGAATTGGGCCCGACAGGATCAGGCCAATGCACCGGGCCCGCGGCACGTACCGTGACCGCGCCCTTGGCTTGGCCCACACCAAGCCATTCCCCGGCCTCGGTCACTTGGCCCGCCAATCCGGCGAAATGGCCCGCGAGGGCGCCGCGCTTCGGTAGTTGGCCCTGCTCGTGGTCGACGAAGACCTGGAGCAAACCAGTGCCGTCGCCCTGGCTGGCGTACCAGGCCCAGCCGTCCCGAAAGGCGGCGATCGCGGTGCGTGGCTGAGCCGGCACCCCGCCGTAGACGCGGGCCAAGGCCGTCGTGCCTGGCCCTCGACGGGCCCGACGTCCTGCGCCGGGTGCGCGCCGGCCGCGCGCCTCGATCAGGAGTTTTCCCGAGACCGCAAAGGGTGCATTGTCGCCGCTTGTGCCGACGATCTCCCATCCGCCATTCCGCGCGCAAGGCCGGGCCGTCTTGGCATAGATGACCGCAAGGCCTTGCGCCTCGGCGTCCTCGAGCAGCGCTCGATCGAAGGCCCGGCGGTCGACCAGGGTTTCGCGGTTGTGCTCGCTGGTGGCCCCGTTCCAATGGGACTGTCGGACCACCTCGCGCCCCAAACTGGCTCCGGCCCGCTCGCAACCCAATGTGCGCAACACCTCGTATGCGCGCTCGGACAGGCCTTCGACGGCAGCGCCCCGGCGCGGCTTGGCGACAACGGCGACCGCGTGCTCCATCTTCGCGAGGCGCAAAGCCGCCGCCACCCCGGCCGGGCCACCGCCGATGATCAGGACGTCAAAGCTCATAGCCCAGGATAGGGTGGGAAGGCGGCCAAGGAAAACCATCCAAACGCACCGAAATCCCTCTAGGCGCCAGGGGCAAAATAGTGTCAACCTTGCGCCCGCCAAAGATCTCCTCGCGAGGCGCCATGCGCGTGCTGCTGCACTACGACAATCCCGAGCCCTTGGCCGAGGTGCTGCGCGCGCGCTTCCCCGAGGCCGAGGTCCAGACCTGCGACAGCTACGATGGGCTCGACGGCGCGCTTCAGGCTTTTCAGCCCGACGCGCTCTATTGCATCAAGTTCGAGAACAAGCCCTATCCGCGCGACGCGGTCATGAGCTGCGCCGCGCTCAGGTGGGTCGGCATCGGCGGGGTTGGTGTCGATCACGTCATGCCTTGGGATCCCGAGCGCTTGACCGTGACCAACAGCTCGGGCGTCTCCAGCCAGGTCATGGCATCCTATGTGATCGGCGGCATCCTGGCGCTAACCCTCGGCTTTCCCCGTTTCATGCGCCAGCAGCGCGAACGGCTTTGGCCGCTCGATTCGGTTGGACAAGTTGCTGGCAAGACGCTCTGCATCGTCGGCTTGGGTCAGACCGGCCAAGCGGTCGCCAAGCTTGCGGTCGCCCACGGCATCAATGTGATCGGCATTCGCTCCCGGCCACGGGAAACCCCCCACGTATCGCAGGTCTATGCCGCCGATCGGCTGATCGAGGCGCTTGGCCGAAGCGATCTGCTGGTGGTCGCCACGCCGCTTCTGGACTCGACCCGCAACATGATCGGCGACCAGGCGATCGCCGCGCTCAACCCGGGCGCCATCGTGGTCGACGTGTCGCGCGGCGGCGTCGTCGATTCACAGGCGCTGATCGCAGGGCTCCAGTCCGGCCATCTGGGCGGTGCCGTTCTCGATGTTTTCGCGCCAGAGCCCATGCCGGCCGACTGCCCCCTTTGGGACATGGAGAACGTTATCGTCACGCCGCACTGCTCGGCCGTCTTCGACGGCTGGGAGTTGAAGTCCGTTGAAATGTTTTGCGACAACCTGGCGCGCTGGCAGGCTGGCGAGCCGCTCGTCAACGTGGTCGACCCCAAGCGAGGCTATTGAATCAGATGACCGTGCAAGCGATCCCTCATCTCGCCGCTATGGCACCCTATAAGGTCGCGGACTCGACCATTCCCGGGGTCGAGCGGGTGATCCACCTGGCCTCCAACGAGAGCGCGGTGGCGCCGAGCCCGGTCGCGGTCGCCGCCTACCGGGAAGCGGCCAACGATCTGCGGCTCTATCCCGACGCACACTTTCTCGCCCTGAAGCACGCGATCGCCGACTTGGAGGGAATCGACCCGGCGCGCATCGTCTGCGGCGGCGGCTCCATGGAGCTGATTCAACTCTTGGCGCTTTCGTACCTCAGGCCCGGCGACGAGGTGATTTACAGCCAGTATGCTTACCTCTTCATTCTCACCGCGATAAATGTGGTCGGCGCCACAGCGGTCGCGGCGCCCGAACGCAACTTGCTGTGCAATGTGGATGGAATCCTCGAGCGGGTCACCCCGGCGACCCGGGCGGTATTCCTGGTCAACCCCAACAATCCGACCGGCGCGCTTCTGCCCAACAGCGAGGTCGAGCGCCTGCGCCAGTCGCTGCGGCCCGACATTCTGCTGGTGCTCGATGCCGCCTACGCGGAGTTCGTCGAGGATCTGGGCTATGACCCGGGCACCAAGCTGGCGACGTCGCGCGACAACGTGGTCATGCTGCGCACATTCTCGAAGATCTACGGATTGGCGGCGGTGCGGCTCGGCTGGGCCTATTGCCCGCCGGCGGTTGCCGAGATTCTGCACAAGGTGCGCAATCCTTCGAACACCTCGGCGCCGGCCCAAGCCGCTGCCCTGGCCGCGTTGGACGATCAGGACCACGTGGCACGCCACCGGGCGGAGAACGCCCGCCGGCGCGACGCCTTTTCCGCCCGCGTTGCCGCGCTCGGCCTGACGCCCTATCCGAGCCACGGCAACTTCGTGCTGATCTCCTTCGGTGGCGGCGACAACAAGATCGCCGACGCCGCGTTCGACTACTTCAAGACTCAGGGCATCATTCTGCGCCCCATGGCGGACTACGGCCTCGCCGACTGTCTCAGGGTGACCATCGGCACAGAGGAGGAGATGGATCTGGCCCTGGCCGCGCTCGAGCGCTTCGTGCGGGCATGACCCTCCTTGCGCGTACCCTGAAGGTCCTCGCCATCGGCACGCTGGGCGCGTTCCTGGCGTTGCTTGTGCTCGGCGTGACCTATCTGGAGCGCCGCCCCGACCTTAAAGTCTGGCACGAGCCCCTGCTCACCGAAGAGTTCACGACCGAAAGCGAGGTGGCGACCTTCGCCGACTATCTCGCTTTGGAAGAACGCCTCTTCAAGCAGCTTCAAACCGAGGTCTACGACGCCGTCGCGCCGGAAGACCGCACCAAGATCAACCGCTACAACCGGGGCAGCCTGTCCGATCCGGAGGTCTGGCCGGTCAACTGGAACCGCAGTTTCGAGCTGTCGGCGGAGGCGCCCAAAGCAGCCGTCCTGTTGGTCCACGGCATGTCGGATTCGCCCTATAGCCTTCGCCACATGGCACTCGCCCTCAACAAGGCCGGCGCCTGGGTGGTCGGCCTGCGGCTGCCAGGCAACGGCACCGCGCCCTCGGGCCTGCTCGATGTTCGCTGGCAGGACATGGCGCGCGCGCTCGAGCTGGCCGCCGAACATCTGCGCGAACAGGCCGGCGATGCGCCGCTCTACATCGTCGGCTATTCGATCGGCGGCGCGCTGGGCGTCGACTACGCGCTCGCCACGCGGGAGCGCTCGGACCTGCCCAAGCTCGACGGCCTGGTGCTGGTGTCGCCGGCGATCGGGGTTACCGGCCTGGCGGCGCTGTCGGTCTGGCAGGAGCGTCTGGGTCATCTGTTGGGCTTCGAGAAGCTTGCTTGGAACGGCATTCAGCTTGAGTACGACCCTTACAAATACGGCTCCTTCGCGATCAACGCGGCAGCCCAGGTGTACTTCCTCACGCAAGATATCCAGAGCGACCTCAGGCGCCTTTCGGCCGCCGGCCAGCTCAACGACTTGCCGCCGATCCTGGCCTTTCAATCGGCGGTCGACGCCACCGTGCTGCCGGAAGCCGTGATCGACGCCCTGTTCGGCCAGCTTCCAATGGGCGGTCACGAGCTGGTGCTGTTCGACGTCAACCGGCGCAGCGAAGTCGGCGAGGTTCTGAGGTCGGACCCTCGGCCTACCCTCGAGGCGCTCTTCGACCGGCCCAACTTGGCATTCACCCTTTCGCTCGTGACCAATGAGACAAAATCATCGCGAGTAGTCGTTCTTCGCCAGCGGCTGGAAGGCCAGGACGAAGTCGAGACTTTGCCGCTCGGCCTCTCCTGGCCGGAAGACCTCTATTCGCTCTCTCACGTCGCTTTGCCCTTTTCGCCCGAGGATCCGCTCTACGGCGAGGCCGCGCTCGGCGACAGCCCGGGCATAGAGCTCGGCATCCTGGCCCTGCGCGGCGAGCGCGGCGTGCTCAAGATCTCCGCCGCTGACATGCTGCGCCTCCGGTGGAACCCCTTCTACGGCTACATCGAAGGGCGGGTGCTGGAGTTCATGGGGCTGGATCGGCCGTGACATTGCGGCTCTTCAGGTGAATCGCCGCGACGACGGCCAAGACGATTACGTTGATCCCCACCACCACGTAGAGCCGCGCCTCGGGTGGGATCAGTTGTGGCAACAAGGGCATCAGCGACACACCGAGCAGCAGTGTCGCCAGGACGCCATAGAGGTAAAAGCAATAGTATCCCACGTGGCGCCCCAGCCACAGGCCTGCCACCGCAATGGTGCCGGAGAGCAGGGTGACCACCACAGCGAGCGCGATAACGGCGTGCAAGACGCTTGCCGAGGCGGCCTCGCGATCAAAGGAGAAATCCCGCCACAGGGGCAGTACCGTGACCAGGGTCAGCGCCGCGATGATCTTGCGCAGGATGTCTGCCGCTTTCACGCCTCAAGCCCGTCGCGGGCGATCTCTTCCTTGCGCCGGGCGACGAAAGCCTCGAGCGCCTCGGCGACGGCCGGGTCGAGGGCCGGCGCCTGGTAGTCCGCCAGAAGCTGCTTCCAGACCGCGGTCGCCCGTTGGGTCGCGCTTAAGCCGCCGGCTTCTTCCCAGGCTTCGTAGTTGCGCCAGTCCGACAACATGGGCTCGTAAAAGGCGCTCTGATAGCGGTCGATGGTGTGCTGGGTGCCAAAGAAGTGGCCGCCTGGATCGATCTCGCCGATCGTCTCGAGCGCCAGGCTGGCCTCGTCGACCTGGAGCGGGGTCATGGTCTCGGCCATCATCTGCATCAGCTCGGCATCGAGCACGACTTTCTCGAAGGACGCAGTTAAGCCGCCCTCAAGCCAACCGGCGCCGTGGTAGATCAGATTGGCGCCGCCCATAAGGGAGCTCCATAGCGACATCTCGGACTCGTAGGCCGCTTGGGCGTCCACCAGGTTGCTGGCATTGGCGTTGGACGAGCGGTAGGGCAGGCCGTAGCGCCGGGCCAGTTGGCCGGCCGCCATTGTGGCTTGGGCGTTCTCCGGCGTGCCGAAGGCGGGCGCGCCCGAGCGCAGGTCCACGTTCGAGGTAAAGGCGCCGTAGACCACCGGCGCGCCCGGCCGGGCCAGCTGGGTGATCAGGACGCCGGCCAAGGCCTCGGCGTTCTGTTGGGCGAGCGCGGCGGCCAGCGTCACCGGGGTCATGGCACCCATCAATGTGAAGGGCGTGACCACGACAACTTGGCCAAGGCGCGCCATGGTGATCAGGCCGTCGAGCATGGCGCCGTCGAAACGCCGCGGCGAGTTGACGCTGATGATGGTCAGCACGCCGGGCTCGTCGATCATCTGCTCGAGGGTGACCCCGCGCGACAAGGCCATCATCTCGATGCCGTCGCGCGCCCGTTCGGCGCCGATCGCCGTGCAGTGGTAGACCCGGTCGGTGAAGGTAACGTTTGCCAGATAGCAATCCAGGTGGCGGGTCTCGGCCGGCAACTCGATCGGCGGCACCGGCTGATTGCCGACCACGTGAACGATGTTGAGGCTTTGGGCCAGGCGCAGCAGGTCCCGATAGTCGTCCAAATTTGCCGGGCGCCGGCCCCGTTCCATGTCGTGCACGTTTGGCGGACCGGCGACCAGGCCGAAGACCACGTGGTCGCCGCCCAAGGTCACGGCATGGGCCGGATTGCGCGGGGTCAAGGTCACCTGGCTGGGCGCGGTCGCCAGGGCCTGCTCTATTAGCTCGGCGCCGATCCGGACGATCTGGCTGTCCCGGTCGACCTTTGCGCCGGCTGACTCCAGAAGGTCGAGCGCCTCAGGGCTCATGATCTCGAGCCCCATCTGCTCGAGGATCTTGAGCGATGCCCTGTGGATCGTCTCAAGCTGGTCGGCGCTTAAGATTTCGACCGGGCGGAACGGGTTGCTGATCGCCCGCCAAGGCAATTGCTGAGGTCCGCTCGTGCGCTCGCGCCGGGCGGCGCCGCGCTGTCGTTTCCGGGTTTTCGTGGCTTGCTGGGCCATGGCCTGCCCATCCGTGGTGTTCGTGGCGCGCGGACTGTGGCATAAGGGCCGTTCGAGTTATGTCCACAACCCGACGAGTCTTGGCTAAATGCGTCTGATCAAGGGCCGATGACAGAACCGAATTACACCAAGTTCGTGGACCAGGACGACCAGGCAGGCCAACGCAGGGTCGGCTTTTTTCTGGTGCCTCAGCTTGCGCTCATGTCCTTTGCGTCAGCCTTGGAGGCCTTGCGCTCGGCCAATCGCCTGGCCGGTCGACCGCTTTACGATTGGACACTGATCAGCGTCGAAGGCGGGCCGGTGACCAGCTCCAGCCAGGTTCAGGTAGCGCCGACCGTCGCGATCGACGAGCATCCCGAGCTCGACGAGCTCGTCGTCGTCGCCGGTATCGGCGGCGAGAGCTTCCGCGACGAAAAGGTCTTCGCCTGGCTTCGGCGCCTGGCGCGCAAGGGTTGCAAGATCGGCGCGGTCACTCTCGGCAGCTACGTCCTGGCCCGTGCCGGCCTGCTCAAGGGTTACCGCTGCACCGTGCACTGGGAAAACCTGGACAGCTTCCGCGAGGAGTTTCCGGACCTTGACGTCACCAGCGAGGTCTTCGAGATCGACCGGGAGCGGGCGACCTGCTCTGGCGGCACCGCGGCCCTGGACATGATGCTCGCCCTGATCGCCGAAGCCCACGGCCGGGATCTGGCCGTGCAGGTCGCCGAGCAGTTCATCCACACGCGCATCCGGGACAGCCGGGACCACCAACGCATGACCTTGCGCAGCCGCCTCGGGGTCAGCCATCCCAAGCTTTTGGAAGCGATCCGCCTCATGGAAGAAAACGGCGAGGAGGTGCTGCCCCGCGCCGAGCTGGCGCGCAAGATCGGCGTCTCCTCCCGTCAGCTGGAGCGACTGTTCCAACGATACTTGGGCTGCACGCCGACACGCTTTTATCTGGGTCTGCGCCTGGAGCGGGCGCGCAGCCTTCTGCTGCAGACCTCCATGTCGGCCATGGAGGTGGCGCTCGCCTGCGGCTTCGTCTCGGCTTCGCACTTCGCCAAGACCTACCGGGAGCATTTCGGCCGTACCCCCAAGGAGGACCGCGGCTTTTCGGCCTCCTAACGGCGCATGGTCACCAGCACCATGAGGTGACCGAGCAGGATCAGCGTCAGGCCGATCCAGACCCAGCTCAAAAGCGGATAGACTTTCATCACCAGAGGCGCCTGGCTGCCCGCGTCGGGCTCGAGCGGCAGGGCCGGGAACCAGATCTGCACGTCCTTGGTGAGCCCGCGCGAGATCAGGGGGTGGATCATCTGGTGGCTCTCGCTGACGTAGCGGGCGTAGCGGTAGTCGATGATCTCGCACATCATGCGCACCGGCCCGAGGCTGCCGTCGGCCGGCGGGCGGCTGTCTTGATAGACCGTATGCCCTTGATCGGCGACCAGCAGGCGATCACCGTCGCTCAAGCTCCAGCCGACTTCGGCGATCGCCGTGAAGGCGCCGTCGCGCGCGGTGCCTTGCTGCTCAAGGCTGACGGTCAGCTCGTACCCGTCGGGAAAGGCGAGCGGGCGGCCGAAATCGTCGGGATAGCTCACCATGCGCTGAGCGTAGCTGTCGAGCACCGTGGCCGAAAGCCCGGCCAGCAGCGCCACCATGGCGCCCGTGTGTATCACCGCGACCGGGATCTCGTAGCCGAGCTGGGCGCGGGCCGGCGTCCGACGGCGAAGCGCGGCGAGCCAGCCGGTCAGGGCCGCAACCGCCATGTAAAGGCCGGCGACGGTCATGAAATCGAGCCAGCCGAATAGCGCCAGAGTCTTGCCCGAGGTCAGGCCGAGGCCTTGATAAAAGCGCCCAAAGACCTGGCCCTCGAGCGCGAGCCAGAGGCCAAGCACCGCGACCGCGCCGGAAATCAACCACCTGCGCCAGCCGCGCAGGGGCAGCAGATAGTGGCCGCCGATCAGCGCGAGCGCGCAACCGACCGGCGCCAGCCAGCGGTTAAGGCCGAAGCCGTCGACATCCCATTGAGCGAAGGCGGCGCGCAGCTCAACCAGCTCCTGGGCATTGGCGAAGCGGCGCAAGGTCTCGAAGAAGGGCTTCAGATCATCGCTTCGGGGCAGCGCCGTGGCATTGGCGATGTAGGCCTGCGTTAAATGGCCGGCGGCAATCAGTCCGGCGAATGAGAACAAGGCGATGGCAAACCACAGGCGCGCCTCGACGCCGTTGCGCGGCCGCGGCCGGCGCGCCAGGTGAACCCCCACCGCGACCAAAGTGGCGACCGCGAGCAGGCCGGCCAGGACAACGAAGACCATCAGCGAGCTTTCGCCCAGATACCTGTGGGAGGAAGCCAAATGGGGGCTGCGGGTGATCACCATGGTGGCCAGTCCGGCGATCGCGGTCAGCAGCCCGAGCAGCGGGCTGGTCAGGGCGAAGGCGCCGCCCGGGCGATAGCGGCGCAGGGTGTGCAGCTGGGCGGTCGCGAAGCACCAGGTGACGAAGATGCCGGTCTGCACCGGATCCCAATGCCACAGGGTGCCGTAGGTGAAGTCCTCATAGGCCCACCACATGCCGAGCGCGGTGCCGAGCGACAGCAGAAACCAGCCCCAGCGGCTATAACTGCGGGCCAGGGCCGGCCAGTCGCCGTCGCCTCGCACCAGAGCCTGGAGCGCGGCCCCAGCCGGCGCCAGGAACAGCAGGAACGCGAGAAACACCTGGGGCGGGTGAAACACCATCCAGATCCGGGTCAAATGTGCGTTCATGGCCCGGCTCGCGGTTTCGGCCAGGGCCTCTGGCGGGGTCGCCCGGAAAGGATCCCAGACCAGCGCGGCGGCGGCGAAGGCGGCGCCGGTCAGCAGCGCGCCCGGGCCTCCCCAGCCGGGCCTCCGGCACAGGCTGATCGCCAGCGCGAAGCCGATGGTGCCAAGCAGCAGAAGCGTGCCCTGGTCGCCGCCCCAGAGGTTGGCCAGTTTGAGATACCAGGGGATCTCCGGCGCGCTGGTCAGCCATACGTAGTGGGTCGAGAAGTCGTCCTGCAACAGGCGCCAGGCCAGCGCGCACAGCGCCGCCAGGGTTAGAGCCGCCGACGCCCGGGCGGCCGGCACCCGCCAGCGCCACAGTCCGAGCAGCGCCGCGATGAGCGACAGCACCAGATAGCTTCGCGGGACCACCTCCCCGCTAAACACCGCCAAGGCGGCAAGCGGCACGACGGCAAGCCAAGACAGCCAGCGAGTCATTGGGCTCGGCGCTCCGGGCCTCGATAGGTGGCGATCCGATCGAAATGGTCGCGCACCTGCGCCAAGTCCCCTTCCGGGTGCGCCGTAAGATAGGCCGCGACTAGGCCGGTGAAGTGGGAGGCCGCCCAGCTCGCGCCGCCGAACAGGGAGCCCTCGGGAAGCGCCACTAGGCTGCGCGCCAAGGTGCCGAACTCAGGTAGCGGGTCGCCAAGCCGGGAAACCTGGCCGGGCGCGCAGCGGGCATCGCCCTGCACCGAGAGCACGCCGGGATAGGCCGCCGGATAGGGCAGGGCGCCGCGCGCCGGCGCGGCGGCCACCAGGATCGCGCCAGCGTCAAGCGCTCGGGCGCAGGCGTGGCGCAGCACCGCCCGGTCTTCGCGCACGCCGAAGGAAAGGTTGATCACCCGTGCCCGTTCGGCGACTAGCCAGTCGAGCCCGGCGGCGATTGTCTTGGGGGCGCTCGCCAATCGCTCCGAAAAGACCTGGGCATTGATCAGCGTGGCGCTGGGCGCGGCCGCCAGAATGTGGCGGGCCAGCACATTGCCGTGACCGATGGCATCGGGCGCAGCCGCCGCGGTTTCGACGGTGCCGTCGGCGCCCAGACGAAAGGCGCTGGACGCCCGCGGCGCCAGATCCGCGTCAAGGCCGCTGTCCAAGATCCCGACCGCAATGGTCATGACCGTGCGACCTCCCCGAGCTTGCTCTCGGCCAGCTCGAAGACCAGGTCGAAGTCGCCGCCGGGATCGTGGCGGTGAGTGATGACAATGCGGGTGCGGGTCGCGAAGAGCTCGTCGACCGCGGCCATGATCTCGGCCTCGGCGGTTCGGTCGATGCCCGAGGTCGCCTCGTCGAAAACCAGGACAAGCGGATCCTGCAAGAGCGCCCGGGCAATGGCCAGGCGCTGCCGCTGACCGCCGGAGAGCCGAAGCCCCCGACCGCCGAGAAGAGTTTCGTAGCCTTCGGGCAGGGTCTCGACGAAGGCCTCGATCTGGGCCAGGCGTGCTGCTTCGCGAAGCGCGTCGTCGCTGCTTTCGGGCGCGGCGAAGCGGATGTTCTCCGCGATCGTGCCGGGCAGCAGCAAGGTGTCCTGGGCGACCACCGCGACCCGTCGCCTGAGCGTGCTGAGGTCGAGGGCCCGCAGGTCCGTGCCATCCAGCAGGATGCGGCCCTGGTCCGGATCGAAGTGGCGTTGAAGCAGGTCGATCAAGGTCGACTTGCCAGCCCCCGAGAGCCCGGTGATCGCGACCTTGGCGCCGCCCGGGATAGAAGCCTCGACGCCGTCGAGCACCGGCGGCTCGGCAGGATCGTAGCGAAAGCAGACGCCTTTCAAGCAGAGCGCGCCACTTGAGGGGCTCGGCCAGGGCGCCGGCTGAGCAGGGGGCTGAACGTCGGGCGGTTGCTCGGCGATCTCGGCAACCCGGCGCAGGCTTACCCGCGCCCGCTGCAGGGCGACGTAGAGGCCGAGCAAGGTCTGCACCGGGCCGGTCGCCCGGGTTAGATAGGCGGTGAAGGCAACCAGGGCGCCCAAGGTCATTTGGTCGTGAATTACCAAGTAACCGCCGGCCATGAACACCAGGATGGTGCTCAAGAGCGTCATAAGGTTGGGCACCGCGGCGGTGATCACATTGGTCATCTGCAAGCGCAGGAGGTCGCCCAGGTAGCCCCGGTTGAGGGTGCCCAAGTGCCCGGCGACGCGCTCTTCGGCGGCGACCGACTGAACCAGCTTCATGGCGCCTAGGGTGTCGAAGAAAAAGGCCCCGATGTCGCTGGCGCGCTCGCGCACGGTTCGCGTCATGGTCTCGACCCGCGGCCGCATATGGCGCAGGAAGAGGACCTGCGCCGGCAAGAGGATCAGGGCGAGCAGCGAGAGTTGCCAATTGAGCAGCACCATGAATCCAAGCGCGCCGACCAGGCCGATCACGCCGCTGACCAGGGCGAGCGCCGAATCGATGGCAAAGCGCTGCACCTCGGCGATATCGCCGTCGAGCCGGGTCAAAAGGTCGCCACCTCGCGCCTTGACATAAAAGCGCGGCGAAAGCGTCTGCAAATGGCGATAGACCGCTTCGCGCAAGGCAAAGAGCACGCGGCCGGAGAGGGTGACGTAGTGCCAGCGGTTGAGTGCCGAAAGCCCCGCGCCCAGCACGCCCACCAGAAGCATGACCAGGCAGGCCTGGATCACGACCGCCATGTCCTTGGCCAGGAGACCACCGTCGATCAGCCATTTGGTGATATAGGGCTGGAGCAGGGACAGCCCGGTCGCGCTCAAGGAGAGGACGAAGACCGCGGCGAGGCGCGCCCTGTGCGGGCGCACATAGGCTTGCAGCCAGCGGAAGCTGCCCGGACCGGCTTGCCCCAGTCCGCCGGTCACGCCTCTAGCGCTGGATAATCCTGAGCGAGGCAAGGGCCATGTCGGCGCCGCCCGGCATCTCTATGTTACCGATGCGCTCCAGGGTCTCGGTCGAGTAAATCGCGATGTTGCCCATGGTGCCGCCGATGTAGATCTCGCTGCCGTCGCTCGCCACGTTCACGTCATAATAGCTGTGGTCCAGCTCCGTGCTGCCGAGCGACTTGCCCGCATCCAGATCCAGCTTTGCAACAGTGTTGTAGACCCCATAGGCCTCGTTGCGCCGCACTGGATTGACCACAGTCGAGAAGTAGAAGACCTCGGTGTTCTCCACCTCGCGCAGCTTGAATTCGCCGCTCGCCAGATCAAGGGTGAGCATGCCGGTCCAATAGGCCGCCGGATCGCTGAGGTCCATGTCCGAGCGCGCCGTGTAGTAGGGCGTCGAGAAGATGCCCGACTGCTCCCACTGGCTCCACACGTCGATGATATCCGGCGGGTAGAAGTTCGGCCGGTCCCAGCTCTGGGTCTTGAAGGTCTCGAGAATTTTGCCGTCCTTGGGGTCGATCGCGAAGACGTCGCGGCCGAGCGCGTAGAGCTTCGAGCCATCCTTTGAGTACATCATGAGGACGATTTGACGCGGCGCGGGGATAGTGCGGGTCGGCTTGGCGCCCTTACCCGCTTTTGGATCGTAAAAGGCAATCCGGGTCGGCTGAACTTCGTACTCGCCCAAGCCCAGCTTGACCGCCGACTGGAACACCGCCAGCTCTGAGCCATCGGGCGCGATGTCCATGGCGACCAGGCCTTTGACCCGCTCGTCACCGCTCGACATATCGGCGCGGAATACTTCCTCGCCACTCTCCAGATCGATGCCCGAAATGCTTTCCCAGCGGTTGACCAGGGCGTAGGCGATCTTGCCGTCCGGTGACGGCGTGATGGTGAGCACGCCGGGCGCCGAGTTCGGGATGTCGTGGACCTTGACGATCTCGCGCGCCTTTGCGTCGATCAGCACCAGCTTGCCGGGCTTGACACCGGTTAGGATGAAGTCGTCGGCCTGGCCGGCCGAGACACCGAGGCCCAATGCCAGAAGGCCGGCGGCGGCGAGGAGAACGATCTTCTTGGCCATTTCCATGCTCCCTTCCGCGCTCACTTGTCCGTCGGGAAGACCGACTGGAGCAGGCGCCAGTCGCGCGACGCCGAAGGTGCGCCGTCGTTCCAGTCCGGATAGGTGTTCAGGGTATCCGCGACCTGGGCCGGCCACCAGCAGGGATCGGCGCAGCCGTAGAGGTCGGCCTCCATGGGTTGGCACAGCGAGGAGACGCCGCCGAAGGGGTCGACTTCCCAGCCGGGATCGAGGGTGGTCGTGCAGCCGGCCATGTTCTGCATAAGATAGACCTCTTCCACCGTGCCCTCCACGGCCGCCGTGACCAGAAGCTCGGCCTTGGCGTTGAGTGGTTTCAGACGTTTCATGAGGCAACCCTCCTCGGTTCCACGTGTCGGGCAATGAAGCCCGGGTTGTCTTTTTGGATTCGGCTGTAGGCCGCGATGCCGAAATCGACCCAGTCGCGCATCAAGGTGCAGTAGTGCAGCACCGGCGCCTGGGGGTCCTCGAAGCGGGCGTAGGACTCGTGATAGCAGCCGCCGGCGCAGAGGTTGCGAATCCGGCAGGTTGCGCAGACCGTGCCTTCCTTGTCCTGGGCATCCTCCAAAAACGCGCCCAAGCGCGGCTTGTCGATGCCCTGGTCGACATCGCCGAAGGTCTCCAGCTCTGAGCCGGTGAAGCGGTGGCAGAGATTGAGCCCGCCGTCCTTGTCGACGGCGAGCAGGCCGACCCCGGCGCCGCAAGGCAGGCTCTTCTTGGTGCCTTCGGCCAGGTCGGTGATCAGCTGGTGCATGTTGGAGAAACCGGTGTTCTCGCCCCTCAGCGCGGCTTGGACATAAAGCTCGCCCAACACCTTCATGCCGCCGAAGACCTCGGACAGCTCGCCGGGCGCTAGGTTGTAGAGCGAGATGTCGCCCGACGTGACCGGCGAAAAGCCGACTTCGAAAAATCCCAACTCGTTTTTCAGATGATGATGGATCAATACCACGTCCGTGACCCCGCGGGTCAGGGTGACCCGCGCGCCGACCGGGCGCGAGCGGTAGCGGGAAAGCAGCAACCGTGCCTTCTTCGCGACCGCGTCATAGGAGCCCTTTCCGCCGACCGTCTTGCGGTGCTTGTCGTGCAGGGCTTTGGGCCCGTCCATGGAGATGGTAACCCCGAAGCGGTGGGCATCCAGGTAGTCGATGATCTCCTCGGTCAGCAGCGTGGCGTTGGTGGTCAGGCTGAAATCGACCTGCTTGCCCTCTTCCGCGCCGCGCCGCTCGGCGTAGTCGACCATCTGGCGGATCAGAGCCATGTTGCTGAGCGGCTCGCCGCCGAAGAACACCAGGTTGACCCGCTCGCGATCCTTGGCCTCCTCGAGAAGCAGCTCGTAGGCCTTGACCGCGGTGACGAAGTCCATCTTTTCGCCCTGGCTGGGGGTGGCAAGGTCTTCCTTGTAGCAATAGCTGCAGCTCAGATTGCACCCGGTGTTGACGTTCAGGACCATGGTGCTGAGCGGATAGTTACGGATCTTGACCGGCGCCCGGGCGGGCCGCGCCCGTCCGCCATTGCCGACAATCTCGAGCGCCAGGAAATCCTCGATGGTCTCGACAACTTGCTCGGCCGGATAGCGCCGATCGAAACGCTGGCGCACCAGCTCTTCGGTGACCACTGGCTCGGCGCGGAACAGGTCGAGCAGATCGCCGCCCAGATCGTCCATCTCGAAAAGGCTCGTGGTCGGCACGTGGAACAGCATGCGCCGTCCTTCGACCTGGACGTCGTGCAGGTTCGTCGGAATTAGGCTGAGGCCGCTCATGCCAGCGTCCTCAACGGATCGGCGGGTCGATGTAGCGCTGCACCGTCGCGAAGAGGTGCCCGCGTCCTTCGACCTTGCTGCCGCTGTCGTCGACCACCGCGATAACCGACAGGTCGCCGACGTTGTTGGTGCCGAACTTGCGCTCCGGGTTGGGCCCGGCAACCGCCGGTGTGAAGTAGCCGAACTGATCGATCGTGCCGGCGTAATGGGCATCTTTCAGCGCCGCCGCGGCCTCGCTGAAATCGGTCACCGACCAGGCGGCGGGCAGCACGCCGATCCGCACGTCGTCCTCGGTGCCCGGCTCCTTGTCGTCGCCGTTCATGTAGCCGATCGCTTCGAACTGGGCCGGCACCGCCGGGATCGGCCCGCCACCGCCGCCAACCCGGGAGAAAGTGGTGTCCGGCTCGACACGGACCGTGTCGACCTTGTCGTAGACCACCAGCAGGCCGTCTCCGCTCGCCTCGCCGACAGCGACATTGCGCGCGCCCGTCGCGGCGTCGGCCGCGGCCCTGACCTTGACCACCACGGCCTCTGGCGAGGCGGAGAGAGTTTGGAGCACTTGGATGCCGTCGCCCAGGGCGGCTTCGCCGGTCATGCCGACGCCGGCGATGGTCAGCGTCGCCTCGCTACCGGCCTTGAGGTGGCCGGGCAGAACCGAAAGCACTTGGTGACCGGCATCGATGCGCGTGCCGTTCATCGTGCCGCCGACGATGTCGTTGTTGGCGACGAACCAGCGGCCCGACAGCGTCTTGCCGTCCTCGGCGACCGAGGCGACTTGGCGATAGCGCTCGTTGTTGGTGCTCAGGCTGGCGCGCCATTCGTGGTTCGTGAAAACCAGGGCCTGGCCCTCAGCCGAGAAGCTCGCGCCGTTGTCGTAGGTCAGGCTCATGGACACATCGTAGCGGTCGCCGCCGCTGCTCTGAACGTTCAGTTGCCCTTGGTAGGAGCCGGTGCCCGGCTGGTGGCCGGTGATGCGCCACACGCCGGAGAGATCCCGCTTGGCAACTTGCTGCCAGTTACGCCATTCGTCGGAATCGAGCGGCAGCATCTTGGCGAGCTCTTCGGCGACCGGGCCGGTCGCCAGATCGAACCAGGGCCGGTCCCGGCCGTAGAACTGGTACTCGGTGGTCGGGTACTGACCGATGTGGAAGTGGCCCGACTTGACCCACTCCTCTGGCGTCCGCCGTTGCAAGGCAACCCGTGCGAAAGTGTGGCAGCGTGCGCACATGGTCGCCAAGTCATCATTCGGCGCGCTGTCGGTCGCGCCCGGCGTGCGCTCGAGCGCATAGCGCCAGCCGCGAGACTCGCTGGGCGCCAGGCCCAGGGTGTCGGCCAGGTGCTTGACCACGGCATGCTTTTCTTCAGGTGCGATCTTTAGACCGTGGACGACGATCATGCGGGTCACCGTCATGTCCCAGCCTTCGGGTGTCTTGCGCTGATCGCTGATTCGGCTGAGCCCGCCCTCGGCTAGGCGCGCGTGACAGGCGCTGCAGCGGGCGTTTAGAAGACTCTCCGCGTCTTGCGCCGCAGCCGGCTTGACGATGGTGCCAGAGGTGGCCGTCAGAGCAAATGCCATGACAGCACTGAGAAGAAGCGCGCGCATGGGTCCTCCCGCCATTATCTTTTGTTCCGCGGCGAGGTCCGGCCCCGCCGGTCGGTATTCTTCGAAATCTATCGCTTCAAGTAGACCACAATCTCGGTGTGGGTTCTTGACAATTTTGGCCAAGCTGGGCGGCCGCTTTGACAGCGCACCATGCCCGGCGACATACTCTAGCTCCATTGGAGGGGAATTTGTAGGCCAATCGGGAGCGCGGGGTGACTTCGGGGCCGACCATTTCGGCGAGTGTGCTTCAGGGAATCGACGACCGCTTGGCGTCGGGTGGGCTTGACGCGGTCGTACTCGGCAGCGGCTGCGGCATTCCTCGGCAGGCCTGGCATGACGATCACGAGGAGGTACCGCTCGGCGATTTCGTGCGGCTTATGGAACGCGCCGCCGAGAACTGCCAGGATGCTGCCTTCGGCTGGGGGGCAGGCAGGGACTTCAATCTGCTCAGCTTGGGCGAGCTCGGCCAGGGCATACTGGAGGCGCCCACGGTGGGCGCGGCACTGATCACCTTCGCGCGCTACCTCCGTTTGATTCAAGGCACCTCCGAGCTGCGCCTCGAGGTCGAAGGGGACACGGCCCGCCTGACCTACCGCATCCTCGACCCGGAAATCTGGCCGCGCCAGCAAGATGCCGAGTTCTCGCTCTCGATCTTTCTTGGCGTCATGCAGCGCGGCTTGGGCGCGTCTTGGCGCCCGTCGGGAATCTCCTTCGAGCACAGACCCAACCGGCCGTTTCAATCGTGTTGTGAAGAGCTCGGCGCCAACTGCCGCTTCGAGGCGGCGCACAACGGGCTGACCTTTCCCGTCGGGGCCATGGACTGCGCCATGCCGGCGAGCGACGGCGCAACCTGGAGCGGCCACCGTGGCCGGCTCGATCGGGCCTTGTGGGATTTGAACCGTCAACGCACCTTAAGCGACCGGATGGAAGAGCTGTTGCTCGCGCGGCTCGGCCGGGCACCGATCGATCAAGTCACCCTGGCCCGCAAGCTCGGGCTCTCCAAGCGCTCGCTGCACCGCAAGCTGGCAGCCGAAGGGCGCAGCTACTCCACAATTCTGCGCGACTGCCGGCTCAAGCTGGCGCGCCGCGAACTCGCGCTCGGCCGCCAGCCGATTGTGCGCATCGCCCAGGATCTGGGTTACGCCGACCAGAGCGCTTTCTCCCGCGCTTTCCGCCAGCACTGCGGCCTGAGCCCGCGCGCCTATAAGGACCGCCACTAAGCTTCTAGCGGCGTGTGATTGAAGCTCGCCATGGCGCGCACCGCTTCGGGCCCGCCGTAGTGCTCTAGCAGTCTTGCCTGATCGCGGAAGGCTTCGCGGTTCACCGCCTCGGGATCGAGGATGCCAAGGAGGCTTTCGTGCAACCGGGCGCGAACTTCCGCGGTATCCGGATTCTGGCCGAGATCGCTCAATTCTTCCGGGTCTGCACTCAGATCGAACAGTTGCGCAGGATGGCCCCCGGCGTAATAGACGTATTTCAAATTACCCTGCCGCAGCATGAAGAAGCCGGTTGGGCTGCCGCCATCGTGATACTCGCTGAGCACCAGCCGGTCGGCCTCCGGCGCGGCGACAAAGCCCTGTAGCGGACGGCCGCGCCAGGGCGCCGCGGCCGGCCTCGGCGCCAGGCCGGCCGCCCGCTCAGCGGTCGCGGCCACGTCGTTGAGCGACACCGGCGTGTGGTTGACGCCGCTGGGAATACCCGGCCCGGCTAGGATCATGGGGATGGCGACGGAATCCTCGAACATCACCGACTTCGCCCAAAAGCCATGGTTGCCAAGCATCTCGCCGTGGTCGGTGATGTAGAGCACGGTGGTCTCACCAGCCTGGCCGCTGTCCTCAAGGGCCGTCATGACTTGGCGAATGTTGTCGTCCAGGAAGCTGCAAAGGCCGTAGTAACAGCGCCGCCCCAAGACGCGGGTCTCCGCGTCGAAGTAGTCGTCGTAGTTCCAAAACTTCAACATCTCGCGCAGCACCGGGTGGTCCGAGCGCCGCCCAAAGGGCGCCGGCAATTCGAGCCCTTCGTAGAGATCGAAGAAGGGCCGAGGCGCGACCAAGGGGAAGTGTGGGCTGACGAAGGAGACGAACAGCGACCAGGGTTTGTCCGCCGCTTTGCCGGGCGCGCGCTTCAGCCACTTGCAGGCCTCTGCCGTGATGCGCCGGTCGTAATCCGTATAGTCGCTTTCGCCCGGACCGGCCTCTGCGGCCATCTCCCGTGCTTCGGGGAAGGGCGGCATGGGGTTTCGCATCAAACCTTGAGGCCAGCCGCGCCCTTCGTTCGCCAGGTACATGGGCAGGATCTCTTCGGAGAAGCCGTTGTCGTCCTGGCCCGAGCGGAAGTGCAGCTTGCCGATCGAGACAACCGCGTGGCCTGCGGCGCGCAGCCGGTGCATGTAGCTCTCGATCTGGCCATGGTAGGGCTCGGCCGAGGACCAGCAGCGGTGCTCGAAGACCGGCAGGCCGGTCGCCAGGCTGGCCCGGGCCGGGATGCAGATCGGCGAGGGCGTGTAGGCGCGGGTGAAGCGTGCGCCGATGGCGGCCAGCTTGTCGAGGGTCGGAGTCTGCACGATCTCGCTGCCATAACAGCCGAGCGCCGAGCGGGCATGTTCGTCGGAGCAGAGGATCAGAAGATTGGTGGGCTTTGCCATCGCGCGCCTATTTGGTGCCTGGATCAGTGAACTCAGCGGCCCAATGCGAACCGTCGCAAAACGGCTTGTTCTTCGAATGGCCGCAGCGGCACAGGGCGTAGTGTTCGCGCGAGCAGCCTTCGCTCCAGGGCTCGGTCGAGAGGGCAACACCACCCGAGACGTGATAGGGGCCGTCCTTTGTCACTTGGATCGCCGGCGGCCCCTCCAGATCCCGGTGCTCGACGCGCTCCAGAGTGTAGCTGAGTGCGCCACTGGGGCATTGGCGAATGGTTTCGACAATGGCCTCGACCGCCGCACCGTCCGGATCGATCCAGGGCTCGACGCCCATGCGCCAAACGCTCTTGAGTTGATCCGTGCAGATCCCGGCGTGGGCGCAAGCGCCCCGATTGTCGTGGATCGTGATCGCGGCACCCACGTAGTCGTCGCGCCGGTCGGGCACCCGCTCGCTGCTCTTATCGTCGCTGAATCCGACCTTGGCATGGGTTCCGTCACAGAAAGGCTTGTTGGCCGACTGGCCGCAGCGACAGAGCGCCATGGTCTCTTTGGCCGCGATCTCCGCGCCTTTGGCATCTCTAAAGCGGGTAAGATGCTTGACGAGGAGAGGGCCGTTCTTGGCGGGAGCGATGGTTGGATTGGTCTCGGTCATCGGAACCTCCGGATTCATGGCGCCAATCTAGTCTAATGGCGGTGTGCGCCTAGACAAAGACCGACCAGCCGGTTCTGGTCGCCAGCTGCTCAAGAGCCAGGGTGCCGACCAGGGAGTTGCCGTTGGCATTGAGGCCCGGCGACCAGGCGGCGATCGCGCAGACTCCAGGCACGATCGCCAGGATGCCGCCGCCGACCCCGCTCTTGCCCGGCAGGCCGACCCGGAACGCGAAGTCGCCCGAGGCATCGTAGTGGCCGCAGGTTAGCATCAACGCCTTGATGCGCCGGGCCCGCTCGGGCTTGACGACGCTGCGCCCGGTCAGGGGATCGTGCCCCCGGTCGGCCAGGAACAGAGCGGCCCGGGCGAGCTGGACGCAGGAAAGGGATAGCGCGCACTGGTGGAAGTAAACCTGAAGCACGTCCTCGACATTGTGATCCAGATTGCCGAAGCCCTTCATAAAGTTGGCCAGGCTCTTGTTGCGATAGCCCACCTCGCTTTCCGAGAGCGCGACCTCGTCGTCGACCGCGATGCTCGGATCGTCGGCCACCGTACGCATGAACCCGATGATCTCGGCGATCGCCTCCGAGGGCTGGCGGCCGGCCAGCACGATGTCGCTGACCACGATGGCGCCGGCGTTGATGAAAGGGTTGCGCGGGATGCCGTTCTCGTGCTCGAGCTGGACGATCGAGTTGAAGGGCGAGCCCGAGGGTTCGCGCCCGACCCTCTGCCACAGCTCGTCGCCCAGCAGGCCGAGCGCCATGGTCAGCGTAAAGACCTTCGAGATGCTCTGGATCGAGAACGGCTCCTGGGCGTCGCCTAGGGTCGTTGTGGCGCCATCGGTCTGCACCACCGCGATGCCGAACTTGTTCGGATCGATGCGCGCCAAGGCCGGGATGTAGTTGGCTATCCGCCCGCTACCGATGTGCGGCGCGACCGCGGCGCGGGTCTCTTCCAGGATCGTCTCGAGCTTCACGACTTGTCCCCCGGTAGCTTCCTCTGCCACTCTATCGGCGGCGCAGCCCGTGGCAAGGAGGCTCTGGTGAAACGATGACCTATTGTCTTGGAATTCTGCTTTCGAGCGGCCTGGTCCTGGCCTCGGATTCCCGGACCAACGCCGGAGTTGATCAAATCGCCAAGGTGCGCAAGCTGGCGGTCTTCGAGCAGCCGGGGAGCCGAGTCATCGCCTTGCTCTCCGCCGGCAACCTGGCAACCACTCAGGCGGTCGTCACGACCTTTAAGGAGGGCCTGGGCTGCGCCGATGGCGGATGCGATCTTGATCAGGCCAAAAGCCTTTTCGAAGCTGCGCGCATGGTTGGCCAGGTATTGCGCGACGTGTTGGCGCGCGATGCCGAGCACGTCAAGGCGGTCGGTGACCCGAGCGCCGGATTCCTGTTGGGCGGCCAGATTGCCGGCGAGCGGCCGCGGCTGTTCCAGATCTATTCGGCCGGCAACTTTATCGAAGCCTCACCGCGCACGCCCTTTCTGCAGATCGGCGAGACCAAGTACGGCAAGCCGATCCTCGACCGCACGGTGAGCTTCGAGCTGGATATCACTCGGGCCGCCAAGGCCGCGATCCTTTCGTTCGACGCGACCATGCGCTCAAACCTCTCGGTCGCGCCGCCGATCGACCTGCTGTGCTACCACGCAGACAGTTTTAGTGCCGAGACCAAGATCAAGTTGAACAACGAGGACCCATATTTCGCCGCCCTACGCGAGGGCTACGGCCGAGGCCTGCTCGAGCTGGTTGACGGCCTGCCCTCGCCGCCTTGGGCGGAGGGCAGGCCGTCTCACTCAAACGCCGAGCCGCCTGGGTCCGACGATTAGCTGAACCACCAACGCTCGCCGCACTTGTTGCCGTCGAGCTGCCAGTTGCCGGCGACGTTTTCGCCGTGGCCGACCTTGGTGCTGACCGCGTGGACGTGATTGGCGAACATGGGACAGAGCGTGCCGCCCTCATCGCTTAGGATCTGCTGCATCTCGCCATAGAGCTCCCGCCGCTTGTCGTCGTTGAGCTCGGCCCGAGCCTCGATCAGCAGGTCGTTGAACTTGTCGTTCCGGAACACCGTATCGTTCCACTTGGCGTCGTTGGAGTAGGCCGCCGAGAACATCCAGTCCTCGGTCGGGCGGCCGCCCCAATAGCAGGCACACCAGGGTTTCTTGTTCCACACGTTGGACCAGTAGCCGTCGTTCGGCTCGCGCACGACGTTGATCGTGATGCCGGCTTTGGCCGCATGCTCCTTGTAGAGCACCGCGGCGTCGACCGCGCCGTTGAAGGCCGCATCGGCCGAGCTAAGGTCAACCGTCAGACCCTCCGCGCCGGCCTGTTTGAGGTGCCATTTGGCCTTTTCCGGATCGTAGGACCGCTGGGGCAGATCGCCGTTGTGGTAACGGTTGGCGACCGAGATCGGGTGGTCGTTGCCGAGCGAGCCGCGGCCGCGCAGGATCTTTTTCAAGAGCTCCTCCCGGTCGACCGCCAGCTTGAGCGCCATGCGCACGTCGTTGTTGTCGAAAGGCGCGGTGTCGGTGCGCATCGGGAAGGTGTAGTGCAAGGTGCCGGTAGTCTCCAAGATCCCGACCGAAGGCACCCGATCGAGCAGATGCGCGGTCTTCAGGTCGACCCGGTCGATCACGTCGACCTCGCCGGTCGTCACCGCGTTCTGGCGGGCCGCCGGATCGATGATCGCGATCGTCTCGACCTCGTCGAAGTGACCGCGGCCTTCCTTGAAGTAGTTCGGGTTCTTGGTGAAGAAGGAGCGCACGCCCGGATCGTAGGACTCGATCTTGTAGGCGCCGGTACCGGCCTTGGCCTGCCAGTCCATTTTGCCGTCCTTGGCCGGCAGGATCAGCAGGTGATAGTCGCTGACGATGAAGGGCCAGTCGGCGTTGCCCGTCTCGAGCTCGAAGACGACGGTGCCGTCGCCATCGGCCCGGATGTCCGCGACCTGTTCCAGAAGCGCGGTCGCCGAGGACTTGCTGTCGGTCCCTCGGTGATGGTTCATCGAGGTGATGACATCGTCGGACGTGACCGTCTTGCCGTTGTGGAACTCGACGCCGGGCCGAAGTTTGAAGGTCCAAGTCCTGGCGTCGTCCGAGGCATCCCAGCTCTCCGCCAGCTCGGGCACCAGATTGCCGGTCTCGTCGACCTCGGTCAGGTTGTTGGCATAGGTGTAGGCGACATTCTGCATATAGCCGTTTTCGTGTGTGCTCGGGTCCAACGAGTCCGTGGTCGAGCCATGGCCGATGCCCAGGCGAAGGCGACCGCCTTGTTTAGGATCGGCGGCGAGCGCTTGCGACATCAGGCCCTCGGCGGCCAGCGCGGTCGCGCCCAGCGCCAAGGCGCCCTCCATGAACTGACGGCGGCCGATTTTGCCGGCGGTCAGTTGAGAGGTGAGCTTCTCAAGTGGTTTCATGATTTTCTTCCCTGATCGTTATCTCGTTCTTATTGCACCCTGATTGGTCCAGGGTCGACTTTGGACTAGCGCAGCACATCGCCTGACGCGATAGCTGGCGCGCCCTGGATTAGTCACGCAGCGACACGGCTTGATTGTCAACCAACATTGCCGATCTGTCGAGATTGTATACACTTGAGCACGAAATTGTCATAAGCTCGTCGGCATCGGTATGACGCAGTTGCCGCCAGCGATCGGGGGTCAGGGCATGGACGTTGATGTCATCGTGGTCGGTGCCGGCAATGCGGCCTTTTGCGCGGCCCTGGCGGCACGCGAGCAAGGCGCTTCGGTGCTCATGCTAGAGCGGGCCAAGCACCCGGCTGATCTGGGTGGCAACACCCGCTTTACCGCTGGTGCGATGCGGGTCGCCTATGACGGGGTCGAGGACCTACGCCAACTCATGCCAGATCTCTCGGAGGCCGAGATCGCGCGGACCGACTTCGGCAGCTACGGCGAAGAGCGCTTCTTCGACGACATGGGCCGGGTCACCGAGTACCGTTGCGACCCGGACCTGGTCGAGCTTCTGGTGCGGCGCAGCAAGGCCACCTTGCTTTGGATGGCGTCCAAGGGCGTGCGATTCCAGCCGATCTACGGCCGCCAGGCCTTCAAGGTCGACGGTCGCTTCACGTTCTGGGGCGGCTTGACGGTCGAGGCCTGGGGCGGCGGGCCCGGCCTGGTTGAGGCCCTCTCAAAGGCTGCCGAGGGGGCCGGCATCGCGCTGCGCAGGGGCGCCCGGGCGAGCGAGTTGTTGCACGGCGACGACGGCGCGATCACCGGCCTTGTGGTGCGCAGCGCGGGCCGGCGCGAGACCTTGCGCTGCCGCCAGGTGGTGCTCGCCTGCGGCGGCTTCGAGGCCAATCCGGAGTGGCGGGCCCGCTACCTGGGGCCTGGCTGGGACCTTGCCAAGGTGCGCGGCACCCGTTTTAACACCGGCGATGGCATCAGAATGGCGCTCGACATCGGGGCGGCCGCCGCCGGCAACTGGTCGGGCTGTCACGCGGTCGGCTGGGACCGCAATGCGCCGGAGTTCGGCGACCTGTCCGTTGGCGACGCCTTCCAGAAGCATAGCTATCCTTTCGGCATTATGCTCAACGCCCGGGGCGAGCGCTTCCTCGACGAGGGCGCTGATTTCCGCAACTACACCTACGCCAAGTACGGCCGGGAGATTCTTCGACAGCCGGGCCAGTTCGCCTGGCAGATCTTCGACCGCAAGGTCGAGCATTTGCTGCGCGACGAATACCGGATCCGCCAGGTCACCAAGGCGAGCGCAGATACCTTGGAGGCACTGGTCGCAAAGCTCGAGGGCGTCGACGGCGCGGCGGCGCTCGCGACCATCCAGGCTTTCAACAGGGCGGTGCGCCGGGACGTGCCCTTCGATCCCAACGTTAAGGACGGCCGGGCGACCGAGGGCCTGGTGGTGCCCAAATCCAACTGGGCCAACGGTATCGACGAGCCGCCCTTCTCCGCCTACGCGGTGACCTGTGGCATCACCTTCACCTTCGGCGGCTTGCGCATTGATCGGGAGGCGCGTGTGCTCGACGGCGATTTCGAGCCGATTTCCGGTCTTCATGCCGCCGGCGAGCTGGTCGGCGGGCTGTTTTACTTCAACTATCCGGGCGGCACGGGCCTGACCTCGGGGGCTGTTTTCGGGCGCATCGCCGGTACAAGTGCCGGCCGGGCAGCCGCCGCCCTCAAAGCGGCCTAGCGTGCCGGCGCCATGACCGCGAAGATCCATCCCATCAAGCGCGACGCCCCGGCCGCACCGCGCGCCGAGCTGGTCGAGGAACAGGTCCGGGCGGCGATCCACAAGGGCCTCTACAAGCCGGGCGAGCGGATCCGCGAGAGCCAGGTCGCCGAATGGCTCGGCGTCAGCCGCACGCCGGTGCGCGAGGCTCTGCGCCGGCTCGAGTCAGAAGGTCTCCTCAGCTTCAAGTCCTGGCGCGGGGTGGTGGTTGCCGAGCTCGACCGTCAGCAGGTCATAGAGCTCTATGCCATGCGCGCGATTCTCGAGGGCGCCGCGGCCGGTCTGGCGGCGCGCCACATTGGCGAGGCCGAGCTGCATGTTCTGGAGCGTCTGTTGAGCCGCGCGGACGGCTTCTTGGCTCAGCCGGATCGCCTGGCCGAGGTTAACCGGACCTTTCACCAGGCGATCCACAGCGCCGCTCACAACCGCTACCTCATGGAGACCCTGAACGGCCTGCGCAACTCCTTGGCTCTGCTGCAAGGAACCACCTTCTCCATTGCCGGTCGCGCCGAATCGGCCCAGGACGAGCACCGGGCGATCCTGGCGGCGATCAAGGCGCGCGACTCGGACGCCGCGGAGCTGGCTGCGCGCCGCCACATCCAGGCGGCCGAACGCACCCGCTTGGCCATGTTGTTCGCGATGGATGGCTAGGTGCCATGGCCGGGCACGTCGGACGTGATGAAAGTGGCGGCGGGCCGCGCGATCCAGAGCGGAAGGAGGTCCGGTCATGAGCAAGGAGACAGAGTTGCGCTACGGTCTGCCGTCCGGCCACTACCTGGCGCCGGAAATCTTCGCGGCCGAGCAGGAGCGCATTTTCCGCAAGTCGTGGCACTTTGCCGGGCACCTGGAGAGCCTGCGCCGGCCGGGCGACTACGTCACCTGCAGGATAGCCGGCGACGACATCGTGGTGCTGCGCGACCGGGCGGGCGTCTTGCGCGCCTTTCACAACGTCTGCCGCCACCGGGCCCACCAGCTCTTGAGCGGTGAAGGCAAAGTGAACCGCATCGTCTGTCCCTACCACGCCTGGACCTATGATCTCGACGGCCGACTGATCGCCGCGGTCAACAGCGCCGCCGTGCCGCGCTTCGACAAAAGGCAGATATGTCTGTTAGAGGTTCGGGTCGAGGCCTTTTGCCACTTGGTTTGCGTCAACCTCGACCCCGAGGCCGAGCCTCTGGCAGCGCTCTATCCAGGCTTGGAAGGCGAGATCCGAGCCCGCGTGCCGGACATCGAGCCCCTGCGCCTGGCCGACCGGGCCGACAAGGTCGTCGCGGCCAATTGGAAGGTCATCGTCGAGAATTTTTCCGAGTGCTACCACTGCATCGTGGCCCACCCGACCTTCACCAGCGGGGTCGTCGACCCGGCCTCCTACCGAATCACTGTCCAGGGCGCGCTCCAGCGTCATGACAGTGCGGCCCAGCCCAATCGCCCCGACGAACGCTTCACCTCCTGGCTGCTCTGGCCGATGAGCGCCTTTCAGGTCTATCCCGGCGGCGCGGTCAACACCTTCCAGTGGCACCCGCTCTCGGCCGGCCGCACGCGGCTCGTCAACGAGTGGTTCTTTCCAAATGATCCGATGACCGTGGCCCAGGAGGCACTGGTGCGCGAGCATCGTTCGACCACCTTCATCGAGGACTTTCCGCTCGTGGAATCGGTCCAGCGCGGTCTTTCCTCCCGGGCCTACGAGAACGGCCCGGTGATGATCGACCGGGCACATTCCGAGCTGAGCGAGCACGGCGTCCTGGCCTTCCAGGATCGGGTCCGCGGCGTTTTGGGCAACCTATAGCAATTCCGGGCGCAGCATCCACGAGAGCTGCCAGTCGCCGGCCTCGTCCCGCTCCAGGGCAACCAGGCTGCCAGGACGGTAGGCGACCAGGTCTTGGCCACCTAGCAAGTGATCGACCAGGCGCGCCATGAAAGGCAAGTGCCCGGCCAGAATCGTGTCCTCCCCCTCGGCGACGAGCGCCTCGGCCAGGGTCTCGGGCGGATCGTTGGGGGCCAGGCCGTCGCGCGCCGAAACCGCCTCGCAGCCGATTGCCGACGCTAGGATGTCGGCGCTCTGCCGTGCCCGGGTCTTGCCGCTGTGCAAGATACGCGCGACGTGCAATCCACCGGTTTCGAGCAGCGCCGCCAAACGGGTCACGTCGGCCCGCCCCCGGTCGCTCAAGGGCCGATCCGGATCGATCTCCTTGGCAAGCGCCTCGCCGTGCTGCAGCAGGTAGAGCTTCATGGCTGCCTCCTCCCTTTGCCCCGCTTAGTGTACCTTCGGCACCGAAAAAATCGACGATCCTGGCCAGAGGAGGTTACGGCCGGCGCGATCATGACTTCGGACTACGCCCAGATTCCCCCCGACTTGACGATTCGCCAGGCGCTCGAGCGCCTCCGTCAGATCGCGCCCGGCAAGTAGACCATCAACCGATTTTACGTGGTCGACGACGCCCGCCGGCTGCTTGCCGGCACCGCGGTGACCTGATATCCGGGAGAGTCCGAGGTCTTCGAGGAGGCGCCCATGTCGGCGAGCGGCATCAAATCGATGAAGCTCTATTCCCACCTGGAGCGCATCACCAAGGAGCTGGCGGCCGCCGGGATCGATCCCGACGGCCCGCTCACGGTGGCGCAGCTCAGCCCCTTCGACAATCTGCACTACCACGGCACCGAGGCGGTCGAGCAGGCCGTCGTCGCGCTCGGCCTGAATGGGGATAGCATGGTGGCAGAGGTCGGCTCGGGGATCGGCGGGCCGGCGCGCTACATGGCCGAACGCAGTGGCTGCCACGTCACCGCGCTCGAGCTGCAGCCCGATCTCAACGCTCTGGCCGAAGATTTGACCCGGCGCTGCGGCCTGGCGCAGCGGGTCATCCACCTCTGCGGCGACGTCCTGGACGGGCCACTGGCGGCCGGTGCCTTCGATGCCGTGGTCAGCTGGCTTGCGCTCTACCACATCGCTGATCGGGCCAAGTTGTTTCCCGAGATCGCCAAGGCCCTGAAGCCGTCGGGCCGGATCTTCATCGAGGACATCAGCAGCCGCGGCGAGTTCACCGAGGCGGAGCTGGAGCTGCTCCGTGTCAAGCTCTACGGCCAATGCACGCCGTCTCTTGAGGCCTACGGCGCGGAGCTCGCGCGTGCCGGCTTCACCGACATTCAGATGACGGACATGTCGGACGATTGGGCCGATTTCACCCGGGCTCGCCTGGCCGCCTACCGCGACCAGCGCGCGCGCCACGAGCGAGTCCACGGGCCAGAGACCGTCGCGGCGATCGAGGAGTTTTACGATGCCGTCGACCGGCTGTTCCAGGGCGGCAACCTGGGTGGCATCAGAGTGACCGCCCGCAAGGCCTGAGGCGATGGGCGCCGACCGGCGGAACGTCGTGGCCGGCATGGCCGGCAATGTGCTCGAGTGGTACGACTTCGCGGTCTACGGCTTTCTGGCGCCGATCTTGGGCAAGGCCTTCTTTCCGGCCGACGATCCGGTGGCCTCCCTGCTTGCCGCCTTCGGCGTGTTCGCTGTCGGCTATGCCGCGCGGCCCTTGGGCGGCGCGCTCTTCGGACATATCGGGGACAGGTTCGGTCGCAAGACCTGCCTGGTCCTCTCGATCTGCCTCATGGGGGGCGCGACCGCCTCGATCGGGTTGCTGCCCGATCACGCCGCACTCGGCACCACGGCGGCCGCGCTGCTCGTCTTGCTGCGGGTTTTCCAAGGCCTCTCGGTGGGCGGCGAGTTCACCGGCTCGATCGTCTTCTTGGCCGAGCATGCGCCGCCCGCGCATCGGGGCTTGCGGGCCAGCTGGCCCCAGTTCGGCTGTTTGATCGGCTTTCTGCTCGGCTCGGGCGTCGGCGCCTTGACCAGCACGGTCTTGGGTGAAGCGGCGATGGCGGCCTGGGGCTGGCGGGTTCCATTCCTTCTGGGCGCGGTGATCGCGCTCTGCGGCATCTTCTTTCGCCGCAACCTGACAGAATCGCCCGCGATGGCCCAGGCGACCGAGCGCATGGGCGCACCGGTGATCGTTGCCCTGCGTGACTATTGGCCGGTGATCCTTAAGCTGATCTCACTGGTCATGATTGCCGCCGTCGGCTTCTACATGATCTTCGTATACGCGGCCTCCTATCTGACCGGCCAGATGCACCTCTCGACCGCCAAGGCGCTCGACATCAACACACTGAGCTTGCTGGTCATGCTCGCCGTGACCGTTCCAGGCGCCATGTTGTCGGACCGTTTCGGCCGCCGGCCGTTGCTACTGTTCTTCGCCCTCGGCACGCTGCTCTGCGCCTGGCCACTATGGTGGCTCATGCATCAGCAAAGCTTCGCGCTGATCCTGCTTGGCCAGATGGGCTTCGCGCTGTTCTTCGGGGTCGGCTTCGCGGTCGTACCGGCAACCATGATCGAGCTGCTGCCACCGCAAGTACGCTGCAGCGGCGTGTCGATCGGCTACAACGCCTGTATAGGGTTGCTGGGCGGCACGACGCCGCTGATCGCCACCTATCTCACCCAACGCACGGCCGACGACTTCGCGCCGGTCTACTATCTGATGGCGGCCGCCGCCTTAAACCTCTTCATTATCCGGCGCCTGCCTGAAACGGCGGGAAAGCCCCTACCCACCTAGTCCCCACTGGGCAGCTGCATGACGAAGGGGTTGGGCACCTCCTCGGCGGTCGAGATCCAGACGCTTTTCACCTGCATGTAGTTGCGGATCGCCTCGATGCCGTTCTCCCGGCCGAGCCCGCTCTTCTTGTAGCCGCCGAAGGGCGAAAGGAAGCTGACCGCCCGGTAGGTGTTGACCCAAACCGTGCCGACGCGCAGCGCTTTGGACATCTTGATCGCCCGGCGGATCGACTGGGTCCAGACCCCGGCCGCCAAGCCGTAGGGGATGTCGTTGGCGATCTGGATCGCCTCTGCCTCGTCCTTGAAGCGGATGATCCCCAGCACCGGGCCGAAGACCTCTTCCTGGGCGATGCGCATATGGTTGGTCACATCGGTGAAGATGGTCGGCTCGACAAACTGGCCGCCGGTGATCTCCGGCCCTTCGGCCGGCTTGCCGCCCAGCACACAGGTTGCGCCGTCGTTGTGCGCGATGTCGATGTAGTCGAGCACCTTCTGATACTGCGGCGGCGTGGTCACTGGCCCCACCTGGGTATCGGCCTTCATGGGGTCGCCGATCTTGGCGGTGCGGGCGATCGACAGGACCTTGTCGACGAACGCGTTGTGGATCTTGTCCTGCACCAGCAAGCGCGAACCGGCGATGCAGGTTTGGCCGCTGGCCGCGAAGATGCCAGCGATCGCGCCCTTGGCGGCCTGGTCCAGATCGGCGTCGTCGAACACAATGTTGGGCGATTTGCCACCGAGCTCTAGGGTGACGTGCTTTATGGTGCGCGCTGCCTGCTGATAGATTTTTGCGCCGGTCACGTCCGAGCCGGTGAAGGCGACCTTGGCGACCTTCTCGTGGTCGACCAGAGGCGAGCCCGCCTCCGCGCCGAAGCCGGTCACCACATTGACCACGCCGGGCGGGAAGCCGGCCTCCTGGACCAGTTTCATGAACGCAAGCGTCGAGGCCGAGGTGAACTCCGAGGGCTTGACCACGACGGTGTTGCCGGCGGCGAGCGCCGGCGCGATCTTCCAGGTCAAGAGCAGCAGCGGCGAATTCCAGGGCGTGATCGCGGCGACCACGCCGAGCGGCTCGTGAAGCGTGAAGTTGAAGACCTCGGGCTTGTCGATCGGAATTACCGAGCCCTCTAGCTTGTCCGCCAGGCCGCCGTAGTAGTGGTACCACTGGGGCAGGTAGGCGAGCTGGGCGGCCATCTCGGTCAAGAGCTTGCCGTTGTCGCGCACCTCGATCTCGGCCAGCATTCGGCCGTCGCGCGCCACCAGATCGCCGAGTTTGCGCAGCAATGCGCCGCGGGCGCTCGCGCTCATCGTCGGCCAGGGGCCTTGGCTGAAGGCGCGGTCGGCGGCCTCGACGGCGCGCGCCACGTCCGCCTCGCCGCAGCGCGGGATCAGCGCCCAGGCTTCCCCGCTGTAGGGATTGACGGTCTCGAACCAGTCGTTTGAGAGTGGGTCGACGAATTCGCCGTCGACGAAACTCTGATACTTTTCCATAGCTGCTCCGATTTGCTGTCAGCCCGCGTAGGGCGCCGCCGGGTCGCCGGCCAGTTGGTGAAGCAAGGCGATCTCCCAGTCAAGGTAGCGCCGGAACTCGCGGCGCCGGGCGGCCTCGCTCTCCAGGTCGCCTGGGTCCAGGTGCTTGTCGGTCGGCCGGCTGGCCAACTGCTGCAGACCTTCGCTCACCCCATGCCCAGCCGCGCGCCAGGCCGCCATGCCGCCATCGAGAAGCCGGACCGGCCGGCCCAGGCGCTTGAGGTCGGCCATCAGCAAGGCCGCGTAGGCGAAGTCGTCGGCCACCAAGGCCGTGGTCTCGGCTTCGGGGACCCTGACCAGATCGCGCTCCAGGTCAGCGCGGGTCAGAAAAATCGCGCCTGGAACATGGCCGCGCCGATAGGCGACGCTCGAGCGGCAATCGATCACCACGGGCGCCTTGCTGTTCCGCAGTTCCGCGACGGTGATCCTAGGTCCGGGCGCCGCCGGGCGTTCCGATCCACCGCGCACAAGGGTCGGCGCCGTGGGATCGAGACGCGCCGCGTAAACGTCGCGCCAGCCCATCTGTTTGAGCCAAGACCCGGTCATCGCCGCCCGCACGCCGTCGCTGTCGAGCAGCACCACCCGGGCACCCCGTGTCACCAGATAGCGATCGACGTTCTGGACCAGCTGGCCGCCCGGCACGTGGCGGGCGCTCGGCAAGTGACCTTGGCTGAAAGCGGCCTGGCCGCGCACATCGATCACATAGAGCGTGCGTGGCTCCGCGCGCCAGCCTGCGACGGTCTCCAGGGTGACATGGCCGACGCCGTGGTGGGCGGCCACGGCGGCGGCAACCTCGCGCGCCACGCTCCCATCGCTCGGAACTCCTAGCGGCCGATTTGCGCCCTTTTCCAGCGCGTAGCCTTCGAACACCCAGGCCATTGTGCCGTTCTCCAGCGCGGCCACCTGATTGGCGAGACCGGCTCCGATCAGGGTCTGGGCGCCGATGATGCTACGGGTTCGGCCGGCGCAGTGGGCGACCACCAGGGCCTCCGGGTCGAACGAGGCCCCGAAGGCCCGGTAGACCAACTCGCCGCCAGGGCAGCTGAGCGCGCCGGGGATGCAAAAGCTGCGGTGCTCCTCGGGCGTGCGGGTATCCAGGATCACCGTTGGCAGATTCTCGTCGAGCCGCGCCTTGAGGGCCGCGGCGGTGATTGAGGGCGTCTCGTTGTGCGACTCGACAAACTCGCCGAAGGCCTTGCCGGGCACGTTCACGCCGCTGAACAGCGCGCCGCCATCCAGCGCCCAGGCCGACAGCCCGCCGTCCAGCGCCGCAAGGTTGCGATAGCCGAGGCCGGCCAGCACGGCGCCGGCCCGCTCCACCGTGCCTTCGCCATCGTCGCACAGCACAACAAGCGTGTCCCGGCGCGGCACGGCCTTGGCGATCAAGAGCTCCAGGCGGCTGAGCGGCAGGTTGCTGGCGGCCAGAAGGTGACCGCGGGTGAACAGCGCTTCCTCGCGCGGATCGACGACGGCGAACTCCCGGTCCGATTCGAAGAGCGCGCGAAAGGCGTCGATACTCAGCTTCTCCATGACGTCAGCTCAACTTTTCCAGGCCCGCGAGCAAGCGCTCGAGATCGTTCTCGTCGTTCCAATAGCCAACCGAAACCCGCAACCAGCCCTCGTCTGGGATCGTCCGCACCAGCACGGCCTGCTCGCTTAGCTGGACCGCCGCGCGCGCGGCCTCGATCGGCGGCACGACGGCAATCAAGGTGGCGCGCTCGGTGCAGGGAATCACCTTGTAGCGCGCGCCGAGCGCTTCGGCGAACTGCTCGGTCAGGCCTCGGGCCCGCTCGAAGCGCGCGAAGCCCAACTCCCGCGCAAGCGATAGAGACGCGCGCAGGGCCACCACCGACGGGATTGCCAGAGGACCCGGTTGTAGCCGCGCGGCGCCCGGAAAAGGCGCGATCGTGCCGTCGGCCATGACCTGGTGGCCGTAGTTCGAGGCCATGGTGGTGGCAAGCAGGTTCTGGCGATCCGCCTTGACGTAAAGCGCGCCGCTGCTGTCCGGGCCGACCAGCCACTTTTGGCCGGGAAACACGAGGAAATCGCAGCCAAGCGCGCCGACGTCGAGCGGGATCGCGCCCACGCTCTGGGCGCCGTCGACCAGCAGAGGCGGCTCCAGGCGCGAGATCGCCGGGATCGGCAGCACACGTCCGGCCGCCCAATCGACGTGCGAGAGCGCGATCAGCTTGGTGCGCGGACCCACTTGATCGGCGACCCGCTGCACGATCTCCGCGTAGGGCGCATCGGCAAGCTTCGCGATTCTTAGCTGAGCGCCGCTCGCTTCGAGCGCCGTCATCAGGGTGCGGTGCTCCAGATCGCTGGTGACGACCTGGTCGCCCGGCCCGAGGCCGAGGCCGCCGAGCACGATATTGATGCCCTCAGTGGTCGCCCGGGTGAGGCAGATATCGTCGGATTGGGCACCGATCACTTCGGCCAGCTCGGCGCGTAGGCCGTCGCGCTCTGCGAAGATCTTGGCGTCGTAGGCGCTGCCCGCGCGGCCTTCGGTCAGCTCCAGCTCGAACTGGGCGCTCTGCGCGGCGATGGCGCGCCGGGGCAGAGGCCCGTAGGTCCCGGTGTTGAGATAGGCGCAGCGTTCGAGCACCGGGAACTCGGCGCGGACCTCGCGCCAGCGGCCGTCGTCAGCGCTCAAGGCGCGTCCTCGATAAAGCCGCTGTCGGCCAGCTCGAAGGCCCGGTAGGTGCCGGCCGCCAGGTCGAACTCCTTGCGGGTCGACTGATGCTCAAAGCCTTGGCCGTAAAGGTGCAGATGCAAAAGCGGCTCGGGCGCCGTGGCGTGAATCGAATGGATCGCGCCCGGGGCCAGTACCACCCCGCTGCCAGGCGCCACCTCGGTCTCCCCGGCGACCTCGAGTCGACCGACGCCGGGCTGGCTATGGTCGTCGACCCGACGGTAGATGCGATGTTGCTCGCGGCCCTCGACCCCAACCACGATCGCCCAAGCGCTGCCGTGGTCATGGGGACGGGTGGTCTGCCCGGCAACGCCCGAGTTGACGTAGAGCGCCAGCGTGCCGTCCGGGTCCTGGCGCAGGCGGAAAGTGCGGTCGGTCTCGCCCGCCACCGGCAGAGGGAAGTCGGCACGTGGAAAGAGCTCGGCCTGGTTGGCCAGGGCAATCAACCGCTCCCGGGCTTCGCCGAGTGCCGGGTCCGTGATGCCGGCGGCCAAGATCTCGCGGATGTCGTCCATTGCCGCCTCGACCGCTTGGGCCCGATCGTCTCGTAGGTCCATCACCTCATCCCCATCCCGCGTTTGACATAGGGTCCAGGTTAGCCTGGCGAGCCTGGCTGGGGGAAGGCCTGCGCGTGGACGATCACGGTCCCTCGACATCGACCTCGTGACGCCGGAATAGCAACGACGTGAGCGCCACCACGAGTGTACCGCAGAGCGCGCCGATCAAAAAGTTTCCGAGACGCAGCAACGGGTTGAACCAGGTTTCGTGGTCGCTTGGAGCGCCGGCGGTGATCATGATGACCGAAATGGCGATCGAGGTTGGAATCAGGGAATCACGGCGGCCAAACGCCCGGCACAGCAGAGCGCCGACTCCCAGACAAAGTCCGAGCCCGATCACGCTGAAGGAGAACATCAGCAAGTAAGCGAGCGTGATCAGGGCCGCGAGGACCGTGCCGATCAACAACGACACGGCCAGCTTGAAGCTGCCCTTACCGCTGTCGTGGATAACGAAGACCGCGGCAATCACGCCCCACACAGTGCCTAACCTGGAGAACTCGACTTCGAGCGCGGCCATGAAGAGATGGTGATCGGCCAGATAGACGATCGGTCCGGCGATCACGTACTGAAGGGCCGTAATGAAGTCGCCTGCGCGGAGCCGCGGTCGGGTGAAACGAAAGCAGTTCCTGAGGTCGTCGTTGATCATGTCCGGCTCCCGAGGCCAGTCTCGAAGAGCCTCCTTTTACGCCGTGACGGATCGGATTGGGAAGCCGAGCTTCTAGCTCGGATCCGGCCTAGGTGCCCTAGTCCTCGCCGTAGTAGCCGACCCGCTCGCTGCCAATCTCCACGCCGAGGCCGTTGAGCAGGCGGTTGGAGTAATTGAAGTAGGCGCAGACCTGGTTGACCTCGAGGATCTCGCCGTCGCTGGCGCCGGCCTGGCGTGGGGCTTCAACGTCGGCCTCGACCATCTCGCCGGGGGCTACGGTCAGCTTGTGGGCGTAGTGCAGCAGGGCCAGCTCCTTGCCAGCAAAGGCGTCTTCCGGCCGGTTGGCGTCGAGAGCTTCACGAACCGCCGTGGCGCGCGCCTCGTCGTCGATCAGGCGCCGGGCGTTGTCCCAGTGGTGGGTCAGGCTGTAGGCGCAGTCGTTGGCCAGCGACACCACCGTTGCCACGGTTTCCAGGAACCACAAGGGCAAGGTGTTGTCCTCGTGGTGCAGGACGCTGCGGTAGAGCACCACGTGGCCCTTCATGGTGTGGGGCCGAAGGCTGTGGGCGCGCATCACGTTGTCCACATTGCCGTGGGGCGTCTTGACCAGCTCGTACATCTCTGCGAGCGGGCCCTCGGCCTCTTCGGGCGGAATCATGCGGATCCAGGCCGTCATGGCCGCTCAGGCCTGCTCGGCCTTGCGGTAGGCGAAGCTCTCGTCGAAACGCGACAGAATGTAGTCGCCGCAGCTAACCGGCTGATAGTGGGGCGTCTCGCCGTTGCGGCAAACGATCGCCGGATCGACCATGGTCTCGAAGTCCGGGTCGGCCGCGACCACCATGGAGTGGCGCTCGACCCCGGCCCGGTTGATCACCCGGTGGGGTGTCGAGCGAAAGGCATCGTTGGTCCAGCGCGACAGCAGATCGCCCACGTTGACCACCAGGGTGCCCTCGATCGGATGGGCGGTGACCCACTCGCCCGTCTTGGTCTGCACCTCCAGGCCGCCGATCTGGTCCTGCCACAGCAAGGTCAGGCAGCCGAAGTCCGTATGGGGCGCCACGCCGAACTGCTCCTCGCCCATCAGCGGCGGCTGGGCCGGGTAGTAGATCACCGAGGCGCGGGCGATGGGGTGGCGCCAGTTTGAAACGAAGCTTTCGGCCGGCAAGCCCAGGCTGAGCGCGAAAGCCCGCAGAATCTGCCGTCCGCAGGCCAGCCCATGATCGAAGAAGTCCGTGAGCGCGCCGCGGAAGGCCGTTTGGCCGGCTGGCCAGCGGTTGCGCCCGAGGAAAGGATTGGCGTCGTTGACCGCCGGATCGTCGTCGGGCAGGTCCAGGCCCCAGACGAAGCTCTCCTTGAGGTCCGTGCGGCTGGCCTCGCGCATCTTGGCCTCGCCGACCCTGAGGAAGCCGTGGTGATAAGCGTTGATGCGCGCCGTTTCCTTTTGCTCAAGGGGCAGGGCAAAGAAGGCGCGGGCCTGGCGGTCGGCCTCGGCGATCACCCGCTCCGGAATGCCGTGATTCTTGACGTAAAGGAAGCCGACCTCTTCGGCCGCCCGGCGCAGCGCCTCGCCGACCCGCGCCGTTGCGCGCTCGTCGTCCAGTAGGGGGGCCAAGTCGATGACCGGAATGTCGGAGACCTCGATGCGGCGGGTGGCGGCGTAGCTCACGGGTGGGAGTCCTTTCGTCAAAATAGAGCTCGAACCATACAGCGCCCTGTTCCCCTTCGGCAACATGACCTATCGTCGCCGCCAGGAGGGAGCCCTATGACCGAACCCATTGTCGAGCCGATCACGCCGCACCTCGGGGCGGTCCTGCGCGGGGTCCGAATCGGACCTGAGCCGGACCCTGAAACACTGGCGGCGATCCGAGGCGCGCTTGCCCGCCACCTGGTGTTGGTGATCGAGGATCAGGCCCTGAGCGCCATGGGCCTGCGCGGTTTCGTCAGTCATTTCGGCCCGCTGTTCCACCATCACGACGATGTCGGCGTGATCCACGCCGACGGCCTGCCCGAGGTGCTGGAGATGCGCAAGGAGCCGGACGGCGCGCGCCTGTTCGGCGGCAGCGACTGGCATGCCGACGTGACCTTCCGCAAGCCGGCCGGCTATCTCTCGGTGCTCCATGCCCTGATCGTTCCATCGCTTGGCGGCGACACCGGCTTCGCCAGCACGATCGCCGCCTTCGAAGCCTTAAGCCCGGCCTATCGGGATTTTCTGCGCGGGCTCCAGGCGGTGCACTCCTACGACGGCCCGGGCCGGCCTGACCGGGCGGGCCAGACCGCGATCCACCCGGTAGTGCGCCGGCACCCGGAGAGCGGCGCCGAGGGGCTCTACATCAACCGCATGTTCGCGACCCGCTTCAAGGGCATGAGCCCAGAGGAGAGCCAGCCTCTGATCGAATTCCTGGACCGCCACATGAGCCGCCCTGAGTTCACCTGCCGGGTGCGCTGGCGGGCCGGCCAAGTGGTCATGTGGGACAACCGCTTCACCTTGCACTACCCGATCAACGACTTCACCGGCGAGCGCCGCCTGCTGATCCGCTGCACGGCTATGGAGGGCTAATCCTCGACGATCAGAAGGCCGTCGGCCAAGGCCCGGCTTGCTTGATCCAGGGAGGCCATGGCGGTGCGGAAATCTCGCCGCAGCTCGAGCATAGCCGGAAGTCGCCAAGGCTGGGCCAGCAGGCGCGCCGCGGCCAGGCCGTTGCGCGGCCGGCCGTTCGGGGCGATAAGGCCTTGGGCGATCTCGGGGATCGCCCGCTCGGTTGGGTCGGCGACCACGCGCAGGGCGACGAAGGCAGCCTCGGCCTTGTCGGCCGAGCGGGCCACCATGTGGCTTTCCATGTCGACCGCACGCGCGCCCTTGTCGGCAAAGAGACGGGCCTTCTCGGTGGGTTCGGCGACCAGGTGGTCGCTGCCCATGAGGTCGCCGCCCGAGACCTCGAGGCCGGCTTGCTCCGCCAGCGCAGCCAGCCGGTCGCGCCAGGCCCGATCCGCCTCGAAGGCCCAGCCGACCTTAGTGATGACCCGCTCGGGCAGCAGGATCTGGCCAGGCTTCAAGTCCGGGTCGAGGGCGCCGCACACGCCGAAGCTGACCAGATGCTTGACGCCGAGCGCCAGATAGGAGTCGGCGTGGATCGCGGCGCGCGCCGGCTCGGCGGCGGCGCAGGCGAGAAAGGCGCGCAGGGCGGGTTCGTCCGGCGGTAGGGCGGCGGCCAAGCAATCCAGCTCGGAGGCCAAGCCGGTGATGACCGCCGCTTTGCTCATGAGCTACGACAGTATCGACATCCGTCGATACGGCTCCGGCCCCCACCCGGCCACCCAGTGCAGCATACTCTCGTGGGTGGCCGGGTGGGGGTGTGGGCCGGAGCCGCGATCACTGATAACTCACTTTTGCTCACATGCCGAACTCGACGCGGCGGTCGTTCTTGGCCATGAGGTTGCGTTGGCGCGCCAGGGCCCACAAGGGGAAGTAGGCGCTGTAGCCGTCGTAGCGGATGTAGAACACCCGCGGGAAGCCGATCCCGGTATAGAGGCTCTCGTCCCACTTGGCACCGGTACGCGGCGCCTGCTCCAGGTACTGCACGCCGCGCTGCACGGCCTCGCTCTCCGCGTCGCCGGAGGCCATCAGTCCCATCAGCGCCCAGGCGGTCTGCGACGGCGTGCTCTCCTTGACCTCGCCCCGACGCTCGGTCCAATAGGTCGCCGAATCTTCGCCCCAGCCGCCGTCCGGCCGCTGAAAGCCTTTCAGGTAGGCTGCCGCTTTTCGAATGTGCGGGGCCGCCGGATTGTCGCCAACCGCGTTGAGCGCGCAGAGCGCCGACCAGGTGCCGTAGACGTAGTTGACGCCCCACCGGCCATACCAGGAGCCATCCTCCTCCTGCTCGCGCATCAGGTAGCCAATCGCCTTCTTGACCGCATGGTGGTCGCGCCCGTAGCCAAGCTGGGCCAGCATGGACAGGCAACGCGCCGTGACATCCACCGTCGGCGGGTCCAGCAACGCGCCGTGATCGGCGAAGGGGATGTGGTTCAGGTAGGTGAACTCGTTCTCCGGATCGAAGGCGCCCCAGCCGCCATTGCTGCTTTGCATGCCGATGATCCACTCGGTCGCCCGTTCGATCGCGGGCCGGCAGCGGGGCTCGCCGGTTCGGTCGAGCGCCATGACCACGACCGCCGTGTCGTCGACATCGGGATAGTGGTTATTCCAGTACTGAAAGGCCCAGCCGCTCGGCTTGAGGCCCGGCCGGCGCGCCACCCAGTCGCCGTAGGTGCCGGTGATCTCCCGCCCCAAAAGCCAGTCGATGGCGTTCTGGATGCAGGGACTCTCGACCGGCTCGCCGGCTTCCAGCATGGCGTGGAGCGCCAGGCAGGTATCCCAGATCGGTGACAGGCAAGGCTGGCAGAAAGCCTTGTCCCCGTGGAACATCAGCAGCTTGTCGACCGCCGCCCGGGCGGTCTTGAAGTTCTCGTCGTCGCGCGGCGTGCCGAGGGTCTCGTAGGCCATCACAGTGTTGGCCATGGCCGGAAAGATGCCACCCAGGCCGTCGTCGCCGTTGAGCCGCGGCACGATGAAGTCCATCGCCTTCTGAATGGCTTGGTCGCGCTTTGCCTTGGGGAACTTCGGCTCGATCGTGCGCAGCATCTTGTCGAGCGCGACGAAGGCGGCGCCCAGCTTGCTGCCGCTCGCGTTCATTGTGTAGACCGAATGCTCCGGGTCGGCGATGAAGAGCTCGCGGATCGACACGCCGCGCGGGTTCTTCGCCTTGGGCTTCTTGGCCATCAGGATCAGCAGCGGCACGATCACCGTGCGCGACCAGTAGGAGACCTTCTCCAGATGGAACGGGAACCAGCGTGGCAGTAGGGTGATCTCGACCGGCATGACCGGCACGGCGCGCCACGGCACCTGCTCGAAGAGCGCGAGCGCGATGCGGGTGAAGACGTTGGCCTTGGCGGCGCCACCGTGGGCCAGGATCGCCTGGCGGGCCCGTTTCATGTGGGGCGCCTCGGGGTCGTCGCCGGCCATCTTCAGCGCGTAGTAGGCCTTGACCGAGGCGCTGATATCGAAGTCGCCCTGGTGGAACAGGGGCCAGCCGCCGTGGTCTGCCTGGATGCCGCGCAGGTAGTTGGCGATCTTCGGTTCGATCTCGGTCTTGTAATCGCCCTCGACCTCGCCCAGGAAGTGCTGCAGGAAGATGTACTCGGCCGGGATCGTGGCATCCGCCTCGAACTCGAAGACCCAGTGGCCGTCGGCGTGCTGGCGCGCCTTCAAGGCCTCGCGCGCATCCAGAATGATCGAGTCTTGAGCCTTATCCTGGCTCAAGCTGGTGACAGCTAAGCTCATGGTCGAAGCGTCCTTAAGATCCCACAAAATCGTCCCTGGCGGTTGCCCCGACCGCCCCGGTGTGCCCCGGTTGTGCCGCTAGGAATATGGCATTGGGAGTCGCCGGGTCAAGTCGTACGCCAGGTTAACCCTATTGTTGCCCGAGGATGATGCCCGCCGCCGCCTGCCCGGAGCGCACCGCGCTCTCGATCGTCGCCGGGTAGCCGGTATCCGTCCAGTCACCCGCCAGCAGCAGATTGGCCCAGGCGGTGCGCGCCGGCGGCCGGCAGGCGAGCGCGGCCGGGGTCTGAGCGAAGGTCGCCCGGCGCTCCTTGATGACCCGGACCGGCGGATCGAGCGCCGGGTCCAACGCGAGGGCTTGGGCCGTGTCGCGCCACATCAGCTTGGCGATGACCTCGGCCGGCTGCTCGGCCAGCTCGCTGGCTGCGCTCACGGTCAGGCTGGCAATTCGCTCCCGCAGGAAGATCCAATCGGCCGTGCCGCCGACTAGGCCCACAAAGGGCAGACCCTCGGGCAGGGGCGGCGGTTCGGGTAGGCGAATGTGGGCGTTGACGATCGGCCGGCTTTCGTCCGGCGCGCGCAAGCCCGGCAGAAGCCCGGCGGCGACCGGCGGCGGCACCGCTAGAACCACCCGATCACCGGGCGCCAGGTCAACACGCTCACCGCCGAAGTCCAATGCCTGAACGCCGGCTTCGGCCAGGTCGAAGGCGCGCAGGCGATGATTGAAGCAAACCTGGGCGTCGGCTTCCGAAAGCAGCTTGAGCGCCGGGTCGACCAGGCTCGCGCCCAGGCCGTCCCGCGCCATAAGCGGCCGGCAGGCGGCCTCGCCCTTCAGGAACGACTCCCGCAGCACCAGCCAGAGCAGGCGCGCCGAGGCCTCGGCCGGATCGCTGTTGAGCGCCGCCACGGTGAGCGGCCGCCAAAAGCGCTGCCAAAGGGTATCCGTGCTGTCCAGGCACTGGGCGACGGTCGCGTGGGGCCCTGCGCCGGCCAGTCGGAAGCCGGCCAGATAGGCGCCGGGCCGGGTTCCGGGAATGCGTTTGGCCCGGTCGAAGATCCACAGCGGCAAGCGGCCGGCGCCGGGCGCCACGACCCAACGCTCGCCGCTCGCCAAGTCGACGAAGGGAAAGCGGGCCTGATCGGGACCGATCAGCGTGTCGCGAGCGCCGATCGTCTCGAGGTACGATAAGGCCGCTTCGTTGGCCGAGAACAGCAGGTGGTTGCCGTTGTCGATGGTGCAGCCCAACTTGGCGTCGAAGTAAGAGCGGCACCGTCCGCCGGCTTGGGCGGCGGCCTCGTGCACGACCACACGCCGGCCGGCCTGGACCAGGGCGACCGCCGCCGAGAGGCCGGCCAGACCGGCGCCGACAACGTGCACCAGGCTCATGACGCTACTGCAGCCCGTGACGCAGGACGATCCAAAGCTTCTCGGCCTTGGAGATACGCACCTCTTCGCGCGGCCGGTCCCAGCCGCGCCGCTCCAAACGATCAAGGGTCTTCTCGTAGACCGCCATCATGAGCCGGCAAGGCTTCAGCGGCCGAGGGTCGCACTGTGCCATGAGGCTGCGGCTTGTCGCGAAGTCTTGGCGCGCACGTTCGGCCAAGGCGCGCGACACCGCCACCAGCCCCGGATGGTCGAGCACCGCGGCCGGCTGGTCCCAGGCGATGGCCTCGGCCTCGATCAGTTCGCGGGGCAAGTAGAGCCGCCCGCGCTCGGCGTCTTCCGCCAGGTCGCGCAGGATGTTGGTGATCTGCAACGCCTCGCCAAGGGCGACGGCGAGCTTCTCGGCGGCCGGCTCGCCGGCGCCGAACGCGCGAATCGAGAGCATGCCAACGGCACCCGCGACGCGCCGGCAATAGAGCTCGAAGGTGGCCAGATCTGGCGCCACCATGGCCTCCCGGGCGTCCATCTCCATGCCGTCGATGATCGCCAGGAACTCGGTCTTGGGCAGATCGTAGGCGGCGACCGCCGGGACAAGGGCGCGGGTCGTCGGGCGGGTCGGCTGGCCGGCATAGAGCCGATCGATCTCGCCGCGCCAGGCCTCCAGAGCGGCCAGCTTGTCGGCCTCGGCGCCGGGCTCGTCGGCAACGTCGTCGACCTCCCGGCAAAAGGCGTAGATCGCGTACATGGCTTCGCGCCGCGCCTTTGGCAGCACTCGCATGCCCCACAGGAACGAGGTCCCGGAGCGTTGCACCACATGGTGAACGTGCCGGGTCGCCGCCAGACCGTTTTGCTCGAGAACGCTCTCGGTCATGACGGCCGCCGACCGAAAAGGCGGCGCGCCAGCTCGCCGGCGACCGCGCCGAGCGCGCAGGCCGCCACCTGGGGCTTGGTGAGCACAACCCGTTCCGCCAGAGGATCGCGCGCCTTCAGCTCGCGCACCAGGCGCTCGGCCAAACGCAGAATAACCGCGGATTCCAAGGCCAGATGGATCGACCTCAGCCGTCCGGGCAGGCTTCGCGCCTCGCTTAGCAGCCCGTCGCAGCCGGCCAGGCAGCGGTCGAGCACCCGGCGCAGCCCGGGCCCGGCGGCCGGCGCCTCCAGGGCCTCCACGGTGATACCGGCCTCGGCCATCCAATCGCCGGGCAGGTAGACCCGGTCCAGGTTGCGATAGTCATCCTGGCAGTCCTGCAGATGATTGATCACCTGGAGCGCACTGCAAAGTGCGTCGGAGGCGCCGTAGCCGGCCGGGTCCTCGCCGTGCAGGTCGAGCAGATACTGGCCGACCGGGTTCGCCGAGAGCCGGCAATAGCCGAGCAGATCCTCCCAGTCGTCGTAGCGCAGCTTGGTCGCGTCCTGCTTGAAGGCGGCCACCAGGTCGGTGCCCCGTTGGGGGCTGACGTTGGTCTCCATCAAGCTCTCATAGAGCCGCTGGGCGGTCGCCACGGCCGGATCGTCGGCGGCCCGGCCGGTCACCCCCTCGGCCATGCGGTCCAGGCGCGCGATCTTCTCCTCGGGCGCCAGCGCCGGATTGTCGGCGATGTCGTCGATGGCCCGGGCGAAGGCGTAGTACTTGGCGACGTGCGGCCTAAGGCGCGCCGGCAGCAGCCGAGAGCCGACCGGAAAGTTCTCGTCGCCGGCGCCCTTGCCGGACGGCGTCTCCAGGTCGCCTGGCGAATGTGCGGTCTCAATGGCCATAATCTGGTTCCGGAGACTACTCGCCGCCGGCCTGCTGTTCCAGCCTGACGGCCCGGCCCTGCGCCCGGCCCTTCCACTGGCCGCCCCGTCCAATCCAATAGCGCAGCGCCGAATCCAGGGTCATGAGGCTATAGAACAATGCCGCGAGCGGCAGCAGGACGGCGAAGACACCCGATTGGCCGTAGAACCGCACGCAGCGCCAAGCGGCAAAGGCAATGAGTGCCCAGATGAGCAGCGCGACGGCCGCCAAAGCTGGCGTGCCGCTTGTGAGGCCAGCAACGGCGGCTACCGGCGGCACCAGGTAGGTGACAGCCATGGCGACCAGGCAGCCGGCCAGCAGAAGAGGCGAGTAGCGCAGCTGGGTGTAGGCGCTGCGCGCCACCATATGCCAGATCGGCGCCAGACCGCCGTAAGGACGGATCGAGACCGAGCCCCGGGTCAGGCCGAGCCAGATCCCCCGGGCACCCGGCCGGCGCTTGATCGCGGCGGCTAGTGCGCAGTCGTCGATCAGCGCGTCCTTGATCGCCCGGAAGCCGCCGATCTCCGCCAGGGCCGGTTCGGACAGCAGCACGCAGCCGCCGGCCGCCGCCGCGGTCCTGGCCCTCGGGTCGTTGACCCAGGCGAAGGGATAGAGCTTTTGGAAAAACAGCACAAAGGGCGGGATCAGAAGGCGCTCCCAGAAGCCTTGGCAGGACAGCACCACCATGACTGAGACCAGGTCCAAGCCGTCCGCCTCGGCCTTGGCGACCAGATTGCGCAGCACATCGGGCTGGTGGGCGATGTCGGCGTCACTGAGCCAGACGTACCCGGGCACCCGGCCGGCCTCTTCATAGCCATTCTGCAGGGCCCAGAGCTTGCCGGACCAGCCGGGCGGCAGGTCCCGGGCGGACAGGACCTCCAAACGCCCATCGCCGTCCGCCGCCAAGCGCGCCGCTTGTGCCGTGCCGTCCGCGCTGTGGTCGTCGATCAGGATAACCCGAAGGCGGCCGGGATAGTCCTGGGCGAGGACAGAGCCGAGCGCCCGGCCGATCACATCGGCCTCGTCGCGCGCCGGTATCAGCGCGGTCACGTCCGGCCAGGCCGGCCGCTCGCCGCCGGACGGCGCAAGACGCTGGTCGCAGCGCCAAAAGCGGCCGTGCAGAGTCAAAAGGTAGATCCAGATCAATAGGGACAGGTAAGTCGCGATCTGAAGCCAGTCGAGCACCGCACCTAGACCCGAAAGACGTAACGCTCGCCCGGGGCGCGCTCGACGTCGGGCGGGAAGCTCGCGCGCTTGTCGGCGAAGTAGCGCGCCCGATGGTCGCCCGCCGAGGCCCGGTTGTAGGTCACGTAGAGCACTCGGCGCGCGCGCTCGGTGAGGTTCGGCCCGGAGCGGTGGGGCGCGAAGGAATCGAAGAACATGGCGTCGCCTGGCTGGGTCGGATAGGGCGTGAAGGCCATCTCCTCCAGCTGCGCGCCGGCCAGCGGAGTCCACTCGTCGCCGACCAGGCCCTTGTCGTGCCAGCCGGCGGCCATCTCCAGGCAGCCGTTGGCCTCGGTCGCCGGGTCGATCGAGACCAAGGCGGTGATGTAGTAGTCGGCATAGCGGCTCCAGCCGGCCTGGACGTCTTGGTGCGCCTTGAAGCCGTCGCCGCCAGGCAGCTTGAAGTTGATCTTTTCCTTGAACAGCACGGCCTCTTCGCCGAGCAGCTCGCCGACCGCCTTGTGCATGCGCCCGGCGGTGAAGAGCTCGGCGAAATCCGGGTGGTGGGGCACGAAGTCCTCGATCCGCTGGACCACCCGGGCGCCCGGCTCGGCCAGGCTGTCCTCGTAGTAGACCATGTGTCGGCCCGGCTGTTCCGGCCAGGCGGCGACCTGCTCGGTCCAGCCGGTGATCTCGGCCAGAGCCGCCTGGTCGTAAAACCCGGGCACGAAGACGAAGCCGTCGCGCTTGAAGGCGGCGATCTGGTCTTGATCGAGAAGGGACGAAGGTGCCATCGCGGCGGGAGCCTCGCTGCCGAACGGTAAACGGGAAGCGCCGGGAAAAAGTCACGGGCAGCCGCGCTTGTCAAGGCAGCGTGCGGATGGTCAGGGCCCGGCGCTTGCGGCACACTGGGTGCCATGCCCAAGCCCGAGACTCTCTTGGTAACCGGTGGCTGCGGCCTGGCCATGAGCCAAGTGGCCCGGGCCTGGCTCGAGCGCGACCCCGAGGCCGAGGCCATCCTGCTCGACCAGGCGCCGCCCGATCCGGTGGTCGAGGCCTTCTTCGCGCCGGTTGCCGGGCGCCTGACGGTCCTGCAAGGCGATCTCCGGGACCCGGACCTGTGGGACCGGCTGCCGGCGGTCAGCCATGTGGCGCACGGCGCGGCGGTCACCTCGATCAACCGCCTGACAGAGACCGATGGCCTCGAGGGCGCGCTGCCGGCGCTCGAGGCCAACATCATGGGCACGGCGCGCCTGCTCGCCTGGGCCGCAAGGCAGAGCGACCTGCGACGCTTGGTCTACGTCTCCTCTGGCTCGGTCTACGGCGACGCGGGACCTGACCCCCTGCCCGAGGAGGGTTTCGTCGCGCCCGAGGGGTTCTATCCGATCTCCAAGTACGTGGGCGAGCTTTTGAGCGGCCAGGCGGCGCGCCAGTTCGGCCTGCCGGCGGTCGCGGTCCGGCTCTCCGGTGTCTACGGGCCGCTCGACCGGGAGACCGGAACCCGCGCGGTCAAGTCGGTGCCCTACCGCCTCATGCATGCCGCCCTGGCCGGCCGGGCGCTTGGGGTTGCCGGGCTGGCCGCGGTCGGCGACTACATCTCGGCCGGCGACGTGGGCCAGGCGATCGTCGCGCTGCTGAACTGTCCGGCGCCGGGCCACCGGGTCTACAACATCGCCTACGGCCAAAGCGTTGCCCTGGGCGATCTCCTCGGCCTGGTGGAACGGCTGGTGCCCGGCGCGCGCTTCCAGCAGGTCGCGCCGGAAGCGGCGGAGCTGGTCTGCGACCCGGCGCAACGCCGTGGGCGCTGGGGCGCCTACGACATCGCGCGCATGACCGAGGATTGCGGATGGCGCCCGCGCCCGCTCGAGACGGCGCTGGCGGACTATCGGGATTGGCTAAAGAAGCATCCCTATTGACTCTCAATCGTGCGTGCAGGCGCCGAACACCACGAAGGCCTCACGGTCGCCGGCCGCGGTCAAGGTCATCTGGCCGTCGCTCTGATTGATCATCAGGCTCCAGCCCAGGCCGTTTTCGACCCCTTGGAGCACCAGCTCGCCGGAGTCCAGCACCGGCTCCGTGAACGAGGTCGTGCGCTCGCTGCCGTCGGCGCGGGTCGCGCGCACCACCTTGTCCTGGAAGTTGATGCGGAAGAACTGGGGGACGTTGATCGAGGCCGCCGAACCCTCCATGCAGGTGTTGTCGGCCTCGCAGTGCGCCGTCGCGATCGCGGCGCAGATCAGCGCCTGGGAGCCGTCGAAACCGGCGCTTTGGGCCGCCGGCGTCCAGGCCAAAAAGCCGAGCGCAAGCCCTGCCATGGTGTTGCGTATCACCGCCATATCCCCCGTCAATTGACCGTGTAGCCGCGCGCCTCGAGGCACGCCGTCATGGCCCGGTTGTAGTTCTCCCGGCCGCCCGCGGCGGCTTGCTGCTGCTGGGCCTGGGCCTGCTGGACCTGCTGTTGGTACTGCTGCTGCTCGGCCTCCTGACGCTTGTTCTGGTCGCGGCGCCGAAAGCCGCCGATCAGCGCGCCGGTGCCGGCGCCGATCGCCGCGCCCTTGCCGGCATCGCCGCCGATCGCCCCGCCGACCGCGCCGATCGCAGCGCCTCGGGCCGCGCCCTTGAGCAGGCCGCCTTCGGCCGGCTCCTGGCTCGGCGGTGGCGGCGCGGGCGCCTGGGCGCTTTGCTGTTGGCTCGACGGATTGGAGGGATCGTAGCCGGTCTGTTGCACGGACCAGCTATGGCACTCAAAGCGGTCCTTGCTCTGCTGCTCTTCATTCTGACCCTGTGCCGGGTAGATGAACAGGTCCTGTGCCGCCGCCGGGCCGCTCATAAGCAGCGCGAGCCCGAGCGCGGTCAAGCCGCCCTGAAGGAATCTTTCAGTCACTTGCCTCCCCTCCCTCACATCCTGGTGGTTCGACTCTAAGGGAGCTTGGGAAGGCTTTCAAGCAAGCCCACTTGCAACCCAGAGCAGAAGAATCGTCGTCGCCAACAGCCCCGCCGCCAGGTGGTAGAGCGCGAGCGCCCGGCGAATGTCGCCGGCCGCCAAGTCCTTGCGGCCGTTGCCCATCCAGGGGTCCTCGACCACCTGCTGCCCGTAACGCCGGGGGCCGGCCAGGGCATAGCCGAGCGCGCCGGCTAGCGCGGCTTCCTGCCAGCCGGCGTTGGGCGAGCGATGCCGCGGCGCGTCGCGAATCATGGCACGCCAAGCCGCGGCCGGAGAGGCGCCCGGCAGCAGCGCCGCTGCCCCGGTCAGAAAAGCGCCGGCCAGGCGCGCCGGCAGCCAGTTGGCCCAATCGTCGAGCCGGGCCGCCGCGCGGCCGAAATAGAGATAGCGTGGCGACTTGTGTCCGATCATGGAATCCAGCGTGTTGAGCGCCTTATAGGCGGCCAGGCCCGGCAGGCCCAAGACCAGAAACCAGAAGACCGGCGCGACCACGCCGTCGGAGAAGTTCTCCGCGATGCTCTCGATTGCGGCGCGCGCGACCCCGGCGCGGTCCAGGCTGTCCGGGTCGCGCCCGACGATGTGCGCGACCGCCGCCCGACCCTCGGCGAGGCCCCGCTCCAGGCCGTCTGCAACCGCGCCTGCTGCGCGCGCCAAGCCGCGCCAAGCCAGAAGGCTGCTGGCCACCAGGGCCTCGAGCAGCCAGCCGTAAGGCAAAGCCTCGCTGACCCGCATGACCAGCCAGCCGAGCGCCGCGGCCAGGGTCACGACCCCGCAGACCAGCAGGGCACCCGCCAGGATTTGCCCGGCCGGCGCCCGGTGGCCGTCGTAGAGACGGTGCTCGCCAAGCTCGATGGCCCGGCCGAGCAGCGCCACCGGGTGGGCTACGACGCGGTAGAGCCAAGGCGGGTCGCCCAGCACCAGGTCGAGCAGCAGGGCCAGGCATAGGATCCCCAAAAGGGCCTCGGCGGAGCTGTCGGAGGAGAGCCAGACGATGATCATGGCCGGGACAATCGAAGAAGCGCCGCGCGAGGTCAATTGCCCACGCTTTGTTTTTGCCAAGGGGGTGGCTGCAACTGTAGTCTTCGGCGCGTTTTCGTGGTTTTGGGGGTTGGTTATGGTCAAGACGGGTGTGATGGTTTGCGGGCACGGCAGCCGTGACGAGTCGGCGGTGCGGGAGTTTCAGTCGGTCGCCCGGGGGATCAAGGAACGGCTGCCCCACTACGAGGTGGAGAGCGGCTTTCTGGAGTTCGCCCGGCCGGTGATCCGCGACGGGCTGGACCGTCTGCGGGAAAGCGGGCACGAGCGGGTGCTGGCGGTGCCGGGCATGCTGTTCGCGGCCGGCCACGCCAAGAACGACATT
>JBCCGG010000024.1:0-90205 GCA_039029395.1 Pseudomonadota bacterium | reverse complement strand
GTACTTTTCCCGATTGTCGAAAAAGCGGAAGGCCTTGGCCTGGCGGTCGCCGACGCTCTTTGGGGTGGCTTGGTCCATGCGCCTTGCAGCCTCCTTGGTTCGACCGCACATTATTCGCAAGCCTTCGAAGGAAACGCCAGCACGGACTTGATCCATGGACCTGACCGCCGCCCTCAAACCCGGCGACGCACTTGTGTTCAGCGACGGCGCCGAGGAGACCGTGGTCGCCTGGCCCGGCGGCAGCCTCCTGGTGCGCGCCCGGCCCGCCGCCGGGGCGGTCAACTTCTTCCTCTACCGCCACAGCCTCTGCATCGCGCGCCTTGGGCATGGCGAGGCGGAACCCTGCGACGGCCTCGCCCGTGGTGACCTTGACGCGCTCGGCACGGCGGCCGGCCGCGCCTTGGAAGCCGCCGCGGAGAAGGCCGAGGCCTGGGCCGGGCGACCCGGCGACCACACACTCGACCATGTCACTGCCCACCTGGCCGAGGGCGAGGCCGCGCTGGAGATTGCGCCCCTGCGGCTCCGGGTTACGGGCGCCACGGCCGGCGATGTGGTGCCCAAGCACAAGGCGGCCGCCGCCTACTTGCCTGGGTTGCTGGCCCGCCGGCCCGATGCGCTCGCGGTTCGCCAGCGCCTCGGCGAGGAGGAAGACGCGACCAATGTGCTGCTGGTCGCCTGCCCGCCCTTCCCGGTGGCGCCGCTCATGGTTTATGGCCCGCGCGGCCGGGACTGCGCCGTGCTGCGGGAGATCCGGCGCTAAGCCGTTGACCGGCTTGGCCGCAGGCTTTACCAGTCGGCCCCGCAGCCGCGATGTTTGATTTGGTCAGAGCATGTCCCAAGCCGCCTCCCGCCGCACCTTCGCGATCATCTCTCACCCGGACGCCGGCAAGACCACCTTGACCGAGCGCCTGTTGCTGGCCGGCGGCGCGATCCACTTGGCCGGCGACGTCAAGGCCCGGGGCGACCGCCGGCGCGCGCGCTCGGACTGGATGAAGATCGAGCAGGACCGGGGCATCTCGGTGACCTCCTCGGTCATGACCTTCGAGCACGACGGCCTGGTCTTCAACCTGCTGGACACGCCCGGCCACGAAGATTTCTCCGAAGACACCTACCGCACGCTGACCGCGGTCGATTCGGCCATCATGGTGATCGACGCCGCCAAGGGCATCGAGAGCCAGACCAAGAAGCTTTTCGAGGTCTGCCGCCTGCGCGACATCCCGATCATGACCTTCGTCAACAAGCTGGACCGGGAATCCCGCAGCCCCTTCGAGCTGCTCGACGAGATCCAGGACACCCTGCAGCTGGACATCGCGCCGGTGGTCTGGCCGGTCGGCATGGGGGTCGACTTCGCCGGCTGCTACGACCTGGCCGGCAACCGCTTCCTGACCTCCTCCAAGGGCCCCGGCGGCGCCTGCGACCAGGCGGTCGCCTGCAGCGGGCTCGACGACCCCCAGCTCGACCAGGCGGTCAAGGCGCCGGTTCTGGAAACCGCGCGCGAGGAGATCGAGCTGGCCGCCGCCGGCTACCACCCCTTCGAGGCCGCACCCTATCAGGAGGGCAACCTGACGCCGGTGGTGTTCGGCAGCGCGCTCAAGGATTTTGGCGTCGGCGCGCTGTTGGACCTGATCGCCCACAACGCCCCGCCGCCGCGCCCAAGCCCCTCGGAGTCCCGTCTGGTGGAGCCCGACGAGGGGCCGGTCACCGGCTTCGTCTTCAAGGTCCAGGCCAACATGGACAAGAACCACCGGGACCGGGTCGCTTTCCTGCGAGTCTGTTCGGGCCACTTCAAGCGGGGCATGAAGCTGCGCCAGGTGCGCACCGGCAAGGACGTCATGGTGCACAGCCCGATCTTCTTCCTGGCACGCGACCGCACGATCGCCGAGGACGCCGGGCCCGGCGACATCGTCGGCCTGCCCAACCACGGCACGATCCGGGTCGGCGACACCTTCACCGAGGGTGAGCGCCTGCGCTTCACCGGCTTGCCCGCCTTCGCGCCGGAGCTTCTGCGCCGGGTCTTCCTGAAGGACACGACCAAGCTCAAGCAGCTGCGCCGGGCGCTCATGGATTTCGCCGAGGAGGGCCTGATCCAGGTCTTCAAGCCGACCATCGGCGCCCAGTGGATCGTCGGCGTGATCGGCCAGCTGCAGTTCGACGTGATCGTCGAGCGGGCGCGCCAGGAGTACAAGATCGAGATCACCTTCGAGCCGGTGCCCTACTTCACAGCCCGCTGGCTGCGCGCCGCCGACGAGGCGGACTTGAAGGCCTTCGTCAAGGCGCACGGCGCGAGCGTGGTGCACGACGGCGACGACAAGCTCGCCTTCCTGCCGGCGAGCGCCTGGGAGCTCGACTACGAGAGTAAGAGGAACGAGGGCATCGAGTTCCTGAAAACCAAGGCGCTGGATTGAGCTGCGGTTTCTCAAACACACGACTTTTCCTTTTCTGGCCCCCCGGCGGACAGCCCAAAGCTATCCGCACCATGGGAAAACCAGCCTAGAAGGGAAGTACGGGTTCAAGCCTCAAGGTCCGCTTCGCACGCCTTTCGATCAACAGCGCGTGGCAAGGCAGACTCACTTTTATTGAGTTGATCGCTTTTCAAACACACGCTTAGTTTTGGCAGATCAGGTGAGTTGGAGGATCTGCATCATGAGAAAGCGCGTCAACATCAATAGCAACGAAGTCTGGCGCAGCCCGGGCTACCCCATGAGCCAAGCCGTGGCGGAACCGGACGGTCGGCGTGTTCATCTAAGCGGGCAAGTCGCTTGGGACGCGGACTTCAATGTCCTGCATGTGGGTGATGCCGCGGCACAGACAAAAGCCGCTTTTGATAACATTGAGAAGGTTCTGCATGCGGCCGGCGGCAGGCTCGATGACATCGTCTCGCTGACGACCTTCTACGTTCGCGAGGAGGATCGGGACGCAATCACGGAAGTGCGCCGCAACATTTTGAACGAGGGTTTTGGCCCCGCCACGGTTGGCATCCAAGTTGCGAAAATCTGGGAGCAAGACCTTCTTGTAGAGCTGGTTGCAACGGCTGTCATTCCACACGATCGGTTTCGGGAGTGAGGTCGCAACAGCCATGCCGGAGAGCGGGCAAAGAACATTGCCTCTGTTGAGTCAAAACACCCTGTGCTGCGTTTGGCGACGGGAGGTGCGACTTACGTCGGACGTCGGCCCGCGCTTACTCCGCCTTGTAACCCTTCGGATCTTCCGGTGACTGTAGCAACGTCCCCTTATACTTCGGCAGATCGTCATCGATCTGAAGCCAGGGCAACTTGCTTTCATAGTTCACGTGGAAGGTCGGTTGGAAATCGTCGGGGTCTTCCAAGGAAGCGGCGTAGAGGTGCATTCCGCCCGGGTAGTGATCCGCTTCAAACCCCATCGGGGACCCGCAGGTCGCGCAGAAGTGCCGCCTTACGCCTTTGGAGCTTTCCAAAGTCTTCGGCGCGGCACCCAGCCATTTGAAGTTCTTGGCCGGGACGCCGAGCCACGCCACCAGCGGCGCGGCACAGTTGCGCCGGCAATCGTCGCAATGGCAGTAGCAGGCCCAGGTGACATCGCCCTCAAAGGCCCACCGCGTCTTGCCGCACAGACAATGGCCTCGCTTGGTCATCTTGATCCCTCAATTGGTTGCTTGGGGCGGACGACGCTCGTCTGCATCCTTGCCGCGTTCGTCGATATGCAGATTTCTTTCTTTGGGTGCAATAGAGGAAATTAGTGCACCGCGGCAAAAATTGGCGAGCCCACAAGCATGGTCGAAACTTCGCCAAGCCCATGCTGCTCCGCATTGATAAGGGTCTGCCTAAAGCTCTTGTCGCATTCCGCAATCCAGTTGGACTCTGAGTACCAGGGTTCGGGCGCGGCCTTCATGTTCGCCAGTTGCCCGCTCAGCGCCTCGTCGAGGTCAGCCAAAAAGCTTGAGCCACGCGCTTGCTCACATGTGAACAGCTTGAACACGGTTTCCAGCCGCATTTGCGGCAGCGCGCCAAGGTATTCAAGCGCGAAATGAGCTAGCGACGCACCGACCAGTTCGTTGCCATTCGCAAAATGCCAGGAGATTGCGGTTCGATGGAAATCGTGTGCGTCTTCGGAGATGCCAAGTCGCGAAGGCCCATCGGAAAGGCTGACGCTTGCACGGCCATCTAACGCTAGGGCCTTGAACAAATTTCCCGAGCCAATCATGCTTACCGCCTCGCCGCTGGCCAAAGTGGAGACGCCGGCGCGGGCCTGATGGTGACCCAACAAATGCTCGGGCGACCCGGCCAGCAGCACGAGCGCTCGCCCCTCCTTCCGCCAGACAAGATAAGTGAGTTGTACACCCTCGTCCGTTCGAACTTAGAAGAGCCCATGCCGCCAATCATTCAAACTTCGCCAGTAGCAGTTGGTTTCGGGTGAGGACAATTCTTCCATGTCGCGCAAGAGACCGTGCGTTTCGAGCTCCGCCAAAACGTGTTCCGTTTCGGCTATAAGAGTCCGGTCCGGCGGATCAACCTCGCCCGATAGCGTGAGGCCACCCCATTGGAGCTTGGGCGACAGGCGCTTCCAGATAGGCCGGCGCGCACGCTTGGTTTGCGAGTGCAGCATCTCCACTTTTGATTTCGAAAGGTAATGGTAGTATTTCATCGCCTTTTTGAGGACGGTTTGGGAAACACGATCTAGGTTTTTCCGTCGAGCACTAGACTGAAGACACCAACGATTTCACTCCATAGGAGCATGGCAACGCCGCCGATGACAAGCGTGATTGTAGGGCTTTGCTCTTTCCAGGTGTGGAGATCCCGCACTTGGCCGAACGTTCCAGTCGGATCTATAGGCCACACCTTGAACCTGGCAACTGGCCGCGCGGAACCTTGGCATCCCGCGACATTGATGTAGCCTAGGGACGGCGCCCATGAACGGTCTGACGCCTCAATCGGAAATCACCCAATGCTTGGCTTGAGTTCAATAGCGCCGCGGGTCCTAGAGGCGGTTCTCTACAGCCTTTGTGTACTGGCCGTGGCGGCGGCGATCGCCCCAGATGCCAGCGCCTCGGAGCGGGACTACGCCGTGGGCTTTTCCAGACTGTCCACACCCGACCCGATGGGCGGGCAAATGACCTATGCGCTTTGGTATCCAACCAACGTTCCGAACAGCACCGTCAAAGCCGGTCCATTCGAATTTCCGGGCACCGAGGACGCCGAACCGGCGGTTGGGCCGTTCGGACTGGTGGTTCTGTCCCATGGCTCGGGTGGCTCTCCCTTGGGGCATTGGGACACGGCGGTCGCTTTGGCCAAGGCCGGCTTCATCGTCGCGGGTCCGCTGCATCCTCGGAACAACGTTCGTCACGATATTGGCGACGACCAACGCATCGTCTTGGACGGCCGCCCGCGTCAGCTATCCGCCGTCATCGACGCCCTTCTGTCGCAGGCGGCCTGGTCGAGCCGGATCGATCCGGAGAAGATTGGCGCCTTCGGGTTTTCCGCCGGCGGCTACACGGTGCTCGCCGCCCTTGGGGCGCAGCCGCTATACACTCGGACCCTCGACCACTGCGCGCGTTATGCCGGCGACGACCCCTATTGCCGCATCATCAATGGGCGGGGGCACGCGGAGCGGGTCAAGACCTACGCCGAACCGGCTCCGCCACTGTTCGATGGCAGGCTTCGCGCCGCCGTAATCGCCGATCCCTTTGCCGTGCCCTTTCCCGACCAGACCCTGGAGATACTGCCACCGGTAAAACTGCTGTTCTACCGGCCGGAGGTGGAGGACGTGATCAAGGCGGAGTTCCATACATCGCGCGTGGTCCGCCTGTTGAAGCAGCGCGACGACTTTCCCGCGCCCCAGGAAGTTGTCGTGCCAAAGGCAAACCACTATGCCTTCATCGTTCCGCTTCCCCAGGTCATCGCCCAAAGCGCCCCAAGGATCGCGTCCGATCCGGAAGGCTTCGACCGCGCCGCGTTTCACCAGGTGATGAACCGCACCATCGTGGCATTTTTCAAGCAAGCCCTAGCGGATTGAACGGAAAGCCGGTCGGGACTTGCTGACTTGAGCGCTCAAGCAGATTGAGTGTCGCTACGTAGATTTTGCTCAAGAGGGGGAAGCAAGCTGCCGCTACCCCTCTCCTGCTCTCTGCTGCCAGTGAAATCCGGCGCTATTGAGAAAGATCCAGAGCGTCGGGTCCCTTTCTCACTTAATCTCCTTGAACTGGACTTCGGCAAACTGGCCCGCATAAGCGTGAATGGCTGGAGAGCCGCCTAAGTGCATGAGCAGAATCTTTTCACTCGGCGCGAAGCGGCCCGACGCGCTCAGGTCAAGCAAGCCTCTAATGGCCCGTCCTTCATAGACCGGGTCGGCGATCAGCCCCTCCTTGGTCGCCATCAGGTAGATGCCTTCTTTGATCGCATCGTCGGCAAAGCCGTAGTCTGCTGCGTTGGAGGCGAACACCTCCACGTCATCGACCTCGACAAGCGCGGGCAAGTCCAGTGCGTTCAAGGCCTCGTTGGCCAAGGCGCGAACGCGGTCTCGCTTGATCTCTGTCTCGCCGTCGTCAGCCACCCCGATGACTCTCGTAGCAACGCCAAGCGCCTTGAAGCCCGCCAAGAGGCCAGCTTGCGTGCTGCTAGAGCCGGTCGTGTGAATCAGGTAGTCGAACTCGATGCCCGCTTGCGCCACCTGGTCGGCGAGCTCGATAGCGCAGTTTATGTATCCCATGCTTCCAAGTGGGTGCTCAGAGGCGCCACCGGGAATGAGATAGGGTGTATGCCCTTGCGACCTTAGATGTGCCACAAACTCATCCAGCGGTCCCTGATCCTCAATCGGGCGCGCCGTCTCATCCAGGTAGAGTTCGGCTCCCATCAGATTGCTCAAAAGGATATTGCCGACTTGGCGATAGTTGGGGCCAGCATCTTTGGTCCAGGCGCAATGCAGGAGGGCACATTTAAGGTTCGCTTTGGCCGCGGCGGCGGCCGTTTGGCGCGTATGGTTCGATTGGATCGCGCCCACGGTGACAAGCATATCGCATCCTTGCCTCAGCGCGTCGCCGACAAGGAATTCCAGTTTGCGGGTCTTGTTGCCGCCCCCTTCAAGGCCGGTGAGATCGTCCCGCTTCATCCAGAGTTGAGGACCGGCCAGCAACGCGCCAAAGTTCTTGAGCTGTTGGATAGGCGTTGGAAGCTGCGCCAAGGAAAACCGAGGCATTTGACGAACCCGGGCGGCAAGCTCATCGGTCGTAACGGCGGTGCGCATTGTGTTGTTCCGGATCCATGACTGTTGTTGGACCCTGCATTGTGTCTCTTCTGATGAGCCGCATCTAGTCGCAAATCGAGCGCGTCGCTAAACATGCAGCTAGCAGGCCTTGGTTTATCGCGCTGGTGAAAGCGCTATTGGGCGCATATCTCCAAGATGTAAGGATTGACCCGCAAGGCCATAACTTGCGCTTCCGTAGAGAGTTGCCTTTTGTCTTGAACTTGGCGACAGGAGGGTCAGAAATACGAGGGCACCGAGCTCCTCAGGACCACGGCCTTGATTTAGTGGGCCCGGACGAGGCGCTTCACCCAGTCATTGAGCGCGCCCAGATAGGTCGCCACATCGGCCTCCTCGTGGGCGAAGGACACGGAAGGTCCGTGAATGTAGATGGGCTCCCAGATCCCACGGTTTGCCATGAAGGCGCGGGTTGCCAGGTTGAGCGTCTGGCCGATCGTCGCTGACGACTCCTCGGCGGTGCGCGGCAAGGTTTCGCTGAGACAGATGCCGGATCGGTTGCCGAGCCGGTGGGCGCGCCACGGCAAGCCGTTCTCCTCGATAATCCGCTCGATGCCGTCCGCGAGCTGCCGGCCAAGACCGGCGACGCGCTCGTAGGCGGGTTCAGTCAGGACGTGCTCCAAGGCCGCTCGAGCCGCCGCCATGTTGAGCGCGTTGCCGTAGGTCGTGCCGCCCAGCGCAATCGTTTGCTCCTCGGTCACCTGAGGCTCTGTGTTGGCCTCGATAAGATCCTTGAGCCTCGCGCTCACACCATAGGCGCCGACCGGCACCCCGCCGCCGACGCACTTGCCGATTGTCAAGATGTCCGGCGCGAGGCCCCAGAGCCGGGTGAAGCCGCCGAAAGCGGCCACCTGGGTATGTGTCTCGTCGATGATGAGAACGGAACCATGGTCCTTCGTGATACCCCGCAGGGCCTCGTGGAAGCCCTCATCCGGCTGGACCACGCCGATGTTCGTCAAAACCGGTTCGGTCAGAACGCAGGCGATCTCGCCGCTCTTCAGCGCGCGCTCGACAGCCTCCAGATCGTTGAAGGGAACGACCAAGGTCCGCTCCGCCACGTCCTTCGGCAGGCCATGGTGTTCCGCCTTCGCGCCCTCCGCCGACGCCTCGACGAGCGTTTCGTCGATATGCCCATGGTACTTTCCGTCGAAGATCAGCACCTTGTCGCGGCCGGTCGCGAAGCGCGAGATCCTGATCGCCTCCGTGTTGGCGGCCGATGCGGACAGGGTGAACTGCCAGAACGGCACACCAAAGCGATCCGCCAGCAACTGTGAGACCGCAATCGCATCATCCGTTGGCAAGAGGAAGTGGCTGCCGTTCGCGAAACGCTCGGCGACCGCGCGCGCGATCGGCTCCGGTCCGAAGCCGCAAGCCATGCTCAAGTCGCACTGGGTCATATCCAGATAGCGATTGCCGTCCACATCCTCGAAATGGGCCCCGCGCCCCGTGGCGGCGAAGATCTCCGTGCCAGGATAGAAGGCGGCCATCCACGAGCAGGGGACCCCGTTGGGCATGACCTTTCGGCTTTTCCCGTAGAGGGCTAGAGATCTGGGGATCTTTTCCGCGAAGGCCTGGCGCTCCGCTTCGCGGAGGGACCCTAAGACGTCGTCGTTCAATTCGAATCCCGAGCGCGCCATGAGCCTCTCCCTTGAAACTGCTATCAGCATGTTAGATGGTTACAGTGTGGCGAACGTCTCGTAACCGGTCAATAATAATTAACTGGTTACAAATCGGTCGATGACTATGAGAAAACCATGGAGATAGATCAGATTGAGCTGATTGGCGGCCATCCCGCGCTGGACTTCGTCAACACGGTCGAAGCACGGGGATCGGAGGCCCCGCTGAACTATCTGGCGGATTTCGACAGCCTCGCCCGCTGGTCCCTACGGGCCGGCCTGTTGCCGCCCGCGGCGTGCAAAAGCGCTCTACGCCAAGCGGCCTCCGACCCTCAGGCCGCGAGCGGCGCTTGGCGGGACGCAATGGCGTTGCGGGACTCCTTGAGCGCGATCTTTCGCGCCGTCGCCGACGGGGCCCCTCCGCCCGAGCCGGCCACCGTGCAGCTCAACGAGACACTCAAAAAAGCGTTCGACCGACGGCAGCTCGCGCCAACGGCCGCTGGTGCTTGGCGCTGGTCCTGGCAAGCCGATGACCAAGCCTTGGCCTCGCCCGCGCTTGAAATCGCCCTTGGCGCGGCGGCTTTGTTGACCGATGAGTCCAGTCTCAGACGAGTACGGGTATGCGCCAATGGTCCCTGCGACTGGATCTTTCTCGATAGCTCGCGGAACGGCAAACGGCGCTGGTGCCGGATGTCCGTTTGCGGCAACGTCTCGAAGGTCCGCAGGTTCCGGCAACGCCTCCGCGCCGAGAGTTGATCACGTGGCTGGGACCCTGCCAACACATCTGCCACCCGACATGCTATGATCCTCAGCGATACCAACAGGGGATGATGGGGGCAGATTTGACCGAGATCGAACATCACGACGCCGAGCTCGGGCGGGGCCCGGGGCATCTGGCGAACATCGGGCTAATCGCCTTGGAGAGCGACCTGGTGATCGAGCCCGACGTCAACGCCTTCGCCCGACAGGACGGCGTCGCGGTCTTCGCCAACCGCATCCCTATCCCCGATCACACCGACCACGCGGCGCTGGTCTCCATGCTGCCTCACATCGAGCGGGTGTGCCGCGGGTTCGTACCCCTGGGCCGTATCGACGCGGTGATCTACGGCTGCACCGCCGGCAGCGTCGCCATGGGGCCCGCGGCCATCGCCGGTGAGATCAACAAGGTCTTTCCCGGTGTCCCGGTCACGACACCGATCTCGGCCGTTCTGGCAGCGCTCAAGGCCATGTCTTGCCGCAGCGTCGATCTGCTCACGCCCTACGCGGATGACGTAACCGAGGAAATGATCGCGTTCCTGGGCGACCAGGGCATCGCGGTCGAGCGCTGCGTCGCCTTTGGCCTGCGCAGCGGTCTGGACATGGGACGGATCGAGCCGCGCAGTATTTTAGAGGCCTCCGACCGACTGGCCGGCGGCAGCGCCGATGCGCTGTTCATATCCTGCACCGCGCTCCACGTGGCGCCGGTGTTCGAAGCCGTCTCGGCGCGACAAGTGCGACCCATGGTCACCAGCAATCAGGCCCTGGCCTGGCACGCCCTCAGGCTAGCCGGCCTGCGGTCGAGCATTCCGAACGTCGGGCCCTGGCTATGCGATCGACTGATCTCGGCGGGAGACGGCCCCGCGATCCGGCGCCGAGCCTAAACCGCCCCCGCTGCGGCCAAGACGCCGGGGTTCGCAGGGGTAGCAACGGCAAGGCGGCAGAATCTATGCACATCGCCCCTGGTGCATGGGGTCGTTCCAGCCAGAATCCTGCAGGGGACCACCACCATCTCCGTTTTCTTCCAATTTTGGACGGCGCAGCAAGAGGTTAAGGATTTTCCGATGTACATGGCATCAGCATAGGGCAAGCCGATGCAGAACGGCGCGTTCGCGGCCGCCCGGGAACCTCTTATTGCTTGCATGACCGCGCCGAATTCCCGAGAGTCGTCGCAACTCTCCCGTCAGTCATGAGGCTCTCCCATGTCACAGCTCAAGTCCCTCGTCCTTGCCGCCGCTTTGCTGATTGCCACGACCGCCGGCGCGCTCGCCGACGTGGAGGGCGCGCTCAAAGCGCTGCGGGCCGGTGACAACAAGGAAGCGCTCAGCCAGTTCACCAAGCTGTCCAAGGCCAAGAATCCCGACGCCGAGTATTGGCTCGGCCACATGTACGTAGAGGGCATCGGCGTTAAGCAGGACGTCCCCAAAGGCGTCAAGCTGATGACCAAGGCGGCCGACCAAGGCTTGGTGATCGCGATGCGCGATCTCGGCCAGATCTACATGCGGGGCGACGGGGTGCTGCAGGACTACGCCAAGGCTTTCAAGCGCTTGCAAGCCGCCGCCCATCAGAACGATGCGATCTCCCAGCGCCTGCTCGGCGAGCTCTACGCGAACGGCTGGGGCGTCGATGCGGACCCGGTCTGGGCCTATGTCTGGTACGACTACGCCGCCAAAAACCACGACAAGGACGCGCTCGCGTTGCGCGCCAATCTGGTCCAGACCATGTCGACCAGCGAGATCACCCAAGGCGAGAAACTGGCCCAAACGATCAAGGGTCAGATCTTCGGGCAGGACGGCTGAGCGGCCGCGCCCGGCCCCGCTTTACCGGCCCTTAAAGGCAATCCGTCATAACGGGGGCACGCCTTTCCAAGGGAGCCCGCGTTATGGCCAAGTCCCCCCTCTTCCCGCGCGGCCGCCTGGTCGCCCCGGCCTTCGCCGCATTGCTCCTTGGCGGCGGCCTAACCTCGGGCTGTCTTGCCCTGGCGGTTGGCGCCGGGGCCGGCGCCGGCGGCTACGAGGCCTATCAGGCGAGCGAGATGGATCAGCTCGAGCAGGACTACAAGGCCGGCAAGATATCAAGGTCGGAGTACGAGGCCCGCAAGGATCAGATCGACCGCAGCTCGGTGTTTCAGTGACCCTGCCCCTCTAACCCCCGTAGTTCGTGGTCCACTTCTTGCTCTTGGAATCGTCCGGTTCCAGGCGGAAGCCTTCGGCGCAATAAGCCTCGCCGTTTTGCTTCCAAAGTACCTCCTGAACCTGGGGCGCACCGACGATCGAGGTCCTCGGGCCGATGCAGCTGCAGGCCTTTACCTGGCAGGCGAGCTCTAGGGAACCTTGGGTTTCGGGCTGTTGGCAGGCACTCAAGCCGAGCCCCGCGATGGCGCAGATAAATAGGATCGGCCGCACGCCTTGCCTCCTTGCTTCGGGCTCGGGCCGCCCCTCACGGCAAATTATGTGGCAATGACTCGCCCGAGACAGTATGATTTTGCCCGTTGAGATTTGGCATGTCCACTGGTGCGAGGCCTGAGGAGGTCAGACCCCCGCGTCCGGGACGAGCAACCGGCCGAGGTATGGAACGAGGGGCATGACCGAACCATTGCGCTATGAAGGCGCAGAACAACAAAGCGTTTACCAAAAACTAGTAGAGCGGGCCCATCAAGCCCGGCGAAATGGCCGCTTCCGGCGCATTGCCTGGTTCATGGCTGCCCTGCTGATCGTGCTGGGCGGGCTCGATGTGGTCTCTACCAGCTTCGCGCTGGCCGCCGGCAACGAGGAAGCCAACCCTCTCATCGTCGCGCTGCAGATCAACCTGGGCAGCTGGTGGGGCCTGCCCAAGGTCTTCATCCATCTGCTGTTTGCTTACTTCGTCTTGTGGCTGCCGACCGGCCGCATGCTGAAGGCGGCGACCGTCGTCAGCCTGTTCTACGTCTTCGTTATCGTCAGCAACTTTACCCTGGCGTTCTGAGGCCGTCCCTCAGTCCCGGCGCACGATCCCGTTGGCGGCGCCGAGCACGTAGTTGATCGTCTCCTGATCGTCGCTCAAGGGCAGCATCACGCTGCGGAACAGCAGCTTTTGGTGATCGAACTGAGTGAGCTCTTCCTCGACCAGGATCGGCGCGCTGCGCTCGAGCACTTCGCGATAGTGCCAGACCGCCTTGCGCAGCAAGGTCATGGCCCAGTCCTGACCGCTCAAGAAGACCCCCGAGTAGCGCGCCAGCGAGGGGCCAAGGTAATGGAAGTAGGGAAGATCGCGGAAGTTGGCGACGTCCAGCACGAAGCACTGGGGCCACATCTCCTGGATCTCCTCGGGGTCGATGTCGGCCAGCATGGGAAAGTCCCGCTCGCCGCGCCGCTGCTCCCAATAGGTCAGCAGGCGCCAGACCAGGCGCCGCTGGTTGCGCATGCCCTTGGGCAGCTCGCAGCTCTCCGTGGCGCGCACCGTGGTGGCTTCGTCGACGCTGTGGATGGTCAGTGCGTCAGGCGACATGGCTCACGCTCGGATCGCTTTGGGCAGCGGCGCCGAACAGCTGGACCCGGTGACCGGCCAGGGCCTTCGAGGCGGCCTGGGCCTTGCGGCGCACCCGGCCCAGTTCCCACAGCAGCTGCAGCAACACTAGGATTGCCAGGGCCAACGCGACGGATTCGACGCTCGGTTTGGTTAACAGGGCCCAGAGGTAATCGAGATCGCCGAACATTCGTTCCCACATGGTATAATCACCACTCCGCCGGTCTTATTGGGGCAGCCGCCGCTGCCCAGCTCTCGATAGCGATTCCTTAAGGTAATAATAAAGTCTTAATGAAAAGTGTAAGTGATTCAAAGGCTTTGGAGGTCTTCCCGATTTGTTCGGATGACCGCCCTTCGCGCCTTCGAAGAATTGTCTGGCAAGGTACATTCGGCCAGAGCATTGGACTGCACTACGATCTGTAGAACGAAGAGGCCCCGATGGCTCGACCCGACGTGCAGGAGTGCACCAACGCGACGGCCACGGGCTAGGCCATCTAGCAGGATCTTCGTCTCGATTGCAGGACTCTCGTCAATCTAAAGCCGCACCTTGTTCCTCGCCCACGAGCGGATGCGGAAAGGACGAGGCTAGGACAACACGACCAGGCGCACCGGTCCTGCCCTCCTTTACTCCTCCGACGAAGACCCGCCGAACACCTTGCGCGGCTCCACGGTGCGGCGGATCTTGTTCTCCAGGGGCGTTACGGTGGAAAGACGCCGGCGCAGCTCCTCGGTCACCTCGCGGGCTTCCAGGGCGCTGCGGATGACCCGCGGCGTGATCAGTACCAGAAGCTCGGTGCGCCGCACCTCCTCGGTCGTGGTTTTGAAGAGGTGGCCTAAGACCGGAATGCTGGAGAGCAGCGGCACGCCGCTGATCGCCTCGCTCTCGGTGTCCTGGATCAGGCCGCCCAGCGCCACGGTCTCGCCGCTCTGCACCACCACCGTGCTCTCGACCCGGCGCTGCTGAATGGTCGGCGAGTCGATACCGGAACTCGTCGTCGGCACCGGCGTGGAGACCTCCTGGACGATGTCCAAGGTGACCAGCCCGCCCGGGTTGACCCGCGGCGTAACCTCAAGCACGACGCCGGTATCGACCAGCTCGATCGAGTTGACCACAGGGGAGTCCGGGTCGGTCACCGAGACCGCCGACTGGGTCGAGACCGGCACCTCGTCGCCGACCTGAAGGCGCGCCGACTGGTTGTCGAGCACAACAATGGAGGGCGAGGAGATCACGTCGACGTCGGTCACCTCGGTGAGTGCGTTGAGCACCACCTGGCCGTCGCTGCCGTCGAGCAGCAGAGAGAAGCCTGGAAAGGCGCTCTCCACCGCGCCCGAGGCGACGGTGCTGAAGGTAGTGGTGAGGTCGCCCTGCTGGAAGGCCCAGTTGAGGCCGTAGCGCAGCAGGTCGTTGAGCGTCACCTCGGCGATCGTTGCCTCGATCAGGACCTGCAGAGGCACCAGGTCGAGGCGGTCCAGGGTCGCCTCGATCATGGTGTATTCGGCCTGGGTCGCGAGCACCAAAAGCGCGTTGTTGTGCTCGTCGGCGATGATCCGGATGTCGCTGTCCTCGCGCAGTGTGCCGATCGCCAGGCCCTCGCCGGCAACCGCGCGCTCGGCCGGGGTCGCGACCGGCAGACCGCCCGGCCTGCCAAGCTCGGCCGCCGGGATCGGCCCCTCGGAGGCTTCGATGTCCGCCTGCTGGGCCGGGTTGCGCGCATGGCGTTCCAGCAAGCTCTCCTCGAACGCGCCGCTCCTGATTTCCGCCGGCACCAGGCCCGGTGCGAGCTGGCCCTCGACCGCCGCCAGATCCGAGCGCGCGCTATCGCCGAACACCTCGCCCAAGGTCTCGGCCAGGTCGGCCGCGCGGGCGTTCTTGACGTAGTAGACGAAGAGCTGGCGGCCGCTCACCTCGCCGCCCCGATCGAGCCGCTCGACCCACAGGCGGGCGCGCTCCAGATACTTGGGCTGCTGGGTGATGACCAGGACCGCGTTCATGCGCTCGATCGGCAGGAAGCGCACCACGCCGGTGAGCGGGCCGTCGGCGTCCTGGGCGAAGACCGTTTCCAGCTCGCTGGTCAGCTGGTCGACCTGAGCGACCTTGGCGGGCAGCAGGGCGAAGGACATACCGGCCATCCAGTCGACGTCGAAGATGCCGACCATCTCCTCCAGGTCGCGCGCCTGGGCCGCGGTGCCGGCATAGAGCAGCAGGTTGCGCGCCCGGTCCGGGCGCAAGGCACCGGGCGTGACGAAGGGCTCGAGCACTTTCATCAGCTCCTCGGCCGAGGCGAACTCGACCGGCAGGATGTGCACCCCGTAGCCTTGGGCGAAGTTGCGGATCGAGGAGGACAGCACCGGCGTCGAAAGGCGCTGGTTGCCGGCATCGCGCGGGATGACCCGGTAGATGCCGTCTTCCAGGGAGATGATCGCGTCATTGAGCCCGAGAATGTCCGAGAGCACGGGGATCACGTCGGAGCGCGGCAGCGGCTGGCTGGTGCGCACCGTGATCAGGCCCTGGACCGAGGGATCTATAATATAGTTGACCTGCAGCGTGTCGCCGAGCACCACGTCGACCACTTCGCGCACGTCGGTGTTGACGAAGTTGAGCGAGACCCGGCCGGTGTTGCTGATCGCCGCCTCGGCGCCGCGCGGGCCGGCGCCGGTCAGCCGGCCGCTGCCGGAGTAGAACTCAGGCTGATCGAGGCTTTGGCCGCCGGCCACCTGGGCCGGCTCGCCGGGATCCGGCTTTCGGTAGGCTTGGCCCTTGCCGTCGCCGGCAAGGCCCGGATCCTCCGGGACCGACGGACCGACCGGACCGAAGGTGTCGAGCTTGGTATCGGGTTTCTGGGCGCCCAGGGGCGGTTGCTTTTGGTCCAGATCCTGGCAAGCGACGAGCGCCAGACAAAGGCTGGTCGCCAAGAGGCTCCGGTAGACGCCGCGCGTGCGCCTCATGCGGATCGGAAGCCGGGTCCGCACGCTGGACCGTCTGCTGCTAGTCTTGCTGGCCGTCATCCGGCACTACTCCTGATTCCTGAAGCTGCTGAGCCACCGGCTGCTGCTGTTGTTGCTGTTGTAATTGCTGCTGGATCTGCTGCTGGCGCTGGGCATTGACCCGCTGGTTGCGCTTGCGTTGGGCTTGGGGCGGCGGCGTTTGCTCGTAGTCAAGCTCCAGACGCTGTTCCCGGTCGTTGTTGGAGAACACCACGCCGGCCCCGGTGACCTGGGACAGCTGCCAGCCTTTGAAACGGTCGTTGCGCTTGAGGCGCAGCATCTCGCCGGTCGCCGCGTCCTTGAAAATCGCGATCTGATTGGGCCCGGCGACCACGATGCCCTGGAGGGTGACGCCCAGATCGACCGCCGCGACCTCGCTCGTCGTCTCGACCGCCGCCACATCGGGCGGCCGACGGGTTTGGGAGAACAGCGGCCGCTCTGAGATCGCGCTGAAGCGAGAGGCCGGCGGCAGATTGAAGGTCGGGGTCGCCGGCAGCTCGGTGACACTCTGGTCGACCTTGGCGTCGGGCGCCACGTCGGCGATCGCCTGGGGCGCGGCGTGCAGCCGGTCGTAAGCGAGCCAGCCGAGCCCGGCGCAGAGCGCGAGCAGGCCCATCAGCAGCCAGGGAAAGGAGCGCCGCCGCTTCATGAAGTAAGCTCCGGTCGCAAATAGCCGAAAGCATCGAAGCGAATGGTCAGCTCCGGCTCGCTCTGAGCATCGGAGTCCTTGTTGCGGCGCCGGGCGCGGCGGTTCTTGATGTCCAGGTTTTCGATGAAGACGAAGGGCTTGCTGGCCTCCAAGGCGTAGAGCACCTTCTCCAGGGCCCCTAAGGTGGCGGTCAGCTGCACCCGGGCGCCGACCTTGCGGAAGCCCTCGTCCTCGCCCACGGGGAGGATCTGGATCGAGCGCACCCGTCCGCCAGACTGCTCGATCAAGCCGCTGATGCGCGCCTGAAGCTCGGCGCCGGCCAGGGAATCGGTTTCGCCCTTCAAGTAGATGCCGCCGGCCGCCAGGCGCTGGCCCAGCTCCTGCATTTGCTCCTCGTAGGCCGGGCGCAGCTGGGCGATGCGGCTGAAGCGGGTCAGCTGATCCTGCACCTCGGCGATTTGCTTGTCGCTCTCCTGGTAGGCGGTCACGAGCGGCGCCACGGCCAGCTGATAGGCGGCCAGGATCAGCGCCAGCAAGAGGCCGAGCGCCAGGGCCCGGCCGACCCATTTGGGTTGCTTGGCGATCATGGCTCGCGCTCCGCCTCGACCCGGGCCGAGAGGTTGAAACGCTCGCGCCCAACCCTAAGGTCCATGGTGACCGGCGAGGTGAAGGCGACCTCCTCCAGCAGGTCCGAGCGCTCCAGCAAGCCGATTAGGTCGGTCGGCTTGGCGGAGTAGCCGGCCAGATTGACTCGGTTGCCCCGGTAGGCGAAGTGCAGCAGCCAGGTGTTGTCGGGCAGCTCCTTGGTGATCTCGTCGAGCAGCTCGATGGTCGGCGCTCTGGTCTGCTTGAGCTCGACCATGAAGCGGCTGCGCGCCAAAGCGCCTTGGACCTCCTGCTTTAGCTGATCGGCCCGCAGGGCCTCGCCGCGCACGGCGGCCAGGCGCGCCTCTAGGGCCTCAAGCTGCTCCTGCTTCTTGATCAAGGGAACGGTGACCACGACGGCGGCCAGGCCGATCGCGGCCAAGCCCGCGGCCAGCGAAACCCGCCGGCGCAGCTTGCCGCTGCCTGCCCGAGACGGCCGGGTCAGAAGGTTGAAGCCCTTGCCCGCGGCGTCGGACACGCCGGGGTCGAGCCGGTCGGGCTCTAAATCCCAGGCGCCGAGCCGTGCGATCGCTTGCTGTGCGGTGTCTCGGGCGACCACGACCAGATCGACCGCGACGGTCTTAAGCTCCGTATCGCGCGCCGCGACCCGGGCGTCGTAAAGCACCTCATCGGCCTTGAAGGGCGTGTTGCGATCCATTTCGAAGCCCAGAACCTCGCGCAGGTTGTCCTCGGCCGCGGCCGGCAGCACAACCCGGCGGGCCAGGGCCTGACCCGCACCCAAACGCAAGGTGACCTCGGTGATCTTGGACTTCAGCGCCCGCATCACGTCGCGCACTTGGCTCAGCTCGGCCGCCGGATCGTCGGGAGAAAGCGCGACCTCGCCGAGCGGCTCCAGCTGCTCGCCCTTGGCACGCGCGAAGCTTGCCCGATCGGGCCCGAGCGTGATCACCAGGCGCCGGCGCTTCGAGCCGATGCGGGCGCGCAAGGCCTCGGGCAGGCAGGCGGCCAACTCGCCGCCCCACCAGGCGAAAAACCTCTCGACGCTCTTGGCCAGGCTCGTTAACACGAAAGCCGCCCACCGTTGCTCGCGCGATCAAACGCGAAGATTTCGACACAATTTTGGCAACACATAAGAGTCTTACACAAATTTAAGTTAATTGATAGTTACCGACCCGTGACCGCGACCCGGAGTCCTAAGGCCGCACCAAGGCCGGGACCCTCTGGGGGGCAACCCGAAAGAACGGCCATTTGCGGCGGTCATCCTCGGGAAAGGCGACCTCGAGCGCGATCAAAGCGGGAAGCTGGGCCTGCTCGGACCAGGTCTCGCGCCAGGCCGGCTCGTCGCGCCGCTCGCTCGCGCCAAAGTAGCTAAACTCGCCCTCCGAGATGCCCTCGAGCAGGACCCGCTCGCCGTCCAGCTCGCTGGTCGTCCCGGGCACCCGATCGGCCCGGTAGAGCTGCCAACGGATGATCAGGTTCTGCTCCCGGTCTTCGCCGTCCTCGAGCGCGAGCTCGAACTGGTAAAGGCCGTCCAGACCGACATGGGCCGAGAGCGGCGCCACGAAGCTGACCGACTGACCGTCGCCGACGAAGATCGGATGCTCCTCGGAGCGCCGGCGCACCTGATCGACCGCGGCCAGCTGGACCAGGTGGCGGCGCATCAGGTCCTGGACCAGAACCACTTCGTTAAGCTCCTCGCTGCGCTGGGTGCCAGCCTCCCAGGTCCGAGTGCCGAAGCGCAACCCGCCGAAGATCGCCACCGACATGAGCCCGACCAGGGTCAGCGCCACCAACAGCTCGACCAGAGTAAAACCGGCCTCAGGATCCCGGGTCATGGCGGCTCGCCCAGGCGCAGGGTCTTGAGGCTTACGATGTCCCGCTTGTCGTCGCTGACCACCACCTTGACCTCGTAGAGAGTCACGCCGAAGTCCTGGATGCCGACCTCGCCGCCCTCCTCGTAGGGCGCGATGTCGATGCGCCATTGGATCTCGTCATCGAAGCTGCCGCTGGTCTCGCCGGCCGCCAAGGGGATTACGGTGCCGACCTCGGCCATGAGCGAGCGCGCCTGTAGGGCCGCCGTCGCGGCCCGCTCGGCCCGGGAGATTTGGGTCAACCCGCTGCTGAAGGCCTGAAAGATCGCGCCCAGGGAGACCGCCAAGATGGCGAAGGCGATCAGCACCTCGAGCAGGGTGAAGCCACGGTTTTCGGCGCGTCCGGTCATGGCCGGTCCGCCATGCGCACCCGGCCTGTGAACCAGTCGATCGTGATCTTGTAGCTCTGGCCGTCGGCCGCCAGGGTCACCTCACCGCCGGTCGAGGCGCCGTCCGGAAAGAACAGGATGCGCCCAACGCCGGTTTCGATGACCTCGCGTTGGGCGGTCACAACCTTCATCTCGACGCCGCTGCCCAGCTCGTCGCCCGGGGTACCGGCCGCGCCGTAGCGCCGGGCCTCGACGTCGAACACCACCGCGGTCTCCTGGTTGTCGCGGATCGCTTGGGCGCGCGCCGAGCGCAGGCTGGCCAGCACCTCCTTGGCATCGGCCTTGGCCTGAAGGCTGGGCAAGACCCCGCGCGCCACCATGGGCGCGACCGCGACCAAAAGGCCGATGATCGCCATCACCACCAAAAGCTCGACCAAGGTAAAGCCGGCGCGGCCCATGGGCCCTCCCAATCGGGTTACCAGCTGGTCACGTCCTGGCTCTCGCCGTCGCCGCCTTCCTGGCCGTCGGCGCCCAGGGAAAAGAGGTCGTACTCGCCGTTCTCGCCAGGGAAGCGGTAGACATAGGGCCGGCCCCAGGGGTCGGTCAGCGAGTCGGCCCGCTTCAAGTAGGGGCCGTTCCAGCCCGGCGCGTCGCTCGGCGCCTCGACCAGCACCTCGAGGCCCTCCTGCTCGCTCGGATAGCGCCCAACGTCGAGCCGGTAGAGGTCGAGCACGCCGGACAGGCGCTCGATCTGAATCTGCGCGGAATCGGTCTTGGCGCCGCCCAGGTACTTCAACACCTGAGGTGCCGCGAAGGCGGCGATGAGGCCAAGGATGATCAGCACGACCAGCAGCTCGACCAGGGTAAATCCGGCCTGGCGCTTCTTCCGGCGGCCTTTGGGTGTCTTACAACTGCGCACGGGCTGGCTCCTTATCAGATCGGCAGGTCATAGGCGCTGAGGATCGCCATCAGCATCGAGCCGATGATCACGGCGATCAAGATGCCGAGCCCGATGGTAATGATCGGCACCAGCAAGCCCAGCAGCCGTTCTATAGTACGTTTGACCTCGGTGTCATAGATGTCGGCGACACGCAAAAGCATGGTTTCGAGCTGACCGCTCTCCTCGCCGATCTGTATCAGCTGGAGCGCAAGCGGCGGCAAGAAGCCGAGCTCGGCAAGCGGGATCGCCAAGCCCTCGCCCTTGGTCAGGCGGCCGCGCAGCTCGTTCAAGGATTCGGCTACCGAGGTGTTGTCGCTGGCATTGGCAGTCATGGAGATCGCGTTCAGCACGGTCACGCCGTTGCTCAAGAGGGTGCCGAGCGTGCGGGTCAGGCGGGCGACCTCGACCTTGGTGACCAGCTCGCCAATGATCGGCGCCCTGAGCCGCCAGCGGTCCCAGGCCAAGCGGCCCTCGGTGGTGTCGAGCCGCCGCTTGAAGATCACCAGCCCGACCAAGAGGGTACCGACCATGGCCCACCAATAGTCCCGCAGGATGTCGGAGGCGAAGACCACGCCCCTGGTCAGGAACGGCAGATCTTCCCCGGCCTCCTCGAACAGGGGGCGGAAGTTGGGCACCACCCAGGTGATCAGGATGATCAGCGAAAGGCCGGCGACGACCAGCACGATGGTCGGGTACTGCAAGGCCGAGCGCACCTGCTCTTTCAGGGCCTGGCTGCGGTCCAAGGTGTCGGCGACCCGCACCAGCACGGTCTCCAGGGTACCGCCCGCCTCGCCGGCGCGCACCATACCGACGTAGAACTCCGGAAAGGCCGTGCCGCAGGATTCCAAGGCGTCGCCCAGGGACGCGCCGCCGCGGATCTTGTCCAGTATGCGCTCCACCAGGGAGCGGGTCGCGCCCGGCTTGGCCATGGCGATCAGGATCGAAAGCGCCCGGTCGAGCGGCAGTCCGGATTGCAACAGGATCGCCAGTTCCCGGGTCAGAAGCGCGATCTCATTGAGCGGCACCCGGCCGCGCGCCTTGGTCAAGGTCGGGAAGAGGCCGGCAAGCCCGCCGCGGTTCTCGGCCGCCTGGATCGGCAGGTGGCCTTGCTGGCGCAGCTGCTCGATCAGGGCGGCCCGGTCGGCGGCGTCGAGCTCGCCCTCGATCACCTCGCCGTCGCTCGCCACTGCCTTGTAGTGGAACCGCGGCATGAGTTTAGACGTCCCGCGTCACGCGCAGGACTTCCTCGATTGTCGTCACGCCGGCCAGCGCCTTGCGGATCGCGTCCTCGAACATGGTGCGCATGCCGCCCTCGACCGCCGCTTGAAAAATCTCCTGAGAGCCGGCGTGCTTGAGCACCAGACGGCGGATCGGATCGGACATCACCAGGGTCTCCATGACGCTTGTGCGGCCGTGAAAGCCGGTGCCGTTGCAGGCCTCGCAGCCGACCTCCTTGTAGATCGTAATCTCAGGCCCCTCGGCGAAGCGGTGCAGCTGGAGCTGCTCGCTCAGCTCTGGCATGGCGGGCTCGGGGCGCCGGCAGCTTTGGCACAGCGTGCGCACCAGGCGCTGAGCGGCGACGCCGTTCAAGGTCGAGGTCAGCAGATAATCCTGCACGCCCATGTCGAGCAAGCGGGTCACCGTGCTGGCGGCGTCGTTGGTGTGCAGGGTCGAAAGCACCAGATGGCCGGTCAGGGCCGCCTGGACCGCGATCTCGGCGGTCTCCACGTCGCGGATCTCGCCGATCATGATGATGTCCGGGTCCTGGCGCAGGATCGAGCGCAGAATGCTGGCGAAGTCGAGCCCGATCTTGGGGCGCACCTGGATCTGGTTGACCCCGTCGAGCTGGTACTCGATCGGATCCTCGACCGTCAGGATCTTGCTTTCCGGGCTGTTGAGGCGCAGCAGGGAGGCATACAGCGTCGTGGTCTTGCCGCTGCCGGTCGGCCCGGTCACCAAGAAGACCCCGTGGGGCCGCTCCAAGCCGGCGGTCAGGGTCGCCAGATTGTCCTGGTTGATGCCGAGCGAGGCAAAGTCCAGGGAAACGCCCTGGCTGTCCAATATCCGCATGACCACGCCCTCGCCGTGCATGGTCGGGATGCTGGAGATGCGCAGATCGATCGGCGAGCCGCGGATCGCCAGCTTGATACGGCCGTCCTGGGGGAGCCGGCGCTCGGCGATGTTGAGCTTGGCCATGATCTTGATGCGCGAGACGATGGCGGCGCGAAAGCGACTTGGCGGCGGGTCGATCTCGCGCAGAACCCCGTCGATGCGAAAGCGCACCCGCAAACGGTCCTCGAAGGACTCGATGTGAATGTCCGAGGCGCGCATCTCGACCGCGCGGGTGATCAGGTTGTTGACCAGGCGGATGACCGGCGCCTCGCTGGCCAGGTCCCGCAGGCGCTCGACATCCGGCTCGAGCCCCTCTTCCGGATCGTCGGAGACCTCCTCCACGTCGCGCTTGCCGGCCGCGCCGCTGCCGTAGAGCCGGTCGATCGCCGCCTCCAGCTCCGAAGGCTCGGCGATCCGCAGGAGGATCTCCCGCTTGGCCACCATCCGGACCGCGTCGATCGCAAAGCGGTTGGTGGGATCGGCCAGGGCGAGCACCAGGCCCTCGGGCTCCTCGGCGACCGGCAGGACGTGGGAATCCCGTAAGAACCGCGCGCTTAGGCGCTCCTCGAAGAGCGCCAACTGCGGGATCTCGGTGGGCTCGAGCAAAGCGACGCCGAGTTCCTCGGCGAGCGCCTGTGCCATGTCCCGCTCGGACACCAGGCCGAGCTTGGGCAAGAGCGACGACAGGCTGTCGCCGCTCGAGCGCTGCAGGCGCCGGGCCCGCTGGAGCCCCGCCTCGTCGAGCTTGCCGCGCCCCATGAGGCGCTCGCCCAGGGCTTCCTCGAAGGCCGCCTGATCGTCGTCGTGCTGCGCTGTCTGCACCGCTTGCTCCTCGTTGAACGGCGCCATGATAGCAACGCCGTGCGTCAATATGGTTAACAAAAGCTCTCTTGCCCCTGGGACCGGCCGCACTCAGCTCGGAATAGCGGACCGCGTTTCATATGTCTCTTGTCGATAGGCGCCCGCACAACGATATGTGAAGCGCCACCAAACGCCGTCTAACAAGGAGCCTCCTCATGAACCTCAAAGATCTCGAAGCCTTTCAGGACGTCCCATTCCTCTACTGGGTCAAGGACGAGAACTGGCGATATCTCTGGGGTAACAAGGCAATTTGCGCACTGGCCGGCGAAAACGTGGTCGGCAAGACGGACGCCGACCTGGCCTGGAAAGCCGTTGCCGAGGCTCTGGTCCAAAACGACCGGGAGGTGATGGCGACGGGCCAGCCGCACTACATGCACGAGCGGGTCGACCACTCCTCGCATGGTGCGTCGACCTTGAGCGTCTGCAAGTGGCGCGACGAGCTGGAGGGCCGGCAGCTGGTCTTCGGCATTTCCTTCATCATCCCCGGTTAGGCCCAGGTGCGCGCCATGACCAAGCAGCCCTTCGCCGTCCTGCCCGAGGACGACACACCGGCGCTCAGTGTGTTCGGCGACAAGATCACCGTGCTGGCGACCTCGGCTGCGACCGGCGGAAGCGCGATCACCCGCCTCTATGGCCGCGAAGGCAGCGGGCCGCCGCCCCACAGCCACGACTGGGACGAGTCCTTCTTCGTGATCCGGGGCGAGGTAGAGTTCAGCTTCGGCGGCGAAACCAGGCTGGCGCGGCCGGGCAGCTTGGTCCACCTGCCGGCCGGCACGGTACACAGCTTTCGCTTCGGGCCGGGCGGCGCCGAGCTCCTGGAGATCACCGGCGCCGGCAGCCGGGCGGTCGAGCTGTTCACCGCCCTCGACCGGGAGGTCCCGACCGGCACCGAGGACCCGGCCAAGATCGCCGCCGTGATGGCCGAGAACGGCGTCACCCTGGGCGAGTGACACGTCCGTCTCAGCGCGCGGCTGCGCGAAAGGCCGCGGCGAGTGCCATCAAGCCGATGAGGGCTGCCGCCAGGGCGGCGAGGATCACCAGGTCGTAGCCGCCCGCGTCCCACAGCAGCGCGGCCACGATCGGCGCCAGGGCCGCGATGCCGATCGAGGGCACCGCGATCATGCCCGAGACGATGCCGAAATCGTGGCGGCCGAGCAGATCGGCGGTGACCAGGGGCTTGATGATGCTCTCGACCCCGACACCGGCGCCCAGCAGGACGATGAATCCGACCACCAGGCCCGGCACCGCGCCAGCGCCGAACAGCGCCGCGGCGGCGACCGCGAGCACGATGAAACAGCCGAGCGATATGACCCGGGTCGAGACGTTGCGCTCGGCGACCATCATGGCGAGCCGCCCGGCGACCTGCATGGGGCCGATCATCGACGCGGCGATCACCGCCACCTCCGGATGGACGCCCCGGTCGTCGAGAATCGGCAAGACGTGGGTGACGATCATGCTGTAGTCCAGGGCGATCATCGCAAAGGCCACGGCGATCAGCCAGAAGGTCGCCGAGCGGGCGACCGCGAGCGCCTGGCCAGGCCGCGCGCTGGCCACTTGGGCATGGCTGTCGCCCGCCCCTTCGGCCCGACGGCAGCCGATCCAGATCAGCGGCACGGCAAGGAGCAACACCACCAGGGCGAAGACCGCGACCGTGCCGCGCCATCCGATCAAGGCGGTAAGCACGTATGTGGCGGGAAAGGCGATGGTTCCGGCAAAACCAGCTACCAGGGTGACCAACGTGATCGCTCGCCTGGCGCTCGGCCCCATGGCAAGGACCAGGATCGCAAAGCAGGCCTCGTAGAGCGTGCTCGCCATGGCGAGGCCGAGGCCGATCCAGACGCCGTAGAACTGCCAGAGCGCGCTGACCTGAGACAGCAGGAGCAGCATCAGGACGCCGAGCAAGGCGCCGCCGGCGAAGACCTGTCGGGCGTAGCCGCGGTCGATCAGCCGACCCGCGAAGGGCGCGGCCAGAGCCGAAACTAGGAGCGAGAGCGTGAAGGCGCCCGTGAGCTCGGTCTTCGACCAGCCGAGCGCCTGCTCCCAGGTCGGCAGCAAGGCGGGGAAGGCATAGTAGAAGGCCGCCCAGACCAGGGTCTCGCCGAACGCCAGCGGCCAGACGATCTGTCGAAAGCGGGCGGGATCGCTCAATACCGTCCTCGATCTGGCTTACGATTGCGGGCGCGCCGCGACGGCTACCTCATAGTGCCTCAGCCGCCTTGCATAAAGCGGCGCTTCAAGCAGGGGGACACAGACATGACCGCATGCCCGCGCTTACCACACTCCGAAGCTGAGCGGCCCGTAGAGCCAGGTGAGCCAGAGGCCGAGCGCCAGGTAAGGGCCGAAGGGGATTGGCTGATCGAGGCCCCTTCCCTTGCCCAACAATCCTAGTGCCAGCGTGACCAGCAGGCCCGACCCGGCGGCAAGCAACAGCACGCTGCCGAGGCCCTGCCAGCCCACCCAGGCACCAGCCGCGGCCAGCAGCTTGGCGTCGCCCAGGCCGATGCCCTCACGCTTTCGCAGGCGTTTGAAGGCGAGGCCCACGGCGATCACCACAAGCGCACCCACGAGCGCACCGATGAGGTGGTCAAAGAGCACGGTGTTCGGCCAAAGCGCGGCTAGGCCCAGGCCGGTCACCAAGAGCGGCCAGGAAAGCGCATCGGGGATCAGAAATGTGCGAAAGTCGATCGTCGCGATGGTGAGCAGGCACCAGCCCAACAGGCAGCCGACCACCATGAGCCAACCCGGCAGCAACATGACACTCCACAGAGCGACGGCAGCCGCGGCCAGCTCAATCGCCGGGTAGCGCCAGCTGAGGCGCGCCCCGCACTGCCGGCAGCGCCCGCCGGCGAGCGCCCAGCTGACCACTGGAATCAGGTCCCGGGGGGCGAGCGTCGCCTGGCAGTTGTCACAGCGCGAGCGGCCTCCGACCAGGCCCTCGCCAGCCGGCAGGCGGTCGGCGACCAGGCCTAGGAAGCTGCCCACGAAGGGCCCGGCGACGACTAAAAAGACCGGTAGCAGGCCGCCCAGCGGTACCTGGCTCACGGCTTTAGGGCTCCGCCGCATCGTCCGGCGCCCCACCTTGGGCAAAGAGCTCGAGCGGGGCACGGCGCCAAGACATCACCCGGTAGGGCGGGCCGGCCCGCCCAGCCAGGCGCACAACAACCTCCAGAGCCGCCGTGGCGCCCCGTTCGCTGCGGCCTTCGGCGCGGATCCGGTAGATCCCGCTGCCCGAGCGTTCCGCCGTGTCGGCGCCCTCCTCCAGGGTCGCCGGGCCACCGTCAGCCGTCTCGAGCAGGCCTTGCAGCTCCTCCTCCGAGAGGTCCCCCGCGGCCTCCGGGTCCGTCCCGCCGGCCGCATCGCTGGAAAGGCCCAGAGGCTCGAATTCCACCACGTCCTCGCCTTGCTGGGGATCGCCGTCATCTTCCTCGGCAAGCAGGTTGAGCGCCTGGCGCACCGCCTCCGGGGCGCTCGGCCCATGGGGGCTGCGCCGGCCGGTGTAGACCGTGACCAAGGGCGTGAGCGCCTCGTAGAGCTCGGCACTGATACCGAGCACCTGGCGCAGCTCGCCGACGTCGTCGTAGGGCGCGTCCTTGGCGTCGTAGTCGAGCCCGGCCGCCAGGTAGTCGCCGTCCTCGGCGCCGAGCGCCCGGCTGCGGTTGTTGGCGTCACGGAAGTCGACGATCGCCGCCGCAATGTCGTCGCTCTCGGCCCGGCCCACCTCGAGCGCCCGCAGAAGCGCCGAGAGCAGATCCTCTTGCGCTGCGTTAAGATCGACCTTGCCGCCCTCGTCGGTGACCGAAAAGCGCACCTGGCCGCCGCCATAGGCCCAGACATAAAGCGCCCCGTCGGCGCGCAAGCCGCCCTGTTGGGTCGGCCGCAGCAGCCCGAAGATGGCCCGCTGCACCCCTGCTTCGGCAAGCGCCTGGGCCTCGGCGTTTTCCACCAGGTTGCGCGCCAGGTTAACCTCGGTGCGGCTGGTGGTCGCGAAGCTCGCCGTGATCACCGCCAGAAGGGTCAGCACCCAAAGCACCGAGATCAGCGCGATGCCCCGCTCCGCGCGGGTTCGTCCGTCATGTGGCGCCTTGGCTCTCATGGTGACCCTGTTCCTTACAGGATGGCGCGCGCCGGCACAGCAGAAAACGCATCGGGCGGCCGCTGAAGAATGCTAGGCGCGCCATGGTTTCCAGGCCGTTAGGGCCTGGATAACAGCACGAGATAGCTTGCTTGCACTGGACACCTTGAAAGGCCGCCGGCGCGCTATCCATCGGCGCCCTCGTTTCCTACGCACTATCGTGTCGTCTCGGCAGTGTCGCTATTGTCAGGGCCAATGGCGTCCGGCCGGCCCGGTAATCTCCCGTTAACAATATCTAATGTTTGAACAAATCCACCGTTCCAGGTATCATTAACGAAATCTTAAGGACCGGGCGCGCGCCGCCGGGGGGCAAACAACCCTTCGGCGGCGCGTGGTCCGAGCGGGCCGACTTTGGGGGCAACCAGGGTGCGCTTTGGGAGGCGGACATGGATGATGCCCTTGGGCTCGGCGGCTTGCCGCTGTTGAGCTTCGACGAAGAGTTCTATCTGGCGGAAAACCCCGATGTCGCCGCGGCAATCGCCGACGGCGCCTTCGACGGCACCGCCGAGGACCACTACATCGAGTTCGGTGACCGGGAGGGCCGCGACCCCAATGCCTTGTTCGACGTCGCCTTTTACTTCCTGAGCAACCCGGACGTGGCCGCCCTGGTGGATATCGGCGCCTTCGAGACCTCGCTCAACCACTACGAAACGCTGGGCGTGATCGAGGAGCGGGCCAACCTGCCACTCGAGACCTTGGTCTTCGACAGCGACTTTTATCTGGCGACCAATCCGGACGTGCTGGAGGCGATCGTCACCGGCGAGTTTGGCGAAGTGGCCCGGCCGGGCGCCAGCGCTTTCGCCCATTTCGTGTTCTTCGGCGCCGCCGAGGGCCGTTCGCCAAACCCGCTAATCCCCTCGCCCTCGGCAATCCTGGAGCTGAGCCGCCTAGGCCTGCTCGGCGAAAGCGAAGGGGATTTCCCCAGCCGGGCCGACTTCATCGAGGGTCGCGCCGAGGTCTTGGGCGATGTCATTTTGCCGAGTTTTGACCTGATCTTTCCGGCCGAGCCGGTCGATGCCGACTTCGGCTTTACCTTCGGCAGCGACGGCAGCGGTGGCACCGAGGGTTTCTTCGGGTTCGGGTGAGCGCTTAAGGGCCTTCACATGGCCGCAAGCCCCTTGACCTGGGGGCGCGATCGGCTATTCAGTCTCTCTTCCGCCTGGGGCGCCTGAAGTAGCGCCCACATGCGCGGCCCGGTGGCAGAGTGGCTATGCAGCGGACTGCAAATCCGCGTACATCGGTTCGATTCCGGTCCGGGCCTCCATAAAACCCAGAAAATCCGTTTTACAGCAGGCCACTCGCGCTCGCGGTGACGAACCAGAGCGAGACGGTGATCGCGAAAGCCATGGAAGTGACGTAGAGGGGGCGTACCATTGCGAAAGATCTCCCTGATCTGTGGCGCCTTCAAAAATTAGCTCGAATTCGTGACAATTTTCTTAAGAAGGCCGCAAAAAAATCTGCCAAAGGCCTCTCGAACCCCTGTCGGTGGGCCCAGAGGAAGGCCCCGCCTGGTGTGTTGGCGGGGCCGGAGGTTGCCTGAAGTGTGGGAGGGTGCGCGGTGTGGCGCGAGATCTGGTGCCGGTCAGATATCCCGGCCGAGGGCGATCTGGATGTCGCCGATCATCTGGGGGACGGCCGGCTCGGCCGCGAGAGTGACGTTCATGGTTTCGATCGTCTTGAGGCGCTCGTAAAGCGCGGTCGCCTGGGCCTTGGCCTCGGGCTTCCACCAGACCATGACGGCCTTGGTGTTGGTGGGCAGCCAGTCGGCCTGGTCGGCGATCACCCGGTGGCCCAAATCCTCAAGGATCTCAAGCACCTCGAAGGCCTCGGCCATGCGGTCGCGCGGATAGCTCAAGTCGACCTGGAGGGCGGTCTCGGCGGCCGGCGTCTCGCGCTCGGCGAGAAACTGCTGGGTCAGGTCGGTGACCTGGCCGGTGGGGTCGGCCGGCGCTTTGGCCCGGCGCACCTCGAGCCACCAGTTGGGGCTTTTGGTCGGCTGGGCGGGGGCCACGGGGCTGTCTTCGAAGGACTTGAGCTGGCTTTGCATGATCCCTGTTCCTCTCTCCTGACGCTTGCGGGCCGTGCCTGGCGCCGATGTGCGTCGCTGTGCTGGAAAGAGATATAGGGTGTCTGAATGGTTTATGCTGTGACGAACCTCACACTCTAGGGCACTGAAACAATTTTAATATTTGGGCCCTCGAAAGTTAATTTCGGGCTCGGGCCTGGCGATAGCGCAGATCGCCGTAGGCACCGTAGGTGATTGGCGCGTAGCGGGCCGTGCCGTCGCCGAAGCCAGGCAGGCACTCGATCAGGGCGTCGCGCGCCGGATTGTGGAAGAAGGCGATCGATTGGCGCCGGCTCATTTGCCAGTCTTCGGGCGGCGGCGGCACCACCCGGTGGGGCGTCGAGACCCAGTGGTCGTTGGTCCAGCGCATCAAGGCGTCGCCGATGTTGACCACGAAAGTCCCGGGCAGAGCGGGCGGCGCGACCCATTGGCCGGCGCGATTCCTGACCTCAAGCCCACCCGGCTTGTCCTCCGAGCGCAGCACGGTCAGGAAGCCGTAGTCCCGGTGGGCCCCGGCGCGCAGCTGGCCGGGCTGAAAGGGCGCGGTCGGCGCCGGATAGTTGATCACCCGGATCGAGGAGAGGTGGTCGATGAACTTGTCGTCGAAGAAATCCGCCTCGAGGCCCAAGGCCAGGGCGAAGAGCGCCCGGAGCTCGCCACAGAAGCCGCTCATGGCCTGGTAATAGGCCAGCCAGACCGCCTTGAGCTGGGCGAGCTCCTCGGGCCAGGGCCCGGCCGGAAAGCCAGGGCCGTAGTCCAGGGTCTCCTTGAGGTCGCCCGGGGTCGCCTCTCCGCTGGTCGCCGCCAGGCGCTCGTGCAGCAGGGGCACATAGCTGAACCCGCCGATCACCTCGCCAACCTCTGCGACCCGGCGCTTTTCCGCCTCGGGCCGGTCGAATTGAGCCCGGCTGACCGCGGCCATGCGGTCCACCAGATCTTCCGGTACGCAGTGGCCGGCGACCACGAAAAAGCCGATCTCCTCGCAAGCCTGGCGGATCTGCGCGACCACGGCCGCCCGGTCGCCCGACTTGAGGTCGATCACGGGAATTGCGTTGTGGGCAGCGAGGCTGGGGCTGTGGACGGGCATGGCGCTCCTCAAGGGAAATCCATGTCCTCCCCTTTATCGGAAAACGTCAGGGTTTGCATAGGGGGTAACTGGTTTCCCCTCACGGCACGTCGGTCCTCGCGATCGCCCGCTCGATGCGCGCCTGGCCCCAGCGGGCGGGCGTCGTCGGCAAGCCGTCGGGCGGCACCTCTATGCCCTGGTCGGCCGAGACCCGCTTGAGCATCCCGGCGCCGGCCACCTCGACCTCGCCCTCGAGCACGAAGACCGCGGTGCCGGCCTGGCCCGCCTCTATGATCCACTGGGCGCCGGCGCTGAGCAGGGCGGCGCTCGGGGTCGAAACCCGGAACACCCGGAGCCGTTCCCGGCGGCTCAGGAAGACGCGCAGGATGCCGCGCTCGAGGCCGATCTCGCCATTGAAGACCTTGGCCTGGGGCTCGAAGCTGAGCTGCTTCAAGATCAGCGTGCTGTGGCCGCCCAAGGACAGGGTCGAGCCATCGTTGAGCTCGATCTTGACCCGGCTGTCGACGTCGGTCATGACCCGGTCGCCAACCAGCAGCTCCTGACCCGGGTGGACGCGCTGAACTTTGCCGGCCCGTTCCAGATCGACCCCGCCGCGCTGGGAGAACAGGAAGCCGACCGGCTTGTCCGCACGCGCGGGCGTCGGCGCGAGCGCCAGACAGAGCACCAGAAGCGCCGCCCAAGCAGCTGAAATGCGGGCTATTCGATCCAGAAGCTGTCTGTCCTGTAAATGCCGAACTCGGCGCCCGGGTTCCAGTTGTACATGGCCTCCAGGGGTACGTTGTGGAGGGTCTTGGCGACCACGACCGGCTGGGGCACCAGCGCCACCAGGCCGATGGTGTAGACCTGATCGGCGTGGATCTCGAGGATCCGGCGCCACAGTTTCTCCTGCTCCTCGAGGGATTGGCTAAGGGTCCATTTCTCGTAGAGCGCCATCAGCTCCTGCGCCTCGGGCAGGTCGATCGCCTCGCCGGCTTGACCCTTGGTCTCATGGAACTGGCCCCACTTGGGCCACTGGTAGCCGTGCTGAGAGACCGGCGCGAACTCGCTTGGGCTCATGTTGCCGGTCGGCACCGCGTTCTCGTAGCCGAACCACATAGTCATCAGGGTCTCGCCGGCGAAGATCCGATTGCGCAGAACCTCGCGCTGGGACGGCTTGGTGAAGAGTTTGACGCCAACCTTGCGCCAGCCATCGCCGATCAGCTCCAGGGTGTCGACCTCCTCGGTGTTCTCGCCGGCGGTCTCGACGACGATCTCGAGCGGCCTGCCGTCCGGCAGCAGGCGCACGCCCTCGTCGTCCCGTTCGGTCAGGCCGATCTGATCGAGCAGGGCGTTGGCCTTCTTCAGATCGAACGTGGCGTAAGCCTGGCGGTTATCCGGCAGGTGCAGGGGGCTGCCCGGCAGCACCGAATGATTGCCCGGCAGGCCGAGGCCAAAATAGAGCGACTGGTTGATCTCGTCCCGGTCGATCGCGTGAGACAGCGCCCGGCGGAAGCGCGCGTCACGAAAAAGGTCACGCCACACCGGGTCGGCCGCGTTCAGGTTCGGATAGAGCGCGAAGCGCGAGCCGCGCACGGTGCGCCACAGGCGCACCTCGTGGGTGCCGCGGGATTCCTCCTTCTTCAGGAAGGTGTAGTCGCTGAAGTTGAGGCCGCGGGCCTGCAGGTCGCTGTCGCCGGCACCGGTCTTGGCCGGGATCAGGTCGCCCGAGGCGACCACCAGCACAACCTCGTCGATGTAGGGCAGCTGCTGGCCCTTGGAGTCGACTCGGTGATAGTAGGGATTGCGCTTGGCGACGAAGCGCTGGGCCGGCGGCGAGGTGGTGTTGACCCAGGGCTGCAGGGTCGGCAGCCCCGGATTGTCAAAGCGGTACTGGTTGTCCATGCGGTTGTGCAGCGCCGCCCAGTTGCGCACCCGCCGCTCTTCGACCAACTGCTTGAGGGCGTCGGCGTCGGCATAGTTTTCGTGGACCTTTTTCAGGTAATGGGCCGGCCGATAGATGAACAGCGGCGAAGCACCGGCCAAGGCCGGCAGAAAGTATGGATTGGGCTTGGACCAGCTGTAGCGGATGGTCAGCTCGTCGATGACCTCGACCTTGGGCGGCTCGCCGTCGACCAGCAGCAGCGACGAGGGTCCGCTCGGCGAGAGCATCTCGTTGTTGGCCACGTCCTCCCAGAAATAGCGCATGTCCTCTGTGGTGAAGGGCGCGCCGTCAGACCACTTGTGGCCGGGCCTTAGGGTGAAGGTGAAGATCCGGCCATCCTCGACCTCGATCTTTTCGGCGATGTCCGGGGTCAGCTCGAGCTTCTCGTTGTAGCAGACCAGGCGGGCATAGCCGTAGACCACCAGAAGGCGGGTGTCCTTGGCGCGGCCGACCAGCATGTGCAGATCGCCGCCCGGCTTGCCCAGCGTACGGCCGTCGCTCTCGGACACGACCAGGGGCTGGGACGGCAGGCGCTCGCCGACCGGTGGCAGGGCGCCGCTATCGACCGCGGCCTTGAGCAGGGGTGTTTCCTGCAGGGCGGGCGCGGCGGCGCTGCCGTTCTCCAGCACTTGGACTCCGGCCGCCGCCGGTGCCACGCTCCAAAGCCATGCGCTCGCGGCCAGCGCGCCGGTCATCAGGCATGCGGCCATCCCCCCGTGCCGCACGCAAGCGCGCCCGGCGGCACCCGGTTGTCTCGTGGTCCCCACCTTGGATCTCCCAGTTCCCAGTCCCTGTAGCCTCGTGTTCGGCGAGGTCTTCTCCTCTCGAGCCCTTGCCTTGCTCAAGACTGCCTTTTGATTTGTCGCGCCAGTCTAGCCGCTTCCCAGCGCAATCCAAACCAAAATTCTCGAACTTAGGAACCGATTGCTATTCTGACTTGAGGTGGGCGAAGACCTCGGCCGGCACCAGTTCCATGGAACCGTCTTGGCCCGGCGGCTGCCAGTAGAGCTCCAGGGTCGAGGTGTTCTTGCGCTCGAAGTAAAGCACCTTGATGGGATACCAACCCGGCGTGGTGACCTCCAAGGGGCCCATCATGGAATAGCGGTCCGCGTGTACGTCCGGGTCCTCGAGCACCAAAACGCCGCCGATCTCCAAACGTACGCCGTCGTTGGACTGGGCGGTGAAGGCGTAGGTCCCGGTCTTTTCCAGGTGGATCAGGCCGCTGATCTCGGCGCCCACGCCGTTGTCCACTTCGCTGGTCAACACTTTGTCCATGCCGACCCGGTAGTCGAGCTGGAGGATCGGCTCACCGGGGTCGCCGTCCTTGTAGTCCTGCCATTCGATCAGCTCGTCGATATGCCGGAAGAAGCTGTAGTAGTAGTCGACCGCCAGGCCGGGCGCCAGATCGTCGGCCGCCGGCTGGGGCGACAGCGGTTGGGGGCTCGCGGCTGAAACCGGACCGGCCAGGAGAAGGAACGCGCCCAGGAACGCGGCGCCCCAGCGCAAGGGTGTGGATGACGTCATCGATCGCTCCTAAGATTCTTATGGACCCTTTGGCGGCGAGCCTACGCCAGCACCGCTGCCCGGGTAAAGAAGGGAAGACGCCACCGGGGGCTATGGCTATAGTCGCCGCCCTGCCCCCTGCCCGGCCCGAAACCCTATGCCCCCGACCCAGATCGAAAACCTGCCCGAGGACGACGGCTTTCCCCGCATGGTGACGCCGGCGCTTCAGGCCCGACTGACGGCGCGGATCTGCGAGACTGCGCGCGCCGCCCTGGCGCACCATCCGCGCCTTGGCACGGCCGAGGCCCTCGCCGGCCTCGAGGCGGCGGTCGCGGCGTTCTTCGCGCTCTACCCCGGGCGGCCGGTGCGCGACAACAAGGGCGGCAGCGGATTCAACGACAGCCTGTGGATCTACCTGGTCGCCCGCCTGCTGGCGCCCAGCCTGATCGTCGAGAGCGGCGTACACCGGGGCCACAGCACCTGGCTGCTGCGCCAGGCCTGCCCGGCGGCCGAGATCGAGAGTTTCGACATCGACCTCTCCCGCTTGGTCTACCGGGACCCGGCCGCCCGGCGCCACGAGCGGGATTGGCTGGAGGCGCCCCTGGAGACCGGCCAGCCGGACCAGGCTCTGATCTTCTTCGACGACCACATCAGCCAGGCCCGGCGGGTGATCGAGGCCCACGACCGGGGCTTCCGGCGCCTTCTGTTCGACGATAACGTCCCGGCCGAGGCGCTCTTCGCCACCGGCGGGCCGCCCCTGCCGACCATCGACATGGTGCTCGACGAGGCGCTCGAGCCCGGCCAGGAGATCGCCTGGAAGCGCAACGGCAAGCGCTATAGCACGACCCTGGACGGTGCCGAGGTGGCAAAGGCCCGGACCCTCATCGCCCGGGTGCTGCGCTTGCCCGAGCTGGGCCCGGTAACCCGCCACCCTCTGGGGTCGGGCCTGACGTTCGTGGAGCTGCGGGACTGATAGAAATCCCTTGCGCAATTCAATTGCCTGGCCCAATTGGCTTTGATATAACCCGCCCGCCTCGGCCGACTCGGCGCCTGTCGCGCGGCCAGAGCGACATCACCGAAAGGATCTGATCCGCGGTAGCTCAGTTGGTAGAGCAGGTGGCTGTTAACCACCGGGTCGCAGGTTCGAGTCCTGCCCGCGGAGCCAATAATCGGAAGGGGTTAGGCGGAGACGCTTAACCCCTTCTTCGTTTCGCAAACCGCTTCGGATCGCGCTGAGGGTATCAGTTCATGGTACCGCGCGAATTGGCAGTGGATGGCCATTAGAGACGGACGCTCCGCGGACGCCTCGTGGGCGTCCCTGCCGATCTCTGAGCTAGGGGGCGACCCGCCGCCGCGCCATGAAGCCCAGGCCTCCAAGGGCGATGGCGAAGAGGGCCAGGGTCGAGGGCTCGGGGATGTCTTGCGCTGCCTCGAAAGTCCAACTCGTAAATGCGGCAGCGCCGATGTTGCCGCCGACCACGGTGTTCACGGCGGTGAAGGAGTAAACTTGACCACCGAGGAATGTCAGAGGCGTTGAAAGTGTAAATAGCGAGTTCGCAGACGCACCCGCCAAGAGCCCATTCTCATTGACACCCGAGCCGACAATATCCAATCCGAGGAATGGATCAAAAAGGAAACCGATGGTACCGCCTACCCACTGCACCGTGTTGTCGAAGCTGACATCGAACGTATTCGTTGTTTGTGCTGACCCAACGTAAAGGGAGCCCGGATCGGTACCAGCAGACTGAAAAAGATTTGCGCCAAACTCACGTGTTGGATTGGAGAAGCTGCCGATTGTCCCTGGAACATCTCCCCCGGTGAGCGTAACAGTGAAGGCCGGCTGATTAAGCAATGGCGGCGTAGACGTATTGAACTGCAGAAGCGAGGCCTCCGCCTCCAACGGCAATGCAATGAATGCCAGCCCAAGCAACCCACCAATCAGCTTCGAAGCACCGCGCATCATTTTCATGACTTTCTCCTCCCCCGAGTTATCTGCGATGACCGCGCGGCCCTCTTTAGACGCTTCCCGCAGGATCAAGACAACTTTCACAAGCACTTGGTTAATGGTGTCAAATTAACTTTCCCTTTTCTGCGTTTCGGCAGGGTGCCAAGCGTCGAACGTCGTTCAGAAAAGGGAATTCATTACAGATGTCTTTTCTTCAACGGCACGCCGTACCATCACCCAGGATTGAAGCCTAAGCTCCGTTAAGGAATCCGTCCAATGCAAACCCTCTATAGGGTATGCGTGATGTGCATTGTCCGTGGGTGATGCTCCCAAGGCTCGCCCAGTCATCAGATAATGTATCCGAACATTGGTCGGAAAGGCGGCTGGTCCGCGCCCAGCCAAGGCAAGAGCGGTCCCAAAAAGGGGAAACGGGGCCCGGTCCTTGGGAGAGAGACCGGGCCCCGTTTCTGGGAAGGTTGGGGAAGTATCGCAATCCGGAGACTTTAGCGGACATTCGTCACAATTTCGTTAATCTGCCGAGCGGTTGTCGCCCCCGCCTGCGGGGCCTAGACTCCAGCCATTGCGACTCGAGGCATTACCGGTCGCGCTCCCCGGGAGATTTTACGCCATGGCCCATCGATTGCTCGGCGCCCTTTTCACCCTCCTGCTCGCGGCCTCCCCGGCCCAGGCCTACGACATCGTCACCGGCGGCAAGAGCGGCACCTACATTCAGATCGGCCGCAACATCGGCGAGCTGGTCAAGCAGTTCAACGTCGATCTCAAGGCGGTCGAGTCGGCCGGCTCGATCGAGAACGTGAACGCGGTCTACAAGCGCCCGGTGACCCCGCTGGGCATCGTCCAGTCGGACGTGCTGGGCTGGATCGCCGTGCGCTCCAACGACCCGGAGCTGCGCAACATCGCCGCCAAGACCCGCTTGGTCTTCCCGCTCTACAACGAAGAGGTCCACGTTCTGGCGCGCAAAGGCGTCGCCAGCCTGGCCGACTTGAACGGCAAGCGCGTGGCGATCGGCAGGGCCGGCAGCGGCAGCGAGCTGACCGCCACCATGATGCTGGCGACTGCCGGCATCACGCCGGCCGAGACGATCAACATCGGCGCCGAGGAGGCATTGGCCCGGCTTAAGGCGGGCACCCTGGACGCCATGGTTTACGTCGCCGGCTACCCGGTGAAGCTCTTGAGCGACCAGGTCGGCTCCGGCGACGGCCTGCACCTGCTGCCGATCGACGACCCGGCACTGCTGGAGTTCTATCCGGCCTCGGAGATTCCGGCCGGCACCTATGGGTGGCAGGCCTCCGCCGTACCGGTGATCGCGGTCAAGGCAACCCTGATGACCTACGATTTTCCTCAGACCTCCCAGTACCTGAGGAATTCTTGCGCCGCGGTGGCGAAGGTCGCTCGGGCGATCCGCGACAACATCGACTGGCTGCGGGCCAATGGTCATCCCAAGTGGCGCCAGGTCGATCTCGACTTCCAGGTGCCCGGCTGGACCCAATCGACCTGCGTGCGCGACGGCTTGGACAGCGCCAAGCCTGATCTGCTGGTGCCCACGAGCGCCAGCCCGGCCGGCGGCGAGGCCTGCAAGAAGGCCTGCCAAGCCGAGGAGAACCCGGTGCGCAGGAGCCTTTGCGAGATCAAGTGCTTGGAGTAACGCCTGTCATCAGCGGCATTGCGCGGCAAAGGCTTGGCAGAGCTGGTTGTGCAGAGACTGGCGCGCCACGTTCGGCAGCTCGCCTTTCAAGCCGCCGGTGACCTCGGTCACGGTTTCTCCGGCGAGCAGCTGGCTGCGCACCTGGGCAAGCAAATCCGGACTAATCCCGTAGGCCGTCTTTGCCTGGGCCAGCACCTGGTCGAGCTGCGCGGCATCGATGGCCGAAGGCGTGGGCTCCGGCGGCGCCTCCGCTTGGGCCGCCACGGTCGCTTTCAGGCGCGCGACCTCCGCTTTCAGCTCCTCGATCTGGGACGCTTGCCGCGAGGCCAGCGCCGCGCTTTCCGCCAAGGCGCTGCGCGCTTCCATGAGAGCGCCTTCGTCCGAGGGCGGGGGATCCGGCGTGGGCAGGGGCTCCGGCTCGGGCGCTTGGCTCAGCGCGGCGTTTTCGGCCTTCAGCGTGGCGATCTGGTTCTCCAGCGTGGCGTTGTCTTGGCGCGCCTGCTGGAGCTCGCCGCGCGCGCTGGCCAGATCCTGTTCCAGCTGGCTTATCTGCTTGGCGTCGCTGTCCTTTTTCTTGGACGGCGCGAGCGCGTTTGCGACGAAGTAGCCGAGCGCGCCACCGACCACCAGCACAACCAGGAGCATCGCGATGCCGCGCCAACGCGAGGCGCCCGCCGCCGGCGCGGCCGGGGGTCCTTGACGCGGCGTGCCGAAGTCCCGCGCGTCCTTCTGTTCGGTCTGTTCGGTCGCCTGGGGCGGCGCCGGCGGCGGTTGGGGCGATGGCGCGGCGGCCGGCGGTCCACCATCCAAGTCCGGCCAGATTACCGGCTCCGCGAGGTTTAGATCGCTAAGCTCGACCTCGACCTCCGTACCGGGCGAGACCGCCTGAATCACGTCGGCGCCGAGCTCAAGTATCAGGTCGTCGCCTTCATTCCGCACGTCGCGCGGACGATGGAAATGCTCGGCGCTTTGCCAGCCGAAGGGCCCCAGGGTCTCCTTCTTCGCGGGCCATTCGATCTTGAACTTGAGGCCTTGGGGCGCCCGTGCCACGTCGCGCACGCGGATCACCGCCTTGTCCTCTAGCTGCTCGATGGTGATCCTTTGCACCCGTTTTCTCCCGGGCCGCCGATTCGCTGGCACCAGTGTACATCACCCCGCCATCGATTGCCCGGCTAGTCGAGCGGCCCGCCCGGCAGCAGGAGGATCTTGCCGTCGCGGCTGTCCCGGTGCGCGTGGGCCACGGCCTCTTTGACCTGCTCGAGCGGATAGACCGCCTCGATCGGCGCGGCCAGGGTGCCGTCGCGCAGATGATCGGCGATTTCGCGGTAGACTTGTGTGAGGCGATCCATGTCGCCCCGGCGGAAGAATCCGGCGAGCCAAAAGCCGCGCAGGCGGATGTCGTGGATGATCGTCTGGTCGGGTGTGATCCGACAGGCTTCGCCCGAGAGAAAGCCGTAGTTGACCACGGTGCCGCCGTTGCTCAGGCAATCAGCCAGTTGCTGGGTTGCGATGCCGCCGACCGCGTCGAGTGCCAAGGGCAGCGGCGCTTCGCCAATCTCCGCGCGCACCCGCACGCCAAGATCATCGCCGTCGATCACGACCAGATCCGCGCCCTCGCCGAGCAGGTCTTCTACTAAGGCCTGCCGGCGCACCACATTGACGGTCTTGACGCCCGCGGCGCGCGCCATGCGGATCACATGGCGGCCGACCGCGGAGTTGGCTGCGTTCTGGATCACCCAGTCGCCGGGCGCCAGATCGACGTAGTCCCGCAGCATGAGCAGTGCGGTCGCCGGGTTGACCTTCATCATGGCGGCCTGGCGCGGATCCAGTTCGCCCGAAATCTTGATCGCGGCCGAGGCCGGGCAAAGCAGCTGCTCGACCCAGTTGGCCCGGCCCAGCAACATAACCCGGTCACCCGGCGCCAGGCCCGCCACCTCGGGCCCGGCCGCCAGGACCTCGCCGATGCCCTCTATGCCGCCGCCAGCCGGCAGCTGCTCCGGCCCAGGGTAGCGGCCCTCAAGGATCAGAAGGTCGGCCGGGTTGATCGGGCAGGCGAGCACCCGGACCAGCACCTGGTCGCCATCGGGCGCCCCCGGCGCGGGCCGCTCGACGCAGTGGACCACGTCCGCCGGCACGCCGTGGCGGTCGAATTGAACGGCTTTCATGAACATCCCCCAATCGCTGACCTCGACCGAGTATGTTGGTAAGGGGGCGCCGAAGGAAGGGGCATTTCGGCGATCTTTTTGTCGTGGCGCGCAGTCGGGCCTATGGGGTAAAATCGGCGTCACGCGACAGGAAGGAACCGCGCCATGATCATGCGAACCGCGAGCGCCGCCTTGGTCCTGCTGCTGGGGTTGAACCCGGCTCTGGCCCAGGTCGAGCTGCCGCCCAACCCGACTCTCGATGACCTTAATCTAAGCAACCCGCAGTTCGGCCGGGACCTGCCCCTGGAGGTGGGCCCTCGCTTGGGCGTCGATGAGCCGCTGATGAATTTCAAAAGCCAGAGCCATTTCAACGTCTATCGCCCGAACGGCGGTCTGCCGAGCACGATCCGCCCGGGCAACAACGGGCATGACTTGATGCGCGACCGGGACGGCCGAGTCGTCGGCTACGTCGTCGCGGGCCATGGCGGCACTCAGATCGTCAAGGATCGCACCGGCCGCTACCTGGGCACCCTGGTTCAAGGGCCGGGCGGCCAGCTGCAGATCCGCGACCGCAACGGCAAGATCTCCCACCAACTCCGCTAGCGCCGTGAACGGCCACGCCGTCCAAAGGCTCTTTGCGGCGCTTGCCTTAGCCAGCCTGATGGCGCTCGGCGCGCCGGCGTCCGGTCACGCCGGCCAAGGCGGCGCCTTCAATCATGGGGACGGGCTCAAGGTCAGGGTTGCCCGACCCCATGGCGGTGGCTTCAAACCCTTTGGCCACAAGCGCTTCAACCACAGGGGCTTCAACAAGAGATTCTTCTTCTTCCCGCGCACCACCACAAGCCCCCAGCCGGTGGCCCGTCCGACGCCGCGCAGTGTCGCGCGGATCCCACCACCGCCTCCCACGCCCGGCCCGAAGTGGATCCACGTGGGGCCCGACGGTGGCGACGGCCTGCTCGGCGGCACAATCCTGGCCAAAGCCGACGGCACGGCCGATTGCCTTTCTGTGACCACGGAGATTCTGCTCGACGACCAGCCGGTCGCGGCCTTCGGCACCGCCTGCCGTCAGGCCGACGGCAGCTGGCGCCTTCAACCGGCCAACCAGGCCGCGGAGTGAGCCGTACCTACTTTTTCTTCTTCTTGCCGTCGCCGTGTCTTGGCGGCAGGTGGAACACGTCGTCGGGAATTTCGTCGTCGATAGAGGTGTTGCGGCGGATGATGTCCGACAGCCGGGTCTCCTTGATCACGTAGGCTGCGTAGCTATCGAAGTTTCGCTTGTACCAATAGCGATCGCCGTCGCGCAGGGCCTCGAACTGCTCGGCCACGATCTCGGCAAAGAGCGGCCCAAGATGGCCTTGATGCAGCGGCTCCTCGGCCAAGCCCCCGGTAAAGAGGTCGATGTCCTCCACCGACGCGTAGGTGGCCACGAGCCGTGCCCGGATCTCCGGATCCGAAGTGATATCCGCGAAGTTAGCCGGAACGGATAGCCCCAAGGCGCGGCGCGCCTCGACGTAGCTTGGCAGGCCGTGGTCCCGGCCGCGCTGAACGTTGAGCGCGGCCAGATCGAACCCGCCGGCACCTGGCGGGCCGAACAGGAAGTTGCGCACCTCGTCGACCACATAGGGGTCGATCCTTTGGGCCTGCTGGTGGGCCAGGCCGCGCAACAGGGGCTCGATGCCGCCCTCAACGATAATGCGCGAAGGCGAGAAAAATGCGTCGCGAAGGGCCAATGGTCCCTCGTCAATCGAATCGAGGTCCCGGTCCAAACGCAGCAGCTGAGAGCTCAACTGACTATGGCCCAATCGGAAGGCGGCGCCCGAGAAGATGTTGGCGATGCCGGCATCGACCGTCGGGTCGTAGCCTTTGTAGCGCTTGAGGGCGCGCTTGCCGAGCAGGGCCGGTAGATACTCATAGTAGGTGATGACCTGGATCTGGGCGGCCACCGTGGCGCGTGCCCATTGATAGATCTCTTCGCCGCTCAGGTCCGGGTTGTCAGCGGCAATATTCTCGGCCAGGCGGTTGTGCTCGCGCACGAATAGGGTGTGCATGGCGGTGAGTCCGACCTGCTCGTTGGCCCGCACGTCACCCGCCAAGAAGAGATCCGTGCCTTCGCCGCCGGCATTTGGCAGACCTTCGAGATTGAACGGCAATAGGTTGCCGGCGCTGGTTTTAAGCCGCCCGCTGCCGTCATTGGTGCGCAGGGCCGCCGCCCTGACCGGATCGGAGCCGTAGACGTTCGAGGCATCGATCCAGGCAGTGATCTCGTTGAGCTGCTGGCGCGCCGTGGTCACGCCGCTGTCGGGATCGTAGATCGAGCGGTTAAGGGCAATTTCCTGGGTGCCCGTGCCGTCAGGGTCGAACCAGGGGTCGCCCACCGGCACCAGGATGTTGGCCGGCTCTGGCGGGTCCGTGCCGTCGGTCAAATCGATATCGTGGTCCAGAAACTGGCCCCATTGCCAGAGATAGTCGCTGGCGCGCAAGGGATTGGGCAAATCCTCCGCTTGGGCGGCCATGCCGTTGCTGACCGCCCGGGCACTGGGCCGAAAGGGTCCGGCGAGCTCCGAGATCCCGTCGGCGTACTGGGCCGGGATGCGCCGGCGCAGCTGGCTGAAGGCCGAACCCATCTGGGGATCTGCGAAATTGTTGCCGCTGCCGTCGATCGAGCGGAAGGGCGATTCGTTGACCGCCGGCTTGCCACGCCGGCCACGGTGCTTGTCGTGCTTGATGCCGAAAGCCGGCGAGACGGCGGGCTCGGGCGGCGCGCCCTCGTCCGCGGCACCGACCGGCCAAGAGACCCATGGAAGTGCGACAAGCGCCGTCAACACAACCACACCAAGGAGAGATTTCAACTGCCTAGGATTAGACATGACGACATTTAGCTCCCTGCCATTATCGCCTTATAGTTAATAAGACCAATGTGTTAGCATATCACATCAGGTATAAACCTGACAGATTAAATTATTCTAAAATGCAGGAAAGCGTGCCTGTGAAGCGGCTCACAGCCAAGGAACGGCCAATCGCAGATGATCGGGGGACTACCCTTTAGTCCACACCCATCCGGGTGTCCCTACCTAACTGACGGCGGCCCCTCGGGAGCCGCCGTTTCTTTCTCCGGGGCGAAACCGCTTAGGTTTCCGTTGCTTTGCCGGAGATTTCGTCGAGAAACACCACGTCGCCGAACTCGTCATCTTCGGAGTCGGCAGGAAAGCAGATCAGGGCATCGTCCAGGGCGCTGATCTCAGCGACCTTGATGTGCTGGCCCGGGGTGAACACAGGTGCCTGGCCACCCGGCGAGATATAGCCGGTGAACACCAGCACGTCGCCGATGCCGTAGTCCCCAAGCCGATCTCTGGTCAAGTTCAACATGGCCTGCTCCAGCAGCTTTCCTAGAGGTGTCAAGTCTAGGGCTGGACAGGCTTAAGAAAGTGTTAACGCCTAGGACAGGGCTAGGCCTCGCTGGCGATCTCGCTCAGCTGAAGCGCCTTCTGGTGCCCGATGCGCTTGGCCAGGTCATTGTATTCATTGACCAAATCCTCAGCCTGATTGCGCAGGGACTTGATGTAGCCGACCGGGCTGCGCAGCTCCCAATGCTCCGGCGCCCATACATACTCGTCCTTGGATTGCTTGAGGCGCAGGTACTCGGGCGAGCACCAGATCTCGCCGGCCTCGCTCGAGTGATGGAAGAACCACAAGCCCTTTTCCTCGGCCTCCTCGAAGAGAGGCTTGAGGCTGACCAGAATAGCCTGCTTTTCGACCGTGACGCTCACGTGCGCTTTCCTTCTTCATAGGGATTCGGCGATCCCCAAGTCTATAGCGATCTGGCGCCTTTGGCAGCCCCGAACGGGCGCCGCCGAGAGCGCAACGCAACGGGGCCTCATACCCGCCGCCAAATTGATTGGCAAGCGGCCATGAGGCCCTTCGAAGCATTTCGGCGGCAAAGCCAGCCGAAGTGTCGTCTTTACAGTGCCGAGGCGAGATCGTTAGCGTAGATCGAGCGCACAGAAGCGACGCTGTCCGAGCTGCACTGGGAGAAGCGGGTCAGATCCTTGGCCGCACTCTTGGCCTTGACCATGGTGAAGAGCGTCTCTTCACCCTCGTAGCCCTGGCCCTTCAGGATACGCACCCGATCGACCAGCCTGCCCCACTCATCCTCGGTGAATTCATGGCCGGAGCAGATCTGCTCCACATAGATCGCCTCGTATAGATTTTGCACGGTGGCGGCTTGGCTCGGCTGGGCCAGCCCCAGGCCCATCACCAAGGCCACGCCCAGGCCCGCCATGCTCAAGTGAATCGGCTTACCAAGGAACGAACGCATATCCAACCCCTCCTCGCTGGTTCGTAAATCGGGTGCTCACGGCACCAAGTTCCAAGCATTTCATGGCGCTAGGATACTCCTGTGGCACGGCTTGTCCAGAGCATGCAGACACCAATTGCACGTCATCTAACATATTCGGAGACTATGGCCTATCCGAGGCGTCAAAGAGGCGGCACTTTGATCTACCTGAGGTGTCGGCCAGACCGCTTGCGCCGCCACCCGGGAAGGACGATCATGCCGCTCGACCTAGCCCCAGCCGCGAGCTCACACAGATCATGCCCGACCCGACCGCCCTGTTCGACCGGATGCTGGCGCCCTGTCCGCGGGCCACATTCCTGGCCGATTTCCTCGACCTTAAACCGGTCCATGTGCCCGGCTCGCCGGACAAATTCGCCCACGTCCTGTCGTGGGACGCGCTCAACCGCATGCTTTCCATGGACGGCTGGACCGGAAACTCGCTCGAGCTGTTCCACAACGGCGCCAAGGCGCCGCCGGGCGCCTACTGCCGCAGCGTGGTGAACCGCAACCGCCAGCGCGTGATGCGCCCGGACGCCGGCAAGGTCATGGCCATGGTGCGCCAAGGCGCCTCCTTGCGGCTCAACGAGGTCGAAACACTAGTGCCGGAGATCATGGCGCTGACCCAAGCGATCGCGCAAACGATGGGTGCCAAGACCTCGGCCAACGTCTACTGCTCCTGGCAGGCCAACCCGGCGCTCGACTCCCACTGCGACCATCACGATGCCTACGTGCTCCACATTTTCGGCGAGAAGGCCTGGAACATCTACCAAGGGCGCGCCGACAACCCGATCGAGCACGAGATCTTTCATGGCCTGTCCCAAGACGACTACGACCGCATGAAGGGCCCGATCCAGCATCAAATCACCCTCAAACCCGGTGACCTTCTGTATTTGCCGCGCGGCCAGTTCCACGACGCCTTGGCGAGCAGCGCGGCATCGATGCATGTGACCATCAGCTGCACCGAGCCGGTCGGGCTCGATTGGATGAGCCGTCTGTGGGAGCACGCCGTGCGGGAGTCTCTTTTTCGGGCGAATCTGCCGCGGGGCGACGGTCCGGAGATGCGCCAGCACCTGGAACAGCTGTGCCAGCGTTTCCAGGAGATCGCGCTCGGCGATGTCGGCAGCGGCGTTGCGCGCAACCTGCGGCAGAACTTTCCCCTCGAGCACGAGCGTTTCACGCTCGGGCCGGAGACCGGGCGGCCTGGCGGTCGAGGTTCCGGTTGATGGCACGAGAGAGGATAACTATCCTCTCAACACCTCGACCGTCTCCCGGCGACGTGAGCTGAGGAAACACGCCATGGCGTCTCGAATTGCGTCTCTCGCCACTGTAGGGCTCACGATTCTAGTCGCGGCCTGCAGCAATCCAGAGCGTTTACCAGCCGTACCCGTGGATGGAACCACCGAGGCCGTGGTCCACGGCATGCGCCACATCCGCTTTTGGGTCGGCGCCGACGCGTCTCCCTGGATCGACGAAGGTCTCCAGGCGACCGCCCGCGAGGAGGAGTATTTGGCCGAGAACGGCCACACCGGACCCCTGCCGACCGCAAACTTCCTGGCAATCTCCGGCGGCGGCGACAACGGCGCCTTCGGTGCCGGGCTCCTGGTCGGCTGGAGCGAGACCGGGACGCGGCCGCAGTTCAAGACCGTGACCGGCATTAGCACCGGCGCGCTGACCGCGCCTTTCGCCTTTTTGGGCCCCGCGTACGACGACGAGTTGGCGGCGGTCTATACCCAGATCGCGCCCGACGACGTCTACACCTTCCGCGGGCCCTTCGCGGCGATCTTCGACGATGCCATGGCCGATAGCGCGCCCCTGCGCAAACTGATCGCGCGATACGCCGACGAGGCAATGCTGGCCGAGCTCGCCGCCGAGTACCACAAGGGCCGCAATCTCCTGATCGCCACCACCAATCTGGATGCGCGCCGGCCAGTGATCTGGAACGTCACCGCGATCGCCGCCTCGGGTCATCCCAAAGCGCTTGAGATCTTCCACGACATCCTGATCGCCTCGGCCTCTCTGCCGGGCGCCTTTCCTCCGGTCATGTTCGACGTGGAGTTCGACGGCAAGCTGTACCAGGAGATGCACGTGGACGGCGGCGCCATGGCCCAGGTCTTCGTCTATCCGGGCTCGCTCGAAGTCGCCAAGCTGTCCGCGCAGCTGGGCATGGAGCGCGACCGCGCGCTCTACATCATCCGCAATGCCCGGCTCGACTCCGAGTGGGCCTCGATCGAACGCCAAACCATCGATATCGTCTCGCGCGCGGTCACCACCCTGGTGCAGACCCAGGGCATCGGCGATCTCTACCGCATCTTCCTGATCGCCAAGCGCGATCACGTGGACTTCAACCTGGCTTACATCGGCTCCGACTTCACCGAGGTGCACGAAGAGGAGTTCGATCCGGTGTTCATGAGGAACCTCTTCCAGTACGGCTACGAAGAGGCGCTCAAGGGATACGAATGGAAGAAGTTCCCGCCCGGCTACGTGGAGTGACGCTCGCTCAATAGCCGCGCGCCAGGTCGACCACGTTTTCGAGCGGCCGGCCGGCCAGCCAGCGCTCCAGATTATCCCCGAAAAACGAGGCAAAACGGGCCGGCCAGTCGGCCACAGAGTCCGACCAATGGGGCGTGATCACCAGGTTGTCGAGCGCCCACAAGGGGCTTTTCGCCGGCAAGGGCTCGGTCTCGAAGACGTCCATGTGGGCCCCGGCGATGCGCTTTTCCCTTAAGGCCGCCAGCAGCGCCGCCTCCTCGACCACGCCGCCGCGCGAGGTGTTGACGAGGATCGCGCCGGGCTTCATGACCGCCAACGCAGCGCTATCTATCAGGCCCCGGGTGTCTGGCGTCAGCGGCACGTGGAGCGAGACCACGTCGGCCCCGGCCAGGGCCTCGTGCAGCTGGTTCAGGCCGTAGACTTCATCGAAGCCGTCTAGAGGTGCCGGCCGGGCGCGCAGGCCCGTCACCGTCATGCCAAAGCTGCGACTATGAGCCGCGACCCTTTGCCCGATGTTGCCAAGACCGATCACCAGCAGCCGCTTGCCGGCAAGCGGCAGCCAAGGGTTCTGCTGCCATTGCCGCGCGGCCTGCTGGCGCAGGTAACGGTGGAATCCGTAGTTGAGCAGCAAGATCGCGCCCATAACGGTCTCGGCCATGAAGGGGCTCAAGACCCCGGCCCCGTTGGTCACGATGAGCGGCCGGCCGGCGGCCTTGGCCAGGTGATCGACTCCGGCACCGCCCACCTGGATCCATTCCAGGCTCGGACAGTCCAGCAGGCGCGCCTGGACCGGCCCCGGCAGGCCCTCGCACTTGACGCTGAAGGCGACCGTCGGCTTTAGGCGCGCGAGCGCGGCCTCGAGGTCCTCGGCGCGTGCACAGGCCTCGATCGGAAGGCCGGGAAAGCGGACCTTGAGATCGTCCAAAAAGCTCTCCGGCTGGTCGTGGAAGATCAATACCCGGGCCTCACGCTCGCTCATTTGGCCTCCTTGCTTTTGTGGGCTGACAGACGGATCAGCGGCACTATGATGGCCGGCGATCACAGCGTCAAAGGACCGACCATGACCGAAGAGACCTCCCCCGCGCTGGTGCCGGACAGTGAACGCGCACCCGATCTGGTGCAGTCCCTGGACGGCGTGCCGCTCTTGGCCTCGCTTTCGGCCGAGGAGCGGGCGGCGCTCGCCCGCCAGTGCGCCTGGCGCCACCTGGGCGCGGACGAGGTGATCACCGACCCGAGCGACGAGTCCGGCAACATCTTCTTCCTGATCCGGGGCCGGGCGCGCATCATCAACCACACCCTGCTCGGTAACGAGGTGCGTCTGGCCGACGTGCAGGAGGGCGCCTACTTCGGCGAGCTCTCCGCCTTCGACCACGGCCCGCGCACCGCGACCGTGCTCACCGCGCTCGAGAGCGTGGTCGCCGCCATGCCCCGCGAGGTCTTTTTCGACACCATCAGCCAGAACCCACGTGTGCTCGGTCCGATCCTCGAGAACCTGGCCCGCATGGTCCGGCGCACGAACGAGAAGGTGATCGAGCAGCATTTGCTGTGAGGGAATGACCGGCTTTTCTAGCTAATCTGGTCAATGAACGCCGAAGACAAGATTGCGTCGGCCGGAAAAATCCAACCCCGAAACTCCGCCGCCCTGTCCCTGATCTCCTCATCCTCACTCGCTATGGCGATGCTCAGGAGTGTCTCGTCTACAATCAGTCTGGGCCGAGCTGCCAGTCCGACGCCAAAGCGCCGGGCAATGGGGTGAGGGTGCTTGATGAAAGCACGAATAATGTCGGTCGAACAATACCGACCACGTCGAAGGTACATGCTCTGGATCTCACTGAAGACACTATCCGGTTTTTGCGGTGCGGCGTTGTCCAATGCGGCTCTTAGCTGCCAACGAGACGATACTCGAATGAACCACATAGCCCCGCCGCGTACGAAGTCATCCGGATCGCCGAGCAGTTGGAGAACACGCCCCAAGGCCCAACCGTCGTCTGGTGTGGTACATCTCGCGAGAGCTTGTATTGCGTCGAAGCGAACTCGGGCACGCGGCTGGTACAGCAGATCGACGATCTCAGCGACAAAAGGATGCACAACCCAGCCAAGTTCAGTAACGAGAAAGGCCGCGGTTCCCAACACGGTCTCGGATTTCGAAATCAAAAGTGGCCGGAGGTTTTCGATCGGATAGCCGCGGAGAAACGCGGAATGCAGATCATTGCTTAGCTTGCCGTCGCCCTCGAAACCGGGTTCGAGGATCTTGGCGATCATGTCATCGGGGGTCATCTTTCCAGGAGGCTTATCCTCCCCTTAGGTTGATCGATGGACCCTTTATAGCGCCACTGGCGCCGGCGACCAATGGCTCACCCTACGATCATCTCATCCAGCGCCTTGGGATAGTTGGTCAGCAGCTCGTAGCCGTCGTTGGTCACCACCAGGCTGTCGCCCACCTGGGCGCGGAACACGCCGGGGCAATTGACCGAACCGTCGACCGCCAGGACCATGCCCGGTTCCAGCACGGTCTTGTCCCCTTGAGTGATCTGGGGGCTTTCCAGGAAGCTGAAACCGGTCGCCCGGCCGCAGCGAAAGGGGAAGTCGTATCCGGCGCCCTGGATCACCTCGGCATAGGCCAGGTGAACCGTCTCGGCGGTGACACCCGGGCGCACCTTGGCGAGCGCGGCGCGCTGGCTGGCGAGCGCAACCTCGTAAACCTCGGCCTGCAAAGGGTCGCCCAGCTCGCCGACCCAGAACATGCGGTCGAAGCCAAGCTTAAAGCGCCGGAAGTTGGTCATGCCGCAAAAGCACATGAAAACTGGATCGCCGCGCTTCAGGCGCTTGGTGGTGGCCCGGTGGTGAGGCATCGTCGTGTCGCTGCCAGACGCCATGGTCTGCAGAAAGTGCGCGTTGGGGGACATCATGGAGGCGTCATAATGGGCCTCGAACAGCTCGGCCGCCTTGCGTGTGCCGGCCGCGGTGGTGGCAAGCGCGACCTCGTACTCGGGCACCCCTTCGCCGATGGTCGCGCGCGCGGCTGCCATCATGGCCTCGGCGACTTGCCCGGCGTGGCGTGCCAAGGCGATATCAGCCGGCCCCTTGATGCGCCTAAGGGCGGCCACATCGGCGCTTATGTCCCGTAGGTCCCGCTCGCCCAAGTGGGTGCGCACCACTGGCGGCAGAGCGGCGGCCTCGATGCCGAGCGGCCCTTCGCCCACCTCGCCCAGCAGCTCGTCCAAGGGCTCGCGCCACTCGCGCCCGACGCCGTCTTGCCAAGGCAGGATGCGCTCGACCCAGCTCATGCGTTGGGCCATCTCAAGCTCCATGGCCGGGGTCACGATCGCGCACGGCCCCGCCTGTGGCACCGCAAGCACCGTCGGCCGGCCGAATTCCATGTAGAGATAGCCGTGATAGCCCGAGAAGAAGTAGATCGAATCTTCGTCGGTAATGAGCGCAAGGCTTATGCCCGCGGCGTTGAGCGCGTCCTGCAGAGCGCGGGTTCGTCGTTGAAAAAGGTCCTCGGACATGAGCGCCCCCTGGTAATGGCGCGCCATAATGACCTAAAGGCCGCGCCTCCTCCAGAGGCGCCTACTTGCCGACCTCGGCGGTGCCGACCGAGCCGGACCTCCAGGTGCTCGTCGCCTTGCACTTGCGGCACACCCGATCGCCGCTCCAGGTACTCTTGAAGGAGTCTCGGCACATCAGGCACAGACGTACCTTCACCGACTCCTCGTGCTTTGGTTTCTTATGGGATTTCCAGCGATTTGCCATTTCCTTTCACCTTCCCGGCCGCCCCGCCATGCGGTAGGGCGGCCTGGTCGGTGGTCCCTTTGGGCTAGTTGGGCAGCACCACGGCGTCGATCACATGGATCACGCCGTTCGAGGCCTCGACATCGGCCAGCACCACCGTGGCCTGGTCGACCATCACGCCGTCGGTCGCGTCGACCGACAGCTGGGAGCCCTCGACCGTGGTAACCGACGCGGTCTTGCCGGCAATGTCCGCGGACATAATCTTGCCGGGCACAACGTGGTAGGTCAGCACGGCGACCAGCTGGTCCTTGTTCTCAGGCTTGAGCAGATTTTCGACCGTGCCGGGCGGCAGCTTGCCGAAGGCTTCGTCGGTCGGTGCGAAGACCGTGAAGGGGCCGTCGCTCTTGAGCACTTCGACCAACTCCGCGGTCTGAACCGCGGCCACCAGGGTGTTGAACTGGCCAGCCGACACGGCCGTGTCGACGATGTCCTGTTTTGGCGCCGCTGCCTGTTGTTCATGACTGGCGCAGGCGGCGATAAACAGCGGCGCAATCAGGATAAGTCCCTTGATCAAGGGGCGTCGAAGCATGTCTCTCTCCTCTTGTGTTCGTTCAAGCCTTCGAAACCCGACTACGCAGGCCGGGCCGGCTTGGATCACAAGAGAAGTGGGTTGGCCGTGCCTTAGGCCGCGGCCGCCTCCAGATCGGCCAGGTCGCAGACCCAGCCGAACAGGTGGTCCTCAGAGGCGATGAGCGAGAGCGCCGCCTCGTGCCAGGCCGGTTCGACCGCGGCGCAAGCGTCAGCCACGGTCAAACACCAGTACCCCAGGTCGACCGCCTCGCGCAGGGTCGAGTGCACGCAGCATTGGGTGGTGACGCCCGAGAGGATCAAATGGCTGACGCCCATCTCCTTGAGACGCCCGTCCAGATCGGTCAGACCGAAGGCGCCGAAGCCTGGCTTGTCGATCACCAGCTCGCCGGGCTCGGGACGTAGCTCTTCGACGAAGTCTTGACCTGGCTCGCCACGCACCAGAAATCGCCCCAAGGGGCCGGGCCGGCCGACCGTGTCGTTGCCAGCGCGCAGCGCCGGCAGGTCGGAGAGGTCCGGGGCGAAGCCTTCGCGGGTGTGGACCACGTTGCAGCCGAGCCGGCGCGCCAGGGCGGTCAGGCGCCCGACCGCCGGAATTGCCGCCGGTAGCCCGCCGCAGTTGCCGTCGAGTTGCGCGGTGCCCCCTCGAGGATCGAAGAAATCCTTTTGCATGTCTATCGCGAGCAACGCGGTCTTGGCCGGCTCGAAGGCGAAGCTGCGCCCGCCCCGGCAGGTCGCGACGGTAACCGATTGATCTTCCATGGATGATCTCCCCTGTGCACGGCGCTAGCAGAGCAGAGATTTCAAAGGAGACAAATAGGAAATTGTTACTATAATCTGGATCAATATCTACATTACTAGGGAGGTCGCCATGACCGAGGAGATTTGGCGCGTTCGCGGGCGGGAGTTCGCAAACTGCAACTGTTCCTACGGCTGCCCCTGTCAGTTCAACGCCTTGCCGACCCACGGCGATTGCTATGCCGCGGCCGGCTACCGGATCGACGAAGGCCACCACCGGGACACCCCTTTGGACGGTCTGCGCGCGGCAGCCATCTATAAGTGGCCCGGCGCGGTCCACGAGGGCGATGGCAAGATGCAGATCATCATCGACGAGAACGCCGACGAGGCTCAGCGCGATGCCCTGACGAAGATCATGACCGGTGAAGATACCGAACCCATGACCACCATGTGGTCGGTGTTCCACACAATGTGCACGACCGTCTATCCGCCGCTGTTCGAGAAGATCGACTTTCAGGTCGACGTCGAAGGGCGCACGGCGCGGCTGGTTGTGCCCGGCTTGATCGATGGCGCCGGCGAGCCGATCAAGAATCCGGTGACCGGTCTACCCCACCGGGCCCGTATCGATCTGCCCCACGGTTTCGAGTACAGCATGGCCGAAATCGGCAGCGGCACGACGCGCACCAACGGCGAAGTCGAGATCAGCGTCGAGTCGACCTATGCCCAGTTCGCCGATATTCATTTGAACAACACCGGTGTGGTGCGCTAGGCAAAGCCATCAGCAATTGTTCTGTTGACCCTCCCGCGCGGCGGGGCCACCCTTGGCGCTGGCCGGGAGCCCCTACAGGTGGCTCCCGCACATCGTACTTGCAGGGAAGGGTCCGATGATGCTGCGCACCTCCATGACGCTCCTGCTGGCCGCGCTTTTCGCGCTGGGCAGCTTCGCCGGCGCAAGCCGGGCCGCCGATCCGATCAAGATAGGCGACCTCAACAGCTACACCCGCTTGCCCGCCTTCAGCCTACCCTACAAGAGCGGCTGGGAGCTGGCGCTCGAGGAGATCAACCAGGCCGGCGGCGTGCTCGGCCGGCCGCTCGAGGTGATCAGCCGGGACGACGGCGCCAAGCCGGGCGACGCGGTCACGGTGGCCAACGAGCTGGTAAGCCGCGAGGGTGTTTCCGTGCTGATCGGCACGCTGCTCTCCCACGTCGGTCTGGCGGTCTCGGACTTCGCCAAGCAGAAGAAGATCGTGTTTCTGGCGGCCGAACCCTTGAGCGACGCAATCGCTTGGGGCAAGGGCAACCGCTACACCTTCCGTCTGCGCCCCGGCACCTATGTTCAGGCCGCCATGCTGGCCGAATGGGCCGCCAAGCTGCCGGCCAAGCGCTGGGCCACGGTGGCGCCGAACTACGAGTACGGCCAGTCGGCGGTCGCCGCCTTCAAGGAGCTTCTAAGCGAAAAGCGCCCGGACGTGGAGTTCGTCGCCGAACAGTGGCCGGCCTTGTTCAAGATCGACGCTGGCGCGACAGCCCAGGCGCTGGCCCAAGCCGAGCCGGACGCGATTTTCAACGTCACCTTCGGCGGCGACCTGGTCAAGTTCGTGCGCGAGGGCTCCCTGCGCGGTCTCTTCGAGGAGCGCGAGGTGGTTAGCCTCCTGACCGGCGAGCCGGAATGGATGGCGCCCTTGAAGGACGAGGTGCCGGAGGGCTGGATCGTCACCGGCTATCCTTGGCAGGCGCTCGACACACCCGAGCACACGTCGTTCCGGGCAGCCTACGAAAAGCGCTTCAACGAGCCGCCGCGCATGGGCTCGGTGGTCGGTTACGTCACCTTGCAGACCATCGCCGCCGCTATTGAAAAGGCCGGCTCGACCGACAGCGAGGCCCTAATTGCGGCTTTGCGCGGGCTTGAGATCGACACCCCCTTCGGGCCGATCGTCTACCGGGACTCCGACCAGCAGTCGACCATGGGCACATTCGTCGGCCTGACCACCATCAAGGACGGCCAGGGCACGATCCGGGATTGGTCGTTCCACGACGGCGCGGCCTACCTGCCCTCGGCGGAAGAGGTCAAGAAGCTGCGGCCCGAGGGAGAATAGGCGGGGCAGCAGCGTCGTGCGATCCCGTTAACTCCCGAGGCCAAGCTCCCCTGCTAGGCAGCCATGTGTCCCGCCGGTGTGGCGCAGGCTGTCGGCAAGACAGGGTCGGTCAGAAGCGACGGCGCCACTAGGTCGGCGAAATCGACCGCTAGGTGCTGGCCCCGGTCGCTGTGGCCAAGCGCCCTCGACCCTTGCCAAAAGGTCCATAGGTCATGGACGATCTCGTCGAGGGCCTCCGGCTCGAAGCGAAAGCCCTCCATGCGCACAAAGTCCTCGCCTGGCGCCATCATGTGCTCGATCGATCCATCGAACTGGCCCGGATAAAGCCGCAAATAACCGGTGGAACGAAAGCCGACGGCCTGGAGCACGCGCGCCGCACCTGGGTTGCCGTCGACCACACGTGCGACATAGGTCTCGTGATGGTGGCCGCCAAACGCTGCCCAGCGGTGGGCCAGCATGAGCTTGATCAACAGGGTAACAATTCCCAAGCCGCGTGCGTCGGGATGTACCATGAGCCCGCCCAGTTCCTTTTCCCGGCATGGCCCGTCGGCACCCGCTTCAAGGTGGTCTTGCAGTATACCGGTGGCGACAATCCGCTGATCCTTGCCGACCACTACTTCGAACAGACAGCTCTCACGGGCAGCCGCCTGGAAAACCCGCGCGGGCCGGCCGAACAGCGTTCCGTCGTTCAGCGCTTCGACGAAGGCAAAGGGCCGCCGGTAGTCCGACACGTGGGTCCGGCGAAAGGTCAGGATGTCGTGATCGCCGAGCACGGCCTTGCCCGTTGCTCGTCGGTCTCCCGCGTCGCCAGGTGCCGATGATGACCGGCGCAAGATCGCCGGATTGGGCGCCAATGCGCTACTGACAAAGTCAACTCCAGTGTCCATGTAAGCCATCCCCTTGGTTGCCTTTACCAAGGATATGGCTAGCCAAGATTGCTTAGTCCTGTCGCAAAGATGAACCTCTGGTAACGATAGAGCTCCGCGCGTGCTGGTCGGTGCGCTTTATGCTGGGTGCTCCGCGGCGACCCGGTCGGCGGCAAGCTTCTTGAGAGTCACCCGGTCGACCTTGCCGGTCGCGTTGAGCGGCATCTCGTCCAGGACGTGGATCGCTTCGGGCGCTTTGTAGCCGACCAGCTGCCGGGCGCAACGGATCACCTCCTGAGAACTCGGCGCGGCGGCGCCGTCCTTCAAGGTTACATATGCCCATACATTCTCGCCGTGCACCGCGTCGTGGACGCCGACCACGCCGGCTTGGGCGACCGCCGGGTGGGCCGCCACCGCCTCCTCGACCTCCTGCGGGCAAATGTTCGAGCCGTCGTGGACGATGATCTGCTTCTTGCGGCCGTGGAACCAGAAATATCCGTCCTCGTCGACGGTCATGACGTCGCCGGTATCGAGCCAGCCGTCGACGATGGTCTCCGCGGTTGCCTTGGGATTGTTCCAATAGCCGATCATGTTGGCTGGGCTCTTGATCCAGAGCCGGCCATCGACGCCGGTCGCGACTTCCTGGCCGGCCTCGTCGCGCAGCGAGGAAGCATAGCCCGGGCAGGTTACACCGACCGATCCCAGCTTGTTGACTCCCGAGGGCGGGTTCAGGTGAGAGCCGCCGAACTCCGTCATGCCGTAGACCTCGTCGATCGGGAACCCGACCATTTGGGTGAATTCCCGCTCCAGCTCGGCCGAGACCTTATCGCCGCCGGAGATGCAGAGACGCAAAGAGGTGAAGTCGTCGTGCTTGGCGTCGTGGTCGCGCATCAGGGCAATTAATGCGGCCGGCAGCATCAGCATTACGGTCGGCCGCGTGTCGCGCAGCAGCGGCAGCAGCTCGTCGCCGTCGAAGGTGCGCGCTACGTCGGAGCGGGCACCCACCGAGAAGGACGCAAGGGTCAACATGAGAGAGCCGATGTGAGAGATCGAGGAGCCCGGTAGGACAATGTCCTCAGGCGTAAGCTCCATGCTCTGGGCAAAGCTTGCGACCAGCCAGCCGAAGGTCTCCAGCGTGTGGGTGACACCCTTCGGCTTGCCGGTGCTGCCCGAGGTGAAAAAGATGAAGGCCGGGGTCTTATAGTCGAGCGTCGGCAGCTCGAGCGCCGGCGGTTCTTTGGCCAAGAGCTGCTCGAAGCTCGGGCTGTCGCCCAGCGCACCGCCGTAGGAGATCAAGCCAAGCGGCAGTTTCCGGGCTTCCTGACTGGCCGCGATGTCGTCGGCCCGCTCGGCGTGAGCGAAGAGCACAGAGGCGCCGCTCAGGCCCAGTGCGTGGTCGATCTCCGGCGGCATGTAGCGGTAGTTGAGCGGGGTGATCACCAAGCCGGCCTTCATGCAGGCCAGGTAGTGAATTACCAGGGCCGCCCGGTTGGGCATCAGTGAGGCAACCCGGTCGCCCGGCTTGAGGCCAAGCCCCAGCAGGCCCCGCGCCAGCCGGTCGCTGGCCGCCTGCAGCTCGCGCCAAGTCCAGCGGGTCTCGGCTGAGACCAGCGCCAGATCGTCCGGCCGGCTCGTCAGACCACGGCTGAGAACATTGGGCAGATCCGTAGGCGCGTCCAAGTTTGGTCCGGTCAGCGGCATTTGGTTCCCCGTTTGGCGTGACTGCTGGGACACTGAGCCTAGCCTCCGCCAAACGGCGCGTGCAAGGCCGGTCCCCTTCCCTTGCCACATGGACAAAGCTCCGCAATCTTCCATAATGCTCATGGAGCACCGCGCAAGGGGGTGCGCGGCTCCAGCGGGGGAATGTAGATGGATCCAATCTCGATTGCCGTCGCCTTCGTGCTCGGCTTTGCCGCCCGGCAGGTCAAGCTGCCGCCAATGGTCGGTTTTCTGGTCGCCGGCTTCCTGCTCCAGGCCTTCGGCGTCAAGGCGGGTGCCGTGATCGACACCATCGCCGATCTGGGCGTCACCCTGCTGCTCTTTACCATCGGCCTGAAACTGAAGCTGAAAAGCCTGGCGCGCCCGGAGGTCTGGGGCGGCGCCTCGGTCCATGCGCTGGTCATTGTCGGACTGTTCGGGCTCGGGTTCTATGCCCTGTCGCTGACCGGGATCTCGGTCTTTGCCGGGCTCGATCTGGCGACCGCTTTCCTGATCGCCTTCGCGCTCAGCTTTTCGAGCACGGTGTTCGCCGTCAAGGTGCTGGAGGAAAAGGGCGAGCTGCCGTCCCTGCACGGCCGCACGGCGATCGGCATCCTGATCATGCAGGACATCTTCGCGGTCGTCTTCCTGACCATCTCGACCGGCAAGGTGCCATCGATCTGGGCCTTCGCGCTGATCGGCCTGATCTTCGTGCGGCCGATCCTGGGCTTCATGCTGAACCGCCTGGGCCACGACGAGCTGCTGCCGCTGTTCGGGCTGTTCTCGGCGCTCGCGGTCGGCGTCTACACCTTCCAACTGGTCGGCCTCAAGCCGGATCTGGGCGCGCTGATCATGGGCATGCTGATGGCGACCCACAAGCGCGCCTCGGAAATCGCCGACAGCCTCTTCAGCTTCAAGGAAATCTTTCTGGTCGGCTTTTTCCTCAGCATAGGCTTATCCGAGGCGCCGACCCTAGGGGCCCTTGGCATTGCGTTGCTTTTGGTGCTGCTGATTCCGATAAAGGTCGCCTTCTTCTTTCTCATCCTGACTCGATTCAACCTGCGCGCCCGCTCCTCTCTGCTGACCGCCTACAGCCTGGCCAACTACAGCGAGTTTGGGTTGATCGTCGGCGCGATCGGTGTCGAGAACGGCTGGATCGGCGGCGAGTGGCTAGTCATCATCGCGATTGCGCTATCGATCTCCTTCGTCGCCGCCTCGCCGCTCAACAGCCTGGCCCACAATCTCTATGCCCGCTGGCATGACACCGTGGTGCGCTTCGAGACCGCAACGGACCATCCCGAGGAGAAGCCGACCCAGACCGGCGATGCCAAGATCGTGATTTTCGGCATGGGCCGGGTCGGCACCGGCGCCTACGATCACATCAAGGAGACCTACGGCGATATTCTTATCGGCGTCGAGAGCAATGCCGAGAAGGTCGAGGAGCACCGGGCGGCCGGGCGCAACGTGGTCCAAGGCGACGCCACGGACTCCGACTTCTGGGAGCGGGTCAAGGCCGGACAAACCCAGTACCGCCTGGTCATGCTGGCCATGCCCGAGCACCAGGCGAACATGTACGCGCTGGAACAGATCACCCATACCGGCTACGACGGCTACATCGCCGCGGTTTGCATGTATCCCGACCAGGTGGACGACCTGCGCGAGGCCGGCGCCCATGTGGCCTTCAACATCTACGCCGAGGCCGGCACCGGTTTCGCCGCGCACATCGACGAGCAGATCCAGGCTGTGACCGGCAAGGCTCAGTCGGACGACCCGTCGTTGTCGAGCAAGACATAGATCCCGACCGCCAAGATCACGGCGACGAACATGAAGGCGGCCTGTTGGCCGTTCCAGGTCTTCGATTGCCACATGGCGAACCACTCCGCGCCGATCGCCATGAATCCGATGAAGTAAAGGCCGAAGCCGAGCAGGACGCCCCAGGCCGTGAGCGCCCTGGCCCGCCGGAACTGTTCGGTCGGCGCGCGCAGCCGCGCCGCCATGGCAACAGAGGCTATGAGAAATGCGAGGGCGGTGAGTCCCTCTGTCACGATGATAATCAAGTAGGCCGTTCTTTGGTATTCTGGGTCCGTGATCGCACGCCACTTCAGCGTGGAGTCCGGGAAGATCGTGTCCATGGCCAAGACGTGCTGCACGAAGGCCCAGTTGGTGCCGTAGTCGGTGGTGTTGCCGAGGACAACCAGTAACCCCCAAATGCTCAGGCCCCCGGTCATCACCACCTTAGAAAGACGAATTGCGAACATCCTAAGGCCCCTTGCCCTCTTCCCGCTTGGCGACGGCCGCTTGAAAAGCGGCGGTCGAGTTGCTGCGCGGGAACGGCGCGTCGGGCACCGGCACGCCGAGGAACGCGCAGAGCGGCGTCCAACCGTCGCCGATATGGTAGGTCAGGAGGCGCTCGGGCCCGAAGGCCCCCTGCACCTCGGCGGTGTTCCGCTCGAACACCGCGATCGCGTGCTCCCGGTCCTCGAGCCGGCCGCTGAAGGTGCCCTCGGAAATCGCCCACCTGCCGATCGACGCCGGGTCCTCGGTGTCGGCAATGACCGGAATGATCGTGTTGCGCATGGACTCGTACCAGCTTTCGGCACTGCGCAGGGTGAGCAGGACCTTGGCGTCCGGATAGGCCGCGGCAAGCTCGCGCCAAAAGTAAGCGGACGGCCAATCCACGGCGGAGCGGTAGCCGGCCAAAATCGTCTCCCAATCCGGCTTCCGGCCGTCGGCCAAAGCGCGCCATTGGCGCAGCTGGTCGGGGTTGCTCGTCACTTCGCTCATGTGGTGGCAGGGTCCGAAGCCGAGCTGCTCAAGAGCCAGGCGCATGGAGTCTGTACCGGTGCGCCCGAAACCGGCGCCGATAACCGCAAGGGCCATTGCACGTCCTCCTTCACAACTCTGGTCGGTGACCGTCCCACGGCCGCGCCCCTTCGAAGGCGGCGGCGGCGCGAAACACGCTGACGTCGTCATAGGGCCGGCCGACGATTTGCAAGCCGGTCGGCACGCCATTGGAGGCGAAGCCGCTCGGCACGCTGATCGCCGGTAGCTGGCCCAACATGTTGATCGGATAGCACAGCGTCCAGCCCAAGGTCGGGTCGACCTTGACGCCGTTGATTCGAACATCGCCGTCGATCGGATGGAGCTCGGCCGGCGGCGCGGGCAGCGCAAGGGTCGGGCAAAGCAAAACCCGGCAGCGCCGGAAGATCGGCTCGAGCGCTTGATACATTTCGCCGCGCAGCTCAGTCGAGCGGGCCAAGGAGACCTTGTTCCTGCCTTGGAAGTACTCATCGCCCCGGCGCAGGAAGTCGCACAGCAGAGCCTTCTGCTGGTCCGTCATGTCCTCGGCGCCCAGATCCTTGAAGGTGCGGTAGTGAACCATAGCGGCCGACAGGACCTCTTCGCCCCAGGGCAGCGCGACCTCCTCGACCTCGCAGCCGAGCTCCCGAAAGGCTTCCAGGGCTCTCTTCGTGTTGGCCGCCACATCCGGGTCGATCGGGAAATGGCCCAAATCGGGCGAACAGGCGATGCGCCAACCGGAAATCCCCTCCAATACCTTGGGAATTAGCTTGCGGGTCGGCAGGGACATGATGTCGCCCAAATGGGGCCCGGCCATGACGTTCTCCATCAGCGCCGCGTCGGCGACCGAGCGCGTCATGGGGCCGAAGGCGCTCCAATTGTTGAAGTTCCAAGGCGGCCGCTTGGGGATCCGCCCCGAGGGCGAGCGGAAACCGACCACCCCGCTGGCCGAGGCCGGGTTGCGGATCGAACCGCCGTAATCGGCACCGTCGCACAAAGGGGTCATGCCGAGCGCGAGCGCGGCTCCTGCCCCACCGCCCGAGCCGGCCGGGCTCTTTTCCAGGTTCCAGGGGTTGCGGGTCACACCCCACAGGTCCGAGTGGCAGATCGTCGCGGCGCCGAACTCCGGCGTCGTCGTGCGCCCCAGCAGGATCGCGCCAGCCCGGAACAAACGCTCGATATGATAGTAAGAGGTCTCCGGCCGGTGATCGGCATAGAGCCGGGAGCCATAGGTCGTGATCTCGCCCTTCACGTCGTGGCCGTCTTTGATCATGACCGGCAGGCCTTCCAGGGGCCTGGCCTTGGCGCCCCGGGCGCGGTAGCGGGCCTCGGCCTTCTTGGCCTGGGTCAGCGCACGCTCCGGGAAGCTGTAGGTCAGCGCGTTGACGGGCGGATTGACCGCCTCGATCCGCTCGATCAAAGCGGAGACCAGCTCGACCGGCGAGAGCGAGCCCTCGGCGAACCGCCGCCGGGCCTCGCTGGCGGTCATGTAGCAAAGATCCATGTCGGCGCTCATATTGCGCTTATAGCTCCTCGTCAAGTTGGGCCAAGAGATCGTCAAGCGACGGCGCGCGCGTGTCCGCCGGTCGGGCGAGCACCAGGTCAACATGGAACCAGCCGTCCTTGAGCAGGGCTGCGGAGTCGTCGCCCCGTGCCTCGATGATCCTTATGGCATCTTCGCGCTCCGTCGCGCCAAGCATCTTCCGGTAGGAGATCGGCCGCCGATTGCAGGTCTGGAATGTGTAGCCGTGGCGCTGGAAGACCTGGAGCAGCAGGCGAGAGTCCACGTCGGGCCTAGGCGAGGCCAGGACCCAGGGGCGCCGGGCCGGGTCGCACGCGCCGAGCAGGTTGTCGACCGCCGGCATCAAGGCCTCGAAAACCGCACCTGTCTCGATGATTACGTGGGTGCCAGCGAGATAGTCGGCGAGCGGCGGCACGATCGGACCGTCGGTCGCGTCGTCCGAGAAGACCGTGCCCAGGAAGCCAAGCGCTCGGCCGTAGGCCAGCGCCTGCTCGGCGATGTCGAGACCGCCGACCTCGAAGCCCGGATCGGCCTGGCGCCGGGGCTGAAAGAACGCCTGGTCGCGCGCCAAGTTGCTCGTCTCCTGGGCGAAGTGGGCGTAGATCTCCTCCAGGCTCACCCGGTGGGTCAATAGGGCGCCGTTGACGCCGAACCCGCAGCCGAAGTCGAGCACTTGCAAGCGCTCGGCACCGAACGCGTCGCGAAGCGTCGGCGCCAGATGTCGCAGCACATCGCAGGTGACCTGGGGCATGCGGTAGTTGAGCGGCGCCAGGGCCTGAAAGTAGGCGCTGGGGTCGGCAAGGTCGTAGACCTCCTGGAATTCGGTGCTAGTCTTGAAAGCGTGCTCCGGCTCGCTCATCGCCACAGTCTCCATGATCACGGGGCAGAGCTTGACCCAGTCGAAGGGCGCGGGCAACCGGCTCGCGTCGCGCTCTTTGTTGAAAAGGAATCTTGTCGCTATGGCTTCGCGGACCATCAACCTGACCGACGCGCTTTACGACCACCTGCTCGAGGTTTCTCTGCGCGAACCTGAAATCCTGGCGCGCCTGCGCGAAGAGACCGCCGCCCATCCCGCGTCGATGATGCAGATCAGTCCTGAGCAGGGCCAGTTCATGACCTTGGTGGTCGAACTGATCGGCGCCCGGCGGGTCCTCGAGATCGGCACCTTCACCGGCTACAGCGCTCTTGCCATGGCCCATGCACTGCCCGACGACGGTCAGCTGATCGCATGCGACATCAGCGAAGAGTTCACGTCGATCGCCCGGCGCTACTGGGCCGAATCAGACCACGGCCACAAGATCGAGCTCCGCCTGGCGCCGGCCCTGGAGACCCTGGAGGCAATGCTGGAAGACGGCCATCACGAAAGCTTCGATCTGGTCTTCATAGACGCCGACAAGGAGAACTACGCGGCCTATGCCGAGCACGCGCTTGCCTTGCTGCGCCAAGGCGGCTTGATGATGGTCGACAACGTGCTGTGGGGCGGCAAGGTCGCCGATCACGACCACCAGGACGACGACACCCGGGCGATTCGCGCGCTCAACAAGCTGCTGCACCAGGAGGAGCGCGTCACGCTCTCCATGATTCCCATGGGCGACGGCATCACATTGGCGCGCAAGCGCTGAAACCGCCGTTTCTTCACTTCAAGCCGAAACCTTCGTCATGCAGGTCATGAAGTAGATCTGCTCGCGCGATTGAAAGCGCCCTAGTTTGGCGCTGCCTTTGAGCCTGGCATAGCTCTTCAATCGCGGACCGGTCAGCCAGCGGATGAACCAGGGCGCGGTGCTTTGGATCAGGCGTCGTCTTCGCTCGCTGTCCAGCTCGCAGGATTGGATCACATTATCCGTGATGTCGCGAAACGAGCCGTCGAAACCGGTCTCGCGCAGCAGCTGCTCAAGATCCTCCGCGTGGTGCGGCCTGCGGTAGTCCGCGTAGAGAAAGGCGCCGTGGGGCCGCAACACCCGGTACACCTCTCTCAGGAAATCGGGAACGTCGCTGTAGACGTGTGACGCCTCCACATTGACGATCACGTCGAAGGAGGCATCTTCGAACGGAAGTTCGACCGCGGAGCCGGCGACAAACCATGGGTCGCCGGTCTTGAGATAACGCCGCCTGCAGAACTCAAGGGCGTTAACCGAGAAGTCCAGGCCAACGGAAAAGGGCGTCGGGTCCCAAAGCGTCACAAGCTGGGCGAGCCCACCCCCTCGCCCGCAGCTGACTTCAAGCAAGCGCTCCGGACCATTGGTTTGAGCGCAATGGTGGTACAGCCGATGGATCTCCCGGTACATCTGAAGTTGGTAGCGCTCGTCGCCGTCGCCATCGGCCGGCGCATATCCAAAGTTGTTCGTTGTTGTCTCGCCCCAATCGAGCGAATAGAGCAGGTCGTAGAGCTCGCCTTTGCTCTTACCGCGGGTCTTGAGCCACAGATAAAGAGCCGGCGAAAGCAGAGCCAAGCACAGAAGCAATAGAACAAAGAAGACTATGCCAATGAAAATCGTGGCTGAATTCATGATCGAAAGGGTCCTTCCGCGGACCAATCGGCATGTCGCAGCAAAGGCGGCAGCGGCCCAAAGACCACTGTCCGCGCTGATTGTAAGTCTTGTCAAGCTCGATCAAAGCGTGCGACGGCGGCGCGCTTCACATGTCCTTTGCGAGGTGGCCTGATCTTGGCGCGCAGGGGCCAAGGCCGCCGGCCGCGACGATGAAAGAGGCGATCTCATCAACCCCCTCGCCGCGTTTCATGTTTGCGAAGACATAAGGCCGCTCGCCGCGCATGCGCTTGGTGTCGGAGTCCATGACGCCGAGATCGGCGCCAACCAGATCGGCCAAGTCAGTCTTGTTGATCACCAGCAGATCCGATCGCGTGATGCCCGGGCCGCCTTTTCGCGGGATCTTCTCACCGGCCGAGACGTCGATCACATAGATCGTGAGATCGGCCAGCTCGGGCGAGAATGTGGCGGCCAGGTTGTCGCCGCCGGACTCGATCAGTATCAGGTCAAGCGCCGGAAAGCGTGCGTTCAGGTCGGCGACCGCGGCCAGATTGATCGAGGCGTCCTCGCGGATCGCGGTGTGCGGGCAGCCGCCGGTCTCGACGCCGAGGATCCGCTCTTCCGGCAAGGCGCCGGCCCGGGTCAGGATCAGCGCGTCCTCCTTGGTGTAGATATCGTTGGTGATCGCGCAAATCTCGTAACGCTCCCGAAAGCTCTGGCAGAGCCGCTCCATGAGCGCGGTCTTACCGGAGCCGACCGGGCCACCGATGCCGATGCGTAGGGGGCCATGCGGCGAAGAACTCATGATCTGAATAGCCTCGTGCGTTGGGTTTCATGGGCCATGGAGGCAATGTCGGAGACGACCGCAGAACCGCCGATATCATCGGCCCCTGCGGCGCAGGCCGCGCGCACCGTTTGGCTGATGGGATGTTCGAGCGCCGCCGTGATGCGCTGGCCGGCGCTTTGGCCAAGAGGAATGAGCCGCACGCCGGCAGAGACCAGATTGGCTGCCAAGCCGTGGCAATAGGCGCTCAAGGCCGGCTGCCTGGCGATCCCGTGCCCGCTGGCGGCAATCGCAACCGCGACGGGATAAGCGACCTTGGGCCCGAGCGCCAGGGCCTCGCAGCCAGGCCAGGGCCAGGCCTCGAGTGTGATCTGCAGAAAGGCCTTGCCTTGGGCCTCGGTTTCCAGGGCACGTTCCTTGCTTGGTGCCAGAGCAAGCGCGAGCTGATTGAGGTCCGCCAGCGCCGCCTCGTCCCCGGCGCAGTCGTGGGCGCAGGCAAACAACACGGCGTCGCTCCAGCCGCTGCCGGCGACCATCAGCTGCTCGATCCACCGTTGGAGCGTCGCCTCGTCCCGCACGCGGCCGGTCTCGACGGCCCATTCCAGGCCGTGGGAATAGGCGTAGGCACCCACCGGGTAACTCGGCGAGAGCCAGGTCAAGAGCCGGTAGAGCGCCTGCTCAGCCATGACCATGGTCAGCCTGTCCATAGGCGCCGCCTTCGGGTTCGAAGGCGGCCTCGACCGGCCGCACATCGGCGCCCAGACCCCGGGCCATCTCGGCGATGACGTGATCGTCCAGGATAAGGAGTGCGGCGCCCGAAATTTGGGTCGGCAGATGGCGATTGCCCAGATGCCAAGCGAGCCGGGTCAGGTGCTCTGGGTCCCGGCAGGTGATCTCCAGAAGCGGTTCCGGCGCGGCCCCGACGGCAACCAGCCTGCCGTCCTCCAGGACCAGGCCATCGCCCTCCTTCAAGCTCGCCGCGCGCGGCAGGTCCAGCAAGAAGGCAAGACCGCCCTGCCCAGTCATGGCGATGCGCCGACGGTGGCGTTCCTGATAGGCGAGCACGACGTGGTCGGCCGCCGGACCCTGCCACTCGCCCTTTCGCTTGATCTCGGTCGCGCGCAGCATGGCTACACCCTCAGAACAGGAAGTAGCGTTGGGCCAGTGGCAGCACCTTGGCCGGTTGACAGGTCAGAAGCTCGCCGTCGGCACGCACCTCGTAGGTCTCAGGGTCGACCTCCATGACCGGCAGGGCGTCGTTCAGGATCATCGACTTCTTGGACAGACCCGACCGGGTATCGGCGACCGCCACCAAGTCTTTCGCCACACCGAGCGCCTTGCCGAGCACCCGCTCGGCCGCGGCCTGGGAGACGAAGGTCACGCCCGATGCGGTCATGGAACGCCCGAAGCCGCCGAACATTGGCTGGTAGTGGACCGGTTGGGGCGTCGGGATCGAAGCGTTGGGATCGCCCATGGCAGCCGCCGCGATGGTGCCGCCCAAAAGCACCATGTCCGGCTTGACCCCGAAGAAGGCCGGCTGCCAGAGCACCAGATCGGCGCGCTTGCCAACCTCGACGGATCCCACGTGCTCTGACAGTCCGTGGGCGATCGCCGGGTTGATCGTGTACTTGGCGATAAAGCGCCGGACCCGCAGGTTGTCGTTGTCGCCGCTCTCCTCAGGCAACTGGCCGCGCTGGCGCTTCATGTTGTCGGCGGTTTGCCAGGTGCGGATGATGACCTCGCCGACCCGGCCCATGGCTTGACTGTCCGAGGCGACGATCGAGAAGGCGCCCATGTCGTGCAGGATATCCTCGGCGGCCATGGTTTCCCGGCGGATGCGACTCTCGGCGAAGGCGATGTCCTCCGGAATCTCACTGTTCAAGTGATGGCAGACCATCAGCATGTCCAAGTGCTCGTCGACCGTGTTCACGGTGTAGGGCAGGCTGGGATTGGTCGAGGAGGGCAAGACGTTCGGCTCGCCGCACACCTTGATGATGTCGGGCGCGTGGCCGCCGCCAGCCCCTTCGGTGTGGAAGGCGTGAATGGTCCGCCCCTTGAAGGCGGCAACGGTATTTTCGACAAAGCCGGACTCGTTGAGCGTGTCGGTGTGGAGCATCACCTGGACGTCCATCTCATCGGCGACCCCGAGGCAGCAATCGATGGCGCCCGGCGTGGTGCCCCAATCCTCGTGCAGCTTGAGCGCCATGGCGCCGCCCAGCACCTGCTCGCGCAGAGCCTCGGGCGTCGCGGCGTTGCCCTTGCCGGCGAAGCCCAGGTTCATGGCGAAACCGTCGGCCGCCTGAATCATCCGCCCGATGTGCCAGGCGCCGGGCGTGCAGGTGGTCGCGTTGGTGCCGGTTGCCGGGCCGGTGCCGCCGCCGAGCATGGTCGTAATGCCGGACATTAGGGCGTGGTCGATCTGTTGGGGGCAGATGAAGTGGATGTGGGCGTCTATGCCGCCGGCGGTCAAGATCTTGCCCTCACCGGCGATCGCCTCCGTGCCCGGGCCGACGACAATGTCGACGTCAGGCTGGGTTTCCGGATTGCCGGCCTTGCCGATACCCGAAATGCGGCCATCCCGTAGGCCGACATCCGCCTTGACGACGCCCCAGTGGTCGATGATCAGCGCGTTGGTGATCACCGTGTCGACGGCACCCGCCGCGCGTGGGCTCTGGGACTGGCCCATGCCGTCGCGGATGACCTTGCCGCCGCCGAACTTGATCTCCTCGCCGTAGGTCGTGTGGTCGCGCTCGACCTCAACGAAGAGCTCGGTGTCGGCCAAACGCACCCTGTCGCCGACGCTCGGCCCAAACATCTCCACATAGGCGGCCCGTGAGATTCTTGCTGGCATCGGTTCTCTCGCTCAGTCCAGTGAACCCATGATTTTCTGATAGAAGCCGAAGACCTGGCGGGTACCCCGGTAGGGCACCAGAGTCACCTCGCGCGACTGGCCCGGCTCGAAGCGCACCGCCGTACCGGCGGCAATATCGAGGCGCATGCCGCGCGCCTTCTCGCGCTCGAAGTCCAGTGCCCCGTTGGTCTCGAAGAAATGGTAGTGGCTGCCGACTTGGACCGGCCGGTCGCCTCGGTTGGCGACCAGCAGGGTGACGCTCGGCTGGCCGGCATTGAGCTCGATATCGCCCTCGGCCAACAGGATCTCGCCTGGGATCATGGGTGCCCTCCTAGCGGATCGGCTGGTGGATGGTGACCAGCTTCGTGCCGTCGGGGAAGGTCGCCTCGACCTGCACGTCGCGGATCATCTCGGCCACGCCTTCCATGACCTGGGGTCGGCCGACGACTTGGGCGCCCGCCGACATGAGATCGGCCACTGAGCGGCCGTCGCGTGCGCCTTCGACCACAAAATCGGAGATCAAGGCAACCGCCTCGGGATGGTTGAGCTTGACGCCGCGCTCGAGCCGGCGGCGCGCGACCATGGCGGCCATTGCCACCAGCAGCTTGTCCTTCTCGCGCGGGGACAGGTTCATAGGTCTCTCCTCAAGTGGTCCAAATGCGCGGCAAGGCGCCGCCGTGAAGTTGGCATAGGATGGGGACGACAAGGCGCCGCAGGTGGTAACCGCTCTCGGCCACGCCCCGCACCACCAGCTTTCCGCCCCAGGCGCTGACGGCCAGGAGCCCGTCCATTGCCGGTAGCCGCTCAATCTGGTGTCGCAGGGTCACGGCCATCTCCTCCGTGTCTTCGGCGATGTAGAGGATCGTGGTCATCGCGCCGGCCCCGGCCAAAAGCGCGGACCCCTCGAGCCTGGCGGCGATATCGCCCTCGAGCCGAAAGGCTTCGGCATGAAGCAAACGCCCGTCCCGGCACACCCGCCAGAGATCCCGGAAACGGCCCGATGCCAGACGCTCGCCCATCGCGGCCCGGCCGAACACCAGGGATTCATGGGCCAACAAACGGGCGTCGCCCTCGAGCCCGATCTCCAGGGACCTTCGAAGGCGGGATCTGTCGAACAGGATCGTCTCCTGGGGCAGCCAGGCGAGCTGGCCGCCGGCCTTGACCCGCAGCCGGGTCCGCGCCGTGGCGTCGCCGCCCCGGGAGGCATAGGCCCGTTCGGCGGCCTGGGTGGTCACTACCGCGTGGGCGCCGGCACCCACCTCGACCGCGACGTCCAGCCGATCGCCGTCGGTCAGGCCACCCGCCGTGTTGATCAGGACCGCTTCGGCCGCGGCCGCCACCGGTGTCCTGGGCATGCGCACCTTGAGCGCCCCGGCCTGGTGCAGCTCGGCGATCTCGTGCCGTTCGCCGCGCAGGCGAAAAGCGCAGCGAGCCTCACCCCATGTGCGCTCGAGCGGTGGAGCTGCGAGGAGCTGAGGCGCATTCATGTGGGCATGGAAATCGGCCAGGCGGGTCGCGGTCGCATCCCCGTCATGCTAGTTGGCCGCCCCGGCCCGAGCAAACTCTGCCTGCCGCGGATCGGTGAGATTTCCTAGATTTTGCCCGATTGATCGAAGTTAATTGAAAATTAAGGTTATTTTAACAGGCTCTTTACGACTGCCCGTCACAATTGGCAGGTTGGCCCTCAGAGAACGCGGGTCAACATGGTGAAATTTGCACGAGGCAAACCATGTGGAAGAGCCTGTTGCTCGGCGCGGTGTTCGCGATCTATTCGACGTCCGCTCTCGCCCAAACCCAATGTAACGACCGCGACAGCGTGATCGCTTTGCTCGCCAGCAAGTACAAGGAGCAGCCGGTCGCTCTCGGGGTCACCAATACCGGCGGCCTGGTCGAGGTGCTTTCGACCGACAAGGGCGACACCTGGACGATCATCGTCACGACCCCGCAGGGTCTTAGCTGTCTGGTCGCCGCCGGCGAAGGCTGGCACGCCATCGAGCAAACGGTCTCCCTCGAACCTGAGGCTTGAGCTTAGCGCTCTTTCGCGCCCGGTCGCCCGCTCTAGGGCGCACCGCCGATCAGGGCGTGTACCACACGGTCACCTGGCTTTAAGTCAAGTCGCGCCGCGGTCCCACCGTTCACTTCAAGCACGGCGCGCACCGGACGATCTGACGAGATCGTCTCCTGGGACAAAGGCACCGTCCGCTCCACGATCTTCACAATCTGTCCGTCCGCCTGGATGAAAATCATGTCCAGGGGAATGTAGGTGTTTTGCATCCACATAGCGACCTGGCGAACCGGCTCGTAAATGAACAGCATGCCCGCCTCGGGCGCCATCTTGCGTCGGTACATCAGTCCCTGCGCCTGCTGTTGCGGCTCGAGCGCGAGCTCGATGTCGAAGCGGTGACTTCCGCCGTCGGCGCGCTCGATCACCAGCTCGTCGCGCTCGAAGCTCGCTAGGGCGCCCTGGGCCCAGGCGCCGCGCGGGTCCGCGAAAAGCGCCAGGAGCCCGATCAGGAGGATCACTCGTCTGGTCATGCCTCGCCTTCAATCCCTCATTACCTGAGCCGCCAGGGCTCTGATCTCTGCGCGCAGAGGGCCCGGCCGGGGCGCGTCGCGCAGGCTGTCGAACCAATGGTCGGGCGGGTTGCGCCCCTGGCTGCGACGCCACGACAAGGCGCCCAGCACCGCGCGCGGCGCCTCCGGCAGACGCTGGGGAATCTCGATCCCGTTCAAGGTCGCCCAGACACCGGTCCAACAGCGCGCCACCGACCAGGGGTTATAGCCGCCGCCGCCCAGAACGAGAAGCCCCGACGCAAGGTCCTTGACCGCCGCGACGACCCGCCACAGGGCATTGTTGGAGAGCGCAAGCTTGCTGAGCGGATCGTCTGCAAGCGCGTCGGCGCCGCACTGGAGCACGATTGCCTGGGGTGCGAAAACCGCGATCCGGGGCAGCACCACGGTTTCGAGCAGGTAGTCCAGCTCGCTATCGTTGAATCCAACCGGCACCGGCAGATTGCGCGCCTGGCCGCCGGCACGATCGTGAGCTTGGCCCGGCCCTTTACCATCGCGGCTCATGGGCCAGCGCCCGGCTTCGTGGATCGACAGGGTGAAGACACGGCGCTCCTCAGCGAAAGCGGCCTCGACGCCGTCGCAGTGGTGCGCATCCACGTCCAGATAGAAAACCCGCTCGAATCCGCCGTCCAGCAGGCCGAGGATGCCAAGCACAGGGTCGTTCAGATAGCAAAAACCGCTGGCCTGGCTCGGACGGCCATGATGGGTTCCGCCGGCCGGATTGTAGACCACTGTGCGCTGGCCGCGCCGCTGGCTGAGCCGCCGGGCGGCCAGCAGCGAGCCGCCGCAGGCGGTCGCCGGCCGCCGAAACATCTCGGCGAACACCGGATTGCCGTTGCAGCCGATGTTGTAGCGCCGGCGCACGTCGGGCGAGGCCCGCTGACGGCGCTCTGCCTCGATCAGCGCATCGAGGTAGTCTGAGTCGTGGAAACGGGCAAGTTCGGCCGGCGTCGCCCGTGGGCTGTCCAGGTAGCGTTCCGACGGCAACCAACCGAGCGCACGGCACAGGTCGATCACGCTCGAAACCCTGGGAATCGCCAAGGGATGACGCGACCCGTAGCTCGAGGTCCGGTAGATCTCGCTGCCAATGAACCAGGGCCCGGAGGTCATCCTCCGGATCCCGGAAAGTAGGGCTTGAAAAGGCCCTTAGGCGCTCGGCTCAGTGCCGCCGCGGATTGCCGGCAAGGCAGGCTCGACGATCCGGACGATGTCCTCCGGCTCGTCGCGGAAATTGATTCCCAGGTATTCGCCCTCTTGCCACACCACATCGCTGGGGAACTCACCGAAGCGATCGATCATAAGACTGACTTCGGTGCCATGTTGCAAGGATTCCAGCAGACGCACCTTGGCGCCGAGCGCCGAGATGTTGAGCACGCGGCATTCGGCAACCCGTCCGGCAGCGTGAATCCGGCCCGACCAGAGCACCGAAGTGCGCGGATAATCGCGCCGATCGCTGCTCGATTCCGGATTAGCGATGATCTCCTGAAGGACCGCCTGCTGCTTTTCGTCCTGGGTATCGATTGCCAAACCGACGAAATGGCCGTTCTGCCAGGCCGTCGAGCAGATCAGCGCGCCATGAGGCTCGATGGTCAGAACCGCCGTCTCGCTGCACTCGATCGGATCGCTCAGCCGCACTTTGGCGCCGCCGTCCGAGAGGTTGAGGATTTCGCAGGCGACCTCCTGCTCGCCGACGCTGAGCACCGCCGGCAGCAAAACAGAGTTGCGGGGAAACTTGTGCCGCTCAATATCCTCGGCGGCGCCAGCCTCCACGACCTCCTCGACAGGGGTGTCCTTAACCTCGGTCATGGGGACTCCCGGCGCGTAGCTTGGTAAAGTGGCCCATTTGGGTGCATGTCGATCCCAGTCAAATCTTTCCCTACAGGTCTGTTACCACGAGAAAGCAAACCATAAGTGAACAAAGCCGAGAAAAACCCAGGATTCAGCCAGAATCGTCGCACTTTGCGGGCCACTTGCCGCCCGGCCGAACCGTTGCGATAGTGCGCGCGCCGCGGTGCCGCCCACAGATGGCGCCGACGATCCGATAGCAGAGGCGCCGTGACCGCAAAGAAGGACCAAGAGAGTGCTCGTGGTTCAGAGTCTCTTAACCATGAGACCGGCGCCCCGACTATCCAACTCGACGCCGCCGCGCTCGCCTACAACGGCCAGAGGCTGTTCCAGGACCTGCACCTGACCCTCCCCGGCGGCCGCACGACCTGCTTGCTCGGGCCTTCGGGCGTGGGCAAGACCTCGCTCCTACGCCTGATTGCCGGCTTGGCAGCCGAAGCCGAGGGCGAGGCACGCGACGGTGCCGGCCGCCCGGTGACCGACCGCATCGCCTACATGGCTCAGCAGGATTTGCTGCTGCCCTGGGCCAGCGTGCTCGACAACGTGCTGCTGGGCCTGCGCCTTCGGGGTGAGCCGATCACTCAGGCAAGGCGCGACCAGGCGCGCGACCTGCTCGACAGCCTGCGAGTGGGCGCCAGTGCCGCGCAGCGGCCGGCCCAACTCTCGATCGGGATGCGACAAAGGGTCGCCCTTGCGCGCACCCTGATGGAGGAGCGGCCGATCGTGCTGATGGACGAGCCCTTTTCGGCGCTTGATGCGATCACCCGATACGAGCTCCAGGGTCTGGCCGCGCGCCGGCTGTCCGGGCGCACCCTATTGCTGGTCACCCACGACCCCCTAGAGGCCCTGCGCCTGGGGCACGAGATCTACGTCATGGCTGGCCGCCCGGCCAGGCTCGGCCAAGCGCTCCAGCCGGCCGGAGCGCCGCCGCGCGATCCCGCCGATCCTGAGATCCTGGCCCATCAGGCCGAGCTCTTGAAGCGTCTTGCCACGGCTCACAGCGAGTCCGAAGAGTGACCTTCCTGCGCCCGTTGATCATTTTCCTGGCCCTACTGGCCCTTTGGCAGGCGGTGGTCTGGCTGACCGGCGCGCCGCGGTACATCCTGCCTGGCCCGGGCCTGGTCGCCGAGGCCCTGGTCGCTCGCTGGCCCGAAATCCTTCCTAACGCCGGGGTGACCATCGCCGAGATACTGCTCGGCCTGCTGCTCGGCACTCTGCTCGGTTGCTCGAGCGCCCTGGTGCTTGCCTGGTTTCGCCCGGCGCGGCGCTGGCTCCTGCCGGTTTTTGTCTCGAGCCAGGCAATCCCGGTTTTTGCCTTGGCGCCGATCCTGGTGCTGTGGCTCGGTTATGGTCTTGCCTCCAAGGTCGCCATGGCGACCCTGATCATCTTTTTCCCGGTGACCGCGGCCTTCTTCGACGGCCTCAGGCGGACCGAACCGGGCTGGCTCGATCTCGCCAAGACCATGGGAGCGAGCCCCTGGCGCACCCTGCGCCACTTGCGCATCCCGGCCGCCCTGCCGGCACTTGCCTCGGGCATCCGGGTCGCCGCGGCGGTGGCGCCGATCGGCGCGATCGTCGGCGAGTGGGTCGGCTCGAGCGCCGGGCTCGGTTACCTCATGCTGCAGGCTAACGCCCGCCTGCAGATTGACCTGATGTTCGCCGCCCTTTTCGTGCTCGCGGTCTTCGCGGTCAGCCTCTACTTCCTGATCGACAGACTGCTGACCAAAGCGCTGTCCTGGCAAGCCGACGACGGGTCGCCACCGCGATAATGGCCTTCGGTTAGACATCACCCTTTGACCTTCAGATCATGCAGGCTAGGATTGATGGGCTGGGACCTCGGGGGGTTCCAAGACGCTCCGGCTAAGGGGCGCTAGGGGGACGGCGAATTGGCGCACGCGCTTAGCTTGACGGCGGGACTCTTCGTCATGTGGCTCTTGTTGTCGGGCCACTATAACGGCCTGCTGCTCAGCCTCGGCCTCGCCTCTTGTGTCTTGGTCACCTGGATCGCACACCGCATGGACGTGGTCGACCGGGAAGGCTATCCGATCCACCTGACCTGGCGGGCGCTCACCTATTGGCCGTGGCTGCTGGTCGAGATCGTCAAGACCAATATCGACGTCGCGCTTATGATCGTCGCGCGCGACATGCCGATCAGCCCACGCATGTTCCGCACCAAGACAAGCCAGGCCGACGACCTGGGCCGGGTGATCTACGCCAACTCGATCACCCTGACCCCGGGCACGGTCTCGTGCGATGTCACGGGCGACACGATCCTGGTCCACGCCATCACCAAGGCCATGGCCGACGACGTGGAGGCCGGCGAGATGGACCGGCGGGTCACCCAAATGGAGGGGGTTAAGCAGCTGGAGGACAAGAGCTGATGTTCACCGCTGCCGCCGCAGGCATCCTGGTGTCCATGGCCTTGGCGCTCGCCCGGGCGCTCTTGGGCCCGACGGTTTACGACCGGATCCTGGCGGTCAACACATTCGGCACCATGACCGTCTTGATGGTCGCGGTCTTCGGCTTCCTGACCGACCGGCCGGACTTCCTGGACATCTCCCTGCTCTACGCTCTGATCAACTTCGTCGGCACCATCGCGATCCTCAAGTTCTTCGAGTACCGGGACCTGGGGGTGAGCGGCCGGGAGCGGCCCGAGCCCGAGCCGGAGGCCGATCCCTGATGGAAATCCTGCTCGATATCCTGAGCTGGCCCTGCATCATCGTCGGGAGCGTGCTGATGATCATCGGCGGCGTCGGGCTGGTTCGCCTGCCCGACCTCTTCACCCGCATGCACGCGGCGGGGATCATCGACACACTGGCGATGGCGTTGATCATGCTCGGCCTGATGTTCCAGGTCTTCACCCTGGAGAATTCGCTGCTCAATTTCGTCAAGCTGGTGTTCATCCTGCTGTTCATCCTGCTGACCAGCCCGACCGCGACCCACGCGGTCGCCAAGGCGGCCCTGCACGGCGGCTTCAAGCCGCACCTGGCGCCGGACGCAGAGAAAGAAGCGGACGACCCGGAGCCAGAGGCAAAGGAGGACGCGCCATCGAACACCTGATCGACATCGTCCTGCTCGGCTTCCTGGCGGTTACCGCAGTCGCCATCGTACGCCTGCGCAACCTATTCGCCGTGGTCATGATGTCGGGCATCTACAGCCTGCTAACGGCCGGCGTCTTCGTTGAGCTCGACGCGGTCGACGTCGCATTCACCGAGGCCGCGGTCGGCGCCGGCATCACGACGATCCTGATGCTCGGAACGCTGTCCCTGACAACCCACAAGGAGCGTGTGCCCACCAAGCCGCGCAGCCTGCGCCTGCTGCCGCTCGGAGTGGTGGTGGTGACTGGCATTGCGCTGATCTACGGCACGCTTGACATGTACCATTTCGGCGACCCGAACTCGCCGGTCAACACCCACGTGGCACCGCGCTACATCCAGGAGTCCGGCAGCGAGGTCGGCGTGCCGAACATCGTCACCTCGGTGCTGGCGAGCTACCGGGGCTACGACACCCTGGGCGAGGTCACCGTGATCTTCACCGCCGGGATTGGCGTCCTGGTGCTGCTCGGCGCGGGCCGGCGCAAGCGGCGCGGAGGCTCGGACTCATGAAGCGCCATCTGGTCCTGCGCGTGGTCGCAAAACTTCTGATCCCGATGATCCTACTGTTCGGTCTCTACGTGCAGTTCCACGGCGACTACGGGCCGGGCGGCGGCTTCCAGGCCGGCGTGATCTTCGCCGCCGGAATCATTCTCTACGGCCTGATCTTCGGCCTCGACATGGTTCAGCGGGTCGTGCCGACAGGCGTGGTGCGGCTGCTGATCGCCGGTGGCGTGCTGCTCTACGCCGGGGTCGGCGTAATCTCCATGCTCAACGGCAGCACCTATCTGGACTACGACGTGCTGGCGGACGATCCGGTGCATGGCCAGCATCTGGGCATCCTGCTGATCGAGTTCGGCGTCGGCATGACCGTGGCCTCGGTCATGATCGGCATCTTCTACGGCTTCGCCGGCAGAGGGCAGCGCTAGATGTTCGAACCCGGCCTCTACAACTACTGGATCGTCGTGTTCCTGATGATGACCGGCTTCTTCGTGGTCATCTCGCGCGGCAACCTGGTCAAGAAGATCGTCGGTCTCAACATCTTCCAGACCTCGGTGTTCTTGCTTTACATCACCATGGGCAAGGTCGATGAGGGGACCGCGCCGATCTTAGACGACCGCTTTACGGCCTACTCCAATCCCCTGCCCCACGTCCTGATCCTGACCGCGATCGTGGTCGGTGTCGCGACTTCGGCGCTGGGCCTGGCGCTGGTGGTGCGCATAAGGGAGGCCTACGGCACGGTCGAGGAAGACGAGATCGCCAAGGCGGACGAGGAGGACGCGGAGACGTGATCGCCGCCAACCTCCCGGCCCTGCAAGTCGTCCTGCCCCTGGTCGCCGCACCGATCTGCGTCATCTTCCGGCGCGCCACGGCGCCTTGGCTGCTGGCAACGGCGATCAGCTGGGCAGCACTCCTGGTCGCGCTTGCGATCCTCCTGCAGGTCGCCGAGACCGGCCTCTGGAGCTACGAAGTCGGCGGCTGGCCGGCGCCCTGGGGCATCGAGATCAGGATCGATCTGGCCAATGCCTTCGTGCTGCTGATCATCACGGTGATCAGCGCGATCGTGATGCCCTATGCGCGCCACAGCGTCGCGGCCGAGATCTCCGAGGACAAGGCGCCACTGTTTTATTCCATGTACCTGCTGTGCTTCTGCGGCCTGCTCGGCATCACGGTCACGGGCGACGCCTTCAACCTTTTCGTCTTTCTGGAGATCTCCTCGCTCTCGTCCTACGTGCTGATCGCCATGGGCAAGGACCGACGGGCGGTAACCGCAGCCTATCAATATCTCATCATGGGCACGATCGGCGCGACCTTCTACCTGATCGGCGTCGGCTTGCTCTACCATGTCACCGGTACCCTCAACATGGCCGATCTGGCGGCCCGCATAGAGCCGATCGAGGAGCTGAGGACGGTGCACGCCGCCTTCGCCTTCTTGATTATCGGCCTGGCGATCAAGGCCGCGATCTTCCCCTTGCACATGTGGCTGCCCAACGCCTACTGCTACGCGCCCTCGGTGGTCACCGCGTTCTTGGCGGCGACCGCCACCAAGGTCTCGATCTACGTCCTGATCCGGGTCACCACGTCGGTCTTCACGCCGCAATTCTCCTTCGACGTCGTCGACGTTGGATACGTGCTCGCGCCGCTGGCGCTGATCGCCATGTTGGTCGCCTCGACCATCGCGATCTTCCAGACCAACGTGAAGCGCCTGCTGGCCTACTCCTCGGTCGCCCAGATCGGCTACATGATCCTGGGCGTCAGTCTGGGCACGGTGGCGGGCTTGACCGCGGGCCTCGTCCACCTCTTCAACCACGCCATGATCAAGGGCGGGCTGTTTCTGGCGCTCGGTTGCATTTTCCTTAGGGTTGGCGCGATCAGCATCAACAACATGATTGGCCTAGGCCGGGTCATGCCCTGGACCATGGCGGCTTTTGTGTTGGGGGGCCTGAGCCTGATCGGCGTGCCGCTGACCACCGGCTTCATCAGCAAGTGGCTTCTGATCCAGGCCTCCCTCGAGCTTGGTCTCTGGATCTTCGCCGTCTTGATCGTGGTGAGCTCGATCCTGGCGATCGTCTATGTCTGGCGGATCGTCGAGCTGGCCTACTTCCGCGACCGGGCCGAGCCGGCCGAGGGCGAGCCGAAGGTCACCGAGGCGCCGCCCATCATGTTGATCCCGACGTGGCTGCTGATCCTCGCCAACGTCTACTTCGGCATCGACACGGACCTGACCGTCGGGGTCGCCCAGCGCGCCGCTGAGGTGCTCATGGGAGGTGCCCCATGATCCCCGAAACCGCAGCTTGGGTCGCGATCGTCATTCCGCTGATCGGCGCGATCGGCATCGCCTTTACCGACCGCAAGCCGGACGTGCGCGAGACCGTCACCCTGATCTCCGCCTTGTTGCTGTTCGTGGTGGTCGCCTCGATCGTGCCGTCGGTCCTGGACGGCGAACGGCCGAGCGCGACACTGATCGAGCTCTTGCCAGGTCTGCCAATCCGGCTCGAAGTCGAGCCGCTGGGCATGACCTTCGCCCTGGTCGCCTCGTTCCTGTGGATCGTGAATTCGATCTATTCGATCGGCTACATGCGCGGCAATCAGGAGCACAGCCAGACCCGCTTCTACATCTGCTTCGCGATTGCGCTCGGCAGCACCATGGGCGTTGCCTTCGCCGGCAATCTGCTCACGCTCTTCATTTTCTACGAGGTGCTGACGCTTTCGACCTACCCACTGGTCACCCACAAGGAGACGCCGGACGCGGTTGCCGCGGGGCGCACTTATCTGGGCATCCTGCTCTCGACCTCGATCGGCTTGCAGATGTTCGCCATCATCTGGACCTACGTGGCGACCGGCACGATCGATTTCGTCGAGGGCGGTATCCTGGCCGGCAAGGTCCAGGGGCCGGAGGTCGCGATCCTGCTGTTCCTCTACATGTACGGCATTGGCAAGGCGGCGCTTATGCCAGCCCACCGCTGGCTGCCGGCGGCCATGGTCGCGCCGACGCCGGTAAGCGCCCTTTTGCACGCGGTCGCGGTGGTCAAGGCCGGGGTGTTCTCGGTGGTCAAGGTGATCGTCTACGTCTTCGGCCTCGACCTTTTGAACGCCACGCCGGGCGCCCAATGGCTGCTCTACGCGGCCGGTGCGACGATCCTAATCGCCTCGGTGATCGCGCTCAGACAGGACAACCTGAAGCGCCGGCTGGCCTATTCGACGGTCAGCCAGCTCTCCTACGTGATTCTTGCCGCGGCAATCCTGGCGCCGCTCTCGGTCATGGGCGCGGCGATCCACATCGCGGCCCACGCCTTCGGCAAGATCACCCTGTTCTTCGCCGCCGGCTCGATCTACACGGCCGCCCACAAGACCGAGATCAGCCAACTGAACGGCATCGGCCGCAAGATGCCGATCACCATGGCCGCCTTCGCCGTCGGCTCGCTGTCCATGATCGGCGTGCCGCCGACCGCTGGTTTCTTAAGCAAGTGGTTCATGGTGATGGGCGCACTCGAAGCCCACCAGATGGTGGCGATAGCGGTCATTGTCGTCAGCACGCTGCTGAACGCGGCCTACTTCCTGCCGATCGTCTACGCGGCTTTCTTTAAGGCGCCGGCAAACCCCGACAAGAACGACCACGAAGAGCACGACCATGGCGAGGCACCCTGGCCAATCGTGGTCGCGCTGTCGATCACCGCGGCGGGAACCGTGCTATTGTTCTTCCTACCCCAGCTGCCGCTAGAGCTGGCCGCCGACCTGGTGGTAGGTGCGCCATGAGACATCACGGGCACATAGCCCTGTGTGACGCGCACATCCCTGAACCGAAGGAAAAGCCATGACAAAAGGGCCCTCGAACCATCCCGGCCAGCAAAATATTGGCGGCAAGAAGTACTGGCTCGACGATATGCGCAACGTTCACAAGATATTCTGGGCACTGGTCGTGGTGTGTGCGCTCCTGTTTCTGGCGGACGCCTTCTATCACAAGCACGTGCACTTCGGGTTCGAGAATTGGTTCGGGTTCTTCGGCCTATTCGGATTTATCGGGTCTTTTTTGCTGGTGCTGGTGGCGCGTGAGATGCGCAAGTTCCTGATGCGCGATGAGGATTACTATGATCGCTGAGTTCCCGCCCGGACTCCTGCTGATCGTCGGCGCCGTTTTGGTGCCGTTCCTCAAGGGTAATGTGCGCTCGCTCTACTCGCTGGCCTTGCCGCTGCTCGGCATCTGGCAAATCGCGGTGTTGGATCCGGGCACATTCGGCACCCTCTCGGTCTTTGGCTTCGAGCAAACCATCGTCCGCGTCGATAAGCTGAGCCGCATCTTCGGCTACATCTTCTATATCTCGGCGGCCTTGGGCGTCGTGTTCGCTTGGCACCGCGACGACTGGGTGGAACAGACCACCGCCCTCGTCTATGTGGGCGCGGCGATCGGCGCGACCTTCGCCGGGGACTTGATAACCCTCTTCATCTTTTGGGAGCTGACGGCGATCGCGTCGGTCTGCCTGATCTGGGCCGGAAGGACGGAGCGGGCCTACCGCGCCGGTTTCCGATGCCTGATCATGTACATGTTGTCGGGTATCCTGTTGCTGACCGGCGTGGCGATGCACGCCGTGGAGACCGGCTCGGTGGCATTCAACAACATCGGTCTGGACAGTCCTGGCGGCCTGCTCATATTGCTCGCCTTTGGCATCAAGTGCGCCTTCCCGCTGCTGCACAACTGGCTGCAGGATGCCTATCCGGAAGCCTCGGTCACGGGCACGGTCTTCCTCAGCGCCTTTACCACGAAGCTGGCCGTCTACGCCCTGGCACGCGGCTATGCGGGGACAGAGGAGCTAATCTGGATCGGCGTGGTCATGACCGCCTTCCCCATTTTCTACGCGGTGATCGAGAACGATTTGCGCCGGGTTTTGGCCTACAGCCTGAACAACCAGCTGGGCTTCATGGTGGCGGGCATCGGCATCGGGACCACGCTGGCCATCAACGGGGCCGTCAGTCACGCCTTTGCCCACATCCTCTATAAGGCGCTCTTGTTCATGTCCATGGGTGCGGTCCTTTATCGGACCGGCACGGCAAAAGGCTCGGAATTGGGCGGGCTTTACAAGACCATGCCGTGGACCACCGGATTCTGCATCGTCGGCGCCGCCTCGATCTCCGCCTTCCCACTGTTCAGCGGGTTCGTCACCAAGTCCATGATCCTAACGGCGGCGGCTGACGAAGGCTATGTGATCCCCTTCCTGGTCCTTTTGTTCGCATCGGCCGGCGTGTTCCACCATTCGGGCATCAAGATCCCATTCTTCGCCTTCTTCGCCCATGATTCCGGCAAGCGGCCCGATGAAGCGCCCTTCAACATGCTCTTGGCCATGGGCATAACGGCGTTTCTGTGCATCGCTATCGGGGTCTATCCGCAACCGCTATATGCGCTGCTGCCCTTTCCCGTGGACTATCAGCCTTACACCACGACCCATGTGGTCACGATGCTGCAGCTTCTTATTTTCTCCGGACTGGCCTTTGCGACACTGCAAAGAACGGGCCTCTACCCGCCAGAGCTGCGGTCCACGGTTCTAGATTTCGATTTCTTCTACCGCAAGGCCGGAAAGGCCGTCGCCAGGTCGATCGTCGAGGCTCTCTCGCGCGGCCGCGCCCAAGTCGAAGGCAAAGCACGGCGGGGCCTGGATGTGTGGATCGAGCGGGTCTTTCACCTGCATGGGCCGCAAAGCGTGCTGGCGCGCACGTGGCAGACCGGCAGCACAGTTCTCTGTGTCACCATTCTTTTCGCCGTGGTACTTCTGGTGTCCTACTTGGGAGACTAGACATGGCCGATCAGGACCGGCCCGTCCCGATCGAAGAGCAGCTTGCCAAGCTTAAGGCCACCAAAGACGGGCTGAGCGCCGCCGAGGCTCAAACGCGCCTGACTCAGTACGGGCGCAATGCGATCGAGGCCGCCGAAGAAAGCCTGCTCAAGAAGCTGTTCGGCTACTTCTGGGGACCGATCCCCTGGATGATCGAGATCGCCGCCGTGCTCTCGCTCTTGGTCCAGCATTGGGCCGATTTCGTGATCATCCTGGTGCTCTTGATCTACAACGCCCTGATCGGCTTCTGGCAAGAGCGCAAGGCCGCCAACGCGCTGGCCGCCCTGAAAAAGGGCCTCGCACCCAAGGCCCACGTCAAGCGCGACGGCGCTTGGGCGACGATCGACGCCGCCGAGCTGGTGCCTGGCGACATCGTGCGTTTGCGCCTGGGCGAGATCGTGCCGGCCGACGTCACTCTGATCGATGGCGACTTCATGGCGATCGACCAGGCGGCCTTGACCGGGGAATCTTTGCCGGTCACCAAGAAGGTCGGCGACAGCGCCTATTCCGGATCGATCGCCAAGCAAGGCGAGATGGTTGCCTTGGTCACCGGCACCGGTAACAACACCTTCTTCGGGCGCACCGCCAAGCTGGTCGCCGGCGCCGGCGCAAAATCTCATTCCCAGCAGGCGGTCCTACGTATCGGCGATTTCCTGATCGTCATGGCTCTGGCGCTCAGCCTGCTCTTGATCGGCGTCGAGCTCTACCGAGACATCGTGCTCGCGCCCAGCTGGCACTGGCACGACGCGGTCGACATCTTGCAGTTCGTGCTGATCCTGGTCATCGCCTCGATTCCGGTCGCCATGCCGGCGGTGCTCTCGGTCACCATGGCCTTGGGCGCTCTGGCGCTTTCCAAGAAGCAAGCGATCGTCTCCCGGCTCCAAGCGATCGAGGAGATGGCCGGGGTCGACATCCTTTGCTCGGACAAGACCGGCACTCTTACTCAGAACAAGCTGACCCTGGGCGATCCCATCACCTTCGGGGACGCCGCCGCGGCCGACTGCGTGCTGGCCGGCGCGCTCGCCTCAAAGGCCGAGAACGAGGATGCGATCGATCTGGCGGTGATCGGCGGCCTGGAGGATCAGGACGTTTTGCGGGGCTACACCCAAAGCGCCTTTGTACCCTTCGATCCGGTAGGCAAGCGCACCGAGGCGACGGTCGCCGGACCGGACGGTAAGAATTTCAAGGTCACCAAGGGCGCGCCCCAGGTGATCGCCGGCATGAGCGCGCTGGACCGTGAACGTTCGGCCAAGGCCGATCAGGCGGTCGCCGAGCTGGCCGCCAAGGGCTACCGGGCGCTCGGCGTTGCGCGCTCGGAGGATGACGGCCAGAGCTGGCGATTCCTAGGCATCCTGCCCCTCTACGACCCGCCGCGAGAGGACTCGAAACAGACCATTCTCCAGGCCCAGGAGCACGGCGTGGCGGTCAAGATGGTAACCGGCGACGACGTGGCGATCGCCCGAGAGATCGCCGGCCAGCTCGCCATGGGCAACCACATCCAAGCCGCCTCGGCGCTTTTCAAGGAAGGCCTCGACCCGAGCCACTTGCCCGAAGCCGCCGCCCGCGAGGTCGAGCGTGCAGAGGGCTTCGCCCGGGTCTTTCCCGAGCACAAATACGGTATCGTCAAGGCGCTCCAGGACCGCGACCACATCGTCGCCATGACCGGCGATGGGGTGAACGATGCGCCAGCCTTGAAGCAGGCCGACTGCGGCATCGCGGTCAGCGGCGCGACCGACGCGGCGCGCGCCGCCGCCGCCCTGGTGCTGACCGCGCCTGGCCTGTCGGTCATCATCACCGCGATCGAAGAGGCCCGGCGCATCTTCGAGCGCATCATGAGCTACACGATCTACCGCATCGCCATGACCATCGACATCATGTTCGTGGTCGTGCTCTCGACCCTGTTCTTGGATTTCCGGCCGCTCACCGCGATCATGATCATCGCGCTTGCTCTGCTGGACGACATTCCAATCATGACCATCGCCTATGACAACACCCGGCTCGACCCCAAGCCGGTGCGCTGGCATATGCCCCGGGTGCTGAGCAGCTCGGTCGTGCTCGGCCTGCTTTCGGTCGCCCAAAGCTTCGGCATTCTCTTGATCGGCATGGCCTGGATGCACCACCCGGGCCTGCAGGGTTGGGTGGCGATCGACCAGGCCCACCTGCAGACGATCCTGTTCCTCCAGCTCGTCGCCGGCGGTCACCTGTTACTCTTCGTGACAAGGGCCAAGACCTTCTTTCTCAAACCCCCGCTCCCCAGTTTGCCGCTCTTCGGCGCAATCGTCGGGACGCAAACCTTGGCCGTGCTGATGTGCGGCTTCGGCTGGCTGGTGCCGGCCCTGCCCTGGCCTTTAATCGGCCTGGTCTGGATCTACGTGATTGTCTGGATGTTCCTGCTTGACGCGGCGAAGCTTGCGCTCGCTGCCCTGATCGAGCGCCGCGCCGGGCATCACATCGATCTGCTCGACCGAATTAACCAGCCGCTCGGTCATAAGCTGCCCTGAGAACGCCAAGGCGCCGATCCGCACGATTTCGGCACCGGCCCTCTGGGGACTTGCGCCAGGCCACAGGCAGGATATGATTCAAATAAGCAACAACACTGGAGTCAAAGGCTCCTGAAATAAACAAATGACTCGAACGGGAGGTCACAGAACAATGAAACCATTAGGTTTTCTGCGTGCCACCGCTATTGGCCTCGGCGCTCTCAGCCTGGCCGCCAGCGGGCCCGCGAACGCCAAGGTCGAGGGCGATACCATCATCCTCGGTTCCGCCATCTCGCTGACTGGCAAGTACTCCACCAATGGCATCCACGCCCAGAATGGCTATGAGCTGGCGGTCAAGAAGATCAACGAGATGGGCGGCGTCAAGGTCGGCGACAAGAACTACAAGCTGAAGGTGGTCTACTATGACGACGAGTCGACGCCGGCGCGCGGCGCCCAGTTGGCCGAGCGCCTGATCAAGCAGGACGGCGTGCAATACATGCTGGGCCCCTACAGCTCGGGCCTGACCAAGGCGATCGCGCCGGTCACCGAGAAGTATCAGATCCCCATGATCGAAGCCGAAGGCGCCTCGCGCTCACTCTTCACCCAGGGCTACAAGTACCTCTTCGCGGTGCTCTCGACGTCCGAGCAGTATCTCGCCAGCTCGATCTCGCTGGCCGCCGAGATCGCCGAGAAGAATGGCAAGAAGCCCGCGGACGTGCGCATCGCCATGGCTTTCGAGAACGACCCCTTCTCGCTCGACGTGCGCGCCGGTGTGGTCGACGACGCCTCCAAGTACGGCATGCAGATCGTGGTCGACGACAAGCTGCCGCGCGATCTCTCGGACATGTCGGCGACGCTGACCAAGGTCAAGGCGCTCAAGCCCGACCTACTGGTGGTCTCCGGTCATTCCAAGGGGGCGGCGACCGCAGCCCGGCAGATCGAAGAGATGCGCATCGCCACGCCGATGATCGCCATGACCCACTGCGAGTCGGCCGGCATCGTCGACAAGTTCGGCGCCGCCACCAACGACATCCTTTGCCCGACCCAGTGGGCCGAGACGCTGAGCTACGAGGACGGCTACTTCGGCACGGCCGCCGACTACGACGAGCTCTTCAAGGCGACCTTCGACGGCTACAAGACCGTGCCCTACCAGGCCGCCCAAGCCTCGGCCGCTGTGCTGGTCTGGAAGGATGCCTTCGAGCGCGCCAACTCGCTGGATAAGGACAAGGTGCGTGACGCCATCGCGGCGACCGACATGAGCACCTTCTACGGCCAGATCAGGTTCTCCGACCAGGGCAACAACATCGCCAAGCCCATGGTCCTGCGCCAGATCCAGGACGGTCAGTACAACGTGGTGGCGCCCTCCAAGTGGGCCTCCCATCCGGTCAACTATCCGCGCGTGGCCGGCCAGTAAGCGAGGCCCGTGTCTCGGGTTATGCAAGGCTCCGCCGTCGGTCCCCAAGGGGCCGGCGGCGCGGCCGCGCATCCCCGAGGATCCTAGATCATGCTCGATAACCTGAACCTGCTGGTACTCGCGCCACTGCTCAACGTGCAGCTTTTGCTGGACGGGCTCTTCATCGGCGCGATTTTCGCCCTGGCCGCCTATGGTCTCGCCTTGGTTTGGGGCGTGATGAACGTCAAGAACCTGGCCCAGGGCGACTTCGTGATCATGGGCGGCTACATCGCCTATTCGACCGGCGAACTCGGAATCCATCCGATCTTCGCGCTTATCTTCGCGCCGGTCATCATGTTTGGCTTCGGCTGGGCGATCTACCGGCTGGTGATCAGCCGAGTGGTCGACCGGGACCTCTTCACCTCCCTGCTCGCCACCTTCGGCATCGCCATCGTGATCCAACAGGGGCTCAATCTGATCTACGGCTCGGACGTGGTTACCGCCCAGTCGGGCTTTGCGATCCGCTCGATCCTGGGCGGACTGGTGACGGTCTCCGACATCCGGGTCGTCTCCTTTGTGCTCTGCGCGGTCCTGGCGCTGGGCGTCGTCACCTTCATGAAGAAAAGCCGCATGGGCCAGGCGATCCGGGCCACCGCCCAAGATCCCCGCGCGGCCCGGGTTATGGGCATCAACACCGACCGGGTCTATGCCTTCACCTTCTCGCTCAACGCGGCGATCTGCGGCGCGGCCGGCGTCTTGATTACCATGATTTGGGTGATCCAGCCGTTCTTCGGCATCACCCACTCGATCCGCTCCTTCGTGATCGTTACCGCCGCCGGCTTCGGCAATCTGCCCGGCGTAATCGTCGCCGGCCTGGGTCTCGGTGTCGCCGAGCAGTATGGCGGCTTCGTGCTGGGCGCCGAGTTCCAGCAGGTCACCGTGGTCGGCATGCTGCTGCTCGTGCTCATGTGGCGCCAAGTCCAGCAGAGCCGGGTGCGCCAGGTGGTGCGATGAACGGCGAGCGGACCCAGCTTATGCTGTGCGCCGGCGTGCTCGCGGCCGGCATTGTCGCGCCCCTGCTGTTCCCCAACTACACCTTCCAGCTCGCCGTGCTCTGGGTGATGATTCTCTTCGCGCTGACCTGGGACATCATGGGCGGCCAGATGGGCTACAACTCGCTGGGCAACATTTTCTTCTTCGGCGCCGGCATGTACATCTGTGCGATCGTCCAGGTCGGGCTCTATTACGACGTCGCGGAGTACACCGCCCACTTCGGCGCCGTGAAGGTCGACTTTACGGAGCAACAGTACTTCACCGGGCTTGCGCTCGGCCTGGTCGCCGCGGCCTTCGGTTCGGTCGTCTTCGCCGTCTTGTTCGGTATGATCATCTTTGGCCTGCGCGGGCCTTACTTTGCAATCGGCACGCTCGGCATCGCGCTGGCGGCCGGCGAGCTGATGGGCGCCTGGGACTATGTCGGCGGCGGCGGCGGAATCTCCCTGCCGACCTATCCGGGCGACCCTGACGACCGGGCGCTGTTCTTCTATGTGCTCTGCCTGGTCGCCGCGGTCGCCACCTTCGCGTTTCTGCGCTGGCTCTACTCGACCCGCTTCGGCCTTGCCATCAACGCGATCCGCGACGATGAGGACAAGGCCGACGCCATGGGCCTCCACGCCAAGGCCCACAAGATCATCGCCTGGTCGATCGCCGCCTTCTTCCTGGGCATCTCGGGCGGCATCTTCGGCAACATGACCGGCTTCATCGAACCTTTGGAGGTCGCCTTCCCGACCGTCACCTTCGGCATCTTCATGGTGCTGATGGCGCTTCTGGGCGGCAAGGGCACGCTGTGGGGCCCGGTCTTGGGCGCGACCCTGTTTCATCTCATCAAGGAAGTCACCTGGACTCACCTACTCGGCTGGCAGTGGGTCGCGCTGGGGCTCCTGATCGTCGTCAACGTGGTGTTCTTCCAGCAAGGCATCCTGGGCTGGGCCAAGGAGCGCTGGCCCGAGCGTTTCGGTATCAAAGTCGACCGCTCGACCGGCCGGCGGACGGTGACCCCCGAGGCCCGCCGGGAGGCCGCGGAATGAGCGAGCTGATCGAGGTCCACGGCGTCTCCAAGGCCTTCGGCGGCGTGCAGGCCAATCAGGACATCAGCCTAAAGATCGCCGACGGCAAGATCACCGGCCTAATTGGCCCGAACGGATCTGGCAAAACCACGCTTTTCAACTCGATCGTCGGCTTCCACCCGATCGACGCCGGCTCGATCACCTTCCAGGGCCGGGAGATCTCCAAGCTCAGGGTGCCCCAAATCGCCCGCCTGGGCCTCTTGCGCACCTTTCAGCAGACCCGCATCTACAGCCAGATGGATTGCATGGAGAACATGCTGATCTCCGTGCCCCACCGAAACATCGGCTGGCGCACCTTCTTCAGCAAGTATCCGCCGGAGGTGACCGAGAAGGCCGAGCACCTCTTGGAGTTCGTCGGGCTCTACCAGAAGCGCTACCTGATCTCGGGCGACCTCTCCTTCGGCCAGCAGAAACTCTTGGAGTTCGCCATGGCGCTGATGAACGAGCCCAAGGTTCTGCTGCTCGACGAGCCGACCGCCGGCATCAACCCGACCCTGATCAACGGCCTGATCGACCGCCTGCGCCGCGCCAACGAGGACTTCGGCATCACCCTCTTCGTGATCGAGCACAACATGCGGGTGATCATGAACATGGCCGAGCAGATCTACTGTTTAGCCCACGGCAAATTGCTGGCCGAGGGCACGCCGGAGACGATCCAGAGCGACCAGCGTGTGGTCGATGCCTACCTGGGGGCCCACTGATGGCGGAGCCCGGCGAAGAGACTAAGACTCGCGGCTACCACGGCGGTGACATCGACACGGTGATCTCGGTCGAGGACGTCAACCGCCAGGCTGCCGAACTGGCCGAGGGCGGGGTGCCGAAAGAGCGCATCGCCGAGCTGGCCAGCGGCCAGCCCTATGTCAAGATCGAAGGGCTCTCGGCCGGCTACGGCAAGATGGAGATCCTGCACGACTTCGAGCTCCAGGTCGGGCGCGGCCGGTCGCTCTGCCTGATCGGCCCGAACGGCGCCGGCAAGTCAACCGTGCTGCATTCGATCTTCGGCTTCACCCGGATCTTCGACGGTCGCATCCTGGTCGGCGAGGCGGGCAGCGCGACCGACGTCACCCAGCTCAGCCCGAACGAGAAGCTGCGCCAAGCCGGCATCGCCTACGTGCTCCAGGACAAGTCGGTTTTTCCGGCAATGACGGTCGAGGAGAACCTCTGGATGGGCGGCTACCTGAAGGACAAGCCCGAGGAGGCCAAGGAAGCGGCCGAGAAGGTGCTGGCCAAGTACGGCCGCCTGGCCGAGCGCCGGGGCCACAAGGCGGGAACGCTGTCGGGCGGCGAACGCCGGCTTTTGGAGATCTCCCGGGCGCTTATCATGGAGCCCGATGTGCTGCTGGTCGACGAGCCCTCGATCGGCTTGGAGCCGCGTTTCATCGACATGGTCTTCGAGATCCTGGAGGACCTCCAGCGGGTCGAGGGCAAGACCATCGTGATGGTCGAGCAGAACGCCAAGAAAGGTCTGGAGTTCGCCGACATCGGCTATGTCCTGGTCTCCGGCCAGCTGGCCATGGCCGGCCCCGGCGACGAGCTGCTCCAGGACCCCAGGGTCGGGCGCCTCTTCCTCGGCGGATAAAACTAAAGATCGCGGTTAAGAGATCTTAAGGATCTTGGGCTAGCCTTTCGCCCGGAGTAGGACCCGCAAAAAGCCATAGGACAATCGGCCTTGTCCGTGCACCGCATGCCCCTGGACCAGATCCGCAGCCGGCGGATCCATTTGGGCCACGATTACTGGAACCAGATCCGCGGCGAGCGGCCCATGCCCGCGCGCGCCGATTTCAATCCGATCGACGTGCCGAGCCTGCTGCCCTACATCATGCTGTCCGACGTCTTCTACGACCCCTTGCGTATTCGCTACCGACTTGTCGGAACCCGAATCTCCGAGATCGAGGGTCAGGATTTGACCGGCAAGTGGATCGACGAGGATGCCTGGCCCGAGGACCTGGAGGCCTGGTACGAGGACTACCGCATCGTCACCCAATCCCGCGCACCCCTGTTCGGCCGGGACGACTTGGTCTATCCCGAGCGCAGCCACATCGGCTACGAGTGGGCCCTGCTTCCGCTCAGCAACGACGGCCAGACCGTCAACATGATCCTGGAAGTCATCGTCTTCGAGAAAGAGCCGGAGCTGGTGCACTATCCCCTAAAGGATCGAAAGGCGGCCAAGGTTCGACCGCTTGAAGCGGACCCATCAGACGGTTAGGCTCGCCCCGTCCTGCAGTTCGGGGAGATCCCATCATGGAGAACAGCGACGAGTCCTACCTCGCGGTCGGCGACGTCACCCGCCCAGAGCCGAGCGATGCCGATGTCGGCGCCGGCGCGCGCCTCGGCCAGTGTGTCGCCCTGCTGCTCATGGTCGTGCTGATCTCCCTCGCCCTCTGCTGTCTAGGCTAACCGCATTCGGCGCAAATTCTGCTAGTCTCCGGCCATGGCTCGCCGGATTTCGATCGCCCTCCTCGTCTGTCTCGCGCTGCTGATCGCGGCACTGCTCTTGAGCTACATCTACCGGGTGCCGCTGGCCCAAAGCGTCGCCGAACAGGTGCTGGATGAGTTCGGCGTGCCCCTGCCCCGGCTCAAAGTTCAAGAGGTCGACTGGACCACCACCCGCCTAACCGACATCGGCGCCGGCGACGACCAAGAGCTTGCCGTCGCCCAGGTGATCGTCATCTACGACCCCCGCCGGCTGCTCGGCGGCAAGGTCGAGCGGGTGGCGATCGAGGGCCTGCGCCTCAAGATCGACGGCACCGGCGATCGCCCAGCCCTGGGCAGCTTGGCCAAGGTGGTCGATGCCCTGGCAACTGACGAGGAGAGCGCCGGCGGCGCGCCGCGAGAGGTCCCCGAGCTCCAGTTCCGAGACGCCCGCATCGACGTGCTCACCAAGGCCGGGGCGCTCGACCTGGCCTTCGAGGGCACGGTTGCCGGCGCGTCGGACGGCACGATCCAGGCCGCCCTGCCATTCTCGGTCAGCGGGCTCGGCGCGACGGTTGCCGGCAGGCTCGATACAGAGGCCGATCCAGGTGGCGCGGCCCGAGGCCGCCTGGTCCTGGAACAGGGCGAGATCGCGGAGAGCGACCGTGAGCTTGCGGCCGACGGCTTGGCCGGCGACATCGTCTTCGACTGGCGCGAGTCGACTCTAAAGCGCCTGGACGGCGTGCTCTCCTTCCAGCGCCTGCGGTTTGGTGCACAGAGCTTCACGGAGAGCACGCTCGACTTCGACTTGACCTCGCCCAAGCCAACGCTCGACCTCAAGGTCGGCCTACCCGAGGGCCGCTTGACCCTGGCGCTCGCTGGCGAGCTGGCCAAGGATCTGAGCCTGCCCAAGCTCGATGCAAAGCTGGATCTGCACCTCGCCAAGAGCTCCTCCTTATGGCAGCTCAGCGGGATCGAACCAGCGCCCCGAGGCGCGGTCTCCCTACAGCTCGATCTCGCAGGCAGCCTGCCCAGCTTGGAGCAATTCAGCGGCG
>JBCCGG010000023.1:0-91199 GCA_039029395.1 Pseudomonadota bacterium | reverse complement strand
AGGCAGTTGACCTCGACCATGGCACGCTCGTGCTCCAGGGGATTGTCCTGCAGGTCGCCGAAGTGGGCCAGGCCGGCGTTGTTGATCAACAGGTCGACCGGCAGCTCAGCGACCGCCTCGAGCAGCCGGGCCCGGTCCTCTTCCTGGGCCAGGTCCGCCGCTAGGGTGCGGACCTCGCGGCTGTCGCTCGCCAGCTCACCGGCCAGCTCGGCCAGGCGGGCTTCGTCGCGCCCGGTCAAGAACAGCTCGGTGGTCGCCGGCAGGCCCCGGGCGAAGGCCTCGCCGATGCCACTGGAGGCGCCGGTAATCAGGGCGAAACGGTAAGCCATGGGCTCTCCCGCGAGATTCTTACCCTTCAAACCTGGGGCCGGGCGCGGCCTCTGTCAATCGGCCCAGGCTTGCGCGCCCGGCCGACATTTGGCATCACTCCCGGCTGCTTCGCCATCGTTTATGCTTTTCGAATGGACCTCATGACCAGCTTCAAGACCTTGGACGACCTTCAGGTCGCCGGCCGCCGGGTGCTGCTGCGCGCCGATCTCAACGTGCCCATGAAGGACGGCCGGGTGACCGACCAGACCCGGATCACGCGCCTTGCACCGACCATTCGCGACCTGGCCGAGCGGGGCGCTCGGGTCGTGATCCTGTCCCACTTCGGACGCCCTAAGGTCAAGGCCGACCCGGAGATGTCGCTCCAGCCCTTGATCGGCCCGCTTTCCGAGACTCTGGGCCGCCCGGTCGCCTTCGCGGCGGACTGCATCGGACCCTCGGCGGAGCAGGCGACGGCCGCGCTGGCCGACGGCGAGGTCCTGCTGCTGGAGAACCTGCGGTTCCATGGTGGCGAGGAAGCCAACGATCCTGACTTTGCGGCCGCTCTGGCAAATCTTGGCGAACTTTACGTCAACGACGCCTTCTCAGTCTCCCACCGGGCCCATGCCTCGGTCGAGGCGCTTGCCCACCTGCTGCCGGCGGCGGCCGGCCGGCTTATGGCCGAAGAGCTGGAGCATCTGTCCGGCGCGCTCGAGCGACCCGAGCGACCGGTCGCCGCGATCGTCGGCGGCGCCAAGGTCTCCACCAAGCTTGATCTGCTCGGCAACCTGGTGAGCAAGGTTGAGCTGCTGGCGATTGGCGGCGGTATGGCCAACACCTTCCTCTATGCAATGGGTCACTCGGTCGGCGGCTCGCTCTGCGAGCGGGACATGGCCGAAACCGCGCGGGCCGTCTTGAAGGAGGCCTTGGCCCGGTCTTGCGAAGTCGTGCTGCCAAGCGACGTGGTGATCGCCGGTGCGCTTGAAGCCAACGCGCCCAGCCAGGTAGTGCCGGTGGATCAGGTGCCCGATGGACAGCTTATCCTCGACGTTGGCCCACAGAGCGCGGCCGCTCTGGCGAAGCGCCTGGAGACCTGCCGGACCCTGGTGTGGAACGGCCCGCTCGGCTGCTTCGAGCTGCCGCCCTTCGAAGCCGGCACCTTCACCGTGCTGCGCGCCGCCGCCCAGCTCACCAAAGACGGCAAGCTGCTCTCAGTGGCCGGCGGCGGCGACACCGTTGCGGCCCTGAGCCAGGCCGGCGTCGCAGAGGACTTCAGCTACCTCTCGACCGCCGGCGGGGCTTTCTTGGAGTGGCTGGAGGGCAAGACCTTGCCCGGCGTGGCGGTGCTGTCCTCCTAGCGCGCTACTCGTGCGCGCTTGGCTGGCCCTAGGCCGGCTGCCAGGAGAATGCCGCCGGTGGCCAGAATCAGTCCGATCCAAGCGACGGCGCTCGGCCATTCGCCGAGCAGTGGAATCGCCATCAAGGCAGCCATACCGGGGACCATCGCCATCATCGCCGCCGTTGGCGAGGGGCCGATGGAGCGGATCGCGGTGGTGAAAAACAGCACGGCCAATACGCTCGGGCCGAGACCTTGATAGATGCCCTGAAGGGCAATCTCCGACCAGGACGCGCTGCTCAGATTTTTGGGTAGGACGGCCAAGTAGAGCGGGCCGAACCACAAGAGATTGACCGTCGGAATGCAGACCATTGCCTGCATGGCGGTCAGCTGCCAGGCCTTCGTGGCGATGAGATTGATCGCGACGAACAGCGCGGCGCCCATAAACAGGAGGTGGCCGATCCATGCATCGGACGCCACCCCGACGCTGTTGCGGTCCCACCCGATCATCCCGCAGCCGGCCAAGATCACCGCCATCCCGGCTATGCGCCAGCGGTCCGGTCTGTCACCCAACCAAAACCAGCCAACCAAGGCGGCGAATATCGGCAGCGTGCCATTCATCATGATACCGGCATGGGATGCCGGCGCGAAGCGCATGCCGCCGAAAGCGAGAAGCAGATAGGGCGCACCTTGGCCGAAGGAGATCAGGGCGATCTGCCACCACTTCAGGGTGCGTGGCCAATAGCGCCAAACGAAAGGCGCGACGGCCAAGGTCGCGACGGCAAAGCGCAAGGCGACCATGTCGTAAATCGTCAGTGCCTGAACCACGCCAAGCCGCGAGACCACGACCCAGCCAGACCAGATAAAGACGACGCCGAAGGCGGCAAGCCATCCGATCGATGGGCGGGCGGTGTCGGACATGCGTGGTGGAGGTTCCAGGACGGGTCGAGGTCGTCCTCTATAGCCCTTTGGACCCCCTGGCAAAAGGCGGCGCTGAGCCACGTCGGCGCCGCCGAAGGGCTTCGGCTAACTCTCGACCGCCGGAGGGAAGGATTCTATTGGGGCGTGGCGGTGCTGGGAGCCTAGTGCACCGCGATCAACAGCGTCTTCAGCGCGGTCATCTCTTCCAGGCAGCGCCCGGTGCCGAGCACGACGCAGGACAGCGGGTCCTCGGCGACCACGACCGGCAGGCCGGTCTCCTTGGCGAGCACCCGGTCCAGGTTGCGCAACTGGCCGCCGCCGCCGGTCAAGACTATGCCTTTGTCGATGATGTCGGCGGCCAGCTCCGGGGCGGTCGATTCCAGGGCGTCGCGCACGGAGCTGACGATCGCGCTCACGGCATCGGCCAGAGCCTCGGCCATCTGGCGTTCGGAGATGACGATCTCCTTCGGCACGCCCTCGCTCAGGTCCCGACCCTTTATCTCCAGGGTTGCGCCCTCGCCCACTTCGGGCATGCAGGCGGTGCCGATCTCCTGCTTGATGCGCTCTGCGGTGCCTTCGCCGACCAGCAGGTGATGGTTGCGCCGGATGTAGCCGATGATCGCCTCGTCCATGGTATCGCCGCCGATCCGGACCGAGCGGGCATAGACCAGGCCGCCCAGGGACAAGACCGCGACCTCGGTGGTGCCGCCGCCGATATCGACCACCATGGAGCCGGTCGGCTCGGTGACCGGCAGTCCGGCGCCGATCGCGGCGGCGATCGCTTCCTCGATCAGGAAGACGTGGCGCGCGCCGGCCGCCTCGGCGGCCTCCTGAATGGCCCGGCGCTCGACCGGGGTCGAGCCCGAGGGCACGCAGATGATGACCTGGGGGCTGACGAAGGTACGCCGCTTGTGGACCTTGCGGATAAAGTACTTGATCATCTCCTCGGCGACCTCGAAATCGGCGATCACGCCGTCGCGCAGAGGCCGGATCGCAACGATGCCGCCGGGCGTGCGGCCGAGCATCTGCTTGGCCTCGTTGCCGACCGCCACCACGCGCCGCCGCTCCTTGACCTCGGCGATGGCCACGACGGACGGCTCGTTAAGCACGATGCCTTGTCCCCGCACTGCAACTAAGGTGTTGGCGGTGCCGAGATCGATCGCCATGTCGGCGGAGAAAAGCCCGAGAAGTCGCGAGAACATATGGCGTTTTACCTGTCTTTCCTGGGTGTCCTGACCCCATCCTGAAGGCCAGCGGTTTATTTCTGATTAAGCTTAAGCCTTAACCGGGCGTTCAAGGCGAATTCACCAGGCGCGCCTTGCCCTTGGCGAGCCCGCGCCAGCCCTCGCCGGCCAGCGCGATGCAGGATTCCTTGCCGGGGCTCGAGACGACGATGCTCCAGCTGGTGCCGTCCGCGCTGGTCAAGACCTCGACCATGCGGCCGTCCAGGCTGAGACCCCGGGCGACCGGCGCCTCGGCGTACTTTTCGCTCAACCGGCGCAGAACCTCCTCGCGATCGGCGCAGTGGTCGGGCGCCGCCGCGGCCTCTGGTGCGCCAGCCGCGATCAGGCCGCTGAAAGCGAGGCTGAAGGCGACCAGGCGCGGTCTAATCTTGCTCTTGGGTTCCATCCGTTGGCCCTTGGGTTTCTTGCTTCTTGTCTGGCCTATGCTTAACGATGGGAGTTAACAAAATCTCAAACCGCGAAACATCCCGGTTGGGCCCGGTTCTTACGACCGCTTGCCCGGCCGCCCGCCTTGGGCCACACTGCGGCCCATGGGCAAGATCATCTCCGCGCGCGCGACCACGGTGCCCGACCACTTCGTAGAAAAGGTACCGGAAGGCGACAACCAGCAGCGTCTGGTGTGCGGTGATTGTGGCTTCGTCCACTACGAGAATCCCAAGGTCGTGGTCGGCTCGGTGGTCGGCTGGAAGGACCAGATCCTCTTATGCCGGCGTGCGATCAATCCACGCCGCGGCTATTGGACCCTGCCCGCGGGATACCTCGAACTGCACGAGAGCGCCGCCGAGGGTGCCCTGCGCGAAGCTTGGGAAGAGGCCCAGGCCAGGATCGAGATCGACCAGCTGTTGGCGCTCTACGCGATCCCGCGCTTGAGCCAAATCCAGCTGATCTTTCGCGCGCGCCTATTGGACCCGGAGATCGCCGCCGGCGAAGAGACCCTCGAACTCGATCTCTTCAAGTGGGACGAGATCCCCTGGGACGATCTGGCCTTCCCCTCGGTGCACTGGGCGCTTGGGCACTATCGCGAGGTCTGGGAAGAGCCGGCCTTCGCGCCGCGCAGCAACCCGCCCGGCGAAGACGGCGGCATGACCGAGGGCGGTTAGTTGCCGGCCTCCAGGTTTCTCAACACGTAGACTCTGAGCGCGCTCGACAGGTTCGCGTGGGGCTCTCGGTCGACTTCCGCGACCAGGGCGCTGAGCGACAGGCCTCGGGCGGCAGCGAGCCGCTTGAGGTGGTGCCAAAAAGCCTCTTCCAGACTGACGCTGGTGCGATGACCGGCAATGGTCAGCGAGCGCTTCTGGACGCGCTGGGGTGTGTGGTCCACGGACCTAGGAGCGTGGGCGCGGACCCAGCATGTCCTCTGGCCGCACCCAGGCGTCGAACTGCTCCTCGGTCAGGAGCTCCAGCGCGACCGCCGCCTGCTTCAGGCTCATGTTCTCGGCATAGGCCTTCTTGGCGACCTTGGCCGCGTTGTCGTAGCCGATGTGGGGGTTGAGCGCGGTTACCAGCATGAGCGAATTGTGCATCAGCTCGGTGATGCGCGCCTCGTTGGCCTCGAGGCCTTCGATGCAGTTCTCCCGGAAGCTGACGCTGGCATCGCCGATCAGCTTGGCCGACTGCAGCAGGTTGTAGATCATGACCGGCTTGAAGACGTTAAGCTCGAAGTGCCCCTGGGAGCCGGCCACGGTGATGGTCACGTGGTTGCCCATGACCTGGGTCGCGACCATGGTGAGCGCCTCGGCCTGGGTCGGATTGACCTTGCCGGGCATGATCGAGGAGCCTGGCTCGTTGGCCGGCAGCAGCAGCTCGCCGAAGCCGCAGCGCGGGCCCGAGCCCATCAGGCGGGTGTCGTTGCCGAGCTTCAAGAGCGCGCCGGCCAAGACGTTGAGCGCGCCCGAGGTCTCGACCATGGCGTCATGGCCGGCCATTGCTTCGAACTTGTTGGCCGCGCTCTCGAACGGCAGGCCGGTCAGCTCGGCGACCTCCTGGGCGAAGCGTTCGGCAAAGCCCTGGACCGCGTTCAATCCGGTGCCGACCGCGGTGCCGCCTTGGGCCAGGCGGTAGAGCCTGGGCAACGTCGCCTCGACGCCTGCGATGCCGTATTCGATCTGCTTGGCGTAGCCGGAGAACTCCTGACCGAGGGTGAGCGGCGTGGCGTCCATCATGTGGGTGCGGCCGATCTTGATGATACGCTCGAACGCCGCCGCCTTGGCCTCGAGCGCGGCCTGAAGATCGCGCAGGGCCGGCAATGTCTCGCCGGTGATCAAACGGGCCGCTGCGATGTGCATCACGGTCGGGAAGGTGTCGTTCGAGGATTGGCCCCGGTTGCAATGGTCGTTCGGGTGGACCGGTGCCTTGCCGCCGCGCGTGCCGGCCAGGATCTCATTGGCGCGTCCGGCGATCACCTCGTTGGCGTTCATGTTTGACTGCGTGCCCGAGCCGGTCTGCCACACCACCAGGGGAAAGTTGTCAGCCAGGTGCCCGTCGGCGACCTCCCGCGCGGCGCTCTCGATCGCTTCACCAAGCTTGGGGTCGAGCTCACCGAGCGCAACATTGGCGCGCGCCGCGGCCAGCTTCTGGATACCCAACGCCTTGACCAGCTCGAGCGGCATGCGCTCGCCGCCGATCTTGAAATTGTGGATCGAGCGCTGGGTCTGGGCGCCCCAGTAGCGCTCGGCCGGCACCTGGAGGTCGCCCATGGAATCGCTCTCGGTGCGCGTCTTCGGCTGATCGTTCTCAAGATTGGAAGTATCGCTCATGATGCCCTTGTCCCCCTGCAATCCTGCGGTCGTTGAGGTTCATCATAGGCGCCGAGAGGGGATCGGAAAAGGCGGGCTATCTGCGCCGCTTCTTCTTGGGTTTCTTGGCGCGCTGGGCCGCGGCCAGGCCCAGTGCGGCCCAATCGAGAAGATCGTCATCCGCCGGCAGGCGCCAATAGGACATCTTAATCTGCTTGCCGGGCCGCTGGTATGTGAAGGGCTCGGAGCCTGCGTCGGCAAAGCGCGCCTCGGTCTCGGCGTCGACCTTGAGATAGAGCGTGCCATTGGCCACCAGGGCGAACATCAGGTCTTCGTGGAAGATGCCCCAGCCGCCGAACATGCGCCGCGCCTCGACCGGGCCGAGCGGCAGCAGGCGCGCGACCAGCTCCTGAACCTCATCCTGGCTCACGGCGTCCGGCGCTCCAGGAAGGCAAGAACCGCCGAGACGGTCGCGGACCAGTTGCCTTCGGTCGTGTGGCCCGATGCCTTGCGCGGCTCCAAGCCATGATCTCCGTCGGGTAGCCAAAAGAGCTCGATCGACGGTGACAAGCGATAGGTCGGGACCTCGGGCTTGCCGCCGAAGGCGTCGCGCTCGCCCTGACAGATCAGGCAAGGAGTTGCCAGGCTCTCCAGGTGGGCGGTGCGCAGGTTTTCAGGCTTGCCCGGCGGATGAAAGGGGTAGCCAAGGCAGACCAGGCCGCGCACGCCTTCCTCGTCGGCGAGCATGCTTGCCATGCGCCCGCCCATGGAGCGGCCTCCGATCACCAGGCGCTCAGGCCCACCCAGGGCCGCGATCGCCCGGCGCCAGGTGTCCAGCAGCACGGGCTGGCGATCGGGCGGGCGACGCTTGCCGTCCTTGCGCCGCGCCGCCATGTAGGGGAACTCGAAACGCGCGACCCGGAACCCGCCGGCCGCGATGCCGGCCGCGAATCGAGTCAGAAAGGGTGAGTCCATGCCGGCGCCCGCTCCGTGGGCCACGGCAAGGGTGAGGGGCGCGTCTTCCGGTCCCTCGCAAAGAAGCTCGGGCGTGTCGGCCACCCTAGCGCTTCCTGAAGGAGTCCAGCGTGATGACCTTGTCCTGGGGCGCCTCTTCAGCTTCTGGCGCCGTCTCGTCCGGGGTCTCCGGCGCGGCCTCTTCCTCTGGCTCGTCGCCGTCCTGGCTGTTTTCGAACTGCAGGCCGAAGCGCACGGAAGGGTCGGCGAAGGCGACGATCGCAGCATAAGGCACGACCAGCTTGTGGGGCACGCCGGAGAAGCTCAGGCTGACCGAAAAGCGCGTCGGCTCGACCTCCAGGCCCCAAAACTGATGCTGTAGGACGATGGTCATCTCGCCCGGATAGCGCTCGCGCAGATGGTCGGCAATCTCGACCCCCGGATACTCGGTGCGGAACGTGATGTAGAAATGGTGCTCGCCGGGCAGGCCTTCTTCGCGCACCGTCTCTAGAACCTCGCGCACCACGCCTTTGAGCGCGCGCTCGATCAGGGCATCGTACTTGAGCGGATCCTCAGCCATCCTCGACTCTCGCACCCCCGGGGGTCTGCGACTCCCCCGGCGAACCAGGGGAGCCCGTAGAGCGGGGCGCTTCTGTTGCCAGGTGCGCCCCAAACCCCGCCTGCGACGTGTGAGGCCGCAGGACTTAGATTAGGCTAACCAGCCGCCATTAGGCAGCGAGGCGCGCCTCACTGTAGTTGTCGTTCGCAACTATCAGATGGCCCGATAACGGCGGTACCATGCCGGGCACCGAACAAGCCTTTACCACGCGTGTCGATCCTGGTTCGCCCCCGTCGAGAGGCCGCCGGCCAGTCAATGAGCGACTGGACGCGGCGGCGAAACTGGTGGAGGCGCCGGGTACTGCCCCCGGGTCCACAACGCTTATTCCGCAAGCCCGTGTAGCGCCATAGTTGGTTTCCCAACGGGACTAATATAAGAAATCTTGGCGACTTTTGAAAGCGCCCCCGACTCTCGAGGAGAATTCACACCCAATGGTCCTGCCGATCGCCGACCGCTGGTTCGAGCGCCGCAGCCTTACCGACGGTATCACTCATCTGTGGGAGCCCCACGTGGTGCCTCTCATGCGCTGCAACATTTGGCACGTGCGCGGGCGCGATCGGGATCTTTTCGTCGATACCGGCATGGGCGTCGCCAGCCTGCGCGAGGCGACAAAGGATCTGATCGACAAGCCGGTGATTGCGGCCGCGACCCACACCCACGCGGACCATGCCGGCGGCCACCACGAGTTCGAGGACTGCCTGGTGCACCGGTCCGAGGCCGCGAACCTGGGCGCGCCGGACGAGGACGGCAGCCTCTACATCAGCGGCTTCAATGCCCAGTTCGTCGATTACCTCAACGAGGCCGGCTATCCGGTCGAGCCCGACCAAAGCCTGATCACGGCTCTGCCCTTCGCGGGCTACGATCCCGAGGCCTATATTCTGCGCCCGGCACCGGCGACTCGCGTGGTCGATGAGGGTCATGCAGTAGATCTGGGCGACCGGCATTTCGAGGTCTTGCACCTGCCAGGCCATTCGCCCGGCAGCATTGGCCTTTGGGAGGCGGACAGCGGGATTCTCTTTTCCGGCGACTGTATCTACGACGGGCCTTTGCTGGACGGCCTGCACCACTCCAACATTGCGCACTACATCGCCTCCATGAAGCGGTTGCGCGAGCTGCCGGTGCGCGTGGTCCACGCCGGTCACGATCCGAGCTTTGGCCGAGAGCGCCTGCACGCGCTGATCGACGCTTATCTGGCCAAGCGAGACGGCTGAGAAAAGGAAGCCATCATGATCAAGATTTGGGGCCGCAACAGCTCGTCCAATGTCCAGAAGGTCTTGTGGCTATGCGACGAGCTGGGCTTGCCTTACGAGCGGGTCGACATCGGTGGGCCCTTCGGCGGCACCGACAGCACGGCCTATCGGGCGCTCAATCCCAACGGCCTGATCCCGACCATCGAGGACGGCGACTTCGTGCTTTGGGAGTCCAACCCGATCCTGCGCTACCTGCACGACAAGTACGGCGAGGACCGCTTCATGAGCGCGAGCCTGGAGAGCCGGGCCGACGCCGATCGCTGGATGACCTGGGAGAACACGGTTCTGGCGCGCACGGTCTTTCCGGTGTTCTTCCAGATGGTGCGCACGGCGCCGGAGCAGCGCGACCAGGAGAAGCTGGCCCAAGACATGGCGGTTGCCGGCCGCTCCTTCGCCCTGCTCGAAGCCCATCTCGCGGACCGGCCTTATCTCACCGGCGAGGCTTTCTCCCTGGCCGATCTGGCCAATGGCATCTGGTGCTATCGCTGGCACGCCATGGAGATAGACCGTCCCGACCTGCCGAACGTCGCGGCTTGGTATCGGCGTATGACCGAAAGGCCGGCCTACCAGACCCATGTCATGGTGGAGATGGCCTAGGCCGCGGCCCGCGTTAACCCCTCGCGCCAGCTTTCGAAGTCGGTGACATAGTTGTAGCCGCACACAGTGGCGAGCGCCCGTCCCTCGGTTAGCACCAACAGTCGCTGGGCGCCGGCCCGGGTCGCTTCCTTGGGGCCGTAGGGGTTGAGACGCATGCCATCGCCCGGCGGGAAGGCGTAGTCGCAAGCGAACAGCAAGGATTCGTGGATGTAGACCGTGAAGCCCGGGGTGTGACCGCCGATATGAAAGGCCTCGAGGCCGGGTGCCGTGAAGTCGGCCTCGAAGGGCACGTCGACCGGGAAAGGCACGGCCAAGGGGTGGGCTGCGTCCGCCTTGTGCAGGTGGACCTTGGCGCCCCAAAGCGCGCGGTACTGGTTCGAGGCGCCGAGAAAATCCTTGTGGGTAAAATAGATTGCCTCGACCGGCGCCAGGTCCCGGTTGAAGGCCGAAGGACAATCGATCCAGAACGCCCCCGCCGCCGTCTCGACCCGATAGGCGGCATGCTCCAGGCCCAAGCGCGGCACCGACATTAGCTGGCTGACCCCATCGGTCACCGGGCGCGGTGTCACCCGATAGGTCTCTTCGGCCGCTTGCCAGGTCAGGAAGGTGTCGTGGCGGGCGCCGCAGAAGGGGCAGACGTCGGGCCGCTCGCCGATCATGTTGTAGCCGCAAACGGTACAGACCCATTGGTCTTGATCCATGGCGCGCCCTCCTCGCGTGGTTCGCTTCACTCTGCCAGGTCGCTTGTCCGGCACCAAGTCCCGTGGCAGCTTGGCGCGCGCCGGCGCGAGGGACCGGCCTTCGAGCAGGTATCTCACGGTAATGTCGGCTCAGAGTCCCGATCGCGCCGCGCCGCCGCCGCCCAGCGCAAGCCCGTTGATCGGCATCCTGCTGATGTTGGGCGCCGTTGCAATCATTCCTGTGATGGACGCCACGGCAAAGCTGCTGTCCGAGCGATTCCACACGGTGCAGCTGGTTTGGGCGCGCTACTTCTTTCACCTGATCCTTTTCCTGCCATTCGGCCTCTGGCGCCACGGCACGCGGATCCTGCGCCCCGGGCGCCCGGTTCTCCAGGTGGTGCGCAGCACGCTACTGATGCTCTCGACCGGGCTGTTCTTCGTCGCCATTGCCCTGATGCCGCTAGCCGACGCCCTGGCGGTGGTGTTCATCTATCCCTTCATCATTACCGCGCTCGCCCCCGTGGTGCTGGGCGAGCGGGTCGGGATCTGGCGGTGGGGCGCGGTCGCGGTCGGCTTCCTCGGCACGCTGATCATCATTCGCCCGGGCCTGGGCGCAATCTCGCCCGGCGTGCCCTTCGCCTTGGCCGCCGGCTCGGTCTATGCCTGCTATGTGCTCTCGACCCGCAAGCTGGCCGGGGTCGACCCGCCGCTGGTCACCCTTGCCTTCACCGGCCTGGTCGGCGCCGCGGTCAGCACGGTCCTTCTGCCGTTCTTCTGGGTCATGCCCGAGGCGGGCGATTGGCCCCTGATGCTGATCATGGGCCTGTGCGCCGCGCTCGGACACTTCGGCATCATCCTGGCCCACGAGAAGGCGACCGCGGCCCAACTGGCGCCGATCGGCTATTCCGAGATCGTCTCGGCCAGTATCCTGGGCTACCTCTACTTCGGCGATTTCCCGGATGCCGTGACCTGGCTCGGCATCGCCATCGTGGTCGCCAGCGGCGTGGTGATCTCGGTCCGCGAGACGAGACGCTCCAGGCTCAAAGCGTGAAGTTCGTGAACTGCCAGGGATCGGCCGGGTCGAGCCTGGGCTCGTCGAACAGCTGCTTGCGCTGGCGAAACGGCGTCCAGTCGGTCGGCAGGCTGGCGACCGGGCCCAGATAGGGGCGGGCCGCCACCAGAATCTCCTCGTGTGGCAAGTCCTCGGGTTCGCAGAAGCCCCGGTTCGGGTTGCGGGCCGCCCAGAGCGCCGCCGAGACCACGCCGGCCGCCACTTGGAGCGCGGTCGGATTGCTGCCTGGTGCCAGGCGGCGGGCCTCTTCGATGTCGAGCTGGGAGCCATACCACCAGCCGCTCGGCCCGTCGCCCAGCAGCAGCACGCCCAGCTCGTCGCGCCCCGTGGTGATCTCGTCGAACAGGATCCGCTCCCTGGGCTGCATCTGCCAGCCGTTCATCATGGTCTCGTGCAGGCTGGCCATGGCGCCGTCGCAAGGCATATAGACAAAAGCGACGGTCGGCCGGTAGACCACCTGGCCGCCCTCCTCCAGGGTCAAGTACTCGCTGATCGTCACCGACTCGCTGTGAGGCAGAGCGAGGCCCAGGATCTGGCCGCCCAGGGGCACCCAAGAACGCAGCAGGACCTGGGCTGCCGGGCGCTCCACGTAGATCGCATTGCACGGCCCCTCGGTCTGGCGCCGGGCGCCCGGCGGCAAGGTCTTCTCGTGACTCCCCCAACCGATCTCGACCGGCATCATGGCTTCCTCGACAAATCCCGGAATGCTCCAGGTGTTGACGAACTCGCCGGGCTCTTTTGGCTTACCGGTGACTTGAGTGTCCCGCTCGCTGATGTGGATCACCTTGACCCCCAGGTCCCGAGCAAGCCGAGCCCAGCCGGCGCGGCTGTCCGGCACGGCGATCTCGGGCTTTCGCGAGCGCGCAAGATCCACGAGCGCGGCTTTGGCGAAATGGCTGACCAGCCCCGGGTTGGCCCCGTGGGTTATGACCGCGGTCGGCCCGTCGGTCCGCCAGCTTGCCCGGGCCTGCCCGCGCGCCGTTTGGTGAAAGGCGTATTCCGTGCGCTCGGCGGCCGGCTTGTGGCTGTCGTCCACGGTGCCTTCCCAGGGCTCCAGCGCGGTGTCCAGGTAAATCACGCCGTTGTGGTGGCACCAGTCGGCCAGGGCCAGGGACTCGATACCGACCGAAAGGTTGAGCAGCAGATCGCCGGCCCGGGCGGCCGCGCCGAGGACCTTGGCCAGATTGTCCGGCGTGATTGTGTGGGTCTGAAAGCGCAAGCCGCCGGCGATCTCATCGGCCAAGAGATCGCTGTGGTCGGCTTGATCGATCACCAGGAAACGCTCGAGCGGCAAGCCGAAGAGCGCGCGCAGCATGGGCAGGGCGCAGCGCCCGATCGTGCCGTAGCCGACCACGACCACCCGGCCGTCGAATGTCTTGTTGCCCGCTGTCATGGAATCACTCTCAAAAAGGGTCTCGGCGCAGGTTCCAATCATTGGTCTTATCGCCGCCGTGATGCAAGATGGCGGTCGATCCGTTTCTCATCCACATGGCTTCATGGCGATCGCAGCGCAAGACAGCGACCAAAAGCACCGCGTGCTCAAGGAGGTCTTCGGCTTCGAGGCCTTTCGGCCCGGCCAGGAGGCCGCGGTCGACGCGCTTCTGGCCGGCCGTCACGTGCTTTCGGTCATGCCGACCGGCTCGGGCAAGTCGCTCTGCTTCCAGGTGCCGGCGCTGATCTTGGGCGGATTGACCGTCGTGGTCTCGCCCCTGGTCGCCCTTATGCACGATCAGGTTGCCGCCCTGCGCCTGGCCGGGGTCGCGGCGGATGCCATCAACTCCCAGCGCAGCAGAGACGAGAATGTCGCCGCGTGGCGCCGGGCGGCGGCCGGCGAGACCCGGATCCTCTACATGGCGCCCGAGCGGCTCATGACCGAGCGCATGCTGGCGGCCCTTGCCAAGCTGCCGGTCAGCCTCTTCGCGATCGACGAGGCTCACTGCATCTCCCAATGGGGGCCGGCATTCCGGCCGGAGTACCGGGACCTGACCCGGCTTGCCACACTCTTTCCGGGCGTGCCGATCGCGGCCCTGACCGCGACGGCCGACCAGGTCACCCGCCGGGATATCCTGGAGCAGCTCTTCGATGGCCAGGCGGAGTCCCTGGTCATGGGGTTCGACCGGCCGAACATTCGCCTTGCGGTCGAGCTCAAGCGCGAGCCACGGCGCCAGCTGCTCAGCTTCCTGGCGCGTCACCAGGGTGCATCGGGCATCGTCTACTGCCTTTCCCGTAAGAAGACCGAGCAGACCGCCCAGGCCCTGGTCGAGGCCGGAATCCCCGCCCTGCCCTATCACGCAGGCATGGAGAAGGAGGCCCGAGACCTTAACCAAAACCGCTTCATGACCGAGCCCGGGGTGGTCATGGTCGCGACCATTGCGTTCGGCATGGGCATCGATAAGGCGGACGTGCGCTTCGTGTTCCACGCCGACCTGCCGGGCAGCGTCGAGGCCTACTATCAAGAGCTCGGCCGAGCCGGGCGCGACGGCCAGCCGGCCGAGGCCCACATGCTCTATGGCCTGGACGACATCCGTTTGCGCCGGGTCTTCATCGAGCAAGAAGAGTCCGGTGAAGAGCGCCGGCGGCGCGAACACAAGCGCCTGGACGCCTTGATCGGCTATTGCGAGACCGCCCAGTGCCGGCGCCGGGCGCTCTTGAGCTATTTCGGCGAAACCATCGAGCCCTGCGGCAACTGCGACACCTGCCTGGAGCCGGTCGAGATGATCGAGGGCACCAAGGAGGCCCAGATGGCGCTCTCGGCGGTCTACCGCACCGGCCAGCGCTTCGGCGGCGCTCATATCATCGACGTGCTGCGCGGTAACCTGACCGAAAAGGTTGCCAAGGCCGGCCATAACCGCCTTCCGACCTTTGGCGTGGGCGAAGCGCTCAAGAAAGACGCCTGGCAGTCCCTGCTGCGCCAGCTGGTGGCGGCCGGCTATCTCCGCCTGGATATCCAGGGCTACGGCGGCTTGGCGCTTGGCGACCAGGGCGGCGCCCTGCTGCGCGGCGAGGGCCGGTTTCACTACCGCCAGGACAGCGTGCGGCGCCCGGCCAAGGCGCCAAAGGCCGCAAAGGGATCCAAGAGTGCTGAGCCGGAAGCCCCACTTACAGCCGGGCAGGAGGCCTTGCTGGCCCAGCTCAAGGACTTGCGGCTGAAGCTCGCCAAGGAGCGGCGGGTACCCGCCTACATCATCTTCTCCGACCGTTCGCTCGCCGACATGGCCCGGCGAGCGCCGCGCTCCACCGAGGAGTTCGCCCAGGTACACGGGGTGGGCGCCGCCAAGCTCAAGGATTTCGCCGACACCTTTTTGGTCGCCATCGCGGCCAACGGCGAGGCGGCGCCGCACGCTTAATTGATTGGCTTGCCTTGGATTATCGGCTAAAGAGCGCTATATTTCAGCTCCCAGGCGGGGGAGCGCGAAGCCGCGTCCACCATTTCCGGGCCGCCGTACTAGCAACATTGGAGTCGCCCCCTTGGCCGTACCTCTTCGACAGCAGATCAAAGTCGGCGCCTACATCATGAAGCAGCGGATTCTGCGCCGCGAGCGCTACCCGCTGGTGCTCATGCTGGAGCCCCTGTTCCGCTGCAATCTGGCCTGCCCCGGCTGCGGCAAGATTGATTACCCAGACAAGATTCTCAATCAGAGGTTATCGGTCGAGCAGTGCGTCCAGGCGGTCGAAGAATGCGGTGCGCCGATCGTCTCAATTCCCGGCGGCGAACCGCTTCTGCACAAGGAGATCGGCCAGATCGTCAGCGAGCTGGTCAAGCGCAAGCGCTTCATCTACCTATGCACCAACGCGCTGCTGCTGGAAAAGAAGCTGCATCTCTTCGAGCCGAGCCCCTATCTCACCTTTTCGGTCCATCTGGACGGCCTGGAGGAGGAACACGACCGGGCGGTCGACCAGAAGGGCGTGTTCCAGCGCGCCATCAAGGCGATCAAGGCGGTCCAAGCCAAGGGGTTCCGGGTCAACATCAACTGCACGCTGTTCAACAACGCCGAGGCCGGACCGGTCGCCGAGTTCTTCGACTATGTCACCGAGCTCGGCATCGAGGGCATCACAGTCTCGCCCGGCTATGCCTACGAGCGGGCGCCCGATCAGGAGCACTTCCTGACCCGCCAGACCACCAAATCCCTGTTCCGCGAGGTCTTTAAGCGCGGCAAGGGTAAGAAGTGGCAGTTCAGCCAGTCGAGCCTGTTCCTCGATTTCCTGGCCGGAAACCAGACCTACCGCTGCACGCCCTGGAGCAATCCGACGCGCAACATCTTCGGTTGGCAACGTCCTTGCTACCTGCTCAACGAGGGTTACACCCAGAGCTACCGGGAACTCATGGAGGATACCAACTGGGGCGCCTACGGTACCGGCAACTACGAAAAATGCGCCAATTGCATGGTCCACTGCGGCTATGAGGGCACGGCGGTCGCCGACACGGTCAAGAACCCGCTCAAAGCCCTGTTGGTCAATCTGCGGGGCATTCGAACCGACGGGGACATGGCACCGGAGATCCCGCTCGCCGACCAGCGCCCGGCCGACTTCGTATTCGAGAGCCTGGTCAAGGAAGCTTCCGACAAGCTGCCCGAAAAACCCTCGCGCGCGGCCCAGTAGCCTCCCATCACGGAAAGATTTAGGCGCCCGACCTCGATAGGTGTGAAACGCGTTGTCGAGGGTCTGCGTCGGGCCGGCCTGGCCGGCTCAGCCTAGATCCAGAAGCTCAGGACCAGGGGCAGGGCGAGCACCGAGAGCAGGGTCGAGACCAAAATGAAGCTGGCCACGTCGGGCGCGTGCTCGGGGCAGTACATGTCGACCCAGAGGTATGTGGCGATCGAGACCGGCATCATGCATTGCAGGATGAAGACGCCGCGCCCGACGCCATCAAAGCCGAACAACCGCGTTAGAACCAAGGCGATTCCGGCTGCTATCGCCAAGTGAATTGCCGCCAGCAGGGTGCCGCGCCCCAGGGCACCAGTCTTGAGATTGCCCAGGGTGTAGCCGAGAGTCAGCAGCATCAGCGGGATCGCCAGTCCGCCTAGGATTTCGAAGGTCTTGTCCAGCACGTTCGGCAGCTTCGTGTCCGTGGCCATCAAGACCAGGGTGAGCCCGACCGCATAAATCACCGGGCTACGCAGCAGGCTGCGGAAGGTGAGCTTGCCCATGGGCAGCCACATGCCGATCGTGAAGACGCCGATCAGCACGACGACGAGAAAGGCAAGCGCATAGGCCAGCCCTTGGTCGCCGAAAGCAAGCGCGCTGACGGGCAGGCCGATGTTGCCCACGTTGTTCAGCATCATGGGCGACAGAAAGGCCCGTGCCGGCAAACGCATCAACTTGAGCACCAGAAAGCCGATCACCCCGAAGCAGGCGACCGCCGTGGTCGCGCCCATCAGGATGTCGAGGAACGCGCCCAGCGCGACGTGCCGGTCCGCCAGGTGCGCGAGGATCAAGGTCGGATAGCCGACGTTGGAGACCAGGCTGTTGACCATCTTGGTGTCGAAAGGGAGCTTTGCCTTGGAAAAGGCGAAGCCGACCAGCACGCACAGCAGCACCGGCGCGATCACATTTCCGACCTGCAGGATCACCCCTTGCATTGTCGCGACCCGCTCACTGCAATGCCTCGTCTTCGGGCGCCGCGGCGGTTTCCTCGGCCAGGTAGCGCTCGACCTGCGCCTTGGGCAGGCGGCAGTTGTAGGCATGGCGGAACACGCCGATCGCCAGCACGACGCAGGCCAAAAGATCCCAGCCGAGCGGGATTACCCCGAGGCCGCCGCCGAAGTTGCCAAGAGCGGAGATTACCGCGATGCCGATCAGCAGCGGCAAGAGCCAAGCGGCGTGCGGCCAGTCTAGCCGCCGCCGCGCGCTCTTGTCGGTGGCGAGGTAGATGCCGTAGAGCACGGCCCCGGCCGCAAGAGCGATCGCCAAATGGCCCATCGTGTCCCAACCGGCCCAATAGAGGATCAGCACCGAGCCGACGAAAGCCGTCGGAGCGGTGACCGCGACCCAGGGCACCGAATAGCCGCGGGCCCGGTCGGCGAGCTGCTCGCGGAAGCAGTAGACCGACAGCGGGCCGACCGAGAAGGACAGGACGATGGTCGCGACGTTGAGTGTGATCAACTCCTGAAAGGGTATCACCAGCACCATGAAGAGCGAGACCGCGTAGTTCACGATCAATCCCCTGAGCGGCACGCCGCTGCGCGACAGGGCGTCGAAGAAGGGTAGGAAAAAACCGTTGCGCGCCAGCGCCAGGGTCAGGCGCGCGTTGGAGCCGGTCGAGACCAGCCCGCCGCCGAAGGGCGCGATGATGGCGCCGCCGTAGATCACCACGCCGGCCCACACCAGGCCCAGGGCGGCGGCGACCGCGGCGATCGGGCCGAGCCCATGATTCAGGTCGAGATGACCCCAGCCTTGGCTCAGCTGATCGGCATCGAGAGCGCCGATAAAGGCGACCTGGACGAAGCCGTAAAGCAAGGTACAGATCACCACCGATAGGGTGAGCGCGAGCGGAATGGTGACTTTGGGGTTGCGCGTCTCACCCGCCAGATCGATGGCGTGGCGGAAACCCGTAAAGGCGAAAATCACGCCGCCGGTGGCGATCGCGGTCAGGATGCCGCCGATGCCGAAGGGCGCGAAGCCGCCGCGTGCGGTAAAGTTGCCGATATCGAAGTGGGCGGCCACCAGCGCGCCGCCGATCACCAAAGGAATGATCAGCTTGGCCCAGGTCAGCGCGGTGTTACAGGCGGCGAGCGCGCGCACCCCAACCACGTTGATCAACACCATGACCAGCAGGATCCCGCCGGCCACCGCCATGCCGCCCAGAGAAAGCTCTTTGTTGCTGATGTCGCCCCGGTAGATCCAGGGGATGTTGTGGGCGGCATACTCCATCAGGATCAGGGTCGCGATCGGCGCGTTCGAGGCATAGCCGACCCAGGCGGTAAAGCCCATCACCATGCTGACTACGTTGCCGTAGCAAAAATGGGGCAGGCGCGCGATGCCGCCGGCAATCGGCAACAGAGACGAGACCTCGGCGAAGGTCAGCGCGACCAAAAGGATCAAGCTGCCGCCGATCAGCCAGGCCACGACCGCGGCCGGTCCGGCTTCCTGGCTTACCAAGAGCGGCGCGAACAGCCAACCGGAGCCCAGCATGCCGCTGACCGAGACAAAGGTCAGGCCGACCAGCCCGACATCTCGCTTGAGTTTACCGGCGCCTCGCGTCCGCTTCATGACGGACTCCCCCTTCGCGACCCCACCCCCTGGCCGTCCGCCATTCTAGAGCGCTTAGGTGCTGAGGGAAGCGAGACTTTTGGATAGGATGGTCGCCATGGCACACCTTTCAATCATTCCGGCGACCCTGGCCGATGCGCCAGCATTGAGCGAGCTCATTCAGCGCACCATTCGACGGACCAATGCCGCGGACTACGACCCGGCGGAGATCGAGCTAGTTTGCGAGAGCTTCGCGCCGGAGCGGATTGCCGAGATCATGTCGCGACGGGCGGTTTACTTAGCCAAACAGGATGCCACGCCGGTCGGCACGGTCAGTCTGGGCGACGGCAAGCTGCACGCGCTCTTCGTCGACCCGGACCTCCAAGGCCAAGGCCTAGGCCAGCGCCTGGTCGGCCATGTCGAGGCGCGTGCCAGGACCTGCGGGCTCCAGCGGCTCGAGGTCTCCTCGTCGATCACCGCGCTGCCGTTTTATGAGCGCTTGGGTTACCGCCTCATCGAATTCGAGCCGCGCAAGATTGGCGCGACCTACCTCATGTGGAAGAAACTTTGATGGCCCGGTCGAAAATAAAGGTGCGCCGGGGCGCTCCACGGGCAGCCGCCGCTCGCGGACGGCAAGGCATTACCGCCTTGCCCTCGAGGGCGCCAACCCGAAGCACACACCCGGCGCGAACTCCGTAAGAATGGGAGAAAACTGATGTGACCTTGCTCGGAAGCTTTGGATGGCAAGTCTAAGCCTTTACGATTAATAACTAGTTCTCGATCGACCCTGATTCAAGTGGCCCCAAGTTACCATTCGGATAATTTTTCCTGACCCAACGCCTCGCCGTGGCTCAGCCGCCGGCGACAATCAGCTCGCGCGGCAGGTCGGTCAGAATCTCCAGGCCATCGTCGCCCATCAAGAAGCTGTCGATGACGCCGACGCCAGTGCCGCCGGGCCAGCCCTCCAGCACGTCGTACTGGTTTTCGTAGTTGAACACCATGCCGGGCGCCATGACCGGGTCGGGGACGATCTCGCGGGGCGCTGGCCGGTGGCGGTGCACCCAGTCGGGCGGGAAGGCGATGCCGAGCACGTAGCCGCCGATCAGCCAGATCCAAGCCGGATCGATGCCGGCGTCGGCGATGAAGCGATCGGCGATCTCCTGAATCCGGCTGTAGGGCTCGCCCGGCTTGGCCTCGGCGGCGATCGCGTCCATGCAGCCGGCCGAGGCGGCCATCAGGTCGTGCCAGCGTCGGTCGACTTCGCCCAGCGCGAAGGTCCGGCTGATGTTAACGTGATAGCGGTGCAGGCTGGCGCAGAAGTCGATGTGCACAATGTCGCCCGCCTTGAGGCGCCGGGCGCTGGCCGGCCCATGATGGCAGCCCGAGCGCGGGCCGCTGCCAATCATGGTGCGGATGCCCGGGTCACCGCAGCCCCGGTTCATGCATTCGGCCGCGATCACCGCCGCGATCTCGGTCTCCGCCAAGTCGGGGCGAAGCGCGTCGCGGGCCGGGGCCATGGCCTCCTTGGCAATCTCGGCGGCTTGACGCACCACGGCAATCTCGCGCGTTGATTTGATCAGGCGCAGGTCCTCGATCAGAGTCGAGTCCTCGACGATTGTGGCGCCCGGCAGGTCCGCGCCGATCGCCCGCAGCAGGTCAGGGTGCGGGCCGTAGCCCCAGGTCTGCAGGGCGATCCGGCCCTTGTCCCAGCCGCGTGCAGTGAGCTCCCGGGCGACGAAACGCGCCTGGTCCCGGCCCGTGCCCCGCGGGTGATAAAGCACCTCGCCGATCTCGGGCGTGGTCGCGACGATGACCTGGTGGGCCGCGCTGTCGAAGAACAGGCGTTCGCCCGTTGCGGTCCGCACGTAGAGGCCGATGACGCCCAGGTGATGTTGCCAGATTTGGTCGTACCCAGTCAGGTAATAGAGATCCCGTGGTTCGGTCACCAGAATGCCGTCGAGTTCGGCCGCGCTCAGCGCAGACTTTAGCCGGGTCTGGCGCGCGGCGTATTCTTCTGGCGGAAAGGCCTGAGGCCAATCGACCTGATCGCGAATCTGCTGCTCCATCTCCGCGCTCCCTCAATTATCTGCAATCCTGATAGCAGCCCCCGCCACGGCGTGTCGCCCCTTTTCGAGCGACCAACAGGCAGTTTCACGATGTGACCGTCAGGCGATATAGTCGTGGGCCATGAGATGTTGGCGTGCCCTTTTCTTCGTATCGGCCCTCGCCTTGCTCGGCCTTGGGCCCGGCGCGGCGGGGGCGCAGGGCGTCGCCCCCCTGATCCAGCAATTGAGCGCGCCCGACGGCGCTACCCGGGCCGCGGCCGCGGCCGCCTTGGAGCGGCTCGGTCGGGACGCGGCACCGGCGGTCTCGGCGCTGGCCCGTACGCTGGATGAGGATCCAGAGCCAGCCGTCCGGCAGCAGGCAGCGCGCGCGCTCGGCTCAATCGGCCGCCATGCCCGTCCGGCCATCCCTGTTCTGGCCGGGGCGCTCGACGACCGGGACGAGCAGGTCCGCCGGGCGGCCGGCGCGGCCTTGACCCGTATGGGCCCGCACGTGGTGCCTGCCTTGGGCGAGGCCTTGTCCAGTCCCGACGAGGACGTGCGCTGGGCGATCGCGCGCATTCTCGGCATTGTCGGAAACCGCGCGGCGCCGGCCGTCGCGCTGCTGATCGCGAGCCTTGAGGATCCCTCCGATAATGTGCGCGCCGCCGCCGCTGGCGCCTTGGGTCAGATCGGCACCCGCGCTGCCTCCGCCGCGCCTGCGCTGATCGCCGCCCTGGAAGACAGGGAGCCCGCGGTTCAGGCCGCGGCGGCAGGCGCGCTCGGCCGGATCGGTGCCCGCCCCTCGGAAGTGGTTCCCGCCCTGATCGACATTTTGGCCGATCGGGAAAGCGGCGTTGCCCTCAAGCGCATGGCGGCTGGTGCCCTCGGGCGTTTCGGACCGCGCGCTGCTGACGCGGTGCCGGTTCTCATCGAGATCCTGACCGGAACCGACAGCGAAGCCAGTTGGATCGCCATGACCGCCCTAAGCCGCCTGGGTACAGCCGCGGTGCCGGGTCTGACCGATGCGCTCGGCGACGAGCGGGTCGACGTGCGCCGCTCGGCCGCCAAGGCGCTCGGCGAAATTGGCCCTGGCGCCGGGCCGGCCAGCGCCGCCCTGGTTTTGGCCTTGATGGACGAGGAGAACCCGGTGCGCTGGTCGGCGGCCAAGGCCCTGGCCCGCGTGGCGCCGCCCACTGAGGTTGCGCTCTCCCCCTTGACCATAGCCTTGAGCGATCCCGATGGCTCGGTGCGCGAGGCGGCGGCGGAAGCCTTGGGTGAGCTCGGCGCGGCGGCCCGGCCCGCGACCGAGCCTCTGGAAGCCCAGTTGCAAGACCCGGAGCCTCTATCCAGGGAAGCCGCTGCCAATGCCTTGGCCAAAATCGGCCGGGCAAGCGGCACATCGGCCTCCGCCGCCCTCTTGGCGGCGCTTGAGGACTCCGATGCGGCGGTGCGTCGGGAAGTGGCCGCGGCGATCGAGGCGCTCGGACTGCCCGGGCCGGGAGCGGTCCCGCCGGTGCGCAAGGCGCTCGAAGATGATGACCGGGCGGTGCGCCGGGCCGCGGCCGCCACCTTGGGCGACATGGGCCCGGTTGCGAGCTCGGCGATTGACCAGCTTGGCACGGCGCTCAGCGACGGCGACGTGGTGGTGCGGCGCCTTAGCGTGGTCGCCTTGGGCAAGATGGGTCCCAGCGCGTCTGCCGCCCGCGGCGCGCTGGAGGCCGCCTTGAAAGACGGCGATTGGTATGTCAGCACCAACGCTTACCTGGTGCTCAAAGCGCTCGATTCTGTACCGGCGGAGGCCCAATGAAGCGACTGAAATGGATTGGATTGGGCCTTTGGGCAATCGCCCTGGCCACGACACCGGCCTGGAGCCAACAGGCGGCTAACGTCGATCTGGAGCTGGTGCTGGCGATCGACGTCTCTTCCAGTGTCGATGGAAACGAGTTCGACTTGCAGACCAAGGGCCTCGCCGAGGCCTTTCGCCACCCGGCGGTGCACAATGCGGTGCGCGCGCTGGGCGGTATCGGCATCGCGGTCGCGGTGGTCCAGTGGTCGGGCGAAGGCGAACAGGAGATAGTCGTGGATTGGACCAGAGTCGCCGACAGCGCTACGGCCAACGCTCTGGCCCGCCAAATCGACAACGCGCCACGCGCGATCAGCGGCGGCCAGACCTCGATCGGCGATGCATTGCGCTATTCCCTCGAGCTTTTCGAGGGCAACGGCTACCAAGGCCGGCGCCGGGTGATCGACGTGTCGGGCGACGGTCGCGCCAACGCCGGCGCGGATCCCAGCTTGCTGCGCGACCTGGCGATCTTCCAGGGCGTCACGGTCAATGGCCTGACCATACTCAACGAAGAGCCCTTCGTTGACAGCTATTACCAGTACAACGTGATCGGCGGCGACGGCGCCTTCCAGATGTCAGCCGACGACTTCGAGGATTTCGCTCTGGTCATCCTGAAGAAGCTAGTCCGCGAGATCACGGTGCCCTTCAGCCAGCTGGATCTAGAGCAGCAGGCGCGCGCCGCCGTCGTCAGGCCGTCGCCGGGCGGCGGCGCATCCGCTCCATGAGCGAGCCGCGAGACAGCCGGCTTTTGACCGGTGCCTGAGTCGCGGCCGCCACCAGCTGGGCTGTCTGCTGGGCCGAGATCTGCCGTTCGCGAAAATCGCGAACCACTTCGCGGAACTCCTTGTGAACGCCGTTGGGCGCAGCCGATTTGCGCTCGACCGACACTCGGTCGGTCATGGCCGACAGCAGAAGGTCGTCGCCACTGATGCCGTGCTCCTGGGCAACGCGCTTGGCTTCGTAGAGAAGCCCTAAGAGCACCTCCGAGGGATCGGCCTCCGTTTCCCGTACCGCCTGGTCAAGCCCGTCGGAGAGCTTGAGCTCGCTGGACAGCCAGAAACAGACGCTGTCCACATTTGCCTCTCGAATTTCGTACATGTCCTCGATACTCCCTGTCTGCCTTGGGTTAGGGGCAGTGCTGGGATCTAGGATCTTACGAATTCATTGACAAATCATCGCCAAACCCCGGCAATTGCTTAAAATAGCGTTCGATAATTAACCATGAAGTCCGAAGCGATCTGCGCGTTTGGGTATCGTCGCCAAATGTTAACGTAATGTTTATTTGGTTAAAGGCCGCGCATCGAATGGTTAAGACGGCTCAATAGGCCTCCAGAAAGTCGACCCCTCGATCGCTCGGCTGCACCAGGAAGCGGCCACGGCGCAGGATGGTCTGGCGGCTCCGGTTCAACACGTAGTACTGCAGCGAGACGACCCAGCCCTCCTCGGTGATTTCCCTTACGTCGGAGACGAGAATGTCGACCACCCGGCGGGTGTCCTGGTCTTGGGAACTCTCGGCCTGCAGGAACCTATAAAAATCCTGCCGGCTTTCGTCGTAGTCGACCTCCAGGGCCTGCTCCAACTGCTTCACCGCTTCCGGCCCGGGCAACATTGCCAGTTGATCGGGCGGTAGCGGGTCCGGTGGCAGGGGGTCGGGCGGCGGTGGGTCGGGTGCAGGGTCCGGCGGAGGAGGCTGCGCGATGTCTCCGCCCTTGAAGTTACCTTGGGCATCAACCGCCCCTGGCTTGGAGGCGATCCGATAGCCGGGCACGCGGAACAGAAATTCGCCCTGTCCGTGGCCCGGCAGGCTGCCGAAGGCTGGGGTTTGGTTCCAGGTAGAGGCGCGCGGCGTGATGTAGGCGCCCAGCTCGCTGGCCGTGATGTAGCTGTCGCCGTTGAGATCGGCGATGCCCACTTCAAGCGCCTCCAGCAGATAGCCGGTGAAATAGGAATAGTCGTCGGGCCCGCCGTCGAGCACCTGCTGGTCGGCGCCGCCCGCGGTCATGAATTGCCGCGCCGGACGCTCGGCCACCGCGCGCACGTAGTCTGGATGGTCAAGAGAGACGCCCGGCCCGCCAGACTTGAGGCCGATCTGTCCACCATAGCAGGCATCCATAATGAACAGCTGGTGGCGCGCCTCGCCCATCATGTCGGACAGGCTGCGCAAGACGTCCATGCCGATCCAGCTGCTCGGGGTGGTGCCGGCATCATAGGGGATGATGTAGCCGTACTCCCGCTGGCCGACCTTCCGGGTCTGGCCGTGGCCGGAGTAGAACACCAGGACTCGGTCGTCCGGCCCCAGGCGGCCGACGATCTGGTCCTCCAGGTGGGACAGTATGGCGCGCCGGGTGGCCTGCTCGTCGAACAGCACCGTGACGACGAAGCCTTGGGCTTGAAGGAACGCCGCCATGCCGCCCGCGTCCTTGCGGGGGTAGGTCAACTTCTCAAAGCCGCTGGCCGCCGGGTAGTTGCCGATCCCGATCACCAGGGCGTAGCTCTTGCCGAAAAGATCGTCCTGTGCCGCGGCTGGGCCAGGCGTCAGCAGCCCCAGGGCAAGCGCGAGGGCGAGAAGCCGCTTCATTGGGCGCCCTCCGCAAGGCGCTCCCGCTCGGCCTGGTATACCGGGTCCAGGCGGATGGCCTGTTCGAGCACGCTTTCCGCCTCCCGGCTCTCGCCGGTCTGAGCTAGGCCGCGCGCCAGGGTGTGCAGGTAGCTCGCCTCGTCTGGGCTGGAGGCCGCCGCGCGCTTAGCCAGGGCGACCGCTTCCGCTGGCTCGCCGCGGGCGATCAGGATGCGCGCCAAGGTGTCCAAGGGCTGTGGCGCGCCGTCGGTAAACTGCACTGCCAAGCGGGCCAGGGTCTCGGCCTGTGCCATGTCCTCGCGTTGCAGGGCGATGCGGGCCATGGGTTCGAGAGCCAGCCCCGCCTCGGCGGCCGACAGGCCAGGTGTGCGCAAAAGCGCGGAGTAGCTCGCCATGGCGCCCGAAAGGTCGCCGTCGCGCACTTGACCGGCGGTCGCGCCCAGGTGTTGCGCCAGGTCGGCCGGCAGCTGGGCCTGGCCATCGCCCTTGAGCCGAATGGTCTGGGCGGCGCGCGCTTGCTCGTTGGCGGCCACGCCTTGCGCCGTTTCCATGGTTAGCGAGGGGCTGCCCTCGATCAGCATGGCGAGCACGATGCCGGCGCCGAAGGCGGCGAAGCAGGTGCCCGGCGCCGCGTTCTTCAGATTGAGCTTGAACTTGGCGATCTCCAGGCCGGCCTCGGTGCGCCCCTTGACGATCGAGGCGCGCACGAAGAGCCGGTAGCCAAGCACAATCGCCACCACGCCGACGGCGATCACAGCCAACCGAAAAACGCCCGCGTAGATCAGGAAGCCGGTGGACAGCTCCATGGATCGACCCCTTTGAGCAGGTGCCGGACCCGAGATTTCAAATCTCGAGAATCCACAAGACTATCACACTTGATCCTGGTCGCGAAGTGAAGCAGCTCTCACGCCGCGCGCGAGGCTTTCTTTCGCTCGTGCTCCTTGAGGTGCTTCTTGCGAATTCGGATTGAGGTCGGTGTGACCTCGACCAGCTCATCCTCGTCGATGAACTCGATGGCGTACTCCAGGGTCGTGCGAACCGGTGGGGTCAGCAGGATATTCTCGTCCGTGCCGGCGGCCCGGATGTTGGTCAGCTGCTTGGCCTTCAAGGGGTTCACCACCAAGTCGTTGGCCCGCGCGTGGATGCCGACCACCATGCCCTCGTAAACCTCGGTGCCCGGCGTTACGAAAAGGCGGCCCCGTTCTTGCAGGTTGAAGAGCGCATAACCGATCGCTTTCCCGGAGGCCATGGCGATCAGCACACCGTTCTGGCGGCCGCCCAGGCTGGCGGGCACGCGCGGGGCATAGCGCTCGAAGGCGTGGTACATCAGGCCGCTGCCAGAGGTGGTGGTTAGGAACTCCGAGCGGAAACCAATCAGGCCGCGGCTCGGGATCGTGTAGTCCAGGCGCACCCGGCCTTTGTCGTCGGGCGCCATGTCGCGAAGCTCGCCACGCCTGAGACCAAGCTTTTCCATGACAGCGCCCTGGTGCTCCTGCTCGACGTCGATGGTGAGCGTCTCCCAAGGTTCGCAGACCACGCCGTCAAGCGTCTTGAGGATCACCTCGGGCCGGGAGATCGCCAGCTCGTAGCCCTCGCGGCGCATGGTCTCGATCAGGATCGAAAGGTGCAGCTCGCCCCGGCCCGAGACCTTGAAGCGGTTGGGGTCGTCGGTCGGTTCAACGCGCAGCGCCACGTTGTGGATCAGCTCCTGGTGCAGGCGGTCGCGCAGGTTGCGGCTGGTCACGAACTTGCCCTCGCGTCCGGCGAAGGGCGAATCGTTGACCTGAAAGGTCATGGTGATGGTCGGCTCGTCGACCACCAGCGGCGGCAAGGCCTCGACAGCCTCTGGATCGCACAGAGTATCCGAGATGTTGAGACCGTCAATTCCGGTGAAGGCGATGATCTGTCCGGCCTCGGCTTCGGACCACTCGATCTTCTCCAGGCCGTGAAAGCCTAGTATCTGGAGCATCCGGCCGCTCCGCTGGCGGCCCTCGGCGTCGACCAGGGTGATCGGGCTGTTGCGCTTTATGCGGCCCCGTTGGATGCGGCCGATGCCGATTACGCCCACGTAGCTCGAGTAGTCGAGCGCGCTGACCTGGAGCTGGAAGCGGCCCGACGGGTCGACATCGGGTGCCGGCACGTGCTCGACGATGGTCTCGAACAGCAGACCCATGTCCTCGCCCCGGACCCCTGAGGCGGCGGCCGACCAGCCTTGGATCGCCGAGGCGTAGACCACGGGGAAATCAAGCTGCTCGTCACTGGCGCCCAGGCGGTCGAACAGCTCGAAGGTCTGGTCGAGCGCCCAGTCGGGCCGGGCGCCTTGGCGGTCGACCTTGTTGATCACGACGATCGGCTTCAGGCCGAGCGCCAGCGCCTTGCTGGTGACGAAGCGGGTCTGAGGCATCGGCCCCTCGACCGCGTCGACCAGCAGCAGCACGGAATCGACCATGGAGAGCACCCGCTCGACCTCGCCGCCGAAGTCGGCGTGACCGGGCGTGTCGACGATGTTGATGCGCCAGCCCTGCCAGTTGATCGCGGTGTTCTTGGCCAGGATCGTGATGCCGCGCTCGCGCTCCAGATCGTTCGAGTCCATGACTCGCTCGGTGGCCTCGCCGTGGCTCGCCAAGGTGCCGGACTGCTGCAGCAGCCGGTCGACCAGCGTGGTCTTGCCGTGGTCCACGTGGGCGATAATCGCGATGTTGCGTAGGCCTTTGATGCTGTCGGTCATGATCGTCGAATCCGAGTGTTCGGGGCTCAGGCGGCGCGGCGGGGGCGGCGCCGGCGCCGGTCGGGGCGCCGGGGCGTGGCCGCGGGAGCGGCGCCACAGTCGTTGGCAACCGTCAGACGCTGCTTGGTGAGCGCCTCGATGTCGCGCAGATAGGTGCGCTCGGCCGAATCGCAGAACGAGATCGCGATGCCGTCGGCGCCGGCACGTGCGGTCCGTCCGATGCGGTGGACGTAGCTCTCGGCGACGTTCGGCAGCTCGTAGTTGATCACGTGGGTGATGCCCTCCACGTCGATGCCGCGCGCCGCGATGTCGGTCGCCACCAGAACCCGGGCATCGCCGTTCTTGAAACGCTCCAGGGCGCGCTGGCGGGCGCCCTGGGACTTGTTGCCGTGGATCGCCTCGGCGGCGACCCCCTCCTTCGCGAGCTGCTCGGCAACCCGGTTGGCGCGGTGCTTGGTGCGCGCGAAGACCAGGACCCGGGCCAGCGCGGGGTCGCGCAGCACCTGGGCCAGCAGGCTACGCTTGCCGGCGGCCTCGACGAAAAAGACCCGCTGGTCGATGCGCTCGACCGTGGTCGCCTGCGGGGTCACCGCGACCCGTACGGGATTGTTTAGGATCTCGCCGGCCAGGCGCGCCACGTCGCGCGGCATGGTGGCCGAGAAGAACAGCGACTGGCGCTTGGCGGGTAGGGCCGCGACAACGCGCTTGACGTCCCGCACGAAGCCCATGTCGAGCATGCGGTCGGCCTCGTCGAGCACGAAGTGCTCCACCCCGTCGAGCCGCAGGTGCCCCTGGTCCATCAGATCGAGCAGGCGGCCGGGGGTGGCGACCAGGATGTCGATACCACGGCGCAGCGCCGCGACTTGGGGCCGCTGGCCGACTCCGCCGAAAATCACCGCGTGGCGCAGGCTGACATGCTGGCCATAGGTGCGGAATGCCTGGTCAATTTGAAGCGCCAGTTCGCGGGTCGGGGCGAGTACCAGAGCGCGGATCTTGGGTCGCCCGGGCACCTGTGGGGCCTCGAACAGCCGCTGCAGGATCGGCAGGGCAAAGGCGGCGGTCTTTCCGGTGCCCGTTTGGGCGATGCCGAGCAGATCCCGGCCGGCCAGAATGGGCGGGATCGCCTGGGCCTGGATTGGCGTGGGCGTGCTGTAGTGCTCCGACTGCAGGGCCCTCAGAAGGGGCTTCTTGAGCCTGAGGTCGGTAAAGGACTTATCGGTCACGTAATCAGTTCTTTCTACGTCAAGCGGTGCGGTCCCGGACTCCGGGCGCCGCCGCGCGCTGACATTTTGGCCGATCCCGTGCGCGGCCGGGGACGGCTATGAGTGGAGGGTTGTTCAGGCTCCGGATCGTGGCGCCGCCCGGGTTTCCGGGCTGGCGCAGCGCGCCATCACAGAGCTATGTTGCACCGCACAAATGCGCTTAAGACCACCGATTGTCAAGCACTTATGAGAATTCTTGCGCCTCTTTGGCCGAAACCTGGTCCAGCACCCTACGCACGCTGCGGCCCAGTGCGTCTGGATCGTATGGCTTGGCGATCAGCTGGCCGGCCTGGTCCTGGCCCGGTTCAGGGGTCTGCGTGCCTCGGGAATAACCGGTGCAGAACAACGCCTTAAGGTCGGGCCGGAACTGTCTGGCCTGCTTGGCCAGCTCGTAGCCGCTGAGGCCGCCGGGGAGCACCACGTCGGTGAACAGCAGATCGATCCCCGGCTCCCGGCGCAGGGTTTCGAGCGCCGCCTTGCCGTCCGCGGCTTCCAGTGTGCGATAGCCGAGGCGGTTCAGTATTTTCACGGCGACCTGGCGGACTTGTTCGCTGTCTTCGGTGACAAGGACCGTCTCGCTGCCGCCTGTGATGGCGTCAAGCCCGCACGGCGACGGCTCGGAAGTGGCCTCGGCCAAGGTGGCGCGTGGCAAATACATGGTGACCGTCGTGCCCTCGCCCGGCCGGCTCTTGACGTCGATTCGCCCGCCCGACTGATTGACGAAGCCATAGACCATGCTGATCCCGAGACCGGTGCCCGATCCGACCGGCTTGGTGGTGAAGAAGGGATCGAAGGCTTGGTCGATCACCTCGCTGCCCATGCCCATGCCGTCGTCGGACACGGTCAGCTTGACAAAATCGCCGCCGCGCAGGTCCTCATCCTTGTGCGCCTCCTCCTGGCGCGCGTTCTCGGCGGTGATGGTCAGGGTGCCGGGCCCGGTCATGGCGTCCCGGGCGTTGAGCGCAAGATTCAGGATGGCGTTCTCGAGCTGCTGGCGGTCGATCAGGATCGGCCAGACATCGCCGATAAAGGAAGTCCTGACCTCGATCTCCGGCGCCAGGGTTCTGAGGATCGTCTTGACCGTACCGCGGATCGAGATGGTCAGGTCGACCGGCACGGGATCGAGCGGCTGTTGGCGCGAGAAAGCCAGCAGGCTACGGGTCAGGTCCGCGCCCAGCCCCGCCGCGGCCTTGATCGAGTCGATTGCCTGGCTCACGTCCTCGCTCGCCTCGACCTCGTGCTCGAGCAAGACCAGACTACCTTGAATGACGAAAAGCAGATTGTTGAAGTCGTGGGCGATGCCGCCGGTCAGCCGCCCGACCGCGTCCATCTTCTGGGCCTGCTTGAGCTGCTCTTCGCGGGCCTTGAGGTCGGTCACATCGAGCGATGCACTGACCACGTAGCGCAGGTTGTCCTTCTTGCCCAAAACCGGAACCTTGGTGGTCAGCCAGGTTCTCATGCGCGCGTCTTTGTCGGGCACGCGCTCTTCGAAGTAGGGGAGGGCACGTTTGCTTTCAACAACCCGGCCATCGAGACCGGATATGTAGTCGCCGTAGGCTTTGCCGATCAGTTGGCCAGGCGTCTTGCCGACGGCCATCTGGGGCGTCACGCCATAGACCTCTGCCTGATAGCGGTTCATGAAGACGTAGCGCGACCAGGGATCCTTGACGTTGATGCCGATCGGTGCAGCGTCGATGATGGCTTCCAGCAGCTCACGGTTCTCGAGCAGCGCCTCCTCCGCCCGTTTGCGGTCGCTAATATCGGTTGCAATACCGATGACGTTCTGGACATTGCCCTGGCTATCGGATTGGGGCACGTAGACAGCGTTCAAGTGGCGGGTTCGCCCGTCGATGAAGGTCGCCGGCAACTCGAAGGCAACGAGTTCGCCAGCCATGGCGCGATCCAAATGGTCGGCGACCCGACTGTACTGCAGGTCGCCAACCACGCTTTGAACGGTCCGTCCGATGATCTTTTGCGCGGAGCTATGGTGCCAATCCTCGAACGTTTTGTTCACGAACCTGTAGCGACGCTCTGAATCCAGCAACACGATGATCGCGGGCAGGCTGTCGGTGATCAACCGGATCTGCTCTTCGCTTTGCCTAAGCGCTTCCACGGTTCTTTCGTGTTCGGCGATTTTATCGCGCAGCGCTACGTTCGCCTGGCTCAGCTCGGCGGTGCGTTGGCGGACCCGGGATTCGAGCTCGTCGTGCGCTCGCTGCAGCGCTTCCTCCGCTAGCTTCCGCTCAGTAATATCCTGAAGGGTGCCGGTGTGGGCAATCGCCCGGCCGGAACTGTCCCACACGGCCTCGCCGATCTCTTCCACGTGGCGGACCTCGCCGTCCGGTCGGATAAGACTGTACTCGATTTCGTAGTCCAGACCCTCGGTGTCGAAACGCCGGAATTCGCTTTGAACGCGCTCCTTGTCGTCAGGGTGGATGACCCGCTCCATCTGGTGGTCCAAATGTTCCTTGATCTGATCCGAGGGCACGCCGTGAATACGCGCGTACTCCTCGGAAAAGGATGTCAGCTCGTCGCGCTCGATCGACCAGCTCCAATGGCCGAGCTTGGCGACCTGCTGGGCGCGCGCCAGGGCCGCCTCGCTCTTGCGCAGCGCGTCTTCAGCCTCTTTGTCCTTAGTGATGTCCTGGAGGATGCCGATCGTGCGCACATGCTCGCCATGCTCGTCGAAAACCGGCTCGCCGCGCTCTCGAAAGTAGCGATAGCGACCGTCCAGGCCCCGGTCCCTGAACTCGATCTCGTATGGCACCTTCCGATCGAAGGCATCGGCGATGACCTTTTGATACCGACGCCGGTCATCGGGGTGCACGTCGGCCAGCAGGGCCTCCATGGTACCGAATCGCGCCAGGTAACCTTCAACCGTAACGTTGTTCATGCGCGCCAAGCTTTCCGAGCAATAGACGCAGCGGTCGATCGTCTCATCCCAGGCCCAGTGACCGAGATTGGCCATTTCTGCCGCCTGATGCAGCAGTGCCTCGCTCTTACGCACGGCTTCTTCCGCTTCGCGGTCCTTTGTGATGTCCTGAAGGATGCCGACAGTGCGAACATGCTGGCCACGATCGTCGAAGATCGGCTCGCCGCGTTCACGGAAATAGCGGTAGTCCACGCCGTTCAAACTCTTGCGAAACACCAGCTCGTAGGAACTCCGCACGCGGGCGGCTTGCTCGATCACTTGGGCGTATCTTTCCTGGTCGTCCGGATGCAATGAGGCGCAGATGTCTTCCATGGTGGCGTGGCTAGCCAGATACTCCTCGACTGTTTGGCCGTTCATGCGTGCCAGGCCATCGGAACAGAACACACACCTGTTCTCGATCTCGTCCCACGCCCAGTGACCAAGATTAGCGATTTCGGCGGCTTGTCTGAGCAGCGCTTCGCTTTGATGGATCTCTTCGATCATGCGCGTGCGCTCGGTCACGTCGCGCGCCGTGCCGCGGTAGCCGAGGAACACGCCTTGATCGTCGAATATGGGCTTTCCGCTGAGATAGAGGTAAACCCGCCCGCCATTCATCTTCGGCCGATCGAAGAGAAAGTCCTCGAACGACTCGTGGCGGTCCATCAGTGCGAGATTCTCCCGCAGGGCCTTGGAATCGGCCGGAATTTCGCCGGCAATCTCCCGCCGGGTCTTGCCGATGAAGTCGCTCGGCAGCTCGCCGGTAACCTTGGTGATGCTATCGGAAATGTAAGTGAAGCGTAGATCCGGCCCCATCTCCCACAGCCAGTGGGATGATGCGTCGACAAAATCCCTGAACCGCTTTTCGCTCTCCATCAGCGCGCGTTCGGCGGCCTTGCGCTCCGAGATATCCTGTACATAACCGACCGAACGGACCAGGCGACCAGACTCGTCGAAAATCGGCTCTAGCTCTTCGCGCACCTCGATGTATTCACCGTTGGCGCGCCGCAAGCGGTACTCGATATCAAAACCCTTGCCCTCGTCGTGCTCGGCTTTGAGGACTTGCCGATAGAGCACCTGATCGTCGGGGTGCACGACCTGTAGGTCGTCCTCCTCGCCTTTACATTGCTCGAGATACTGCGCAACAGTTAGACCGTGGAGCCGCGCCAACTCTTTGGAGCAATAGGAGCAACGGTCGGCCAGCTCGTCCCACTCGAAGTGTCCCAAACGGGCCAGCCGTTCGGTATGTTCGAAGAGATCCTGAGTCTTGAGGAGTTCCGCCTCAACCAACTTGTCTCTGGTGATATCCTGCACGATGCCGATCGTGCGAACATGTTGCCCGCTGTCGTCAAAGACCGGTTCGCCGCGCTCGCGCATGTAATGCAGCTCGCCGTTGGGCATGTACTCGCGAAACTCGATGTCAAAGCCCTTGGGCTCGGCCCAAGCCTCCTCAATCACCCTGTCGTAGCGCTCGCGGTCGTCGGGATGAATGTGTTGGAGGATCTTTTCTTGGCTTGCGTAGCGCTCCATGAACGCTTCGGGCGTAATTCCAAAGATTTGTGCAAGTCCGTCGGAGCAATAGGTGCAGGTGTCGCTGGCAACATCCCAGACCCAGTGGCCGAGCGTACCAATCAAGGCGGCCTGGGCGAAAAGCGCCTCGCTTTGGCGCAGCTCTTCAAGCACTCGGACCTGCTCGGTAACGTCCTTGGCCGAGCCCCGATAGCCTTGAAAGCGTCCATCGGCATCGAACACGGGCCGCCCGCTAACCGACAGATAGAGCCGTCCATCGCCACGTAGGTTCGGCCGCTCGTAGATCAAGTCCTCGAAGATTTCATGGCGCTCCAAAAGGGCTTGATTGGCGTGCAACAGTTCTGGATTGGCCGGGTTATCGCCAGCGATGTCCCACCTGGTTTTGCCGATGAAATCCGCCGGATGCTCGCCGGTTACTCGGATGATGCCTTCCGAGAGAAAGGTGAAGCGGAATTCTGAGTCCATCTCCCACAGCCAGTGGGAGGAAGCATCGGCAAAATCCTTGAAGCGGCGCTCGCTTTCCCGAAGTGCACGGTCCGACTGCCGGCGCTCTGTAATGTCTTGGACATAACCGATCGAACGCACCAGACGGCCGTCGCTGTCGAAGATCGGCTCCAGCACCTCGCGCACTTCGATGAAACCGCCGCCACCCTGCAGTAGGCGATACTCCAGGTCGAATGCCAAGCCATCGTCGGTTAAGTTCTTGACGGCACTCCGATAGCGCTCTCGGTCCTCTGGATGGACAACGAGAACATCGCCCTCCGTGTCTGAGCAAAGCGCTAGATACTCTTCGACCGTAAAGCCATGCAGCTCGGCCATTTCTTTCGAGCAATAGGTACAGCGATCGACCACCTCGTCCCATTCGTAGTGGCCCAGACGCGCCAAGCGCTCGGTCCGCTCGTAGAGATCCTGCGTCTTGTCGGAGCTTGTCTCCAGCCGCCCGGGCCTTGGGACATCCTGCACGATGGAAAAGAAACCGCGCACCTGACCGTCAGTGCCAACATCGGGCAGATAACTGGTCCGGGTTCTTCCCTCCTCGCCAGTCTCCGACTGCACCGTGACCTCGAACGATGTGGCTCGGCCGCTCAGGGCGAAGGTGATATGGGTCTTGACCCGATTGTAGAATCCTTGACCCAAGATCTCGCGAATTGGTCGCTCATAGAGCGCCTTTCGGTCCCGACCGAGATTGTCCTCGTAGGCCCTATTGACAAACACCAAGCGTTCTTGAGTGTCGACGTAAGATAGTCGAAGCGGCAGAGCATCTGCCAAGCGTTGAACTTCCGTACCAAGTCCGGCAGGCACTCGCGGCGCTTCGACGGCAGCGCTCTTGAGACGCTCGCATTCCTGCTCTAGGACGGCGACACGGGCACGCAAGACCTCAAGCTCGTTCGCCTGGGTGAGTTTCTCCGTCTCTTGTTTCATACTGGCGGCGGGCAATGGTGCGTCATTTCCCCTTAAGTATAGCAGATTGGCCGAAAAGGTCACATCGACCCTGTGCCTTGAGGCCGTTCGCTGCTAGTCTCAAGTGTTCTCGGTACGGTACGATGAGCCTCGCTGAGGGGGTCCGATTGCATCTGATTTTGGCCGACGATCATAAATTGGTGCTCGATGCGCTTCAGGCATTGCTCAAGAAGCTGCGGCCTGAGATCGAGATCACCAAGGCAACGGATTTCGACCAGGTCTTGGAGCGGGTCTCCGATGCCCGTGTGCTCGACTTGGTCGTGCTCGACGTCAACATGCCCGGCATGAACGGCCTCGATGGCCTCAGAACCATGAAGCGGCGCTATCCTGACCTACCGGTCATCCTGCTGTCCGGCCAGGGCGACCCGCGCCTGGTGCGCGATGCCTTGAGCAGCGGCGCGGCCGGCTTCATCCCCAAGGATCTGGCAGGAGAAGCTATGTTGCGGGCGCTCGAGTTGGTGCTTTCCGGCGAGACCTACGTGCCGACCATCGCGCTCACCGAGCCTTCCAGTCAGGTCCACTATCGGCCCGATCCCGGGCTCGACCCGGAAAGCCCGCTCAATCGCCTGACCCGCCGGGAGTCAGAGGTCTTGGCGCTTTTGGTCCACGGCCAATCCAACAAGGACATTGCCAAGGAGCTCGGTCTCAAGGACGTGACGGTCGCCTTCCATCTGAAGGGCATCTTTCACAAGCTGGGTGCCTCCAACCGGACCGAGGCTGTCAGCACCGCGCTGTCGCTTGGCCTTAGTCTGTAAAGTAGGTTCCCGGGAACCCGATTAGGGCTTTGCATAGCATCTGTTTTGGCCGCAATACTTCCCTAGGTTCGGCCAGCATCCTGTCGTCCTGCAAGCAGCAGCCGGTCGTCGACGAGGACATGCTGAGCAAGATCAACCGCACAGTGCGTGGTATCGAGGTGACCGACGAGCTGCTTTCCAAGGAGACGATCCGCCAGGTGGTCTATGGCGAAGGGAATTTCCTGGGCGCGCCCCAAACCCTCGAGTGGATGCAAAGCGAGTACATTTATCGAGAGGTCAGCAACCGCCAGAGCACGAAGGAGTGGGATGCCGCCGGCAAGCCCGATCCGCTTGCCGATCTCGGAATTGGATGGCACAAGCCCGCGCTGGCGGTAAGCTAGACGTTGGAGGAGGGTGAGGATATGGCCGACGAGCAGTTCGATTACGTCATTGTTGGGGCCGGCTCGGCTGGCTGTGTTCTGGCCAATCGCCTGAGCGAGGACCCAGCAAACCGGGTGCTGCTGATCGAGGCCGGCGGCAGCGACCGCAGCATCTTCGTGCAGATGCCGACGGCGCTCTCGATCCCCATGAACATGAAGCGCTTCAATTGGTTCTTCGAATCCGAGCCCGAGCCCCATCTCGACAACCGCCGCCTGCACTGCCCGCGCGGCAAGGTGCTGGGCGGCTCGTCGTCGATCAATGGGATGGTCTACGTGCGCGGCCATGCATGCGATTTCGACCAGTGGGAAGAGGAAGGCGCGGCCGGCTGGGGTTACCGCCATTGCTTGCCCTATTTCCGTCGGGCCGAGACATGGAAGGGCGGCGGCGACGACTATCGGGGCGCCGAAGGGCCGCTGGCGACCTGCAACGGCAACGAGATGGAGCTCAATCCGCTCTACCGGGCCTTTATCGAGGCTGGCGTCGAGGCCGGCTATCTTGAGACGGCCGACTACAACGGTCACCAGCAGGAAGGCTTCGGCCCCATGCACATGACGGTCAAGGACGGTGTGCGCTGGTCGACCGCCAATGGCTACCTTAAGCCGGCGTTGGGGCGGCCCAACCTCAAGGTCGCCTCCGGCGCCCTGACCCGGCGAATTCTGCTTGAAGGGCGCAAGGCGGTCGGTGTGGAGTACCAACAGGCGGGAGCCGTTCACCAGGCCCGCGCTATGCGCGAGGTGGTGCTCGCGGCTGGCTCGATCGGGTCGCCCACACTGCTTCAAATTTCGGGCATCGGTCCGGGGCAGGTGCTGCAGGAGGCCGGTGTACCGGTCGTGCACGAGCTGGCCGGAGTCGGCGAAAACCTGCAAGATCACCTGGAGGTCTATTTCCAGTATCGCTGTACCCAGCCGATCACGCTCAACGGCAAGATCGGACCCCTGAATAAGCTGATGATCGGCACGCGCTGGATGCTCTTCAAGGACGGCCTGGGCGCCACCAACCACTTCGAATCGTGCGCCTTCATCCGCTCCCGGGCCGGGCTTAAATGGCCGGACATCCAGTATCACTTCTTGCCGGCCGCCATGCGCTATGACGGCAACGCCGCCTTCGACGGCCACGGCTTTCAGGTCCACGTCGGTCCCAACAAGCCGAAGAGCCGGGGCTGGGTGCGCATCGCCTCGCCCGACCCCGAGGCCAAGCCTAAGATCCTGTTCAACTACATGAAGGAAGAAGACGACGTGCGCGACTGGCGGGCGTGCATCCGCCTGACCCGCGAAATCCTCGCCCAGCCGGCGATGGACACCTACCGGGACGCCGAGATCCAACCCGGCGACCTGGTGCGCGCCGACGACGAGATCGACGCCTGGGTGCGCCAGAATACGGAAAGCGCCTACCATCCCTCGTGCACCTGCAAGATGGGCGATGCCTCGGATCCTTTGGCGGTGGTCGATCCCCAATGCCGGGTGATCGGCATCGACAACCTGCGCTTAGCCGATTCCTCGATCTTCCCAGTAATCACCAACGGCAACTTGAACGGCCCGACCATCATGGTCGGCGAGAAGGCAGCCGACATTATCTTGGGTCGCGATGCCCTACCTGCCTCCAACGCCCCGGCCTGGATCGACCCAGAGTGGGAGACCCGCCAGCGCCAAGGCGCACCCAAGCGAACGCTCGAGGGTTAGGGCATGACGGATCGCCTGCTGGTTCGTGGCCGCTGGTTGGTGACCGGCGCCGCCGAGTCCGACGGCACAGTTGAAGACGGCGCCGTCCTGGTCACCGGCGACGTGATCGAAGAGGTCGGCGACTGGCCAACCCTGCACGCGGCCAATCCGGACGCCCGAGTGATCGGCTCGGAGCGGACCGCGGTCTTGCCGGGCTTGATCAATGCCCACCACCACAGCGCTGGTGTCACGGCCCTTCAGCACGCCATACCCGACGACCTTCTGGAGCCCTGGATCCTCGCCCATGCCCGCATGCGGCCGAGCGATATGGGGCTGAACGTGCTGCTGAGCGCCGACCGGCTGCTGCGCAGCGGCGTCACGAGCGTGGTCGAGGTGATGAGCGGCGGTGGCCCAGCCGAGGCTTTCGCAGATCGCCTAGGCCGCGGCCTGGCGGCCTACGACAAGGCCGGCCTGCGGGTCGCCTATGCTGCTGGGGTTAGCGATCAGAGCCATCTGGTTCACGGCAAGGGCCAGGATGCGGTCTTCCTAGACGATCTTCCGCCGGAGCTGCGAGACCAAGCCGGCGTTCAGTTGCCGGGTCCCGATCAGCTGACCCGCGCCGACTATTTCGCCGTGATGGACGAGGCCTGGCGGCGCTACAAGGACCACCCGCGCATTGACGTCTGGTTCGGCCCGCCGGGCCCCCAGTGGGTCTCCGACCCCTTCCTTCAGGAGATCGCCGAGCGTGCCGAATCCTTAGACGTGGGCATCCAGACACACCTAGCGGAATCCTTTTACGAGAAGCTCCATGGACCGCGCGACTACGGCACGGCGACGCTCAGCCATATGGGCGAGCTGGGCCTGCTCGGTCCGCGATTTTCGATCGCACACGGTGTCTGGCTGAGCGAGGCCGAGATCGCGCTTTTGGCCGAAACCGGATCGGGGATCAGCCACAACCCCGGCTCCAACCTGCGCTTGCGCACAGGAATCGCGCCGCTCAACGCGCTGCTCGCCTCGGACACAACGGTGGCGCTTGGCATGGATGGCACGACGATCAACGACGACGAGGACTTCTTCGCGGAGATGCGCCTCGCCCTGCGCCTGGCGCGTACCCCGCATCTTGGCGGCCCGGCCCCGGCGCCCACCCGGGTCTTTGAGATGGCGACCTTGGGCGGCGCCAAGCTGCTGCGCCAGGAAGGCCGACTGGGTCGTCTGGCGCCGGGCTACCAGGCCGATTTGGTGCTGCTCGACACAGCGCGCCTGACCTGGCCGTGGATCGCACCGGAGGCCGACCCGCGCGACCTAATCCTGCTGCGCGCCAAGGCCAGCGACGTGACCAGCGTGCTGGTTGCCGGTGAATTGGTGCTGGAAGACCGACAGCCGACCCGATTCAATACCCTGGAGGTCGGGCGGGCGCTGGCCGAGAGCCTTGCCGCCGAGGCTTATCCGAGCGAGGCGGCCGACATGGTTGCCGCTTTGACGCCTCATCTGGAGGCTTGGTACCAGTCCTGGGAGACCCCGGAGCTCGATCCCTACGTTGTCTACAACTCCCGGCGCTGAGGCCGGCAGCTATGCGCCCGCTGTTGCTTTTGGTCATCGGGCTTGCGCTCAGCGCCCAAGCGCCGGCACCGGACCGGACCCAAGGAATCGAGCAGGAGTATCAGGGCTACCTGCCCGAGATGGTGTTCTTCCCCGGCGCCACGCCGCCGCCGCCCAGCGCCTTCAAGAAGAAGATCGCTGAGAAGAAGGGGCTAAAGCTGCCTGATCCCGAGCCGACCAGGGTGCTGGGCCGGTTGTTCAGGCCAGAAGGCGAAGGGCCCTTCCCAGGAGTCGTGCTGCTGCACGGTGCGTCAGGCATTTTTGAATGGAACGATCTCTGGGCTAAGCGCTTGCGCGATTGGGGCTACGTCGTGCTCGACGTGGATTCCTTGAGCCCGCGCGGCCTCTATGGCCACAACACGGGCAATGCCGGCGAGACCAAGACCGGTATCAAGCGACGCCACGTGGACGCCTACCCCCGCATGTTGGACGCGCTCGGCGCACGCGCGTTCCTGGCAACCCAACCCTTCGTGCAGCCAGAGAAGATCGCGGTGCTGGGCATGTCCCAGGGCGGCACTGCCGCGCTCTACGCCTTGGCGCCGGACTTTCGCCCCCCGGACAGTGAGGGCTTTGCCGCCGGCATCGCGCTCTATCCTTCTTGTCAAGAGATCGCCGCCTACGACGCGCCGCTCCTGGTGCTGATCGGCGAAGCTGACGAGCTGGCGCCGGCCACCTTTTGCCGCCGCCACTTGGCCAAGGCGGCAGGCGGCCGGGAGCTGCTGCTTCAGGTCTACCCCGGCGTTCATCACCTTTTCGATATTGAAGGCTTTGACAAAGACGGTCCCGGCCGAACTTTGCGCTACGATTCCGCGGCCGCGGGTGATACAACCTCGAGGGTTAAGACGTTTCTCGAGCGATACCTGTAATGAGCGACCGAAACTACGAGGTGCTGGCGCCCAAGGACGGCACGCCGGTCAAGATGTGGACTAGGGGCGTGCCGGTGGACGAAAGCGCCATGCGCCAGCTCCAGAACGTGGCGGGCTTGCCCTTCATCCACAAGCACTTGGCGGCCATGCCCGATGTCCACTACGGCAAGGGCGCGACCGTTGGCAGCGTGATCCCGACCAAGGGCGCGATCATTCCGGCGGCCGTTGGGGTCGACATCGGGTGCGGCATGATGGCGGTGCAAACCTCGCTGACCAGCCACCAGCTACCCGACAGCCTGGCCGGGCTGCGCAGCGCGATCGAAGAGAAGGTTCCGGTCGGCCGTGCCTTTTTCGCCGCCGACACCCTGCCCAAGGAAAGCGACAAGGCCTGGTATCGCGGTCTCAAGGCAGGCTACGAGGCGATCGAGGCCAAGCACCCGAAGATCGCCGACCGGAAGGGCCGCTCCGCGGCGCTGCAGATCGGCTCGTTGGGCGGTGGCAATCATTTCATCGAGCTCTGCCTGGACCAGGCCGACCGGGTCTGGGTCATGCTGCACTCGGGCTCGCGCGGCGTCGGCAACCGGATTGGCACTTACTTCATCTCCCAGGCGCGCCAAGAGATGGAGCGCATGTTCATCCATCTGCCGGACAAGGATCTGGCCTATTTGGCCGAGGGCGCGTCCCTTTTCGACGACTACGTCGAAGCGGTCGTTTGGGCTCAGGACTATGCCCGTGCTAACCGGGAGGTGATGATGGCGCGGATCCTGGACATCCTCGCCCAGGCGTTCACCGACTTCGCCCTGGGCGAGCTTGCGGTCAACTGTCACCACAACTACGTCGCCCGGGAGGAGCATTTCGGCGCCGAGGTCTGGGTCACGCGCAAGGGGGCGGTGCGGGCAGGTGCAGGCGAGCTCGGCATCATTCCCGGCTCCATGGGCGCGAAATCCTTCATCGTCCGAGGCAAGGGCAACCCCGAGAGCTTCCACAGCTGCTCCCACGGTGCCGGGCGGGTGATGTCCCGAGGCGAGGCCAAGCGGCGGATCAGCTTGCAAGACCACATCGCCGCGACCGAAGGCGTGGAATGCCGCAAGGACGATGGCGTGATCGACGAGTCGCCGGCCGCCTACAAGCCGATCGACGCAGTCATGGCGGCGCAGGCCGACCTGGTCGAGATCGTGCATACCTTGCGCCAGGTGGTCTGCGTTAAGGGCTAGTGTAGGCGAGAAACTGGTGGCGGCCGGTCTGGCTGTTGTCGATCGCCTGTTTGATCGAGTCCTCAATCTCCGGGCTGTCGCTCGGATAGAGGCCGCAGAGGCGCAGATTTTGGCGCCAGCTGTTGCCGGCCGGCGTCCGCTCCAGATAGACCCGCGCGCAACAAGGCCATCGTTGTTGGTGTGCAGCGATGCCCAGGCGAATGCCCAGGAGTGTGCTGACCCGGCTGGCGTAGTCCGGATACAAGATTGTCTGGGAAAGCTCCATGCCGAGCCCGGCGTCGTAGTCGGTCAGAAAGATCCGGTCGCCAAGCATCACGGCGATGCCCTGGAAGCGGCAATGCCGGCGGTTTGACTTGTGCCATGGACCGATCCGCTCGAGCCGGCGATAGAACACCGCCCCGTGGCGCGCTTCTAGGGCGATCAGAGAGCGGATGATCGACCCGGGCATGGCCATGGAAAAGTAATACTCAAAGAACGTTCCGCGCAGCTCCAACGCGCGCTCGGAGCTGGCCTGAAGGACGCGCTCGAAGTGAGGCTCGAGCCATTGGCCGGGCCGCGCCTCCGGCATGCCGCGCACGTTGATGAGGCGCTCGAAGTCGGCTGGCGGCAAGTGCGCCTCGTGCAGCTCGATGCCGAAGTAATCGCAAATCTTGCGCATTAGTCCCGGACGGGGCGCGCTTGCGCCGGAGAGATAGCGGTTGAACTGGCTGCGGTTGACCGCCAGGTCCCGACAGACCTGCGAGATCGAGGTCTTGTAGCTGCAGAGAAACCGGAGATTCTCCGGAAAACCCCCTTCGGACACGGACCACCCCCTTCCGCTCTTTCATGCTATTATAGCATCAAAAAGCGCAAAGTGCGTCAATTTAGCGAAATTGCCTCCTTCAACCAAGTCCGGGACACTGTGAAGCAGGCCGTATGGCGGCCTGCGGGGGCCACGGTTCGGGGGGATCTGACAGCAATCGCATCCGGGAGGCCGCTGTTTCGTTGCAGCGGTCGATGTTGGTCGTCAAGAAAACGTCACCTATGAGAAGAGATCGTGCGACCAAGGGTCGCGTCTCCTAGCAACGTTGATGTACTCTATGGGCAACAAGCCAAAACAGGGAGAGGCCAAATGGGATTCCTAGAAGACATTTTCGGATACATCGGGGACGGTACTTGGGGGTGGTCGCTGATACCCTTCCTAGTGGTTCTCGGTGCTTTCTTCACTCTGGCAACCGGATTCGTTCAGTTTCAATTCTTCGGGCGCATGTGGCGGGTGCTGACCCAGGGTGGCGGCGACAGCGCCAAAGGGCACGTCAGCTCGCGCGAGGCGCTTTTGGTCAGCGTTGGCGGCCGGGTCGGCGGCGGTAACATCGCCGGCGTTGCGGTGGCCATTACCCTGGGCGGACCGGGGGCTGTGTTCTGGATGTGGGCGATCGCCTTGATCGGCATGGCGACCAGCTTAATCGAATGTTCGCTTGCTCAGGTCTTTAAGCGATCGGACGAGAACGGCACCTATCGCGGCGGCCCGGCCCAGTACATCATGCACGGCCTGGGCAGCCAGTTTAAATGGCTGGCGATGCTTTACGCGGTCTGCCTGATCGCCGCTTTCGCTTTGGGATTCAATGCCTTTCAAGGCAACACCGTCGCCGGCGCGGCGCAGGACAGCTTGGGCATCGGCCGGCTGTGGACGGGCATCGGCCTGGCGATTGTCACCGCCTTCGTGGTCTACGGCGGCATCAAGCGCATCGCTCACGTGGCCGACGTGGTGGTGCCGATCATGGCGCTCGGTTACATCGGCCTGGCGATCCTGGTCATCATCATCAACATCGGCGATGTGCCGGCCGTGTTCGCCATGATCGTCAAGAACGCCTTCGGCATCGAAGAGGCGGTCGGCGGCGGCATGGGCGCGGCGGTGGCTCAAGGCTTGCGGCGCGGCCTTTTCTCCAACGAGGCGGGCCTGGGCAGCGCGCCCAACGTGGCGGCGGTCGCCTACGTGCGCCACCCGGTTAGCCAAGGCATCGTGCAGTCGCTGTCGGTCTTCATCGACACCATCATCATCTGCTCCTGCACCGCTTTCATGATCTTGCTCGGCGACGTCTACGTGGCCGGCGCCGAGAACGTGGACGGCGTGGTGCTAACCCAGCAGTCTCTGGTTTCCCACTTCGGGGAATGGAGCCAGTACTTCCTGACCGCGGCGATTCTGCTGTTCGCCTTCAGCTCGATCATCTACAATTACTACTTGGGTGAGAACGCGCTCACGGTCTTCACCGAGAGCCCGATCTCGCGCCATATCCTGCGCGTTATGATCGTCATCCTGGTGTTCCTGGGCTCCTCGGCCCCGGCCGCCACGGCGGTGTTCTTCTTCTCCGATCCCATGATGGGCATCCTGGCCTTGGTCAACCTCTTGGCCATCATCATGCTGTTCCCGGTTGCTCTTCGCGTGCTGACCGACTACCGGGCTCAGCTCAAGGAGGGCAATGAAAAGCCGGTGTTCGACCCGGACAAGTTCGCCGATCTGGACATCGACAGGACCGCCTGGGACGAGAAGTAGCCATTGGACTAAGTGACCACCGGCAGCGCTGAGCGAGGGCTCGGCGTTGCCGGTTTAGGCCGCCTTACCAAAAAAGGCGCGCTCGACCGCGTCTATGGCAGTGCGCACACGCGACTGAGGGTCACCGGAAAGGGTTCTGTACCGCAGCCCGCGGTCCTCCAGCTCGGCGCGGCAAGCCGCGAAGAAGTGGCAGCCGCGCTTTGCCCGACCGCGATTCGCAGGAGGTCTTCCCGGGAGCAGTCGGTGCCGAAGCGATCGGTGTAGGCGCGCGCATATTCCGGCACGAAGACCGTCTCGAAATGGGCGGCAAGTGCCTTGGCCAGAGTCGACTTGCCCGTGCTCTCCGGTCCGAACAGGCAAACTTTCTTGACGTAGTAGGGTCGCACCGGCGGCGGCAGATAGCGCCAGTGGCCGAGCGGGTCGCGGCGGATCTCTCGCGCCGAAACCGGGACCACCGAGCGCGCTAGATCGACCGGGACGAAGCGCGCGCCGACGTCCTTTGCGAGCCGCACGCCATAGGGCTCAGAGGCAAAAACGGCGTCGACCGGCTCCGGGTGGAAGCGCCTGACGAGCCGCTGCCAGATCGGCCAGAACTCCGCGTGTTCCGATGGCTCCTGAGGCTCCTCCTCGTCCAGGTGCAAGACTCGGCAGCTGGGGAAGAGCTCCTGCATCCAGGCCAGGCGCAGCGCACCCGGAATTGGGTCGCGCTCCTGTGAGCAGACCAGGATGGTCAGCTGATCGACCAGGACGCGGGCGAAGTCGCAGAGATAGACGTGTCCGCTGTGGGGCGGCATGACCTTGCCGAGCAGAAAGCCCCGGGTCATTGCCCCTCCGGGACCCTCGTCGCAGCAGGCGCACCAGTGCCGTCGCGGTAGGCCTTTTTCCAGGACACCAGGCCCCAGGTGGCTAGGCCAAGGAACACGGCGTAGAGCCCGGCGGTCAGATAGAGCTCTTTGTAGCTGTAGATCCCGATCGCAAGCACGTCGACCGCGATCCAAAGCACCCAGTTCTCGATCTTGCGCCGGCACATGAGCAGCGTCGCCACCACGCTCATGACCGTGGTGGTCGCATCCCAGTAAGGCACGGCGGCGTCGCTGTGGCTCGCCATGACCCAGCCGAGCAAGGCCGAGCCGATGGCGATTGCAGCGAGCGCCGCGAGGCGCCAGGCCTGGTCCAGCAGCTCGACGCGAATCAGCCCGTTGTCGGCGCGGCCCTTGAGCCAGTACCACCAGCCGTACAGCTGGATGGCGAAGAAAAAGATCTGCAGCAGGGCGTCGGAATAGAGCTTGTGATCGTAGAAGATCTTGGCATAGAGCGCGACCATCGCCAGGCCGAAAGGAAAGTTCCAGATGTTGCGCCGGACGATCAAGGTGACATTGGTCAGCCCTAACAGGGTGGCGACGATTTCGATCGCGGACATCGGCTCCTCTCGGGCGGCGAACGAGGCCATGAAACACCGCCCCATCGCCAGCTGGCAAGCTCGCGTTCGGTTGGAAAGCTTGACTTACCCGGCCGATCGTCCTTTGAAACCTTGAGGCACGGGACCGGCGGGAGAAGGTGTGATGGCGGCGGAGGTCAGTTTCTACCGACTTGAGGATTTGGACGCGGCGGCGCGCCAGGCGTTGATGGTGCGTACCGAGGACGATCTGGGCGGCTTCATGGCCCAGGTCGAGCCTGTCATCGCGGCGGTCGAGGCCGAGGGCGACCAGGCCCTGATCCGCTTTGCCAAGCGCTTCGACCAGGCCGAGATCACCGAGATCAAGGCGAGCGAGGCGGAGTTCGACGCCGCCTTCGACCAGGTCGGCGCCGAAGTGCGCTCGGCGATCGAATACGGCATCGAGAACATCCGGCGCTTCCACGAGGAGCAGATGCCGGAGCCCATGTGGCTCAACGAGGTGCGCCCCGGCGCCTTTGCCGGCGACCGCTTCACGGCGATCCCGTCGGTTGCCTGCTACGTGCCGCGCGGCAAGGGCTCCTTCCCGAGCGTCCTTATGATGACGACCGTGCCGGCAGTGGTCGCCGGGGTGCCCCGGGTCGTCGTGCTGACCCCGCCCGGGCCCGACGGCACGGTCGACGCAGCGAGCTTGGTCGCGGCGCGGATCGCCGGCGTTCGGGATGTCTACAAATGCGGCGGCGCTCAGGCGGTCGCTGCAGTCGCCCACGGCACCGACAGCGTACCCCGCTGCCACAAGATCGTCGGTCCGGGCAGCCCCTACTTCATGGCCGCCAAGCGCCTGCTGGCGGAGCTGATCGACCCGGGCACGCCGGCCGGCCCGAGCGAATCCATCGTATTGGCCGAACGCGGGTCCAACCCGCGCCTAGCGGCACTCGACGTGATCATCGAGTCCGAGCATGGTGCCGATTCCTCGGCCTATCTGGTGACCGACTGCCCCGAGCTCGCCGCAGCCGCCCGGCGCTACATTCCCGACTACTGGGCCCAGATGAGCGAGGAGCGGGTCGGCTATTCCTCGGCCGTGCTGGGCGGACCGCGCGGCGGCATCGTGCTGGCGCCGGACATGGCGGCGGCGCTCGCCTTCGTCAACGACTACGCGCCCGAGCATCTGCAAATCCTGGCGGCCGAGCCCTTCACGCTGATGGAGCGGATCGAACATGCCGGCGAGATCCTCCTGGGCGAGCACACGCCCGGCACGATCGCCAACTTCGTGCTCGGTCCCAACGCGGTGCTACCGACCTCGGGCGCGGCCAAGACCGCCTCGCCTCTCTCGGTGTTCGACTACATGAAGCGCTCAAGCATCGGCTACGTCACCTCGGCCGGCTATCCCGAGCTCGCCAAGCACGCCCGCACCCTGGCGCTCTACGAGGGCTTCGACGGCCACGCCGCCGCGGTTTCCGAGGCGCGCGAGACGGCGCGCCGGGACGACTAGGCTAAAGGCCGCCCGATTCCGATCGGCTCTGTGCGATCAGCCAATCCCGCATACGCTGGACGCCTTCGGGCTTGCGCGGCTTTCTGGGTGCGACCACGTAGAAGCCCAGATCGCCGGTGATCGCCTGGTCGAAAGGCCGGCAAAGACGTCCAGCCGCCAGTTCGTCGATGACGAAGGGGTCGCTAGCCAGTGCGACCCCTTGTCCGGCCACGGCCGCATCGACGGCAAGCGACGTCTGGCTGAAGTTCATGGCGCGCGCCGTGCGATGGGGCTTTCCGGCGAAGACCTTCTCCAGATAGATCGGCCAAAGCCCGTGGGAGTCGTGCAGCAGGACGTGATGGGCTAGATCTTCGGGTGATCGAAGCGGCGGGTCACCGTCTAGGAGGCGCGGGCTGCAAACCGGATAGAACGCGAGCGGAAGCAGGAACTCCGCGACCAAACCGGATCCGAAGGGCGGCTTGCCTTGTCGAACGGCAATGTCGACACCGTCGCTTTGAAAGTTCGCCAGACCCTGCGAGGCATCGACCCTGACATCGATCTGGGGATTGCGCCTGTTGAAGTCGCCCAGGCGGGGAACCAGCCATTTCGTCGCGAATGACGGGGTGACCGAGATGTTCAGAACCGATTGGCGAGGCACGACCTCCTCGGTCGCTTTTGCGATCAGCTCGAAGGCGCGTTGCAGCGGCGCCAGATACTTGCGCCCGTCGTCGGTCAACCTGAGGCCTCGGGGCAGGCGGTCGAAAAGCTTTACGCCCAGTCTAGCCTCGAGCCCCCGCACCTGCTGGGCCACCGCCCCGTGGGTCACGCCCATCTCCTCGGCCGCCAGGCGAAAGTTCAGGTGCCGTCCAGCAGCCTCGAAGGCCTTGAGCGCATTCAGGGGCGGCAACCGGGTCATCTTCGGCCGGTCCATGACTGTAGTATTTCTACATGCTTAAGGCAGGAAATCTGATTAGTCAATTGCACGAACCGATGCGACCTATGGAGCCCGTAAGCAACCCATCACGATTGACGAGCAAGGAGCTGAGCATGTCGGTCAAGAAAACAGCCATCATCACCGCCGGCGGCAGCGGCATGGGCGCGGATGCCGCACGTCGCCTGGCGCAGGACGGTTTCAATGTGGCGATCCTCTCCTCCTCCGGCAAAGGCGAAATCTTGGCGGGCGAGCTGGGTGGCGTCGGCGTCACCGGCTCCAACCAGTCCAACGAGGACCTGAAGCGCCTGGTCGAACGGGCCATGGAGAAGTGGGGGCGTGTCGATGTTTTGGTCAACAGCGCCGGCCACGGACCGCGGGCGCCTGTCCTGGAGCTGAGCGACGAGGACTGGCATGCCGGCATGGACGTCTATTTCATGAACGTCGTTCGGCCGACCCGCCTGGTCACGCCGATCATGCTTGAACAGGGCGGCGGCGCGATCATCAACATTTCCACCTTCGCCGCATTCGAGCCCGATCCGGTTTTCCCAACGTCGGGCGTGTTTCGTGCCGGCTTGGCGGCTTTCACCAAACTGTATTCCGACAAGTACGCGGCCGACAACATCCGCATGAACAACGTGCTGCCCGGATTCATCGACAGCCTTCCCGAGAAGGAAGAGTTCCGTGCGCGCATTCCCATGGGGCGCTATGGCAGTTCGCTCGATGAGATCGCCTCGGTTGTCGCCTTTCTGGCGTCGGAAGGGGCCGGTTACATCACCGGTCAAAACATCCGCGTCGACGGCGGCATCACGCGCGCCGTCTAAAAAGAGGCCGTCACGGTGGCAGCTGCGAGCGCCTGGGCGCTCAGAAGAGCTTGGCGCTGAATGGGTTGGGCGGCGCGGGCGCTGGGGCCGGTGGCGGCACGCCCTGGAACTCGGCCTTGATCGCCCCATTCCAGAGCTTGGCGCGCGCGCGCAGCTGGCGGTCGCCGGTCTGCATGCGCCCGCGCGCGACCACGACGCCCAGATCGGCGCCTTTGTAGGTATAGTCGCCGACCTTGTAGACCCGAAGGTAGAAGGCTTCCTCGTTGTCGATCACGTTGGTCCAGTCGAGCTCCCGGCGCTGGTAGGAGATCGCGCCGTGGCGGTCCATCTGATAGACGCCGCTGTCGGGCGCCTTGGTCAGCAGCTGCACCTTATCCTCGGTCTGCTTGAGGATCAGCTGGCTCCAGTAGTCGAATTCCTGCCAGCGGCGCTGCACCTTCTTGAGGTCGATCCGATAGTCGATGTCGAGATACTCAAGTAGGTGGAAAAGGAAGAGGGGCACGCCGCCATAGTGGGCGGTGATCAAGTTGGTCAAGGGGCTGGCGCCGCTGATCCGGGGATTGAGCTCGCCCAGATAGGGCGTGCCGTCGTCCGTGTCGATCAGGTAGTCCATGCAGAAGATGCCGCGATAGCCCTCTTGGTAAAGCCGGTCGCCAAGCCGCTGGGCCATCGTCACCAGGCCCCGGCGAACCCGCTGATTGAAGATCGTCGGGTCCATGTCGTTGCCGCACCAACCGCCCTTGTAAGGCGTGATCTCGGCGAAGCCTGTTAGGTCGGTTTGCACCGGCCCGACCAAAGTACCGTGGCGGGTGACGCAGGCCTCCATCGTGCCAGGCATATGGTTGATGTACTTCATGATCTTGAGATCTTCGCCAACCAGGTGCTCGGCATTCTTGTCCCAATCGGCCGCCGACGAGATGAAGAAGGTGGTACGCCCGGAATCCCCATAAGGTGTTTGGACCACCAGATTCGGGCCCAGGCGCGCGGTATCGGCCAGGGCCATCAGCTCCGCGAAGTCGGCCGCGCGACCCATGACGTTGGGCGCGCTGGCGATGCCCGCTTCGTTGGCGAGGCGCGTGGTCTCGATCTTGGAATCCAGGCGTTTGCGCAGGGCGGCCGAAGGCAGAGCGATCTCGGCGCCCATGTCGTGGGCCAGGTCTTCTGTCTCCTCGTCGAACATGACAAAGAGCAGCTTGGCCGGTCCACCGCCGGCCCGCTTGATGCGGTCGATCACCTCTTTGTTGGAGAGGAGGTCATTGCAGACTTCCTCCATGGACTGGAAATCCCGGGGCGGGGTCTCGCTCGGCACAAAGACCCGCGGATGGAACCCGTCGAAGGAGTTGAAGTAGTTGATGTGATGGAAGCGGTTGACGAACTTCTCCACGCCCAGAAGATTGAAAGGCGTTGGCGAGACGAAGAAGATCGGCGTCTCGTTCTTGCGAAAGAAGGTCAGGATCTGGGACAGGCCGCGCAGGCAGGGCTTGGTCATGGTGTCTTACTCGTCAGCAGGCGGCCGGGGCACCGCGCCCTTCTTGACTGCCAGCATGCAAAGAAAGTCGTGCGCCAGGGTCGCCGCGGCGATCGCCGTGATCTCAGCGTGGTCGTAGGCGGGCGCCACTTCCATCACGTCCATGGCAATCAGGTTTAGATCCCCCAGGGAACGGAGGATCGCCAGCGCCTGGGCGCTCGAGAGGCCGCCGACCACCGGCGTGCCGGTGCCCGGTGCACAAGAGGGGTCCAGGCAGTCGATGTCGAAGGTGAGATAGGCCTTGCGGTCGCCCACCACGCGCTTGATCTCGGCGACCGTCGCCTCGACGCCCTGTTGGTGGACCCAGGGTGCGCTCAGAATCGTGTAGCCGTAAGTCTTGGTGTTGTAGGTGCGAATGCCGACCTGCACCGAGCGGCTGGAGTCGACGATCCCCTCGCGCTGGGCGCGCAGGAACATGGAGCCGTGGTCGAGCCGCTCGCCGTCGTCAGCCCAGGTGTCCACGTGGGCGTCGAAGTGAATTAGCGAGAGCGGCCCATGCTTCTTGGCATGGGCGCGCAGCAGTGGATAGGTGATGAAGTGGTCGCCGCCCAAGGTCAGCATGGTGGCGCCCGATGCCAGAATCGTGTCGGCATGCGCCTCGACTTCTTTGGCCACGTCCTGGGGGTAGCCGTAGTCGAGGAAGCAGTCGCCATAGTCGGCGACCGCCACGTGGTCGAAGGGATCGAAGCCAAAGGGAAAGGCCAACAGCTCGGCCAGCTGGACCGAGGCGGCACGCACCGCCGCCGGCCCGAAGCGGGCGCCCGGGCGGAAGCTGGTCGCCGAATCGAAGGGCACGCCCGAGACCACCACGTCCGCGCCTTCGATGTCGCGGGTGTACTTGCGGCGCATGAAGGAAAGCGCGCCGCCATAGGTCATCTCGTGCTTGCGGCCCAGGAGACCGTGGGCCCGAAACGCGTTGTCACCCGAGTGGACTGTCATGGAATGCAGCCTTTCCTTTTGCTGTCTTGTCAGTAGATCGGGAAGCCCAGAGCGCGCACCAGGCGCAACCAGGGGCGCCGCCAGCCGCCCTTCTCGTCGACGCCGTCCAGCGCGTACATGGTCATCTTAGCGCCGATCCAGCGAAACGGTTCGGGCAGTATCATGTTGGGCATGGTCTTGGCGAGCGCCAACTCGCGCTCCGGAATCTTCTCGTCGTCCAGGATCGCCAGCGCCAGGCGCGAGCCGAAGCGCGAGCCCGAGACGCCGAAGCCGGAATAGCCCCCGGCATAGAGCACCCGGCCGTCGTGGTAGGGCTGGAAGTGCACCGACATGCGGGTTGTAAGCGCAATCGGTCCGCCCCAGGCGTGGGAGACCTTGACGTCGTCGAGCTGCGGGAATGTCTGCAGGAAAGTGCCTGTTAGACGGCGGTACACTTCGATATCCCGATCCGCCTGGGGGTCGGTCTCGTTGTTGAAGTAGTAGCCCAGGCGGCCGCCGAACAGCATGCGATTGTCTTTGGTCAGACGCATATAGTTGAGCTGGGTGCGGGTGTCGTAGACGCCTTGGCGGTTGGCCCAGCCGAGGCGGGCCAGTTGCTCCTCGCTCAAGGGTTCGGTCGCAATGATCCGGTCGCGGATCGCGGCGACCCGGCGCTTGATGTGTTTGTGGCCGGCGCCGAAGGCGTTGGTTGCCAGCAAGACCTTGCGGGCCCGGATTTCTCCGTCGTGCGTTTTGACCAAGATCTCCGCGCCGCGTGGCTCGAGCCGGGTCAGCGGCGTTAGCTCGTAGATCTTGACGCCCAACTTGAGCGCGCTGGCCTTCAAGCCCCAACAGAGTTTCGCCGGGTGGAGCGTGCCGCTGTGAGATCGGGTGTACATGCCGGCCGCGAACAGCGGCGAGCGCAGCTGCTCCTGAACCTGATCCTTATCCAGATAGACGATGTCGTGGCCATATTTTTTGTGCAGCTCGAACTCCTCTTTGACCGCCGGGATGTTCGCCTCGCCGACGGCGACCGTCATCTCTCCGCCCCATTCCACCTCGGCATTGATTTCGTGGCGGGCCAGGGCGTCATTGAACCCCTCGAAGTTATCCCGACCCAAGGCCTCGAGGGTCTCCATGTCGTTGGGGTAGAGCCTGAGCGCATTGGAGAGGCCGTGCATGACCGAGGTCGAGAAGATCGCGCAGGGTCGCGCCGAGGCGCCGGTCGGGATCGTGTGAGCCTCGATCAGAACGACCTCCCGCTCAGGGTTGGCTTCCTTTGCTTGAAGCGCGCCCCAAAGCCCGGTGAAACCGCCGCCAACGATTACCAAGTCGGCCTCGGTTCGGCCGATCAGACGCCCCTCGACCGCTGGCGCCGCAGGATTGTCGAGCCAAAGGGGAAAGAGCGTCACATCGCTCAGCGCACGCTCTACGGCGTCAGACATGCCACTCCCTCCCTTCGGATTCAGCGTCACTCGTTGGCGGCGATCGCCATCTGAACGTCTTTTTGACGCTTGGTTTCGGCTCGCTTCATGATCACCGTCGCCAGGATGATGCCGGTGGCCACAACGCCGATGATGATCGTTGCGAGCGCATTGACGTCTGGGCTGACGCCGAGCTTGACCTTGGAAAAGATCACCATGGGAAGGGTGCTAGACCCCGGCCCGGAGACGAAGCTGGCGATCACAAGGTCGTCGATCGACAAGGTGAAGGCCAAGAGCCAGCCGGAGACCAGCGCGGGCGTGATGATCGGTAGGGTGATCACGAAGAACACCTTGACAGGACGGGCACCCAGATCCATGGCCGCTTCCTCCAGCGAGGCATCCATGTCGCCAAGTCGCGATTGAACGACGACCGCCACATAGGCCATGCAGAAAGTAATATGGGCGATCGTAATGGTCGTCACGCCGCGGCCTGCGGGCCAGCCAATCATGCCGTCCAGCGCGACGAACAGCAGCAACAGAGAAAGCCCGGTGATCACCTCTGGCATGACCAAGGGCGCGGTTGCCATGCCGGCGAAAAGGATGCGTCCCCGGAAGTGGCGCATGCGCGCGATCACGAAGCCGGCGAGTGTACCGAGCGCGACCGCGAAGAAGGCCGTGACGATCGCGATGCGCAGGCTCAAGAGCGCCGCGTCGATCATCAGCTCGCTCTGGAACAGCTCGCCATACCACTTTGTGGAGAAGCCACCCCAGACCGTCACCAGTTTGGACTCGTTGAAGGAGTAAACCACCAGCGAGATGATCGGGATGTAGAGGAAGGCGTAGCCAAATGCCAGCGCCGTGAGCAGAAATGTGGAGCGTTTGCCAGACATCGCCTAATCCTCCAGTTCCCGGCCCTCGAAGTGCCGGAAGAACATGATCGGCACGACGAGGAAGAGCAGCATGGCGACGGCGACCGCCGAGGCGACCGGCCAGTCTCGATTGTTGAAGAACTCGTCCCACAGGACCCGGCCGATCATCAGCGTATCCGGCCCGCCCAAGAGCGCCGGAATGACGAACTCGCCGACTGCCGGAATGAAGACCAGCATGGAGCCGGCCACGATACCCGGTATGGAAAGCGGCAGGGTCACCTGGAAGAAGGCCTTGATCGGCTTGCAGCCCAAATCGGCCGCAGCCTCAAGAAGCGTGCCGTCGAGCTTCTCCAAGTTGGCGTAAAGCGGCAGGATCATGAAGGGCAGGTAGGAGTAAACGATGCCTAAGTAGACCGCGAAGTCGGTCTGCATCATTACGATCGGATCGTCGATCACACCCAACCCCATGAGGATGTTGTTGACCAATCCGTTGTTCTTCAAGAGCCCGATCCAGGCATAGACCCGCAGCAGGAATGAAGTCCAGAACGGCAGAATGATCAGCATCAGAAGCGTGTTGCGGTAGGCTGGATGCGCCTTTGCGATGCCGTAGGCCATCGGATAGCCGATCAGAAGCGTAATCACCGTAGAGATCAGCGCGATTTTGGCCGAGTTCAGATAGGCAAACCAATAAAGGTCGTCTTCCAGCAAAAAGAGGTAGTTGCCGAAGTTCAAGTTGATCGTGACAAACCACTCCTCGCCCCATTCGATCAGGTCCGAGTATGGCGGCCTGGCGATCAGCGTTTCGGCAAGCGAGATCTTCAGCACAAAGGCGAAGGGCACGAGGAAGAACAGCATCAGCCAGAGGTAGGGGATCGCGATCACGCCGCTCCGGCCCGAAAAGCCAAGCTTGCTGAGCAGCGCTGCCACGAAGCGGCCTGGGGCCGAATGCATGATGGGCTCAAACGCCGAGGTGAGGCGTTTGCCCAAGGGTGTGTAGCCGTGCTTCATGACGTCAACACCACGCCGCTGTTGGGCTTCCAGGAGAGATAGACCGGCTCCTCGCTGCCGAATTGCTCGGTGTTCCGGTCAAGGTTTGGCAGGGTCACCTGCACGGTCTTGCCGCTCGCCAGGGTCACCCGATAGATCGAGAGGTTGCCCATGTAGGCGACGTCGTCGACCTGCCCGGTTGTCGCGTTTTCCTCCGACGTCGGCTTCTCGCGGGAGATCTTGATCTTCTCCGGGCGCACGGCGACCGAGACTCGGGCACCGACCGCCGCGTCCATGCCGTGGCTTATGTAGAGCGTGCAGCCGGCCTCCTTGGAGTCGACGCGCACGTGGTCGGGCTGATCCTCCGTGATGTTGCCGTCGAACAGGTTGACCGAGCCGACGAAGTTGGCGATGTGGCGGCTCTTCGGGTGCTCGTAGATCTCGCCCGGTGTGCCGGTCTGGACAATCTCGCCGACATCCATGACGCCGATCCGAGTCGAGAGAGTCATCGCCTCTTCCTGATCGTGGGTCACCACCATGAAGGTGATGCCGAGGTCCTCCTGGATCTTCATGAGCTCGAACTGGGTGTTCTCGCGCAGCTTCTTGTCGAGCGCGCCCAGGGGCTCGTCAAGCAGCAGCAACTTGGGCTGCTTGATCAGCGCCCGGGCAAGCGCGACCCGTTGACGTTGGCCGCCAGAGAGCTGATGAGGCTTGCGTTGAGCGAAGGGACCGAGCTTGACCAGCTCTAGCATGTCCTCGACCCTCTTGGCGATCTCCGGTGCCGGCACGCCGTCCTGCTTGAGACCGAAAGCGATGTTCTTTGTAACGGTCATATGGGGAAACAGCGCGTAAGACTGAAACATCATGTTGACCGGCCGGTCATAGGGCTCGATCGAGGCCATGTCCACGTTGTCGATCAGAATGCGCCCGGAGGTCGGCTTCTCGAAGCCGGCCAGCATTCTAAGCAGCGTGCTCTTGCCACAGCCGGAGCCGCCGAGCAGGCAAAACAGCTCGGACTTATAGACATCTAGCGACACATCGTTGACGGCTGTGAAATCGCCGAATTTCTTGGTCACGTTCTCAATACGGATGTATGGCTCCGCATGAGGATCGTTCCAAGGCGCAAAGGTGTCTTTCTTGGCTTCGGACGCAGACATGGTCCGTCCTCCCGTTCAAGTCTTTAAAGGATTAAGGGGCCCCGACCCCCCTTGAGCACCGGGGCCCCACCAGCCGGCTTTAGCGGCCGGTTTTGACCTTGGTCCAGGCCCGGGTCAGCTTGCGGTCGTACTTCGGTGTGTGGGCCTTCATCGCGAAGAGGTTCGCCTTCGTGTCGTCGTTGGGATAGATGCTGGGGTCGCCGGTGATCGCCGGGTCGACCAGCTCGGTCGCTGCCTTGTTGGGGTTGGCATAGAACACGTAGTTCGACACCCCGGCAGCGACCTCGGGCCGCAGGATGAAATCGATGAAGGCATGGGCGTTTTCGGCATGGGGCGCATCCTCGGGGATCGCCAACATGTCAAACCACATCTGAGTGCCCTCGTTGGGAATGACGTAGGCGATCTCGATGCCTTGGCCCGCTTCCTCGGCGCGCACCTGGGCGATCGAGAAATCGCCGCTGTAGCCGACCGCGATGCAGACCTCGCCATTGGCGATGTCGTTGAGGTACTGTCCGGTGTTGAAGTACTTAATGTAGGGCCGGATGCTCAGCATGAGCTCTTGAGCCTTCTCCAGGTCCTTCTTCTTCTCGCTGTTCGGATCGAGTCCCAGATAGTTGAGGGCGATGCCCATGACTTCAGCCGGCGAATCGATGAAAGCGACGCCGCAATCAGCGAACTTCGAGACGATCTCGGGCTTGAAGATCAGGTCCCAGCTGTCGACCGGCGCGTCGGCCATGCGCTCCGTCACGTCGGCGACATTGTAGCCGAAGCCGGTCGTGCCCCACATGTATGGCACGCTGTGGGCATTACCTTCGTCGTGCACCGAGACGCGATCCAGAATCGCCTCGTCGAGATTGCTGTAGTTGGAGAGCTTGTCGCGGTCCAGCTCCATAAAGACGCCGGCCTGGATTTGCCGCTCCATGAAGTTCGCCGACGGCACCACCACGTCGTAGCCGCTGTTGCCGGCCAAGAGCTTGGCCTCGAGGATCTCGTTGGAATCGAAGGTGTCGTAGTTGACCTTAATTCCAGTCTCCTTCTCGAAATCGGCGATCGTTGACTCGCCGATGTAGTCAAACCAATTGTAGACGTTGAGGACCTTCTCTTCCTGGGCCAGGGCGCCCGTCGCCATTGGGGCGACGACGGCCAGCACAGAGGCGACCGATAGCATTCTCTTGAACATGGCTGGTTTCCTCTTTCTGTTCATCGATGAGCAAGTCACAGGCCCACGCGCTCCAGGAAGCGGTAGTACCAGGAGCCCGCGATGGTGAGCGGGACCCGCAGGTGCTTGCCGCCGGGAAAGGGCAGATGGGTCAAGTTGCCGAACACGTCGAAGCGCTCGGATTGTTGGCTGAGCGCTTCGGCGATCAACCGTCCGGCCACGTGGGTTCCGGTCACGCCGTGACCGCTGTAGCCGTGAGAGTAGTAGATGTTGTCGTCGAGCCGTCCCATGTGGGGCACACGGCTGACGGTCAGGCAGATGTTGCCCGACCAGGCGAAGTCGATCTTGACGTCCTTGAGCTCGGGAAAAGTGCGTGCGATGTGCGGCCTGAGCTCGGCACGGATATCGCTCGGGTCCTTGCCGCCATAGACCGTGCCGCCACCGAACAGCAGGCGCTTGTCGGCCGTGATCCGATAATAGTCGAGGAAGTAGTTTGCATCCTCGATGCAGTTATCCTGCGGGATCAGACGGTCGGTGATCTCGGCGCCGAGCACCTCGGTCGTGGTGACCTGGCTGCTGGCCGGCATGACCTTGGTGGCAATCTCGGGAATGAGGTTGCCCAGGTAGGCGTTGCCGCAGGCGACCAGAAAATCGGCCCGCACCACGCCGTCGGCGGTGTAGGCGGCGATCCTGGGGCCGCGTTCGACCCGTACCACGGTGGAGTTCTCGAAGATCGTGCCACCGTTAGATTCAATCGCCGCCGCTTCGCCCAGTGCCAGGTTCATGGGGTGGATGTGACCGCCCTTGCGATCGAGCAATCCGCCGCAATAGAGCCCGGTGTTGACGTAGTCGCGAATCCTCTCTGCTGGGATCAGCTCGAGCCCGTCGTGGCCTGCGGTTTGCCAGCTCACCATGCGCTTTTCCAGGCCGCGCAGCTGCTTGGCCGTCATCGCGGCGAGGATCGCGCCGTCCTTCAAGTCGCATTTGATGTCGTAGGTTTCGATCCTTTGGCGGATGATCTGCGCACCCTCGGTCAGCATGGCGCCGACCGCCTGGGACGTATCCTTACCGTAGCGCAGGGCTATGCCGTCCAAATCCCGGTTAAAGCCATTGACGATTTGCCCGCCGTTGCGCCCAGAGGCGCCCCAGGCAACCCTAGAGCCGTCGAGCACAACCACGTCATAGCCCCTCTCGGCCAAATGCAGCGCGGTCGAGAGCCCGGTGAAGCCGGCGCCGATGACGCAGACGTCGCAGTCTACCTCGCCGCTTAGGGTTGGCCGTTCGGGCGCCGGGTTAGCGGTCGCCGCATAGTAGGAACCGGTATGCTGAGCAGGTGCCATGATCACACACTCCTCAAGTAGGTATCATACTCTACATCGCTGATGATGCGCTCGATGCGGTTCTTTTCCTGGCGCTTGCAGGCGGCGTAGAGCTTGCGGTAGTCGGTGCCCAGGTGGTCGGCGACGAAGCCCGAGGTCTCGAAGACCGAGAGCGTGGCCTCCCAGGTGGTCGGGAGGCGGGTCACTGAAGAGCTGTAGGCGTCGCCCTCGACCGGCGGACCTGGGTCGATTTCCTCTGTGAGGCCATGAAGGGCGCCGGCCAGGATCGCGGCGATCACCAAGTGGGGGTGGGCATCGGCGCCGGCGACGCGGTGTTCGATGCGGGTCGCCGGGATATCGCTGTCCGGCACGCGCAACGCGGAGCTGCGGTTGTCGTAGCCCCAGCTTGCCGTGGTCGGTGCGTGCGAACCGACCTGAAACCGCCGGTAAGAATTCGCGTTTGCCGCGTAGACCGCCATGGTTTCGGCCATGGTGGTCAGCAGACCGCCCATGGCGTGGCGCAGGGCCGGGCTGCCGCTGGCATCCGCTCCGGCAAAGATGTTCTCGCCAGCTTGGTCGAGCACGCTGAAGTGAATGTGCAGGCCATTGCCCGAGAAATCTCCATAGGGCTTAGCCATGAAAGTCGCCTCTAGGCCGTGGCGCCGGGCAACGCCCTTGACCGCGCGCTTCATGAGCACGGCATGGTCGGCCGCCAACAGCCCGTCCGCGACATGGTTCAAATTGATCTCGTACTGGCCGGGCCCGTACTCCGAGATCGTCGTGTCGGCCGGGATGCCCTGGGTCAGGCAGGTGCGGCCCAGGTCCGCGAGTACGCCCTCGAACTCCTGCATCTCGGCGACGCTGTAGCACTGAGGGGCCGAGAGCCGGCGGCCGGTCGCCGGCGAGAGCGGCGGCAGGGGGCGGCCGTCCTCGCCCGTTGGGTCGACAAAGTAGAACTCTAGCTCGCTGGCCACGACCGGGGTCCAGCCCCTTGCCGCGAAGCCTGCCAAGATCTTGGCTAGGACCTGGCGCGGGTCACCGAAGAAGGGCGAGCCGTCGGCATTGAACATGCTCATCAGAAGCTGCGCGGTGGGACGCTCCAACCAGGGCACCACGGCTAGGCTGCTCTGGGCCGGGACGCAGACCCCGTCCGAATCGCCCGTATCGACCGCCAAGCCGGCCTCGAAGACGTCGTTGCCCCAAATGTCCACGGCAAAGGCCGAGCGGGGCAGGCGAAGCTGGCCAGTCATCACCTTCTTTGCGGAGTCCAAGGGGACCCACTTGCCACGCAGCTGGCCATTGGCGTCGACAACGAAGGTCTCAATGACCTCGATTTCGGGATGGGCCTCCAGGAAGGGCCGGGCCCACTCGGTGCCAATCTCCATTTTTTGCCCTCCTCACGACGCCCCGCTGCTCCTGCCGTGATACGTAGATTGAACAGCCGACAGCCAAAATTTGATCACATTGATCAAGAACCAAAAGTGATCACAATTCGATTTTCATGTCAACGAGTTTCTTCACGAAATCTGTGCTGGGAATCGCGCGAAAAAAATAAAAAATAATAAAAACAATGAGATAAAAGATAAGTGGTTTGATAAAATATGATCACATATGGGCTCGATAATCGACCAAACTCGTAGATTCTTGCATCAATTCACAAAAACTTCTTTCGAATTTGCTTGAGTCAAACTAATTTGTGATCAATATTAATGAGGGTCGAGACCAATCGCGACAAACATCTGCGCTGAGCGATTTGAGGATCAACAGCCGGAGCGGGCACGACACCATGGCAAAGACCGCGGAGATCTCCTTCAAATTCTCGCCCAACAGGGGCGAGACCACCGTACAAGAATGGGTCTATCGGGAGCTTCGCGAGGCGATTCTCTTGGGCCGGATTCCGCCTGGACGGGCGATGACGATCCGTGGATTGGCTGAGCTGCTGGGAGTCAGCGCCATGCCGGTGCGCGAGGCGTTGCGCCGTTTGGTGGCAGAGCGAGCGCTTACCCTACCCGACAATAGGCGGGCGCGCGTGCCCGAAATGACGGCGGCGAAGTTCGAGGAACTGGTCAACGCCCGAATCGCTTTGGAGACCCTGGCGGCCGTGCGCGCTATGCCGATGGTCGACGCAAAGCGCCTCGCGTTCCTGCGCGGAATCGATGAGCGGCCGCTTGATCAGGTGCACGTCGCCGAGATGGAGGACAACATCGTCCGGAACTATCTGTTCCACCGCAGCCTCTATGAATCGGAACCATCCCAGGTGCTGATGTCCCTAATCGAGAGCGTATGGCTGCAGCTGGGCCCCTTTATGCGGCTCGCCATGTCCCACATTGGGGACCACTACCCGGTCGACCGCCACAACGAGGCAATCGCCGCGATCGAGCGGCGGGACGCGATCGCGCTGCGCATCGCCATTGAGGCCGACATCCGCGACGGCATTGGCCACCTCGGCAAGGCCGAGCTCCTCGAGTCCTACATCACGAGGTTTAAGGCAGCCTGATAGCAGCGGACGATCCGGTACGAATGCCGTCCTTCTTGTGGCCTATCTAGCAGGTCTGCAGGGCCCATTGCGAACTGGCCATCTGGTCGGCGCTTCCAACGCGGGGAAATCCGCCATTTGAACTGCGGCGCCGAAAGCGCAGAGGTCGTGGGCGATCACAAGCCTACGCTATCTCCAATCCGTAGCGTTCGACCACGCTCTGCTGTATCAGGCCGGCGTGTAGGGTCAGAAGTATGATTCTGGCGTCCAGGTTGTCGGCGGCATCCAAGGCAGCAGCTAGGCGTGTTTCCACAGCCTCGGTCAGGCTTGGATCGTTGCACTCGGTAAAGCCCTGCGCACCTAGCACACAGTAACCGAGGATCTCGGCAGCGGCCTCGCACGCGGCCCACTCGGGGCGCGTTCCAGTCCCTCCCAGCAGCTTGAGCGTGGTGAGCTTCACCGATTCCGGCACGAGCCGAGGGTGTAGACCCACACGACGTAGCGCCTGGTCGAGATTCTGAAGGTCGCGGGAGCGGCCGAAAATGCCGAACAAGCCAAGCATGAGAGAGAGGCTATCACCCTCGCGAACCTATGCGAAGGACGATCGTGCCGGCCGGAGCAAGCTTTGAGGCTTCCTCAAAGCCGGTCGAAAGCGCCTATGGGTGGGGGTGGGCCACACAGCGGCCACAAACCCCCCATCTTGGCCCGGCAACGGCCGACCTCTTGTTCCCTTATGCCCGATCAAGATGGAAGGCGCGGCCGTGGCGTTGGCATAAGCTTCGCCGTGAAGAGACACCATCGAACAACCGTTCCTCTACCAACAGCGTTCTTCGGATTGCGGCCCGATTTTCGATACTCGGATTTGCCTAGTTGGCCGTGTCGGTTTGCGCTGGGCCTCTGGCCTCGACCTTACGGAGATTGCGATAATTGTGAGGCGTTTCCCCAAAGGACCGCTTGAACCATCGCGAGAAGTGGGCGCAATCTGCGAAACCGCATTCAAAGGCAACTTGCGAGATCGACCTCGAGGTGTTTACCAGACGCCAGCGGGCATGTTGTAGTCGCATTTCCCGCCATACCTGTTGCGGTCTCATTTTGGCGTGCTTGGCAAAGGCACGGTCGAGTTGCCGCGTGCTCGTCCCGATGATCTCAGCCAGCCTGGAAATCGGATAGGGTTCGGTCAGGCTCTGGCGCATCAGCCTGACACTCCGCTCGACTCGCCAATCGCCGCAGTCTTCCAAATCCTGGTAGGGTAGTCGACCAACGTGATGCGAGTCCCTGTGCTCGTCGACGACCAGCGCGGTAAGGCCCTTCATGCCGCGACTTTTTCCGCAGTGTGCGCTCAACACATCGACGGCAAGGTCGACGGCCGCCGTCCCTCCAGGACAGGTGATCCGCCCTTCATCGAAGACGTACATCTCGTTGGTCACTGGGACCACCTCGGGATACTTCGTCGTCAACTCTTCACGGTGATGAATGTGAACGGCGCATCGCTTTCCGTTCATGAGTCCCGCCTCGGCCATCGCAAAACTGCCCGTGCAGAGACCGATGAGCGACACATTCCGCGATGCGGCCAAGCGCAAGAATTCGAACGTTTCGGGGAAGTGCTGGTCGAATGACGAGAGCAACCCGCCCACAACGATGACGTAGTCGAATTCTTCGGGCGCGCCGTAGGTGTTCCACGGCAAAACCTCCAATCCGCAACTGGAGCGAATCGGATCCAATGTCGCGGAAAGACAGGTCCACCTGCAATAGATCTGACGGCTGCGGTCGGCCTCATCGGCCGAGTGCCTCATGGCATCAATGAACCCGGCGAGGGGCAATAGGGTGAAGTCGGGTGAAAGGAGAAACGCGACCCGGACATCCGGTTCGACCTGGTGCTCGTCCGTCGCTGCCGGGCTTTTCCCCTCGATCGACTGGGCCATGAGCTCGTCCTTCTTGACCAATACATTCCGCGATTAGGCCGAAACATTCTATCGCTATAGCCTAGGCACAGGCTACCCTGCATCCTTTGATCCGCTGCGTGGAGAACGATATGCGTTGGTCGCGGCTCGTGACGGTCATTGCTGCCCACGCCGAAGGCGAGGTCGGCCGCGTCGTAACTGGGGGTGTGATGTCCATTCCCGGGAACACCACCTTCGACAAGATGATCCATCTCAACACACAGGATGATGGTATCCGGCGCTTTACACTGTTCGAGCCGCGCGGCGCGGCCCAGATGACCGTCAATCTCTTGCTTCCCCCGGCAGACCCCCGCGCGGACGCAGCCTTCATTCCCATGCAACCGGACGCTTGCCACCCCATGTCGGGCTCCAACGCGATGTGTGTGACGACGGTTTTGCTGGAGACCGGCATCCTGGCCATGCAAGAGCCGGAAACAATTGTGGTTCTGGACACGCCCGCCGGCCTCGTCCGCGCGACTGCCCGGTGTAAGGATGGCAAGGTCGAGAAGGTAACGCTCGATTTCGTGCCAAGCTTCGTGGAGCACCTCGACCACCCGCTTGAGGTGGACGGCCTGGGAGAAATCACCGTCGATGTCGCGTTTGGAGGGTGCTACTTCGCGCTGGTTGACGCCAACCGGGTCGGTGTCACGATCCGCCCCGAGACAGCGCGAGAGATGGTCGACCTGGGAACCCGGATTCGTAAGGCCATCGAATCCCAGATCACGGTTCATCACCCAGAAGTCCCGGCATTCAACCAGGTCGGGTACGTGATGTTCACCAATCGTGATCACGAGCATGAAATGGCGTTTCGAAACGCGACGGTGATGGCACCGGGCCGGATCGACCGATCGCCGTGCGGTACGGGAAGCGCCGCACGACTCGCCATCATGCATGCCCGCAATGAAGTTGGTCTTGGCGAGAAACTGACCATGAAGTCCATCATCAACAGCCGATTCGACGCCGAGATCGCCGGCACCGCAACCGTCGGAAATCGCCCGGCAATCTTGCCAAAAATCTCCGGCCGGGCATGGATCCACGGCGTGTACCAGCTCGGGCTCGACCCGACCGACCCCTATCCACTCGGATTCACGATGTCCGACACGTGGGGCGAAGGAATGAAGCACACCATCCCGGGCGCCTAAGACTCAGACCCGATTGCAACCGGCCTAGAAAGCGCTAGCCGACCTATCTGTCGCCTGAGTCGTAGCCGACTGGTAACGTGTGCTCTCGTATAGCGTCTGCATCACTTGGTCCTGGGAAAGCAAACCCTTTTCGACCGATAGTGTCGCAAAGGGTCGGGTCTCCCGAAGACTCTGTTTCACGATCTCCGTTACTTTCTCGTAGCCTAGCTGAGGTAGGAACACGCTGGCCAAGGCGCTGGAGTCCATGAGGTTGCGCAAGGATTGCTCACGGTTGGCCTCCAGCCCTCGGATGCATTTCTCGGTGAACAGCCTCAAGCCGTTGGTCAGTAAATCGAGAGAATCGAAAATTCGTGACGCCATGATGGGCTCGAAGTGATTGATTTCAAGCTGACCTTGGAGCGCCGCAAGCGAGACCGCCGCATCGTTCCCCGTCACCGCAAAGGCGATTTGCTGAATCATCATCGGCATGACTGGATTGACCTTGCCGGGCATGATCGAGGAGCCAGGCTGAACATTGGGCAGAACGACTTCGCCCAGACCGCTGTTCGATCCTGAGCAAAGGATGATCAGGTCGGCGGCGATCTTGCCCATGCTGTCGCCGACTATTCTAAGCTCGCTGGAAAAGCGCGCCAGAGTGTCAGCATTCTGCATTCCATCGAACATGTCGTCAGCGGCCTCAAGCGGTTCTCCTAGAAGGCGCGACAGCTCCGCCACAACGGATTCGCGGTAGCCAGGCGCACACCCCAGTCCGGTACCGATAGCCGTGCCGCCAAGCGGTACGACCAACAAATCCACCCGCTGGGAAGCGACTTTATCCCGGAGGCGGCGGGTGAGGGCTGCGTAGCCACCCATCGCCTGGCCGAGTGTCATGGGTTGGGCCGCCTGCATGCAGGTCCGCCCGATTCGCAAGACATCGTCAAACTCGCGTGCCTTTGCGGCGAACGCCTCGGCCAGTGTATCGAGGACTTCAATGAGCGCGCCCGACTTGGCGTAAACGGCAAGCTTGAGTGCCGTCGGGACAACGTCGTTGGTTGATTGGCCCCGGTTGACGTGGTCATTCGGATGCAAGAACTGATACGCGCCGCACTGGTGGCCGAGGATTTTCAGCGCACGGTTGGCGATGACCTCGTTGACGTTCATGTTGATCGACGTACCGCCGGATCCTTCGAACATATCAATCACGAAGTACTCGAGGTGTTTGCCATCGAGGATCTCGTCACAGGCAGAAACGATGGCATCAACGGTCTTATCGGGAAGGGCGCCGATGGTCTTGTTCGCCAAGGCCGCTGCTTTCTTAACTATAGCGATTGCGTGAATGAACATGGGCTCGTCGCGGATCGTGCGGCCGGAGATGGCAAAGTTCTCCTGTCCCCGAAGCGTGTTGATCCCGAAGAGGCAATCTTCGGAGATCTCCCTCTTTCCAATCGAGTCTTCTTCTATGCGCATCCCCTCGCTCCTCTAAAAAGCGGTCAGAACAACCGTGCCCGTTTGAGCGTTGACACAAAAAGAACTGCGGGCAAGCCAGCCGACTTGCCCGCGCAGCGTTCTGCACCAGTCCTAGTGTGGATTAGATCTCCATTCAGGCGAACCACCAACGCTCCATGGCCCGATGACCATCAAGCGCCCAATTGCCGGCCACCTTGTCGCCATGCTTCACATTGGAGCGGTGCGCGTAGACGAAGTTCTGGAAGATTGGCACGATCACGCCCCCTTCGTCGCGCATGATCACTTGCATCTCGCGATAGATTTCTGCGCGCTTGCCATCGTCCAGTTCAGCGCGCCCTTGCAGTAGCAGCTTGTTGAACCGCTCGTGCTGGAAGTGGGTGTCGTTCCACGCAGCCTCTGCCGCATAGGCCAGGGTGAACATGACGTCAGGCGTCGGCCTGGCACCCCAGCTGGCGACGCAGAACGGCTTGGCATTCCAAACATTGGACCAGTAGCCGTCGTTTGGCTCCCGCACCACATCGATATCGATACCGACCGCGGCGGCTTTTTCCTTGTAAAGAATCGCCGTGTCGGTCGCACCGGCGTAGGGAACCTCCGATGTGGAGAGCGTAACCTTGATTGAATCGTGACCGGACTTCTTTAGGTGGAACTTCGCTTTGTCCGGGTCGTATTGACGTTGCTCTATGTCCGCCCAATAAGGCAGGGTCGGACCAATCGGCGTGTCGTTGCCAATCGTGCCATAGCCGCGCAGGATCGTATCCAACAGGGCCTGCCGGTCGAACGCGTACTTCAGCGCAAGGCGAACATCGTTGTTGTCGAAGGGCGCGACGTCCATGAACATTGGCAAGGTGAAGTGAGATCCGCTGGGTATGTTCAAGACCTCGATGTTCGGATCGCGGGACATCAGGTGTGCGGTTTTCTTATCGACCGCGATTATCGTATCGAGCTCACCGGTCGTTATCGCGGTGCCGCGCGCGTTGGCGTCAGGGATGGCGATAATCTCGACCGAGTCGAACCAGGCACGGCCATCTTTGAAGTAGTTGGGGTGACGTTTGAAACTTGAGCGAACACCCGGTTCGTGCCGATCGATCATGTAACCGCCGGTTCCGATGCCGCTGTTGGCATCCACGTTGCCTTCGCCGTCGCTTGGCATCATCACCAGGTGATAGTCGGTGAGCACGTATGGAAAGTCCGCCGATCCGGCCTTGAGGCGGACGATCAGTGTGTGATCATCCTCGGCGGTGATATCCTCGACGCCGGCCAACAACGCCTTGGCCGCTGATTTGGAGTCTTCGCCGCGGTGGTGGTTCAAGGAGTCCCTGGCGTCGACCGCGGTGAAGGTCTTGCCGTTGTGGAACTCAACACCCTTGTGCAGCTTCAGCGTCCAAACCGACGCGTCCGGGGTCGATTCCCAGCTCTTTGCGATGTCAGGTCCGACCACATTGTCCTGGGTGATTTCGGTCAAGTAGCTCCGAATGCCGTGATTCATGTGAATCATGTAGGCCGATACGGTGGTGGCCGGATCGAGCTGGTCGGTCGTGTTCCCATCGTCCGAGCCGATTCGGAAGTGTCCGCCGCGGCTGGGCGCCGCCTTGGCGGCTTTGCTGTAGAGGCTGCTGGCAGCTGCTAGACTTACGCCCGCCGCGCTCGCGATTTGTAGGAAACGCCGGCGGTCGATGCGGCGCGCGTGGGCGGCTTGCATCAGGTGGTACAAGTATCGTTCTCTGATCTCGTTGCTCATCTGGTCCTCCTCTGTTCGGTCCAACCTTTTGAACGTCAGGGATACCTTTCCGGGTCATAGTTGAAGGCGACTAGCGCGGAGGTCGTGGCTAGATGCGCTCAATCGAGCTTTGCGATTGCGCACCCATCCAACGCTGATCTCTTAGTCAAGCGGCCCAGAACTCATGGATTGGATCGGTGACTCGCATCACCTAAGCCTTTGATTTCCAATAACCCGTCGCCCCATGCATTGGGCTGGCCCAGCGTTCAGACAGGCTACGCTAAGCTCAGAATTTCGTATTGAATGATTTAGACATCTTGCCGAACGAATCGGACCAAATTCGATGTGAGGGCTTCAGCGAACTATGGCTGCTCGCGAAGATTGGGGCGTGACTTATCTATCTCAGTTGAAAGCCACGCCACTACGATCCGTTCGCTTCACGCTCCGCCTGAAGTTCCATGTCTTTTGCGTACACGAACGTGCCCGTCTTGAGGCGGTAGCTGTCTTCCAATATGGATGCGATGGCCGCGAGGCAGACAAGCGCGCCCGAGATCGGCACGATCGTGACCGCGTACTTCTTGGGCATATAGTTTGGCTTGAAAACGAAAGAGCCATCTTCCCAGGCAAAGTACCACATTTCCCAGTATTTGCCGCCCATTGTGTCTACGACTTGCAGTCCATAGACAATCATCACGAAACCCAGTCCGCATATGACCAGCGACCAGAACTGTTGAATTGCGAATACCGCTTTAAGGGGTAGCCAAGAGTAGACCAGATCGAGCGCGATATGGTCCTTGTCCCTGACGGTCAGGGCGAGGGCGAGAAAGACCAGCCAAATGTTGCTGAGCACCGTCAGCAGATCGCCCCAAACCGGAGGATCTTCGAAAACATAACGCATCACGACGGAGTAGACCGTGAACACCACCATGAGAAGCAATAGGATTGCGCAAAACCCGGTCAGAAGCTTCCTGATGGCAATGTCGACGAACTTGGCAGCTTTTAGCATCGCGTCGGCCTTCCATGGTTGGCTTGCACGCGGGCCATAGCGCAGCAGGGGGGACTCTGTGTCGGCCGGTTCTGCATCAGTTCACAAATCCAAAGGCACGGGGAAGGTACATGGTGAACTCCGGCACCACGATCAGCACGAACAACAGCGCAAAGAGGGCTAGGAGGTAAGGCACCATCGCAACCGCCACCTTCTCAAGCCGAACATTTGCAATAGCCCCCGCGGTAAAGAAGGCAACGCCGACCGGTGGCGTCACCGACCCAATCAAGAAGCCGACGACCACCACGAGGGCGGCTTGAACGTTCGAATAGCCAGCAGTGACCATCACGTCGACCAGCACAGGACCCACAACGATGATGTTGGCGGCTGAATCCATGACCATGCCCAAGAGACAAATGAACAACACGAGCACCACCGCGAACAGAAGCGGGTTGTAGGTGTAGCTCAACAGCCATTGTTCCAGTTCATTGATGGCCCCGAGCGAGGTTAGCAGCCAACTGAAAGGGCCCGAGGCCGCGATGATGATGAACACCATGGCCGAGTTGCGGAAGGCGCGAATGAAGGCGCTCTTGCAGTTGGTCCAGGTGATCGTGCGATAGATGAACAGACCGACGAAAAGCGCAATGGTCGCGGTCAGCGCGCCTGCCTCAACGACGCCAGCAATGCCGAAAACGACCGAGCCGACCAGCACGATTGGGATGAGCAGCGCGAAAGAGGATTTGTACCCCACGACCGCAATGGCCGCCAGGCTGAATGGCTCTTCGCTTCGTTCGAAGTTGTTGCGTCGGGCGATCACATAGTTGATCGCCATTAGAAGCGCGCCGATCATGATGCCCGGGATGATCCCGCCGGCGAATAGCGCGCCCACCGAGATGCCGCCCGCATTGGCCAGAACGATCATCATGATCGAAGGCGGAATGATCCCGCCGATGGTGGAACTGACCGCCGTGATCGCGGCTGCGAAGGCCGAGGGATAGCCGGCCCGCTTCATGGCTGGCACCAATAGCGAGCCGACCGTGGCCGTGTCGGCCACCACGGAGCCGTTCATCCCTGCGAAGAACATACTGACCAGAACATTGGCCTGCGCCAGGCTGCCCCGCATCCGACCGATCAGGCGCTGGCTCAGCTCGACCAACCTGTCGGTGATGGTGGCGCTGGTCATCAGCTCACCGGTCAGCATGAAGAACGGGATTGCCGTGAGCGGCACCGAATCGATGGCGCTGAACATTTGACTGGGAATCAGGATCATCGGCGCCGCATCGGTGATCAGGATGTAGACCACCGGAATTAGGATCAGGGTAAAGCCCACGGGTGCGCCCAGCATGATCAGCAGCACGAGGACTAAAAGAAGCGCAACGCTTTCCATATGTGGCTTGGCCCTGTAGCGATCCGTAGGAATGTATCAGATGTTGAAAATGGCGCGAGACATTGCCTCACGCCATTTCCCAATTCCTGATTCTAGCTGCCGGCTAGAGCGCACCCGCCTCTTTGAGCTGAGCGATAAAGCTCGTCATGCCTTGCTCTTCGAGCACCCGGGTCGCGGTGTCCGGGTCATAGGTACCCTTAGCGTTCAGCCAGGCCTCGATTGCACCAGCACGCCATTCCACCAGCTCCGCCTCGGTTGGGACATACCATTCCTCGATCTCGGCTTTGATCGCAGCTTCTCCGGCTTCGACCCAAGCGCGATCAAGCTCCTGCACTTTCTGGCCAAATGCTTTCGCCGCCGTATGCAACCACTCCTTCTCCTGATCACTCAGCGCATCGTATTGGCGCTTATCCATCGACAACTGATTGCCCGACCATGAACCGCCGATCTCGGTGAAATACTTCGCGACCTCATGCAATTTGGCAACATGCTGCCAGGGCGTCGCAACATACTGGCCCGAGACGACCCCGGTCTGAAGGCCTTGATAGAGCTGCGCCCAGTCATAGGGTACGGGCACCGCGCCCCAGTTCTTGATCAGCGTGTACTCAATCGGGCTTTTGGTCACGCGCCACTTGATGCCTTTCATATCCGAGGGTACATGCACCGGCCCATGGGCATTGCCAAGCTGCCGGAAGCCGCCACTAGAATAGACGGTCAGGCAGACATGGCCCGCTTCCTCGGCTGCGATGTCGCATTGCTTCTTGGCTAGCCATTCGGTGGAGATTCGATCCGCGTCTTCAATGCTTTTGAAGATGTAGGGCAAATCGAAAATCGCCAGGGCTGTGCCGAAATTGCCAAAGTTGGCGGTCGAGCTTGTCCAGAGTGCCAAAAGCCCCTGATTGGCCTGCTCGCCACAGGATTGCTCGCTGCACAGCGACTTCCGGTAATGTGGCTCGATGGTCATCTTTCCGCCTGAAACTTCTTCCAGTGTCGGGATCAGGGCTTGATCAATGGCATCGCCAATCGGCATGCCCTTGAATCCAACCGTACCCAGCTTCAGTACCTTTTCCGCCGCAGCCCCTTCCGCCACAAGACACAGAGCGAAGGCCGCGATTAGCGTCTTGAAGCGCCTCTGGTACTTCATGAATCCTACTCCCTCTGATTTGTCGTGATTGCAACTACCTAATCAGCAAACGACGACGTGAGGAAAGTGACAGAGAGGTCATTTGCGGAGGACAGATTGGCCAAAAAGGACATACTGCCTGGGCTGGCCTCGGAAAGCGGGTATAGTTGCGCTCGCGCTCGCGCCGCTGAAAGGACGAGCCCGCGCGCGCTCTTGGCATCGAAGGGAGGATCGCCATGGGCAAGCAGTCGCCGTTGTTTTTTAGACTGCCCGAAAGCTCGAATCTCAGCCTGCGCAACCAGGTATGTGAACTGATCAGCTCTGCCATCACGATGAAATCGCTCTCGCTGGAGCGGCCTTTGCCGTCCTGCCGCCTGTTGGCGGAGCAGCTTGGCGTGTCCCGCAACACGGTGTTCGCTGCCTACTCGCAACTTATCGACCTAGAGCTGCTGGTCTCTCGAGACAGGTCGGGGTACTACGTCAATCCGGAGGTGTACAAGAAGGCAGAAATCCCGGCATCTGGCACATCCGACGCTGGGCAAACGCCTGCACCGGTGCGGTTTGCACCCTCCGGCATGATACCGATCGACAACCCCATCGATTGGACGCGTTATCCCTATCCGTTCATCTACAACCAAATCGATCCAAACCTTTTCCCTGTGGACGGGTGGCGCGAGTGTTCGCGGCTTGTGCTGGGGCGCAAGCACATCCCACTGCTGATGGGCGATTCGGTTGAAAGCGACAGCCCGAATTTGATCGAGCAGCTGCGCCAGCGCCTACTGGCCACCCGGGGTATTTTTGCCGACCCAGACCAGATTCTGATCACCCTTGGGGCCCAGAATGCCCTGTCCGTGTTGGGCATGGTCTTTGCCCAGTTCGACCAGCCGATAGCAATGGAAAACCCCGGATTCTTGGGCGGTTTCAACGCGTTCAAGATGGCGGGGAACGCCCTCGTCGGTGTGCCGGTGGATCTGGACGGGCTCATCCCCTCGGCGATTCCCGACGGGGTCAAGATCGTCTTCACCACACCCAGCCACCAGTTTCCGACCATGGTGACCATGTCCCAGGCCCGCCGCGAAGAGCTGCTCAAGACAGCGAAAGCAAAGGACTTTCTAATCATCGAGGACGACTATGAGGCCGAGATGAACTACCTCGCCAAGTCATCCCCCTCGCTAAGAGCGATGGACAGCGAACAGCGTGTGATGTACGTCGGCAGCTTTTCGAAAACCGTGTCTCCGGGCATTCGCGTGGGCTTCATAGTGGCCCACCGCGACATCATCCGCGAAGCGCGGATCGTCCGTGGCACCATGTTCCGCCATCCGCCGAACCTGCTGCAGGAAATGATCGCGATCTTCATCCGCCTGGGGTACTACGACGCGCATCTGCGCAACATCGAACGGCGCTACAAGAAGCGTTGGCAGGCGATGCGCAATGCCATTGCAACGCATTTGCCGATGCTCGAATACACCCGGAACATGGGCGGCACATCGTTCTGGCTGACCGGTCCGGACCATTTTAACGGCACGCTGCTGCGCGAAAGATTGCGCGGGCGCGGCGTGCTGATCGACAAGGGGCAAGACTTCTTTCTGGAACGCGATCGCAAGAACTGCTTTCGGTTGGGCTTTGCCTTTGTGCCCATGTCGAAACTGGAAGCGGGCATCAAGATCATCGCTGAAGAGGTTGAACGTCTTCTCTGATCCGGGTTTTTGGCGGCGCAGCGTAGCGGAGCGGCACAACTGTCACCTTCTTATCCGCAGCCTGTCTCTCCCACTCTTCGGTCCAATCTGCCAATCCTATTTGAGGGAGCCTCGAACCTCAGCCCGACACGCAGGAGACGATACCAGGGGTAGGAATGAAAAATATCAGTAAGCACCTGAAGGCTTGCCGCTCGTTTCAGATCTCGGTGCCGGAGGAAACCCTTGCCGACATTCGCGCTCGTGTCTCGGCTTTCCCGTGGCACGAGATGCCCGACGACGGCGGCTGGGACTATGGCTGTAACCTCGACTACATGAAGGAGCTGTGCGCCTATTGGCTGGATGAGTACGACTGGCGCCGGCACGAGGCGGCGCTCAACCGCTTCTCCCATTACCGCGTGCCGGTGGATGGCATCGACATGCATTTTATCCATGAAAAGGGCAGCGGCGAAGCGCCCATACCCCTTTTGATCAGCCATGGTTGGCCCGGCAGCGTTGCCGAGTTCAAGTCGTTGATCGAGCCGTTGGCCCATCCCGAGCGCTTCGGTGGGGACGTCGCGGATGCCTTTGACGTGGTAGCACCATCTCTGCCGGGCTTTGCTTTTTCGGGCCGCCCGCCACGACCCTATGGCCCCAGAAAGATGGCGACAGTTCTCAACGCCTTGATGACCGATGTACTCGGATACCCCTCCTATCTAGCGCAGGGCGGCGACTGGGGAGGGGCGATTTCGTCCTGGTTGGGCTTTGAGCACACCGGCGCCTGCAAGGCTATTCACATCAATATCTTGACCATGCGCCACGCCGATGGCCCCCAAACCGATGAAGAACGGGCCTGGGCCGAAGGTTTCGAGCGCAAGCAGGAAATGGAGAATGGCTATCGCACCCAGCAAGCGACCCGCCCCCAAACACTCAGCTACGCCATGATGGACAGCCCCGTCGGCATTGCCGCTTGGTTGGTCGAGAAGTTCAGTTCTTGGTCCGATACCGACGGCGACGATGTGGAGAGCGCCCATAGCAAGGACGAGCTTCTGACGAACATCATGATTTACGTCACGACGCGCTGTTTCAATACGGCGTCCTGGATCTACTATGGTCGCCGCGAGGAAGGCGGGCGCGTCATCTCGAATGATCTCCGCCGCGTCGAGGTTCCCACCGCCTGTGCGCTGTTTCCGGCTGAAATGCTGACCTGGCCGCCGAGATCCTATGTGGAGCGCCTCTACAACGTGCAACAATGGACGACCATGCCGCGTGGCGGCCACTTTGCGGCCATGGAGGAGCCCGAGCTTTTGCTCGAAGATATCCGTAAGTTCGCCCGCACGCTGCGCGCCGGTTGAGCCCGGCACCACACCTCCGGCCATCGATTGACGGAACACTGTGCTAAAGCCGCCCTCAAGTTGGTCAAATCAAAAGCTGATTGTCGACAGTAGAATTGAAAGACCAAAGAAGCAGCTCCCGATAGGATATTTCATCGCAGGAGATCGTCTTCGAAGGGAAAATGCGCAACGAGCTCGCATCCGGAGTCTGTGATCCGAACCATCTCTTCGAGCTTGACACCGACAGTGCCACCGCTTTGGCCTATGTAGCTTTCCACCGAGACCGTCATGTTCTCGGCGAAATGACCGTCGTATCCCGTTTGCTCGAACCACTTGAGCGGGGCGACCTGTGGATACTCATTGCACATGCCGATCCCGTGCACGATAACACCAACCTCCAGCTCGGCGAAGCGATCAGGAATGCGCCAGGACTTTTCCGCCAGCTCGCGAAAAGAAAGCCCGGCTTTGAGCAAAGACATGTTGTGATGCACCTGCTCGTAAGCAAGCTTGTACACCGTCTTTTGCTCTTCGCTTGGTGCTGCGTCAGGGCACAGCCACGAGCGTGAAATGTCCGTGCTGTAGCCGTAGGGACCGATCATGTCGGTGTCGAATGCAATCAGCTCGCCCGCTTGCACGGGCCGGTCGCTCGATTCCTTGTACCAAGGGTTGGTCCGAGGACCGGCGACCAGCAATCGGGTTTCGACATAGTCGCCACCAAGTGCCGCGTTGATTGCACCAAAAGTCGCCCAAAGTTCGTTTTCCGTGACGCCCGGATGGGTGATCTCCTTGAGCCTTGCGAGTCCCGACTCGCACACCTGAGCGGAGTGCAATTGCGCCTTCAGCTCCTCGCTCGTCTTGATGCAACGAGCATACTCGATCAGATCCTGGCCGAAAGACACGGAGACCTGACGCTGCTCAAGCTCGATGCGAGCATCCATGTCGAGCCGATCGACTGCGATTCTACGATTGCCGCACTTCTCGGAGATGACCTCGGCAAGCTCATCGGCCCACCGTTCGATCAAGGCTTGCCGCTTTTGTCCGGCGCTATGGAAAAACCAGAGAGTTGCCGGTCGGGTTTCGCCAATCGTTTCGATGCCTTCGGAAAGATGCTCGCAATTGACGTAATCGAATAGCACCGCAGTGCCGTCGGCCGGCACGAGGCAATAGCGCGCCGAGTTGTGCATCGTCCAAATCTGCATGTTTCGGCAGTCGGTCGCATAGCGAAGGTTGATCGGGTCATAGAGCAAGATCCCGCCGACGTCCCGTTTGCGCAGCTCGGCCTGGAGCCGCTCGTAGCGCTCACGGCGTAATCGCGCCTCGTCGACCTTTGGCAGCTCTGCCAGCTTTAGTCTCGCTGAACCGAGCTTCAGTGCATCGGACTCTGCGCCAGGCCGCGCAGCCGCTATGGCCTCTGCCGACATACCGCTGTTCCTCTTGAAGGCAAAAGTTGAGACGGTTTCCCGGCGTTTCGGGAAGGGCCGCTGCGGGCGGCACCCCGATGATAGGGTGCCGCCCTAGTCTTTATCTGAAAGTGCCCTTGGCGAAGGCCTTAGACAAACCACCAGCGGTGGGCGCCGCGCGCGCCGTCAAGCTCCCAGCTCGCGGCCAAGTCCGGTCCATGCTGAACGTTCTTGCGCCGTGCATAGACGAAGTTGGTGAACATCGGAATGATAGTGCCGCCGTCGTCCTTGGCCAGCGTGCACATCTCACGGTACATCTCGGCGCGGAGGTCCTGATCGAGCTCCTTCTTGGCCAGCAGCAAAAGTTCGTTGAAACGCTCGTTCTGCCAGCGGGATTCGTTCCAGGCCGCGTCGTCCTTGTAGGCCAAGGTGAACATGTTGTCCGGAGTTGGCCGCGCGCCCCACTTCACGAACACGAAAGGCTTCACCAGCCAGACATTCGACCAGTAGCCGTCGTTGGGCTCGCGGGTGACCTTTATGTTGATGCCCGCCCCCTTGGCTTGCTCGCCGTAGAGGATGCACATGTCGACCGCGCCGGGCAACACACTGTCGGCGGCCGAAAGCCCGACGTCGAGCGACGAGAGCCCCGCCTGCTTCAGATGGTACTTGGCTTTGTCCAGATCAAAGGGCCGTTGCGGCAAGTCGGGGTAATAGGGCATGCCTGGCGAGACGTGGTAGTCGTTGCCAACCGTGCCCGTGCCGCGCAGGATCTTTTGGACCAGCTCCTCGCGGTTGATCGCGTACTTCAAGGCAAGTCGGACATTTACATCGTCGAAGGGCGCGGTGTCGCAAAACATCGGCAGCGTGATCGCCGACCCGCTGGGAACGTTGTCGACTTCGATGTTCGGATCGCGTTTCATCAGATTCAGGGTCTTAAGGTCAACTGATGTAACGGCGTCGACTTCGCCAGTGATGATCGCCGTTTGCCTGGCGTTCGGGTCGTTGAGGACGGTATAGACGATGTTGTCGAAATAGGCGCCTTCGCGGTGCCAACCTTCATGGCGCTCGAGCTCGGAAGCGACGCCTGGATCGTACCGTGTGAGCTTGTAAGGCCCTGCGCCAGTACCGCTTTCCCACTCGATGGAGCCATCGTCCTTGGCCGGGCACATGGTCAGGTGATAGTCGGTCATGATCCAGGGCAAATCGGCAAAGCCCTGATCAAGCTCGATGTGTATGACGTGGTCGCCATCGGTTTTTATGTCTTGAACGCTCTCTAGCAGGGCTTTGGCGGCCGAGCTGGTGTTCTCGCCGCGATGATGGTTGAGCGAGGCCACGGCGTCCTTGGACGTGAACTTCCGACCATCGTGGAAGGTCGCATCCTTATTGAGTTCGAATGTCCAGATCCGAGCATCGTCACTCGCCGTCCAGGAATCGGCCATATCCGGCCCAAGGCTGTTGTCGGAGCTGATCTCGGTCAGGTAGCTGCGGAAGGCGTGGGCATGCTGAATCTGGCCGACGCTTTGGTAGGTGCCTGGATCGTGTGAATCAGACGTGTTTCCGTCGTGCAAGCCAATGCGGAAGGTGCCGCCCTGCTGCGGCGTGGCGGCTGCCACCCGGCTCGACCAAGCGCTACTCGCCGCGGCGACGGTCACGCCCGCTGCCGTCGCGTAGCTCATAAACTCGCGGCGGGACAGTCGTCCGCGCCGCGCTTCCGTTGCCATGCGCGTCACGAGATCCTGTTGTTCCCTGTCCGACATTCTATGTCTCCTTTGAGTTCGTGCTTCTTGTGGCTGTTGTTCTCTGCGCGTAACCGACGTCGCTGCCTATTGGGCTGAGCTATCATTCCAGGATCATACCAGGCTTCTGATCGCGCGAGCAGACCCATTTCGAAGGCGCAGCGCCGGGCCAAGCTTGTTTCTCTATTTAACTTCAGTTCATTCTATATCATATTATAATAATTTGATAAAAAGGAATACCAGAAAAAAATTCCACCCAATTAATGAGTTGAGGTTATGAGCTCTTATCGACATCGTTTGCCCCCGCTCGATGCCCTACTGGTGTTCGAAGCGGTGGTACGCTGCGGCGGCCTCACCAAAGCAGCCGCGGAACTCAACGTGACTCAAGCGGCCGTGAGCAAACGCATCAAAGGCCTGGAAGATCTCCTGGGGACTAGGTTGTTGACTCGCGCGGGCCGGACGGTGTTCCCGACGAACGCCGGTAGGCTGCTCAATGAGAAGGTGGACGCTGCTCTGGATTTCTTGGACGAGGCCTGCACCGTGGCACGAGGACAAAAGGGTGCCAATTCAGTCTCTATTTCGGGAGACACAGCTGTCTCTCACTATTGGCTTCGACCTTCGCTACGGTCCTTTGGGCGCGAGCACCCTTCAATCGCGATCCGCCTGGTGACCTCCGACCTTACGGCGGATCTGGTCAGCGATGACAATGACATCGCCATACTCTATGGAACCGGCGAGCGCCCGGGTTGGCATTTTGCACCGCTGTTTGGGCAGGATCTGGTGCCGGTCGCGAGCCCTGCCTATCTGGAGAGATCCAAGCTCCTAGGCAAGGACGACCGCGCGGTCCTCGAGACCGCGGCGTTGCTGGATCACGATCGTAAGGAACCCCACTGGACCGACTGGCATGTCTGGTTGACGGAGTCCGGTTTTTCGGGAATTGAGGTCCAGGCAAACCAGACGTTCAACAGCTATGCCTTGGCGATCGATGCCGCCGTGAATAGCCAAGGCGTCGCATTGGCCAGCTTGCCTCTGCTCAATGATCTGCTGAATAGGAACATCTTGTGCCCAGTGACCACTGCCCACTTGGTCTGCCGCAAGGGCTTTTTTCTCGGCCGCAGAAAGAACAAGGAACTTTCCGTGGAAGCCCAACTGCTGCACGACTGGCTTCTAACCGAGGCAGGGGCGCAAACAGATCAAGCGCAACGGCGCCCTGGTCGATGATCCGTAGACAGCCTCGATTGCGCCTCTGTTGGGTTAGGTCAGGCCGTACAATCCATTGGCCGCTTTGGATCGGAGGTTGCCCATCGGGGTGATCGCGAATGTCCCTATGAGCGCAAACTCTAAGCGATCAACCTGCTCCAAGCCCGAAAATCGTCGCGCTCGTGTTCTCATAGATCACCAGCGCGCCAAGAGCAGCGCTCCAAGCCCCGACAAGGACTAAAAGGCACTTGTACTGAAGCGTAAGCCGCTTGGCCAGCAGCTGCAATGGCAAGGCAATGATAGAAGACAACAAGGCCATGCCGACAATCGACCCAATGCTGAAGATCACCAGATAGGCCACGCCTGTCCAGACTGAGTCGATGGTCGCCAGAGTTAGCAAAATGAGTGCGGCTGAACCGGCCAAACCGTGGATCACACCTATCGCGACGGCTCGCCGAGACTGTGTGGTGGCGTGACTATCGTTGTGGCTTGTGCCTCTTTGATCCGCGTTTAAATGTGAACCTGTTTGCAGATGAAGCTTGTCCTCGAGGTCATGAGCATGGCTATCAACACGACCGGTCACGACGCGATGGACCACGCTGGCGCCTAGGGCAATCAACAAAAGCCCGACCAAGCACTCGAGCGACGCCTCGAGCGCGGGTGGCACCACGCTGTTGGTCAGCAAAATGACCGAGCCCAATATCACTAAGGTCATCGAGTGACCCAAGGCCCAGAACATCCCCATGCGCAGGAGTCGAAGCCTGCCGTCACTGCTGGCGAGCGCCGCCACCGCCGCCAAGTGGTCGGCCTCCAAGGCGTGCCTCATGCCCAGCAGGAAGCCTATCGTCAATACAGATGCCATATCCCTATCCGTCCGAGCTCATCACCCTGTCCCTGTGGCCGAGTTTACCTTCAACGACCAGGGTGCCCAAGACATCAAGAATGACGCGACAGGCAAGCTGAGAGGTGTTGTCGTTGACGTCGTAGGGCGGCGAGACTTCCACCACCTCCATGGCGCAGAGGCCCTCGCGGGCGATCAGGCGAACCATTTCCAGCGCTTCACGGGGCGTGAAGCCGCCAGGCTCGGGCGTGCCGGTGCCCGGTGCAAAGCCTGGGTCGATGGAGTCGATGTCAAAGGACAGGTAGACCGCCTTGGCGTCCTTCCAGGCGAGCTCGAGCGCCATTTCTGCCGCCTTCTTAACGCCGAGCTCCTCGACGTCCGTCATGGTCAGTATGCTGGTGCCTCGCTCACGGGCGATTTCCGACCCGCGACGCGAGCCGTACCAGCCGCCGATGCCGATCTGAACGAGGTTCTTCGGCGGGCAATTGCTGAGCCCCACATCGTGCATATGTGAGTGGTCGTGGTGGGAGCCCTCGCGCCGGACCGACTCGTGGTCATTGGAGGTCCAGTACCAGGGCGTCGTGTGCATGCGTTCATCCATATCAATGTCGGCCATGTCGATATGACGATCGAAATGAATGATTCCCACGTTACCGTCGATGTGCGGGGCTACCCCTCTGACGTTTGGGTACCCGAGACTATGGTCGCCGCCGCAGAGGACCGGGAACGCACCGGAGGTATAGATGTGGGACACTGCCTTGGAGACCTGGTCGAAGGTCTTCTCGATGTTTCCGGGGATGACAAACACATCACCGGCATCGCAAAGATCGAGCTCCTCCGGCAGGTCAACACCGCCATCCACGCAGTAGCCGTCATAGACGGCGGAGATCCGCCGCACCGCCTGCGGGCCGAAGCGCGTTCCGGGGCGATAGGTCGTTCCGGTATCGAAAGGAATTCCGACAAAGGCTGCCTCATAGTTTGCGACCTCGCGAACATCCTCGCAGTAGGGCGCCTTCATAAAGGTGTTGATCCCCGCAAAGGCCGGCAGATGCCCTCGGCTAAACAGAGAGATCGACCGGTCATTGATCGAGTCGGCCGCTTCGAGACCCAACTCCAAAGACCGTTTGATCTCTTCTTCCTGCTTGGTTTGGGAAACGCGTGATAGGCGATTGAGGTTGCGATTGCCGCGCAGCTCGCCGGTTTTCGGGTCGGGCATGGCTTAAATCTCCAAAAAGTCCAAAAAAAGATGGGAGTCCCCTGCGAGGGGGTGCCGGGGACTCCCGCTAAGGCCGGACAAGGAGGAACGTCAGGGACCCAGCCGTCCGATCCAGGCATTTGATCCATAGGTCTTGCCGTATCCGGCCTCATTCAAAGCCTCTAGGGTCGCGCTACTCAAACCCTCGTTCGACGCCGCAACGGTATCGATGACCTTGGCGTCTTGGTACACCTGGCCGAACAGATCCCAAGTGGCCGGAAGGTAGCCCGCTTCGCAATCGGCCGCGCCATCAAACAGGATCTTGCCCCAGCCGCTCGGCTCGCTAGGAACCGCGGGGGTACCGTCAGGCAGGCTGGCGCATACCGGCTTGCCACCCGCAAGTCCGAATGCGCCGAGGTTCTGGTCAAGGTTCAGCATGATCGCCCCGTATTGGGTCAGCTTCACGTCGGCCACCGGCCAATCGAGCCCCTTCGCAACAAGGTCGTCGCCCTCGGCCGGATTCTCCTTCCACCAATTCACCGCTTCGAACCAGGACCGCAATAGCTCCGTGGCAACCTCCGGCTTCTCGGCGAGCCAGTTCTCATTGCAGGCAATTGCCTCGGAGATCAGGCCGCGCTCCCAGGTACGGTCGGTGAAGCTGGTTTTCAGGACGTGCGCCCCGTCTCGCGTCATGGATTGGGTGGAGAACGGTATGTAATTGACATCGATATCCAGGCCGCCGCTGACAAAGGCCGCCGCGCTATCTTGCGGAAGCATGATACTGTGTTGAAGATCGTCGAAGGGAATGCCGGCTTTCTTGAGCGTCAGCAGCATCCACATGTGGTTCAGGAAGGCGTAGTCCGCACCGAAACGCTTGCCCGGAAAGTCATCGACCGAGTTGATCGATTGATCGACGACCATTTCGTCAAGGCCGAAGGACATCGCTGGGATCGCGATCACCTTCACCGGTAGGCCCGCCGCTCTTGCTACAACGACGGAATCCAGGGTGTTCAGCATGCATTGGATGCTGCCACTGGTAAGCGCGGCGTTCTTGGCGGTAATGTCTTCAATGATCTTGACATCCAAGTTGATGTCCTTGGCGAGACCTTTTTCTTGGACGATGTACCAAGGCGCGTATGGCGAGAAGGATATAATTGCAATCGTTACGTCCTCTTCCGCCCGCGTGTCCGTCGAAATCGTCGCCAAGGTGGTAGACAGCCCAAGCCCCAATAGAAGACTGGCCGTACCGCGCCACATTCTCGATATGCCGATAGATTTCATTTCTGTGCTCCCCATTCTTGGTTTTATTGCTCGTTCGTACTCTCCTGTGCGCGTCGCGCGAGGCGGCCGGCGACCGGTCACGCCGCGGTTTGTATTTCTTCTCGCATCATCGAAAACAGCCGGCGCTCCGCGTCGACATAGCCCGGCTGCGAAATCAGCTCTTCCTTGTGTGCAAACCGCCGGCCGTTCTTGAACTCCAAGATCATATCGGCCTTAATGCGGCCCGGTTGACGCGTGAAGAAGATGATGCGGTCCGCGAGGTAGATCGCCTCTTGGATGTCGTGGGTGACCATGATGACCGTTTTGTTCTCGCGCTCGATCACCTCGATCATCATCTCCTGCATCTCCCAGCGGACCTGCGCGTCGAGGGCGCCGAATGGCTCATCCATCAGCAGCACGCGGGGGTTCTGTGCCAGCGTTCTCGCAATGGCTACCCGCTGCTTCATGCCCCCGGACAGGCTGTTCGGATAGCTGTCCTTGAATTTTTCCAGGTGCACCAGCTTGAGGAATTCCATGGCTTTGGATCGGCGTTCGGTTTTGGAAACGCCCATGATCTTCATGCCATACTCGATGTTCCCTTGGGCGGTCAGCCAAGGAAAGGACGTGTATGCCTGGAAGATCATTCCGCGGTCGGGTCCCGGCCCTTGGATCGATTGACCGAACGTCGTGAGATGACCGCTTGTCGGATACTCTAGGCCTGATATCAGGCGCAACATTGTGGTTTTGCCGCAGCCCGATGGCCCGATGAAGGCGACAATCTGCTTCTCGTTCAGCTCCATGGATATGTTGTCGAGCGCCGTGAACGTGCCATTCATATATTGCTTGATGATGCCACGCGCCAGAACCGCCGAGTCCGCCTGATTTGCCATTCTCATGCCCTCCGCGCCACGTTCCACGGGAACAGAATCCTTTGGAGAACTCTGAAGAGAATGTCGGTGAGAACGCCGAGAATGCCGATCATAAGAATGCCGGCCATGATGATGTCGACATTCAGGAAGCGGCCGGCCCGCATCATGACCGCGCCGATGCCGTCCTGAGCGCCGACGATCTCGGCGATAACCAGATAGGTCCATCCGACGGCAATCATGGTACGCATCGAATCTATGATGGCCGGTGCGGCGGCTGGTACGACGACGCCGAGCACCACTTGCGAACGGGAGGCACCCATCGTGAGGGCTGCTTCGATCAGAGCATTCTCCACCGCCTCGGTGTTGTCCAAAACCATTGCGACGAGGAAGAAGATGACGCCCAGGAACAGCAGGCCCATTTTTGCCGTCTCGGTTGGGCCGAACCAGACCAGTAACAGCGGGATGAAAGACGCCGCCGGCAGGTAGCGCCATCCGGATACCGTCGGATTGACCAGGGCCTTCATGTTCGCAAAGCACCCCATGGCGATACCCAATGGGACGGCGATGAGGGACGCCGCAAGGAAGCTGCCGAAAATTCGCATGCAGCTGATCGCAACGTCGTAGAGAAAGCCCTTGTCGGTGTACAAGAAGATAAGCTTGCCCACGACCTGCTCGACCGACGGCAGGAAACGCCGGCCCGACTCCGGCGTCATGTAGTGTCCGATTTCCCAGAGGCCAAAGAACGTCAGGGCGCCGATAATGCCTAGAACCACGGTCCAGCGCCCAGACGGCACATGGCGCAGCTCGAAAAACCGCTCTTTCGGCTGAAAAGCCGCTGCCGAGCTCTCCGCCCCGCCGACGGTTTTTCCGGAGCCTTCCATGGTATCCGCGCCACCGTGTAGAGGCATCTCCGTCACCCGCTTTTCTCGGCCTGAAGGCGGCAAGCCAGGCACACCGCGGTCGCTTCAGTCGGACGAGATGGCACGGTGTGACGCTCGCTTGCTGCTGCCTTGTTGCTTTGAGTCCCCATTCCTTGCCTAGCGCACTTGAGCCATTGTGACCTAAAGTGCTAGGCATTCCATCATTGTGGATCAATATTGAGTATGAAAACTCCCAAACTACCAATTCATTGAATAATGAAAATTAATGCTTGAGTCGCACCGCCCCGCATGGCGGTACGATTCTCCGGCACCAGTCTAAGCGCTCTGGCTTGCTGTCATCCGCAGTCTGAGCTCTTCGGAGAAGAGCTGGCGAGCACGATGGCGGGGTGCTTCGGGATTGGTGATCAGGTAGAGGTCCATCATCGGGCCATTCGGCGCGTCCAGAACCGGCCAGAGGCGACCTCGATCGACATCCCTTTGGGCGTACTTCTCGGGAAAAAAGCAGATTCCGACCCCCATGAGCGCCAGGCGTTTGGCCTCCTCCAGATGGTCGGAAATCCCGGTCCTGTGCTTGCCGAGACCAAACTGATGGCGAAAGCGCGTCAGTTCGTCCGGTTCATCAGCGCCCGTCAGTATGAAGCTTTGATCGGCGATCTCCTTCGGCTTCTTGTAGGTCTTGCCGAAGCAAGGATGACCTTTTCCGCAATAGGGGCGATGAGCCTCCTGGCACAAGAGGTCGTACTGAAGCTCGCCATGAAAATCGCGCGCGGGCGCCACGCCGACATCTATGTTTCCTCGCAGCACGGCCCGGCTGATGACGTCCCAGGTTGCCACCTCGATCTGCAGCTCGACAGCTGGATACTTTTTGTGAAAATTCGCGATCGTGGCATCCAAGACCTCGTCCACGACATTGCTGATGACCATCATGCGGATGGTTCCGCTGACTAACTCCGAGAGTTGGGTGATGCGCCCGGGGATCTCCTCGACGAGTTGCACCATGCGCCCGGTAACGTCGGCTATGAACTCTCCTTCGTCGGTCAAACGAAACCCAGCGGGGCCCCGTTCGCAGAGCTTAACGCCCAGATGCGCCTCGAGTCTTTTGAGAGCCAAACTGACGGCCGGCTGTTTTCGTCCCATCTTGCGGGCGGCTTCGCTCACGCCTCCGGCTCTCGCAATCTCGGAGAACATCCTTAGAAGGTTCCAATCAAGCTTCCATAATCCATCAGTAGCCATCGGTGGACCTATCGTTGTCGGCGTGCCGTCCGTGCTTGATCTCGATCAACCACGAGCTAACTGCCCGTAAGGGTCCATAGAGCGAAGCTTGAAGTCAACATGGCTAGGGAGTTTGGAGGGGGATGTTGCTGCGTGCCCAGGATATGTAAATTAAAGGCGGCGCCGGGACAGGCGTCGCGGTCAAGGCCGATCTCTGCTCGGGTGCTTTAACGCCGATGTGGTGTGGAGATGAAGCTCTCGCTGAATTCAGTCACTAGGCAGATCAATTTATCGCATACACTAGCCCGCGGCCCAGTGCGGGGCCGCGGGCGCTCGGTGTACACTCAGAAGGTTTGAGGCTTCACACAGTTGCTGCCGCCGCGCAACTGGCACAGACGGTAGCGGATGCCGATGGAATAGAACTCCATCGCGGCGTTGACGCTGGACCAAGAGCTGAGCTGGTCCTCGGAAATCTGCGACCCGCCGGCCCGCTCGTCGATCGCGGCGACGAGCACCTCCTCTGTCATGGAATCGGTCAACTCGAGCTCGATCCGCAGGCGGCCGGTGAAGGTCGGCTCGCCGGTCGCATACTCAGTTAGGTTGCGCGCCGCCAGGCCAATCGGCGTGAGGGTCGAGACCGTATCCATGGTGACGTTCTTCTTGGTCGCCTTGGTCATGGCCATCTGGAGGCGCAGGGCGCCCGGCTCAGGCCCGGTCACCATGGTGTAGTCTTGTTCGAGCTGCTGAGCCAGTAGGGTGTAGAAGTTGTTGAGCAGCGCCTGCTTGTCTTGCGGGTCGATGTCGCCTTCATCGCCCGGCGGCGCAAAGGCGACGATCGGGTCGAGCAGGATCTTGTCGTAGCCGGAGATGTCGAGGCCGGGCGCTCTGTAGAACTGTGCCGCTTCGAGCGCGCCCGTGCCCGGCTCGAGCTTGTCGTAGATCGCGGGATCCAGGAACCCGGAAGGCTGGACATCGGATATTTTCTCGGTCTTGGCGCAGGCCGTCATGGCCAGGAGGCCGGCTAACATGCCAGCAAATTTCAAGCCCTTCTTAATCATCGTTCTCTCCTCTCGTTCCTTGCGACATGTGCTGGGGGTCTTGGTCAAAAGGCCACGGACAGGCCCAACAGTGGCCCATGAAAGGTCGCATCGACCGCAAACTTGTCCGCGCCGCTTCCGGTTTGGTAATCGTCATAGAGCGCGCGATATCCGAAGATGGCCGTTGCATCGCGCTCGCCAAACAAGCCGAAGCTGTAGCCGACTCCGAGCATGGCCTGCCAAGTCAGATCCGAGGCGACGCCGAATCCGCCTACGTCGCCGCGCAGCCGCACGTTCCAGTTGGGCGTCAAATCGCTCATGAGACGCAAGCCGATCACCGGATCGACCCAGGTCTCGGACTCCGACACCTTGGCCAGACGCTGGGGCTTCAGGTCGCCCTCGACATTGTAAAGGCGCCCTCCCAGCATCGGTTCGATCGTGAGCCAGATCGGAAAGTCTCTGCCGTAGTCGCTCAGAAGCACCCGGGCTGCCTCGTAGGCCACGCCGAAATCGAACACCAGAAGGTCGATGTCCGCATCGACCGAAAGCGGCCCAATCGAGTTCTCCATTTCCAGGTCGGCATAGATCACGTCGCCGTAGATCGCGACTGGACCTTTCTGCGCTTCGACTCGGCCGAAGAAGCCGATGTTGAGGTTGTTCCAAATGTCGCTGAAGGAGGCATCGACCTCGGATTCGAGACCCTTGATGGTCATGTCGCCCTCAACGCTGATGAACCAGACGTAGGGCGCGACGTTGAAGCGCCATCCGCCCTGGGTGAGGCCGTCTGCCGGCTCCTCGGCTGCCGCAGCCGGCGTGGCTGCCAAAGCCGCGGCGAGCAGGGCTGCCGCCAATCGGGGATATAGAGGCATTGGAGTTCCCTTTCCGGCTACTGTGTCGGCGAAGCTTGCTTGATCAGGAAGGCCTCGACGGCGGCCTCAGTCTCCGGGCGCAGGTTTTCGATGCCGTCGTAGGGGCGCCCGAATGCCGGCGGCTTATCGGGATACATCTCCTTGCGCCGCAAATGGCGTTGGACAATGCGGATGAACTCCTGACCGCCCCAGGCACCCACCTCGGTGGAGACCGGGAACTCCTCGCGGGTGTCACGGAACAGATCGAAGAACTTGGCGCCGATCGGATTCTCGCCGGGCCCGGGCAGGTTGAGCTTGTATTGCTCCTTGACCACAGACTTGAGGGCGCTGCCGGAGTAGATCATGACGTGATCGCGTCGGCCATGGGTCTCGCCTTCCAGCATGAGCGCGGACTGGTCGACCCCGTCGATCACCCGGTCGGTTGGGATCTTGTCGGTCGCACCACCCAAGCGCGCCAGGCTGGTGAAGAGGTCGGCGACGTGGACCATGTCCATGACAATGGAGTCGGCGGCGATCATGCCCGGCCAGCGGGCAAAGGCGTCGACCCGCACGCCGCCCTCGGTGGTGTCGCCCTTGCCGCCCCGATAGACCAAGGGGGTGAAGCCGCTCTCGGGCGAGTACTTTGTGAAGTGGCCGTTGTCGCCCATGATGATCACGATGGTGTTGTCGGCCACGCCGAGCGTGTCCATCTCGGCTAGGACCTCGCCGATCCAGCCGTCCAGCTGCTTCATGCTCTCCACATAGGTGCCGCCGTTGGGCGTGGTGAAGACTTCGGTGGTGGTGCGTACGTTATAGAGCGGGATAACCGGCCAGTACTGCAGGAAGAAGGGTTCCTCCTTGCCGGCCAGATCGCGCAAGCTGTCCAGCGCTTGCTGCTGGAAGCGGGCGTTCATCTCGTCGTATTTGGCCTGCGTCCAGCGCTCGCCTGGCGCCATGTGCACCTCGCGGACCTTCTCGCCGCGCACGCCCTCGACCACGGTCGCCATGTGCGAGGCGTCGGGTCTAAACCAATTGTCGATCGTGAAGCGGTCGTCGTAGTTGTCCTTGCCGATCCCGATCGCGACCTCTTCCTTGGCACCATCGTCGTTGAAGATTGTCAGCTGGCCCTGTTGGTGAATCGGGAAGGCGGCGAAGTCGAAGCCCTGATGCGTCGGCCAGGCCTCCATGATGTCGCCCATGTGCCATTTGCCGATGTGGACCGTGTTGTAGCCGGACTCCGAAAGAATCTCGGCCAGTGTGACTTCCTCGCCGGGTAAGCCGAATCCTGCGATATCGACCGCCGTGTCGCCCATACCGTAGCGGTAAGGCTGGCGCCCGGTCATGAAGGCAACCCGGGTCGGCGTGCACGATGGCTCGGTATACATGCGGGCGAAACGCATACCCTCGTCGGAGAATTGGTTGATGTTGGGGGTCTTGTAGCCGCGAATAGCGTTCATCTCCGGAATGCCCAGATCGCCGAAGCCGATGTCGTCGATCAGGATGTAGAGAATGTTGGGCGGCCTGCCGTTGTTGCGCTCCTGGAACTGTGCGAGACGCTCGTCAACGGCCCTGTCGTCAGCTGCCCACTTTTCCGCGTTCTGGGCCTTCAGGATGTAGTACTCCGAATCGTGGGCGATCTCCGCACCGAAGGCGGGCGTCCCCGCCATCAGGAGGCCTAGCGATAGGGTCAGGAATCTTGCGCACCTTTGCGTCGTCATGATTTCAGATTCTCCTCTCCATTTGGGGCTGCCAGGATGCGTTTGCCTGAACCTATAAGAATTAATAGGACAGCATTCAGCCCACACCGCATCCTGAAACGACCTGACCCGAAAGGCAACTCGTCCCGCTTCAGAACTTCAATCAAAGGTAAGCGCCCGCCGAGGCCGGCGCCTTGACCCCGGTTATTTGGGTTGCCAGGACATGAAGGTCTCCACCGTCTCCTGGCTCTCCGGGCGAAGGTTCTCGATGCCCTCATAGGGCACGCCCTTGCCCAGCGGGGCGTGGGGATACTTCTTGATCATGATCATGTGGCGCTTGACCATGTCCTGGAAGCTGGCACCGGACCACAACGCCGTGCCGATCTGGGGGTACTCCTCGCGCGGGTCGCGTAGCACGTTGTAGACCGGTGCCGCCGCGCCGGGCACGCCGGGCGCGGGCATGTGCATCTTGAACTCCTGCTTAACGACCGAGCGCAGGACGTCGTTCTGGTAGATGTAGACGTAGTCCCGACGGCCCTTGCCCTCGCCTTCCAGCAGCAATGTGGTCTGATCGATGCCGTCGATCACCCGGTCGCGCGGGATGAATTCGGTCGCCTGGCCGAGCCGCGCGAAGGTGGTGAAGAGATCGGAGACATGGATGATGTCGCCCACCGCGCTGCCCGACGCGATCACGTTGGGCCAGCGCACGAAGGCATCAACACGCACGCCGCCCTCCAAATGGTCGACCTTTCCGCCCCGATAGATCAGCTCGCTGAGGCCTGAGGTGCCACCGTACTGCTTGAAGATCCCATTGTCGGCCATCAGCACGACCAGGGTGTTGCCTGCAATGCCAAGGCGGTCGACCTCGTCCAAGAGCGCGCCGATCCAGCCGTCCAGCAGCTGAAGCTTCTCGGCCATGAATCCGCCATTGTGGGAGATCGCTTGCTCCTGGTCGTGAACGAAGTTGAGGGGATAGAGCGGCCAGTACTGCAGGAAGAAGGGTTCCTCCTCTCCGGCCAGACGGTTTAGTTGCTCGATGATCTGGCTTTGATAGCGCTCGTTCATGGCGTGGTAGTGCGCTTGCGTCCACTCTTCTCCCGGCTTGAGGTCGACTTCGCGCGCCTTGCCGCCCTTCTCGGCCTCCAGGCCGGTGACCAGGCCGGAAGGTTTGAAGTGCTGATCGATCGCTCGGGCACCCGATTGGGTCGAATGGTGCCAGCCGAGCATGTTGTTGGCTTGGGCCGCCTCGCGGGTCATCAGCGAGAGCTGCACCTGCTGGTGGACCGGGAAGGCGGCGTAATCGAAACCCTGGTTGTGGGGAAAGGACTGCTCGATATCGCCCTGGTGCCACTTGCCCACGTGGGCGGTGTTGTAGCCGGCTTTGGACAGGATCTCGGCGATCGTGACCTCGTCGGCATGCAGACCCTCGCCGACCAGCGCGACCTTGACCTCCTCTTGGCCGGCGCGCACTGGATGGCGGCCGGTCAGTAGCGCGGTGCGGGTCGGCGTACACGATGGCTCGGTGTACATGCGCATGAGGCTGAGGCCCTCGCTGGCGAAGTCGTTGATGTTCGCGGTGTCAATACCGGTGACGTAGTTCATCGCCGGATTGCCCATCAGACCAAAGCTGACGTCGTCAATCAGGATGTAGAGGATGTTGGGCCGCTTGCCGCCGTTGGCCGCGCGGATCTCGGCGAGCTTTGCCTCGGCGGCGGCGTCCTCGGCCGCCCAGGCCTCGCCGTGCTGCTGTTTGAGGAAGGCGTACTCGCCGTCGTGGACGATGTCAGCGGCTTGGGCCGGCGCGGCGGCCAAGGCGGCCAGGATCGGGAGGGTTAGAATTCGCGTCATGGGTTGACCTCTTCTCTTTCTTAGTCGAGCTACTCTCTGCTTCACTCGGTGAGCTACGGGACGCTTTCGCCACCGCGTCAAACAACAAGTCCCCGCACCGCGGGGACCGCTGCCGACCGCGCATCCCGTCAGCCACCCTCCTCGGGCTGGATTTCGGTGATTTTCGTCCCTTGAATGCCAAGCCCGGCCATCAGCCCTTCCTGACCAAAGATAAAGACAACCGCATCCTCCTGCAGCGTCGTCGATGACATTGAAGCGGCCGCGCCTTGGTCCCAGACGACGACGCTGGGCCCGCTGCCAAGCTCCCAGCCGTCGCTGGCATCGAGATAGTCGACGGCGGCATCGTCCATAAGGAACATGGCGTAGCCATACCACTGAACGCCGGCCTGCAGTCCATAGGACAGCGCCGACGAGTTATAATGGCCAATAGACTTACCGCCTTTGAAGAGCGTGCCGTTGCCAGTTTGCCCACCTACCAAAAGGCCGGCCTTGATGATCTGAGGAAACACCAAAACGGCCTTTGCCTTCTGGCCGATAACTTTGGCGTCTTCAGATTCGCTGTAGAGCTTTTGCAGTGCCGCCTTGGACTCACTTTCCAGCTCATTGGCGGCGGCGGACATGCCGCTTGTGGTGACCAACATGACTGCCCCGGTCACCAGGAGGGCGGCGATCAATTTGAAACACCGGATGTGCGAGGTCATCGCTATTCTCCTCAAGTTGAATTTGCTACGAGCCAGGCCTGCGGCCTGACGTTGGTCGCTCGTTGCCAGTGGCGAAACGCCGCGTCTTGTCCGTCATAGCGCACTCCCAAATTCGGATCGGTTGTGCCGCTATTGGCCCCAATCGAAGTCGCGCAGCACGTTTGGCGGCTCATGCTGCAGATACTCTTGCACCGAGAAGGGCAAACCTTCGAGGTTGCGCTTGACCATCTCGCCGATGGCGATCGTCTCCGGGCGGGCATTGGCAAGACCGGTCAAGGGGATGCCCCGCGCGTTGGGTTTGTCCGGATACTTGCCCTTCATCAGCTCGTGGCGGGTGCGCATCACCTTGAACTGCCCGAGGGTGTGGATAAGCGGCACGAGATGCGGGTTCTCCTCGCGCGGATCCTGATAGAGGTCGTAGAACGAGGCCCCGATGCCCGACTTTGCGCCCGGGTCCGAGGAGATCCAGTGTTGCTTGTAGCGCCCCTTGACGGTCGCCGCGAGCGTATGACCTTGATAGATATGTACGTAGTCGCGGCGCGAGTAGGTATCGCCATTGAGGAAGAGGGACGTCTGATCGATGCCATCGATCACGCGATCTCTCGGGATGAAGTCCAGGGCGCCGCCAAGACGAGCAAAGGTCGTGAAGAGATCCGTCACATGGATGATGTCGCCAACCAGTTGCCCGCTCTCGATTGTGCCGGGCCACCATGCGAAGGCGGGGACGCGCACGCCGCCTTCAAGGAAGTCGCCCTTTCCGCCATTGAAAAAGATCTGGGTCATGCCCCAACCCGGCGGCGGATTGTGGACCATCGGCCCGTTATCGGCCATGGCGACGAAGATGGTGTTTTCCGCGACGCCGAGGGCCGTCAATTCTTCCATGACCTGGCCGACATAGGCATCGAGACGCTGATAGGCTTCGGCGACCTTGCCGCCGTTCAAGGTGGTTTTCTTCATGTCGGGCTT
>JBCCGG010000022.1:0-95533 GCA_039029395.1 Pseudomonadota bacterium | reverse complement strand
GTGGCTTCAGGTGGACCGGCGGCCAGCTGAGCGGCCAGGGCGCGCGCTTCGTCCAGCATTTGGCCGGGCGCGCAGATGCGATCCACAAGGCCGAGAGCGGCGGCCTCGGGGGCCGGTAAGCTGGCGCGCGTGAGCAGCAAGCGACGGGCCGCGGCTGAACCAACCCTCCGGGGCAGGGTGTGGCTCAATCCCCAATCGGGGCCCAATCCAACATTCAGAAAAAGGAAGGCGAAGCGGGCGCTCTCCTCGGCCAAGATTATGTCGCACAAGCAGGCCAAGCTGACGCCCGCACCGGCCGCGTGACCAGCGACCGCCGCGACGACCGGTCTGGGGAATCGTGCCAAGGCGAGCGCGCAAGATGCCACCTGCTCCATGCGCGCTTTGTTGGCTTCAGGGTCGCGCTCGCCCATGGTCTTGATGTCGCCGCCGGCGCAGAAGGATTCGCCAGCCCCGGTCAGCACAAGGGCGCGGACCGATGGCTCCCCGGCCAGGCGATCCAGGGAGTCCCGCAGTGCCTGGCGTAGCTCAGGCGAAAGGGCGTTGCGCGCTTCCGGGCGGTCCAAGGTTAGGACCGCCACACCGTCGTCGAGGTGATCGCAGCGCAAGACCATGGCCGGCCTCTCAGTTCAAGCTTGCGAAGGTCTTGCCTTCGGCGACCAGGCGATCGATCAGAGGCGCCGGGGACCAGGCTTCGGGATCGTCGCGGGCAAAGCGCTCGATCGATGCGCGGACCCGGTCCAAGCCGATCGTATCGCCATGGAACAGTGGGCCGCCCCGCCAGCGGGGAAAGCCGTAGCCGAGGATCTCGATCAGGTCGACGTCGAGCGGGCGGCGGGCGATCTTCTCCTCCAGGATCGCGGCCGCTTCGTTGATCATGGCGCAGACCATGCGGTCCTGAATTTCTTGGTCGTCGATGGCGCGGCGGACGATGCCCTTGGCACCGGACTCTGCCAGGATGATCGCCTCGACCTCCGGGTCGGGCAACGGCTTGCCGCCCTCGTAGCGGTACCAGCCCCGACCGGTCTTGCGGCCGAACCAGCCGCGCTCGCAGATGCGGTCGGCAATCGCCACGTAGCGGGCCTTGGGGTCGCGTGTCGCGGCCCGGCGCTTGCGCTCGGCCCAGCCGATGTCGAGGCCGGCCAGGTCCAATACCTTGTAGAGCCCCATGGCCATGCCGAAGGCCTCCATGGCCCGGTCGATCTGCCAGGGCAGGGCGCCATCTTCGAGCAGGGCATCGGCCAGTTGTCGTGTGCGCCTGAGGATTCGGTTTCCGATAAAGCCGTCGCAGACACCGGCCAGCACGCCGACCTTGCCCAGCCGTTTTGCCAAGGCGAAGCCGGTGGCGAGCACCTCGGGCGCGGTTCGGTCCCCCTGGACGATTTCGATCAACCGCATCAGCTGGGCCGGCGAAAAAAAGTGCAAACCGAGCACGTCGGCCGGCCGGCCGGTCGCGGCGGCGATTTCGTTGACGTCCAGGTAGGAGGTGTTGGTCGCCAGCACCGCGCCCGGCTTGGCGATTCGGTCGAGCCGGGCGAAGACCGCCTGCTTGACCGCCATATCCTCGAAGACCGCCTCGATCACCAGATCCGCCTGGGCAATATCGCCGATCTCGCTGGTCGCGGTGAAGGTCTCCAGGGCCCCCTCCTTCGCGGCCGCGGTCATGCGGCCGCGGGCCACGAAGCCCTCCAGGTTCACCGCCACTGTTTGCGCGGCGCGCTTGGCGGCTTCGTCGTCCCGCTCAACCAAGGTGACCGGCAGGCCGGCGCGCAGGGCGGCGGTGGCGATGCCGCCGCCCATGGTGCCGCCGCCGACGACGCCGAGACTCGCCACCGGGCGTGGCGCGCTCGCGGCCAGACCGGGCGGTTTGGCGGCGGCGCGCTCGGCGAAGAAGACATGGCGCAGGGCCTTGGATTGGTCGGAGTCCTTTAGGGCCACGAAGATGTCCCGCTCCTGCGCCAGGCCCGCGGCGAAGGAAGGCGCCTCGGTCGCGGCACGGATCGCGTCCAAAGCCCGTAATGGGCTCTCCTGGCCTTTCGCCCTAGCGGCGACCTTGCGGGCTTGGACCTGAAAGAACTCAGCCGGTGGCGGTTCGACCGCCTGGTCGCAAAGACGTCTTGGCGGCGTCTCGGCATTGTCTCGGGCGAAAGCTATAGCGAAGGGGCGCAAATCGCCTTCAGCAAGCGCATCCAGGATTTCGAGCTCACGTGCTTCGGGTGCTGGCACATGGCGGCCGCTGGTGATCAAGTCGACAGCCGCCTCGACGCCGACCAGGCGCGGCAGGCGCTGCGTGCCACCGGCACCGGGGATGAGGCCCAGGGCGACCTCGGGCAGGCCGACCCTGGCCTCGGGCGCTGCCACCCGGTAGTGGCACCCCAGCGCCAGCTCCAGGCCGCCGCCGAGCGCGACCCCGTGGATTGCCGCCGTGACCGGTTTGGCCGAGGCCTCGAGCGCATCGATCACCTGGCTCAGGCCGGGCCCCGCCGGCGGCTGGCCGAACTCCCGGATGTCGGCGCCGGCTATGAACGTTCGCCCGGCGCCAAGGACCACGATCGCTATGACGGCATCGTCGGCCTGGGCCGCCGCCAAAGCCTCAAGCAGCCCTTGGCGCACCGCCTGGGAGAGCGCGTTGACCGGCGGATTGTCGATTGAGATGACGGCCACGCCGCCCTCGACGCGCGTTCCAACCGGCCCCTTGGCCGTCGGGTCGTGATCTTCAGTCATATGAAACATATTGCATCTTCTGGTCCACAGATCAAAGAAGTTCGTTGTTGAACGGATTTTCCTGATTTATAGTGCATTTATTCGGGCGCCGTGGGAGGGCTAAATGGACTATCCGCGTCAGTACAACGCGGCCGTCGACTTTGTCGACCGCAACGTCGAGGCGGGCCGCGGCGACAAGGTCGCCTTCATCGACCCGGAGCGCCATCTGACCTATGGCGCCCTGAAGGATGACTGTCAGCGCATGGGCCAGCTGCTGGCCGATCAGGGCATCGGACCGGAGAGTCGGATCGCCATGCTGGTGCTCGATACGGTGGACTTCCCGGTCATCTTCTGGGGCGCGATCCGCGAGGGCGTGGTGCCGGTCGCCCTCAACACCCTTTTGACCACCGAGCAGTACCGATACATCCTGGCCGACTGCCGGGCCAAGGCGCTGTTCGTCTCGGCCCCCCTGCTCGAGGTTGTCGCCCCGCTGATCGACGAGCTGCCACGGCTCGAGCATGTGTTCGTAGTCGGCGGCAAGACTGGCAGCCACATCGAGTTCACCCCGGCCTTGCGGGCCCGGGCCAGCGGCCGGGCACCGGTCGAGACCTGCGCCGACGAAACCGCCTTCTGGCTCTATTCCTCGGGCTCGACCGGCATGCCCAAGGGCGTGCGACACGTTCACACCAGCGCCATGGAGACCGCCCGGCTTTACGGCCAGGGGGTCTTGGGCATACGCGAGGACGACATCGGCTATTCGGCCGCCAAGCTGTTCTTCGCCTATGGTCTGGGCAACGGCATGACCTTCCCCATGTCGGTCGGCGCAACCACGGTGCTGTGGCCTCAGCGGCCGACGCCGGGCGCGGTGCTCGCCCAGCTCAAGGAGCACCAAGTGACGATTTTCTACGGCGTGCCGACGCTCTACGCCGCGCTATTGGCCGATCCGGATTGCACGCCAGAGAACGGCTCGGCATGCCTACGCGCCTGCGTTTCGGCCGGCGAGGCCCTGCCCGAGGAGGTCGGCAAAAGCTGGCGCGAACGTTTCGGCGTCGACATCCTGGACGGCGTCGGCTCGACCGAGCTCCTGCATATATTTCTTTCTAACCGGCCCGGGGAAGTGCGCTACGGCCGCTCGGGCCGAGCCGTGCCGGGCTACGACCTTCGCCTGGTTGACGAGGACGGCCAACCAGTCCCCGACGGCGAGATCGGCGAGCTGCTGGTGCGCGGACCAAGCCAGCCCGAGGGCTACTGGAATCAGCGGGCCAAGACGCTCGCCACATTTCAGGGCGAGTGGGCCCGGACCGGTGACAAGTATATCCGGGACAAAGGCGGCCTTTACGAGTACTGCGGTCGGACCGATGACATGTTCAAGGTCTCCGGCAACTGGGTCTCGCCCTTCGAGGTGGAATCGGCGCTGATCTCCCATCCGGCTGTGCTCGAGGCGGCGGTCGTGCCCTTCGAGGACGAGGACAGCCTGCTCAAGCCCAAGGCCTACGTGATCCTCAAGGAAGGCGAAGCCGGCGACGCGCTGTTCGAGGCGCTCAAGGAACATGTCAAAGGCAAGGTCGGCGCTTGGAAGTATCCGCGCCAAATCGAATTTGTGACGGAGCTGCCGAAGACCGCGACCGGCAAGATCCAGCGCTTCAAGCTGCGCGGCGAAGGAGCCCCGTGATGAGCCAGTCGATGGACGTCAGCTATGACGGCAAGATCCCAAACAATGTCGAGCTGGGCGCAGACCGCCGAGTGCTCAAGGCGCTGGAGCGCTGGCATCCGGGCTATCTGGACTGGTGGCAGACCATGGGCCCCGAGGGGTTCCAGGACGTGCCGGTCTATCTGCGCACGGCGGTCAGCGTCGACCCCAAGGGTTGGGCAAAGTTCGGCTACGTCAAGATGCCCGAGTACCGCTGGGGCATCCTGCTCGCGCCCCAGGAGGAAGGCCGCCAAGTCAACTTCGGCGCGCACCAAGGCGAGCCCGCCTGGCAGGAGGTGCCGGGCGAGCATCGCGCCATGCTGCGCCGCCTGATCGTGATCCAGGGCGATACGGAGCCGGCCTCGGTTGAACAGCAACGCCTGCTCGGCCAGACCGCGCCCTCGCTCTACGACCTGCGCAACGTCTTCCAGGTCAACGTGGAGGAAGGCCGCCACCTCTGGGCCATGGTCTACCTCCTGCAGAAATACTTCGGGCGCGACGGCCGGGAGGAGGCCCAGGACCTCTTGCGCCGCCGCTCTGGCGATCAGGACCAGCCACGCATCCTTGGCGCCTTCAACGAAGAGACGCCGGATTGGCTGTCGTTTTTCATGTTCACCTTCTTCACCGACCGGGACGGCAAGATGCAGCTGGAGAGTCTCGCCCAGTCCGGTTTCGACCCCCTGTCGCGCACCTGCCGCTTTATGTTGACCGAGGAAGCCCACCACATGTTCGTTGGCGAATCGGGCATCGGCCGGACCATTCAGCGCACCTGCGAAGCCATGGTCCAGGCCGGCATAGAAGATCCGCACCAGATCGAGGCGGTGCGCAAGCTCGGCGTGATCGATTTGCCGACCATCCAGAAGAAGGCCAATTTTCACTTCGCGGTCTCACTGGACCTGTTCGGCGCCGAGGTCTCGACCAACGCGGCCAACGCCTACACGGCGGGCCTCAAGGGCCGCTTTCACGAGACCCGGATCGACGACGACCACCAGCTGACCGGCGACAGCTACCCGGTGCTCAAGCTGGTCGGCGGCGAGATCAAACTGGTCGAAGAGCCGGCCTTGACCGCCCTCAACATGCGTTTGCGCGACGACTACGTGCGCGATTGCACCAAGGGCGTCGGGCGTTGGAACAAGATCATCGAAAAGACCGGCGTGGCCTTTCGATTTCGTCTGCCCCACGTCGCCTTTCACCGGGCGATCGGCGAGTTCGCCGACGTCCAGGCGACGCCCGATGGGGAAATCTTGAGCGAGGCTCAATGGCAGGCGCGCATGGCGGAATTCCTGCCGACCGAAGACGACAGCGCCTTCATCGCCTCGCTCATGGTTCCCGTCACCGAGCCGGGCGCCTTCGCGCCTTGGATCGCACCGCCCAAGCTCGGGATCGACAACAAGCCGGGCGATTTCGAATACGTGCGCATCGCCAAGGACTAGGGCCTAAGGTAGGCTCTCCATGAAAGGGGAGCGTCAATGGACTTCTATGACGAGGGCATGCGTGAACTCCAGGATCGCTACGAAGGGCGGGCTGTGGCGGACCGCTTGGCCGGCAACCGCATGCGCCACAGTTTCACCGAGCAGGACCGGGGCTTCATCGAGTCGGCGCCCTTCTTCTTTCTCGCGACCTCGAGCCCCGGCAGCACCGACTGCTCCTTCAAGGGCGGCGAGCCGGGCTTTGTTCGGGTCGTATCGGACAATCAGCTTGCCTGGCCCGACTACGACGGCAACCGCATGTACCGCAGCCTCGGCAACATCGTCCGCAGTTCGCGGGTCGGGCTGCTGTTCATCGCCTTCGACGGCACCCTGATCGCCGGTGCCGCGCGGCTGAGAGTCAATGGCTGGGCCGAGATCGACGAGTCGGCCGAAGTGATCGCCGGGATACCCGGCGCAAAACGCCTGGTGCGGGTCACCGCGGAGCACATTTTCTTCAACTGCCCGCGCTACATTCCCAAGATGGAGATTCAGGCGCCCTCAGTCTTCACGCCGCGCCACGGCTACAAGCCGCCCGAGCCCCCGTGGAAGGAGATGGAGGCGGTCAAGGACATCTTCGATCGCGAGCGCGCGGCCCAGGACGAAAACTGATCTGTGGCGCTCAGGGGGCCGGGCGGATGTTCTGGTTCATGCGGAACAGATTGGTCGGGTCGTACTTCGCTTTCAGCTTTGCCAGGCGCTCGAGCTTGCCCGGACCGTAGGAGGCCTCGACCCGGGCCCGGCCTTCGTCGGACTCCTGGCCCAAGTAATTCATGTAGACCCCGGGCGAGGCATAGGGCTGCATCTGGTTCCAGGTCTCGCGCACCCAGGCGATGTTTTCCCGGTCCTCGCTGGGGTCCTGCCAAGCGCCGATGATCAGCAAGTTGTAGGGCGAGGCTCGATGGTCGAAGACCGTCGCATCCAGATCGACTCGGGCCATGGCGCCGCCCAAGAACTCGACGAAGATCTTGCTCTTGGGCGAGGGCGACGCGCGATGGCGCGCGGCGAGGATCTCGATCGCCTGGTCGGGCAAGGCGTCGAGGAAGCTGGATTTCCAGTAGTAGCGCAGGCCGGCCGGCGCACCGGCGTCGAATAGAGTCTGGATCTCTCGGTAGGGCTTGGGCCCAAGGGTATCAGCGCTCGGTGGACCGAAGGCCCGCAGGGGGGCGACCAGGCGCTCGGCGTCTTCCACGGGTCCGTTATAGACCTGGACCAGCGCGGCAACCGGGAGGGCGTCGGACGTCCTGGTCAGCGCGGCCAGAGCGCCAAGCTGGTCCGGTGCTTCCTTGAGGAAGTCTCGGAACTGGCCAAGCGCGGCGGGTGCCTTGTCCAAGGGATGGAGCAGCATGCCGGCGAAGAGAGAGGGACCCACGGGGTAGAGCTGGAACTGGAAAGACGTGACGATACCGAAATTGCCGCCGCCCCCTTTCAGGCCCCAAAAGAGATCCGGGTTTTCCGTCGCGCTGGCCCGCACCAGCTTGCCCTCGGCGGTTACCACTTCCAGCGACAGCAGGTTGTCGCAGGCCAGACCGTGGGAGCCGCTCAGCCAGCCGATGCCGCCGCCTAGGGTGAGCCCGGCGACGCCGGTCATTGAGATCAGTCCGCCGACGGTTGCGAGACCGAAGGCCTGGGTTTCGGCGTCGAAGTCGCCCCAGGTCGCGCCGCCTTCGGCCCGTGCGGTTCGGGCGAAGGGATCGACCGTGACGCTGCGCATGGGCGAGAGGTCGACCATCAATCCGCCGTCGCAAACCGCGTTGCCGGCGACATTGTGGCCGCCGCCCCTGACCGCCACCAGAAGCCCATGACGCGCCGCTAGCTTGACCGCGGCCAGCACGTCCGCGACGCCCCTACAGCGCGCGATCAGGGCCGGGCGCCGGTCGATCATGGCGTTCCAGATGACGCGCGTTTCCTCATAGCCGGAATCGCCGGGCACCAGCAGCTCGCCGCGCAGTTCACCGCGCAAGGCCTCTATCTCGGGAAACGCCAGCTCTGCGCTTCCGCCTTCTTTGGTCGCCACCTGGATCGTCTTCATGGGCATAATATCCTACATCATTGCGCGACAGACAATAGCGCCCGAGGAGGGTAGAGAATAGATTGGGCAATCAATTGGTTGAGTGGGGGGACCGAAATGACGGACGGCGTGGCGGCAAGGGAGCCTGACTCCGGCCTGGGACTGGCATTCCTAGCTGTCGCCTCGGGCAGCGCCGATGTCATTGCATTCCTGATGCTCGGCCATGTCTTCGCCTCGGCGATGACCGGCAACACGGCCTTGCTCGGCATCGCGGTCAGCCAAGGCGACATGGTCGCGGCCTCCCAGCCGGTGACGGCATTGATCGGCTTCATCGCCGGCGCAGTACTCGCCGCAGCGATCTACAATCCGAAGGACTCGCCGCTCAAGCTCGCGACCGTGCTGCGCACGCTGCTGCTGCTCGAAATCCTCTGTCTCGGCGCCTTCGCGGCGCTCTGGCAGATCGCCGGTCATCCGAGTGGCGGGCCGGTCCATTACAGCCTCATCCTGCTCTGTTCGGTCGCCATGGGAGTCCAAGGCGTTGCCGCCAAGCGCATCAACGCGCCAGGGGTCAACACCATCGTCTTCACCTCGACCGTGGTCGCGATCGTGCTTTCGACCACCGAGATCCTGCTCGGCCGGGTCGACGGCCCGGTGATCCGCAGCGCCACCAAGCGCCAAGCTGCCGTTTTCGGCGCCTATGGCGCCGGCGCGCTGATCGCCGGGCTGCTAATTTGGAGCAAGTTTCCCCTGCTGGTCTGGATGCCGGTCGCGGCGGTCACGCTGTCGCTCGTCTGCTACGAATTGGCACAGCGCAGGGCCGCGCTCTAGAGCCTGATTCACGGATCAGATTGATTCAATCTGATCCGATCTTGCGCTAAGGACAGTCTTGGAAGCGCACGTAGCCGATGCGCACGCCGGCGGCTTCCTGGTAGGTGCCGCCCCCGGCATGCTGCTCGGTCAAGGTGTAGGAGCGCAGCTGGCAATAGGGATCCTCGGGCAGCTTGAAAATCACGTAACCAGGTAAGGTTCGCCGGTCGGGAATGCCCAAGGCGTTCTTGTGGATCTTCCAGCTCGCGCGGCTCAGGTAGGCGTCCAACACCTCCGCGTCCTCATGCCACTCTTTGATTTGGTTGGCGACCAGCGCCGTGCTGTAGTTGTCGGCCTTCTTCTGCGGGCTCTGCCAGCTGCCCGCAGTTTTCTCGACCTCCTCGCGCAGGGTGGCAAGACGCGCCTTCTGTTCGCCCCAAAGGGCCGCCTCGGCGTCCTCGATTCCGGCCGCCTGGAGCACCTGGGCGACGTTGTCCATCACCGCCTCACGGCCCTCTCTGCTAAAGGTCATCTTGCCCTCGAAGGTGACCGGGCCTTCGAAGGTCAGCCAGCCTTCGCGCTCGTGAAACTCGGGGACGCTTTGGATGGTGGAGTCCCCGACGATCGCGATGGTTTGGCGCGCCTGATTGAGCGCCATGGCCTGGATCAGCGCGTCGGCCTGGCCGGCGGCTTCACACCAGTTCTGTGGGTCGTGATCCCAGCGCCCGAGCACGTAGAAACAGGGCTTGGAGATCACGAGCTCATAGTCGAGCGACTGGCAAACGGCGAGCACCTCGGCCGCCACGGTGCGGTGCCGCTCGACCCCTTCCACCGAGCCGATGCCGCTGTTGCCGTTGTGCATCTGATTGATCAGGCGAATCATGGGATCGCGCGCCAGTGGCGTCATCGCCTGCTGCTGAAAGGCGACGCACTGCTCCTTGTGGGCTTCCTTGCTGGCCGCGGCGCTGGCTTGGGCCTCCTGCTGGGCCTTTTGGGTCGCCTGCTGCTGTGTCTGGTACTGGGCCTTGGCCGCCGGATAGCGGGCGCTCATGGCATTGGCCCAATCGACCGACTCCTTAAGTTGGCTTTGCAGGGCTTGCCCATCGGGCGTCGCCTTGCTGCTGTTAGGGATCTGGCGCTCCCATGTGGAGATCGCCCGGTCCAGGGTCTTCATGTAGGTCTGATAGTATTGCTCGAAGGCGGTGAAGGGGACGCCAGGCACGAAGTTACTTCCGTCGAAGATCGAGCTGTCCCGACGCATGGCCTCGCTGTCCAGGTACTGGGTCATCTGCTGTTTCTGATAGTCGGTCATGCCTCCGCTGACCCCGGACCCGCTTGCCGCGCCTGCGCCCTGGGTGGTGGATTGGCTCTGCTGGCCGGCCTGGAAGGCGGGATAGGCCGAGCGCATCGCCTTGGCGAAAGCGAGCTTCTCATTGAGCTCCTTCAACAAGGCTTGCCCTTCCGCCGAGCCGGTCGCGCCCGAGGTCAGCTTGTTCCAAGCCTGAACGGCTCGATTGAGGGTCTTGATGTAGTCGTTCATGTAGGCGGCCGCGTCATTGGCGTCGACCGAGGGGTTGAAGGCCGTGCCGTCGAAGATGCCGGCGTCCATGTTCACCTTCGGGCTATGTAAGTATTGCGTGACCTGTTGGCGCTGGTAGTCGGTCATGGCGGCCTGGCCGCTTGTCCAGGCAAAAGCCAGCACCAGGGTGACGGCAAACAGCAAAAGGAATCGGTGCACGGAAAAACGACGGATGGTTTGCCACGGCATCTTGCCTCTCCCCAATATCAATCCCGCCGATCATTGCAAACCCTGCCCCCCTTGAGTGTCAACCGTGTCCTCGCCGCCCCGTGGCACAGACTGAGGTCCTATTAGGGTTTTCGCCGAGTCAAACTCTGCGGCGCAAAGGCAAAGACGTCATGTCTCTGCGCTCGCCGGCTTCATCAGTGGTCAGGCCTCGAATGCCACATCCCAGAGCGCGATTCCATCACTTGACTTAAAGTTTACTTCAACTCGTAGGGTCGGCACTTCCGTTCTGGACGATTCGCGTTTTGCAAAAGAGGAGCGGCTCATGAAGTTGGCGAGAAGCGGGATCATTCTTTTTACATTCCACTACGAGGCCTGCGTGGCCTTTTACGGCGAGCGTCTCGGGCTACCCTTGCTTTTCACCCTGGACAACGAGCACTCCAAACTGACCTGCTTCGACATGGGGGGCAGCTACCTCATGATCGAGACCGGCGGCAGCGCCGAGCCAGAGGGCAAAACCCTCGCGCAGAACCCGGTCTGGCTGCGCTTCAACGTGGAGGATGTCGAGGCGACCGCAGGCGACTTGACGGCGCGCGGTGTCGAACTACGGATCAGGCGTGAGGTCTGGGGCACCTTGGCCGATTTCCTCGACCCCGACGGTAACCGTTGCTCGTTGCGCGACGAGGCTTCGTTCCATCGCCAAATGGACTGACCAGGCTCTAGGTAGACATCTCGGCCCCGGCCGTCACTCGCCGGTAATTTTCTGAAGAGCGTCCTTGGCATGGTAGCCGACGATCGGCTCATCGACGATGGCCGTGAGGACGGGAATGGCCGCCGCGGCGTCGGACCCGATCTTTCCCAACGCGATGACTGCTTCTCTTCGAACCGACCTGTGCTCGCTCTCAAGGGCATCTATCAGGCCAGGAACCGCCAGAGACGCCGTCGGGCCGAACCAACCCAATGCCCGGATCGTCTTCACTCTATCGACCGGGCTGCCCTGCCCGAGGTCCGCCACGAGTCTGTCGACCGTGAAATCCAAGGGCAAGGCGGCAAGGCGAAGCCCATCGAACAAGCGCCGGCTTATCCATTGGTTCTCGTTCACCCAATGAATGGGAAAATCGTAGATCTCGATGGCCTGTTTCAGGTCGGAGGGATTGCTGCCGGGACGCCAGGTCTCAATCATCTCGCGCGCCTCTTGCCTGCGGCCAAGCTGGGCGAAGATCGAAGCCGCCAGAGGCGCCAACTCGGTGGCGTGGGGATCGCGTGCCAAGCCTTGCTGCAAGACGTCGGCCGCTTGCTCCAAGTCGCCCATTGCGAAAAGCGCCGCGGCCTTGAAGAAGACGTAGTGGCTGGGATAGTTGGGATTGAGCCGCATGGCGGCCTCCACGAAGCTCAGCCCCTCCTCCGGCTCTCCGGAGGCGATCAGCGCCCACGCCATGGTGATATGCGCCTCGGGATCGCTGGGCTGTAGAGCGATCGCCTTGCCGGCTTCGATGCGCGCATCGTCGGTGCCCCGGTTGGCGCCTTCGGCCGCGGCTTGGTCCCGATAGAAGAGGTGTTTCATGGCCGCGACTACATGGACAAGCGCGGTCTGGTGCTCGCTCGCCTTGTTCAGATAGTACGGCACCAGCTCGCGGTAGAGCGTGGCTCGTCTCTTGCCCATGGCACGGTGCCAATGGAAGATGCTGCCCCGAAGTTGGACCAGGGCAAGGGCGCCGTAGGCGCGGCCATAGTCGGGATCGAGCTCGATGGCCCGCTCGAAGTGCTCGACGGCGCGCGCGTTGTCCTCCTCATTGAATCGGGAATAGAGCTCCCAGCCCTCCTGGAAGGCCTCGCGCGCTTCGATCTTCCGAGTATCGCTCTTGGCGATCTCGCTCTTTTCGCTGTCCGACAGGGTCAGCTCCAAAGCCTTGACGATCCTGAGCACGAACTCGTCTTGAACCGCGAAGATATCCTTGCTGTCTCCGTCGAAGCGGTTGGCCCAGACATGCCTCCCGCTTGTCGCGTCGATCAGCTGCGCATTGACGCGAAGCTGGTCGCCGGCCCGCCGGACGCTGCCTTCGAGCACGTAGCGCACGCCCAGATCCTCGGCGACGTCCTTGATCTTCACCGGCGCGTTCTTGTAGGCGAACGACGAGTTGCTCGCGATGACAAACAATCCGGCGATCTTGGAGAGATCGGTGATCAGGTCCTCGGTCATGCCATCGGCGAAGGTGTCTTGACTGCTATCGTCCGACAGATTGCTGAAGGGCAAAACCGCAATCGACGGCTTGTCAGGCAATGCGAAGGCCATATCGGCCTCGGAGGCAGGCTCTTCACGCTCTTCCCAAGGACGTTGCCAAAGGGTGAGACCGGCCACAACGACGACGACGGCCAATGTTCCTGCGAGCGCCGACCAGCGTAAAGACATCTTTCGCGTGGCGGCGACCGCCGGCTGCTCGCCTGCAGATGCGTCTGGCAGAACCCGATAAACTTGGACCGGCTCTGGGATGTTCTTGACGGTCTGTGCGCCAAGATCCTCGAAGCCGACATCGACCTTGCCGCGCACATGGTCGTAGACCGTGCGGGAGATGCAGATGCCGCCCGGCTCGGACAGCGCCTCCAGTCGGGCTGCCACGTTGACGCCGTCGCCGTAGATGTCGTCGCCCTCGACAATTACATCGCCGATGTTGATGCCGATCCGGAAGGTGATTTCGGCCAATCGCTCGGACATGGTCTGCTGAAGGTCGACGGCGAAGCTGACAGCGTCGACGACGCTGGCGAACTCCATCAGGATTCCGTCACCCATCAGCTTCACGATACGGCCGCGGTGGGTGGCGGTCTTGGGCTCGATTAGCTCGCTGCGCACGGTCTTGAGGCGCGCGAGTGTGCCCGCCTCATCGTCAGCCATCAGACGGCTATAGCCGACGACGTCTATTGCCAAGATGGTGGTTAGCCTGCGCTCCACACCCACTCCGCCCACAATAATTGCCTCCCGCCGGGCTTCGGCAAGAGGGAGCAAGCTACCATATGTGGGCCCGGCCTAGAACCAGGCCACGCGGCTCAAAAGAACGCGAAGGTCCGGGTCTCGATCGACTCTCGCGGCGGGGCGCCGGGCGGCGTGGTCGGGTCCTCAAAGGCGGCGTGGATGGTCGAGCGGCCTTGGGCGCCGGGCGCGGAATCATAGGTCTTGATCAGAAGCACTTCATCGCGGGTCATGTGCGGAAAGTAGTGCCAGCGATGGCGCGGGTTGAAAGTGGCGAGTTGGATTTCGCCGATTCGATCCTTCGCCCGGCGTTCGCTGACCACAATGTCCTCTTCAGCGACGCTCTGGGCATCGCAGACCGCCAAGGGCGTGCTCTCGACCGGCCCGCGCACCGGACGCCAGACGTTGATCACGGCGAAGCGCCGGGACAGGCGTGCCTCGGCCACCTCGGCCGGCATAAGGTCGCGCACGCGCCGCGCTGCCGAACGGGCGGTGTAGTCGTTGTGGACGAACCAGGCGGGCTCGCGAATGCCGCGCGCGGCCTGAGTCGCCTGAGCGTCGGCTCGCAGCGTGTGGTCGAAGACGTGAACGTGGCTGGCGCCGGTCACCCGCTTGACCAGCGCAACCACCTCGGCCTCGTAGGGCTCGGCGATCTGCGCCTTGTCATAGAAATCCTCTACGGCGGTCTCCTGGGCCACCAGCGCGAAGCCTTCCCGCTCCAAACTAAACGGCGTCTCGGCCACGCGCCCGTCGTGGATGGTCACCGGGGTCGCTTCGTAGGCGGCTGAATGCTGGGTCGTGTCGCCGCCGCCAACCGAGGCGTGAAGCACCGGCTTAGCATCGTCCGCCAAGAGGTACTGCAGGCTGGCTTGCACGTCGCTCATGACCGGCCATCTGCCACTGCGTGCGTGGTCGTGGTGAAGCCCGCGCCGGGGCTGTGCCGGTGCAGCTGGAACAGCGGCCGACCCTGCTGCTCCAAGGGGTAGTCGCCCAATCGCAAATCCACTGCGACCGACGGCAGGGTGGTGACCTCGACCCGGCCGACCTGTCCGCGGGCAAGCCGGTGGGAATGGCCGCAGAAGATTCTGATCTCCTGGCCGCCCTGGTCCAGCACCTCTGCAAGGCGCGCGACGTTTTCCCGACTCTCGTACTGGAAAGGGTCTTTCGCCGCCATGACGTCGAACGGCGGATGGTGGAAGAACAAGGCGACCGGCTTCTCTGGCTCCCGGGCAAGGAGCGCCTCTAGGTGGTCCAGGCGGCGGGTACAAAAGTCGCCCTTGTTGCTGGTGCCGCTCAGGCTGTCCAGGATGATAAGGCGCACCGCATGGTCTTCGTTGGCGTACTGCACGAAGGGCCAGTCGGCCGTCAGGCGCGCGCCCAGCACCGAGCGCATGGCATCGCGCTCATCCCGGTTGCCGGCGACCAGATGGAACGGCGGCTTGAGCTCGTCCAGGATCGCGAGCGCCCTGTCGAACTCCTCGGGCTTGGCCCGGTGGGTCAGGTCGCCGGTATGGACGACCACGTCGGGCAAGGGGTCAAGCCGGTTGATTGCCGCGACGCAGCGCCTTAGATGGTCTTCGCGCTCGGGGCCTTTGGGATGATCGGCCGCGATGTGCGTATCGGAGATCTGTGCGATAATCATGTCGCCGGTCCTATAGCCAATTTTGCCCGGAACCACGAGTCAGAATTTTCCCCTGGAGTAAGAAGTGGAATGAAGATCACCAAGATCAGCGTCTATCAGGTCGACCTGCCCGTGCGCGAGGGCTCCTACAAGTGGTCGGGCGGCAAGGGCGTCGAGGTGCTCGACAGCACGGTCGTGCGGATCGACACGGACGAAGGGCTCTCCGGCGTCGGCGAATGCTGTCCCCTGGGTCCGGTCTACCTGCCGTCCTATGCCGCCGGGGTGCGCGCCGGCTTGGCGGAGCTGGCGCCGACGCTGATCGGCGACGACCCGACCCACATTTCGGTGCTGGGCCGCAAAATGGAAACGGTCCTGAAAGGCCACCCCTACGTCAAGTCGGCGATCGACGTGGCCTGTTGGGACATCTTGGGCAAGGTGGCGGGCAAGCCGGTCGTCGACCTGCTCGGCGGGCCGGAGGGCGAGACCGTCACCCTCTACCGGGCGATTTCCCAGGAGGAGCCAGAGACCATGGCGCGCAAGGTCAAGGGCTACAAGGAGGAGGGCTACACCCGCTTCCAGCTCAAGGTCGGCGGCGACGCGGACGACGATATCGAGCGGATTCACGCGGTGCGCGCCATGCTCGACCCCCGGGACGTGCTGATCGCCGACGCCAACACCGGCTGGCTGCCTCACCAGGCCATGCGCGTGGTCAAGGCGGTCAAGGAGGTCGACGTCTACATCGAGCAGCCCTGTCTCACCTACGAGGAGTGCCTGAGCATTCGCCGGCACACCGACCTGCCCTTCATCCTGGACGAGAACATCGATGGCCCCCAGAGCGTCTTGCGCGCCTGCGCCGACCGGGCGATGGATTGCGTCAACATCAAGATCAGCAAGTTCGGCGGACTCTCGAAGGCGCGCCTGGGACGGGATCTGCTGTGCGAGGCCGGCATCGCGCTGACCGTCGAGGACACCCACGGCGGCGACATCGTGACTGCGGCGATCTCTCACCTGGCCCACTCCACGCCCCAGGCCAACCGTTTCACCGCGACCGACTTCAACAGCTACGTGACTACCTCCATTGCGAATGGCGCGCCTCAACGGGTCGACGGCAAGATGACCGCCTCCAGAGCACCGGGTCTCGGCGTCGAGCTGAACGAAGACGCGGTCGGTGCGCCGGTCGCCGTCTACGACTAGGCGGCCTCCGCCAGGATCCAATCTCGGAACAGCTTGAGATCCGGCGCCGCCAAGGCGCCCTTCGGATAGGCCAGGAAATAGCCGTAGTCGCCGAGCGCAATAGGCGATATCCGGAATAGCCGCCCGGCGGTCATCTCGGCGGCAACCAATTGATCGTTCAGGGCGATGCCTTGCCCGTCGATCACCGCCTGCACCCGCACGTTTGGGTCCGGGATGACCAGGCCGTCTTGTGCCGGACGATAGGACAGGCCGGCGGCCCGGTGCCAATCGGCCCAGGCGGTGCTGCCGTCGCGGTCGTGCAGCAGGGGCAAATCGGGCAGTGCCGCCGCTAGGCCCTTCTCGGCAACCCCATCGGCGATTGCGGCGCCGGCCGTCGGAAAGGCCGGGCAGGGCAAAAGCGGCTCGATCTCCATGTCGCGCCAGTCGCCCTTGCCCCAGCGGATCGCCAAGTCGATGCCGTGGATTCTGAGATCGATCAGGTCGACCAAGGGTTGGAGCCTGAGACCGAAGCGAGGGTGGCTGGCCGTGAAGGTCATGAGCCTTGGCGACAGCCAGCGCGAGGCGAAATAGGTTGAGAGGCCGACCGTCAGCCGACCCGGGCTCTGCTCGCGAAGACGGGCGATCTCCCGCTCGAGCGCACCCAGTGCCGCTTGACTGGCCTGGCGCATGGCCTGGCCCTTTTCTGTCAAGACGATGCCCCGGTGTTGGCGATCGAAGACCCGGAAACCCAGCGCCTCTTCGAGCCGCCCGATCTGATAGCTGACCGCGCCCTTGGTCAGGTTGAGCTCCTGCGCCGCCGCCGTGAAGCTTAGATGGCGTGCCACCACGTCGAAGAGGGCCAAGGCGTCATAGCCGCGGAAGCGCATCATTTAAGTTTAAAAAATTTGAACAATTCGTGCAAATCATTTGGTTTGCGTAATCAAAAAAACTGCCCTTTATTCGACTCTCGTCGCATTCATTAGAGTTTTGCTAGGGCAATTTTATTGATCGTGGAGACAGGCATCTTGCGAGACGGCGCTGATCAGGGGGCGGGGGCAAGGCGCGCCGGGGGGCGCACGGCTCGGGTCGCGCGGCGCAGTGAGCAGAGAGGACCGGCGGCCCCGGCGATCGTGACCCGCAAGATCCCGCTCTATGAACTCTTGGACGAAGAGGCCCTGCAGCGCCTGGAGGCCCACGCGGAGTGGATCCTGCGTGAGATCGGCATCGAGTTCCGCGGCGACGGGGAAGCGCTCAGGCTGTTCAAGGCGGCCGGCGCGACGGTGACCGGCGAGCGCGTGCGCTTCGAGCCTGGCCTGGCCCGGGCGCTCTGCGCCACGGCGCCCGAACGCTTCGATATGGTCGGCCGGGACCCGGCCTCGCGGATCACTCTGGGCGGTGCCCATGTGGTGTTTATGCCGGCCTATGGGCCGCCCTTCGTCACCGATTTAGCCGCGGGCCGCCGCTATGCCACGATCGAGGACTTCCGAAACTTTGTAAAGCTGACCTACGCCACGCCCTGGCTCAACCATTCGGGCGGCACGGTCTGCGAGCCGGTCGATCTGCCGGTCAACAAGCGCCACCTGGACATGGTCTATGCCCATCTGCGCTACTCCACCAAGCCCTTCATGGGCGCGGTGACGGCGCCCGAGCGGGCCGAGGACTCGATCGCCATGGCCCGCCTGGCGTTCGGCGCCGAAGCGCTTGAGCAGACGTGCGTGATCCAGGGCAACATCAACGTCAACTCGCCCTTGGTCTACGACCATGTCATGTCCGGCGCGCTCAAGGCCTACGCCCGGGCCAACCAGAGCGTGGTCGTCTCGCCCTTCATTCTGGGGGGCGCCATGGGTCCGGTGACCCAGCCGGCGCTTTTGGCCCAGGCCCACGCCGAGGCCATGGCCGGCATCGCGCTCAGCCAGCTTGTGCGGCCCGGCGCGCCGGTGGTCTATGGCAACTTCTTGACCACCATGAACCTCAAGACCGGCGCGCCGACCTTCGGCACGCCCGAGGCCAATCTCTCGACTTTCGCGATCGCCCAGCTGTGCCGCCGGCTCGGCTTGCCATTGCGCTGCGGCGGTCACCTCACGGCCTCGAAGGTTGCCGACGGTCAGGCCATGCAAGAGTCGGTCGCCAGCATGATGGCCGGGATCCTGGCCGGCACCAACTTCGTGTTCCACGCCGCCGGCTGGCTCGAAGGCGGGCTGACAATGGGCTACGAGAAGTTCGTCATGGACCTGGATCATTGCGCCATGGTGCGCCGCATGCTGGATGGTCTGACGATTGATGACACCCAGCTCGCCGCCGAGGCCTACCGGGAGGCCGGGCCGGGCGAAGCCTTTCTAGGCACCGCCCACACCTTGTCCCACTTCGAGAACGCAAACTACAACTCGCCGCTGGCCGACACGGCCTCCTTCGAACAGTGGACCGAAGCCGGCGGCCAGGACCTGGAGCGGCGCGCCCATCGGCATTGGCAGGACATGCTGGGCGCCTACCAGGCACCGGCCCTGGACCCGGCCATCGACGAAGCCCTGAAAGACTTCATGGCGCGCAAGAAAGCCGCGCTGCCCGACCAATGGCACTGATCAGCTGAAAAGGGAGACCCACCATGAGCTCAGCCAAATGCATCCGTATCCCCAGTCGGGGCGCGATCCCCGGACTCGAACCGACGGACTACATCGCGCCGGAGACCCTGCAATCCGGCGATCCTCAGGAACGCGGCCGCAGCCTCTACGCAGACCAGACCGGCCAGCTGGATGCCGGCGTGTGGGAGTGCGAGCCGAACCGCCACGTCATTGAGTCCGCGCCCTACGACGAATTCGTCTATCTGCTCCAGGGCCACATCGACGTGATCGACGCTGAAGGCGGGGTCGAAACCTATAAGGCCGGCGACAGCTTCATGATGCCGCGCGGCTGCAAATGCACCTGGGACGTGAAAGAGCCAGTGCGCAAGCTCTACGTGGTGCTGACCCACGAATCCTACAAGGATTGACCATCAGCCGGCTTGCGGGCGTTTGATTCATATCAAGGATGCAGTTTCTCGAGGGTCTAACCTCGAAAGTCACCTGGTCAGCGGCCAACCCCCGTGAGGTGAAGGTCGAAATGGTGACATCGCTTCCGTCCGGACGCCTAGCTCGGCCCAGCAAGGTCGTGGCGACAAAGACCCGGCCGAAACGAGCCGATTCCGCGGCTGCTTACACGTGCCATAGCCCCCAAGGCGCTTCGCGGGCAATTCGGATGGCAAAGGGCGCGGTCTTAAGTCGGGAGCAACAGGCCGCGCTCTCGCTGATCACCGTGACCGCCGGCCTGCTGCAGGTTTCGGTCCAGCGACCGGGCGAGGCGCCACGGACCATCGGCTTTCATTTTCCCGGCGATATCGTCGCCCTTGGCGACGAGGATCTCGCCGCGGACCTGGAGATCAAGGCGCTCTTGCCGGTCAGAGCCGAAGGCATGGGCGCGGCGCCGGAGGGCAGCCAATCACCCGGTGTACCCGATATCTGGGAACGTCTCTGCCGGCAGCTCGCTCTCGAGCAGAGGGCCCGCTCTAGCTACGCTTTTGACCACATCGATGGCCGGCTCGCTGCCTTCTTCCTGCGCCTTACCCCCGTTTGCAGCAATGGCGATGAGGCGCGGCCGGTGGTTCATCTGCCTATGCGCCGCAACGATCTGGCCGATTACCTGGGCATCCGCACGGAAACCCTGAGCCGCCACCTGACCAACTGGCGCGCCAGCGGCGTGATCCAGCTGCCCAGTCCACGCACGGCCGTCTTGCGCGACCGTGCCTACTTGGAGGCCTTGGCGGCCGGCAGGTGAGCGGCCTGCTGTCGTTCCGGTCGACGGCGATCGAGTTTGCGCACCAGCACGTAGAACACCGGGGTCAGAACGATGCCGAAGAAGGTCACGCCGAGCATGCCGGAGAACACCGCGATACCAATCGATTGACGCATCTCGGCGCCCGCACCGCTCGACAGCACCAAGGGCACGACGCCCATGATGAAGGCGAAGGAAGTCATTAGGATCGGCCTCAGGCGCAGGCGGCTGGCCTCGACCGCGGCCTGCACCAGGGTCCGGCCCTCGCGCTCGAGCTCGCGGGCGAACTCGACGATCAGAATGGCGTTCTTCGAGGCCAAACCAGCCAGGAGAAACAGGCTGATCTGCGTGAAGATGTTGTTGTCGCCGCCGGTCAGATAAACGCCAGCCAATGCCGAGAGCGTGCTCATGGGCACGATCATGATGACAGCCAGCGGCATGGTCAGGCTCTCGTACTGGGCGGCCAGCACGAGGAAAACCAGCAGCAGACAGAGCGGGAAGATGAAGATCGCCGTGTTGCCGGCCAGAATCTGTTGGTAGGTCAGCTCGGTCCATTCATAATCCATGCCCGCCGGCAGGGTCTCTTCCAGAATCTTGGTGATCGCAGCTTGGGCCTGGCCACTGGAAACTCCCGGCGCCGCGTTGCCGTTCAGGTCCGCCGAGCGAAAGGCGTTGTAGCGCATGGCGGTGTCAGGCCCAAAGGTCTCGCTGACGGAAACCACCGAGCCGAGCGGCACCATTTGACCGTCCATGTTGCGGGTCTGCAGCTTGAGGATATCCTCGGGCGCCGAGCGGAACGGCTTGTCGGCCTGGGCGATCACCTGGTAGGTGCGGCCAAACTGATTGAAGTCGTTCACATAGAGCGAGCCGAGATAGATCTGCATGGTGCGGAAGATTTCGTCGACCGGAATGCCCAGCCGCATCGCCTTGGTGCGGTCCACGTCGGCGAACAACTGGGGCATGTTGACGTTGTAGTTGGAAAACACCCCGGTCAGCTCGGGCGACTGCCAGGCCTTGGCCAGCACCTGCTTCATGACGTCGTCGAGCGCCTGATAACCCTGGTCGCGGCGATCTTGAACCTGCAGCTTAAAGCCGCCGATCGTGCCCAACCCCTGCACCGGCGGCGCCGGGAAGATCGCGACGAAAGCATCGCCGATGCCGGCGAACTTCTGCTGAAGCCGTTGGGCGATGGCCAGGCCTGACAGTTCGGGATCGCGCCGTTCGTCGAAGTCGTCCAGCGTCACGAAGACGATGCCAGAACTCGGGCTATTGACGAAGCCATTGATCGAGAGTCCCGGGAAGGCGACCGAGCCGGAGACGCCCGGCTCCTCGAGGGCGACCTGCGACATCTTGCGCATGACCTCCTCGGTGCGGTCCAGGGTGGCGCCTTGGGGCAACTGGGCGAAGCTGACCAGGTATTGCTTGTCCTGCAGGGGGATGAAGCCCGAGGGCACCATTTGAAAGCCCTGATAGGTCGCGCCCAACATCACCACATAAAGGACCATCATGATGCCCTTGCGCCCGACGAAGCCGCCGACGCTCTTGAAATAAAGCCGCGTGGCGCCGCCAAACAGGCGGTTGAAGCCGCGGAAGAACCAACCGAAGACGGCGTCCATGGCCCGGGTCAGCAGGTCCTTGGGGTGATCCTTGCTCTTGAGCAGCAGGGCCGAGAGCGCCGGGCTCAAGGTGAGCGAGTTGATCGTCGAGATGATCGTCGCGATTGCGATGGTCAGGGCGAACTGCTTGTAGAACTGTCCGGTCAGGCCGCTCAGGAAAGCGATCGGCACGAACACGCTGACGATCACCAGGGAGGTCGCGATGATCGGCCCGGTCACCTCCTTCATGGCTTGAACGGTGGCATCGCGCGGGCTCAAGCCCTCGGCGATGTTGCGCTCGACGTTCTCGACCACGACGATCGCGTCATCGACCACGATGCCGATCGCCAGGATCAGGCCGAACAACGAGAGCACATTGATCGAGAACCCCAGCAGCAGCATCAGGGAAAATGTGCCGACGATCGAGACCGGCACCGCCAGCAGCGGAATGATCGAGGCGCGCCAGGTCTGCAGGAAGACGATCACCACCAGAACCACGAGCGCCAAGGCTTCGAGCAAGGTCTTGATCACCGAGGCGATTGAGTCGCGCACGAAGACCGTCGGGTCATAAACGATGGAGTAGTCAACGCCCTCGGGAAAGTCGGCTTTCAAGCGGGCCATCGTGTCGCGCACGCCGCGCGAGATCTCCAGCGCGTTGGCGCCCGGCGAGGCGAAGATCGGCAAGGCCACGGCCGGCTTGTTGTCGAGCAACGAGCGCAGGGCATACTGCTGGGCGCCCAGCTCGAGGCGCGCCAAATCGCCTAGGCGCACGATTGTGCCGTCGTCGTCGCGCTTGACGATGATCTGGGCGAACTCTTCGGCGCTCTGCAGGCGGCCCTTGACGTCGATCGGCAGCTGGATGTCGACTCCCTCGTCGTAGGGCGCGCCGCCGATCTGGCCAGCTGCGACTTGGATGTTCTGCCGGCGCACGGCGTCCAGCACCTCGTCGGCGGTCAGATCCTTCTCGGCGATCTTGTCCGGGTTGAGCCAGAGGCGCATGGCGTAGTCGCCCGAGCCGAACAGGCGCACTTGGCCGACGCCACGCACCCGGGCCAGTTGGTCCTTGACGTTGAGAGTCGCGTAGTTGCGCAGGTAGAGCATGTCGTAGCGCTCGCTCGGCGAGCGCAAATGCACCACCATGGTCAGATCCGGCGAACTCTTGACCGTCGTGACACCGAGCTGGCGCACCACGTCGGGCAGGCGCGGCAGGGCCTGGGACACCCGGTTCTCGACCTTCTGCTGGGCCAGGTCTGGATCGGTGCCGATCTCGAAAGTGACGGTTAGCGAGAGATTGCCGTCCGTGGTGGCCAGCGAGTTCATGTAGAGCATGCCCTCGATGCCATTGATCTGCTCCTCCAGGGGCGTCGCCACGGTCTCGGCGATGACCGCCGGATTGGCGCCTGGAAACTGGGCCTGGACCACGACCGACGGCGGCGTCACCTCGGGGTACTCCGAGATCGGCAGATTGATCATGGCGACCAGGCCAGCCAGGAAGATCAGCACCGACAGAACGCCGGCAAAGATCGGGCGATCGATGAAGAATCGCGGGAACGACATAGCGGTGATCCTTGACCGGCCTCAGCCGGGAGTTGGGTGGGGGCGTTACTTCGCCGCCAGGGTCTGGGCGTCGACCGGCTGGGGCGCCACGGTCATGCCCGGACGGACTTTCATCAGGCCCTCGACGACGACCCGGTCGCCGGCCGCCAGGCCGGAGGTGACGACCCGCGCCCCGTCGACCGTAGCCCCCAGGGTGACTTCCCGATAGGTCACCCGGTTGGCCTCGTCGAGCAGGTAGACGAACTTGCGGTCCTGGTCGGTGCCGATCGACTTGGCGCCGACCAAGATCACCGCCTCGGTGCTCGGGCCGCCCAAGCGCAGCTCGGCGAACAGGCCGGGCAGCAGTGTGCCGTCTTCGTTGGCGAACACGGCGCGCGCGCGGATCGTGCCGGTCGCCGGGTCGATCCGGTTGTCGAAGCTTTGGATACGGCCGTGATGGACCTGGGGCTGGCCGGCATCGATGGTCAGCTCGACTGGCAGGGCGGTGAGCGCGCCGCCGACACGAGCGATGGTCTGCATGTGGCTGAGATAGGTCCGCTCGTCGACGTCGAAATCCGCGTAGATGCTGCCGGTCGAGACGATCGAGGTCAGCACTGGGGCATTGGGGCCGGCCTCCACCAGGTTGCCGAGCGTGATCTCGGCCCGGCTCAGGCGGCCACCGATCGGCGCCTTGACGTAGGCATAGTCCAGGTCGATCTCGGCCTGCTCCAGCTGGGCTTGGGCCCGCTTCACCTGGCTCAGCGCGACCGTGTGGTCGCTGATCCGCTCGTCCAGCACACTTTGGGAGATGTGGCCCTTGTCGACCAGGCTCTCGGCCCGGGCGCGCTGCTTCTCGGCCAGCTCGAGGGTGTGGCGGGCGATGCCGAGCTCGGCCTTCGCCTCGTCGACGGCGGCCGCGTAGGGCTTCGGGTCGATCACCACGAGCACCTCGCCCGCTTCGACCTCTTGGCCGTCGGCGAAGCGAATCTCGGTGATCGTGCCGCTGACCTGGGGCCTGAGCTCGACCGAATCCACGGCCGACAGGCGGCCCGAGAATTCTGTCCAGAGCCGGACCGGCGCGGCCGCGACGGTCATCACCTCGACCGGAACCGCCTGGGGCGCCGGCGCGGGCGCCGCCTGGACCGTGTTCAGGCCGCCAAACAGCTGGGGCTTCCAACCGTAGGTGCCGGCTGCCAGTCCGGCAACCACTGCGGTGGCGACGACGACGGTCTTGAGTGTCTGTCCAGCTGGCATCTTGCGTGACCCCTCCAGGCTCAACCGACCCTAAACAGACCGGTTGGTATGTTGGGCACTAGAGATAGATACCGATCGGTATGGAGTCAATGGGCAAGATGAAAAAATCTTAGTGTTGCGAAAAACGAACCGGTGCGGCCAGCCGTGCGGTCTAGGCGGCGTCGGCCGTTTTGGCGGGGCTGGACTCGTTGCCCGCAACCCGGTGCTCGGCCTTGAGATCGATCAGCCGGTAGAGGCCCTCGCGAAGGTCTTGGCGCACCAGATCCAGGCTGTTGAGCACCCGCCCGCTGGTCAAGAGCCCTTGAATGTAGTGGTGCATGAGGCGGGCCACCTGATCGACGTCCGGGTCGCCGTTCAAGGCGTCGTCGCCTTTCAGCCCGCGGATCAGCGCGACGCTGTACTTGTGCACGTGCGCGTCCATTTCCTGCGCCGCCATGCGGATTTTCGCCTCATCCACCCCGGCTTGGCCGCCCGATGTGAAGAAGGGGCAGCCGACCACCTCGAGGTCGCAGGCCGCGCTCTCGCGCTCCTGCTTGTCGACGATCAGGTGGATCAGGTTCTCGAGCTGCTCGAGCGGCGTGAAGGAGGGCGAGAAGATCTCGTCCAGATCCAGCTTCATGCCCTCCCAGCAGTGCCGGGAGGCGGCCACGTAGAGGTCGGCCTTGCTGTCGAAATGGTGGTAGAAGGCACCCTTGGTAACGCCGGCCTGGCGGCAGATCTCGTTGACGCCGACCGCGCTATAGTTGCTCTGCCAGATCAAAGAGATGGCCGTTTCCAGCAGTTTTTCGCGCGTTTCGGCGGCGTTTCTGATCATTTTCCGGGTGCTCAAGCTCAAAATGGTGCAGTGAACCAGCTTCAAATATACATACCGGTCGGTATTTTTCAATGGATTTTTTCCTGATGCGGTGTCGCGAGCGCGCCTGCAGCCTGACGGTCGGTCGGGTCTGCGGCGCCGTGCCACCGGCAGGGCCGAGCCTCACCTCCCGCCTTAGCGCACAGCCAGAGCCGGGCATGATCTGTGCGGCCAAGACCTCATTGAGTTGCGGCCGCACAGCCGTGGCCTACACACCGATGATCGCTATCTTGATCGTGCTAAACGGTAGGCAGCGCCTAAGCCACCCGCCGTCGCATCATGAAGCCCAGGCCGCCAAGGGCGACCAAGAAGACGGCAAGAGTTGAGGGCTTGGGGATACTTTCCTCGCGCGTCGCGACCACGATAACTCCTGATCTCACCACTTCCACAGACGCACCGGTGCCATCGGCGGCAAAGCGTGCATGCGGCGCATCCGCTGTTGTGCCGTCCTAGCGCGCTCGGCAGAATGCGCCGATTCGCGCTCCCGGAGCAGAGTGGCACCTCTTGATGGCATCCAATCCCCCGCACCGGCCGGCCGATTTCGAAGGGCGGCTGCTAGCCGAGGCGATCCGGGCGCGGGAAGAGGCGGGGGCCGGCCCGCTCGGCGATCCGGCGGCCGACGACGCGGCGCTGCGGGCCGAGGGGGGCCTCGAGGAGAAGCTGGTCAGCCGGGCCAGGGCCCACCGCCTGGCAGACGAGGCCCGGGAGGCGATCGGTCGCTTTCGCCTCGCCATGCGTCTGGCCTGCGGGTTCGGGGCGGGGCTCGCCGTCCTGGCGGGTTTCGCGACGGCCCAGGGGGTGCTCTCGGCCCCGGCCGGCCAAGCGGTGCCCTTTCATTGGGCGCTCATCGGGCTGCTCGGGGTGGAGACCCTGACACTGCTGATCTGGATCGCGCTCTCCTTGTGGGGCGGGGCTGCCCTGCGCGCGCCCTCCTTGGGCGGGCTGATCCTGGCGGCGACCCGGCGCCTGGCCGGCTGGCTCGAGCGGGGCAAGTCCCAAGGGGCCGTCCTGCAAGGCCTCCTCGCGGTCCAGGCCCGGGGCGCGCTCGCCCGCTGGACCCTGGGCGCGATCACCCACGGCCTGTGGAGCGCCTTTCTGCTGGGCGCGCTCGCCATGACCCTGTTGGTGCTGAGCGCCCGCCAGGTCGTCTTCGGTTGGGAGACCACGATCCTCTCGGAGTCCGTCTATCTGCCGGTGACCCAAGCGCTCGCCATGCTGCCCAAGTTGGTCGGCTTCGCCACGCCGAGCGCCGAACAGATCGCCGCCAGCCGCTGGGACGGCGCGGGCGACCTGCCGCTGGCGGCGGCCGGCGCCTGGTCCGGGCTGCTGGTCGGCTGCCTCTTGCTCTACGGCCTGCTGCCGCGCGCCACGCTCTTCGCGCTCTCCCTGGCCCTGCGCGCCCGGGCGGCGCGCGACTTCCGCCTCAATCTCGCCGAGCCCACCTACGTGCGCCTTGGCGAGACGCTCATGCCCCGCGTTCAGCGCGCGGCCGCCCGATCGGCCGGTCACGGCGACGGCGCCCCCAGCCAGGTGCCGCCGGCCCCGCTCCCCGGCGCCGCCTTGGATGGCCCGGTCGCCCTTCTAGGCTTGGAACTTTCCGCCACTGGCGACGCCTGGCCGCCCGGGCTGGCCGGCATCGGCACTCGGGATCTCGGCCTGGTCGACAGCCGCCAAGAACGCGCCCAAGCCCTCGACGCCCTGGGCGCGGCGGCGCCCTCCCTGGTTCTGGTCGCGGTCTCCCTCCTGACAACGCCGGACCGGGGCATCGCCACGACCCTCGCGCAGGTCCAGGAGTCGAGCGGCGCGCCCATGGTGCTGCTGCTGACCGAAGGGGCCGCCCTGGCAGCGCGCGGCGCGGAACCGGCACGCGCCCAGCGCCACCAGGATTGGCACCGGCTGGCCGCCGAGCTCGGGCTGCCGGTCAACTGGATGATCGAGGCCGAGCTCGGCGACCGCGGCCTTGCCGAACGGCTGACCGCGCTCGCGGGAGACACGCCGTGAGCCTGCCTCTGCTCAAGATCGCCGTGGTCGGCCACACCAACACCGGCAAGACCTCGCTGCTTCGGACCCTGACCCGGGACGCCGGCTTCGGCGAGGTCTCCAACCGCGCCGCCACCACCCAAGAGGTCGAAGCGACCCGCCTGATGATCGAGGGCGCGCCGGCCATCGCGCTCTACGACACGCCGGGCCTGGAGGATTCGAGCGGCCTGCTGGAGCATCTGGACCAGCGCCGGCAAGCGGCCGGCAGCGACTGGACCGATGCGATCGGCGCCTTTCTCCAGGACCGGGGCGACGCCGGCGCCTTCGGTCAGGAGGCCAAGGCGCTGGGCCAGCTCATGGCCTGCGACGTGGCGCTTTACGTGGTCGACGCGCGCGACCGGGTGCTCGGCAAGCACAAGGACGAGCTGGAGATCCTCGGGCGTTCGACCCGGCCGGTCCTGCCGGTGCTCAACTTCGTCGCGGACCCGGAGGCTCAGCCCGATCTTTGGCGCGCCCAGCTGGCCCGGGTCAACATGCACGCCGTCGCGCTGTTCGACACGGTGGTGCTGGACGAGCTGAGCGAGCTGGAGCTTTACGAGCGGCTACGCGGCCTGCTCGAGCCCTTCAAGGCGACCCTGGATGCGGTCATCGCCGACGTGACGGCGCGGCGCGCGGCTCTGCGCGCGGCTTCGGCGGCCCTGATCGCCGATCTCTTGATCGACGCCGCGGCCTATGTGCTGACCGTCCCGGGCAAGGACGAGGCGGCGGCGCGCGCGGGCATCGAAACCCTCAAGCAAACCTTGCGCGAAGCCGAGCAGCGCTGCGTCGAGGCTTTGCTCGCGCTCTACCGCTTCCAACCCGAGGACTACCTCTCCGACACGCTACCGATCGAGAACGGCGCCTGGGGTCTCGATCTCTTCAGCCCGGACTCCTTGGCCGCCTTCGGGCTCACGACCGGCGGCGGGGCGGCCACGGGCGCGCTTGCCGGGCTCGCGGTCGATGCCATGGCGGGCGGCTTGACCTTCGGCGTTGCGACCCTGACCGGGGCCGCCGTGGGCGGGCTGGCCGGCGCGGTGACCAGCCGGGGCCGCGAGCTTTTGGACGGTCTGCGCGGCTACAGCGAGCTGCGCGCCGAGCCTCAAACCCTGGCGCTGCTGGCCCACCGGCAAGTCGCCCTGGTGCGTGCGCTCTTGCGCCGGGGCCACGCCGACCAGGAGCGCCTGCGGCTCACCGAAGAGGACCTTAAGGAGGACAAGGCGGCGCTCGGCAAGGAGCTCAATAAGGTCCTTTCGGAGGCCCGGCACCATGTGGATTGGTCACGCCTTCTGCCCGGGGTATCGCTGGAAGGTCCTGGCGGCCGCGCGAGCGTCAGCGAGAAGCTCAGCAGGCTTCTCTTGGAGGCTCTGCGTTAGCGCAAGATCGGATCGGTCTCTAGCGGATCATGTAAACCTTGCGCACGGTCTCGTGGACCTGGCAGACGCCCTTCCAGCCTTCCGGGAAGAAGGCCGCGGTGTCCGGCTCGATCTCGATAACCTCGCCAGATTGGTGGGTGTAGGTGCAGCGCCCTTCCAAAAAATGACAGAGCTCGTCGCGAGTGACGTGGCACGCCCAAGTGCCCGGCGTGCAGACCCAGATGCCGGACTCCGGGCTGCCGTCCGGCCCCTTAAAGAGCAAGACGCCCGAGGTTTCGCTTCGGCCCTCGATCATTGTTGGGATCGCACCCCAATCGACCAGTTCGTCGATCCCCGCCGGATCGCGCATCACCGGCGTCGGCGTTCGTTGGACTTTCGCCGCCCGCTTCATCCCGCTTCCCTTCATCTGAGCATGTAGACGCTTCTGAGTGTCTCGAAGACCTCGACCTCGCCGCTCCAGCCTTCCCGGAAGTGGACCACCGTGCCGGGCGCGATCTCAATCACCTCGCCGTCGTCGGCCCGATAGACCGCGCGGCCCGAGGTGAAGTGGCAGAGCTCGTCGCGCGGCAGCACGAGGCGCCAGCTGCCGGGGCTGCACTCCCAAATCCCGGCCTCGGGCAAGCCGTCCTCGGCGCCTTTCCACAGGAGCCGCCCGCGATTCAGCGAGCGACCGTCGATCGGCTCCAGGTGGCCGCCCCAGTCGACCAGCTCCTCGGCCCAGGTCGAAGCCTGGTGGATGTGAGGCGCGCTGGAGTTCAGATTGGCCGCCATGACTTAGCTCATCAGCCCATCGAGAATCTTGGCGGCCCGGGTCGGCCCGTGCTGTGCTTGCATAAAGGCCGAAGTGGCGGCGAGCTTCGCTTTCATGGCCTGGTCGTTCAGCATCGCCGCGATTTTCGCGCCCAGCTCCTCTTCGCTCCAGTCGTAGCGGTCCTGCTTGAAACCGTGGCCGGTCTCCTGGACCCGGGTGGCGTTGTCGTGGCCGTCCCAGACGTAGGGCATGATGATCGCCGGCTTGCCGAAGTAGAGGCACTCGGTGAAGCTGTTGTTGCCGCCGTGGTGAATCACGCCGTCCACCTGTGGGATCACCGATGGCTGGGGGAACCAGCTAGCGATCTGCACATTGTCCGGCACGGAATCATACTCGCCCATGTAATCGCCGACATTGACCAGCGCCCGGTAGGGCAGCTTTTCGATCGTCGCGATCACCCGCTTGAGGAGATCTGTGTCTCCTGCGCCGAGCGATCCGTAGCTGACGTAAAGCAGGGGCTTGTCCTGATTGGCTTTGAAAGCCGGCACCTCGTAAGGCGCCTCCTCGCGCACGCAGCCCTCCAGATACTGGAACTGCCCCGGATCGAGCGCTTCGGCGCGTTCGAACTTCACCGGCTCGGGATAGAGCAGCAGGTTCATGTGGGGCGAAGCCTCGAAGAACTGTCCAAGGGGATAGGCGTCCTCGCCGCACTCGCCCAGGAAACCGTTGAAGTCGTCATGGATTGGCTTGATGACCTCGTGAAAGCGAGCGCGAAAAGCAGTATGGCAGGCGGTGTCCTCGGCGCCGCAGCCCGAGAGATGGGGCGGGATATCGTCGGCTTCGATCTCGTTCTCCGAGCAGGAGATGATCCTGACCCATGGTTTGCCGTTTTCCCGGCCATAGCGCTTGATCGCTGGGAAGAGGATCACGTTGTCGACGCAGACCACGTCGGGCGCGATCTTGGCCAGCACGCCCGGCAAATCCTTTTCGGCCCATTTGGCGCTGTCGACGATCGCCTCCCAACATTCCTTGACGTAGTTGTCGAGCTGGTCGATCGGCGCCTTGCGGAAATTGGGGATGTGGCCGTTGATGAAGTCCTCCCAGAACTTGGCCATCTCCTCGGGCGGCATCGGCTCGGAAAGATTGACCGGATGAACCTCGAAGCCATAACCCTGATAGACCTCGAGAAAGCCCGGGTCGGACAGGAACACCGCCTTGTGGCCGAGCTTCTCGACCGCCTGTGCGATGCCGACCGAGTTCAAGGCCGGTCCGAACGCGGCCTCGGGGAAGAATGCGATGGTTTTCTGGGCCATTGATGTTTCCTTTCCTTACTTCGTCAACAGACGGCCATGCTCGGGTCGCCAGGTACACCAGACCGTCTGGCCTGGCTGCCAGCGCCCGGCGGCCTCGTGGGTTGCGTCGACTCTGGCGATGACCGCACGGGCCGTGCCAGGGACAGTGACATGCAGGTTCAAATCGTTGCCATGGTAGGCGACCGCGGCGATCGTGCCTTCGGCGCCGTTCATCCCCTCGGCCGGGCTGGAGGCGAGCGCGATGCGCTCGGGCCGCACCGTGAGGACCGCCGCTCGACCGGCTGCGCTTTCGACATTTGCGCGCAAAAGGCCGTGAGCGGCGGTTGCCAAGCCGCCTTCCGCCGTCGTCCCCTCGAAAAAGTTGCTGACCCCGATGAAGCCGGCGACGAAGCGGGTGGCCGGGTTCTCGTAAAGCTCTCGCGGGCCGCCGATCTGGGCAATACGGCCGTCCTCCATAAGAGCCAGGCGGTCGGCCATGACCAGGGCTTCCTCCTGGTCATGGGTGACCACCACGAAGGTGAGACCCAGCTCGCTCTGCAAACGCTTCAACTCGATCTGCATCTGCTCGCGCAGCTTCTTGTCGAGCGCGGCGAGCGGCTCGTCGAGCAGCAGGACGCGTGGCCGCTTGACCAAGGCCCGCGCCAACGCGACCCGCTGCTTTTGGCCGCCGGAGAGTTGATCGGGCTTGCGGCCAGCCAGCTCGGAGAGCTCGGTCAGCGCCATGATCTCGGCGGTTCGCCGCTCGATTTCCGGCTTGGCCAGGCGCTCCATCTCCAGCCCGTAGGCGATGTTGGAGCGCACGGTCATGTGGGGGAAGAGCGCGTAGCTCTGGAACATCAGATTGACCGGTCGCCGGTTCGCGCGCAGTCCGGTGATTTCCGCCCCATCGAGCAGAACCTGCCCCGATTCCGGCGTCTCGAAGCCGGCCAGAATGCGCAAGAGCGTCGTCTTGCCGCAGCCCGAGGGCCCTAGCAGGGCAAAGAACTCCCCCTCAGCCAGCTCAAGCGAGACGCCATCGACCGCCGTCACCGGGCCAAATCGCTTGGTGACCCCTTCCAGGGCCATGACCGGTGCCTTTGTCATTGGCCGGTCACCGCGCCCTTGCTGACCCGCTGGGACAGCAGCACCAGGGTGAAGCTGAAGAGCATGACGATGGTCGCCATGGCGTTGATCTCGGGCGTAACTCCGAAGCGGATCATGGCGTAGATGCGCATCGGCAGGGTGGTCGAGCTTTCTCCCGGTCCCGCGGTGAAAAAGGCGATGATGAACTCGTCGACCGAGAGGGTGAAGGCCAGGAGCGCGCCGGCCAGAACCCCAGGCCAGATCATCGGCAGGGTGACCCGTCGGAAGGTGGTAAAGGCGCCGGCGCCCAAATCGATCGAGGCCTCGACCACCGAGTGGTCGAAATGCCTGAGCCGGGTGCGCACGATCGCGCAGACGAAAGCGATGTTGAAGACCACGTGGCTGAGGATGATCGAGACCAGCCCAAGCGAGAAGCTCAACAGGGTGTAAAACGAGAGGAGCGCGATCGCCAGCACGATATCGGGAATGATCATCGGCGCGAACAGCAAGGCGTCCAGACCGCTCGAGCGCCGGCGCTGCTCGACCCCGAAGGCCAGGGCGACCCCAAGGGCAGTCGCGATGAGGGTCGAGACGGTCGCGACGACAAGCGTATTGAGCGCCGAGGAGATAATTTCCGGGCTCTCTAGCAGCTCGCCGTACCAGTCGGTCGAGAAGCCGGTCCAGGCGGTCGGCATGCCGCCCTTGTTGAAGCTGAGGCCCATAAGCACCAGGATCGGTGCGTAGAGAAAGAAGTAGACAAGGATGAGATGGCCGCGCAGCAGCCGCGAGAGGTCAGGCATCGCCGCGCCTCCCCTCCAACTGGGCGCGGTTCACGGCGACAGCCTGGGCGAACAGCAGCAGCATCATGATCACGATCAGCACCAGCGACAGTGCGGCGCCGAACGGCCAATCGCGGGCCGAGAGGAACTGGTCGTAGATCAGGTTGCCCATCATTTGCAAGCGCCCGCCGCCGAGCAGGTCCGGCGTGATGAAATTGCCGATGGAAAGCACGAAGACGAAGACCGCGCCGGCCGCCACGCCGGGCAGGGTGAGCGGCAGGGTCACCCTGAGAAAGGTGCGCCAAGCCGGCGCGCCCAGATCCTCGGAAGCCTCGCGCAAGGCCGGGTCCATGCGCTGGATCGACGCATAGATCGCCAGGATCACGAAGGGCAGATAGTTGTAGACCAGCCCGGTGACCACCGCGAACTCGTTATAGAGCAAAGGCAGAGGCTCCTCGATCGCGCCGACACCGCGCAGGGAGCGGTTGATCAGCCCCTCGCGGTTCAGCAAAACGATCCAGGCATAGGTCCGGATCAGGTAGTTGGACCAAAACGGCAGCATGACCAGCAGCAGATAGCGGGTCTGGCGGGCCTTGGGCGCCAGGGAGATCGCATAGGCCGCGGGATAGGCAAGCACGACGGCAATCACCGTCGCCTCGGCCGCGATGCGTGCCGAATCCAAGAAGATTGTGCGGTAGACCGGTTCGGCCGCACGCGCGAAGTTCTGAAAGCCGAAGATGTAGTCGATGCCGCCATAGATGCCGCGTTCGAAGAAACTGTAGAAGAACACGATCAGACAGGGCACGATCATGAAGACCGTCAGCCAGCCGATGCCGGGCAGCATCAAGAGCCATGAGCGCAAGCGCGGCGTCATCCGGGGCCCCCGAAAGGAGCAGACGACGCCGGCTTGGAATCCGGTGCCGCCTGAGTGCCGTTATTGGGAGGCGAGAATTTCCGAGACCGCCTTACTGTAGGCTTTCTGCGCGGCGCCCAGGTCGCGCAGCTGCTCCTGCTTCAACATCTCGGCCGGATCGTAGCCAATGTTCGGAAAGCCCGCGACATAACCGGGATCGAGCGCTTCCATCGCGGCCTTGTTGGGCACCTTGTACATGATGTTCTCGGCCACCCAGGTGCCGGTCTCTTGGCCCAGCACGAAATTGATGAAGGCGTGGGCCTCGGCCTTGTTCTCCGAGGCGGCCGGAATCACCATTGTGTCAACCCAGAGATCCGTGCCCTCTTTCGGGATGATGTACTTGATGTCGCCGTTCTCGGCGATCCCGTAGTTGCACCAGCCGTCCCAAGCATGGACCAGCGCCGCCTCACCCGAGACCAGCTTCGAATAGAAGGTGGTGTCGTCATAGGCCAACAGGTTCTTCTTCGCCTCGATCAGGTCGGCCTTGACCTGATCGATCTTGGCCTGGTCGGTCTCGTTGACCGAGTAACCCCGAGCCAGCAGCCCGGCCGCCATCAGCCAGCGGTCGGTCGCCAACATCGTAACCTTGCCCTTAAGGTCGTCCGACGGGCTAAGCAGGTCGGCCCAGCTGTCCGGCGTGCCCTCGACCATGTCCGAGCGGTAGCAGAGCCCGGTCGTGCCCCAGGCATAAGGGACCGAGAAGGCGTTGCCCGGGTCGTAGGCAAGCTCGTTGGCCTGAGGGTAGAGATTGGCCATGTTGGGGATCTGCCCGTGATCGATCTCGGCCGCGAGGTCAAGCTGGTTGAGCGCCTCGGCAAAGGGCGAGGAGACGAACAGCACGTCGTAGCCCTTGCCGCCGCCGGCCACGACCTTGCCCATGATCTCCTCGTTGGTGGCGTGCAGCGCGACTTCCATATCGATGCCGGTTGCGGCCTTGAAGCGTTCGGCCATGTCGGCCGGCATATAACCGTCCCAGTTCGAGATGACGATCTTGCCGTCGGCGAGGCCGGGCGCTGCGCCGAGCGCCAGGCTGGCGAGCGCCGCGGCCGCAGCCAACATCCGTAGCTTGGTCATGGGTGGTTCCTCCCTAGTCAGTCGATCGCAGCCGTCTTGCGGTGCGGCCGCGACGGCGCGGTGGCGCGCCAATTGGGCTAGTTTGTATTTTTTCGCTCAATAGTACAATCGAATTCCGACAAAACGACGATTCATCGCCGGGTCAGCCGCCGGTGCGCCAACGCCCGGACCTTGCGAATGTCGGGTCGGGCGGCGTGGGCGCGGTCAATGTGATCGGCCATGCGCTTGGCGGCCAAGCCCGGGTCGTCCGCTTTGATCGCCTTCAACACCTCCCCGTGTTCGCGAAAGGATTCGGCGAGCCGTTCCCGCGTGACGTAGCGCTCCGGCTCGGACAGCCGGCGCACCCGGGTGATTTGGCGGATCGCCTGGGTCAGGAAGCGGTTGCCGCTCGCCTCGGCCAGGCGCTCGTGAAAGGCCGCGTCCGCGTCGAACAGCGCTTGGAGCGGTTCGTTCTGCGCGCTCCGCTCGGCCAGAGCATTCTGGCTCGCGAGCAGGTCCTCCAACGCCGAGGGATCCAGCATGAAGTCAGGCTCGGTGAAAACGGCCGGCTCGAGCAGCCTTCGGAAGCGGGCGCTCTCTAAATAGGCCGCTTCGTCATTCAAGGCCGGACGGAGCATCCAGCCATGGCCCGCGGTCTTCTCGACCAGCCCTTCCTCCTGCATGCGGGCGAGCACCTTGAGGATCGTCGCCCGGCTGGCACCGTAGCGCTGGCAAAGGTCGCCGACCGAAACCTGGTCGCCCAGCAAGGTGGCGAATCGTTCGCTGGCGATCAACGTGCGGATCCGCTCCACTTCGGTCTCCGGCAGCGCGATATTGCGAAAGGCGCCGGAATCGGCCGCGACCGCCATGAAGTAGCCTTGGTTCTGCTCCGAGCGCAGGACGTTCATCTGTTCCAGCTGCTGAAGCGCGCGGCGCACCGGCGAGCGCGACACGCCCAAGGCGTCGGCCAGCCATTGCTCGCGCACATGAAAGCCCTCGGGCGCCTGCTGGCGGCGCAGGATGTCGACGATCCGCCGCGTGAGATCAACTTGCCGCATGTCGCACCATCAATACCAAGCCGCAAGAGCCTATAGGAAGCGCCCAGCACGACAAACAGGCAGATATGGCGGCGCGCCGCAGTGCCTTCGGTTGCCGAAGTGACCCTGCCTCGGTTCGTGCGCGACCGTCCGCGCGGCCAGGCCGGTGTTTGGATCGCGATTCGCGAAACGGACCGAAGCCGGATCGGCGAAGATCCTCTATTGCCCATTCTCGGCGATCTCCCTACTGATAGGTTTTTGGCGCGATCCGTTGCGCGCAAGGCTGTTCGGCACAAGGGAGATCGACTCAATGTCAGTCACGATCAGTCTGTCCGATCTGGAGGCCCAAACGAAGCTCGCGCTTCAGCGGCACGGGGCCGATGAATGGATCGCCGTGGAAGTGGCGAAGGCCGTCAGGAAGGCTGAGGCCACGGGCAACGTGATCTGCGGCCTCTATTACCTTGAGAGTTACTGCCAGCAACTGACCACCGGGCGGGTGAAGGGCAATGTCGATCCCGAAGTGAGCCGGCCCAAGCCGGCCTGCGTGAAGGTCGATGCAAAATTCGGCTTTGCCCAGGCCGCCTTCGCCAAGGGGCTGCCGGATGCGATCGAAACGGCACGCGCGTTGGGGACCTGTTCGCTCGCCATTTGCCACGCCCATACCTGCACGTCGCTCGGCTACTTCACCGAACAAATCGCCGAAGCCGGATTTATCGGCATCGGCTTCACCAATGCCTCGGCCGCCGTCTCGCCGCCCAACGGAAAATCCGCTGTGTTGGGCACCAACCCCATCGCAATGGCGGTGCCGGCCCGCGGTGGCGGCGTGGCCTTTCAATTCGATCAAAGCACCAGCGCGGTTGCACTTGGAAAGATCACCATGGCGGCGGCAGCGAATGAAAAGATCCCTTTGGGCTGGGCCGTGGACAGCGACGGCAATCCGACCAACGACCCCAAGAAAGCGCTTAGCGGTTCGTTGGTTTCCTCAGGCGGCCACAAGGGCTACGGATTCGGATTGATGGCGGAGATCCTCGCCGCCGGACTCACGGGATCGGTCAACTCGCTGGATGTGAAGGGCTTGAAGGTACCCGCCGGCGAGCCGCATAACCTCGGGCAGTTTTACTTCTTGATCGACCCCACGGCCATTTCCGGCGAGGCCTTTTGGGAGCGGCTCAAGCGGCTCACCGATGCGGTCGAGGAACAGGAGAATGCCCGCTTGCCGGGCGCCAACCGGGTGCTTCCCGATAGCGTCACTTTGGATGAGGAATTGTGGAACGCGGTTCAGGCGCTCGCCAACCCAACGGCCCAAGAGGCGCCGGCAAGCAGCCAGGCTTGATCAGTGAGTTGGGGTCAACCGCGTTGCGCCCTTCCTCGCAGCTCCAGCTTGGAGCTCATTTTGCTCATGCCGGTTGCTCATGGAGGTGGATTGGGAAACGGGACCGGATCTCGCTGTCGATTTGCGGGGTGATGTGATCTGGCGGGGGCGCGGCCAGCAGCTCCCGCGTGCGTTCGCGAGCGCGGAACAGCAGGTCCTTGTCGGTCGCCTCCGCCCATTCCTGGGGCGTCCGCCGGTCGGCCAGAGCCGGATAGAAATAGTCCGACTGCATCCGGTCGAGAGTCTGGCCGTGCCCGAGAAAATGCCCCGGCCCACCGATGCAAACCTCGCGGATCGCTTCGAGCGAAAGCGTCTCGGGCGTCACCTCGAGCCCGCGGGTCGCGCGCAGGATCGAGCCGATCATGTCGTTGTCCAGCACGAAGCTTTCCAGCGAACAGCCGAGCAGCGAGCCGTACATCCCGGCCGCCTCGTAGATCAGGTTCGCCCCCGCAAGGGCAGAGAGCAGCTCGGTATAGCCCTTCTCATAACCGGCTTGGAAATCCGGCATCTTCGCATCCGTCATGCCTGCCGAGACGGCGCAGGGAATGTCGTAGTACCGGGCCATTTGGGCGCAGGCCGCCATAAGCAGTCCCTGCTCCGCGCTGCCGCCCGACATCGCCCCGGTACGAAGGTCGCTGACGAAGGGAAGCGCACCGAAGGTCGCAGGGTGCCCGGGATTGAGGAGGTTCACGTAGACCAAGCCCGCCAGCACCTCGGCCGTTTGCTGCGCCACGGCACCGGCCAGCGGCGCTGGGCTGGTCGCGCCCGCTTGGCCCGCCGAGACGAGCTTGAGCGGGATGCCGTGCCGCGCCGCGCATTCTATGACGCCGAGCGCTTCTTCCGCGAAGGTCAATGGCGGCACGATGAAACAGGTCGAGACGCAAAGCGGCGGACGGGCACGCAGGGCGTCTCGCCCGCCTGCCAGGATCGACATCATTTCGACCGCCTCTTCCATGTTGGCTTCGCTGGTGAAGGACGAGCCGACATGCTTTGCCGTCCCCTTCAGGCAGGCGTAAGCGGTGTTGAGGTCCATCTCGCGTGGATCGGTCAAGTCGCGGGCAACGACGGTGCGCTGGAACATGTGGATGTTCGGCAGGGCATCGGCGAGCCGCGCCATGTCGTAGAGATCGGCGAGAGTCGAGTCCCGGATCGTCTGCGTCTCGCTGTCGACGATGTGCACCGCCGCGCCTGACGTGCCCAGATGAATGCGCGTGCCCGAAGGCTCGAGATCATGCTCGGGCCGTTGACCATGGAGCGTGAACCCGCGCCCGGCGCTGGTCACCATGCGACGCACCAGGTCGGCGGGCATGAGCAGCCTGCCGTCTTCGGTTAGCCGCCCGCCGGCCGCCGCGACGGTTTCGATGCAGGTCTCGCTAGCGCCCTTGATGCCGATTTCCTCAAGAATGCGAAGCGCCGTCTCGTCGATCATCTCGAGCTCAGAGGACGTCAGAGGCAGATAGCGGCCGCCCTCGATGCCGGGCCAGATGGCCGTCGTGGGCCCTTGCCCGGCGCCGCATGACCGCTCGGCGCGGCGCGAGGCACGCCCGCCGGCACGTGCTGCTCTCGTCATGTTTCATACTCCTGAAAGAAAACGGCGATGTCGCTCGCTTCGGGCCATCCTTGAAGATGAGCAAAGCACCCGGCGTCCCGCCCGGTGACCGATGCGAACTTCTCGGCAAGCTGTGCTTCGCTCATGGGGTTCTGCGGCGCGCCGAGGGGATAGGCACAGTCCTGCGACAACACCTCTTCGCCCAGGACGACCGTCAAGCGGTCGGGCTGGGCCGGGTCGTAGTTTAAGTGCGGGTTCCGGGCGGGCTCGGCAGCGACATTGGTCACCGTGATCAGGCGGGCGACCGCCGAATCTTCCCAGAAGCGGGCCTCGCTGTCGTCCAGCGTAAGGCGCCCGGTCACGAGCGCCTGGGCGATACAAGCGGGCGCGGAGAAGAGCGCCTCGTTGCGGGTGGTGGGCCGCTCGAACGGCAGTATCGCGTTGTGAAAATCGGGCTGTGTGCCGTGGATCGCGGTGATCTCGGACAGCCGCTCCTCGAGCTGCGGGCGCAGCTCGAGCGCCGCCGTCATCAGCCGGTGCGTATAGCCGCACGACGGCCAAGGCTTCAGGATCAACCCGTGCTCCCTCAACGCCCAGGGATCGCCCAGGGGCTTTAGTGGCCGACCGGCCTGGCCCATAAGGCCGGCGAACCCGCGCGGATCCTCGATCACACGTTCCTGTCCGGTCGCCCCTGCGCGCGCCATCAGGGCCGATTCCAGCCCGGCCCGCGCGGCCAGGCCCGCTTGAAGCGGCTTGGCGTTCGAGCCGAATTGCACCGTGTAGCCGACAGCCTGGGACGCGGCGAGCGAAAGCGCATGAGTCGCCTGCGCCTCGGTCAAGCCCAGAAGGCGCGACACCGCTGCCGCCGCGGCAATGGCACCGAGCGTCGCCGTTGAGTGAAAGCCGCGGGCGTAATGGTCGAGGCTGACCGCCTCGCCCAGCCGAGCAACCACCTCAAACCCCACCGCATAGGCGGCCAGGAGGGCACCGCCGTCGATGGGGCGCAGATGCACCGCCGCGAGACAGGCGGGCAGGATCACGACCGTCGGATGGGTATTTCCCGGTTCTTCCCAATCGTCGAGATCGTAGGCATGGCCCGCGGCGGCGTTGAGCAGCGCCGCGTGGCCGGGCGCCGCCGTTCGGCCCGTACCATAAAGCGGCGCACGCCCCTCGGCGCCTTGGGCGAGACCACCGCCGATCCGCCGCGCCACGTCGCTCTCCGCGCCCCCAAGGATGCACCCAAAGCAGTCCGCGACCGCCGGCCTAATGGTGGCGTGAAGCGCCGGATCGGGCTCCGCGGTCACGGCAAAAGCGGCCAGTTCGGCGGCCACGCTCATCCGGCGTACATGCGCCGCTTGCGCTGGCGGACGGCCCGGGTTGCCTCGTCGCTGCCGTCGTGGAAAGACCCCAGGGCCTTGTCACAAGGCATCTCGGCGGTGCCGTAGTTGCAATCGAAGTAGCGGTGATGGAGCTGGTGAAAGAAGTCGCCCGCCGCCATGCGCTTCTTATCTTTCACGAAAAGCCCTTCGAAACCGGAATGGGAGAACGCGGGGTTCAGCGCCTCAAGATAAAAATGAAACAGCACATGGACCGGATGGGACGGAACGACGAAATGGATCAGCACCGACGAGAAATAGAGAACATGCTCGATCGGGTGCATCGAGATGCCCGTCCAAGGTCCGATATTGACGTTTCGGTGGTGCAAGCTGTGGGCCAGCCGGAAGAGCGGCGGCCAATGGAGCGCGCGGTGAATGAGATAGAAGTGGATGCTCGACCAAATCGGAATCAGCACGAACCACAGGGCGAACCAGACCGGATGGGCGGAGAAGGCCAGACTCGGCGCGTAGCCGTTGGCCGCGGCCCACCAATAGAGCACCTCGAAAGCGGTCCAAACGGTCACACCGCTGGCAAGGGACCAGAACATATTGTCCAGGACTTGGTTACCGAACGTGTAGGCCTTATTCTTGCGGGCGAGATCGCGGGGGTCGAACTTCAGCTGCTTGCCTTGGGCGGCGAAGCTGTAGAACCAGAGGTGCAGCCCACCCGCGACCAGAAAGATCAGCACCAGGTTCCTGAGCCAGATTTGAGCGACCCAGCCCAGCGCCAAGCTTTTCATTGTCTCCGCGTCAGGTTGGAACCAGGCGAAGACCGCCCATGCGATCAGGAATTCCAAGGTCACCGAGCCCACTGCCAGCCAGGACGCGGACTCCCAGCGCAGCCAGGCAAGCGGCCGCGGCGGCCAGTTCATGATCGGCGAAACCGGGATCGGCACGTCCGGATGGTAGTTCCACTCGCGGCGTTTCGCGGCTTGCTGTTCGATGGCCATGGCGAGACCTCGTCTTAAGCAGAAAAGGGATCGGGCTGGTCGGGGTCGGTCGCGAGCCAGACGGATTTGGTCTGCATGAAACAGCGCATGCCTTCCCAGCCGTTCTCGCGGCCGTAGCCCGACTGCTTGAAGCCGCCGACGGGCGACTGAGTGGCTGCGTTGAAGTAGTTGTTGATGTAGACGGTGCCGGCTTCGATCCGGTCGGCCAGGCGCATGGCCTTGGTCACGTCCCGGGTCCAAATCCCCGCGGCGAGGCCATAGACCGTATCGTTGGCCGTGCGCACGGCTTCGTCTTCTTGGTCCCAAGCTTCGGACGAGACGACCGGACCGAAGACTTCGTTTTGGGCCAAATCCGCCCCGTTCGGAACATCGGCGAATATGGTCGGGCCAATGTAGTAGCCCTCGTCCCGGCAGGCCGTCCGCCCGTCGAGCAAAAGCCTATGGCCGGCTTGCTCGGCGGCGGCGATTCGCTTCAGCACACTTTCATAGTGCGGACGGTTCGCCATGGGTCCGATCTGTGTAGCGGGGTCGTTCGGATCGCCCACACGGGCCTTCTTGACGACCTCGACCAGCCGTTCGGTGAACTCACCGACGATCGAGCGATGGACCAAAAGGCGTGAGCCTGAGATGCAGCTTTGCCCGCCCGCGGGAAAGATGCCCGCGGCGACGCCGTTGACCGCAAGGTCCATGTCAGCATCCGGAAGCACGATCTGGGGCGATTTGCCGCCCAGCTCCATGACGATGGGCTTGACCTGGCGTGCCGCGACGCTGGCCACCGCCCGCCCGCCGCCGGTCCCGCCGGTGAAGGAGACCATGCGCACGTCTTCGTGTTCGATCAGCGGCTCGCCGGTCGTCGGCCCAAACCCCGTAACAACATTCAAAACGCCGGGCGGAAGATCGGCTTCCAGCAGCACCTCCATCAACTCCAGCGTCGAGCAGCTGGCCTGCTCCGAAGGCTTGAGGACCACCGTGTTGCCGGCCGCCAGGCAGGGCGCGAGCTTCCAGATCAGCGTGCCGATGGGCGAGTTCCACGGCAGGATCTGGGCCACGACGCCAAAGGGCTCCCACTTCAGATAATTGTGCATGTTCGGCACTTCGGCGGGGATCAGCCGGCCCTCGAACTTGTCGCACATGCCGGCGTAGTAATGCCAACTATCCACCTGCCAGGCGTCTTTCTTCAGCGACGGCGTGATGTTTTTCGGGAGCTTGCCGTTGTCGCGCGTCTCTATCTCGCCAAGCCGCTCGGCATGACGCGAGATCACGTCACCGATCCGGCGCAAAGCCCGGCCCCGCTCGGCGGGCATCATCCGACCCCACGGGCCATCGTAGAACGCTACCTTTGCCGCCGCGACGGCACGGTCGATATCCGCCGCGCGGCAATCGGGTACGCGCGCCCAGACCTGCCCAGTCGCGGGAGTCTCGCTGTCGAAATACCCGCCCTCGGCCGGATCATGCCAAGCGTTGTCGACGAAGTACTGAAAGGTTCTCACATTAGCCACGGGTCGTTCTCCTTCACCACGATCACGGTCGGCCGGTCCGCACGCAGTGCCGTCTCGAACGCGCTTGTGAACGTCTCTTCGCTATCGGCATAGACGCCGTTGCAATGGCAGGCGCAGGCCAGCGCGGCGAAGTCGGGATTGATCCCTTCAACGCCAACCCGGGCTATGTCGCGCCCATCCATGTCGTCCTGGATTTGCTTCAAGCCGCCGTTCTCCCAAACCACGATTGGGATCGGCAAGCGAAGCTCCGCTGCCGTGACCAGCTCCTGGACCGTGAACATGAACCCGCCGTCGCCTGCCAGCACGACGACCGGGGCGTCGGGCTGGGCCAGCTTCGCGCCGATGCCGTTCGGCAGCGCATTGCCGAGCGCACAATAGCCAGCCGGATAGAACCAGCGCCGCGGGGCGCGCGCTGGAAAGGCGAAGGCACCGGTATAGACCAACTGGCAAGCGTCGCCCGACCAGATCGTGCCCTCGGGCGCGATCCGATCCAACAGGGTCAGCAGCGCGGCATGCTGCGTTTCGGAACGGCTTAGGTTCCCGGCGATTTCGGCCCGCAGGGACGCGACCCGGCTCTCGGCCCCGGCACGGTCTTTGGCGGCGTGGCCGGTCAGCGCCCGCCGCAGGTCGGCCATGGCCGGCGCGGCGTCAGAGACTATGCCAAGCGCGGCGGGATAGACATCGCCGATCTTGCTGGGATCGATGTCCACGCGGATGATCTGGCCCTTCAGATCCATCCGCTCGACGAAACTGTCGGTCTCGGAGAGTTCCGTTCCGACAGCCAGGATTACATCCGCCTCCGACAGAAACCTTTGGACCTCGGGCCTAACGGTCGAGGCGGAGAGCGACAGAGGATGATCGTCCGGCACGATACCCTTGCCCGCGGTCGAGGCCACGACCACCGCGCCAAGAGAGTCGACAATTTCTCTGAGGTCGGTCGCGGCATCGGCCGCCCCTCCACCGACCATCACCACCGGGCGGGCGGCGGTGCGCAGCATGTCCGCTGCGGCTTCGATCTGCGCCGGCGCGAAGAGCGGCCGGCCTGGCAGCGCGATGGGCTGCCAAAGCTCATCGACCTGTTCCGCTTGAACGTCGATCGGGATCGAGATGTGGACCGGCCGTGGCCGCGCACTGGCAAAGACTGAGAAGGCACGGGCGAGCAGCTCCGGCACATCCGCGGCGCGGTGCGCGGTCGCCGAGAAGGCGGTCAGCGGCTCGGTCGCGCGCTTTTGCTCGGTGACCTCGTGCAAGACGCCCCAGCCCTTGCCGATCGTGTAGCTTGCCGCTTCGGCTGAGATCAGGAGCATGGGCAGGCTGTCGGCATAGCATTGGCCGAGCGCCGTCGCCGCGTTGGTCACGCCAGGGCCCGAGATGACCACGGCGACCCCGACCTCGCCGGTGGCGCGCGCCCAGCCTTCGGCCATGAAGCCTGCGCCCTGCTCGTTGCGGGTCTGGACATGAGCGATCGCGCCCGCATTCCCACCGCCCGAGAGGCCACGACACATGTCGAGAGTGTGCACCCCGGGTATGCCGAACACCGTCGTCACGCCGTAACGGGCCAGTAGGCGCATCGTCGCCTCGCCGCAGGTCATAGTCATGCAACTCTCTCCCTCGGATCTTCGGCGGCCAACTGTGGACGCCCAAGGATCATATCAGCTGCGCGTTCGGCCATCATGATCACCGGTGCATTGATGTTTCCGCTGATCATGTCGGGCAAGGCCGAGGCGTCGACGACGCGCAAGTTTTCAATGCCCCGCACGCGAAACTCGGAGTCTAGGACCGCGCCCGGATCGCCGTCCCGGCCCATGCGGGCGGTGCAAGCCGGGTGGTGGCCCGTCGTGCAGAGATCCCGAACGGCCGCGCGCATGTCCTCGTCCGCCAAGATCTCCGGACCCGGGCTGAGCTCCGGTCCCGCGATGCCCCGAAAGGCGGGCTGCGCCACCACCTTGCGCATGTGTGTCATGCCCTCGACGAGGGCGAGATAGTCGCTGTCATCCGAGAAATAGCCGCAGTCGATCAAGGGCGCGTCCAGGGGATCGGCGGAGGCCAGTCGCACTTCGCCGCAACTGCGCGGGCGCAGCAGGTTGATGTCGAATTGCAAACCCGGTTCGGCCAGCTTGCCACGGGCAATGATCGACTTGCCGAGGTGGCGAAAACTCTCGAGATTGAAGCCCTTCCGTGCACCGGAATCCTCGCGCACGATCATTGGCGTGAAAAACACCTCCAGCTCCGGCATCTCCCGGTCCCGAATTGCATGGAACAGGACCGAGGACCAGAACGGCGCCGCAGCGGGACCTCTCCGCGCCACAATCCATTGCGCGCCCATGACGGCCGCCCGGTCGAGCCGCTGGAACCGCGACATGCTGTGCCGCGCGGACAAAAGGCCGAACTGCATGGGCATGTTCGGGTGGTCGTAGAGCGATTGCCCGACACCTGGCAGATCGTGGAGCACTTCGATCCCGTACTCTCGCAGATGGGGCCCCGGGCCGATCCCCGACAGCATCAGCGTCTTAGGGCTCTCGAAGGCGCCAAGGGACAGGATCACTTCCGCGCGCGCACACAACGCGCCGCTCGGGACCGCGATGCCGACCGCCCGTCGGCCATCCATCATGACGCGCAGGACCGGCGTGCCGGTCATCACGGTCAGGTTTCTTGGGCAAGGGGCCAGATAGGCCTCGGCCGAGGATTGCCGCACGCCGCCCGAGGCCTTGACGTCGATGCGGCCGGCGCCGGTCTGGCCGCAGCCGTTGAAATCCTCGTTCGCCGGTGCACCGGCCTCGCAGCAAGCCCGCACGAAGATGTCGTTGATCTGGTCATAGTTCCCAGCGGGCGTCAGGTGCAGCGGGCCGCTGTCGCCGTGATAGGAATTCCCCTTGCGGTGAGCGGCACGGGACGAGCGACGGAAGTAAGGCAGCACGTCGCCATAGGCCCAGCCAACCAACCCCTTCTGCCGCCAGCGGTCATAGTCGCGCGAATTGCCGCGCATGTAGATCATGCCATTGAGCAGCGACGACCCCCCGAGCCCCTTGCCCCGGGGGTAGTAGATCCGCCGGCCGCCGAGGCGGGATTGCGGCGTGCTCCAATACCGCCAGTCGTATTTGGGATTGGAATGCACAAAGCCGACGCCAGCGGGCATGCGGGTGAACAGGCTGCGGCCGTCCCCCCCGGCCTCGACCAAGCACACGGTGACATTCGGGTCTTCGGCCAGCCTTGCGGCCAGCGCACAGCCGGCCGAGCCGGCACCGGCAACGACATAGTCGTAGACCCCGGTCATGAGGCCAGCTCCTTAACGACGCCGGCAGTCACATCATCGCTTGTCGACTGGCCGCCGATGTCCGGTGTGGCGATCGATTGGGACAGCACGGCCTCGACCGCCCGCTCGATGCGCCGCGCGATGTCAGGCCGCCCAAAGCTGTGCTCGAACATCATCGCGACGCTCAGAATCATGCCGATAGGGTTCGCCTTGCCTTGCCCGGCGATGTCCGGGGCGGTGCCGTGCACCGGCTCGTAAATGCCTTTTGCGGGGGCGCCTGGCGCACCGCGAAGGCACGCGGAGGGCAGCATGCCCAAGCCGCCGGAGACGATCGCCGCGAGGTCGGACAGGAAGTCCCCGATCAGGGTGCAGCCGAGCACGACGTCGAATCGCTCGGGGTCGCGCGCCAGCTGGTAGGCGCAGTTGTCCGCGTACATGTGGCTGAGCTCGACATCGGGGTAGTCCGCCGAAACCTCGTCCACGACCGCGCGCCAAAGCTTGTAGCTCTCCATCACGTTGGCTTTGTCGGCCGAGACGAGGCGACCGCGCCGCGCACGGGCAAGGCGAAATCCCGCATGGGCGATCCGGGCGATCTCGTGCTCGTCATAGGCGGCGGTATCGAAACCGTAGCGCCGGCCTGAACGTTGCTCGAGACCGCGCGGCTCGGCAAACATCACCCCGCCGCACATCTCGCGCAAAACCATGATGTCGGCGCGCTCGGCCAGTCCCGGGCGAAAAGGCGTGCGCGCGGCGAGCGCGGGCCAGCTCCGCGCCGGTCTGAGCCCGGCATAGGCGTCCAGCTCCTTACGAAGCCGCATCAGCCCGTCTTGCATCTCGGGCCCGCCGGGGACGCGGATGTCGTCCCATTCCGGGCCGCCGACCGCGCCGACCAGAACGGCATCGGCTTCTTGGGCCGCCGACAAAGTCTCATCCCGGCAGAAGGTGCCGTAGGCCTCCCAAGCCGCGCCGTGCAGCAAATCTTCCTTGATGTTCAACTGGATGCCGGACCCGACAGTGGCCGCTTCCGCCACGGCCAAGCCGGCGGCGAGAACTTCGGGCCCAATCCCGTCTCCACCCAAAGCGAGTATCTCAAACGCCGCCATGGCCAGATCATCCATCGGTCGAACAGCTCGGCACTCTAAGCCGTTGCAATCGAATGCATAGACTGAAATGATGAATGAGAATAGTTCATGAAATGAATGATTATGCCGAGCGATCCAATTCCCTTCCATCAGATCGCGGCCTTCGAAGCGGCCGCCCGGAATTTGAGCTTCTCTCGCGCCGCCAGGGAACTGAACGTGCAACAGCCGGCTGTCAGCCGGCAGGTCGCGATGCTGGAGGAGACGCTTGGCGTCACGCTCTTTGTGCGGACGAAACCCCGGCTGACCCTGACGCCCGAGGGCGAGATTCTCGGCAAGGCGGTCTCCGGTGGATTCGACTCCATCCAGACTGGACTGCGCGCCGTTCGGTCGGTGCAGCAAGGCGAAGTGATCGTCGTGAATGCTGCGATCGGCTTCACCAGCCTGTTCCTTCTGCCTCGCCTCGCGGAGTTCCAAAGCCTTTACCCGGAGGTCCGGCTCGAGCTCGTCACCCGCGATCAAAACCCGGATTTCGATCCGGCCAGGTGCGATATCGTCGTGGTGTTTGGAGAGAGCGGCATTGCCGGGACAACCTCGAGCTTGATCATCCGCGAGGAGATGGTTCCGATCTGCAAACCGGGCTACCTGGCGGGTGACGCGCCGCTCGACCGCCGGGCGCTCGCAGGCCAACGGTTGCTGCACATGACCAGTCAGGAACACGCGGACGATTGGCAGCGCTACTTCGAAGGCTCGGGCATCGCGCCGCCGCAACCGCAGCCTTTGGACCGGATCTTCAGCTACATGGTCTACCTGCGCGCGATTCAAAACGGCAATGGCATCGGTCTCGGCTGGTGCCGCCTGATCGAAGACATGATCGAGTCGCGCACTCTTTCGCTTGCTTGCGACCACAAGGTCACGACCGAACGGGGCTACCACTGTTGCATCATGCCCCGCGCCGCGAACCGACCGACCGCACGGGCCTTCCTAGACTGGATTTCAGACGTGCCCTAGAAGATGGCGTCACACGACGCTAGGGACAGCAGGCTAAGTTACCCTTCAAGCCATCAATAGGTCGGACTTAACAGGAATCGTGGATCGCTTGGCGAGGCAGGACCTAAACCAGCTCGTGGTCGCTTTGCCCCGTTTCCTCCCTCAAATCTTCGATCAACGCAGTCGCCTCCTTTAGATCGCGGATATCCGCGCTTTCGTCCATGCGCGCCACGACGTCGAGCAGACATGCTAGGCCCGCATCGAATTGACCACGCCGGCGCAGTTGGCGGGCTTGAGAGGTCGCGGCTCTTAGCTCCAAAGCCAACGCACCTTGTGACCGGGCGACTTCGATCGCCTTTGTGAGATGGGCGTCTATGGCTTTGGTGTCAGCGGCATCCATAGCGGCCAGGGCTTCGCCACTCAGGCGATGGATCTCCGCGGCCCAATAGGCAAGTCCTTCGTCGGCGATGACGCAAAGACCTTCTTCAAGCAGATCGATCGCCTGCCGTGCCTGATCCTGTTGCAACCGGCTCTCGGCCGCCATGGCGAAGTACACCGGAAAGTCTTCCCGGGTGCCAACCTGACGCATGGTGGCCAAGCCCTGTTCCAGCAACTCTGCGCCGGCGCCGCCGTGGCCCGACTCCAGCAGGCGCCATCCCTCGAAGATATCGGCTTTGGCCAGATAGTCCTCCAGTTCGTACTTCTCGCTGACAGAGCGAAGTGTCGCGGCAATTTGCCCCACGGCGTCCGGATCGCTGCGGAAATGGTGCAGCATCAGCGCGAAATCGAGCGCATGGAGGCGGCTGCCGAGATGGCCCATCTCTTCTGCGAAGGCAAGGCAGTTGTCCAGGGTCGAGGCCGCTCGGTCCGCATCGCCCATCAGCCAGAGCGACAGCGCCTTCTCCCCCAAGCCGCACACTTTCGGGTCGTGCCCGCCATAGAGCGATCCGGTCTCGCTGAAACTGCCTTCGTCGTAGATTTCGAGCCCCAAACCGGCGTGCTGCAGGACGGACTCGTGGTCGCCCACCATGTAGGCGTTCGCCCAAAGGCAATGGTGGGCCTGAAGCCTATACTCCGCTTCCTGCATCTCATCGGCGATCTGCACGAGCTGTTGGGCGCGGCTAAGCATGACGGTGAGGTTCTCCGAGATGCGCCACCAGCCCCAAAAGACCGGAAAGTGCCACGCAGTCCGGGGCAGCTTGTCACAGAGCCCAAGCGCCCGCTTATAGACCTCGCGCGTCTCCGGCGCGCCCGGCCCCTTGCTCATGATCAAGGCACCGCCCAGCAAGGCGTGGAGCTTGAGATTGAGGACGTGGTTGGCATCCGTTTGCGGCAGGCTCCGCAGGATACGCAATCCGGCCTCGAAGTGACGCACCGCTTCCTGAGAAGCCGAAGCGGAGGTGGCGATCTCGCCGGCCTCCGTCCAGAGAGCCACAGCGGCGTCATCGAACCCTGCGAGTTCGTTGTGAAACGCCAGCTGCTCGCTCAGCAGCGAAGCCTGCGCGACCGGATTGGTCTCCAGCCAGCCCAGGTAGGCGCCGTGCAGGGCGCGCCGATGTCGGCGCAACAGGCTCTCGTAGGCGACCTTTTGATAAAGCGCATGGCGAAACTGATAGCGCGATCCGTCACCGCCCTCGATCTCGGCGATCATGTCGCAGCGAACGAGCTCAGCCAGGTGGTGCTGGATCTGTTCTCTTGTGCTGTCGCTCATGTAACTGAGCGCATCCAGTCGAAAGTCGCGGCCTATCACCGCGGCCGTTTGCGCCGTCTCCTTCGCCGGCCCCAAGCGGTCGAGGCGCACAGTCAAGAGATCCAGCAGAGTGCCGGGTGCCTCCAGCTTCTCGGCATCGCCGCTGAGCGCCAATCGGCCCCGCCGTTCCACCAGTTGCCCGCTGTCCAGAATGGATTTGGTCAATTCTTCGACGAACAAGGGCGAACCGTCCGTGCTGGCGAAGATATACTCACAGAGAGAGCGCTCAAGCGGGCGGCCGCCGGTCATGTGTTGAATGATCTCTTCGCAGTCCGCAGTCGGAAGCCCTTCCAACGCCAAGCGCTGTTGGTCGACGTCATGCCAGGGCATTGCGTCGGTGGGGCGCGTCAAGACCAGCACCATGATCGCCCAATCGGTCGACTGACGGATGATTTTGTTGACAAGCTCTAGTGTCGAGGGGTCAGCCCAGTGGGCGTCCTCGAGCACCAGAAGAAGCGGGTCCGCCTTATGCCTCAAGCACTGGGGAATGGCTCGAAACAGCTCACGGCGCGTGCCCATGCTGTCGCTATGGTCGCTGTTGGTCGCCCGCTTTTGCGAATGGACTTGGGCGAGCAGCAGGTCGGCCACGGTCTCCAGGGCGGCACGTTCCTCTCCGCCGCAGCGTGCCAAGCCGGCATCGATGCGGTCGCGGGTTTCGGCTTCCGTTTCCCCGCTCCGCAGGCCGAAGTCCTCCGCGAGGCTTTGCCACACCGTCAAGAGGGGCGTGTCGCTGTCGTAAATGGAGCAGCGCCAGACAACTCTTTGCGCCTTGTCGATGCCGATTTGATCGAGAAACAGCTGAAGCAGCCCTGATTTGCCAATACCCGGCTCGCCTTGGACACTCACCAGCTGCACCGACTGCTGTTCGCGGGCCCGTGACCAACTGGCGGTCAGAGCCTCCAGCTCCTTTCTTCGTCCCGTTAGGATGCCGCGTGGTTGCAAAGAGGTTTGGCTGGAAGGATCGTCTTGCTTGGCGCGCAAAAGTTTGAAGACCTCCACAGGCTCTTCAATGCCCTTCAAGGTCTTGTGCCCGAGTGATTCCAGCTCGAACTGCTGCTCGATGCGCGCTTTGACCTGGGCGCTGACCAGCACGCTATCTGCCGGTGCCAGGCTTTCGAGACGGGCAGCAATGTTCGGTGTCACGCCGACGACCTCCATGGCCTCTCGGGTCGATCCGGCGCCCATTTCTCCCGTGACCACGCGCCCCACGTGGATCCCGATTCTCATCTGAAGCGTGATGCCGAGAGGCCGGTAGCGGGTCTCGTTGAGCTGCGCGATCTCCTCCAAGATGGCCAGCCCGGCTAGTCCTGCACGTTGCGGCGCATCCTCCTGGGCCTGGGGAAAGCCGAAGTAGACCATCATGCCGTCGCCCATGTAACGGCTGACCCGTCCGCCAAATCTCTCAATCGCCCCGACGCAGGCCTTTTGGTAGGACAGCAGGACCTCACGCAGATCCTCGGCATCGAACCGCGTCGAGAGAGCCGTCGATCCGACGAGATCCAAGAACATCACCGTTACCTGGCGAATCTCGCTGGCAGGACGCCACGCCGCCTCGCTGGACCCGCCCGGTTGAGAGGGGTCCTGGTTCTGGGGCTTGCCGCAGTCGGGGCAAAAGTTCGCCCGGACATCTATCAATGAAGAACAGGCCGGACAGATTTTGCGAAGACGCGTCCCACATTCAGCGCAGAACTTTGCAGATCCGTCGTTTTCCCGACCGCAATGAGGACAGGGTTCCGCCATTCAGACCTCTTGTCGTAAAAGCGCCCGCCCAGATTAGCATCATCGGCCAGGCGCTAAGCAAGTCCGACAGGATCAAATTCGTGCCATCCGCCAGGGAGCGCACTGGTCGAGAAGCCGCATCGAATCGCAATTTGACTATGCGATAGGGTCGTCCTGGAGTGCGACACGGAACCCGAACTTTGTGATCGTTCATTGCGCCGCCTCGCTGGCAGTCGCGCCCAAGAGTGTCGAAAGAATTGGCGGTCCTGACGCACTTGGGTGTACACTGCGCCAGTTCCACAGGATGGAATAGAGCGAGCCAATGCCTCAAGCTGAATCGACGGCGCAGGGCGCTTCCTCGGCAACATCGCCTGACATGGGCGCAGCGCTGCGCTGGCTGAAGGCGGGGTGGCGGGATCTTTGGACCCAGCCAATGCCGAGCCTCTTCTATGGCGTGCTGGTCTTTGTCGTCAGCTGGGCCGTGATTGCCTGCCTCTTCTCCTTCGATTTGAGCGCCTATCTCATGCCGGCCCTCGCGGGCTTTTTCATCGTCGGACCGATCCTGGCGCTCGGCCTCTACGACAAAAGCCGGCGCATCGAGAACGGCGAGCCGGTCAGCTTCGGCGCCATGGTTTATGTGCGCGCCAAGTCGACCACCCAAATTCTCTTCGCCGGCGTGCTCCTGGGCCTGCTCATGCTCTTGTGGATGCGCGCGGCGGTGATCCTCTACGCCCTGTTCTTCGGCCTGAGGCCGTTCTCCGGAGTCGAGCAGTCCCTGCCGTTCCTCATCGGCACCTTCGACGGCTGGGCGCTGATGGTGGTCGGCTCAGCGGTCGGCGGGCTCTTCGCCGCCTTCGCCTTCGCGATCAGCGTATTTTCCATCCCCATGCTCTACGACCAGCGCATCGACGTCTTCACCGCCATGGCGGTCTCCATGAGCACCGTGTGGAACAATCTGGGTGTCATGCTGCCCTGGGGCGTCGCGATCGTCGTGCTCGGCGTCTTGAACCTGATCTCGGGCTTCGTGACCATGATCGTGGTCTTCCCCCTGCTCGGCCATGCCACCTGGCACGCCTACCGGGAGATCTGCGACACCTCCAAGCTGGATTAGGAAGCTTCCTTCGGATCGTCGTCCTGGGGCAGGGGCTTGTCCTCGTCGGTCAGGATGCGCGCGGCGGCGCCCTCCATGTCCTCGTATTGGCCGTGCTTCAGGGTCCAGAGGAAGGTGAAGAGGGCGACGGCCCCCAGGATCAGGGAGATCGGAATCAGATAGACCAGCGCGCTCATCAGCAGCTCGCCTTTGCGGCTTGACCGATCTCCACGGCGCAGTCCGGCTGGCTATGGATCGCGACATAGAGCAGATGGCCGTTGGCGCCGAGGATCAGCGCCAGCAGCAGGGCGATGCCGCCGATCACCCAGGTGCGCCTGCTCACTGGCTGCGCCATCATTGCCCGCCCAGACTTTCCACGTAGAGCGCCAGGGTCTTGAGTTGGAGCGGGCTCAGGCGGTCTCCCCAATGAGGCATGTGGCCTTGGCGGCCGTCGTAGAGCGTGCGGTAGAGCGAGTCCCGGTCGCCGCCGTAGATCCAGAAGCCGTCGGTCAGATTGGGCGCGCCAAGCGAGGCATCGCCCATGGCCTCCTCGCCGTGGCAGCTGGCGCAGTTGTCGGCGAACAGCGCTTGTCCGGCGGCCAGCGTCTCCGCGTCGGCTTCTTTCTGGCCGGCCAGATGCTGGAGGGTGGCGATCAGGGCCAGAATGTCGGCGCGCTCAAGGATCTGGTCCCGGCCGAAGGCGGGCATCTGGCCGAAGCGGGTCTCGTCGTGATCGGAATTGATGCCGACCCTCAGGGTTTCGTGGATATCCTCCGCACTGCCGCCCCACAGCCAGGCGCCGTCGGTCAGATCGGGAAAGCCCGGCCCGCCCATGGCGTCGTGGCCGTGACAGGCCGCGCAATTGTCGGCGAACAGCGTAGCGCCGGTGCGAAGCGCGATCGCCCGGGCCTCCGGGTCGCTCGCCGGTTCGCTCAGGTCCAGGGCGAGGATCCGGTCGCTCCAGTCTTGGCGCTCGGCGGCCGCGACGGCGAGCTGCTCAGCGACGAAGTCCCGCTGGGAAAAGCCCAGAAGCCCCTTGGTATAGGTGCTCCACAGCGGCCAGGTCGGCAGCAGGATCCACATCAGAAGCGCGACCGCGAAGGTGAGCGCGTAGAAGAACTTGACCGCTTTCGGGATTGGCGTGTCGAGCTCCTTAATCCCGGCCCACTCGTGGCCGGTGGTGTAGAGCCCAGTGTGAGGATCGCGCTCGCCTACCGACATGGCCGGTCCTCGTCATCGATGACCTGCCGGGCGGCGCGCTCGAAGGTCTTCTTCTTGGACGGCCAAAAGGCGTAGATCACAACCGCGACTGAGAAGGCGATCAGGTAGAACAAACCCCAGGATTTGGAGAAGTAGACCAGCGTATCGTGGGACAGCTCGATCATGGCTCACTCCAGCTCCTTGCCGCCTGGCTGGAAGGTGTCCCAGTCGACCAAGGTGCCCAGCATCTGCAAATAGGCCACCAGGGCGTCCATCTCGGAAACGTTGCGGCCGTCGAGCGCGAAGTCGCGGATCGCGATGTCCTCGCCATAGCGCTCGAGCACGCCTTCGGCCGCTTCGCTGTCCGGATCGGCCTGGCCGAGGGCGTCGAGGTTGGCGGCTTCGATCTGCGCCTCGCTGTAGGGCACGCCGGTCGCCTTGAGCGCCGCCAGGTGCAGATCCATGTCGCGTAAATCCGCCCGCCGCTCCAAGAGAAAAGCGTAGCTCGGCATGTTCGACTGGGGCACTACGTCGCGTGGCCGGATGAAGTGGGCGACGTGCCAGGCATCGGAGTACTTGCCGCCGACCCGCGCCAGATCTGGCCCGGTGCGCTTGGAGCCCCACAGCATGGGATGGTCGTACTGTGATTCTGCGGCCAGGCTGTAGGGCCCATAGCGCTCGACCTCGTCGCGCAGGGTGCGGATCATTTGCGAGTGGCAAGCATAGCAGCCTTCGCGGATGTAAATGTTGCGCCCGGCCAGCTCGAGCGGCGTGTAGGGCCGCACGCCTTCGACGTCTTCAACCGTCTTGTCAATGGTAAAGAGGGGTGCGATCTCGAACAGGCCGCCGATCGACGCGACCACAATGATCATGATCACGAAGGCCAGGGAGTGCCGCTCGACTTTCTTATGGCGATCGAGCATGGCGCGCCTCACTCCGCCGCCGGCGCGGTCGCGATCGGCTGATCGTCGGCCATGGTCTCCGCGCCGCTGGCCGAGATCGTCTTATAGATGTTGTAGAAACCGATGATGCCGCCGACCAAGAAGAACAGGCCGCCGATCGCCCGGGCCACATAGTAGGCGTGCATTGCCTCGAGAGATTCGACGAAGGAGTACTCCAGCGTGCCGAACTCGTCGTAGGTCCGCCACATCAGGCCCTGGATGATGCCCGAGTTCCACATCGCCATGACGTAGACCACCGTGCCGGCCAGGCCGAGCCAGAAATGCACCTCGACCAGGCGGCTGGAGTACATGCCCTGGCGTTTCCAAAGCCAGGGCACCAGGGTGTAGATGGCGCCGAAGGTGATGAAGGCGACCCAGCCCAGCGCTCCGGCATGGACATGTCCGACCGTCCAGTCGGTGTAATGACTGAGCGAGTTGACCGGCCGGATCGCCATGAAGGAGCCCTCGAAGGTCGAGATGCCGTAAAACACCGCCGCGACCATCATGAAGCGCAGTGCGGCATCGTCGCGCACCCGGTGCCAGGCGCCGTTCAGGGTCAAGAGCGCATTGGCCGCCGAGGCCCAGGACGGCACCAGCAGCATGATGGAGAAGGACATGCCCAGCGTCTGCACCCAGTCTGGCAAGGCGGTATAGTGCAGATGATGGGAGCCGGCCCACATGTAGAGGAACGTGATGCCCCAGAAGCTGACGATCGACATGCGGTAGGAGTAGATCGGCCGCTGAGCCTTGACCGGCAGGAAGTAGTACATCATGCCCAGGAAGCCGGCGGTCAGGAAGAAGGCGACCGCGTTGTGGCCGTACCACCATTGGGTCATGGCGTCCTGTACGCCGGCGAAGAGCGAGTAGCTCTTGGCATGGCTGAGCGAGATCGGCACCGCCAGGTTGTTGACGATGTGCAGCATCGCGACAACCAGGATGAAGGCCAGATAGTACCAATTGGCGACATAGATGTGTGGCTCTGCCCGCCTGGCCAGGGTGCGCAGGTAAAGGATGAAATAGAGCACCCAAACCACGGTCAGCAGGATGTCGGCATACCACTCAGGCTCGGCATACTCCTTGGACTGGGTGATGCCGATCAGATAGCCGGTGACCGCCAGGATGCAGAACAGGTTGTAGCCGGCCAACACGACCCATGGGCTGAGCTGGTCCGGCAGGCGCGCCCGGGAGGTGCGCTGCACCACATGGAAAGAGGTCGCGATCAGCGCGTTGCCGCCGAAGCCGAAGATCACACCCATGGTGTGGGCCGGGCGCAGGCGCCCAAAGCTGCTCCAGGCCTGGTCAAGATTGAGGTCTGGGTAGGCCAGTTGCCAGGCCACCCAGTCGCCGACGAAGAAGCCAAAAATCGCCCAGATCATGGCCAGGACGATGCCGGCCTTGGTCGGCGTGTCGTAGTATTCCTTGTGACGGTCAGCCAGCTGCTCGGGCGTGGGGCCCTGGTAGGTCATCGTCCCGACGACGGCAAAGGTGAGGATCAGCCCGAAGAGCAGAATAATCCAGCCATGGGAGCCGAGCAGGGTATCCTGCCCGGCAGCCGCCAGGAAAAGACCCAGGAGCGCGACCAGGATCGCCAGGCAAAGGGCAAGAATGCGCTCATTCTTTGTGAGATCCTTGAGCATAAGCGTCGCGCGGAATTGCCCTTCCTCGGTTGCTCAAAAATATGTAGCATTTATATATGATTACCGCGTGCTTGTAAACGCGAATGCGCGCGGTTGGGCCGCCTAAGTGACCTCGAGCGCCCGAGCGAGACTCCGCTTCTGCTTCAGCAGGTCGGCCAAGGAGTGGCGGTCCAGCACCTCGAAGTATGCGCCCAAAGCCTCCCGCAAGACGCCGTGGAGCGCGCAAGGCCCAAAAATCTTACATCGGTTGGTCTCTGTGGCGAAACATTCGACCAGCTGGAAGTCCTCCTCGCAATGACGGATCACGTCGCCGACCAGGATCTCATGCGGCGGGCGCCCAAGGCGGATGCCGCCGGCCCGCCCGCGCACCGATTGGATGTAGCCGGCCAGCTGCAGGTCGTGAACGATCTTCATGAGGTGGTTCTTGGAGATGCCGAAGGCGTCGGCGATCTCTTGGATCGTGGCCAGGCGATCCTGGGCCAACCCCAGGTACATTAAGACGCGCATGGCGTAGTCGGCATAGGATGTCAGGCGCACAGTCCACACCTCCCGCACAGTATCCGATGCCTGGCGGCACATCAGGGATCGGATATTATACACCCACGATACATGATTGTGGAGCGGGAAACCCATGTGGGGCCGCAAGCCCGCACCGGTTGCGCGCGCCGGTGACCACGTGCGGGAGCATCTCGGTCGAAAAATATGCTGATGCTAAGCGTCGAGCCTGCCGCGCAGCGCGTCGCGGGCCCGGGACAGGCGACTCTTGATCGTGCCTATTTCGCAGCCGCAAACCTTGGCGACCTCTTCGTAGCTGAGGCCGCTGCGCCCGATCAGGACCAGCACTTCTCGGTGGTTTTCGGACAACGCCCAGAACGCCTTATGGAAGTCGCGGAAGGCCACGGCGCCCTCCTGACCGTTGGCTTGAGTCGCGAGACTCTCGCGGTCCTGTTCCTCCAGTGGAACGGTTCGGCGGTCGGCCGCGCGCCATTGTCCGTAGAATCGATTGCGCAGTATCGTGAAGGCCCAAGCCTTGAAATGACCCATCGGCCGATAGTGTTCCTCCGAACGGAGAATCTGCACAACGGTGTCTTGGACGATGTCGTCGGCCAGGTCCCGATTCTTTGATAGGAACCGGGCGTAGGCGCGCAAATGCGGCAAAATGGCGACCAACTCCTCGCGGAAGGCGCGGGTCTGCGCGACAGCGTCGCGTGACGGGGCGTGCTGAGTTTGGACGGCCATGGCCATCGCTTCTAATCGTTTCCGGACGACCGGCCGCGATCGAGCTGCAAGACCAGGTCCATGAGGTCTTCCGGTAAGGGCTCAGCCAGCACATCCCGATAGAGCGCGGCCAGCTGATCGTCGAGCCATTGGTCGAAGGACAATGCAGAGGGATCGACGGCAGAGGCCTTCGGGTCAACAAGGTGCCTGGCGCTCGCACCAGACCCTGCCGCAATTGTCAAACGCTGAATCTTTTTCGCCATCCGCCGGTCTCGCTGTCAGAACTTGGACGCGGGCCAGGTCGTTCCGCCCGGCGTCCTCAGAGATCCAGAGTGATCTCATCTCTATAGACACCGAAAGGCGGCAATTTGTTCCATTGGCGGCGGAGATAGGGCGATGTTCCGAAGGCGTGACTCAATTGTTTCCACTTTGCGACCGTCTTGTCGCCATATTTGCCAAACAGGGTCTCGGTCGGCAAGGGGCTGCAAGAGAGACAATTGATGACGAGTCTTCCCGAAAGCATCGTAAGACACGTTCCCTATCTTCGGCGCTACGCGCGCGCGCTGACCGCCACGCAAGAGCTTGGCGACTACTATGTCCGGCTTTGTCTCCAGGCAATCGCCGCGGATCCCGGGCGCCTCGAGGAAGATCAACCCATTCGCCGTCAACTCTACAAGCAGTTCCAAGACACGATCGTCAACGTGGTCAACGGACCGCCTTACGATCGGCGGCACGCGTCTGGGGAAGGACCACCTTCCTTAGAGTCCCTGGTCTGTTGCTTGCCGACCGTCGAGCGCCAAGTCCTGCTTCTGACGATGGTGGAAAAGTTCGCGCAAGAGGACGTGGCGGTGATCATGGGATTGCCCCCCGTTGCAATCGCTGAGCTGCTCGCCCGCGCGCGCCGCGATCTGCTAGAGCAATGCGCGACAACGGTTCTCGTGATCGAGGACGAGCCGGTGATCGCTTTCGACATAGCGGGTATTCTGATCGAGATGGGCCACCGGGTGGTTGGCACGGCGGCAACCCGGGCAGATGCGGTCGACAAGGCGCGCAAGGTCATGCCGGGACTGCTGCTCGCCGACATCCGCTTGGACGACGGCAGCTCAGGCGTTCAAGCCGTAAACGAAATCATGGCTCTTTCCGAGGTCCCGGTGGTTTTTGTCACCGCCTTTCCGGAGCGCTTGCTGACCGGCCAACGGCGCGAGCCGATTTACTTGGTGACCAAGCCCTTCGAGCCCGAGGTGCTCAAAGTCACGGTCGCCCAAGCTCTGTTCGGAAATGAGCAGTCTTCGCCGGTCGGCCTAACCGCATAAAAAAGTTGTCATGGCAAGGCTTGCCGGCCTGTTGCATTCCGTTGCCTCCCTGCGTTGGCGGCTGACCATCCTCTTTGCCATCGTGCTGTTGCCGCCCACGCTGCTGAGCGCCTATCTCGCCTGGTACGCCTTCGAAGAACATACGGCGCGGGTCAAGCTGTCGGTGCGCCAGTTCGCGGTCTTGGCCTCCAGCTACGAGCGCGAATTCATCCGCGACACTCGTAGGCTCTTGGCCCGGCTTGCCGATCAGCCGGAGATCCATGGCTCCCGTATCGGCTGTCGCGACACCTTGATGGAAGAGCTGGAGCGGTATCACGAGTACCGCAGCTTCACGGTGACCGATCCGACTGGGCTCGTAGAATGCAGCACGGTCGACAATATGGTCGGCGCCGACGTGTCGGGCAATGACTGGTTTCTCAAGGCCGCGTTCACCCATGGCTTTTCCCTAAGCGACTACACGATCAGCCCCAGCAGCCCGAACTCCGCGCTGATCGCCGCCTTGCCCCTTGGCCTGGATGAGGGCGAGATCACCGGCGTGATTTACACCGAGATCCGGCCGGATTGGCTCGGCACCCTGGTGCGGGGCATCGGCCTGCCGCCCGCCGGCGTGACTTTCCTGTTGGACAAATCCGCGCAGGTCATCACCGAGCCATTCTACATATTTGACCGCATGGAGGCGGGGCTGCCCCGTCAAGAGATCCTCGAGCAGGTCGCAAAGGGGAACCTGACCGATTTCGCCGCGGTCGGCAGCGACGGACAGGAGCGTTTCTACAGCAGCGTCCCGGTTCCGACCGGTGGCGTCGTCGTGCTGTTCGGTCTCCCGGCGGCGGCCACCCTTGATTGGATCGAGCGCGACCTGATCGGCCGGCTCGTCAGCCTGGCGGTGATCTGGCTCGGCGGCATTCTGGCGGCCGCGGTCGGTACCCGCCTTTGGGTCACCAAGTGGATTTCCGAGCTCGGGCGGATCGCCAGGCGCTACAGTCAAGGCCAGCTCTCCGCCCGCCTCGATCTGTCGAGCGCGCCCGTCGAGCTGCGCCAGCTCGGCGACACCCTGATGGAGATGGCCGAGCGGATCGAGGCGCGCGAAGAGGATCTCCACCATTCCATCGAGCAGAAGAATGTGCTGCTGAGAGAGATCCACCACCGGGTCAAGAACAACCTGCAGACCATCACCAGCTTGTTGAACCTGCATGTCAGATCGGAGCCGTCGCCGGGCGCGCAGCGCGCCCTTCTGGATGTGCAGCTGCGCGTGCGCGCCCTGGCCCTGGTCCATCGCCATCTATACGAGAATCAAGACGTGCGCTTCATCGCCTTGAAGGCGTTTCTCGGCGAGCTTTGCCGTATCCTGCTGGAGACCTCAAGCGGAACCGCGCGCACGGCTTCGATCAATCTTGAGGTGTCCGAGGTGCTGGTGGCGTCGGAACGGGCGGTGCCGCTCGCGCTGCTCATCACCGAGGCCGTGACCAATGCCCTCAAGCATGCCTTTCCCGAAGGGCGCAAAGGGCTGATCACCATCGCCCTGCGGCCAATCGATGGTCACCACGCCATGCTCGTCATCTCGGACGACGGGGTGGGCTTTGCGTCGGAGCCGGGCCGAGTCCCCGATGGGCTGGGCATGAAGCTGATGTCGGCTTTCGCCCGGCAACTCGGCGGCGAGCTGCAGATCAAGGGGCCTCCTGGAGTCGAGGTGCGGGTTATGCTGGATATGACGCGGCTTCATCAGGTCGGCCCGGCCGCGAGTCTCGATGCGCCTTGCCGTCCGGAAGATCGACGCCCTGTTCCATCAGGATTCGCAGCGCCCGCCGCCCTCGACTCAAGCGGGACATGACGGTCCCGACCGGGGCTTTGACGATCTCCGCGACCTCTTTGTACGACAGGCCCTCGAGCCCTGCCAAAAGGATTACCTCGCGCTGCTCGTCGGGCAGGCGGGCGAGGAGCGCCACGACCTCGCGGAACGCCAGGCGGTCCTGCTGGTTAGCGGCACTGGGAATCTGCGGCGCCGAGTCGACGATCGGCAGGGTCTCCCTCATGCGGGCAAGTTTCGACCTCTGATCCAGGTGAAGGTTGTGCAGGATGCTGAAGAGGTAGGGCCGCCAGCGGCGAACACCGATGCCATGGGGATTGTAGGTCATCGCCCTCACCAGGCTTTCCTGGACAAGATCGTCGGCTTCGACCGGATCGCGAAGCAGCGCCAGGGCGTAGCGCCGCAATGCAGCGACGATGGCGGAGAGGTCTTCATCGCGAAGACATTTGCTTTCAGGCCTGAGGGCGGTCTGCGTCGTTGTATCTTGTGCGGGCGCGAGCATGCTGTCGCCGTCCTCCATTCCTCGTGTCGGGCGGCGATGAGACCGCGCCTGGTATAGAGGAAACTCGGTGGCTGGCGATTTGTTCCCGAGCCCGGCGGGGGTCTTTAATCATTTGTTAACCAATTTCTTCGGATACCCCTATCAGGCCAATCGCTCGACAAGAGGACCGCGCAATGAAAGCCGAAGGTCGCCTGCCCTGGGGGGCATTGGGACGGACCCTATCCGTCATCTGCCTTGCTGCCTTGAGCCAGGCCTGCGCCAGCCCGCCGGCCAGTGAACGCCATGCGCTGATCGGCCAGATGCTGGAGTCATCGGTACAGCTCTTTACAGAGCGAGACGGTGGCGGCCGGCGTGCCGGCTCGGCGGTCATTCTTTCGCTCGACGATGACGGCAGCACGCTCTTGACCACGGCACACACCCTGGTGCCCCAGGTCGAGCAATCGCTCTTCATCGTCGCGCCGCCCGGAAAGACGCGGGTTGGCGCGGAGATTCTCGCGATCGACGAGGAGCGGGACCTGGCGCTCCTGAAAACGTCGCTGTCCACGGGACAGGCCACCGATCTGTCCGACGGCGCCTATCTGGTGGACCCGGTCTGGGTCGCCGCCTTCCCCTGGGGGCGCGAGCGGACCGTCATAAATGGTGCCGTGAGTCAGATCCATGAACGCGACGACACAAGCGGCGCGGCGGCAATCTATGGACCTGTTCGGATGATCGATGCTTCGGTCAGCTACGGCATGAGCGGTGGCGGGGTATACGACAGCGAAAGCGGCGACTTGATTGGGCTGGTGCGCGGCTACCGGACCGCCCATCTTTCGCTCGACTCCAGCTCGGCGCCGCTCAAGCTGCCGGTTGCCGGCGAGACCACCGTGGTATCGACCCACGACATCGCGTGCTTTCTCGAGACCGAGGGGCGCCAGGACCTGATGCCTGAACGGCTGAAGACCACGCTTGAGGCTTGGCCCTGCACATAGGGCTGGGGGCGGGCACGCACCTTCGCGCACCCACCCCCTGAAAGCCGTCGGACGAAAGCCTTCGCCTATTGCGACGGCAGCACGTCGTGCACGACCTTCTGCCCGTCCTTCTCCTCATAGGACACGGTCACCTCGGTGCCGGGCGTAAGGCCTTCGACCGAAACGCCATCGGCCAGGGTGAAGGTCTCGCCGCTGTCCAGGACGATCATGCCCTGGGAGGTATCGAGCGCAGCGATCGTGCCCTTCGCCTCCTCGGCTTGGGCCAGGCTCACAGCGCACAGCAACGCGACGGCAGAGAGGGGAGCGAGAATGTACTTCATGACGTTGGGTCCTCCGTCTTGCAAGGCAGTTTCAACTCATCTCCGGCAAAGGCGCGCGGTGGGTCCAGGCCCGAGGCGGCATTCGGATCGGGCTTGCTTGTCGCGCGTCTCGATAGATAGACCGGCCAAGGCGGGGAATATTCCATCCCTGTCAGATCGGACGTGAATTTTCCCAGATTGCGTCGTCAGCGGGCGGCGAGCTTTTCAGCGATAAGCCGGACACCGCCCTCGATTCTCTCGGACGGAATGGAGGAGTAGGCCATGCGGAAGAACTGAATCGGATCCTTAGTTCCGTCGAAAAACGGCGCGCCCGGCTCGATCAACACCCCGTCCTCGCGCAGCTCGCGCGCGAAGGCGAGGGAGTCGAGCCCGTCGGGGCCCTTGATCCATAGATTGGTGCCGCCGAAGCTGGCGGCCCCGGCAATCTCCAGGCCCTCGCGCTCGAGGGCCTGTGTCATGATCATGCGCCGCTCGGCGAAGGCCATGCGCATGTCCCGGATCAGACTGTCGTAGTGGCCGTCCGCCAGAAAGTAGGCAACCGTGCGCTGCTGGTGACCAGGCGGATGGCGCAGCATGAGCGCGCGCAGGCGGCGCGCCTGGCTGATGAAGGGCTCCGGGCCGACCAGGTAGCCGAGCCGCAAACCTGGGAAGAGTGCTTTGGAGAAGCTGCCAACGTAGATCACCCGCCCCGAGCGGTCGAGCGACTTGAGGGCCGGGCTTGGCGGCTTGAGGAAGCTCATCTCGAACTCGTAGTCGTCTTCGACGATCAGGAAGTCTTGCTCGTCGGCGGCGCGCAACAGGCGGGAGCGGCGCCGCGTCGGCATGGTGACCGCGGTCGGCGCGTGGTGGCTCGGCGTGACAAAGACCGCATCAAGATCGGCCGGCAGACGACTGACCGGTAGCCCGTCCAGGTCGACAGTGACCGGAGTCACCCTGGCGCCGTTCCAACGCAGGGCGGTTGCAATGTCCGGGTAGCCGGGGTTTTCGCATACCGCATGGAATGGACCCTTGGCCAAGAGCTGGATGGTCAGCCAAAGGGCGTTCTGGGCGCCGACGGTCACCAGGATCTCGCCGCGTTCGGCCGTGATGCCCCGTCGCGGCAGGGTGCGCGAGGAGATATAGTCGACCAGCATGGGGTCGTCGGCCGCCGCCGCGTCTCTTGCCATGTCTTCGAAATCCCGCCGCCCAAGCGCCCGGCGCGCGCAGTCCCGCCATGCGTTGTGGTGGAACAGGGACATGTCCATCTGGCCGTAGATAAAGGGGTAGGGAAAAGAGCGCCAATCCTCGGGCTTTTCGATTTCCCGCCGATCCATCACGCTGGTCGCGAGCCGCGCCGCCCAATCGACCGCCGAGCTTGCCTTGGGACCCGGTCCGTAGCGGATCTGCGGCGCTGGCGCCGTTTCGGCCACGATGAACCCGCTTCTGGGAGCGGTCGAGAGGTATCCCTGAGCGACCAGCTCCTGATAAGCCAAGGTGACGGTCAGGCGCGAGACATTGAGGTGCGACGCCAGCTTTCGCGTCGAGGGTAGCCGGGCCCCCGGCAACAGCCGCCGGTCGAGCACGGCCGAAACGACGGTCTCGCGGACCTGTGCCTGCAGGCTGCGCGGCCCGGCCCGATCAAGAAAGAAGAGCTCTTCGGGAACCCTATGTTCGTCCATGGGCCGAGTGTCCTCAGAAATCTGGACTTAGTCAACTTTTCATCTGGATATATCATGTGATCGGGTCATGGCATAGATATCTTCCCGACACATCGAGCGCGCATGAGGGATGTGCGGGTGTGTCAATCTAAAGGCTAGGATTTTCGAGCTTCGTCGTCTCGAGGGCAGGGCCCACGGCCTCCGCCCTCTCGACCTGCACCCAAGCCATTAGGTCCGGCATACGGGCCGCCGCAGTTTTGGCAGGCAGGGTCGTAGCTGGAGGCGCCAAGCTCTTTACCTTTCGCAACGCGCGGAGCGCCGGAACGCTGGCGCACCGCAGAGATGGGCCACTGCAAGATGTCGAACGACACCGCACACTCCGCCTCGGACATGCCGGAAGCCGCGCTCGCACCGACGAGCGTTCGCCCACGCCACTGGCCCAAGGCCAGCTACGACCCGCGCTACGACCCCTTGGTCGATGCCGGGCCCGGTCACAATCGCGACTACGCGCCGACCTACTGGATCGGCACCGCCGGCACGCCGCCCGAGGACGACGGCCCGGTCGACGGCGACATCGATGCCGATGTGGTTGTCGTCGGCTCTGGCTACACCGGGCTGTCCTGTGCGATTCACCTGGCCAAGGAGCACGGCATCAAAGCAACGGTCCTGGAGGCCAACACCGTGGCCTGGGGCTGCTCGACCCGCAATGGCGGCCAAGCACAAATTTCCTCCGGCCGGCTTAAGCGCTCCCAATGGATCAAGCGCTGGGGCGTCGATGTCGCCAAGAAGATGCACAACGAGGTGGTCGAGGGATTCGAGGTCTTCCGGGACCTAATCGGCTCCGGCGAATTCGACTGCGAGCCCCAGGAGGGCGGTCACTACTACATCGCCCACAAGCCCGGCGTGATGGCGAACCTACGGAAAGAGTCGCAGCTTCTGAACGAGGTCTTCGGCTATGGCTCGCGCATCCTTTCCCGCGAGGAGCTGCACGAGGGCCACGTCAAGGATCAGGAGGCTGCGGGCGCCATGCACGAGCCCGACGGCACCTGCATCCATGCCGCCAAGCTCGCCTTCGGCTACCAGACGCTGGCCCGCAAGCTGGGCGCCAAGGTCCATCCGGCGAGCCCGGTCATGGGCTGGAAGGTCAAGAACGGCGTCCACCACCTGACCACGCCCGGAGGCACTGTGCGCGCGCGGGCCGTCGCCCTGGCGACCGCCGGCTACACGCCGCCGGGCTTGAGCAACCGGACCAAGAACCGCCTGATGCCGATCTTGTCCAACTCGATCGTCACCCGGCCCCTGACCGACGAGGAGAAGGAGGTCTGCGGCTTCAAGACCTGCTCGCCGCTGACCGATACGCGCACCCTGCGCCACTACTACCGCTACCTTCCGGACGGCCGGGTGCAGATCGGCAGCCGTAGCGCGGTCACCGGAAGCGACGCCGAGAATCCAAAGCACCTCGAGCTGCTGAAGAAGAGTCTCTATCGCAAGTTCCCGGTGCTGGAGGACATCAACCTAGACTATTCATGGTGGGGCTGGGTCGATGTCAGCCACGACATGATGCCCCGGGTTTTCCAGCCCGATCCGGAGCACGCGGTTTTCTATGCCATGGGCTACGGCGGCAACGGCGTGATGTACTCCGCCCAGGCCGGCCGGCGCATGGCGCAGATGGTGGCGGGCAAGGGCAAGGGCCTCGACCTGCCGATCTTCACCTCCCAGCTGCCCAGCCACGGCATCCTGACGCCGTTCCGCCGCCTGGGCCAACGCTTCATGTACGTCTGGTACTACCTCAAAGACGAGAAATTCTGAACACTAGCGCTAAACGCCTATCACAGGAGAGATAGCCATGAAAATGACCACCGAGGAAGCCTTCGTAAAGGTTTTGCAAATGCACGGCATTGAGCATGCCTTTGGGATCATCGGCTCGGCCATGATGCCGATTTCCGATCTGTTCCCGGCCGCCGGCATCAAGTTTTGGGACTGCGCCCATGAAGTGAACGCCGGCATGAGCGCCGACGGCTACACCCGGGCGACCGGCAAGATGTCCATGGCTATCGCCCAGAACGGCCCGGGCATCACCAACATGGTGACCCCGATCATCACCGCCTACTGGAACCACACGCCGCTTTTGCTGGTGACCCCCCAGGCCGCCAACAAGACCATCGGCCAAGGCGGCTTCCAGGAGATGAAGCAGATGGCCATGTTCGAGGATTGCGTCTGCTATCAGGAAGAAGTGCGCGACCCGACCCGCATCGCCGAAGTGCTGAACCGGGTGATCCTCAAGGCTTTCCGGGGCTCCGCGCCGGCGCAGATCAACGTGCCGCGCGACTACTGGACCCAGGTGATCGACATCGAACTGCCGCAGATCGTCAAGATCGAGCATCCCCGCGGCGGTGAAGAGGCGATCGCCGAGGCGGCCAAGCTGCTGTCCGAGGCGAAGTTCCCGGTGATCTTGAACGGCGCCGGCGTGGTGTTGTCGGGTGCGATCCCGGCCTCGGCCGCGCTCGCCGAGCGGCTTGCCGCGCCGGTTTGCTGCAACTACCAGCACAACGACGCCTTCCCGGGTACGCACCCGCTGTCCTGCGGCCCGCTCGGCTACAACGGCTCCAAGGCGGGCATGCAAATGATCGCCAAGGCCGACGTGGTGCTGGCGCTCGGCACCCGGCTCAATCCCTTCTCGTCCCTGCCGGCCTATCAGACCGACTATTGGCCGAAAGAGGCGAAGCTCATTCAGGTCGACATCAATGCCGACCGGATCGGCCTCACCAAGAAGGTCGCCGTCGGCATCCAGGGCGATGCGCGCAAGGTTGCCGAGCAGATCCTGGCACAGCTGTCCGACAGCGCCGGCGATGCCGGCCGCGACGAGCGCATGGGCATGGTCGCCCAAGCCAAGTCGGCCTGGGCCCAGGAGCTCTCGTCGATGGATCACGAGGACGACGATCCCGGCATCACCTGGAATCAGCGTTCGCGCGACCGCGAGCCAAATAGGATGAGCCCGCGTCAAGCCTGGCGCGCGATCCAGGCGGCCATGCCCGAGAACGCGATCATCAGCTCGGACATCGGCAACAACTGCGCCATCGGCAATGCCTATCCGAGCTTCGAGAAGGGCCGCATGTACCTGGCTCCCGGCCTCTTCGGGCCCTGCGGCTACGGCTTGCCGTCCATCCTCGGCGCGAAGATCGGTTGCCCGGACGTGCCCTGTGTCGGCTTTGCCGGCGACGGCGCCTTCGGCATCTCGATGAACGAGATGACCGCGTGCGGCCGCAACGACTGGGAGCCGATCACCATGGTCATCTTCCGCAACTACCAGTGGGGCGCGGAAAAGCGCAACACGACGCTGTGGTTCGATGACAACTTCGTCGGCACCGAGCTCAACGTCGGCGTCAACTATGCCAAGGTCGCTGAAGCTTGCGGTGTCAAGGGCGTCCAGGCCGATTCCATGGAGAGCCTGACCGAGGCCTTGAAGACCGCCATCAAGGAGCAGATGGAGGACCGCGTCACGACCTTCATCGAGGTGGTTCTCAATCAGGAGCTCGGCGAGCCCTTCCGGCGCGATGCCATGAAGCCGCCTGTCGCGGTCGCCGGCATCGACCCCAACGACATGCGTCCCCAGCAGCCGGCCTAAGCTGCCGGAGCGTTCCGAGACGGAGGCGGGCTCTAAGCGCCCGCCTCCGCTTTACCTGACACACACGCTGTTTGTTTCTGACTTTACCCATCGGCCTCCGCTTTGGAGCGCCGAGCCTGGAGATTTTTGCCATGGCTACCCCATCCGTCCTCCGCGGCCTGTCGTTCGAGCGCCTGCCCGGCTTTGCCTCGGGCGTCGGCCCCGGCTTCCTGGTGTCGCTGGTCGTCGCGGTGACGGCGCAATTTCTGTCCGACCACTATGGCGCACCGGCCATGCTGATGGCCTTGCTGCTCGGCATCGCCTTTCATTTCCTGGCCGAGGAAGGGCGCTGCGTGCAGGGTATCGAGTTTACCGCCCGGACCGTGCTGCGCCTCGGCGTGGCCCTGCTCGGCGCCAGGATCAGCCTGGAGCTGTTGGTCGGACTTGGGCCAGAGTTGATTGCCCTGGTCGTGGCCGGCGTGGTCCTGACGATCCTTTTCGGTTTTGTCGGCTCAAAGCTGCTCGGCCGGGGTTGGCGTCTGGCGCTGCTGACCGGCGGCTCGGTTGCGATTTGTGGCGCCTCGGCGGCCATGGCGATCGCCGCCGTGCTGCCCAAGAACGAGCACTCCGAGCGCAATCTGATCTTCACCGTGCTGAGCGTCACCATCCTCAGCACCGTCGCCATGATCGCCTATCCGCTGGTCACGCAGCTATTCTCCCTCGACGACATCGAGACCGGCGTGTTCCTGGGCGGAACGATCCACGATGTCGCCCAAGTTGTCGGTGCCGGCTTCTCGGTTTCCGAGGAAACCGGGGATACCGCGACCTTGGTCAAGCTGATCCGTGTGACCATGCTGGCGCCGGTCGTTCTGGTCTTCTCGCTGGTCATTCGCGCCATGGGCCAAGCACAGGAAGGCGAAGGCAAGCGGCCGCCACTCGTGCCCGGCTTCGTGCTGGCCTTCCTGGCGCTGGCCGCCATAAACTCCTTCGGTGTGATTCCGGAGTTCGTCAGCGAAGCGCTCGGCGATCTGTCCCGCTGGATGTTGCTGATCGCGATCGCCGCGGTCGGCATGAAAACCTCCCTGCGGCGCATGCTCGACGTGGGCGGCCAGGCGATCATCCTGATCGTCGCCGAGACTGTCTTCATCGCTGGCTTCATCCTGATCGGCATCCACATGCTCGGCTGATCGCCGCCGCAAATTGAAAGGGCCCTGCCATGTCCGACAACTCCGTCGTCTCCTTTTCCGGCACACCGCTCAGCGAAAGCGAGCGCCGGCTCGCCGACCTACCCGATCGGGTGGTCGAGGGCGACCCCCACCACAAGATCGCCATGCACTTTCAGAGCCCCGACGGCGGACTGAGCGCAGGGACCTGGACCAGCACGCCCGGCCGTTGGCACGCCTTCACCGACCGCGACGAGTTCTGCATGATCCTCTCGGGCCACGTCCGGTTGATCGACGAGGCCGGCCACGCCGAGACATATCGCGGCGGCGATGCCTTCCTGATCCCCAACGGCTTTCGCGGCTATTGGGACGTGATCGAAACCACGACCAAGCACTTCGTCATTCGCCATCACGAGACCGACTGACCGACAGGAGCGGGAGATGGACTTTTTCGCCGATGTTCTGACCACCGCGCGCAAATCGCCCAAGCGGATCGTGCTGTCCGAGGGCGAGGACCCGCGCATAGCCGAGGGTGCGGCGCGGGCGCATGCCGAGGGCATCGCCCAGCCGGTGCTGGTCGGGCGCGCCGACGTGGTGGCCGAGCGCCTGTCGGCGGCCGGGGCCGATCCAGCGGCCTTCGAGATCGTCGACCCCGCCGCCGCGGCGCGGGCCGAGGCCTATGCCACTGCCTTTCACGAGCTGCGCAAGCACAAGGGCGTGGACGAGGCGGCCGCTCGGGCGGCCATGCGAGATCCCTTGCAATTCGCTGCGATGATGGTGCGCCAGGGCGACGGCGACGGCACGATCGGCGGCGCTGTCGCGACCACCGCGGACACGGTGCGCGCCGCCCTGCAGATCATCGGCCGGGCGCCCGGCGTCAAGACGGTCTCAAGCTTCTTCCTGATGATGCTGTGCGAGGCGCACCATCCCAAGCAAGGTGTCTTGGTGTTCGCCGATTGCGGCCTAATAGTGGAGCCATCGGTGGAAGAGCTGTCGCAGATCGCGATCTCCTCGGCCGACTCCTTCCAGGCTCTGGCCCAGGAGACGCCGCGCATCGCCATGCTGTCCTTCTCCACCGCCGGCAGCGCGAAACACGAGCGGGTCGAGCGGGTCGTCGCGGCGACCGAGATGGTCAAGTCGGCCCGGCCGGACCTCACCGTGGACGGCGAGATCCAGTTCGACGCCGCCTTCGTGCCAGCGATCAGCGCCTCCAAGGCACCCAACTCGCCACTCGAGGGCGAGGCCAACGTCCTGGTTTTCCCAGGCCTCGAGGCCGCGAACATCGGTTACAAGATTGCCCAGCGCATCGGCGGCGCCAAGGCGGTCGGCCCAATCCTCCAGGGTCTGGCCAGGCCGGCCAACGATCTCTCTCGTGGCTGCAGCGCCGACGACGTCTTTCACCTTATCGCGGTAACCAGCGTGCAGGCAGCCGAGATTGCCTAGGACGCCGCGGCCGGCAGGCTGACGTAGACGCCGTCGTCCCTCACTTCGGCCGCAAAGCAGGCGACCCGCTCGTCATAGGCTTCGCACGCGCCGGTAAAGGGATCGTACTCCCGGCCGTGCCAGGGGCAGACCAGGCGGCCGAACTCGATCTCGCCCTCTCCCAGGGGGCCACCCATGTGCGGGCAGCGGTTGTCGAGCGCGGAGAAGCGGCCTTCGTGGTGGATCAGGGCCACCAGGCGTCCCGCCACGCTGCAGGTTTTCGCAGTGCCTTCGGGCACGTCATCGGCGTTCGCCGCCCAGTGCCATTCCAACTCGCCTTCGTCGCTCATGGTTGTTCCCCCGCCTCAGGGCCAATAGAAGGACGTTAACGCGCCGCACCCTCGGTTCACAATGCGCCGGCCGATGGGGGGCATGCATGTGGTGCAAATAACCCGGCCGGTCAGGCGGGTTGGCCCGCCGCAGAGGCCGGGCCGCGCTCGAAGGTGCTGATCAGCTTCGCGAATCGCGTCACGGCGGCCGGCAGGGGCGAGACCGGCCTTCGGGGATAGACCGCCCAGAATTCGATCGGCGGCAAGGCCGGTTCGGACTCGAGCACGATCAACTGCCCCCGCTCCAACTCGCGGTGATAGATGATTGGCGGCAGCAGGCTGACACCCAGGCCCGCCGTGGTCAGGTTGGCGACCACGGCCAGGCTGTTGCAGATGTCCCGGCTGCGCGGCTGGGTGCCGTGGTCCTTGAACCAGCGTTCGCTCACCCCGTGCATGGTGGAGGCCGAGCCCAGCGTGATGATCGGCATGGTCTGAAGATCGGCCGGCGTGATCGGGCGATTCGGCAACCCCGGCCGCGGCGCGCTCATCCAAACGTAGGGTGTGCCGCCCAGGTACTCCATCACCAGGTCGGGCTTGTCGATCGGTCCGGGCAGCAGCAGAAGCTCCAGATTGCCGCGCTCGAACTTCTCCCAGAGATTGAGCATGAGGTCGACGTCGAGCTCGAGGATGACGTCGGGCAGCTCCCCGTTGATGCGCTGGACCAGCTTGGGCAGCCAGGTCAAGGCGATGGTCTCGGTGACACCGACCCGGACCAGGCCGCTGAGCACGCCGGGTTTGGCCAGGCGTTCCTGCAGCTCGGTGGCGAACGACAGGAGGCGCTCGGCGCCCGCGGCCGCCTCCCGGCCTTGGGGCGTCAGCACCGCGCGCCGCCGGCTGCGGTCGAACAGGGCGACGCCCAGGGATCGCTCCAGGTCGCGAATGCGCAGCGAGATCGCAGGTTGGCTGGTGTTCAGCTTGCGGGCCGCGGCCGCGAAGCTGCCGAGCCGGCCGATCCAATAGAGCGCCTCGAGCTGCCGATGATCCATATGCTTGAGTATAATTGATAAGAAATTCTTATCAATAACCATAGGCAACTGGTGTCTTCTAATATGTACCGAGCTTTGGCAAGCTTACGGGCAAGCGGCCCAGAGGCCGAAACGTGGCAGCGCGCAAGCTGCACCCAAAGGGAGGAAGAACCATGGAATTGCTCAAGACGAGGCGGTGGTTGGGTCTGTTCGGCGTCGCGTTGATGTGCGGAGCCATTTTGGCCGCGCAACCGGCCTTCGCCCAGACCACGCTGCGCGCGAATAGCCAATGGCCAGAGACCCATTCCGGTTCCCAGGTCGACAAGTGGTGGGCCGACGAGATCAGAAGGCGCACCAACGGCGAGGTCGACATACAGCTGTTCTTCGGCGGCGCCTTGGGCAAAGCCAAGGAGAATCTCGAGCTGCTGCGCAATGGCGCGATCGAGATAGCCATGATGTCGCCCGGCTACTTCCCGGCCCAGCTGCCGATGCATGCGGCGCCGAACTCCATTCCCATGGCCATGGAGAGCGTGGACCAGGCGACAGAATTAATGGAACGGCTGATGGACGAAGTCCCGGCGCTCGAGGAAGAGGCCAGGGAAAACGGTGTCAAAACCTTGTTCTTTCATCACCTGAATCCCTACCTGCTGGTTTGCAAGGATCCGGTGACGGATACAGCCGGCATGGCGGGTAAGAAGATGCGCACCTGGGGCGAGGCCCTGCCGAAAGCCGTCGAGGCGGTAGACGGAACGCCGGTCACACTATTCCTGCCTGAGATCTACGAAGGGCTCGCGCGCGGCACGGTCGACTGCATCCCCTTCTCGGTTGACCTGGTGCTGAACTACAAGATCAACGAGGTGGCAAAGAACATCTCGGATGTCACCATATGGGAAGGCCCCACCAACGCGACTTGGATTTCCCTCGAAGCTTGGGACAAGCTGACCCCCGAGCAGCAGGCGATCATCGAGGAAGTGTCGCGCGAAGCCATGCGCAGGGACCGGGACGTGACCCTCGAAGCAGGCATCGCGGCGCGCAAGGAGCTCGCCGAAATGGGCGTCCAGTTCCACGAATTCCCTGAATCGGAAAAACAGAAGTGGCGCGATGCGAACCCCGATTTCTTCGCCGACTTCATCACGCAGATGGAAGCGAAGGGCAAGGGTGACGCGGCGCGCAAGATGATCGATATCTGGATTGAGGTTACCTCCTGATCCTGGTCGTTAGCGCCAGCCCAGCCGCCTGATACTTCCTCTCGGACCAGGCGGTCGGGCTGGCGACTTTTTCAAGGCGTTTCCTCATGAAGGTCAGCGAGTCCCCCGAGAACGATCGGCTGCGGCAACTGAACTTGCGGGCCGAGCCGGACGATCGCTATCGGATCGAGATTCCCGAGTATGCCAACATTGCCCAAGACACCGTGGCCAAGCACGCCGCGGGTCCAAGGGCCGATGCGGCGGCGCTCATTTTCGAAGCCGAGAATGGTGCCGTGGAGCGCACCAGCTACGCGGCGCTGGATGCCCTGGCATCGGCCTTCGCCGGTAGCCTAGGGAGCCTGGGTATCGGGGCCGGAGACCGGGTCGCGATTCACACCGGTCAACGGCCGGCCACGGCAATTGCTCATTTAGCCACCTACAAGCTTGGTGCCATCGCAGTGACCGTGTCGGAGCTCTACGGGCCCGATACGGTATCCCACATATTGACGGATTCTGGCGCCGCCGCGATCGTGACCAGCGACCAAGCCTGGGCGCCCTACCGCAACGAGCTATCCCGTTTCCCGGAGCTGAGGCACGTCATCGCGCTCGGCGAGCTGGCGGACGGCGAGCTGCCGCTCGATAGTTTATTGAGCGGCAACGGGCGCGATTTCGAGGCCGTGCGCACCAAGGCGGAGGACCCCGCCTTGCTGATCTACACCTCTGGCTCGACCGGCGCACCGAAAGGCATACTGCACGCCCATCGGGCGGTTCATGCCTACAATGTCTCGACCTCGCTGTTCTACAATTTGGAGGTCTTCGAGCCCAACCTCGTGTTCTGGACGCCGGCCGATTGGGCCTGGGTTGGCGGCCTCAACGACACGGTCTTTCCAGCCTGGATGCACGGCCATGCCATGGTCGCTTGCCAGCACCGCTTCGAGACGGAATGGGCCCTCGATTTCATGGCGCGCCACGGCGTGACTCACGGCTTTTTCACGCCGACCGCATTGAAACGCCTGACTCAGGCCGAGCGGCCGCGCGAACGCTACGACGTGAAGCTGCGCAGCGTGTTCACCGGCGGCGAATCCCTGCCGGCCGAAACCCTTCGCTGGCTGTCCGAAGAGCTTAAGATCACCTGCAACGAGGGCTACGGGCTGACGGAAGTCAACCACATGATCGGCAACTGCCAAGCGCTTAGGCTGGCCAAACCCGGCTCCATGGGATTCGAGCTGCCGGGGCATGTCGCCGCCTTGGTCGATGAAGCTGGCGAACCGGTGCCCGACGGCGAGGTCGGTGAGATCGTCACCTCTGCCGACAACGCCACGCGCTTTCTCGGCTACTGGAACCAGCCGGAGCTGACCCAGACCATGCGCCTGGGGCCCTGGTGGCGCACCGGCGACTTGGCCCTGCGCGACCCGGACGGCTATTATCTCTATCGCGGGCGCACCGGCGATCTGATAAAGAGCGCCGGCTTCCGCATCGGCCCGGCGGAGATCGAGCATGTGCTGCTGGAACATCCCGCGGTCGCGGACTGCGGCGCGATCGGCGTTCAAGACCCCGATCGGGGCGAAGTCGTGAAGGTCGTCGTCCGACTGCACGACGGTCACGACGGCGACGACCAGCTGGCCCAGGTCCTGAAAGACCTGGTCAGGAGCCGGCTGGGCGGCTTCAAGGCGCCCCGTCTGGTGGAGTTCGTGGGCGAGCTGCCGATCACCTCCTCGGGCAAGGTCTCGCGCAAGGAGCTTCGCCGCCGCGAGGCGGAGCAAGCCGGCCCGTGAGCGAGTGGCAAACGATCAAGCTGGAGCAAACGCCAGGGATCGCGCACATCATCCTCAATCGGCCCAAGTGCCTGAACGCGATCAACGGGCAAATGATTTCGGAGCTCAACGGTCTCTTGGATGACCTTGCGAGCGATGACAGCGTCGGCGCAATCGTCTTGAGCGGGGCGGGCCGCGCCTTTTCTTCCGGTATGGATCTCAAAGAGGACGCCGCCGAAGGACCACGGGACGCCGGCGCCTGGCGCAGCCTGCTGAGCGGCCATGTCGACTTTCTGATGCGGTTTTGGGATCACCCCAAACCGACCATCGCCGCGGTGCATGGCTACTGCCTTGCAGCGGGTTGCGAGCTCGCCATGTGCTGCGACATCACGATCGCCGACGAGGACACGATCCTGGGCGAGCCCGAGCTGCTGTTCGGCAGCGTGATCACCGCTATGATGATGCCTTGGCTCACCGGCCCGAAGATCGCCAAGGAGCTGCTGCTCGCGGCCGACGACCAGGTGACGGCGGCGCGCGCCGAGCGGATCGGCCTGGTCAACAGGGTGGCGCCGCCCGGCCGTCATGTGGAGGAGGCCCTGGCGCTGGCGCGGCGCATGGCGGTCATGGACGAAGCGGCCCTGCGCTTGACCAAGGAGGCGATCAACCGATGCTACGACATCATGGGCTTGAAGCCGGCCTTGCAGGCGAATTTGGATCTGGCGGTGCAGATCGAGACCCTGGACACGCCATCCCGTCGTACCTTTCGCGAGCTCGTCGAGCGCGAAGGCATGGCCGCCGCGCTGAAGTGGCGCAATGGCCGCCTGTCGTGAGCCGCCGGCGCGTTTAGGGGAGAGAGAGCAACCATGAGCGACGGACCGCCGCCACCGGTACGGGAGTCCGGGGCCGCTCGGGTCCTGCGTCATGTGCGTCGAGGCGCCGCGGTGCTGGCCGGCTGCGCGATGTTGCTGATGATGTTCGCAGGCGGCCTGGACGTGATCGGCACCAACGTCTTCGCCAAGCCGATCCCCGCGGCTTTCGAGTTCATGGCGACCATGATGGTGGTGGTGATCTTCTTCTCGGTTGCCTTGGCCCAGGCCCAGCGGGTCCATATCCGCGTTGCAATCATTACCGATCGGCTGCCCAAGCCGCTCCGTTGGGTGACCGACAGCTTGCAACATCTCTGCAGCTTGGCCTTTTTCGCGCTGATCGCCTGGTTTGGCTGGAAATCGGGCCTGCGTTCTTTCGAAGTTGGCGAGTATGTCTCGGGCGCGATCAACTGGCCGACCTCCCCGGCCCGCTTCGCCCTGGCGATTGGGGCCTCTTTGATGGCCTTGCAGTGCCTCTACGATTTGATCAGCCATGTCCTCGGCCGGCAGGATTCCACGGAAGCGGGCCGCGCCATCGACCGAGACTCTCGGTAACCCTCGGGCATGGAACCGCTCACCATCGCATATTTGGCCGGCGGGTGCCTTTTCGCCTTTCTGGCGCTCGGCATTCCGGTGGGCGTCGCCATGGGCCTGGTCGGGGTCGGCGGCATGCTGCTGGCGCTCGGCCCTAACTTCGCGTTCGGCCAGCTGCAGACCCTGCCCTTCGCGGTGGTCAACGACTACTCGCTTGCCGTGCTGCCGATGTTCGTGCTCATGGGGGTGCTCGCCGAGGCCTCGGGCGTGACCGCCGAAGTGTTTCGGGTCGCCGACCTCTGGCTGCGGCGGCTCAAGGGCGGGCTCTATCAGGCGGTGATCGTCGGCTCGGCCGTGTTCGCCGCAATCTCCGGCTCGACCGCGGTCAACGCCGTGGTTTTCACACGCATCGCCTTTCCCCAGATGATCCGCTTCGGCTATTCGCGCAGCCTATCCCTCGGCGCGATCGCCGGCGCCGGCAGCTTCGCCGCCATGATCCCGCCGTCGATCACCATGGTGATCTACGCGGTCATGACCGAGCAGTCGGTCGGTCAGTTGCTGATCGCGGGCGTCATCCCGGGCCTGCTGACCGCCGCGGTTTATCTTCTGGGCGTGCGCGTCCTGGTCGGCTTCATGCCGCGCCTGGCGCCGCCGATCGACGAGGTCGCGCCGCTCAACGAGCGCATCCGCGCCTTAAGCACGATCTGGCCGATCCCGGTTCTGCTGCTCCTGGTGCTGGGTGGGATCTACACCGGCGTGTTCCCGCCGTCGGCGGCCGGCGCCGTCGGTGCCTTCGGGGTCTTTCTCTATGCCGTCGTACGCATGAAGGGCCTACGGGGGTGGCTGCTTCCGGCGGTGCAGGATGCGGCCTTTATCAGCTGTATTCTCTTCGTCGTTTTGATCGGCGGCTTGCTTCTGTCGCGTATGCTGGTGGTGGTAGGCGTGATCGACGACATCGTGCTTGCGGTCACTTCGGTTGCAGACACACCTCTCAAGTTCCTCGTCATGGCATCACTGGTTTATCTGGTGCTCGGCTGTTTTCTCGACACCACCTCGATGATGGTCGTGACCTTGCCGTTCTTCTTTCCCGTGGTTCAGGAGCTCAACATCGACCCGATCTGGTTCGGCATCGTGCTGGTCAAGCTGATCGAGATCTCGGTGGTGACTCCCCCGGTCGGCTTGAACCTCTTCGCCGTGATGGGCGGCGTCGGCAATCAGGCGAGCTTCGGCGATATCTACAAAGGCGTGATGCCTTTCATTTTCCTCGACCTTATCGTGCTGGCGCTGCTGATTCTGGTCCCGGGCTTGGCAACCTGGCTGCCGCAACAGATGATCGGCTGATGAAAGCGCAGGTGCGCCATGACTGACCAAGACATCGTTCTGCTCGGCGGCGGCATTTCAAGGTTCGCGCGGGAGAGGGCGGACGGAACGCCAGTCGATTGGATCACCGAGGCGACCCTGGACGCCCTGGCAGATGCGGCCGTCGATCACTTGGACATCGACATGTCGGTGATCTGCTACGAGAGCGAGATCTTGGCGCGCCAGGTGACCATGGGACAGGTGGTGCAGGACGCGCTCGGGCTTTGTCCGCGCCCCAGCGTCCGGGTCGAGGCCGGTGGCGGCACCGCGGGCGCGGGCTTGCGCACGGCCTTCGCTTACTTGAAGAGCGGCATGGCCCAATCGGTCCTGGTCGTCGGCGCCGAGGCGGTCGGCAAGCTGGTTTCCTCGGCCACCGTGCAGGAAGTCTACGCGCTGTCCGGCGACGTGGAGTTCGAGAAAGCGGCCGGCGGCTTCTTCGTGGCCTACTACGCCCTCATGATGCAAGAGCACATGCGGCTCTACGGCACGACCGAGGCGCAGCTGGCTTTGGTTTCGGTCAAGAATCATCGCAACGCCGGCTTCAATCCCAACGCCGCGATGCCCATGTCGATCACCGTCGACGATGTGCTGGCCTCGCCGCCGATCGTGGCGCCCTACAAGCGCCTGGACTGCTCGGTGCTGGCCGATGGGGCGGCAGCGATCCTCCTAGCCACGGCCGATTGGGCGCACGCGCACGCCGGCGCCTGGCAGGACAAGCCCCGTGTCTTCATGACCGGGAGCGGCTGCGGCACCGAGCGAGTGCGCCTGGGTGATCGCCCACGGCCCACGCCCGGCTTCGCCCAGATGCGCGCCAAGCAGGAAGCGGCCCGTCAGGCTTATGCCATGGCGGGGATCGGCGATCCGTTGGACGCTCTGGACGTTGCCGAAGTGACTGATGCCTACACCGGGGCCGAGCTTCAGGCCTTGGAAGCGCTTGGCTTTTGCGGCGTCGGTGAGAGCGGCCCGCTGATGGAGCGAGGCTTGTTCGATCTGGGTGGCGCGCTGCCGGTCAACACCTCGGGCGGTTTGATCGGCCAGGGCGGGCCGCCCGGCGCGATCGGTCTGGCCCAGGCAATCCAGATCCTGCGGCAGCTGCGCGCCGAATGCCCGCCCGACACTCAGGTGCCGAATGCGCGGCGAGGCCTCACCGAGATCCACGGCGGCACGGCCAGCTACTGCGTCGTGTCGACCTTCGAGCGTCGAGATTGAGATGACGGACAAGGTCAGACGAAAGCTGGAAACCCGGCCCGCCCAAAATCTCGCGGACGATCCCTTCGGTGCCTTTCGGGAGGTGGAGATCCTTCAGATGGACCTTGCCTTTACCTACCGGCACAGCCTGGGCAAGCTGTCGCGCTTTTTCCTCGCCCTGGAAGAGCGCAAGCTGCTGGGCACGATTTGCCCCACCTGCGGCACCGTCTGGCTGCCGCCCCGGCCAGTTTGTCCCGACGATATGACGATCACCACCTGGGTCGAGCTCGGCGACCGCGCGACGCTTGCGGTCGGCAGCGTGAGCGCCTATCGGCTCAAGACCGACGGCGGCGATAGTCAGCTCGCGCTGGGCTACGTGGCGGTCGAGGGCGCCAGCTCGCTCCTGCTGCAGCAGATCCGCAACCTGGGCGACCGCGAGCTGGCGCCGGGCCTGCCCTTGAAACTGGTGTGGAGCGACGAGCCGGTCGACCATCCCATGGAGCTGTTTTGGTTCGAACCGGCTTGAGCCGCGGCTACTTGGGCCGTCGGCGCTTCTTCGCCTCGGCGGCAGCGTCGATGCCACGGGCCAATCTAGAGACATCGCCCAGCTTCGCCATGATCTCCTCGATATCCGGCGGCGATCCCTTGACGTGGCCTTCGAGCGCCGCGCGCATCGCCTTCAAATGCTCGGCCGTCGTGCCGCAGCAGCCACCGATGATCCGCGCGCCGGCATTCAGCACCATGCGGGCGTAATCGGCCATCAGCGCCGGCGTACCGCTGTAGCAGATCTCGCCGTCGATCATCTCGGGGACGCCGCAGTTGCCCTTGGCAACGATCACCGTTCCTTCGGGCGCGGTCTTGGCGATGCCGAGGACCGTGGCGACCAGCTCGGCCGCGCCGACCCCGCAGTTGGCGCCGAGGCCGGCGAGCGGCGTGGGCATCCGCTCGGCGACGACCGGCCAGTCCTCCGGCTTGATGCCCATCATGGTGCGCCCGCCGCTATCGAAGCTGAGGGTCACGATCACCGGCAGGCCGGTCAACCCGGCGCCCTCGACCGCGGCCGAGGCCTCCTCCTCGGACGAGAGAGTCTCGATCCACAGCAGATCGGCGCCGCCCTCGGCCAGTCCACGGGCCTGTTCGGCAAAAGCCTCGAGCGCCTCGTCACGGGTCAGCTCGCCCAGGGGCTGCAGCAGATCGCCTGTCGGCCCCATGGAGCCGGCGACCAGCACCCGCTTACCGGACGCCGCGGCCTCGTCCCTGGCATGGCCAGCGGCCCGCTTGTTGATCTCCAGCGCGTATCCCGAAGCACCGTGCAGCATGAGGCGCCGGCGGTTGCCGCCGAAGGAGTTGGTCAGAACGATCTCCGAGCCGGCCTCGATCGAGCGCCGATGGAGATCGCGCACCCGCTCCGGATGATCGAAGTTCCAGTTCTCCGGCGGCTCGCCCGAGCGCAGGCCCATGGCGAAGTAGTTCGTACCGGTCGCGCCGTCGGCGAGCAGCCAGCCTTTCTCGGCGAGCCGGTCAGTCAGGACCGAATCCACTCGTTCTTCCTAAAGATAGTGTTGGACCGACAGCTTACCCCTTGGGCGCCAGCTTGGCGAGCAATCGCTGAATGCCGCCGCCGATCAGCGCGCCGACGCAAGGGCCGGCCACATAGACGATCAGCCAGCCGCCGCGCGGGCCCGGAATAGCGATCTCGTCCCAGCCGAGAATGTAGGCGACGATCCGGGGGCCGAGATCCCGCGCCGGGTTGAGCCCGGCCTGCGTCAGGGGCGCGATCACCGAGATGATCGCCGCCACGGTTAGGCCGATCATGACCGCGGTCGCGCCGGCTGGCGGGCGCGCCATGTTGCGCTCGCTGGTCAGCGCGCCGACCATGAAGGCGAGAAAGGCCGTGCCGACCATCTCGGCCAGAAACGCCGTCTTGACGCTGACGATGCGCCAGGCCTTCTCGTCGCTGCCGAAGACCGCCGGGTTGGGGAAGTACTCGCCGAACACCATCGCCGAGAGCTCGCTGCCCGGCCCGCCGCGCAGCAGACCGTGCTGGCGCTCAAGCTCAAGGATCGCCTCGTGGAAGATCATATAGAGGATGAAGGTGGCGGTGATCGCGCCGGCCATCTGGGCAATCCAATAGACCACCACGCGCTGGATCGGCATGCGATCGTAAACCGCGGCGACCAGGGTGATCGCCGGATTGATGTGGGCGCCGGAATAGGCCGCCGTGGCGTAGATCGCCAGGCTGACGCCGATCGCCCAGACCACCGCGACCTGCCACAAGCCCGCCTGGGCCCCGGTGGCGACGGCGGCCATCACAGAGCCGACGCCGAAGAACACCAAGATGAGCGTACCGACGTACTCGCCGGCCGCCGCTGTCAGCAGGGCGGGGTCGGCCCGTTCGCTCTCTTTCGCGTCCTCCATCAAGTCCTCCTCAACGGACTCCGGTCGGTCGATCGTACTCACTCGCCCACTCCCCCCTTTGCCGGCAGACCCGACGCGCCGCCGCTCAACAGGCCCTCCAGATCGGCGCCGCCGAGCTTGGCGCCGGCCAGATCGGCGAGGGTCACGTCGGCGCCGACCAGTGAGGCATCGGTCAGATCCGCGCCTTCAAAGTTCGCGCCCGCGGCCCGTGCCAGATCGAGGGTCGCCCCCGTGAAGTTGGTATCGCTGAGATCGGCCGCGCGCAAGCGCGCCAGGGTCATCTCTGCACCCGAGAAGTCGGCGCCGGCCGCCTCGCTCCAGCTGAGATCGCCGTCGGCGAGGTTGGCGCCCTTGAAGCTGGCGCCTTCGAGCCTGGCCTCGCGCAGATTCACGCTGTTGAAATCGGCGCCATCGGCCACGGCGCCCGTTAGGTTGGCGCCGCGCAGGCTCGCCGGCGAAGGGCCGTCTTGACCGGCGCCTCGGGCACCTAGGACGGCGTCGCGCAAATTGGCCTCGCTCAGCACCGCCTGGTCCAGCCGCGCTCCCTGCAAGACGACACGGCTGAGATCGGCCCCCGACAAGTTGGCGCGGGTTAGATCGGCGCCGCCCAGAAAGGCACCTTCCAGCACGGCGTCCTCGAGACTGGCGCGCACCAGGCGCGCGCGTGCCAGCATCACGCCGCCCAGGCGGGCGCCGTCGAGTCGCGCCAGGCTCAGGTCGGCGCCGCCCAGATTGGCGCCGGTCAGGTCCGCGCCAGACAAATTGGCGTTGCGGAAATAGGCCTCACGCAAGTCGGCATTCTTCAGGCTCGCGCCGCTCAGGTTCGCGCCGCTTAGGTTGGCGCCCTGGAGCGTGGCACCCTCCAGGCTGCGGCCGGACAGGTCGGCGCCGATCAGCTCGACGCCCGGGCGCAGTTCCTGGGCCCAAGCCCACGGCCCAACGGCGACCAGCGCGAGCGCGAGACAGAGTGTGCGGAACAGGGGGATCATCCGGCGAAGTTCTGCGGCTTGAAGGAGATGTTCTCGGACAACTCAGGCATTGTGCCGATGCGACGCACATCGGCCCAGACGCCTTTGTACCAGGGGATCGTCGTGTCCGGATCCACATGATCGGAGACCAGGTCGCCGGCCGCCCCGCGCGGCTGCCCGAATAGGAGGAAGCAGTGGTTCTGCTTCACCGCGTCGGTCGGATAGGCCATGGCCTGGACGCTGCCCATGTTGTTCGACACTTCGACCAGGTCGCCCGGCGCGATACCCATCTCGGCGGCGTCGCCCGGGTGCATCTCGATGAAGGGGATCGGCACGCGATCCCGGTAGAACTTCAGGTAACGCTGATGGTAGGCGGTCTGCCAGATACGGTTGATGCGGCCGTTGTTGATCCAAAATCGATAGCGCTCGCGCTGGCGCATGACCGCCGCGGCATAGCCCGGCCAGGGCGGCGGCGCGGGGACGAAGCGCGCCTTGCCCGTGGGCGTTCCGAATCGTTTGTCCTCGAACAGCCGCTCTGTGCCAACCGGCGAGCCGCGCTCGAGGCGTACTGGAGTCTGGATGCCGTTGACGCCGAGCCGGCGCAGCACGTCGTAATCGATGCCGGCATAACCCTCCATGGGATCGCCGGGCCCGCCGGTGAAGGAGTAGCGGGCATCGATGAAGACCGCCTCGTCGTCCTGCCAATCGAAGTTGAGGAAGCGGTTGGCCATTTCGGGATTGGACTCCGCCCGGTAGAGCGCGCTCAGGCGGCGCGCGACCCGAGCGAGGATCTGCCAGTCCGGCAGGGCGTCGCCCGGCGGGTCCATGAATTTCTCGTAGAGCCGCAGGCGCCGCTCGCCGTTGATCGAGGTCAGGTTCATCTCGCCCCAGCCGGCCGCCGGCAGCACCAGATGCGCGCGCTCGGTGGTGGCGGTCGGGTAGATGTCCTGGGCCATGATGAAGATGCCGCCCGCTTTCATCGCTTCGACGATGGCGACCACGCGCTCGGCGACCGGCTGGCCCTTGGTCGCCGCCAGCGCTTCGGCGACGGGCGCACCGCGGGCCTCCAGGGCGCCGGCCAGGGCTTCGGCGCGCAGGGTGGTCAGAACCGGGTTGCAGCCGCCGACCCAGAAGACCTTGGTCTCGCCGCGCCGCACCGCTTCGTCCACGTTGAGGGCGGGCCGACCGCCGAGCGGCGGCGGGCGCACGTAGGCTTCCTGGTGGCCGCCGAGCCGGCTACAGCCGGTGCCGGGCTTGCCCAGATTGCCGGTCAAGAGCGCCAGGTCGACGATCGAGGCGATGTTCTCGTAATTCTTGATGCCCCAGATCAGGCCTTTCTCGTAGTGCAGCAGACAGCGCCGCCGGTCACCGCCCGCCTTGGGCCGGGCGATCCAATCGGCTGCCTGATGAAGTAGCTGGGGCGCGATCCCGGCCCGCTCGGCCGCCTCTTGCACCAAGGCCTCCAGCGGCCGGTCGCGCATCAGGGTCGAGCGCTGATAGGCGTCGAAGGTCTGGGTCTCCGTGAAATCTCGGATGAAGGCGACATCATGCCACTTGCGCTCGATCACGATGCGCGCGATCGCGTTCATGACCCAAAGGTCGGCGCCCGGCTCGATCTGCAAATGGAGCACGTTCTCCGGCCCGGCCACTTGCTCGGCGACCGCGACCGTCATGGTGCGGCGCGGATCGATGATGATGATCTTGCCTGTGTCCACCTCCTCGTTGGCAAAGGCGCTTTCCTTCAGCGGCAGGGACTCGCCGCTCAAGTTCTTCACCATGTGATTGAGGAAGTAGTTGGTTTGGGTCTCGTAAGGATTGGCGCCGACGATCAGCAGCGTGTCGGCCAGTTGGGCGTCCAAGTAGGCGTTGGTGAGCGGTGCCAAGCCGGCATCGGCGGCCGCGTGGACCTCGCTGTTGTAGGCGGGACGGTTATGGATCGAGCAGGTCTTGGTCTGCACGCCTTCGAAGAAGAAGCGGCCGACCGCCCAGTTGTTCTCGAAGCCGCCGCCGCCGCCGCCATGGTCGAAGAACTTCATGCCGACGCCGTTGGGGCCCCAACGGTCGATCACCGCCTTGGTAACCCGGGCGGCGAGCTCGGTCGCCTCCTCCCAGTCCGCCGGGTCCGGCGTTTGGCCAGAGCGAATGGTCGGCGTGGTCAGACGCGCCTTGGTCGGTCCGTCGGCCCGATAGAGCGAAGCCGCCAAACCAGCGCCGCGCACCGATGCCATGCCGGAGTTCACGTGGCAGTCGTCGTCGGGCAGGATCGCCACGTTGTAGCGCGCGCCGTCGCGCTCGGTGATCACGCTGTGCATAAGCGGCGAAATCCAGGTGCCGAGCGGCGGTTGCTGAACCCCTAAGTCGAGGCCGAGCGCATTCTCGCCGGCGCCGGGACCGCCGTCGCGGCCCTCCGGCCATTTGAGCACCTTGTAGCCGCAGCCGACGATGCAGAATTGGCACACGGTGCTGAAGCGCGCCGCGTCCTTGGGCGGGATTGGCGGGTTGGTCACGCTGCGCCCCCGCTCACAGGATGTTGGTCAGGCGTCCGTAAATCAGCCCTTCGACGCCGACCGCCTCGACCGTGCCGTTCTCGACCCTGAGGGTGATGCGCGGCAAGTTTTCGCTGCCCTGGCCGATGATCATTTGACCCTGCTTGGCCGGATCGAAACTCGACCAATGGCAGGGACAGATCAGCATTTTGTGCTCGCTGTTGTAGGCGACAGGGCAGCCCTTGTGGGTGCAGAGCGCGGAGAATGCGACGATGCTCTCGCCCGGCCCGATACCGCCCTCGACCGGCCCGTCGAGCCGCAGCAGGATGGCCGGCGAATCTTCGTCTGGGTAGTCGAAGTCGATCTGCGCGCCCGGTTCAAGCTCGGCAAGCGGGGCGATGGACACCTTGGGGTAAGTGGCAGAAGTCTCCGCGGCAGCCGCGCGGTCCGGAACAATCCCGGCGGCCAAGCCCGCGGCTGCGCCGAGCGACAGCATCTGCCGCCGGTTGATCTCCGTGCCAGACTGTTTCTTGTTTTTCTTCATGGCGAATAGCTCCGGCGGTTAAATCCGACATGAGGCGTCGGCACGCCTCTTGCGCCGCAGACTAGCCGATATCAGCGGCCACGTCGAACCCGCTGTCGGGTCTGATTGCGATTGCGCCGTCGGCCACGACGTAGCTCCACTTGGCGGTCTTGGTCAGGCCGCCCAGAGGATACATGTGCACCCCTTCGATCGCGCAGTCCGAATCGTTCGCGGCATAGGCAGCCAAATCGCGGACCAGCTTGTCCGGCGCCTGCAGGGAGAGAAAGTTCGTCATGCCCGCGCCCTGGCGCTTGAGGAAACGGATCGAGTTGCCGACCCCGCAAGCAGCGGCATACTTGATCAGCGTCGAGAGTTTGGCGATTCCGGGGATGCCGATACGGATCGGCAGGCGGTTGCCCTCGGCATTCAGCCTACGGTCCCAGGCGATGATCGGTTCGGCCTCGAAGCAGAACTGGGTGACAATGTGGAGCGCGGCATCGCTCCGCTGGGCGAAGGCGTTCTTCCACGAGATGGCTTCGCGAATCGCCTCATCGGAGATATCCGGACTGCCTTCGGGATGGCCGGCAACCCCAATTGAGGTGATGTCGTGCTTGTCAAACAGGCCGCTTTCCAAGAGATCCATGGAGCTGGCGTAGGGCCCGAGCGGCTTTTCGACACCGCCAGCTATGGCCAGGACCGCGTTGACGTCGGCCTCGCCCACCGCGCGTTCCAGATAATCTTTGAACTGCTCGGGGCTCGCCAAGGAGCGCGCGGCGAAATGGGGCACCGGATGGAATCCCTGTTCCCGCAGGCGCTTTGCCGCCGCGACCGAATCCCGGTAATCGGCGCCGGGCAGAAAGGTAACGGAGACCGCCGTTCCCGGGCGCAAGATAGTTCGGAAGTCGGACATCTTGGCGGCCGCGGTGGGCGTCGTCTCGACCGAAAAGCCGGTCATGAAGCGGGCGATGGCCTCGGACTCCTGATCCTTGGCCGGCTGCGTTTGCAAAACGGAATTCACGATTGGTCGTCCCCCGACTTCTCTGCCTCGCGTCACATGACGGGTGAGACTACCATGCTTCAGAGTCATCTAGCATGAGCGGGACGCATGCCGACCCTTCGCCACGCGCTTTCAGCGCTGGTGCATGGTGGCAGCAGGCTCTAGATCAGGATCGGATCCGGTCCCATTAAAACAATGAGATTCGGATTTAGGTCTGCCAGCTCAACTCGAAGCAGGAGTCGTGAAAGTTATCTTCACCTTCATCGCAAGCTGTGATCACGCGAAAGCCCGCGCGGCCTTCGCCGGGCGACCAGTCCTGGTCGATCATGACGCGATTGCCGCGGGTGTGGTCGCTCAGCATCCGACCGCTCAGGATATAGATCACGGCGCGGTCCAGGGTGACGCCCGTTTCGGGCCCGAGCAGCGTGTTCATGGGGCGCGGGGTGCGCCAGTTGAACAGCGTTTCGGCATCGCTCGCGTTGCGGTCCAGTATGAAGGCCCGTTGATTGAACCAAGCATAAGAGCGGCCCAAGAGCTGAGCGCCCGGACCCGGAAGGGCGCAGAGAACCATGTCTTGGTGCGCGCCTCTGAAATCAAGGGCCTCCAAAAGTGCCCCGTTCGGCGTGACCGCGTAGCCGCCAGCGACAGAAGCGTCTCCCCCAGCGGCGGCCTCGACAATGCGCGCCTCCTCCTCGCCGGAGATCGGCGTCGGTTGAGCATAGGGTCTCTTCTTAAGCACTCGGTGGTCGAAAGCCGTTACCGGGAACCGTCTCCACTCCATTGGCCGTTCTCCCTATTCTTCGCTCCCACCGGCCACCGCTGGGCCGACCGTCGGGAGGGGGACTTGCAGTTTCGTTCTATTGTCCGCCGCGCGCTCCCGCATGGGAAGCATGATAGGAATGCGCCGGCGGAATGTTAAGGGCTTCGAGCTCGAACACCCGACACTCGACCGGACTGTGCCGCTCGAAGGTTTCCGAAACCGGCACGCTGTAATGCGCTCTTTCGACGGCCCGTTGACGGGGCCGATCCGGCCGGCCGGGATCGCCGCACAGCACCTGGTGGCCGCCCTCCGCCAGGCGCCGCAAGGCCGAGGTGGCGCGACGGGCGATCTGGCGCTCGTACCAGAGATCGCCGGCGCAAATGATCGCGCCGGGCTCGGGAATGAAGCGCTCGATATCCGCGCGGTGCGTGGTGATCGCGACGCCATTGCGTCGCGCCGTCTCGGCCGCGGCGATCAAGGCATTGGGGTCGGAGTCGACCGCCACAGCCCGGGCCGCCCCGGCGCGCATGGCCGCCGCCGCGACAATGCCGGCGCCGCACCCGAGATCCACGACACATCGCCCTACAACGGTGCCCGGGTGGTCGAGCAGAAAGCGCGCCAGGGCCTGGCCGCCCGGCCAGGCCACCACCCAATAGGGCACGTCGGCCCCAATCGCCGCACCGTTGGCAGTGCGAAAGCCGTCTAGATCGAGCCCCTCCGGCAAGGCCGGAAGCTCCAGCTCAGGACAGAGCGCCGGCGCAGTCCAGCGGGTCATCGCGCGCAGCGCCGCCGGCGACAATCCGGCAAGGCGCGTGGCGGCGAATTGACCTGAGCCAGAATATATCATAATTATATTGTTTCACAGGACACTGCCAACGACAAGTGGGGGCCAGGCTCGTGAGCAAACTCAATATTCTATGCTGGCAGGAAATCCCCTCGGTGGTTGAGGCCAAGGACGATTCGGGCACGCACAAAGTTCAACTCAGCCAAAAGTTCCAAGAGTTGATTGACCTCATCGCCATGCGGCGGGGTTTGGCCGGGACCGACTCGTATCTTATGGAGTGGGGCAAGGAAGCCCAGCCCGACCGGGAGGAAGACGCGAAGACAGCCGCCGAAAACCTGGCCGCCGAAATCGAGGCCCGCTACCAAGAAATCAAGGCCGACGCGCTTGCCAAGACGTGAGGCAGCGGGGGCAGGAAGCCCCGGCGCGCTGATCGCGGTCGGCGAGGTACGGGCCTGGTCATGCGCGCCGCCGGAAATCGGCGTTCCCAGACTCTTACGAATCCACAAGTACACCGACCCCAGCAAGGTGCGCCCGCTGATCGTCGAAGCAGCGGAGAAAGCGTTGATCGAGGCGGCCGCCCTGTCGGCGCCCACCGCTCGCTGCGTGGTTGTCGAGATTGAGTCTTTGAGGGACGGCGAGTTGCGCCTTGACGGCGGTGTCATCATCAACTGCCCCGCTTTCGACGAGCGCCTGGCCGGCTGCGACCGCCTGCTCGCCTTCCTGATGACCCTCGGGCCGGACCTCGATGCCAAGGTCCGCTCCCTGGTCGAGGACGTTTTCGAGCCGCTGGACGCTCTGTTTCTCGAAACCGCCGGTTGGCTGACGATCGAGGCCGCGACGCGGGCGATGGCTGCCGAGCTGCGAGCCGAGGCGGCGCGCAGCGGCAGCACCATGTCCTTGCGCATGGGGCCGGGCTATGAGTACCGGCTGCACAATGGGGGACGGCGTGTGCGCTGGGACCTGACCGAGCAGGCAGCGATTTTTCGGCTTTTCGACGGCTGTGATCTTCCGATGGAGTTGCTGCCAAGCTGTGCAATGACGCCCAAGATGTCCCGCTCTGGCATCTTCGGATTGGCCCGGGCCGATTGACCGGGCCGGGCCGCAACCGGTCTAGCAAACATGAATCGCTTGCTTATCTAAATTTTAGCACATAGAATATATTTGTAATATACTGACTGCAGGGATGGCGTCATGAAGGAACTTCTGCCCCGCGAACGGTTTATCCGCGCACTCCGGCACGAGCCGGTCGACCGTGTGCCGCTGCTCTATCGGATGAAGCACGAAGCCAAGGAAAAGCTGGCCCGCATCTACGGCATCGAGGACGCCGCGACCGGGCGCAAGCACAATCCAGAGCTGGAGCTGCGCCTCGGCAATGACGCCATCATCTACCAAATCGGCATCAACGCGGACTTCTCCCACCGGCCGATCGAGATCGGCGAGACCTGGTACAACCACTTCGGCGTCGGCTACGGCAAGTCCGGCCTGCAGGGCCGCACGCCTGAGGAAGAGGTGGAGTTCTCCAAGACCCAGGAGTTTTGGGGGCCGCGCAAGGTTGTGCCGGAGAACTTTCCGAACTTCCACCCGATCACCTCGATGGAGGATCTCAAGAACTACACCTGGCCCGATCCGGCGGACTCGGCGCTGCTCGACCCGATCAAGGAGCTCTGTGAGCGCTATCAGGACGACTACTTCATCATGGTCGACCTCTCCTCGACCCTGATCGAGGCGGCTTACGCCCACATCGTCGGCACCCAGAACTTCTTTCTCATGATGTTCGACCAGCCGGAGCTGATCGAAGGCGTGCTCGACGGCTTGACCGAATACTACACCGAGGTCGGCAAGAACGCGGTCAAATTAGGCGTCGACATGATCCGGGTCGGCGACGACGTGGGTGCCCAGCAAGCCATGATGATCTCGCCCAAGCAGTGGCGAGAACTTGCCAAGCCGCGCTTCGACTACATGTTCAAAGAGTTTCGCAAGGAGAATTCCGAGCTCTTCATCAAGCTGCACTCCTGCGGCGACTACTCGCCGATTATCCCCGACGAAATCGAGTTGGGCGTCACCCTCTCCGGCCTGATGCAGCCGACCGGCGGCAACAAGGACCAACAGGGCATTAAGAGAAAGTACGGCGACGACATCACCTTCATCGGCGGCTTCGACGTGCAGCGCTTGCTGCCGCGTGGCCAGGTCGAGGACGTGCGCAAGGGTGTCTTGGACGTCATGAAGAACCTCGCGGTTGGCGGCGGCTATATCTTCTCTCCGTCGCACTACATCCTGGCCGATGTGCCCGTGCAGAACATCTACACCATGCTCGAGGCGCAGCGCGAGTTCGGCGTCTACGGCAAGTATCCGTTGGATTGAGGAACTATTATGGACGAAGATGAACCGGTACTGATGATTCCGGAGGGCTGGGAAGAGCGCGCTCCGGACGGGTGGGAATGGCAGACCCTTTGGGTCGCCGTCGAGGAAGGCGATCACACCTATACGCACGATCGGGTGGAGCAAGCAATTGAAGCGGGCATCGACCCGAGGATCATCCTCGACGACGGTCTCTTCCCGGGCTTCAACCTGCAAGGCGACCGCTTTTCCGCGCAGATCATCTTTATTCCGGAGATGCTGATCACCGCCCGGGCCATGAAGGCGGGCCTGGCGCTGATCCGGCCACTGCTCGCAGCCGCCGCGGAGAAGCCGCTCGGCACCTTTGTCATGGGCACGGTGCTGGGCGACATGCACGACATCGGCCAGTCCATCGTCACGATCATGCTGGAGAACGCCGGCTTTAACGTGATCAATCTGGGCACCGATGTGCATCCGGACCGCTTCATCGAGACGGCGGCCGAGGAGAAGGCGGATTTGGTCGGCTTCTCCGCGCTCTTGTCCACCACGGTCTACTATCAGAAGGTCACCATCGAGGAGTTCGAGAAAGCCGGGCACCGGGACAAGGTCCACATCTTGATCGGTGGCGCCCCGACCTCTGAAGAATGGGCCGAAGAGTGCGGCGCTGACGGCTGGGGCAAGGACGCCATGGAGGCGGTCAAGTTGGCCAGGCGACTGGTCGCCGAACAGCGCGGCGCGTGGGACTGAGCGGCCTAGGAGACGGCAATTGAATGAGCGATAAGGTCGAGCTTCGGGTCAGTTGCGAGCAAGACCAGGAGCGGCTCGTCGCGGCGACGCGCGGCGACACGATCCTTGACGCTGCCCACAGCGCGGGAATCGAAATCCCCGCTACCTGTGGTGCGCGCGGGCGTTGCCGCAGCTGCCGGGTCAAGGTGCTGGACGGCACGGTACCGCCGCCGACCGTGCAGGACACATTGCAGCTCGGCTTCGAGTCCGTGCGCGAGCGCTTTCGCCTGGCCTGTCAGACCAAGCTCATCGATGACACGACCGTCCGTCCCATGCCGCCCAAGTCCGAATCGGGCTATCAGATCCTCGGCGGCGGCGCGGCCACGACCGCGATGGCGCTTGAGGCCGGCGTCGAGAAGCAGCTGCTCACGGTCGAGCCACCCAAGAGCGAGCATCACCAGACCAGCGATTTGGACGAGGTCTTCGCCGCGCTCGGCGAGCGCCTGACCTCGCGCCATGTCGCGGCAGAGCTGGTGCGCGACCTGCCGGCCAAGCTGCGCGAGCGTAAGGGCGAGATCACCGCCACTCTGTTCCGCGGCCAGCTGGTCGATCTAGAAGCCGGCGACACCACCGAACACTGCTACGGCATGGCCTTCGACATTGGCACCACGTCGATCGTCGGCTCGCTCCTGGATCTTAAGACCGGCGAGGAGCTGGCCGCGGTCGGCATGATCAACCCCCAGGCGCCGTTCGGCGCCGATCTCATGTCACGCATCGCCTTCGCCCAGTTCAATCCGAAGAATCTCCAGCAGCTGCGCGGCAAGGCGCTCAACGCGCTCAACGATCTGATCAAGGAGGCCTGCGCCGAGGCCGAGATACCGGCAAGCCAGATCTACAAGATCGTCGTGGTCGGCAACACCTGCATGCATCATGTGCTGCTGGGCATCGATGTGAGCTATCTGGGCCTGGCGCCTTACGCCCCGGTGATCCGCGATGCCCAGACTCTCGCCGCCGCCGAGTTGCCGCTCAAGGCCGCGCCGCGCGCCCATGTCTGCACTCTGCCGATCCTAGCCGGCTTCGTCGGGGCGGATGCCTTGGCTTGTGTGCTCTCGACCCGGATCTACGACAGCCAGGAGATCCGGGTGCTGGTCGATATCGGCACCAACGGCGAGATGGTGATCGGCTCGCGCGACCGTCTGGTCGCCTGCTCGGCGCCGGCCGGGCCGGCCTTCGAAGGGGCGCAGATCCGTCACGGCATGCGCGGCGCCATCGGCGCGATCGAGCGGGTCAAGATCGACCAGGATGTGCACTGCGGTGTGATCGGCGGTGACGCCGCGGTCGGCATCTGCGGCTCGGGCCTGATCGAGGCCTGTGCGCGCATGACCGAGGCGGGTGTAATCAATCCCTCCGGCGCCATGACCCGTGATACCGAAACTCTTCCGGCCGCGGTCGCAAAGCGCGTCATCAAGAGCGATCACGGCGCGGCGTTCGTTCTGGCCTGGGCCGAGGACTCCGGCAAAGGCGAGGATATCACCTTGACCCAAGGGGATATCCGGCAGCTCCAACTGGCGAAGAGCGCAATCTTCTCCGGCGTCGCGATGCTGCAGAAGGAGATGGAGGTGGCGCCCGAACAGGTGACCGAGCTGATGTTGTGCGGCGGCTTCGGCAACTATGTCGATGTTGCCAGCGCGGTCGCGATCCGCCTGCTGCCCGAAATGCCCGTGGAGCGCATCTCCTACGTCGGCAATGCGGCCCTGATGGGGGCCCAGATGGCCTTGCTGTCCGAGGCGGAATGGACCCGCGCCGAAGAGCTGCTCGGCTCCATCGAGCATGTCGCCTTGGCCGCGCGGCCGGATTTTCAGGATCTATTCATCGACGGCATGCGTTTCGGTTCGCAAAAGCCAAAAGACGCCCATGCAACCCAACAGACGGAAGTGGCGGTATGACGAAAAAGACGCGTATCGATCTGCTTTTCGGTTTTCTCGGCTCCGGCAAGACGACACTGGCCCGGCGTATCCTGGAGGACTGGGGCCCGAAGCGGCGCATGGCCCTGATCGTCAACGAGTTCGGCGACGTCGGCGTCGACGGCGACATCTTGACCGGCAACAACATCGACTTGATCCAGCTCACCTCGGGCTGTCTCTGCTGCACCCTGAAGGGCTCCCTGCTGTCCGCGGTGGAAGAGTTGGCGGAAAGCGCGCCGCTCGACCACATCGTGATCGAGGCGACCGGCGTAGCCGAGCCGGAGGAGGTGCTCTCCAGCTTCGCCGAGCCCGGCTTCCGAGAACGCTTCGACATCGGGCCCTTGGTCACCGTGGTCGACGTGCCGAAGTTCCTCAAGATCCGCGAAATGCTGGGGCCGTTCTACGAGGCCCAGGTGGAGAAGACCGACGTGGTGGTGCTCAACAAGCTCGACCTGGCACCGGTGGATCTGGTCGAGGAGGTGCGTGAGGAGGTCGAGGACCTGAACGAGGACGCGCTGGTGCGCTATGCCGAGCGCTGTGACATCGATCTGCTCGAAGTGCTCGACGGCCCGCCGAGCGACGCCCTGGTCCGCTATGCGGAGCTGGAAAGCGGTCACGGCCATCAAGACCACGACCACGATCATGACCACGATCATGACCATGAGCACGAGCACGGCGGGCTGCACGCGCCCGCGGAGTCCTTCGTGCTCGATGTCCCCGATCCCTTGGACCGGGCGGCCCTCACCGAGCTCTTCGCCAAGGCGCCGGCCGGTCTGTGGCGGGCTAAGGGCTACGTTCGCCTAGAGGGCGCCCATTGGCTGGTACAGTTCGCCATGGGCGAGTTGGAAATCACAGCGGCCGAGCCCCGCGAGCGTCACTATCTGGTCTTCATCGGCGACGCACTGGAGCGGGACCATTTCGAGCGTGCGCTCGCCACGGCGAGAGCGAAGGAGGGCGCGGCGTGATTGTCGTGGCGCAAGCCGCCCAGCAGGCCCCTCCGGCCCGCTCGCATGCCGAGCGCGCCTACGGCATGCTGGTCGATCGCATCACACGCCTCGAGCTCGCCCCGGGCAGCATGCTGCTCGACCGGGAGCTCACCAAGGAGCTCGGCGTCGGCCGAACGCCGATCCGCGAAGCCTTGCACCGGTTGGTCGCCGAGGGACTGGTGGTGCACTTCCCGCACCGTGGGATGGCGGTCGCGGAGATCACGGCCAGCGGCACACGCGATATCTATGAGTTCCGCGGTCTGGTCGACGGCGAGGCGGCGCGGCTCACGGCAAACCGTGCCAGCGAAGAACAGGTCGCCCGGCTGCGCAGTCTGGCGGACGAATTGGCGGGCCATGCGACCGGCGGTGACGTCTCCGCCTATGTGGAGCTCGACCGGGCGTTCTACCAACTGCTAGGCGAAGCCTGCGGCAACCTACATATCGCCGACACTCTCTTGCGGATCTTCAATTTGCACCTGAGGCTTTGGTTCTACATCGCCAAGATGAAGGGCGACTGGCACGCCATGGCCCAGGCCCATTCGACCATGGCGCTGGAGACCTCGGAAGCGATCGCGCGCCGCGACGGCTCGGCCGCCGAGATCGCCATACGGGCCTACGTCCAGCAGCGACAGAAGGACATGCGCATGCTAATGTAGCGGGCGGATCTGCGTTCGGCATGCTTGGGTTTTGAACGACGAGGAGGCCAAGGGGATGAGTCGGAATCTGACAAACGAGGAACGACAAAAGTTCGTCGCGCTCTACGGCACGGGCACGGCCTGCGAGCGCTGCGGGGATTCCGGCGTAACCGTGAAGATCTGGGAGAAATACGGCACCAACGCCCACGAGGTCGGCGGCGAAATCGGCCCAGAGGGCATCATCGGCGCGATCGTCGCTTGTGACGTTTGCGGCCATTCGGAAACGGTTGCCCGGAGCAAGATCCTCGAGGCCGCAAGCTAGCGCGAGACCGAATCAAATCCGAGCGAAGTAAAGCGATCAGAAGGAAAGGCGCTTAAGCCGGCTGTAGGGCCTTTTTCTTCGCTTGGCCACGGACGTATTTCAGGAATTTCAGGCCATATTCGTCGGTCGCCGTCATGACGTTGGCGGCATACTTGAACTCGACGTAATCGAGCGGGTCGTTCATCAAGGGGTCGATCATCACGGTGTCGCAACCGGCCATCACGGACAACATGATGAAAGCGTCGTTGAGCAGCTTGCGCCGGGGAAGACCGAAGGAGACGTTGGACAAGCCGCCGAAGATATGAACCTCGGGATAGAGCTTGCGCAACTCGCGCACCGCATCCAGGAAGTGATTGCCGTAATCGGGCCCGGCGCCGATCGGGAAAACCAGAGGATCTAGAAAGCGGTCCTCCATGGGCACGCCGCGCTCGTCCATCATGGACATGATTTGGGTCAAGTGGTCGATCCGCTCCTGCGCGTCCTGGGGCATGCCCGAGCTGCCGGAACCGTTGGCGAATATGTAGGCGCCGGCTTCCTTGCCGATGTCGATCACCACATCCCGTCCGGGCTCTAGGCTGACCGAATTGATCGCCGGGCGGGAGAGCGACTGATCGTAGACCTCCAGTCCGGCCTTGATGGTTTCCGGATCGGAGGAATCGATTGCATAGGTCGCTTCCGGGCAGATCGTCTGCGCGGTCTTGATGATCCATCGCATGTAGTCGTGGCGCTCTTCGGGATAGACCGAGAGCTCGTCGACGCAGAGATCGATGATGTGCGCGCCGGCGTTGACCTGGGACATGATCGCCCAATTGAGAAACTTCAGGTCCTGATCGCGCACCCCCTGACCGATATGACCGATGCGCGCCGAGGCGACCTTCTTCTCGTCATCGGGATACTGCTCGGTGACGTCGAACAGGCCCTCCGAGCCGTCGAGATCGGTATAGCGCCAATAGGCCTTGCCGTTCTGCTTGACGATGTTCTTCGAATCCGCGCGGATGCGCCGGGTCGTGTTGATGTTCTCCCCGATCACGATCAGCGGTGTGTCCTTTGGCGCCACCATGGCCCGATACTCCTGCTCCTGCGTCCTTAAAGTGATCCTGGGCGCAACCGATCACGCGGCCGGTCCCCCTGACGCCCCGGTCGAGGGACGATCGCGTGACCTTACCAGAGGATGCGGCGATCCGTCATGCGCGCCAAGCAGGGGGGGCATTCTGGGTGAAGTCCAATCTGCCCGGCCTGGTGTCGCTCATTTGCGCTAGAGTGGACCTTCCATTAACGTTGATCGGCCTAGTGTCCTGCGCGCTAGGCGTGGGTTGCTGTTGCGAGGGAGGATAGCGGGCATGGGGCACCAGGATCAGCCGCTTTCGGAGCGCATCGCCGAGATCAAGGGCGCGGAGGTGGTCAAGAGCTTCTGCTTCACCTGCCCCTGGACCTGCCCGACCGAGGTCTATGTGCGCGACGGCAAGGTGGTCTACCACAAGGGCAACGCCCAGGCGCCGAACAACAT
>JBCCGG010000021.1:0-96531 GCA_039029395.1 Pseudomonadota bacterium | reverse complement strand
GGAAAGGATCAAACGAAAGACACTCGAGACCAGGCGCTTGCAACACCGCAAAAGCGCCGCCTAGAATGATCAACCAGATGAGCCAGAGACTCCTTTAAATCAGACGCCCATCTGTCTCAATTAATTTGCCGACGCACAATCCTTCCAACATAGTTTTCGAAACGCGCAACGCTGGCATGTTTCCGCATAAAGCGCTGGCGTAAAGTCTTCCGAATCCAACTTGCTGTACTTGTCTCCTTCGGTAAGGCAGGTCATCTCAAAGGCAGACGCGATCATACATTCTTCAGCTTCAACAAACTGATCTTCATCGAGGACATGTTCGCGCACAATATTCGTCAAGAGCTGCGCTTCGTAGAGTTTCGTTTCTTGCAAAGAAGATTCCGACAGTGCTGGAAAATCCGAGTGGGGCTTGCATCGATTCAGTGCTATTGCGTAAATCGCAAGCTGCAGCCACGCGTCGTTTTGCCCAAAAGCATGGACTTTCCAATCAATGATTGTTGGGGCTGAGTCAGAATGAAATGCTATTGCATCGGGATAAGCTAAAACCGTTACGTTGTCCATCAGCGGAAATTGAAGTGCCCGCTGTGTTATGATGTAGTCAGAAGACTTGAGAAGCTGCTTAAGATCATACAGCTCGAAGAGATTCTCTAACGCGGTTTCAACCTCTTTCCACGCCAAGTCTATCTCTGTTTGCGAAAGCCCTCCATTGTACTCCATGGCATGAAAAAGGGCGAAATCTTGTCCTATCTCTGAGACGCGCAAGTTCAGGTCATCAATAGGATGGCGCCGTCCAAATGCGAGTTGTCTTTCGAACAACTCACGCGCGCATCTTTTCGCCTGTTTCAGTGTGATGCAAGTGTTTCGATTTACACACGGGACAATGACCCTTGAGATGACATCGTCCACAATCTGGCCGCGCCAGGCGCTCACACTTCTCAGCTTGCCCAGAAGATAGGCTCTTTTCCGTAGTGGATCTTTCGCCTTCGCGCTGGACACGACATTCTTGAAATACCACTGACGCTGGCACTGCCGAAATGATCGGCTTGCGGAGTACGACCACCGCATCTATCGCCCCCGCTTTTTTGATCTAATGAACTGCAGGAATTCGACTAGCGCTTCTTCTTCCTCTTTGGTCACCGATCCAATTCGGGCGGAAAAGGAATCCAACCTTGGTTTGGCGTTCGCCGTTTCGGCTCGTGGGACGGGGTGCCCGGCTAGCTCCATCAACAGCTCGTAGGGCAAGCGATACACCTCCGCCAGCTTATGCAGGTTCTGCGGAGCGGGCATCCCGATCCTACCGTGCTCCAACTGGCTCAAATACGCGTTGGAGATTCCTGTCCGCTTCTCGACAGCCCGTAGGGTAAGGCCAAGCTTGTTGCGCGTTGACGCCAGAAACGTACCGAGCTTTTCCATTGATTCCGCCATAGTGCTTAATGTAATTAGCAGTGCTAAATTTGTCAAGCAAACAAAATTATCGCGAATTATCAATGTGTAGAAGAGTATTATGGATGACGTTCTTCGCTTGGGAGCGGCGCGGGCGGCCCAAAATTGGGCCGCCCGAGTTGTGGCAGGCAGCTGCCAGCTATGGAAATGCCTCAGTTAGTTCGGCGAGGCTGGCGCTCCATGCACGTCTTCCCAATCCACCCAGTCTTGACTGACTGCCCCCCCGGCGGAAACTTCGAAGTCGAGGAAGCCGGTGCGGCCAGCCATCCGGTAGAGGGTGACCGTTACCGACACGTCGATCTTGTTACCCGAAAACGGCTTATCCGGATCGTTTGTGCCGTTGTAGACGCCCTCGACCTCGATCACGACATCATCATCGCCCTCGCTGACACTCGCCGATTCATACAGTGATTCATCGAAGTAGGCGTTGGTTTCCGCCATGACGCCGGACAGCTCATCCGATACGAGGTAGTCGTGCTCGGGAAGGAAAACTTCGAGGATGTAGTTTTCCAGGGATTCGTACAGCCAGACCTGGCCGGTGAAGTGATCCTCGTCCTGCAGGAAAGTGCACAGGTTGGAGGCCAGCTCGTACGATGACCGCACACTCGCAGGCAGACCGGTCAAGCGCCTGCGGCGCCCATCCATGAGCGGAACGTTGGGTACCAGGATATTTGTCTCTTCGAGACGGGATACCGGGTAGCGAGATTCCGCAAGAAGGGCCGCGTGGCTCTTGTAGCCGAAAAACGCCGCCACGAGTTCACGGGCATGGGATGCCTTCAGCTTTTCGCCGGAGGCCATACGGTGGGATTCGCGAAGGAAATCCGCACACAGCTTCGAGAAATCAGTAGACATTGGCAGTCTCCTTAAAGCCTGCTGGACTTTGATCGGCAGTCAAGAGCGTTTAAACACTACCGGATGCCAGCACGGGTTAAGAAGCCTGCTAGAACAGGTAGTTAGGAGTACGCGCCGTCTTTTTGGTCGCTCATAGCCAAGGCGAACGGCTCCAATTATCAATTTAGCATGAGTTGCGCAGTTTTTCAAGGGATTGGGGATTGCATGGGAACTCGGATCAATGCCTCTTTACGGTCGAAGCCCTCCTTAGAGGGTCGCCGTGGAAGTCAGTTAACTATCGGAATTATCTAGTGAAATCCGTTTACAAATTCTGTGTGGGATAGTGCTGGAGATAACCATCTTAGAAATTCAACTTCTTCGCTGAACAGCGAACATTGCTATTTTAGCGAATATTTGATAATTTGGGTATATTGGCTGTGCAGCAAACATGAATGAATTGGCGATGAACAAACTTCAAATGTCAGAGAGAGACGTGCTGGATAAGCTTCTGGATACACTCCGGGAGCTACCGCAGGTCCGTGCGCAGCCGCCACACCTGGAGCGACGGAAGTTGGTTGAGGACCTTCAGCTCGACGCTGAAATCCATCTGGGTGTCGCCGGCAGGGACCTCACCCTGCTCATTGAGGTCAAGAAATCCGTCTATCCCCGCGATGTCCGGCAGATCCTTTGGCAGATCAACCAGTTCGGCGCGCTGGAGCGGCTGAACGTCCCGGAAAACACTGCCGTGCCGCTGCTGGCGGCGGAATCAATCTCACCGGGCGCCAAGGAACTGCTGCGCAAAGAGAATATCGGCTACTTCGACACCGGAGGAAGTCTGTTCATCCCGGCGCGCGGCGCCTTTTTCTATATAGACAGGCCCGCGCCCAAGACGCTCGAAAAAGCCGTCCGCTCGCTATTTAAGGGCAAGCGCTCGCAGGTTCTTCACGCACTGCTAGTTCATCACGGCGAGTGGTTTGGAGTGAAAGCCCTGGCCGCACTCGCGGAGGTGTCGCCAGCGACCACTTCCGAAACGCTATCATCCCTTGAGCGCTTCGACTGGCTTCAAACCAGAGGCCAGGGACCTTCCAAGGAGCGCTCCCTGGTTGAACCGGGCATGCTCCTTGATGAGTGGAGCAGGCAAGTTCCGAGCCGCCGACAGCGCACGGAGCGCCGCTACTATGTCCGGTCTATTGATTCTGAAGCTCTGATGGATCGTCTGACCCGCCTGAGCGATTCCCACAAAACTCAGTGCGTGATTACGCAGGAGGCGGCCGCGCAGCGCTATGCCCCGTTCCTGACAAGAATTTCGCGGGTGGCTTGCCGGTTGATGCCGGGCCGCGCCGCTGAGGAAGTCTTGAGTGAACTGGATGCCCGTATAGTCAGCGAAGGCGCAAATCTGAACGTCATCGAAACCCCGTCACAGGGCGAGTTCCTGTTCAAGGAACGTATCGAGGCTATCTGGCTCGCCAGCCCCGTCCAGGTCTATCTCGACCTGATGCGCAGCGGAGGCCGGGCCAAGGAGATGGCGGAACATCTCCGGCGCGAAAGGATCGGCTTCTGATGAGCAAACCGGCGACCAAAGACGGATACGATGCCAGAGTGACCGAGAATTGCGAGCGCGTCCTCGTCACATTGTTGAGCCGATTGGGACCATGGAAAGATTCCATCTATCTCATCGGCGGTCTGGCGCCGCGCTATCTCGTGCCGGACAGGCCGCCGGCTGTTCCGGCGCACGCCGGCACCGGCGATGTCGATATCGTGGTCGAATTGCAGATGCTGGCCAACACCGATGCCTACCGCACGCTCGAGGACAATATCAAAGAGCTGGGTTTTGAGCGCGCCGAAAACGAAAAAGGTGAAAAACAATCCTGGCGCTGGCGGACAGAAACCGGGACCGGGATTCCCGCCATCCTCGAATTGCTCGCTGACGACCCGGAAACTTCCGGGGGAAAGGTTCAGCCTTTGCCGGTAGAGGGGAATGTCTCCGCGCTCAACATTCCGCACGCCTCGATGGTGTTCGATCATCACCACACCCAGGAAATCAGAGCGGAGCTGATCGGTGAAGATGGTGTCGCGATCGAGACACTCCGCTATGCCGATCTGGTTGCCTTTACCTGTCTTAAAGCCTTCGCATTCGAGCATCGCCGCGCGCGCAAGGATTCGCACGATCTGGTCTACTGCATTGAACATGGCCCAGGCGGCATTGAAGCCGCGGTGATTGAGTTCCGGAGCGCTCTGGATGGCAAGCACGCGGCCGCTATCAAGAAGGCACTCGCAATTCTCGAGAGGCGTTTCACGGACGATGCCCGGACAGAGGGCTATCTCAAAGACGGGCCGGTGGCGGTCGCGAAATTTGAACTCGGCGAAGATGACGACGACGAAGTGCGAGAAGCGCGGACGCTGCGCCAGCGCTACGTGAGCGAGCTAATTGGCAAATTGATGGGCGCATCCGGCCCAGGCCGGACCGAGCTCTCGTGAACCGGGCCCATCAGAGCCGGTCCCGGCCATACGGCTTCGATCCCTCGCGCACAAAGTTGAGGCGCTCCGCGCCACCCAAAGACGGCCCCCGGGGCAGTCATCGGCATGTCACACCGGCTCTATGGGGTTCTATGGCAGAACCCTGAAACAGCCATGGTCCGCTGACGCTCTCCACCATAGCTGTTCCAGGAACCTTCCATGGTCAAACCCCGCCGATGCGCCATACCGAAGACAGCCCCAGACCAGGAACCACCTAGTAAGATGTTGAAACTCAAGCAAAGAGCTCACTTACATTGGCCTCGAACGTTGCCAGTGCAAAACCCATTGGTGTTTCGCTGCGCCGGTTAGCGCGGTCGGGCGCTGGCGGCATCAGATGCATTCTTGAGCCTTCGAGAGGCTCCACCGGCCTTCGCTTCACCGCCCCCTGCGGCGTCCCCTCGGTCGCCGTGACCTGCACGCCCTCTTCCATGACGCCCGCCTTCAGCCAATTCTGGATCAGGCGGACAATCCGTCGATCGCCAAAGCGCGCCGGGCCGTGTTGCCTTCTACCGACTGGAGAGTATCGGCGCTCCGAAGGGGTCTTGCGCCAGGACCTGCTCGGCCAGAGCAGAGAGACTGTTGAACCCCTTGCGCATGTCGGTCTTGCCGGCCGCCAACCAGATCCTCGTATGGCTCGGGACCGGGATCATGGATCGCCAAGCGAGCGTAGTAGCCGACACAGGGTGTCGGCGTCGAGATTGCCCTTCACCGAATCCGGTTGCCGTTGGCCAATTCGATCTCGAGCGAAGTGAACTCCGATCGCTCGCGCTCCTCCGGCTCGTCGCTCATCGGCACCTCGGCCAGCTTGGCCTCCGATACCTCAACCGGCAGAAATCGATCCGACATCCCGTACCGCCGCTTCCAGGTGAAAAGAAGGTTCGCATTCAGATCGTGGCGTCGAGCGACCGCGGCAGCGGACGCCCCAGCGGCCATATGCGCCGCAACGATAGGCCGGACATATGACTGCACCCGACCCGATATCGTCAAAGCACCGAGATTTTCCTTGCCCGCGGGGGCCATCCACATAGGACACTTATCGATGTCAGAACAGGCGAAGCGGCCTCGTCGCAGCTTTACCGAGGAGTTCAAGCGGCAAGTGGTTACCGAGGCCCATGAGCCTGGGGCGTCCGCTGCCGCGGTCGCTCCGGCTACCACCATGGCCCCTGAGGCCGCTCCTAGCGCTACGAGCTTGCGCCGATCAGGGTCGAACCAATGCTTCCTTTGCGGATGAGCAACCGTCAGAGCGTTTCGGATCGCTTTCATGGCCGCCTCCCTTACTGGCCGATCCAGTGGCCGTGCCCAGCGAAGGACAGGCGATGCGTAGTGCAAGTCGGGACCTCGCCGTTGCGCTCCTTGGCGGCGCGGTTCGCGGCGATGATCGCGGCGGTTTCCGCCTTCAGCTCGTCATCGATAACTTTCCAGTCCGCCTCGGTCATCTCGGTGTAGGCTTCGGCAACATTGTTTTCTTCCTTAAATTGGTTTCTGCAACCATTCTATTGGGTAATAGAACCATTGATGTTGGTTATTTCAACCCTTAAATTGGGTACAGAAACCATTTTTCGAGGCAACGACATGCTTACTACGGGCCCGCAGCTTCGCGCTGCCCGCGCACTGCTTGGTTGGGGGCAAGAAAAGCTATCGAAGTCCGCTGGTGTCGCGATCAACACTGTACGGCGCCTAGAGGCAACACCCGGCACATTGAATGCGAACCTTTCGACCATTCAGAAGCTTCAGGCGGCACTCGAGTTCGGTGTGATCTTCATCGAGGCAAATGGGGGTGGCCCTGGTGTTAGGCTTCGCCAGCGCGCTGTTCGAGACGAAGAGAAACCTACATCTATGAAGCAATCGAACTTCACATTGGGCGACGACAAGGCAACGTTAGGTTCAGGCGACCAGAAGCGAGCTCGCAAACCGATCCGTTTCAATCCTCCGTAATGATTAGCGTCTTCCACGCTGCAGTTCATCGACGCGATTGTCGCGGGGGATTCGGATTGATTCATTAGAATCGAGAGGTACAAATGACTGATCCTTCCTCCGCAGTCCCGCTTTTGCCGGCGCTGCTCCCCTTAGTTGCGGCACTCGTACCCTTGGTAACGGCACTTATCGTAGCGTACATCGGTGTTGCCAAATCCAAACAGCTGCACCTGCTTCAATCTGACAACGCCTACCGTCGATACAAACTTGACAAGATCCAAGACAGTCTTGACGAGGTCATCCGCCCACGAGACGAGTTGTTGATCGACATATCCGCAAAGGGCCACGATGAACTCGCAAAATTCTTCGAAAAGTATTGTGCGCACTTAGATTATTATTGGGAGCGAGCAGCTCACTATTGTACACATTCAGGTTCCGATGAACTTGAAAAAGCGAAGATGTTGAACAATCTATGGCGAGAAAAACGTAGCAAATACTGGAAGACAAAGAGTGCTGATAGTCTAAATCAATTTGGTGGAGCGTGTCACTCCTATAAGAAATGTATCGCAAGTATTTTGATAGTCGAGGCAAAGAAGATAGTCCAAGATATTCGGTAGTCACTACGAGCCTAGCGAGCCGACTTTAATCGTAGGTACACAGTAGGGAGTGTAGGAAGTCATGGAGAGTGAAAGTGATAAAGAACTAAACAAAATCATCCGAGAGAACCCGGATGTGACTAAGATTTGGTTCGAAAGGAAGGATATAAAGACTCTTCCCAAAGAGATTGGGCAGCTTAAGAGACTAGAGGAGTTGTCTTTTGACTCGTGCAAATTGTCCTCTTTACCTAAAGAAATTGGGGACCTAAGTAACTTGAAGAAACTGCGAATTCTGAGTAATGATTTGGAGGAATTGCCAGATACAATTGGAAATCTGACTAATTTACAATACCTTACACTTAATGGGAATAGAATTAGATTTTTACCTGCTGAAATTGGAAGATTGTTCAATCTTAGAGAATTGCGACTCCAGGGCAACGAATTAGCAGAGCTCCCCAAGGAGATTGGGAATTTGCGAAATTTGAGATATTTGGCTGTTAAGAATAACAAGCTAAAGACGTTACCTCGGGAGTTAGGCTACCTTTCTCCGCACAAACTCTTAATTTCCGGCAACCCACTTCCCTACGCATACTCAGTATCCTTTGGTTTGTGTACGGTCGAGGAACTCCTAAAGCATTTACGGGATGGCACGACCCCTCCCTCAAAACCCGATAATTCCATCACTTGCCCTAGCTGCGCCGGGACTGGGGTTGAAGCTTGGGATGATGGAAGAAAGGGAAAGTGTTACAGGTGCGAAGGTACGGGAGTATCCTATCCCGATTTTGGCCTCGACGCTGAGTACGAGTGAATGAGATCTAAACGGAACCCTTGGTAAGTCGTTGGGCATTCGTTCTCCAATGCAAAAAGGCGCCCGGAAGGACACCCTGTGGACTCAGGTTCAGGTTGTGGTTTAGGCTCCCCTCATCTAGGGGATGCGATGTGGCTCAAACAGAAGGCGAAGAACGAGCTCGCCAAGCGCTCACGCGTGAAGCAGCAGTTGCGCTGGTTGAGGATCTAGCTCATATCCGGTCCGTTGCCATTTAGACCAGCCCGTCCCGCGCCGAGCTTCGTAGACTTAGCGAGCTGCTACGGCGCATACTCACTGAAAGAGACCTTTCAATCATAGCCGCACCTCGTATTGAGGTAAGCGTACGGCGTCGCTTTCAATTACCCACATCTAGTGAAGCACGCTGACGGGCATACAAGTTGTTGCATGGCCGGGATCGGTCATGATTCCTTGTCTGGCACCGAATCACAGGTGGAGCGGTGCCAATGGACGGGGCAGCGTCACAAACCGGACCGGACATCGGCCTGCGAACCATCCAATCGCGTGACAATTTCTCACGCTCCTTGATCCTGTGAGTATCGATGAGGTCAACGCTCCGGCGCGGGACCGCGATTGCGTCTCGGTTGGTGTGACCTGGGGTGGTCGGGTTCGGCATTGCGTAGCCCTCGGTAGACCTCAACATCCCTGCGGATATCCTGCCTTTCGGCGTCGTGTTCCCTACGGGCCCAGAGCCGGAAGATGTTGAGATGTCTGCGTTGTTCAAGCTGCCGGAGTACCAGTGCATCCAGTTCAGCCCGGTCACGTACGAGGGCCGATGCGGCTTCCCGTTCATTCAGTTTGCGGATGCGCCTGTGCTCGCCGCGCATGCGGTCCCATAGCCCTTTCAGACCGGTACGGAATCGTTCTTGGCGCTGGATAGCCTCGCGCTCACGCCGCTGCTCAATCTTGCTCGTCAGCGCCTGCCGTTCAGCCCTTTGCCGGCGGACGAACGCTTGCCGTCGATCCTCGAACTTGCCCCGCAACGCCCGCTCTTCGCCTTCAAGCTGTTCTTGAAATCGATCCAGTTTCGAAAGCACATCATCCGCAATTCTCTGCTTCGTTTCAGAAACGCCGAGAAGGCCGGTTTCATCACCGAGGCGCTCCCGCACCTGTCGGATCTTGACTCCAGTCCATTTCGCTATGGCATAGACCTCCCCGCGCATATCTACGGCGACAAAGCCCCGTCTGTCGCCACGGGCAAGCCGAAAACCCCGTTCTTCCAGGGCGTGGGCAAAAGCCGCTCTGGAATCGGATATGGCCCACGCATCCTGAATCGCTGTCTTGACGGCTCTTGCGTCTTTACCGGCTCGCCGTGCCTGCTGCCACTCCGCCAAGGTGAAGTTGCGAGGATCGCTGAGAGACCTTTTGGCCAAGCCCGGCGGCATTTGCCACTCATGCTCAAGAAACAGCTCACGCGAGAGCGTTTGCAGTTTTTCGTGATCAAAGGACATTTGCCGTGCAGTCATGGTCTCCACGTCAATCCGGCTCCACACCGCGTGAGCATGGCGGCGTCCGTTCTTTTCATGGAAGACGATGGCGCGGGGCTGGCCGGTCAGACCAAGCCTTTGCTCAGCGCGGTCAATCGCTTCCTCAAATGCCTCGGTTGGCACTGCTTCCTGTTCCGGCGGGTTAAGAGATAGCGAATACAGGAACTGCGTGCATCGCGTACCCCGACTCACTGCATAGGCCTCGTTCAGCGCGCCCATCAGGTTTTGCGATGCGAAGCCGCGCAACTCATAGACCTCAGCATGTTCATTTTCTTCTTTCATAAGATGCAGCGCCAAGTCCCTGGATCCGCCCCGCTGATTGCCGACCAGGATCACCTCAGTCCTCCGGCTTCAGATTCAGGGCGACGATGAGGGCGCGCCGCATATCGCCGATTTCATCACAGGCCTGATCGAGCTTCTCGGAAAGTTCAGGCGTGACCGGCAAGGCCCCGGAACGTGCCGCCATGGCGAGCGCAAGCATGCTCGTCGCCAGTTCCGATTGCCCAAGCACCCCCAACAGTCGGGCAAGGCTTTCATGGTCTAGGGTGGTCTGCCGTCGTTTGCGGAGATACTGGCGCTTGCGCGGCGTCACGGCATCGCCAAAGATTCGATGCCGGATGTAAGCGCTCAGCGAAGCCTTCCCAGCATCGCGCCGCAGTTGGGCCCGTTCTTCGTCGCTAAAGCGAATGGATACTGGCGGCGGGAGCTTCTTTTTGGTGGATTTCGGTCCGGAGGCCGCCGACTGCCTGAATTCCTCTTGGATAGTTTGAGGGCGCGGTTGGCTCATGGCTCCGGCCCTCCCGCAAGGTCTTCCAGTTCGGCGCTATGGTGCTTGAGTTGGTCCTCCCAGGCCGCCAGTTCTTCAAAGAGGGAGTTTAATGTTTCTCCCTCCGGCGGCACCATTCACCGGGAAAGTCGTATTTCCGTTTTCACTTTATCGGCTCTCAAGTAAAAAACGTCGCAGGGGCTAGGGCGACCCGGGCGATTCCTAGACTATGCCGTCCAATCTAAACCGTGTGTAACGCGGCAAGCGGTCCGCGGTTTCGAGCCACGACAGGCGGTGCGCGCGCCAAATGTGGAATTCGGGGGGCAGCGCCTCCGCGTCGTCCAGCGATGCAAGCGAAACGTAAACCTCATCCGGGGAGTGATCGTCGGCCAGGGTGAGCGAGGTGCCGCAGCGCCCGCAAAAGGTCCGCGCCAATCCGGGCTTGGCTTCTGTGGTCGCGGGATGATGAAGGGTCGGATCGCGATCCCGATTCACAACGCCGATGGCGAGCTCGTCGAGAGTTATTGGTCGGTGTTCCGTTTGCATGAACTTGGGTGGCCGGTCGTTTCCCCAATGGGTCGATCGGTCTCACTGAAGCAAGTCGGACTCTTGCTGCGACACGGCGTCACACACGTCACCGTCCTGTTTGACGGTGACGACGCCGGCCGCACCGGAACCGAGAATACGATTCCGGTGCTCGCAAAAGAGCTTCTACGTCCACGCGCCAGCAGTGCCTGATGGCTTTAAGCCACACAGTGCGGCCGAGGACCTGGCGCTCAAACTGGTAGGGTGAGTCAGCTCACCCCGCGACCGCCTGGCCTCTTTGGAGGTTAGGCGGTCTTCTCAATCCTTGCGCCTTTGGCACATTGTCCCGGCCACGCACGCCTCTTGTAGGCTGGTGATGATCCAATGCGGACATGTGAGTTCGCATGAGAGCCAGTTAGAAGCCAATTTCCCGGGTCAGATCGAAGTTGTACCGATAGTCGTTCCACTGGTCGTGGTTGACCTCGTGGTTGTAGATGATCAGCGGCACATTTTGCTCGGCCGTGCCGCCGTGGGTGCGAAACCCCACCGGCATTTCCTCGATTCCCGAGTTCCCTTCGCAAGGCCCGAAGACCGTATCGGTGTCGCCGACAACGATCATGTCGCCGATGCGGTCCGGGTGCAGGAGGAACTTGGACGCCGCCTCGTGTCGGTCATAGACTCCCTCCACCCCGTCCAGCCGCCGGCAGATATCCGCCGCACGGTCGTAATCCGAGGCGCTGTTGAGGAAGACGTAGGCCGTGCCGCCGAAGGTACGGTGGTGCTTGACGTAGGGGTCCCGTTCCGCCGACATGGCGAAGAAGATATCGCAGCCGTTGTTCGGCATGACCTTGTTGAGGTCGTAGCAGCGGCTCTTAAAATTCATCCCGTGGTCCGCGGTCATGAACACTTCGAGATCCGGATGGTCGTTCAGGGCTTCGCCCAATAGCTTGTCGAACTCCCTGAGATGAAACTGTGATAAGTCGCCGCTCGGCGGCTCCATGTGCATGGGATAGTCGGTCGTGTGGTAGTAGACGACTTGGCAGTCCGTTTCGCCGAGGACAATCTGTGCCGCCCTGAAAAGCCAATGATTGATCTCTGCCGAGTAGATTTCGGGGGGCGGCCCGAGACGATCGACCCAGTCGATGTCGCAACCCTCGGCCTGCTCCGGTTTTTCCGCCGCGAGCCGGATAGTTGCGCCTGTCCGTAGCAGTGTCTGGGTCTTGCCCTTGGCAGTCAGCAGCGCGGAGTTGGTCATGCCGGCGTCTCGGGCTCGTTCGAAGATGGTTGGCGTCAGGACCATCTCCGCCTGGTCCATGTATTCTTCTTTTTTGGTCTGTAGATCGAAGTAGGAGTTGGCGGTGATGCCGTGGTCCTTCGGCGCGCAGCCGCAACAGATTCCCGTATTGTTGACGTTGGTCACCGTCGGCATCATGGCTTCCACCTCCTTGAAGAAGCCCTTCGCGATCATCTGCTTGGTGTTCGGCATGTCGCTGGCCCATAGATAGGACGGCTCGAAGCCGTCCATCATCGCGATCAGAATTTTCCGTTTGTCTGCCATTTTTTGGCATTCCCCATGTCAGTTCGAGTTTCACTGCAAACGTCCAGAAGACGTTGAAAGATTACAAAAACGGCAATGTTATAACATTGCGTACTTCAAACGCAATAAGGGATAGAGTCATGGCGCTTCTGTCGACCCAGCCTAGGACCTGCGCCGATCCCAATTGCCGCGGTCAGCACGCGCCCGCTGAACGGGTTGCGCTGGCAACATCCCTCTGCGGCGCGCGTGGGGTGCAGCTTACAGAGCTGCGGCGCCCGACCTTGTGGAAGGGCGGCCCGCCGCCCTCCATGCGCCAGACGTCGAGCCGCTGCTTGAACAACCCCAGGAAACCGGCGGCCTCGTCGGCCCTCAGGTACTCTCGGGGCGGGGCGGCCAGCCTGACCTCAATCGCGTCGAGTGGCCCCAAAACTTCGCTTGCGTGCATTGAGAAAATCCTCGCGTCGGTGAACCTGGTCGATGATGGCGGCGATCCTGTCCATCCGGACGCCGAGCAACGACTTGAGCGGTCCCGCCATCATCGACTCGCACCACCCCAGGGTCCTCGGCCTGAGGTCGCCATCCCGGTCCGTGAGGAAGCGCTCCCAGGCCTGCCTCAGGGTCGGCACGTCGCGCTTCGGCGTCCTCGTATCCTCGCCGCGCCCGAGCGCAAGCCGCAGCCGTCGTGCTTCCGACGCCTTTTCATCGGCTCTCAAGCAAATGGCGCCGCGCGACTAGGACCGCTCCGGCAAATCCTCGACTATGCCATCCACCCTGAACTGCCTGTAGCGCGGCAAGCTGTCCGCGGTCTCAAGCCACGACAGGCGTTGCGCGCGCCAGATGTGGAATTCGGGGGGTAAGGCCTCGGCGTCGTCCAACGAAGCGATCGACACATAGATCTCGTCCGGGAAGCGATCGTCGGCCAGCGTGAGCGAGGTGCCGCAGCGCCCGCAAAAGGTCCGCGCCAAACCGGGCGAGGATTCATAGGCGGTCGGTCGGTCAGCCGTAATCGCGAAGGCGTCCCGGCGAAACGCGGCCCAAGACATCAGGGGCGCCCCGACCGTACGCCGGCAACTTTCACAGTGGCACAGCTCGATCAGCACCGTTGGTCCTCTCGCTTCGTACCTCACGGCGCCACAGTGGCAGCCGCCGGCAATTGGTTTCGTTTCGTCGCTCATAACCGCGTTTCCTTCCTCCCGGTATGGCGGGCGCCTCTCACCCCTCCGCGCTGCCCAGCTTCCAGGCTTCCAGCAAGCGCGGCAGGGCGATCTCCCAATCGAGCACGCCGGTCTTCTGGGCCCAGTCTTCGTAGCGCTGGCGCAGCTCCGCCTCCAAGGGGGCCTTGCGGCCGGCGATGTCGTTGAGCTCCGTACGGTCGGCATCCATGTCGTAAAGCTCCCAGTCCCGCCCGTGGCGCTTGACCAGCTTGAAATTGTCCAGACGCACAGCGCAGTTGCCCTCGTGCTCGAAAAAGATCGGCTCTTGGCGCGCCCAGTCCAGGCCCTTCAGGAGGGCAAGGAAGCTTTCGCCCTGAAGCGGCTGGATCGGATGGCCGCCGAGCTCGCTCAAGGCGGGGCTGGCGGTCGCTTCCAGGATCGTCGGCAGTATATCGACCACGTGGCAAGGCGCGTGCGCCCGATGGCCTCGGGCGATTCCCTTGGGCCAGTGGGCGATCAGCGGGGTCGAGATGCCGCCCTCGTGGACGTAGTGCTTGAACAGACGAAAGGGCGTGTTGGAGACGTTGGCCCAGGGCCGGTCGTAGCTCTGGTAGGTCAGGGCGTCGCCGGGGCGCAGGCCCGGCACGTTGCCCATGGTGATCTTGCGCCCGTCGTGGGTCACATCGGGAAAGAACTTGGCCCAGCCGTCCTCGGCCATGAACTCGGCGCAGCCGCCGTTGTCGGAGAGGAACAGGATCAGTGTGTCGTCGAACTGGCCGAGCCGGTTCAGCGCTGTGACCAGGCGGCCGATCGATTGATCCATACGGTCGACCATCGCGGCATAGGCCGCCATCTTGCTGGCCTCCCAGTCGCTTAAGCACACGTCGCTCCAGGGCGCGACCTCCTCGTCGCGCAGCGAGATGTCCCAGTTGCGCTTCAGGACCCGGCGGCCGTTCAGCTCCTCGTGGCGGGACGTGCGGATCGCATCCCAACCCTTGTCGTAGACCCCCTCGTAGCGGGCGATGTCCTCGGGCGGCGCATGCAGGGGCCAATGGGGCGCAGCGTGGGCCAGGTAGAGGAAGAAGGGCTGCGCCCGGTCGACCGCCGCCTCGACCATGTCAATCGCCTTGTCGGTGATCGCGTCGGTGAAATAGAAGTCGTCAGGGAAGACCTCGACCCGGCGGTCGTCCTCCAGCAGGTAGTGGGGCGAGAAAAAGTTCGTGACTCCATCGACGATGCCGTAGAAACGGTCGAAGCCGCGCTGTCGAGGCGTCGGGTGATCTACGTCGCCGACCCGCCAGGAATCGATGTCGCGCGCCATGAAATCTCCGGCGACATGCCACTTGCCGGCCATCAAGGTCCGGTAGCCCGCCGCGCGCAGCACCTCGGCGATGGTCGCGCTGTCGTTGCGCAGGAAGCCCTGATAGGCCGGCGTGCCCAAATTGGCGCCCATGTGCCCGACCCCGGCATTGTGGGGGTAGAGCCCGGTCAGCAGGGAGGCGCGGGTCGGACAGCAGCGCGCGCAGTTGTACATGGCGCTCAGCAGCACGCCGTCGGCGGCGAGCCGATCCAAATTGGGCGTTCTGATCTCCGAGCCGGTGATGCCCAGGTCGGCGAAGCCCATGTCGTCGACCAGGATCAGAATGACGTTCGGCTTGCCCGGCATCGCATAGCCTCCACTTGCCCTTGGCTTGGAACGGCGTCTGACCACGATACGCGCGCTGGATGTCGTCGGCTACAGCGGCCTGATGGCGGCCTACGTCAATCTGACTTCCGTCTTGGGCGAGCTGGGGCGGCTCGAGGAAGCCCGAGAGGTTCTGTTCCAAGAGCCCGGTTTCACGATTCGCGCCTACACGGCCGGACTTGTCTACCGCAACCCGGCGGATGTGGTGAAGATCGCCGAGGGCCTGCGCCGGGCCGGTCTGCCAGGCTAGCACTGTCCCGAAAAAACAGTCCAGGCGGTTACCATTCCGCCTGCAAATGCCGTGGCCAGCTCGTCGGATCTTCGCTAGGTTCCCGATCGGGGAGGAACCAGATGGAACGCCGGCTCGCCGCTATTCTTGCCGCCGACGTGGTCGGCTATTCCAAGCATATGGGCCAAGACGAGGCCGGCACCTTGGCGGCGCTCTCCGAACTGATCGCGCAGGTGATCAAACCGCTTGTTGCCGAGCATCGGGGGCGCATCGTCAAGCTCATGGGCGACGGAATCCTGGCCGAGTTTGCCAGCGTGGTCGATGCGGTTACCTGCGCGGTGGCGTGGCAAGATAAGATCGCCGAGCACGGCGACCGGCTCCAGTTCCGGATCGGCGTCAATCTGGGCGACGTGATCCTTCAGGGCGGCGATATCTTCGGAAATGGGGTCAACGTCGCGGCCCGGCTTGAAGGTCTGGCGGAGCCGGGCGGAATCTGCCTCTCGGAGAGCGTGCGCGGCGAGGTCAAGGGTAAGCTCGATCTCGCCTTTGAAGACCTGGGCGAGCTGAGCGTGAAGAACATCGCCGAGCCGCTGCGCGCCTATCGGGTGCGGCCGGGCACGCCGATCCAAGTTCAGTCCGCACCGGCATCACCCGATCGCCTCTCGATCGCCGTATTGCCGCTTACCAACATGACCGGCGATCCGGAGCAGGATTACTTCTCCGACGGTATCACCGAAGACATCATCACCGAACTGTCGCGCTTTTCCGTGCTACGCGTGGCCGCACGCCACTCCGCCTTTGGCTTCAAGGGCCAAAACCTGGACATCAAGGAGATCGGGCGCCGGCTGGGCGTGCACTACGTGGTCGAGGGCAGCGTGCGGCGGGCCGGCAAGCGGGTGCGCATCACCGCCCAACTGGTCGAGATCGAGAGCGGCAAGCAGGTCTGGGCCGAGCGCTACGACCGGGAGCTCGAAGACATCTTCGAGGTTCAGGACCAGGTGACCCGCTCGATCGTCGGCGTGCTGCCCGGCCGGGTCCAGGAGGCGGTCGCCGATGCTGCCTCGCGCAAGCGCCCAGAAAACATGAAGGCCTACGAGCTGTTGCTCAAAGGTAAGGCGATCCGGGATTCCTTCGGCGTCGAGGACACCGCCGAAGCGCGTCCCTATTTCGAGAAGGCGATCGCCCTCGACCCGCGCTACGCCAAGGCCCACGCCTATCTGGCCGACACCTACTTCGTGGACCTTTTTCTTGGGCTCGGCAATGACAAGGCCGCTACCCGCTCCCTCGATCTCGCCCGCAAGGCAGTTGCGCTGGACGGCGCCGACATTGCCAATCAGGACCAGCTTGGCTTCGCTTACATTTCCGTTGGCCAATGGCAAGACGCCGAGGTCCAATTCACCAAGGCGCTTGCCCAGGTGGTCACCGAGGCGGAGCCGATGAACTGGATCGGCTACGGATTCCTGATGCTAGGCCAGCCGGAAAAGGCGCGCGACATCGTGCGAGAGGCGAAACGCCTGGACCCCCTGCACCCGCCGTCCTTCGACTGGGTGCTCGGCCAGGCCTGTTTTTTCGCCGAGAGCTACGAGGAGGCCGCGCGGGTGTTGCACGGCCAGGCCCTGCTCAACTCTTTCGCCCGGGCCTGTCTTGCCGGTGCCCATGCCCGGCTTGGCCAGCAAGAGGAGGCCCGTAACGCCCTAGCCTCTTTCGTCGAGGAGCGCCATCGGGAGTTTGCCAGCCGGGATCGCGCGGTGGACGCCGACACCATCGGTGTGTTGGCCGACGGATATCGGAGAATGTGGCGCAGGCCGGCGGACTGGGACCTGCTCGCCGAGGGCCTGCGCCTCGCCGGTCTGTCGGAGTGATAGGAGTCTAGCGTTCTTGCTTCGTCACTTGGTCGCGCAGCAAGGCGAGTTGATTGCCGTCGGCGCGGCGGATGAGGGGCCGCAGGAAGGGCATGGCTAGCTTTATCAAGCCACGGGCGGCGCAGTCGGCTTCGAGCGTTGCGATGGTATCTGAGCCATCGGACTGTAGGCCGGTGAGCCAGCTGTGGGCGAAGCGTGGGTTGTTTTCGGGGTTCTCTGCCTTGCCCAGACGGTGCGGGGCGCCGGAATTGAACACCGCAGCCGCCAGGCCGTTGGGCAGAATCTTGTCGAAGCGATAGGCGATACGCCCCTTCGCGGAGAACGAGCGGCGCAGGATCTGGCGCAAGGCGGGCGGCGGCTCGAAGGGTGTGAACTGGAAGGCCAAGGTTGCCTCCGAGAGCGTAGGGGCGGGGCACCTCAAGTTGGCAGCCCGCGCCGACTTTACAATCGCCTAGCGCCCGCCTAAAGAGGCGCGATGATTGACCCTGGACAAGCTGCACCACCGCTTCAGGTGACCGGCTCGCGCCATTTGCCCGCCTGGCTATCCGAACAGAAGATCAGCCTGGCGCTGACCACATATCAAGCTGGCAAGCTGTTCCTGATCGGCCTGCAGCCCGATGGCCGCCTCTCGATCTTCGAGCGCACCTTCAACCGGGCCATGGGCCTCTGGGCAAGCGATCAGACCTTCTACCTGGCAACGCTCTATCAGCTCTGGCGCTTCGACAACGTGCTCGATCCGGGCCAGGCGCACGAAGGCTACGACCGGCTTTATGTGCCTCAGCTGGCGTGGACCACGGGCGACATCGACGTGCACGACATCGCGGTCGAGCCGGGTGGCCGGGTGATATTCGCCAACACCCTGTTCGGCTGCCTGGCAACGGTCAGCGACAGCCGCAGCTTCGTGCCCCTCTGGCGGCCGCCCTTCGTCAGCCGGCTGGCCGCCGAGGACCGCTGCCATCTGAACGGCGTTGCGCTGAAGGACGGCCGACCGGCCTATGCCACGGCGATCAGCCGCTCGGACGTGGCCGACGGCTGGCGCGACCGGCGCGCCGACGGCGGCGTGGTGATCGACCTGGCGACCGACGAGATCGTCGCCGAGGGCCTCTCCATGCCCCACTCGCCGCGCTGGCACGGAGGCAGGCTGTGGCTGCTCGAGTCCGGCAGCGGGTACCTGGGCTATCTGGACCCGGCGGAGTGGCGCTTCGAGCGGGTTGCCTTCTGCCCGGGCTACGGCCGGGGCCTGGCTTTCAGCGGTCATCACGCCATCGTCGGCTTGTCCAAGCCGCGCCACAACAAGACCTTCCAGGGCTTGGCCCTGGACGATGCCTTGACGCGCCACGACGGAGAGGCGCGCTGCGGGCTCTGGATCGTCGATACGGAAAGCGGCGATGTGCGCCACTGGCTGCGCCTAGAAGGCGTGGTCGAAGAACTCTACGACGTCGCGATGCTGCCCGGCGTGCGCCGGCCCATGGCCCTTGGCCTCAAGAGCGACGAGATCCAGCGGGTCATCTCCATGGCGCCCGGGGCGCCGTTGTTTTCTTAGCCCGAGTTAGTCCAGGCGCGACTTGACGTCGCTGGCGAAGTCCTCGTAGCGGCGCAGCGCCGTAACCTCGACGTGCACGTTTTGGCCATGCTCCTGCATGATCGGCAGGTCGAGCAGGATCTGGTCGAGCATGTCGTGGGACTCGACCTTGACCACCGCCACCACCCGGCGCTCGCCGACACACTTCCAAAGGTCGACCACCACGCCCGCCTCCTTGGCGCCGAGCGCGGCGTCGGCTTCGCGCGCCCAGATCGCGAAGAGCTCTTTTTGGCCCATGGTGGATGGGTACTCGACGTGAAAATCCAATAGAAACAGCATGGCTTCCTCCCCCAGTTTCCTGATCGGCAAGTCTAGCGCACGTAGGAGGCGCCGTTCACGTCGAAAGTCGCCCCGCTCAAGTGGCGCACCTGGTCCGAGCAGAGAAAGGCGGCGAGCGCGCCGATTTCCTCCGGCGGCGCCATCTCGCCGAGCGGAATGTCGGCGACAACCCGTGCGACCGCCGCCTCGTCCAGGGCATCGGCGACCATGTCGGTGGCGACGAATCCGGGCGCGATGCAAAAGGCCAGGACGCCGTCGGCGGCATAGCCCCGGGCGATCGTCTTGGTCAGGGTGACCAGTGCGCCCTTGGAGGCGCCATAGGGCATCTGGTCGGGCGCCTCGCCCCGGTGCGCGGCACGGCTCGCCACGTTGATGATCTTGCCGCCGCCCTTTTCCCGGAAGTGCAGGATCGCCGCTCGGCAGAGGTCGGCCGGGGCCTGCAGATTGATCTGCATCACCCGGTCCCAGGCGGCGCGCCAGGCCTTCAGGGAGAGATCGACCGGCGCCGGATCGAACACCCCGGCGTTGTTGACCACCACGTCGATCTTTGGCGCCACGGCCAGCGCCTCTTGCCACAAGCGCTCGACGCTCTCCGGCTCGGACAGGTCGGCCTGAATCAGCTGGCAGGTTTCGGCGCCGATCTCGGCCCGGATTGCTTCGGCGGCCTCCTTAGCGCGGCCGTAGTGGAGCAGAACCCGGGCGCCGGCCTGGCCGCAGGCTCGGACGGTCGCCGCGCCGATGCCCCGGGAGCCGCCGGTCACCAGGACGGTCTTGCCGGAAAGATCGGGCATGACTAGAGCCAGTCCTCCTCGAGCGGATAGGTTGAGAGCAGCTCCGTACCGTCCTCGGTGATCAGCACCTGTTGCTCCAGCTTGACGCCCTCCTTGCCGCCCTCGAGGCCGATAAAGGACTCGACGCAAAGGGTCATGCCGGCTTCCAGCACGTCGTCGTAACCCTTGGCCTCGAAGTCGCTCCAGTGCTTGATCGAGGGGTACTCGTCGGCCAGACCGACGCCGTGGATCAGGCTGGGGTAGCGGTTCGAGAGATAGGCCTCGGGTATCGGCCAGGCCTTTTCCGAGACCTCGCGCAGGCTGACACCGGCCTTCAGAAGGCTCGTGTTGTGGGCGATCTGCTCGACCGCCATGGCGTAGAGCCGGCGCTGCTCGTCGCTCGGCTTGTCGCCGCACACCCAGGAGCGCGAGATATCGGCGCAGTAGCCGTAGGGGCCGATCAGGTCGGTGTCGAAGCTGACCAGATCGCCGCGTTCGATCGGCCGCATGGAGCATTCCCGGAACCAGGGGTTCGTGCGCGGTCCGGCCGAAAGCAGCCGGGTCTCGATCCACTCGCCGCCGAGGCGGATGTTGGTCTCGTGCAGCTTGGCCCAAAGCGCGTTCTCCGTGATGCCGGGCTCGAGCGCGTTGCGCATGGCATCCATGCCGGCCTCGCAGGCGGAGACCGCGGCGCGCATCAGCATGAGCTCGTCCGGCGACTTGATCTCCCGCGCCTTCTCGGTCACCTCCAGGCCGTTCAGCACCTCGATGCCGTGGGCGCGGATCGCGTCGACCCCCATGTGGGACAGCCGATCGATCGCCAGGCGCTTGTTGCCGCCGCCATGCTTGGCCATGAGATCGGCAATTTGGTCGCCGAACTGGCGCGCCCGCTCTTCCGACCGCGACCCGGCGGTGAAGTAGTAGAACGACGAGTTGACCCGGTACTCGTCGACCGTCGGGAGATCCTCGGCCAGGTGCGGGTAGTTGCCGTAATCGAACAGAACGCATGGACCGTCGGCCGCCACGAAGACCGCCCGGGCCTCGTAGTGGGCGCACCAGATCTGCATGTTGGTGGCGTCGGTCGCGTAGCGGGTGTTGACCTGGTCGAACATCAGCAGGCCGGCGATATCCCGGGCCTTTAGCACTTCGCGCAGGCGGTCCAAGCGGTAAAGCCGGACCCCGTCCAGATCGACGGGCGGTTCGCTGAATTCCATTGCGCCGTGCTGGCGCGCCGGTCGGTCGGACGCTTGGAGGCTGGTGATCGACATGGGCCGGCGGCTCCCCTTGACTCCCGTTCGAGGAAAGAACTCTCGACCAGCCCCGCAGCGGGCACAAGCCACAATACGACCATCGCTATGTCGAAACGGGCAGACAAAGAAAATCGCCGGCTTGGGGCTAGGGCCAAGCCGGCGATACTCTTAACCCCGCAAGGGCGCCTTGCGTCCCTTAGTCGGTCGGCTGCGGAACGATGCGGATGTAGGGCTTCGGCTCCTTCCAGCCGTCCGGATACTTCTCCTTGGCCTCTTCGTTGGAGACGGCGGGCACGATGATGACGTCCTCGCCCTGCTTCCAGTTGACCGGCGTCGCGACCTTGTGCTTGGCGGTCAACTGGCAGGAATCGAGCACCCGCAGCACCTCGTCGAAATTCCGCCCGGTGCTCATGGGATAAGTCAGGTTGAGCTTGATCTTCTTGTCCGGGCCGACAAGGAAGACCGTGCGCACCGTCGCATTGTCGACCGCGGTGCGGCCCTCGGAGGTCTCGCCGGCATCGGCCGGCAGCATCTCGTAGAGCTTGGCGATCTTGAGCTCCGGATCGCCGATCATTGGGTAGTTGACTGCGTGGCCTTGAGTCTCCTCGATGTCCTTGGACCATGCGGCGTGATTGTCCACCGGGTCGACGCTGAGGCCGAGAATCTTGCAGTTGCGCTTGTCGAACTCGGGCTTGAGGCCGGCCATGTAGCCCAGCTCGGTGGTGCAGACCGGCGTGAAATCCTTGGGATGGGAAAAGAGGATTGCCCAGCCGTCGCCGATCCAATCGTGAAAATCGATCGTGCCTTCGGTCGTCTCGGCGGTGAAGTTAGGGGCGTCGGCGTTGATCCTAAGTGACATGCGTCATCTCCCTGGGTTGCAGCTATTCTCAAAGACAATGGATATCGCTTGAAGGCGTGCGCAGATATGCCGGCTGGCCTTGCTTTGGAAAACCTCACGTAGTCTACATATAGTCAATAATTTTGCGGTTCAATGATACGTGAGCCATGGCCGAGGACTCCGAAAGTCGATGACCGAGCCCGAGCGTCCGCGGCGCCTGTTGGTGATTTTCAACCCGACCGCAGGCGGCGCCCGCAAGCGCTACCTAGACGCCACCCTTAAGGCGCTGGAGGCCCTGGGGTGCCCGATCACCCTGTGGCCGACGGCCGCGCCCGGCCATGCGGAGTCCCTGGCCCGGGCGGTAACGCTCGAGCTGGCCGACGTGGTGGTCGCGGCCGGCGGTGACGGCACGATCAACGAGGTCGTCAACGGCCTTCTGGACGCGACACGCTACGAGCCGCCCCTGCCCCTAGCAGTACTGCCGCTGGGCACCGCGAACGTCTTGGCCCACGAGCTTGGGCTGCCCCGCCGGGCGGGGCAGCTGGCCCGGGCGATCGCCACGGGCGCCATTCGGCCGGTCGGCCTGGGCCGGGTCGACCAGCGCTACTTTCTCTCGATGATCGGCGTCGGTTTCGATGCCCAAGTGGTTGCTTCGGTCGATCTGGCGCTCAAGCGACGGCTCGGCAAGGCCGCCTACGTGATCGAGTCGGTCCGTCAGCTGATTTCCTTCCGCTCGCCGGGCTATCGACTGACCATAGCTGACACCAGCCACCGGGCCGCCTCGGCGATCGTGACCCGTGGGCGCTTCTATGGCGGGCGCTTCGTTTGTGCACCCCAGGCCAGTCTCTTCTCGCCTCGATTCCAGCTCTGCCGCTTCACCCGCTCGGGCCCTTGGAATGTGATCCGCTACGGCGCGCTGCTGGTGCTCGGCCGCCTGCCGAAGGCTGCCGACTTCAAGATCGAGGGCGCCGAGCGTCTGACCATCGAAGGGCCCGAGGGCGACCCGGTGCAGGGCGACGGCGACTTGATCGGCCGCCTTCCGGTGACCGTCGAGCTGGTGCCTGACGCGCTCAACCTGGTTGTGCCGAACGATGCGTAAGTCGCGCAGCCGTGAAGCCAATTGATTTCGAACCAGGCGTCTTAAGACCCAGACTCCTAGACCAGGATCCGGCCATAGCCCTATGGAAGGATGGTTCGATGAAACGCCTGGTAAACGGGGTCCTTGTCGCCGTGGTGGCGGGCCCCCTGCTGGCCGCTTGCGGTAATGCGCCGCCGGTTGGTCCGCGCGATCCACAGCTGGCGACCGCCAACCAATGCTACGGCGTGCCCGACCGCGCTCAGTGCCGGCTCAAGCACGACCTGGCCGGCGGCTATCCGATCACGCTCGCCGGCGGCAACCGCTAGCTCTTTGACCTCTTAGGCGCCGGCCACGGTCATGCCTTCGACCCTTAGGGTCGGTGCGTTCGTGGCATAACGGAAGGCAAGATCGTCGGCCGGCGTCAGTTTTGGGAACATGTCCTTGAGGTTGCCGGCCACGGTCGCCTCGCTGACCGGGAAGGCCAATTCGCCCTTGTCGATCCAGAAACCGGCCGCGCCCCGGCTGTAGTCGCCGGTCACGCCGTTGACGCCCATGCCCATCATCTCGGTGACGTAGAAGCCTGATTGGATGTCGGCCAGAAGCTCGGCCGGGCTTTGGGGACCGGGCTCCAGATAGAGATTAGTGGTCGACGGCGAGGGCGTGCCGCTGGTGCCCCGCGAGGCATGGCCGGTCGAGTCGAGCCCGAGCTGGCGCGCCGAGGCCAGGTCGAGAATCCAGGTGGTCAAGCGGCCGTCCTCGATCACCAGGCGGCGGCGGTTAGCCAAGCCTTCGCCGTCGAACGGCTTGGAGCGCAGGCCGCGCGGCCGGTGAGGATCGTCGACGATCGCGATGCCCGGCGCGAACACCATCTCGCCCAGCTTGTCTTTGAGGAACGAGGTCTCCCGGGCGACCGAGACGCCGTTGATCGCGCCCGCCAGGTGGCCCAGCAGGCTGCCGGCAACCCGGGGGTCGAACACCACGGGCACCTGGCCGGTCTCTGCCTTGCGGGCATTGAGGCGCTTGACCGCCCGCTCGGCGGCGTTGCGGCCGAGCTGGTCGGCCGATTCCAGATCGGCGCCGTGCACGGTGGTCGAGAAGTCGTAGTCCCGCTCCATCCCCAGGCCTTCACCGGCCAGCACCGCGACGCCGATCGAATGCCGCGAGGTGGCGTAGCGCCCGGCAAAGCCGTTCGAGCCGGCGAGCGCGATCTCGACACTGGTCCAGCCGGCCTCGGCACCTTCGGAGTTTGTGATCCCCGTCGTAGCCAGGGCGGCCTCCTCGCAGGCCTTGGCCCGGTCGATCAGGGTCTGGGTCGACGGCTCGCCGTCATCGCAAATGTCCAGCGCAGGCGGGTCGGCGACCAGCTGTTCCGGCGCGGCCAGGCCACAGTGGGGGTCCTCTGGCACGACCCGGGCCATGGCGAGCGCCCGCTCCACCAGGGCATCTAGGGCGGCCGGCGTGGTGTCGCTACTTGAGACCACGGCCTGGCGATGGCCGAGCAGCACGCGCAGTCCCAAATCGTTGCTCTCTTCGCGTTCCAGGCGCTCCAGCTTGCCGAGGCGCTGAGCATAGGAGAGTGAGACCGACTGGCCGTAAAGCGCGTCCGCGCTTTCCGCGCCGGCCGCCTTGGCCTTGGCAAGCAATTGATCGAGCAGGTCGAGGGGCGAAGTGGTGGAGGGCATGGGCTCTCAATCTGGAAGCAAGTGGGCAGGAGATGCGATCACGTGAATATAGGGCGTGGGCGCCGCTTGTCGATGGCCTGCGGAGCCTAGTCCTATATACAAGCGGCGGGTGGAGAATTTAAACTCCGTGCTGTTGAGGGCCAGGGGAGTGGAACAATTCCGGGGAGGTTCTCCATGCGTCCATGGCTTTGTCTCGTCGCGCTGGTCGCGGCGCTCATCGCGGCGCCTGCCGCCCAGGCTCAAAGCGAGCCCGCCGACAGCAACATCAAGGCGGCGCTCTACGACATCGAAAAGGCAGAGCAACAGCTCAAGGGCCTGACGCCGAGCCGCAAGGCCAACATCAAGCGTCTGCAAAACTCGCTCGCGCTGACCGAGGAGCGCCTGGCCGCCTCGCCGAACCAGGACCATGCCTCTTGGATCGAGGCCAATCAGCGGCTCCAGGCGGTCAAGGCCGGACTTGCCGAGCTGGCCGGCGGAGGAAGCGGCGGGGCGACCACGGCCCAGCCGGCCCAGCCGGCGACGGATCCGACCCTTCGGCGCCTGCAGAGCGAGCTCAATCTCATTGGCAAGCAGGTCAGTGGCCTCAAGGCGGGTGACCACGGCGTCGCCGCGCGGCACGTTGCGGACACCATGCGGGTCGGTCAGGAGCTGGCCGTCTATGCCAACCGGGACGACCCGGCCTGGCAGGAGGCCGCCGCGCTCTACGGCCAAATCAATAACCATCTGGTCGAGGTCATGGCGCCGAGCTGGCAGTCGGACCTCATGGGCACCGCCGAATACATCGGCAAGATGACGGCGCTTGATTACATGGACGCCGGAAAAGTGGGCTATGTGAATGAGCGCCTGAACAATCTCTTCAACTCTATGCAAGCCTTCCAGAATCCCCAGAACCCCAACATTCAGGCGATCACCCAGGCACTGATTCAAGTGGGCACGGCCTTTGACCAGCGGGTCCAGCAAGCCGCCGCCGAACAAGACCAGCTGGGCGACTATGCCGGCCAGCTCGAGGCGGTCGCCAAGCGCACCCAGGCGCTCAAGATCCCCAAACCCTTGACCGCGCCGACCGACGAAGCGGCGGTCCAGGCCTTTGTCTCGGCGATCAAGGCGGCCCAGAGCCAGATCGACCAGGACCTGGCCTACCTTCAGAGCATCGATGGCAAGGCGCCGCTCACGGTCGAGCAGGGCAATACTTTCCGGGAGGCCCGCGCGGTGCTGACCCACTCCAAGCCGAGCGACATCAAGCAGGCGGTCGAGCTATCGACCTATGCGATGGACCATTGGGTGATCAACGGCGAGCGGGTCCTGAACGGGCTAGAGAACGTCGATCCAAACGACAGCGACGACCAGGCCAACCGCTTGCTGGGACAGGGCCGCTTCGAGGAGTACATGGGGTTGCTGAACGACGGTCTGACAGCGGTCAAGGTGGCGGCGGCCTACGACGCGGCGATCGGCCGCACCAACGGTGCCGACCGGGCAGCTCAACAGCGCCGCTTCGAGGAGGGCATGGCGGCCTTCAAGGAAAAGCGTCAGGTGGCCCTGCGAGGCAAGCGCATGCCCGAGGCCCAGTCCGAGGATCCGGCGCTTCTGGAAGCCGCCGCCGAGGTCCTGGCCCGGCCCCAGTACGGCTTCGAGCATGAGCGCCTGGTGATCAACTACGACGTCCAGCGCAAGGAGCGCACCGAGGGCACGGTCGACTACGGCGCGGCGAGCACCGAGATCACCGCGACCCACTACGTGTGGGACGAGTTCCAGGCGACCACGGCCGAAAAGGTCGGTGGTGAGACCTACCTCTTCGTCAACGAGTTCCACTTCTATCACTCGGGCGACAGCACCGTGCCGACCGGCAAGTGGATTCTCCACGACCGCTTCCAAAGCAGCCAGATCCTGCCGGAGAACGTCGGGAAGTAGATCGGCGCTCAGCTCTTGGGCTTGGCTTGCAGGCGCTCCAGTTCCTCGATTGAGCGCGGCCAGTCCTTCTTGAGGAGGCGCGAGAGGGCTCGGTCAGCCAGCATCTTGCCGCCGGTCTGGCAGCGCGGGCAGTAATTGGTCTCGTTTGAAGCGTGGCGGATGCGCTGGACCGCCGTGCCGCAGTCCGGGCAGGGCTTCCCGTAGCGGCCGTGCACGGCCATGCCATCGCGAAAAGCGGTCACTTTCTCTGGGAAACCGTCGCCCATCTGAGCGCTCAGGCGTTCGCTCCAGTCCACCAAGGTCTCCTGGCACGCCGCGTGGAGCCGCTCGGTCTCCTCCTTCGTCAGGCTGCCGGTCATGGCGACCGGCGAGAGCCGGGCCCGATGGAGAATCTCGTCCGAATAGGCGTTGCCGATGCCGCTGAACAGCTTGGGGTCGGTCAGCGCCCGTTTCAGGGTGTGGTTTTCGGAGGTAAGGCGGCGGGCAAAGTCGTCCGCCGCGCAGGTCAAGACTTCGAGGCCGCCTGGGTCATGGTCGGCCAGGCCGGCATCTCCCTTGACCACATGCAACGAGGCCCGGCGCTTAGTGCCGGCCTCGGTCAGGATCAGGCTGCCGTTTGGAAAGTCGAGGGCGGCGAGGCCCCGGCGCCCGGGCAAGGGGGCACCTGGCGGTTTCCAGTGTAGGCGACCGGCGATCATCAAATGGAGCACCAGCCAGAGCTCCTCTTCCAGGCCGATCGCGATGCGCTTTCCCAAACGCTTTAGGGCGACCACGCGCTTGCCTTCGCAGGCCTTCGCCGGAGGCTCGGCGGTACGAAGCAGGAAGGGATGGGCGATGCGCAGACGCTCGAGGCGCTGGCCAAGGACGCGGCGCTCGAGCGCTGCTATGTACATCGTGATGTCGGGCAGCTCGGGCATTCACGGGTCCCATGGCCGGCTGGTAGTGCCGAGCGATCGCCTGCTATAGTAGCATGCTAGCCCCGGCGCGCCGCGTTTCTTACTTGTTAACCGCGGCCACTGATAGTCCTTGCTGCCATGGTGACGATGCCAACCCTATCGGCTGAGGAAGATCCTACCACGTGTGAGAGCGCCGGTCTGGAGTGGACCGCGCGTGCCGAGCCGTTGCGCTTCCGCGTGGGCGAGATCGAGCTCTTCGCGGCACCGCTTGAGCTCCTGGTCTGCACGTCACCTTTCGTGTCCGTCCGGGCGAACGCTCCGTTGGCCCATCTTCCGGCACTGAGCCCCGGCCAGCACGGCTACCTGGTGCGCTCTCTGCCAGTCGACAGCGTGCCGGCCCGGCTGTCGAGGCGTGATGGCTTCCTGTGCTACGTGCCCAAGTGCTACAGGCATCGCTTCATCCGGTTCGATATAGGATACGAAGCCTATCTCAGTCAATTCTCCGGCAAGACCCGCTCGACCCTGCGCCGCAAGGCGCGCAAGTTCGCCAGTGAAAGCGGCGGCGAGCTGGACTTTCGGTGCTACCGGGGACGTGCGCAGCTAGAGGAGTTCTACCGCCTGGCCCGGCCGCTTTCGTCCAAGACCTACCAGGAACGTTTGCTGGACAGTGGGTTGCCCGACGACCAGTCGTTTCGTGCCGAGCTGAGCGCCGCCGGCGAGCGGGACCTGGCGCGTGCTTTTTTGTTGTTCTTCAAGGGCCAGCCCGCCGCCTATCTCTATGCACCTTTGACCGAGCGCAGCCTCATCTACGAGTACCTCGGCTTCGACCCGGCTTTGAGCGCGCTGTCGCCCGGCACGGTTTTGCAATGGGAGGCGCTCAAAGTGCTGTTCCAGGAGCCGGACCTGGAAATCTTCGACTTCACCGAAGGTGATGCGCCTCATAAGTCCCTGTTCGCGAACGACAGCCAATTGGTCGCCAACATCTACCTGCTGAAGCCGGGCCTTCGCACGGCTTGCCTTGCCAATTGCCATAGGGCATTCGAGTCGGCCACGAACCTGGCGGCCAAGGCATCGGATCGACTCGGCGTCAAACAGAAGCTGAAAGCGATTATCAGGTCTCGGGCGTGATTTTGGAGGATCTCAGCTATGGTTAGCCCTTCAGAAAGGCAAAGGGCAGGGTTAGACTCACCGCCGGTAGCCCGAGCACGGTCTGGTTTCACGGGTTGCGGGGCGCAATTGGGTGCAGCATGAGAGCTCTTCTGGTTTCCTTCGGCGACGCACTGGGAATTAAGGTTCTCTACTGTCTTTCGCGGTCTTGCGAGGTGGTGGATGTCGCGGCCAGTTCCGCGCGCTCCAGTTTGCGCTATTCGCGCTATGCCAACCGTTTCTTGGCCCTGCCGAGCAACGGCAGCGGCTTCGATGCGGATCGCGCCGTCGAGGTTATCAATGCTCACATAGAAAGTCGCGGGATTGACGTCATTCTGGCCGACAACCAAGACTCCATGGAGTTTCTCTACCACAATGCCGACCGGCTCGCGGCTCCGAGCTTTGCGCCATCAAAGCCGGAGACCACGGCGCGCATTCACGACAAATGGTGCTTTTACGAGACGCTGAATGCGGCTGGGCTGAACACGCCGCGTACAAAAATCCTTTCGTCTCTGGATGAGCTTTCCCCCAGTTTTGCTGACGAGATTGGCTTCCCTTTACTGATAAAGCCGCTCAACTGCGAGGCCAGTCACGGCATCGTAACCTTCCAGGATTACTCGACGCTCGAAAGCTACGTGAAATCTCCAGGGCCCTATCGCGAACTGCCGCTGATCCTTCAGGAGTTCGTTCCCGGGATCGATATTGACTACTCGGCCGTCAAGCTGGACGGGAGAGTCTTGGCCTATGATGTCGTGGAGCACGCGGAGTTCGACGTTCGCTTGTTTCGCGATGAACCTCGCGTAGTGGAGCTTGGCGAGGCGATACTCAAAGCCTTCGACTATGATGGCGTCGCGCACATCGACATGAGAATCGACCAAAGGACCGATAAGCTCTTTGCGATCGAGTGCAATCCGAGATTCTGGTTCACGGTGACCGCGTCCCTTTGGAAAGGCACGAACTTTCCTGCCCTGGTAGCGCAAGCGGCACTGGGAGAGAAGGTACCGACCGCGACGACCGAGCCTGGTCCCTATTGGCTGCCCAGCTATGTGGTACGTAATTTTGCGACACCTTGGCGCCTGACCGCGGTCAGCCGGAAGAACTGGAGTGGGTTCTTCCAGGTGGTCAGCGACCCCCTGCCGCACCTTATGAGCAAGCTCTAGGCAATTTTGCCGGCCTACAGGACGGACTCCACCGCGGCCTTGATCTCATCCAGGCTGGCGTGGGTCTTTTTCGAACCTTCGGCGTGGACGAAATGGAGGCTCGGCTGACCCTCGCGGTCGAACACCAGAAGGGTCGGGATGCGCGTGACCTCGCCGAAGGCCTCGGCCACTGTTTCGCCATCGCCCAGGACCGGGAATGGGGGCGCCTTGCCGGCCAGGAAGCCGCGCAGACGCAGGCCCCCGTCCTCGCCGAAGAAGTCCTCAAAGATGTTCACCGACACTACCGTGACGCCGCGCGCCCGGTAATCCCGGTCGAGCTGGATCAGGTTGTCGAACTCCGGGTGGCAGGGCGGGCACCAGCTGGCGAAGAAATTGACCACCACGACCCGGTCTTCCAGGTCGGCTGCGCTCAGTGACGGTCCATCGATGCTGGGTAAGGCGAGCAGCGCGGCCTTGCGGGCCGGATCCAGGACGATCTCCTCGGCCGCCGCCAAAGTGGGCAGGCCAATGCTGAGGAGCAGAGCGAACAGCAGGCCTTTAGTCGAAGATCTCAAGCTTGAGCTCCCGCTGGGGGCCGAGCCATAGGGCGCGGTCCCGGTGGTCTTCCAGCTCCTGACCGGTCTCCGGATGGATGAACACGGTCAGGCCCTGCCGATTTAGCGCCAGCCAGGGCACCACCTGAGAAAAGCTCTCCGGCGCGAAGGCGACCTGATAGCTGCCGCAGGGGTGGGGGCCAATCGGATTGTCGTGCCAGCGGCCGAGCGCCACGTCAAAGGGCGCAAGCCCCTCGCGCACCGCCTCGGCGGTCGGCTTGGTGGCCGCATCGTAGTAGACGTGGGCGTGGTAGCCGGTGATGGCTGAGGTTTCCAGTTCGGTCACAGGCGGGCGCTCTCCTTCTGCTGGAGGCTCATATGGCGTCGGCGCGACCGGCCCGCAAGCGGTCTGCGCTCAACGCCGGGCCTGAAAGAAGGCCTGCAGCAGCTGGCCGGCCCGGCGCTCCTCCAGGCCGCCGATGACCTCCGGGCGGTGATGGCAGGTCGCCTGGCTGAAGATCCTCGGCCCATGCTCGACGCCGCCGCTTTTGGGGTCGTAAGCGCCGAAATAGAGCCGCCGCAGGCGCGCCAGGGAGATCGCTGCGGCGCACATGGGGCAAGGCTCCAAAGTGACGTAGAGATCGACCCCGGTCAGGCGCTTGGCACCCAAGCGCCGGGAGGCTTCTTGCAGGACGATCAATTCGGCGTGAGCCGTGGCGTCGGACCAGGCCTCGACCCGGTTGTGGGCGCTGGCCAGGACCTCCCCGCTGGCGCCCTCGACCAGCACCGCGCCGACCGGCACCTCGCCCAGCGCGGCCGCTTGCTCGGCCAGCTTTAGGGCCAGTTCCATGGGGGAGGGGGCGCTCATGGCTGGTGAGCCTGCCTCCGGCCCCAATCTCGGTCAAGCCGCGCCGAATTAAGCATTGGCTTTACCGGCGAGCTGGTAAGCTAGCGCCATGACGACTCGCCCGCTCATCGGCCTGACTCTGGACAGCGAAGCCGACCGGCAGCCCGCCTACCAGCTGCGCCAGAACTACTGTGCGGCGGTCGTGCGGGCCGGTGGCCTGCCGCTCCTCTTGCCCCACGAGCCCGCGCTCGCGGAGAGCTATCTGAACGGCCTGCAGGGGATCGTGGTCACCGGCGGCGCTTTCGATCTGGATCCGGCCCTGTTCGGCGCCACGACGCGCCACCAGAGCGTAACCACCAAGGAGCGGCGCACTGCCTTCGAGCTGGCGCTGGCCCGGGGCGCCTTGGCACGCGATCTGCCCTTGCTGGGCATCTGCGGCGGCGCCCAGCTGCTCAACGTGGCGCTCGGCGGCACACTGATCCAGCACATTCCCGATCAGGTGCCCGGCGCGCTCGCCCACGAGCAGCCTAATCCGCGCGACGAGCCTGGCCACGAGGTGCTGATCGAACCGGGCAGCCTGTTACATCGCGTAGCCGGCGCCCAGCGGATCCCGGTCAACAGCGCCCACCACCAGGCGGTCGAGACCGTGGGGCCGGGCGTCGTTATCTCGGGCCGCGCGCCTGACGGGGTGATCGAGGCGATCGAGGCACCCGGCCGGCGCTTCTGCCTGGGCGTTCAATGGCACCCGGAGTACGCCATCAGCCCGGCCGACAACGCAATCTTCGACGGCTTTTGCACCGCCGCGCTGGCCGAAATGCGCGTCAGCGCTTGACGGGCCCGGCCGGCTCGGTCATCCATCCGCCCCGAGAGCCGTCCCGCAACCGCCACGCCGTCCAGGGGTCATGCCAGAGCGCATCGCCAAGATCATCGCCCGCGCCGGGCTCTGCTCCCGGCGCCAGGCCGAGGAGCTGATCCGAGCTGGCCGGGTGACCCTCGACGGCGCGACCCTCGAGAGCCCGGCCGTCGCGGTCGGGCCGGAGGCGCGCATCGCGGTTGACGGCGAGCTGCTGCCGGCGGCCGAGCCGGCCCGGCTGTGGCGCTATCACAAGCCGCGCGGCCTCTTGACCACGACGCGCGACCCAGCCGGACGGCAGACCATCTACGACCGCCTGCCCGCCGAGCTGCCACGGGTCATGCCCGTCGGCCGTTTGGATCTTAACTCCGAGGGCCTGCTGTTGCTGACCACCGACGGCGCTTTGAAACGGCGCCTCGAGCTGCCGGCGACCGGCTGGACTCGGCGCTACCGGGTGCGGGTCCACGGGCGGGTTCGGCCCGAGATGCTGGCTGGCCTGGCCGAGGGCATCATGGTCGGCGAGGTGCGCTACGGTCCGATCCAGGCCGCGCTCGACCGACAGCAGGGCGCCAACGCCTGGCTCACCATGACCCTGGCCGAGGGCAAGAACCGCGAGATCCGGCGGGTCTGCGAGCACCTGGGCCTAACGGTCAATCGCTTGATCCGTCTTGCCTATGGGCCCTTTCAGCTGGGCCAACTGAAACCCGGGGAGCTGTCCGAGGTGCGCCCCAAGGTGCTGGCCGAGCAACTTGGCGCGGAACCGACCGACGGCACGGCGCCCAAGCAAAACCGCGCCAAGTGGGCCAAAGCCAAGCCCAAGGCCACCAAGCCCGCCGCGCGCAAGGGAGCGAAGCATGCGAATCGTCGCCGGCCGCTATAGGGGCCGCCGTCTTGCGGCGCCGCCCGGCTTCGATGTGCGCCCGACCGGCGAGCGCACCCGCGAGGCGCTGTTCGATGTGCTGTCGCGCGGCCGCGACGGCGCCCAAGCCCTGACCGGTCTAAGAGTGCTCGACGCCTTCGCCGGGTCCGGCGCACTGGGTCTGGAGGCGCTCTCTCGAGGGGCCGTGCAGGTCAGCTTCATGGAAAGCCAGGCCGTGGCGCTCGCCGTGCTGCGCGACAACGTGCGCCATCTTGAGGCTGAGGCGGCCTGTCAGGTCTTCAAGGCCGACGTCCTGCGCCCGCCCAAGGCCAGCGAGCCGGTCGATCTGGTGCTGATGGATCCACCCTATAACCAGGGCATGGCCGAGCCGGGCCTGCGTGCCTTGGTGTCGGCCGGCTGGATCGCGCCGGGCACTCGGGTCATCGTCGAGCTGATGGCCAAGGAGCCCTTCGATCCGCCCGACGGCTTCACCGTCACAGATCAGCGCAAGTACGGCAAGGCCCGTCTGGTGTTCTTAAGCACGGACCAAGACGGCGCCGGCCAGGATCATGAGGGCGGCGCCGAGGCGACCTAGGCCGAGCCGCTCGCCGAGCAGGACCCGGGACAGCAACAAGGCGAAGAGCACGCTAGTCTCGCGCAAGGCGGCGACCGCGGCGATCGGCGCCTGGGTCATGGCCCAGATCGCCACCCAATAGGCGCCGAGCGAAAGCGTTCCGCCGATCAGGCCGTGGCGCCAATGTCTGGCCAGCCCGATCATCTCGCGCGGCCCCCAGCGGGCCAGAAAGACCGCCGCGATCATTGCCCCGTCGATGACGAAGAGATAGAGCGCGAAGCTGGCGGCCGAGGGTGCCCGGCGCGCGCCATGGCCGTCGACCAGGGTATAGGCGGCGATCGCGCAGGCGGTCGCCAGGGCATAACCGATCGCCGCCGGCTCGGGCCGTGGGCCCGAGCCCTTGAGCGCCATCAGGATAACCCCGAAGCTGAGCACCAGGACGCCCGCGAAGAGCTCGGGCGCGAGCGTCTCGCCGAGCCACAGCACGCCGACCAGGGCGACGATCAGGGGCGCCGTGCCCCGGGCTATCGGATAGACCTGGCCCAGCTCGCCGGCGCTATAGGCCTCGATCAGCGCCAGCTTGTAGGCGGTGTGCAGGACCGCCGAGCCGACGATCCAAAGCCACAGTTCGCCCCGGGGCAGTGCGACCCAGGGCAACAGCGGCAAGGCCGCCAGGGACGTCGCGATGGCGATCAGTGTGACCGCGCGGGCCGGTTCCAGGCCGCGCTTGGCCAGGGCGTTCCAGCCGGCGTGCATTGCGGCGGCCGCGAGCACGGCCGCAAAGACCAGTGGCTCCACCACAAGTCGCTCCTCGGTTTTCGGAAAATGATGTCGCTACCTATTATCAGATTGATTTACCTATGAATAATCATATTATGATCCAAAATAAGTGAGAAAATATCACATATAATGGCGCGCCGATTGCCACCGCTCAATGCCTTGAAGGCCTTCGAAGCCCTGGGTCGCCGGGGCCGTATGACCTTGGCCGCCGAGGAGCTTTCGATCACCCACGGCGCGGTCAGCCGCCAGGTCCGTCATCTGGAAGCGGTGCTCGGTGTCAGCCTGTTCGAGGGGCCCAAGACGCGCCAGCGTCTGACCGCGGCCGGGCGCCAGCTGCTGGCGGCGCTGAGCGACGGCCTCGATACGATCGAAAGCGGCGTTGCCCGGGTGACCGCCAAGCCCCGGGGCCAGCTCGCTGTCTCCTGCGTCAGCACCTTCACCATGCGCTGGCTGATTCCCCGGCTGTTCCGCTTTAAGCGCATTGCGCCCGAGCTGGAGGTTCGTCTTTCAGCTGCCGACGGGCCGCCGCGCTTGGCCGCCGGCGGCCTCGACCTGGCGATCCGCGTCGGCCGCCCGCCCTGGCCCGAGGGGCTCGCCGCAACGCCTTTCTTGGCCGAAGCGGCCGGACCGGTGCTCAGTCCGAAACTGCTCGATGGGCGTCAGTTGGCTGACTCCGGGGATTTGGCTGCTTGGCCGCGCTTGCACACGGCGACCCGGCGCACGGCCTGGCACGACTGGCTGGCGGACGTCGGCGCTGCGCCCTTCGAGCCGCCGGCCAGCCAGACCTTCGAGCACTTCTACTTTCTGCTTGAGGCGGCGACGGCGGGTCTGGGCGTCGCGATCGGCCCTTGGCCCCTGGTCGCCGACGACATCAAGGCCGGCCGCCTGGTCGCGCCCTTCGGCTTCCGCCCCAATGGGCTCAGCTATGTAGCCTTCACGCCGAAGCGGCCGGACCCGGCCTGCAAGGCCTTCGTCGCTTGGTTGGCCGGCGAGGGTGCTGCCTATTCAGCGGCGCCCGAAGAGGCGCTCGATGTCGGCCAGCTTTAGCTCCACGTAGGTCGGGCGGCCGTGGTTGCATTGGCCGGAATGGGGCGTCGCCTCCATCTGGCGCAGCAAGGCGTTCATCTCTTGAGTGTTGAGTCGGCGCCCGGCGCGCACCGAGCCGTGGCAGGCCAGGGTGCCGCAGACCTCTTCGAGCTGCTCGCGCACCACCATGGCCTCGCCCAGCTCGGCCAGCTGGTCGGCCAGATCGCGCACCAGCTTCTGGGCGTCGACCTCGCCGAGCAGGGCTGGGGTGGCGCGCACCACCACAGCCCCTGGGCCGAAGGCCTCGAGGGTCAGGCCGATCTCCGCGAGCTCCCCGGCGCGCGCCAGAAGGCGCTCGACCGCTGGCTCCTCAAGCTCGACCACCTCGGGCAAAAGCAGCATCTGGGCGGCCACGCCGGAGGCCGCCAGCTCTTCCTTCATGCGCTCGTAGACCAGGCGCTCGTGAGCGGCATGCTGGTCGACGATGACGATGCCGTCGCCGGTCTGGGCCACGATGTAGGTGGCGTGCACCTGGGCCCGGGCGGCGCCCAGTGGATAGGCCTCCAGATCTGGCGCCGGCGGCGCCTCCTCGACCGCACGTGCAGCCGGCGCCTGATTCAAATCTGGCAGGGGCGCGTGATAGCTCGCCGCGGTTTCGGCCAGGCCCCGGGGCAGATTGGTGCCGCGCGCCTCGGGTAGGCCGTAGCGCCGGCCAGACGGCGCCAGGTGCGGCGTGAGCGCGCCAAGCGCCTGGTCGGCCACGGTGGTCGCCGCCCGGTGGCCGGCACCGGCCAGCGCATGCTTGCAGGCGCCGACGATCAGGCCCCGTACCAGGGCCGGCTCCCGGAAGCGCACCTCGGTCTTGGCCGGGTGAACGTTGACGTCCACCACCTCGGGCGGCACCTCTAGAAAGAGCGCGACTTGAGGGTGCCGGTCGCGCGCCAGAAAATCGTGGTAGGCCCCGCGCAGGGCGCCATAGAGCAGCTTGTCGCGCACCGGCCGGCCGTTGACGAAGAAGTACTGCTGCTGTGCCGTGCCCCGGTTGAGAGTCGGCAGGCCGATGAAGCCGGTTAAGCGCAGGCCCTCGCGCTCGGCCTCGACCGGCAGGGCGTTGTCGGCGAACTCCTTGCCCATGATCGACGCCAGGCGCGCCAGGCGGGCATCGAACAGGTCGCCCGCGGCCGGCGCCGCGCGCAGCAAGGTGCGGCGCTCGTCGCTCAGGCTAAAGCCGGTTTCCGGATGGGCCATGGCCAGGCGCTTGAGGGTGTCCTGGGCGTGGCTCAACTCGGTGCGCGGCGCCTTGAGAAACTTGAGCCGGGCTGGCGTGGCGTAGAACAGGTCGCGTACCTCGACCCGCGTGCCGGACCCTTGCGCAGCCGGCTGCAAGGCGCCCTTGCGGCCGCCCTCGACGGAAAGGCTCCAGGCCTCCTCGGCGCCGGGCGGCCGGCTGGTCACGGTCATACGGCTGACCGCGCCGATCGACGGCAGAGCCTCGCCCCGGAAGCCCAAGGTGGTGATATGCACCAGATCGTCGTCCGGCAGCTTCGAGGTGGCATGGCGCTCGACCGCCAGGTCAAGTTCCTCCGGGCTCATGCCCCGGCCGTCGTCGGTCACCGAAAAGAGCGCCCGGCCGCCGTCGCGCATGACCACGTCGATTTGGCGGGCGCCGGCATCGAGCGCGTTCTCGACTAGCTCCTTGACCGCCGAAGCCGGCCGCTCGATGACCTCGCCGGCGGCGATTCGGTTGACCAGAGTCTCGGGCAGGCGTCGCAGGGGCATGGTCGGTCTCACGTCTCGCTTAGGTACTGCCGGGCCAACACCTTGCCGTCCTCGACCGCCGGCTGGTCGAAGGCGTTCACGCCCAGCAGATCGGCCGCCAAAATGGTCTCGAGCATGAAATGCATGAGCAGGGCGCCCAGGGCCTCCTCGTCGAGCCGCGTCAGCTTGAAAACCCGCACTGGGCGGCCCTTGTGGGCCAAGGTCTCGGCCGTCGCCCGGGCCATGGCGTCGATCATGTCGCCCAGATGGCGCCCCTCGAGGTAGGCCAGATCGGGTTCGCTCCCACGCGCCACCGCCGGGCCTTGGCCGCCTTGATCGAGGGCGATCAGGGTGAACATCTTGTCCGCCGGGCCGTCCAGATACAGCTGCAGTTGGCTGTGCTGATCGACCGGGCCCATGGCGCGGATCGGGGTGGTGCCGTGGCCCTCCTTGCCCAGACTCTCGGCCCAAAGCTGACGGAACCAGTAGCCGAACTCGCCGAGCCGCGCCGCGTAGCATAGCAAAACACTCTGGGCGATGCCGCGCTCCTGGGCCAAGCCGACCGAGATTGCCGCGCCCAAGGCGGGCGCCGTGTCGTCATTCTCCAGGGTGTGCGTCAGGACCCCGGCCGCGCCCTTGCGCACGGCCGTGCCGTCGAGCCCGGCGATCATGGCCGGCAGCAGGCCGACGTTGGACAGCACCGAGAAGCGGCCGCCGACGTTCGGGTCGTGGTCCAGGCAGGCAAAGCCCTTGGCCGCGGCCAGGCGGCGCAAGACGTTGCTGCCCGGCTCGGTGATCGCCCAGACCCGCTTGGCCAAGGCGTTTCTGCCCAGCGCGGCCTCGAGCCAATCGAGCAGGATCAGCAGGGGCGCCAGCGCCTCCAACGTGCCGCCCGACTTGGAGACCGCGAGCACCGCGGAGCGTGCCGGATCGGCGCTGGCCAAGAGCTCGCCCATGGTGTTTGGGTCGAGATCCTCGAGGAAGATCAGGCGCGCCCGCTCGGCGGGCGGCGCGAGCGCGATCAGGGTGCGCGCGCCGAGCGATGAGCCGCCGGTGCCGAGCACCAAAACGCGATCGAAGCCGTCCCGCAGCTCTCGGGCGAGCGCCTCGAGAGCCGGCAGGTCGTCTCGGGCGTGGGGTAGGGCGAGCAGAGGCAAGTGGTCACGGGCGGCGCGCAGACGCGCCCGGGCGCCGGCAGCCTCGTCCATGAGCCGCGCCAGTGTGGCGTCGCTCAGGCCGCTGTCGCCCACGTGGCGCGCCAAGCAGTTATCCGTCAGGTGTTCGTAGACCATCGCCTTCCCGCGCGGGAAGCTAGCAAACCCGGTCGAGTCGGTGAACCGGAAAGCGCGGTTCGATCAGCTGCCGTCGGCCTTGATGACTCGGGTCGCCTCGACGCCCTCGGGCTGACCGACGATGACCACGGTCAGCTTGTCCTCCTGGAGCAGGCGCTCAGCGACCCGGCGCACGTCGTCCAGGGAGACCGTGTCGATGAAGTCGTTGCGTTGATTGATGTAGTCGATGCCCAGCTCGCCCAACTGAATGCCCAGCAGCATGCCGGCAATGCGACCGCTGCTCCGCTGGCGCAAGGGGTAGGAGCCGGTCAGGAACACCTTGGCGGCGTTCAGCTCCTCTTCGGACGGGCCTTCCTCGGCCATGCGTGCCCACTCTTTACGGATGATATCGAGCGACTCGCCGACCCTGGGGTTGGCGGTCGCCACGCCGCCAAGATAGAGCGCGCTGTAGTCCATCGGCCGCAGGAAGGAATAGACCGAGTAGGCCAGGCCGCGCTGCTCGCGGACCTCCTGGTAGAGCCGGGAGGAGAAGGAGCCGCCGCCCAGAATGTGATTGAGCACATAGGCGGCATAGAAATCCGGGTCTTCGCGCTTGATGCCCTCGTGGCCGAAGATCACGACACTTTGGGGGATCGGCTTCTCGATCACCAAGACCTCGCCCAGGTTCTGGGGCCGAACTTCGGCGATCTCGCTGGGCGCGGCTTTCTCGGGCAGGCCCAAGAGGGCCACGTCGAGCAGGCGCCCGAGCTCCTCGGGCGTGATGTCACCGACCACGCCGACCTTGATGTTGCCTCGAGAGAAGCGTTTGGCGACGAAGCCCTTTAGGTCGTCCTGGGTGAGGCCCGCGACCGTCTCCGGCGTGCCGTCCCGGGCGCGGCCATAGGGATGGTCAGGATAGAACAAGCCAATCAGCTCGCGCCCGGCGATCGTGTTGGGGTCTTCTTCTCGGTCGCGCAGGATGGCCAGCAATTGGGAGCGGATGCGGTCGACCGGCTCGGGATCGAAGCGCGGCTCGCTGACGGCCAGGCGCAGCAGCTCGAAGGCGAGGTCCCGGTTCTCGGTCAGAGTGCGCAAGGAGCCCTCGAAGGTGTCCTGGCTGGCCGAGAAGGAGAGCTGGATCGAGTTGTTGGCGAGCTTCTCCTGGAACGCCTGAGAGTCGATCTCGCCGGCGCCCTCGTCGAGCAGGGCGGAGACCATGTTGGCCAAGCCCTCCTTGCCGGCCGGATCGAGCGCCGAGCCGCCGACGAACGCCAGATCGAGCGAAATAATCGGGTTGCTGTGATCTTCGACCAGCCAGGCCTCGATGCCGCCCGGGCTGACCACCCGCTGAACGTCGACCGCGCGGGCCGGCAAAGCGCTGACCAGGATCACCAGAAGGGTAGGAATGAGAATGCGCAAATGCATGGGATCGGGCCTCGTCACGAGGTGGGCTTGGGCAGCAGGTATCCGGTCACCGAGCTTTCGTCGCGCAGCACCGCGCGGGCGGCTTGCTCGACCTGCTCCTCGGTGACCGCGTCGATGCGCTCGGGCCAGGCCTCCACGTCGGCCACCGTTTGGCCGCCGGTGAGCGCCCGGCCAATTACGTTGGCCCCGGTGCTCAGGTTGTCCCGGGCATAGACCGCCGATGCGACCAGGCGCTTCTTGGCGCTGGCGACTTCCTCTGCCGTGACGCCGTCGGCGAGCAGCCGCTCGATCTGGGCCTCGAGCGCCGCCTCGACCTGATCCAGGGGCACGTCGGGACGCGGCGAGGCATAAAGCCCGAAGGTGCTGTGGTCCAGGCCTCCCGGGCTGTAGTAGCTGCCGGCGCCGGCCGCCAATTTCTGTTCGACCACGAGCGCCCGGTAGAGCCGGCTGGTGGTGCCGCCGCCCAAGATCTCGGTCAGCACTTGCAGGGCGTAGGCCCGTTCTCCGGGTTCGCCGTTGTAGCTCGGCGCCAGATAGGACACCGAGAGCGAGGGTTGGCGCACCCGGGGGCTCTCGATCGTCACCGTGCGTGCGGCGCGCTGTGGCGGCTCTTGGACGCGCACCCGCTCGGGAATGTCGCCTGGCGGGATCACGCCGTAGTACTTCTCGGCCAGCGGGCGCACTTCATCGGCGGTGACGTCGCCGGCGATGATCAGGATCGCGTTGTTGGGTGCGTACCAGCGCTTATAGAAGGCCAGCGCGTTTTCCTTGGTGAGCGCCTCGATCTCGTGCTTCCAGCCGATCACCGGGCGCCGGTAGGGGTGATTGAGAAATTGGGCCGCGCGGATCGCTTCCGAAAGTTGTGTGCCGGGATCGTTGTCGACCCGGCTGCGGCGCTCCTCGAGGACCACCTGTCGCTCGGGGTCGACCAGTTCGTCGGTGAGCCGCAGGTTGGTCATGCGGTCGGCCTCGTGCTCCATGACGATCTCCAGGCGGTCCTTGGCGACGGTCTGGAAGTAGCCGGTGTAGTCCATGCTGGTGAAGGCGTTCTCGGTGCCGCCGTTGGCGGCGATGATCTCGGAGAACTCGCCGGGCCCGAGCGTGTCGGTGCCCTTGAACATGAGGTGCTCGAGGAAGTGGGCGAGGCCGGTCTCGCCGGGTTCCTCGTCGGCCGCGCCGACCTTGTACCAGACCATGTGGCTGACGATCGGCGCCCGGTGGTTGGGGATCACCACCACCTGCATGCCGTTGTCCAGGGTGAAGGTCTCGGGGTCGAACACCCGGGCGGCGACCGGCGCCACCGAGGTTACCAGGAAGGCGGCGATGACCGCCCAGATCACCGCCCAGGTCAGGGGCCGGCTCTTGTCTCTTGGTCCGCGCATGGCGTGTCCTTATGTGGCATCAACAGCCAGTGCCACCCGGGCTGCCGTTTGGAGCTGGCAGACTATATGGCTCTGACCCGTGACCAGACAACAGCGCAGGCAAGCACCGGACGCTACATTACCAAGATTAAAAGATTCCCTCGAAGAGCGCCTTCTTGCGGCGTTCGACGGTCGGCGTCTGGCCCGTGGTAACGCTCTTGCCGAGCGCCACGTTCTCGTTGATACGCCGGGATTCCTCGTCCGCGTCGACGATCACGCCGGGCTTTTCCGGCTCGCGCCAGAACACCAGGGAATCGATGAAATCCTCATCTTCGGCGTTGATCCGCTTGGTCTCCCGGTCGACCACCTCGCGAATCTGTGAATCGGACTTGTCCGCGCCGGCGGCCATCAAAAGTGCCTGCTCGCCGGGACTGAGCGCCGTGAAGGAGGCGTCGGTCGGCCGTTGGACTTCCTGGTCGTCGTCGATGCGGAACACCGCCGACTTGGCCTGCTGTGTGGTCGTGCCCTCCTGGGGACGGGTCGCGCCGGGCTGGGGCGCGGGCAGCGGACGGTCGGTGAAGTCGGGCGGCACGCTAAGCGGCGCGCGCGCTTGAACCCGGAACTCGTCGGGCGACTGCTTGCCCAGTCCGAGCTGGTCCTTCACGCCCTGGCAGCCGCCAAGCGCCAGAGCGAGCGCGAGCCCGGCCACCAACATCCCCTGCCTATGTCGCATCAAGTGCTTGTTTGGCATGGCAAACCTCGCTGTTTGATCGCACCCTATGTACACTGCTCGCGGTCGAGGAACAAGCTGTCAAAGAGAATAATCCCGATACCGATGGTGATCGCCGCGTCGGCCACGTTGAAGGCCGGCCAGTGATAGCCGGCGACGTGGAAGTCCAGAAAGTCGATCACGCCCGGCGCGTGCAGGCGGTCGATCACGTTGCCAAGGGCGCCGCCGATCACCAGACCGATGCCGATCGTTGGCAGGCGGCGATCCTGGCGCACCAACCAGATCGACAGGCCGACCACGATGGCAAGCGAGACGACGATCAGGACCCAAGCGGGCAGGGTGCCTAGAAAGCCGAAGCTGACGCCCGTGTTGTGGACCAGGACCAGATTGAAAAATCCCGTAACTTCAATGAAGTAGCCGTTCTCGGTGATGACCCGGACCATGATCCACTTGGTCAGCTGATCGAGCACCAGGACGGCTGCGGCAAGCCCCAGGGCGAGCTGTTTCATGGTTGGCGCTAGGACGCCGCTGCGCGCAGCTCGCGCACCGCCTCGGCGCAGCGCCGGCAGGTGCCGGGTGCATGGGGCACGCTACCGACCTCGGGCAAGACCTTCCAGCAGCGTTGGCACTTAGCGCCCTCGGCAGGTGCGACCGTCACCGAGACGCCCGGCACCTCCTCGAGGGTGAAGGCGCCGTCGCCTTCCGGCGCCGTCTCGAGCAAGGTGATCGCCGAGGTGATCGCGATGTCGGCGAAATTCAGACCCTCGAGCGCGGCGCTCAGCTCCGGGCGCTCGATGTACACTTTGGGGTGGGCTTGGAGCGAGGAACCCAGACGCTTTTCCGCCCGTTCCACCTCGAGCGCCCCGGTCACCACACGGCGCACCTCGCGCACCCGCGCCCAGCGCTCGGCCAAAGCGTCGTCCCGCCAGTTGGACGGCACCTCGGGGAAGAGCCGCAGGTGGACGCTTTCCTCGGGCCCGGTGCCGCGCGCCAGCCAGGCTTCCTCGGCGGTGAAGCAAAGGATCGGCGCGAGCCAGGCGGTCAGGCAGCTGAACACCTGATCGAGCACCGTGCGGCAGGCCCGGCGGGCCAGGCTGCTCGGCGCGTCGCAATAGAGCGTGTCCTTGCGGATGTCGAAGTAGAAGGCCGAGAGGTCGACCGCGCAGAAGTTATGGAGCGCCTGGTAGATGGCGTGGAAATCGAAGTCATCGCAGCCCTTCCGAACCACGCCGTCGAGCTGGCTCAGGCGGTGCAGCACCCAGCGCTCGAGCTCGGGCATCTCGGCCGCCTCGACCCGCTCGGACCCGTCGAAGTCGTGAAGGTTGCCGATCAGATAGCGCAGGGTGTTGCGCAGGCGCCGGTAGGCGTCGACCTGGTAGCGCAGGATCTCCTGGCCGATGCGGATGTCCTCGGCGTAGTCCGAGGCGACCACCCAGAGCCGCAGGATATCGGCACCGCTCTTGTCGATAATATCCTGGGGAGAGACCACGTTGCCCAAGGACTTGGACATCTTGCGCGCCTTCTCGTCGAGCACGAAGCCATGGGTCAGCACAGCGTCGAAGGGCGCGCGGCCCCGCGTGCCCGAGGATTCGAGCAGCGAGGTGTGGAACCAGCCGCGGTGCTGGTCCGAACCTTCCAGATAGAGCGAGGCCGGCCAGGCCAGCTCGGGCCGGGTCTCCAGCACGTAGGCGTGGGTCGAGCCGGAATCGAACCAGACTTCGACCACGTCGCTGGTCTGCTCGTAGTCCTCGGCCGCGTAGTCGTTGCCCAGGAAGCGCTGGGGGTCGCTGGTGAACCAGGCGTCGCCGCCTTCCTGCTCGAAGGCCGCGGCAACCCGCTCGACCACCGCCGCGTCGCGCAGGGGCTCGCCGGTCGACTTGTGGACGAAGATCGGGAGCGGCACGCCCCAGACCCGCTGGCGCGAGACGCACCAGTCTGGGCGCTGCTCGATCATGGCGCGCAGGCGCGCGCGTCCGCCGGCCGGTACGAAGCGGGTCGCGTCGATCGAGGCGAGCGCCTTGTCGCGCAGCCCGTTGGTCTCCATGGAGATGAACCATTGGGGCGTATTGCGGAAAATCAAGGGCGCCTTGGAGCGCCAGGAATGGGGATAGCTGTGGCGCAGCTTGCCCTTGGCGAGCAGGGCGCCGGCCGCCTCGAGGGCGGCGACGATCTTGGGGTTGGCGCTGCCCTCCTTGCCTTCGTCGGTATAGACCGTCAGGCCCGCGAAGAGCGGCACGTGGGGCAGGAAAGTGCCGTCGCCGGCCACCGTATGAGGGATCTCCAGGCCGTGCGCCTGGCCCAGCTCGAAGTCGTCGGCGCCGTGGCCAGGGGCGATATGAACAAAACCGGTGCCCTGGTCCATGGTGACGAAGTCGCCGGCCAGGAGCGGCACGTCGTAGTCGTAGCCCTGGCCGCGCAGGGGATGGGCGCAGACCGTGCCGGCCAGCTCGGCGCCGGGCACGGTCGCGCTGACCGAGACCTCGGACTCCTCGAGCCCCAGGTCTTTTAGGAAGGCGCCCTTCAGCTGCTCGGCCACCACCACCGGCCCGCGCTCGAGGGCGAGCACCACGTAGTCCGCTTCCTGGTCGAAAGCGACCGCCCGATTGCCCGGCAGGGTCCAAGGGGTCGTGGTCCAGATCACCACCGTGGCACCCTCGAGCGCCGGACGGCTGGCGCGCACCACCGAAAAGCCGACCCAAACCGTGGGCGAGGTGTGGTCGTCGTACTCGACCTCGGCATCCGCCAGGGCGGTCTTCTCGACCACCGACCAGAGCACCGGCCGGGCGCCGGCATAGAGCCCGCCATTGAGCAGGAATTTGCCGAGCTCGCGCACGATCTGCGCCTCGGCGTCGAAGGCCATGGTGGTATAGGGCCGCTGCCAGTCGCCGATCACCCCCAGGCGCTTGAACTCCTCGGTCTGGATGCCGACCCACTTTTCGGCGAAGTCCCGGCAGACCTTGCGGAACTCGACAACCGGGACCTCGTCCTTGTCCTGGCCGCGCTCCCTGTACTGCTCCTCGATCTTCCATTCGATCGGCAGGCCGTGGCAGTCCCAGCCTGGCACATAGTTGGCGTCCTTGCCGAGCATCTGCTGAGAGCGGTTGATGACGTCCTTGAGCACCTTGTTGAGCGCGTGGCCCATGTGCAGGTGGCCGTTCGCGTAGGGCGGCCCGTCGTGCAGGATGAACTTCTCGCGCCCCGCCGAGTCCGCGCGCTGGCGCGCGAAGAGGTCGATCTCCTCCCAGCGCTTAAGGATCTCCGGCTCGCGCTTGGGCAGCCCGGCACGCATGGGAAAGTCGCTCTTGGGCAGGAAGACCGTATCTTTGTAGTCCAGCTCTTTGACGTCTTGGCTCATCACACTCTCGCGTCGAACGGCCGAGCCGGGCGCCTCACGGCGCGCCGGATCGGAGCCCGCGAGTTGTGCCCGGAACCCTGCTGCCCGTCAAATGCCTTTTGGAAGGGGCCGCTACTGGGGCCGGCTGTTGACCTTCATGAGCGCCTCGCCGTCGATCACCACGGTGTCGCCGACACGGCACACGGTCTCCAATGTGATGCGCTTGCGCTCGCTGTCGATGTCTTTGATGGTCGCAGTCGCGGTGACGTCGTCGCCGACCTTGACCGGGGCGCGGAACTTCAGCGACTGGCTCATGTAGATGCAGCCCGGGCCCGGCAGGCGGGTGCCGAGCACCGCCGAGATGAAGCTGGCCGACAGCATGCCGTGGGCGATGCGCTGCTTGAAGGGCGTGGCCGCGGCGTAATCCTCGTCCAGATGGATCGGGTTGTTGTCGCCCGAGATCCCGGCAAAGCAGACGATATCGTCGCTGGTCACCGTCTTGGCGAAAGCTTCGGTCATGCCGACCGAAAGGTCCTCGATATAGTAGCCTTGTGGGTTAGCCATCTTTTCAGTCCCTTTGTTCCCGCACATCGCGCCCCCGAAGGATTCGCTTGCTCTATGTTGCGCTGCAGTAATTATACGCGGAGAATTAAGATCAAGCAATTGATTTTCTGCGACGATATGTCCCGAAATCGGTCTCGCATATGCGAATAACGACAAGGGAATGGGCAACGTGCGGGTCGCGCGGCGCCGCAGATGGCCTCCATAAGCCTATGTACAGGGCCCCGGAGTCGTGCGAATATTAGGTGCTCTGTTGCCCTTCTTTTGGAAACTCCTGGGTGATGAGCCGGAGGGATGGTTTCGACAGATTGCTGGGATCCTCGTGGCATTGAAGGGCATGCCAAGGGGTGGGTGTGGGTTGTCTGGAGTTTGAATCAAATGATGAGAGGTCGCGAGTCCGACCGCCCGGTCGTGACCCAAGAGAGCGTCACCGGTGTGGTCAAGTGGTTTAACCCGGTCAAGGGCTTCGGTTTTGTGCAGCTCGGCGACGGCATGGCAGATGCCTTCATGCACGTCTCGGTGCTTCAGGATGGAGGCTTTCAGACACTGCCGGAAGGGACCACGATCGTCTGCGACATTGCCGAGGGGCGGCGGGGACCCCAGGTTGCCGCCATTGTCCGGGTCGAGGAGATGCCCGAGGCGCCGGCTCAGCCGAGCACCGCGGACACCATGAGCATTGAAGGCGTCGTCAAGTTCTACAATTCCGGCAAGGGCTACGGCTTCGTCGTGCCCGATGACGGCAGCCGCGACGTATTCATATCCGCCAAGACCCTGGAGCGGGCCGGACTGGTCGAGCTGCAGTCCAATCAGAGGGTCCGGGTGCACGTGCGCATCGGCCACAAGGGTCCGATGGCAGAGGGCCTGGATATCCTCTAATCCGCGCTTCGGCGGACCTTGTCGATCAGCGCGCTCGAGGGGTGACGGCAACTGCCGTCCGGGGCATGCTGCCGGCGATGCTTGAGGTGCGAAATCTGGTCCGCCCTGGATTGGGGCCGCTGTCCTTTGAATTGATGCCAGGCGAATGCCTGGCCGTGCGCGGCGCTTCGGGCGCCGGCAAGAGCCTGCTGCTGCGCGCGGTCGCCGATCTCGACCCGAACGACGGCGAGGTGGCCCTGGAGGGTCGATCGCGCGAGGCCATGAGCGGCCCCCAATGGCGCCGACAAGTGAGCTATCTGGCGGCCGAGCCGGGCTGGTGGGCAGAGCGGGTCGCCGACCACTTCGACGATTGGCCGGCCGCCGCCGCCCTGGTCGCCGCGTTGGGCCTTTCCGCCGATTGCGGAGACTGGACGGTCGCGCGCCTTTCGACCGGCGAGCGCCAGCGCCTGGCATTGATTCGCGCCTTGGTGCAAGCGCCCAAGGTTCTGCTGCTCGACGAGCCGACCTCCGGGCTCGATCCCGAGGCGGCCCAAGCGGTGGAAGACCTAATCGCCGGGCAGCTTCTGGACAGCAGGGGCGTGCTGTGGGTCACCCACGACGGGGCCCAAGCGGCGCGGGTCGCCAAGCGAGCCCTGGTGGTGGCCGACGGCCGGGTCTGCGAGCAGGCTCTGTGAGCGCCATTCCACTCACGGCGTCGGATCTGGCGATCGCGGCCTGTCTGCTGATCATCAACGGTGTGCTGTCGCTCGCTCTCCAGCTCCGGCTCGAGCGCGCGCTCCTGATTGCGGCCTTGCGCATGGTCGTGCAGCTGACCCTCGTCGGCCTGGTGCTGACCACACTGTTCGAGTTGGTCTCGCCTTGGTGGACCGGCCTGGCGGCGCTCGCCATGGTGCTTTTCGCCGGCCGCGAGATCATGGCCCGCCAGGAGCGGCGGCTGACCGGCTTCTGGGCTTATGGGTTGGGCACCGGCTGCATGCTGATCGCCTCGGGCTTGGTCACGGTCTTCGCGCTGACCACCGCGGTCAGCCCCGAGCCTTGGTACAATCCACGCTACGCCCTGCCTATGCTCGGCATGGTGCTCGGCAACGGCATGACCGGCATCGCGTTGGGCCTGCACATGTTGACCACCGGGCTGATCCGGGAGCGCGCCGCGGTCGAGGCGCGCTTGGCGCTCGGCGCGACCCGCCACGAGGCCATGCTGCCGGTTGCCCGGGCCGCCTTGCGCGGCGCCCTCATGCCGATCGTCAACGCCATGGCGGCGACTGGCCTGGTCGCCCTGCCGGGCATGATGACCGGCCAGATCCTGGCCGGCGCTGAGCCCCAGGAGGCAGTCAAGTATCAGATCTTGATAATGTTCCTGATCGCCGGTGGCACCGGCCTGGGGGCGACCGCCGCGGTGCTGGGCGGCTGCCTGCGCCTCAGCGATCATCGCCACCGTTTGCGCCTGGACCGCCTGGCGCCGGCCAAACAGTAGAACCGAGGAGAGCCGCCAAATGCTGCAAACCAAGCGGGCCCGCCGGGGCATGGTCACCGCGTCCCACCACCTGGCGGCGGAAAGCGGCCTGGCGGTGCTGCGCGAAGGCGGCAACGCAATCGAGGCGATGGTCGCGGTGGCGGCCACCATCTCGGTGGTCTACCCCCACATGAACGGCCTGGGCGGCGACGGCTTCTGGCTGATCCACACGCCCGGCGAGGCGGCTCCCCTGGCGATCGCCGGGGTCGGCGCCGCCGCCGGGCAAGCCACGCCGGAGCTATACCGGGCGGCCGGGCACGAGACCATCCCGAGCCGTGGACCGCTGGCGGCCAATACCGTGGCCGGCACGGTCTCCTCCTGGCAGGCGGCGTTGGAGGTCAGCGCCCAGTGGGGCGGCCGCCTGCCGCTCGCCCGCCTGCTCGAGGACGCCGTGACTTATGCCCGGGACGGCTATCCGGTGACCCAGAGCCAGGCGCTCAACGTCGCCGCCGACAAGGCCGAGCTGGAATCCGTGCCCGGCTGGGCCGCCATCTTCCTAGATGACGGCGCAGTGCCTCAGGTCGGCGCCCTTTTCAAGCAGCCGGCCCTGGCCGAGAGCTTTCAGGCCCTGGCCGAACGGGGCTTGGACGACTTCTACCGGGGCGCTCTCGCCAAGCGTATCGCGGCCGAGCTTTCCCGGGTGGGCTCGCCGCTTGCCGAGGCCGACTTCGCGGCCCACCAGGCGCGCCGGCCAGCACCGCTCGAGGCGCGGCTCTCCTGCGGGCGGGTCTTCAACCATCCGCCGCCGACCCAGGGCCTGGCGGCGCTTTTAACGCTCGGGATCTTCGACCGGCTCGGCTGCACCGCGGCCGACGGCTTCGACCACATCCACGGCCTGGTCGAGGCGACCAAGAAGGCGATCCTCCAGCGTCGGCGCCACGTCACCGACCCGGCCCACATGACGGTGGATCCCCAGGCCCTTTTGGATCCCGACAGCCTGGCCCAGCTGGCCGCCGAGATCGACCGCTCCAAGGCGGCGCCCTGGCCCGACCCGGCGCTGCCCGGCGACACCGTGTGGCTCGGCGCGGTCGACGGCGAGGGACGGGCGGTCAGCTTCATCCACTCGATCTATTGGGAGTTCGGCTCTGCCCTCTGCCTGGAAGAGACCGGCATCCAATGGCAGAACCGTGGCTCCAGCTTTTCCCTCTCGCCCGAGCAACAGAACCACCTGCAGCCCGGCCGTCTGCCGTTCCACACCAACAACCCGGCGATGGCCCTGCTCGACGACGGCCGGGTCATGGTCTATGGCGCCATGGGCGGCGAAGGCCAGCCCCAGACCCAGGCCGCGGTCTTCACCCGGCATGTTCTGTTCGGCCAGGAGCTGCAGGCGGCGGTTACCGCGCCGCGCTGGGTCTTGGCGCGCACCTGGGGCGACCCGCGCCACGATCTGAGGCTCGAAGACCGCGTTCCGGTGGAGCTGGTCGAGTCTCTCCGGGCGGCCGGCCACCAAGTCACCCTGGTCGAGCCCTTCGACGAGGTGATGGGCCACGCCGGGGCCATCGTGCTGCACCCGGACGGCCTGATGGAAGGCGCCAACGACCCGCGCTGCGACGGCCTGGTCGCGGCCTTTTGAAGTCACGCGCCCAGCGATCGGCGCTAGTCTTGAACGATGACCCGCGCGCTCATCGCTCTAAGCGTGATTCTCGGTTTGGCGTTGCCCTTGGCGGCGGCACAGGACGACCCGCGTCTGGCGCCGCTGTTCCAGGAACTCGGCCGCACCGCGAGCCCGGACGAAGGCCAGCGCCTGGGCCGGGAGATCGCCGCCATCTGGCTCGAGTCCGGCCGGCCCGACATCGACCTTCTGGTGTCCGAAGGGCGCCAATTCCTGGCCAGCGGCGACCTACACCATGCGGTCGACCGCTTTCGACGGGTCACCCTGCTGGCGCCGGACTTCGCCGAGGGCTGGAACAAGCTGGGCCACGCCTTCTTTCTGGTCGGCGATTACGTGACTGCCCGAGACTCCGTGCTCATGGCCTTGGAGCTGGAGCCGCGCCACTTCTTGGCCCTGGGCGGCCTGGCCGTGATCCACCTGCGCCTCGGCGAGGAGGGTGAGGCGCTCGACGCCATGGAGCGGGCGCTCGCCGTCAACCCGCACCTGCCCGGCACCCGGGCCCAGGCCGAGCGCCTGCGCCTCAAGCTGGAAGGGCGGGATACCTAAACCGATCCCGCGCTATACCGGCAAGTCGGCCTTGGCGAGACCCTCCAGCACCCGCTCGAAGGGCTCTTCCTTCAGATAAGGATAAGCCTGGCGCCAGAAGCCGCGCCACGCGCCGTTTGCGCCTGCGTTCGGACAGAGCGGTACCTGGGCGCTCAGGACCTCGAACTCGCGCGCGGCCTGGCGCGCTAGGTCGCGCTCGCCCGCTTGCGCGCAGGCGGCCGCGCGCGTGCTCGCCTTTTGGGGATAGGCGGCGGTCATGCGCGACAGGGCCGTAGCGGCAGGACCGTAGTTCGCCTCGAGATACTCGATCAACCCGAGCGCCATCAGGCAGCTGTTGGGAGCCAGCGGGTTGCGCCGCAGGGACTGATCGAAGCAGCCCAAGCTCTCCTCGATCCGCCCCAAAGCCATCAGGCTGTAGCCCCGGTTGCAGAGGTTGTGATATTCGCTGGGATTGAGCTCGAGGCCTCGCTGGGCGTGGCGGTCGGCCTGCTCGAAGCGGCCGCTCAGCATGAGCGCGCAACTGATCGCATAGTGGCCCCGGCTGTCGCTCTCGTCCGCCGCAACAGCCTGCTCGGCGAGTTCAAGGTGGCGAGCGAGGGTCTCATCGTAGGCCTCGGTCATGAGCAGGTCGCAGGCGTAGCCAAAGCTCATGGAAAGGCCGGCAAGGGCCGGCGACGAGCCGGGCTCGAGCGCCAGAGCGCGGGTAAAGCAATCCTTGGCGCGGTTCAGGTTATCCCGACCGCCCAGCTCCAGATGGCGGTTGCCGCGCAGACGCCAATCGTAGGCCGTCAGCTGGTCGACGGTGAGCGAGCAGCGCCGCTCGAACTGGGCCTGGTCGATCTGCAGAGCCAGATTGGCCGTGATCGCCTGGGCCACCTCAGCCTCGATCGCCAGGATGTCGCCGAGCCGACCGTCGAAGCGCTCGGACCAGATCACCATGCCGCTTGCGCCGTCGACCAGCTCGGCGGTCAGCCGGACCCGGTCGTGCTCGCTGCGCAGGCTGCCCTCCAACAGGTACTGAACGCCCAGGCGCCGCGCCACTTGGCCTGCTTCGACCGCTTGGGCGCCTAGCGCCAGGCAGGAGCCGCGGCCGGCGACCAGCAGATCGGGACAGCGGGTCAGCTCGTGCTGGATGTCGGCGACCACGCCTTGACAGAAGACCTCGCCCGCCGCGTCGCCGATGTTGGCGAAGGGCATCACGGCGATGGAGGCGCCTTCGCGATGGGGCGGCCCACCCTCCGCCAGGTTTCGAAGGATTGGAGCCGACGGCGCGCGGGTGGAGAGGGCGCGGATCAGCTCCGGCTTGTTGGCGACCTCGAGCTTTCGGTAGATCGCGGCCAGATGGTTACGCACCGTGGCCGGGGCGATGTGAAGCGCCGCCGCGATCTCCTTATGGGTCTGCCCGGTCGCATAGCGCTCGGCGATCGTGGTTTCCCGGTTGGATAAGGCCATGTGCGGGTCCCGTTGCTGCCGCGGCTTTCAGGCCATAGGGCATGTTCACGGGGCAAATTGATGCATTTGCACTATGGAATGAAAACCTAAAGCCTTGCAGGCTAACGGTCCCAAGAGACAGAATCCAGAGGGACTCCAATGACCACGACCTATACCTACGCCTGCAAGGACTACCCCGGAATGGAGGCCTGCCCGGGCCAATTCGTCGCCGAGACCAAGGACGAGCTGTGGCAGCTGATGGCGCTACACGCCCAGATCGCCCACCAGGAGGACCCCAGCGCCTGGAGCAAGGACGAGATCGCCCAAGCCAAGGCGCTGATCAAGACGGCGTAGCGCCGGCGGCTGCTTGCGGCGCTGCAGGTGGGGTGCCTAGAATAGTCTGCGAGGACGCTCCTTTCGCTACGGATCACGGTCACCGCGCCCAGAATGCCCGCAAACGGCCCCAGCTTTCGCCCCCTGGAGGGGGCTTCCTTCGGCGTTTTGGCCGAGATCGCGGGGCCGTCGCCGGTCGAAACCTTCATCGCCGCCGGCGCGGAGATCCGCGATCGCTTGAACGAGGCCGGCGGCCTGATGGTGGTGCGCGGCTTGGGCGGGCTCGACAAATCGCCCGAGGCGCTGGTGCGCCTCTCCCGCGTATTCGGCCCGGAGGTCGAGAACTATCGGGAGACCCTAACCGGCGCGCGCTTCTTTCACGAGGCGGTGCCGGAGATCCTGGTGCTGTCCAACCGGCCGCCCTGCAACCACCCGCCGCCGCCCCAGGCCGAGACGGAGTCGGGCGGCTTGCCGGTTCGCTTCCCCGAGCAGCCCAACTGGCATACCGATCAAAGCTACCGCCGGCCGCCGCCGGACATCACCCTGCTCTATGCGGTCAAGCTTCCGCCGCCCCATCAGGGCCAGACTCTCTTCGCCAACTGCAGCGCGGCCTATGAAGCGCTCGATGGTGCGAAGAAGGCCCGCATCGCCGGCCTCAAAGGCATTCACGCGCCGAGCTGGATCGGCCGCACCGCCGAGGACGTGCGCAACGGCGCGACCCCGAAGCCGCTGCTCGACCATCAGCGGCCCCAGCGCCAGCCTCTGGTGCGTATCCATCCGGAGACCGGCCGACCGGCGCTCTACCTCTGCGAGGACAAGCAGATGGACTTCGTCGAGGGGCCGATCGCGGGTTTGGCGCCCGGTCCGGACGGCGAGGGCGCCCAACTTCTGCATGTGCTGATGCGCCACGCCACTGGACCGGCTTTCACCTACGTTCACGAATGGGCGCCGGGCGATCTGGTGATCGGCGACAACCGCTGCCTGCTTCACGCCGCCACCTGGTATGATGCCGAGCGCTACACCCGGCTCATGTTGCGCACCACCGTGATGGGCAACCCGGGCGCCGACTACGCCGGCGAGGCCAAGAGCTGGATCCCCCGGGACGGCAGCGCGCCCATGCAAGGCATGGAGAATGCCTGAGCGCCCGGTTCAGTCCTTCAGCACCGGATAGGCCTCGACGTAGACCAGGTCGCTGGCGCGCGCCGGCTCGTGGCAGGCCAGGCACTCGGCGACGTAGTCCTTGGTGACCGGCGCAGCCGTGTCGCCGGCGGCGAAGAAGGCCCAGCCCCAGCCGTCGCCCCACAAGGGGTTGTCTGGGAAGCGGCCTTGGGCGTCCTTGACCATGACGAAGTATCCCGCGTTCTCGTGGGCCCGCGTCGCTTCGCCGGTGGTCAGCGTCTCGGTCGCGCCGGTGAAGAGCTCCTTGACCAGCACCGTGCCGTCGGGGAAGCGGCCCGTCGCCCGATAGCCGGCGATCGCGCTCTTGGGCGCATAGACGATGTGCAGGCCGACCTCGCCGCCGGTGTCCGCATCGCCGGCGACCGACCAAGCGCCGAGCAGCACATAGTCGGTGCGGAAGTCGGCCGGCAGGGCGATTTCGCCGTCCTCGGAGACGATGCCCTCGGCAAAGGTCTTTTGGCCCATTTGGCCCGAGGCGCCGTTGGTCAGCGCCAAAAGGGCGAGGGCGAGCAGCCCGGTGCCCAGTGCGATGATGCGCATGATGGAGTCCTTATCTGTTTGAAGCGGGGTAGCGACGCGAAAACGGCGGACCGTAGGCCCGCCGCTCTCGCTCACAAACGGCTGATCAGCTCAGCTCTTCGGGAGTCTTGTCGGCAATGTTCTTCCAGTGGTCGTTGGCGTCCTCGACGTAGCCGGGGACGTCCTTCTCCCAGATCGCCTGAATCTCCTCGTTGAGGTTCAGGTAGAGCTTGCCGTCGACGATCTCCCACAGCTGGGGGTCGCCGTCGAACTTGGCGCCGACCGCGACGCCGTAGGCGCAGAAGCCGCCGTACTGGGGCAGATAGGCCTCGGGGTTGTCCTCGAAGGCCTCCAGGTTGGCGCGGCTCGCGAAGCGATAGGTCGCGTCATTGTGGACAGTCGAGAACTTGGCGCGACCGACCGTCGGTTGGCCATCGGTGAAGTAGGCGACCACGTCGTAGCCATGGACCGCTAGGCCCGGGCCCTTGGCGGTCAGGCCGCTCGAGACGTTGACGTCGGGCCCGGCGCTAGCCGGGACCGCCGCGCCGAACAGGGCGCCGGCCATGGCCAGGCCGACGAGGAGAGTTCTAAGGAGTTTCATGGGTCATAGATCCTTTCTTGAGGGAGTTTGAGCCCGCGCCTTAGGCGGCTTGGGCAGCGCCGCCGGTCGAGATCAGGGGGAAGTCGATCTCGGTGCCGACGATGTGGTTGAAGTAGTTGGTGAAGAGGTTGACGCCGACGTGGGTCACGATCTCGACGATCTCGCCATCGGAGAAGCCGGCCGCGCGCAGGGCCGCGACGTCGCTGTCGGCGATCTGGCCGCGCTGCTCGACCACCTTGCGGGCGAAGGCGATCGCCGCCTGGGGCTTGGCGTCGTCGGACTGGCCGCGCAGGTTGCGGGCGAGCTCCGCGGCGTCCAGGCCGGCGCCCTTGCCGAGCGCGGTGTGAGCCGAGGCGCAGTAGTCGCAACCGCTCTGGCCGGCCACCGCAACGGCGATCTGCTCGCGCAGCTGGGCCGACAGGAGGCCTTGACCAAGCGCGCCGTTGAGCGCCAGGAAGCCCTCGAGCACCTTGGGCGATTGGACGAAGGTGGCGAAGATGTTTGGCACGACGCCGAGACCGGCCTTGACGCCGTCCAAGAGCTCCTTGGCGGGTCCGCTGGCGGTCGCCGGATCGACGGGCTGGATACGAGGCATGAAACGCTCCTTTCGCGTGATGAGAGTTAGGAGGGAGACAGATCTGTCTCCTTACCCGATGAGAAATAGACAGACCTGTTCCCCGTTTCAACAGCCGTCAGCGCCCCTATCGATCACGAAATTGCGAGTTCTTTTGGGGACTATGGACGGCTTGCCGATGCGGTGCTTATTGTATTACCCTGACAGATAGCTACATTTGAGAAACAGATTTGTATCTATAATGAGTATCTCCAATGGCGGCATCTCATAGGCGCGACCACCTGATCGACACGGCGATCGAGCTGTTCGCCGAGCACGGCTATCACGCAACCGGAATCGACACGGTGCTGGCCCGGGCCGGAGTCTCGAAGAAGACCCTCTACCGCCACTTCCGCTCCAAGGAGGAGCTGATCCTGGCCGCCCTCAAGAAACACGACGGCCAGTTCCGCAACGGCTTCATGCGCCAGGTGGAAGCAGCGGCCGCGAGCCCCCGGGCGCGCCTCATCGCGGTCTTCGACGTGGCCGAGGCCTGGTTTCGCAACGACCGCTTTTACGGCTGCATGTTCATCAACGCGATCGGCGAGTACTCGGCGGTCGAAACGCCGATCCGCCGGGCTTGCCAGGACTTCAAGGCAATGATGCGCGGCTACCTGGAGGGCCTCTGCCGGGATGCCGGCGCTCCAGAGCCGGCGGCGCTCGCCGAAGAGCTGGCGCTCTTGTTAGAGGGCGCGATCGTCACGGCCCAGGTTTCCCAGGAGCCAGGCCGTGCCGCCCGGGTCGCCAAGGCCGCGGCAGGCGCGCTGATCGACCAGGCGCTGAGCGGCGGGTGAGGGAGCCGCGCCGCGACCGCCAGACGGGTCAACTGGCGTGAACTCAGTACTGGGGCTCGTGGGTTCGACCTTGGCTCCGTCAAACCAGGGGCAGCCAAGCGCCAACGCTGTGCGCGGCTAGAGGCGGAGCCAAGCGGAAAGCACTTCGAGCAGTCCGATGCTCGGAAAATCCACGAAGGCCGATCGACCCACGGGACAGGCCCCAAACTCATTGCGCTCTGGAGAGATGTCGACGAGAACTTGAGCGGCGTCAGCGTCGCGCCCACTGGCGACCGCGACCAAATCCGTCCTCCCTAGGGTGGATGCCGAACCGCGGGTCAGCAAGACCCGCCCCTCTCTGGCGGTCGTTTCACCGTCAAGGAGCACCTTTGCCTCCATGCCAACGTTTATCAGCGGCACTTCGATATCGGCCAAGGGCACGTCGACAAGTATGATCGAGCAGTTCAGCCACTCCGCAACCGGGTCGCCTGCGCGCACTGTAGAGCCCGACGCGACCTGCCGGCTCCAAAGGACGCTGCCGGGCGGCACGGCAACCGGCCCCTTGCTCAACCGCCGAAAGTCTTCCTCGGCTGCCACGAGGGCGGATTCGGCAACCTCGAGCTCCGCTTGCGCCTTTCTCAATTCCAAGCGCGCTTGATTCTTTTGCATCTTCAGGTCTATGCGAGAGTCGAAGACCCAATCGGGATCAGTTCCATCCCCTGTAAGAAAAACGCTTCCCTTGGCCGCCTCCTGTCGCACACGGGCGTGACTCAAGTCCGATTTCAGTTGGGACAGCTCGACCTCTAGATCCGAGACGCGTAGTCGTGCTTCATCAGCCTCGTTTTCGGATAGGGTTCCCTTGTCTGCCAGTTGTCCTTTTCGTGAGGCGATCTTGCGAATCAAACCAAGCTCTTCTTCGAGTGTCGCGATCTCGCTCTCCAGATTTGTGACTCTGGTGTCCAATTGGGCGCGGAAGCTATCGGCGTATTGCGACTTGGCAAGGCCCCGTTCCTCATCGAGCGATCTGATCTCTTCGAGGAAGTTCTCTAGCTCGCCAATCCGGAGTCTGGCGAAGTTCACTCTTATGACGGCTTCGTCATAGTCCCGTCGGGATAGATGTTCGTTCTGGACGGTCGCCACCACGCCGTCCGGTGCCACGGTTTCCTGCACGAGCAGATCGGAGAAGGTGATCGTTCCGTCGATCGGTGCGGTGGCCACGTTGGACCATGTGGTCACGGCGGCGTCTCTCACCAGCAGCGAATGCACATAGGGCGTCGCTGTCCAGCTCAAGAAAAAGATCGCGAAGACAAGCACGAAACAGGCCGTCGGCACGAGAACACGATAGGTCGGGTTGCTCGCCCACCGGCGTTTGCCTTTTGAGTCTGGGGTTTTTCTTGTCTCGTCGAGTTTATCGATCTGGCTTGTCATCTGAGCGACCTGGATCTTCGGTTCTGCAGACTCTCTCGCCAATCCGCCCGCCTGGGCCAAGCGCTGATAGTTTTCGATCAACCTGCTTGTGATGACGCGTACAATCTGAAACCCGAAGCGGGGGTTCTGATTGTAGAGCTGGAGAAACCTCTCCTCCGAAATGCGCAGCAACAGGCTGTCAGTCTCGCATTGGGCCGTGACCGTGCGCGTCTTGTCAGGTGAGAAAAGGCCGATCTCTCCGAGTGTTTCGCGCTCGCCGATCGTCTTGTCGAGCTCGGGGAGCCGGATCTCTCCTTCGCAGACATAGTACATCTCATTGGATGGGTCGCCCTTGTGGAACACGACCTCACCGGCCTTGAACTTCTGGGGAGTCATAAACGGAACCAGCGATTCAAAGGAGAACTCTCCATGGCCGGATTCGCGGGTCTTTGCCATGAGCTGGCTGTATTGGCGAAGCCGCACCAAGTTGAGGGGAAGCAGGCACAGGTGCAGGACGAGAATCGGAAGCAGACCCTCAATGTAGCCATAGGCAATGAAGGCTACGTTGCTCGTGATGGCGACGACGCGAAGCGGCGTCATCGTTTTCATGTAGAAGGTCGTGAAAACGAGTATTGACGCTACATAGCCAGCGATTTCCCCAACCATCGTCTATCCACCTTTCACGGTGCTCAGGTGATGGCGGTTCGGTTCGGTCTTCTCTGAACCGAAGTAGCTTAAGCTCGAGTTGGACGAGTCCTTCTCGGTCCGGCGATCGGCGGGTCTCACGTGTGGGGCCCGTTGGGGGTAACGGCGGTCATTTGCCCGCGAGGGAGCGAGTGAAGCAACAGATCGAACACCAAGAGTTACCAACCTTGACTCCGACGGCTATAGCCAACGGTTCTTGCGTTGCCCCAGTGGCCCTCCTCTACTTTATCACAATCCGATCCAAATCCTAATTGCCACGAGAAGCGCGCGCCGAGTCGCCACGGACCTTTTCACGGAAGGCCACGGCCCCTCACAGCACCTCGTAGGCAAACAGCCGGGCCACCAAGTGCGTCTCGGCGACCGTGAAGGGGCGAAAGCGGTCGCTTCGCTCGCGCAGCCGCCAGCGGCCTTCCGCCTCCATGGCCTCCTGCCGCTGCCGGAAGCCCTGCTCCTCGTAGACCTCCTCGCGCACGTTGAACACCAGATATCCGCCCTTGGCGGTGACCCGGATCAGCTCGTCGAAGCTGGCATGGGGCGCGTGGCCTTCGGTGAAGACGCCGGTCGCGATGACCGCGCCGAAGGTCTCGTCGGGAAAAGCGAGCGGCTCGCCGAGCGCCATGACCGCGAGCCGGCCGTAGAGGCCGAGCTTCGCGGCCTGGGCGAGCATGGCCGGCGAGAGGTCTATACCCACCAGATTCCGATAGCCCAGAATGGCCAAGTTGTCCCCGGCCAGGCCGGTGCCGCAGCCGGCATCGAGGATCGGCCGGTCATCAACCGGCACGTAGCGGGCCAATAGCGCGGCGGCCAAGATCGGCAGGCGAAAGCCGCCGGCCGCGTTGTCCTGATCGTAGGTCGCGGCCCAGTCGTCGTAATGGCTTGCCAGAGCGTTGCGGCCGCCGGCGACATAGGCCGCGGAGAGGGCCGGGATCTCTGCCGGTTTCTTGCTCAATTCAACACCCTCCCTCGCGCGCTTCAGTTATGTGTGAGGATAGCAGGCCTCCTCGTCCCTGGCTCCCTTTGCCGGCGAAGCCTGCTATAAGGAGCCCGCCATGACCACGCCCGCCGACACCTTCCGCCTGCTGCTCAGCGAGCCGGGCCTGCGCGTCACCAGCGGCTGCTACGACGCGCTTTCCGCCCGGCTGATCGAGCAGGCCGGCTTTCCGCTCGCCTTCATGAGCGGCTTCGCGGTGTCTGCCGTGCGCCTAGGCCTGCCCGACACGGGCCTGATCTCCTACGGCGAAATGGTCGCCCAGGGCCGCGACATCTGCGCCGCAGTCAAGATCCCAGTGCTGGGCGACGGCGACACCGGCTACGGCAACGCGCTAAACGTCAAGCGCACGGTTGAAGGCTATGCCCGGGCCGGCTTCGCCGCGGTCATGATCGAGGACCAGGTGGCGCCCAAGCGCTGCGGCCACACCGCGGGCAAGGCGGTGGTCGGCCGTGAAGAGGCTCTGGCCCGTATGCGCGCGGCGCTCGACGCTCGGGCGGAGGGCCCGGACATCGCGATCATCGCGCGCACCGACGCACGGGCCACCGAGGGGCTGGAAGAGGCGCTGGCCCGCGCCCGGGCCTTCGCCGAGCTGGGCGCCGAGCTGATCTTCGTCGAGGCGCCCTTGGACGAGGCCGAGCTGGCGCGCATCTGCCAAGAGGTGCCGGCCCCTCAGATGGCCAACATGCTGCATCAGGGCCACACGCCGATCCTGGCGCCGAACAAACTAGAGGCGCTGGGATTCAAGCTCGCGGTCTATCCCTTCACCGGCCTGGCGGCGGCGATCAAGGCCATGACCGAATCCTTGGCCGAGCTCGCCGCGGGCCGCGACCCGGCCGAACGCATGGTCGACTTCGAAACGCTGTGCCGCCTGGCCGGCTTCGAGGACTATCGCCGGGAAGAAGAGCGCTACCGCAGCGACTGATCGCCCCGCCAGCTTGCCCTCACCCTGTCCCTCTCCCAGTGGGAGAGGGGACGCGGTTGGCAGGCCGCAGCGCCGTTCCCTCTCCCCTTGGGGGAGAGGGTTAGGGTGAGGGGGCCGACCCATGCCGGACTCATGTTCCCTAAAGCGCCGCCAGTACCGGCTCGGCCTGTTTCAGCCAGCGGGTCATGCGCTCGGCCCAGGCGCGCTGGCCGGCGGCGTCGGCGACTAGATCCTGGCGGATCTCCACCTCGATGTGCACCAGGCCGCGCTGCTCGCCGTGCACCGGCACGGTATAGTCGCTCTCGTCGCTCACCGCGTAGGGCTCGTTGTGGCCGATCACCAGTTCGTCCTCGGCGGCGATCAGGTCGTGCAGCACCCGGGCCATGCGTTCGTCCCGGTTATAGAGAAGCCCGATATGCAAGGGCCGTTGGACACCCTTGTAGACCGGTGTGAAGGAGTGCACGCAAACCAAGATCGGCCGTCGCTCGGTTGCCTCGCGGGGCGCCAGGCCGCCTGCGATGGCGTCGTGATAGGGCTGGAAGATCTCGTCCCGGCGGCCCGCCGCCTCGGCCGCGCTGATGCCCTTGTTGCCGGGCACCTCGGTGGACTCGCTGATCGTGGCGATCGAATCGTGGCGCGCCGGGCTGCGGTTGCAGTCGATCACCAGGCGTGAATAGGTCTGGGCGACCAGGGGTGCGTCGAGCGCGTCCGAGAGCTGCCGGGCGACAGAGGCGGCGCCGATGTCCCAGGCGATGTGCCGGCTTAGGTCCGGTTCCTCGAGGCCCTGGGTGCCGAGACGCTGGGGGATGCGCCGGCCGGCATGATCGCAGGTCAGGAAATAGCGCGAGCCGCCGTTCGGCCGGGTCACCACGGCGGCCGGCGGCTCGCCGTCTGCAAGCAAGGTGTTGGGCTCGGTCGCCACGGCAGTCCCCCCGGAAGTTTAAGCTCCGGACCAGCCTAGCCGTGGCTCCCTTGCGATCAAGCGCAATCTAGGCGGCGACCGCCAGGTAGGAGTCGAGCCCCTTCATGACCGCGGCCTTGTCGACCTCGGCGCCCATCTTGATCATGGCGTCGGCGAATCGGCTGACGATGTCGGAGATCGCCTCCGGGGTCAGCTGGTTGAGAATGCCGATGCGCACCTGGACCGGCTCGGACAAGGTCGGCCAGATCGCGAAGCCCTCGGCCCGGCAGGCGACCACAAGGTCCTTCTCCCGGCCCGCCAGGTCGCCCGGCAGGTTAAGCACCACCAGGCTGGTCATGTTCGAGGTCACATGGCAGCCCATGGCTTGCACGGCCTGGCGCAGGGCTTGTTCGTAGTAGGCGTAGTCCGCTGCTTTGCGGGCCCGGCCATGGGTCAGCAGAATGCGCAAGGCCTCGTGGAAGGCCGCCACCGCGTAGCCGGAATGAGTCCGGTGGTAGCCGCCGGCGGCGACGTCCTTGCCGTCGACGATGCCCCAGTGGCGCGCCTCGAGGATCGGGTGGTGCACATAGGTGTAGCAGCCCCGCTTGGCGACCAGTTCGATGTAGGTGTCGGTGAAGCTGACCGGCGCGTAGGTCAGCGGCAGGCTGAGCACGCCTTTTTGCGGGCACGAGGCCCAGGCGACCACGCCCGTATAGTCGTCGATGTCGAAGTCCGCGACCCCAAGGCTGGACACCGCGTCGACGATGCCGAGCGCGCCGTGCTTCAGGCAGGCATCGTTGAAGCCCTGCAGGTCGTTGATGCGCCCGCTGCCGGTCTCCCAATGGGCCATGAAGGCCCACATGGGCTTATGCTCGGCGAGCGCCGCCTCGACGATCTCGCCGGTGACCGACTTGCCGTGGGGCACGTTGACGATGGTCACGCTGGCCGGCTGCGGGTTGAGCGGGTTGGCCGCCAGCTCCTCGCGGGTCGAGGCCTTCATGCGGATGGTCAGGCCGTCGATGCCGCTGAAGGTGCCGTTCACGAAAGCGACCACTTTGTCGCCGGGCAGAATGGCGCTGAGCGCGCAGTCGAGCCCGCTGAAGCCGGTGCCGCCAACGCCGTAGGTATAGGTGTTCTTGGTGCCGAAAGCCTGGCGCAGCATCTCCTTGGCCTCGACCATGCCGCGCAGCACGTCCGCTTGCATGTGGTCGGCCACGCCGGCCTTGTAGAAGCTCTCCAGCACCCTGGGGTCCGTGTTGCCCGGACCGGGGCCGGCGGCAAGGGTGTGCGGAATTTCAAGGGTCGGAAAGATCGTCATAGCGGGTCCCCCAAACAGCGGTTGGCCTTTACGCACCAAGACTGATGAACGCGACGAGCGGCCCATGTAACTGGCCGGCTCAACCCTGTGGCAAGTTTGCCACACCAATTTCATACCAATTGGATGCCCAGAATGATCCGTGTCTGCACCGTTCGCCAGGGCATGTCAATGGCGAAGGCGGACAATAGAGGCAGAGCGCCTGCGACATTTGCTTGGCAACGTCCGGTTACGATCTACTTGCGACTGTCACAAAACTGTCATAAAACTGCGCTCGCGCCCTTGCGAGCATCTGTGCGCACACGCCAAAATCATCGCTCAGTCAAATCGCCGCTCGAGCGAGCGGCGTCTTTGTTCAGGAATCGACCATGGCGCAGACCAAAGGGTTCGGGTTGACCAAGTCGTTCACGGTGTTCCGGCGCACCAAGGCGCTGGAAGACCAGATCGACGCCTTTCTCGATAAGATCTCGGAGACCGCGATCCTGTTCCGCCGAGGGGTCGAGATCTACCTGGCCGACGGCGCGTCGGACGCCTTCGAGGAGAAGCTTTCCCAGGTCAACATCCTGGAGAGCGAAGCCGACGGCTTGCGGCGAGAGATCGAGACGCAGCTCTACGCCCAGACCTTGATCCCGGAATCCCGCGGCGACGTGCTGGGCCTGCTGGAGAACCTGGATTCCGTGCTCAATCTCTGTGAGGGCACGCTCTGGGGCTTTTCGATCGAGACCCCGGATATCCAGCCCGAGTTCAAGGAGGACTTCAAGGTCCTGACCGAACAGGTCGTGCTCGCGGTCGAATCCATCGTGCTCGCCTCGCGCGCCTTCTTTCGCAACATCGAGGCGGTCAACGACCACATGCACAAGGTCATGTTCTACGAGAAGGAGGCCGACCGGGTCTCCACCAAGCTCAAGCGCGGCATCTTCAAGACCGACCAGCCGCTCGCCAACAAGGTTCACCAGCGCGACTTCGCCGAGCAGCTCGACAACATTGCCGACCGGGCTGAGGACGTCGCCGACCGCCTTGCTATCTACACCATCAAGCGCACGGTGTGACTAACGCTCGATGGATGTAGCGATTCTATTCTTCCTGTCGAGCGGCCTGTTTCTAGGCTGGTCTCTGGGCGCCAACGACGCGGCCAATGTGTTTGGCACGGCGGTCGGCACGCGCATGATCCGCTTCGCGACAGCGGCCGCGATCTGCAGCGTCTTTCTTGTCTTGGGCGCGGTGGTAAGCGGCGCGGGCGCCGCCCACACCTTGGGCAAGCTGGGTTCGATCAACGCGATTTCCGGTTCCTTCATGGCCGCCTTTGCGGCGGGCCTCTCGGTCTATCTCATGACCAAGGCCGGCTTGCCGGTTTCGACCACCCAGGCGATCGTCGGCGCGATCATCGGCTGGAACCTCTTCAGCGGCACCGCGACCGACGGCGCCACCCTGATCAAGATCCTCAGCACCTGGGTGATCTGCCCGGTCCTGGCGGCGATTTTCGCGGTGCTGCTCTACAAGCTGGTGACGTACCTTCTCGAGCTCACCAAGCCTCATCTGTTGCGGGTCGACGCCTACACCCGCCTCGGTCTGCTGCTGGCCGGGGCGTTCGGGGCCTACAGCCTGGGCGCCAACAACATCGCCAACGTGATGGGTGTCTTCGTGCCGGTCTCGCCCTTTACCGACTTCAGCTTCTTCGGGTTTGGCAGCTTTTCGTCCACCCAGCAGCTCTTTCTCCTGGGCGCGCTGGCCATCGCGGTCGGCGTGGTGACTTACTCAAAGCGGGTCATGATGACGGTCGGCGGGCGCCTCTTGCCGCTCTCGCCGGTCGCCGCGTGGGTCGTCGTGGTGGCCCACTCCCTGGTGCTCTTCCTCTTCGCGTCCGAAGGCCTGGAGGCGCTCTTGGCCGGCGCCGGCCTGCCGACCATCCCCCTAGTGCCGGTCTCCAGCTCCCAGGCCGTGGTCGGCGCGGTGCTCGGCATCGGTCTGCTCAAGGGCGGGCGGTCGATCCGCTGGCGGGTGCTGGGCGGCATCGGCCTGGGCTGGCTGGTGACCCCGGTGATTGCCGGTCTGGTCTGCTTCATCGGCCTCTTCTTCCTGCAGAACGTCTTCAATCAGCAAGTCTACCGGGCGGTGCCCCACGTGGTGACCGGGGCCGCCTTGCAGGAGATTGCTGCGCGTGGCGTCGACGCCGAGCCGCTGGTCGCCCATCACGGCAAGGTCTTCGAGTCCGACAAGGCCATGCTCGACAGCCTGGCCACCCTGGAGGCGCTCGACCCGGCGCACCACGCCATCGTGCTGGAGGTCACCGAGCACCACGTCCTGGAGGTCACCCCGGCCGGCATCCGCAGCCTGGATCGGGACTGGCTGACCCCGGACCAGCTGACCGCCCTGTGGCAGCTGACCGGACGGCGCTTCGACCACAGCTGGCAGCTCGACCAGGCGCTCGCGGCCAAGAGCCCAGCCTGGCAGCCCCGCCCGGCCGAACCGGTCAACAAGCCTTACAACAAGGACTTGGCCGCCAAGCTCGAGGCTTTGCACCGAACCTTCGCGCTCGAGCCATGAGACTCGGGCTTGGCTTGGCGCGGCGCCGGGCGCCGTGATAACGTCGCGCGCCGCTCCGCCGGGGCGGGTGAGCGACTGATCAAAGACGCGCGATGGGTCTAGGCAAGCGACTGACAAACAACCCGCTGGTCCAGCGTACGATTGGCTGGGTCGGCGGCCTCTACTTCTTTGCGGTCAAGCACGGCATCCGCTGGCAGATCGAAATTCCGCAGGCGACCCAAGAGATCCTGGACCGTGGCGGCGGCTACATCGGCTGCTTCTGGCACGGCCGCATTCTCCTGGCGCCGGCCGCCATGGAGCGTGGCCGTCCGCTCCATATGCTGATCTCCGGCCACCGGGACGGCCTTTTGGTGGCGCGCGGCGCATCCTTCGTCGGCATCTCCACCGTGGCCGGCTCGAGCCGGCGCGGCGGCGCCGAGGCCATGCGCCGCATCAAGCGCCTGCTCGACGGGGGCCAGGCGGTCGCGATCACGCCCGACGGTCCGCGCGGCCCGCGCATGCGTGCCAAGCCGGGCGCGATCAAGATCGCACAGCTGTCGGGCGCGCCGCTTCTGCCGTTCAGCGCGGCGGTCACCCGGCGACGCTTGCTCGGCAGTTGGGACCGCTTCTGTCTCGCCATGCCGTTTTGCCGGGGCGTGGTGCTGGTCGGAGAACCCATTTGGGTGCCGACGAGCCTCGACGAGGCGACCGCCGAGCGCCTACGCCTCGACCTGGAGCAGCAGCTAAACGGCTTGACCGCAGAGGCCGACCGGCGCTGCGGCCAGGAGACCGTGGAGCCGGCGCCAGCCCTGGACCAGCTGGACCATGCGCGCGCCTAAGCATTGGGCGGACGGTGGCCCCCTGACCGCGCTGCTGACGCCCTTGGGCTGGCTCTACGATTTGGCCGGCGTCCTGCGCTTCTGGCTGACTCGACCGGTCGATTGCGGCGTGCCGGTGCTTTGTGTCGGCAATCTGGTGGCCGGCGGCGCCGGCAAGACGCCGGTCGCGCTCGCCCTGGCCGAGCGGCTTTTGGAACAGGGCTTCGCCGTGCACTTCCTGACCCGGGGCTACGGTGGCCGCGAGCGCGGCCCCTTGCGGGTCGAGCCGGCCCGTCACGGCGCGCGCGAGGTCGGCGACGAGGCCCTGCTGCTGGCCGCCCTGGCGCCGACATGGGTCGCCCGGGACCGGGTCGCCGGCGCCCGGGCAGCGATCACCGAAGGCGCCCGGGTGATCGTCATGGACGACGGCTTTCAAAACCCGCGCCTGGCCAAGACCCTGTCCCTGATCGTGCTCGACGGCGCCTATCGCCTGGGCAACGGCCGGGTGCTGCCGGCCGGGCCTTTGCGCGAGCGGCCAAGCCGGGCGCTCAAGCGGGCCCAGGGCGTAGCGCTCCTGGGCGGCGAGGGGGAGGATTGGGCGAAGGGACTGGCCGGCGGCTTGCCGCTGATCGCCGCCACCCTCACGCCGACCCCAGAGGCCCAGGGTCTCACGGGCCGCCGCCTGCTGGCCTTCGCCGGTATTGGCCGACCGGACAAGTTCTTCGCCAGCCTAAAGGATGCCGGTGCCGAGCTGGTCGCCCAAGAGGCCTTTCCCGATCATCACCCTTACGGCGGGGACGAGGTCGCGGCGCTGCTGGCACGCGCCAAGAGCCTCGAGGCCCAGGCGATCACCACCGAGAAGGACCGGGTGCGCCTGCCGCCCGATCTTGCGAGCCAGGTCGAGGTGCTGCCGGTCGCCGTCGCCTGGCGCGACCCGGCCGAGGTAGACGCTTTGCTCGGCAAGCTTTTCGACTGGGCTTAGTCTGGCCAGCGGCGGTGCAGCCAGAGCCACTGTCCGGGATTCTGGCGCACCCAGCCCTCGATCTCCAGATTGATCGCCGTTGTGATTGCCAGCATGTCGGCCTCCTGTTCGCCGCTGAGCGCGACTTCGAGCGGCGGATGCACGGTGACCCGGAAGCGCGCGCCCTCCAGGCGCTCGACCTGGACTGGGATCAGCCTGCAGTCGTAACGCAGCTTGCACATCGCCAAGGTCGGCAGAGTCATGGCCGGTCGCCCGAAGAAGGGCGCTGCGATGCCGTTGTTCATCTTCTGGTCGGCCAACAGGGCCAGGTTGCCGGCACGCCGCAGGGTTTTTGCGATGATCCGCCAGCTGGCCGCCTCCTTGGGCGCGAAGGTCGCCTTGCTGGGCGCCCGGCAGCGTTGGATCAGCCGGTCCACATAGGGGTTGTTGGAGCGCCGGTAGATCATAGTGAATGGCAGGTCATTTTGGCCGGCGACCAGCGAGGCCACGTCCCAGTTGGCCAGGTGCGCGGTGAAGGCCGCGACGGCCGCGTCGTTGCGCTTAATCGTTTCGATCTGCTCATGGCCGTGCAGCTCGATACGGGCATCGGGCCCTTGGTCGGTAATCTTGTCCAGATGGGCAAGCTCGCCGGCGGTGCGCCCCAGGTTGTCCCAAACCTGGCGCACGATGGCTTCCCGTTCGGCCGCGTCCTGTTCCGGGAAGGCCCGCGCCAGGTTGCGCCGGGCGACCTTGGAGACCGGCAGGCGCGGCCCAATCAGTCGGCAAACGGCACCCGCCAGTCCCGAGGCCCAGTCGATCGGCAGGACGCGCAACAGGCCGTAGAGGCCCCAGGCCAGGCCTGCCTCCAGGCGCCAGGCCAGGCGCTTGCCCGCCGGCACGCCCCTATTGCTCTCGTCCGCCGCTCCCATGACGGGCGGTCAATATAGACAATAGGGCAAAAGTCAAAGGGCGCTTGGCCGGGCTTGTCCCGGCCAGGCTGCTGTGACACGGTCATAAGGTCCTAACACGGGAGGGTTCCTCATGCTGCGCACCATCCTCGTTCCGACCGACGGCTCGGCCCACGCCGACAAGGCGGTCGATCTGGCGGGCGACCTGGCGGGCAAGTACGGCGCTAAGATCATCCTGCTGCACGTCCTTTTGCGCGGCCACATGCCGGAAGGGCTGGTGCGCGCGGCCCAGGTCGAGCATCTGGGCGAGAAGCACGGCCACCCGGCCAACTTGGTCAATATGCCCCAGGAGATCATGGCCCGGGTTGAAGGCAAGAAGGGCACCCAAATGCCCCTCGAGGTGCTCGAGTTCATCGGCAAGCGGGTCTTGGCCGGCGCCGAGCAGGTCTGCCGGGACAAGGGCGTCGAGACGGTCGAGCTCATGGTCGAGGAGGGCAACCCGTCCGAGATCATCCTGGACACCGCCAAGCGGACCAAGGCCGACATGATCGTTATGGGCAGCCGCGGCCTAAGCGGCCTGCGAGGCTTGCTGATGGGCAGCGTCTCTCACCAGGTTGCCCACCTGGCGAGCTGCACCTGCGTGACCGTGAAGTAGGGGGAGATCGGCCGCCCGGCAGGGGCCCGGTCGATCGTCCGGCCCAGCTTACCAGGGCGCGAGTGGCAAGTTGGCCTCGAGTTTAGCCCCCGTGACCTCGTGGCGAATGATCTCGCCTTCGTCATCGAAGGTCCGGACCACGACTTGAGCGTTCGCCCGGTCAATGTCGACGCGGCAGAAGTTGTCCTCCTGGCTGAAGTTCCAGGCCTTGTAGTGCATCACGGTCTTGCCGTCGCCCAGCAAGAAGGGATCAGCCTGCTCCGGCTTGCGTGAGTCGTGGACGAAGTTCGAGGGATCGCCATCGGCGAAGGGAAAAGGCCAATAGAAGGCCGAAGAGGTGATCGAGTAGGCCTTGAGGTTCTTGCCGCTGTGGCTAAAGGAAAGCTCCGCGACGTTGGCGCAATGAATGTCGCCGGAGAGGAAGATCACGTTCTGGATCTTGTTCTTGACGATGCAGTCCAGAATCGCCCGCCGGGTGGTCGGGAAGGCCGGCCAGGAATCGCTCTTCTCCTTGCGCTTCTGGCTCGAGCCGTCGCGTGCGAAGATCGGGCTCGGCGCAAAGACGCTCGAGGTGACGATAAACTTCGGCAGCTTGCGCGGGTGGCTCTTGAGCCATGCGAGCAGGCGGTCGATTTGCGCCGGGGCGCTATCGCCGAGGGACGGCCGGCCAATCAGGTGATTGTCGTCCAGACTGTTTTCGTCGTCATCCATGTAGCGTTGGGTGCGCGTGTCGCACACGAAGAAGGGATAGCCGCCGCATTCGAAGGTGTAGAACAGGCGACGCCCGAAGTTGCGCGGACCGTGACTCCACTGGTAGCTCATGTAGGCGTCGATGGCGATCGTGAACAGCTGGCTCTTGTTGACTTGGAAAACCTTGTCGGGATAGCTCAGCCGGTCTTGCGTCCAATTGTCCTCGATCTCGTGGTCGTCGAGAATCATGTAGACGGGCTTGTTGCGCAGAAGCTTGCGCATGTTCTTTGAGCCGAAAGCGGTGTGGTAGCGCTCCTGAAATGCCTCGAAGCTATCGGCCCGGCCAATGGGCACGAGCCGATTTAGGGTATCGGCGTAGATTTGATCGCCGGTCATCAAGACGAACGATGGCTCGGTTCCGTTCCGCTTGGTCTCGGCTTCCTTTAGAACGGCCTTGAAGATCTTATCCGCCCGCTTGGCCTTGAACAGCAGACCCGGAAAGCGGCACGACCCGCTCAGGAAGCTGACCTCATCGGCCGGGTCGTTGTTCGACGGCGCGGCAAAGGTTCGGAACTCCGCTTCGCTCTTCTTCTCGGGCAAGCGCGCCAGCTCGGTCGCCCAGTGGCTCGGCTGGGGAAGCGTCATGGTCAGGTCGTCATTGTCGAGCATCTCGTCGTCCCTCATGGGATCGTCTAAGGTCAAGGTGCCGACGCGGACCCGGTAGACGCTTTTTGGCTTCAATTTGGTGGTCTTGGTTGTCTTGAACAGGCTTTGCTGCCTGCCCAGCTCGAAGCTTCCCGTGCGGTCGAATTCCCGATGAAGCCGAAAGTAGTGGATTTGCTTCGGGTCGATTTGCCCGTTGCTCTTCAGAATCCCGATCACGCCGATCGTGCGGCGCTCCGAATCCAATGCGCTGCTTGAATCGCCAGGGTCGCCGGCGCGTATCCATATGCGACTCGATTCGTGGGTTGTGTGGCCGACAATAGGACCGAGCCCAGGCGCGCGCAGATAACTCATGATTGCCCTCCCGCTATTTTAGTATGCGAACAAACGATCCGACCGCGAAAATCTGCTTCATGGTCGTGCAAATCCGAGTCACATTCAATCGGCCTTTAAGTGACCCTTTAGCTCTCCGGCATGGGGCCGGCCAGGAGCGCCGGGTCGAGGCGCTCCTTGAACCAGTTGACCCGCCAGTCCAGATGGGGTCCCGTCGAGCGGCCGGTCGAGCCGACCGTGCCAATGCGCTGGCCCTGGGCGATCCGCTCGCCGAGCGCCACCTCTACGTCCTTCATGTGCAGGAACGCCGAGGTCAGGCCGTGGCCGTGGTCCAGGATGATCGTGCCGCCGGTGTAGTAGAGGTCGTCCTCGGCGAGCGAGACCACGCCGTCCGAGGGGGCCACCACCGCCGTGCCCGCGGGCGCCGCGATGTCGATGCCGAAGTGGGGCCGGCGCGGCTCGCCGTTCAGGACCCGCTGGCTGCCGTAGATGCCTGAGATACGGCCGATGACCGGCCAGACGAAGCCGCGCTCGAACAGCGCCTCGGGCCGGTCGATCGCGCGCGCCTCGGCGATCTGCGCGTTCTCCCGGCGGATCCGTGCCAGTACCTCCTCGGGCGGGGTGACGAACTTCGGCGGCAAGCCGTCGATGCGTTGAATGTCGTAATCCCGCCGGGCGATCGCGAACAGGCGTGCCTCTTTGTTTCCGTCGGGATAGGTGATCTCGAACATGGCCTCGGGAGCCGCGTCCCGGCCGAAGCCGAGCAGAAAGCGGCCCTCGGGCGAGACCCGTAAGGGGTTGCCGTTGAGCGCCACCATGGCGCCCGGCGGCGCGTTGCCGATTACCAGACTGCCTTGCTGAAAGTCACCTTCGAGGCTCAGCTCGCCGGCCCAGGCGGGCAGGGCGAGGAACAGCACAAAAAGCCACAGGCCCAATCTCACAGCAGACGTCCTTGGTTGTCGTCCGAGGACTTGGCGCGCGGCCGCTTGGCTGGCTTGGGCGCGCCCTCGCCCAGGGTTGCCGGCACGCTGCCGTCGGCGAACTCGATCGTGACGCCTTCGCCGGCTTTCGCCTCCTCGGCCCGGGTGATCAGACCGTCCGGGCCTTGCACCACGGTAAAGCCCCGGGCCAACACGTTGCGGTAGGAGGTGCTCTCCAGGATCCGGCCCAGGCCGCTCAGCTCCCGGCCCCAGGCGTCCCAGCGGCGGCCCATGGCTTCGCCCAAGCGCCGGGCCGCGTCGAGCCGCGCATAGCCCTGGCCGGCGCGTTCCAGAGCGCGTTCGCTGGCTCGGCCAAGCTGGCGCGTTTGCCCGTCCAGGCGCTCCCGGGCCAGGGTCAGCTGCTGGCCGGGATGGGGCAGGCGGGCGCCCCATTCGGCGAGCTGGCCCCGACGCCGCTCCAGCAGGCCCGCCGCCGCATTGGCCAGGCGCTCGGCCCGGTCGTCCAGGCGCTGGGTCTTGTCGTCGAGCAGGCGCCGGGGGTCGGGCAGGCCGCGGCCCAGGCCCTCGACCCTGAGGCGCCGTTCCTCCAGGGAGCGGCTCGAGGCGGCGACCAGGCGCCGGGCGTAGTCGAGCAGGTCGCCGAGCAGCTCGGCGCGTACCGGCACGGCGATCTCGGCGGCCGCGGTCGGGGTCGGCGCACGCCGGTCCGATGCGTGGTCGATCAGGGTCGTGTCGGTCTCGTGGCCGACCGCCGAGATCAGCGGGATCTTGGACTCCGCGGCGGCGCGCACCACGACCTCCTCGTTAAAGGCCCAGAGATCCTCCAGGGAGCCGCCGCCGCGCGCCACGATCAAGAGGTCCGGGCGCGGCACCGGGCCGTCCGGCGCCAAGTCGTTGAAGCCGCGGATCGCCGCGGCGACCTGGGCCGCCGCGCCCTCGCCTTGGACCAGCACCGGCCACAGCAGCACCCGGCGCGGGAAGCGCTCGGAAAGCCGGTGCAGGATGTCCCGGATGACCGCGCCAGTCGGCGAGGTGACCACGCCGATGACCTCGGGCAGGAACGGCAGCGCCTGCTTGCGGTCCGGGTCGAACAGGCCTTCGGCGGCCAGCTTGCGGCGCCGGTCCTCGAGCAGCTTGAGGAGCGCGCCTTCGCCGGCCAGCTCCATGGCGTCGATCACGATCTGATACTTGGAGCGGCCGGGATAGGTGGTCAGGCGGCCGCTGGCGACGACCTCCATGCCGTCTTCCGGCGCGATCCCAAGGCGCCCGGCCATGCCGCGCCAGCAGACCCCGTCGATCACCGCGCTCTCGTCCTTCAGCGCCATGTAGAGGTGGCCCGAGGCGGCGCGCTTGAAGCCGGAGATCTCGCCGCGCACCCGGACCCGCTCGAAGTTGCCCTCGACCACGCGCTTGAGGGCCTGGGACAACTCCGAGACCGTGTAGTGGGGGAGGTTGCCGCCGGAACCGGCGGTCTCTCCGAGAGGAGAAAAGTCGCTCATGGATTCGCCAGGCTATGCTACAAGACCGCCCGCGGCGAGACCATAGAGTCGGAACATTTGGGGCGAGGTGGAGATGCGGGTTCTGGTGGTTGGGTCGGGCGGTCGGGAGCACGCCCTTTGTTGGGCGATCGCCGCCTCGCCGCTGTGCGACAAGCTCACCTGCGCGCCGGGCAACGCCGGCATCGCCCAGGACGCCCAGTGCGTGCCCATCGGGGTCGACGACATCGACGGCCTGGTCGCCTTTTGCCGGGACGAGGCGGTCGACTTCGTCGTGGTCGGGCCGGAAGCGCCTTTGGTGGCCGGCCTGGCCGACCGCCTGGCCGAGGCCGGCGTCAAGGTCTTCGGGCCGAGCGCGGCGGCCGCCGTGCTCGAGGGCTCCAAGGGCTTCATGAAGGACCTCTGCGCCAAGTATGACATACCGACCGCGCGCTACCGGCGCTTTGCCGACCAGGACCAGGCGCTCGCCTATCTGGCCGAGACCGGCGCCCCGGTGGTGGTCAAGGCCGATGGCCTGGCCGCCGGCAAGGGGGTGACCGTCGCCATGACCCTCGAGGAGGCCGAGGCCGCGGTGAAGGCCGCCATGGGCGACCAGGCCTTCGGCGCGGCCGGCGCCGAGCTGGTAATCGAGGACTACCTGGCGGGCGAGGAGGCCAGCTTCACGGCCCTGTGCGACGGCACCCACGTGCTGCCGCTCGCCTCCTCCCAGGACCACAAGCGGATCGGCGACGGCGACCAAGGGCCCAACACCGGGGGCATGGGCGCCTACTCGCCGGCCCCGGTGCTCGACGAGGCCATGAGCGAAGAGGTCATGGACCGCATCATCCGCCCGACCGTGGCCGCCATGGCGGCCGAGGGCCGGCCCTTCAAGGGCGTGCTCTACGCCGGCCTGATGATCACCCCGGACCATGGGCCCCAGCTGATCGAGTACAACGTGCGCTTCGGCGATCCCGAATGCCAGGTCATCCTCATGCGCCTCAAGTCCGACCTGCTGCCCGCCCTGGTGGCGACCGCCGACGGGGTGCTCGATACCTTCGATCTGCGCTGGTACGAGGAGGCGGCGCTCATGGTCGTGGTCGCCGCCAAGGGCTACCCCGGGTCCTACCGGAAGGGCACGGCGATCGGCGGCCTGGACCGGATCGTCGGCGACGACGTGATGGTGTTTCACGCCGGCACCAAGGCCGGAGCCGAAGGCGAGATCCTGGCCAACGGCGGCCGGGTGCTGGGGGTCGCCGCGCTTGGCGGCGACATTGCCGCGGCGCAAAAGCTGGCCTATGAATCGGTCGACCGCATCGACTGGCCCGACGCCTACTGCCGTCGCGACATCGGCTGGCGGGCGGTCGCCAGATCATCCTAGGTAGGGAGAGACCTCATGACCATCATCTGCGCTCTGCACGACAGCGCCGCGGGCGGCACCTGGATCGGCGCCAACACCGGCTCAACGGTGGCCGACTCGCCGCTGCCGACCTATGACACCAAGTGGCTGCTCAGGGGTCCCTGGGCGCTCGGCCTGGCCGGCGACGGACGCGCCTTCACCCTCCTGGAGGCCGAGGCCGAGAGCCTGTTCGACAGCCTCGAGGCGCCTTACGAGCTGACCCAGCGGATCCGCCAGCTGTTCGACGACGCCGGCATCAAGGACCCGGACAAGGCAAGCGTACCGGCCTACGGCCAGGCCATGATCCTGGCCAACGCTCAAGCCGTCTTCGACCTGGACAGCGCCTTGGCCCACAGCCGCATCGCCGAGGGCCGCCTGTGGGCCCGCGGCTCGGGCATGGATTTCGCGCTGGGCGCCGACCACGCGCTGGCCGACCTGAACCTGCCGGCGGAGACCCGGGTCAAGAAGGCGCTACAGGCCGCCATGGCCAACGACGTCTTCTGCCCGGGTGAGATGTACCTCCACAAGCTGGAGGGGTGAGGGGGAGGCGAAATGGCTTCCCAAGCGTGAGCGCTCTCCACGCGGACCGAGAAGGTCGCCTATCGGCGCATCACCGGCCATCGGCGCTAAAGCGACCGTGGGCCACCGATGAATCCGGCAAAGAGGTCATACGGGCGACCTCTTTTCAATAGAACGACAAAGATCATGACGTGGGTGACGAGCAACAGCGGCACCAAGAAGGTCGGGATAAACCACGTCGCGCCGAAGTGGTCGATCACCTCGACTTGGCGCAGGGCATTCAACAGGTCGACAAATCCCACTACATTGAAAACCCAGATCAGCGGCAATGTCATCTTCGCCCGCCAACGAAGGGCCACGATGGCGGCCATCGCAAGCATCGCCGCGGCGAGGTCTCCGTAACCCGCGGTGTCAGCGAAGAATTCCGGCATTGCGCCATTGTTCAGGTTTGGCACCAAGAAGCTGAGCCCAATATGGCGAAAGGCATGGGGCAGAATCAGAATGGTCAGCGCCGTGGCGGCACTCATCCCCGCCAACCAGGGCGCGGCGTACAATCTAGCGATCGTCGCGAACACAGCGAGACTTAAGATGAACTGCAGGAGAAAGATTGTCTGCGGGCTCATCGTTGTTTCCTTTCCATTCTTTAAATTGGTTCCGCTGGCGACGGTGAATCGCGCGGGCCAATGACGGGGCTTTTCGGGTTCGTTGTTAGTGGAGACGGCGAAGTCCTGCATGTTTACTTGGGAATCTGCGACATAGGGATCAGAGCCCGAGCTCTGAAAGGCCTGGATGGTCGTCGGGCCGACGACCGAGCGGCCAGTGGAATTTGCGCTCGCTTTCGTCGATCGGTAGGTCATTGATGCTGGCGAACCGCCTTTGCATCAGGCCGTCGCCATCGAACTCCCAATTCTCGTTGCCGTAAGACCGATACCAATGGCCGCTGTCGTCATGCCATTCGTAGGCATAGCGCACGGCAATGCGGTTTTCGGACCAACTCCAGAGTTCCTTGATCAGCCGGTAGTCCAACTCGCGGGCCCACTTGCGGGTGAGGAACGCGGCGATCTCCGTGCGACCGGTTATGAACTCGGCACGATTGCGCCATCGGCTGTCTTCTGTGTAAGCCAGGGCGACTTTCTCAGGGTTGCGGCTGTTCCAGCCATCCTCGGCCAAACGTACTTTCTCGGTTGCGGTCTCTTCGGTGAAGGGCGGCAAGGGAGGGCGAGACATTGTTCAGCTCCTGTGTCTTTTTCGATTGTGAGGGGTCTCCGACCATCTGGTGGGGAGGCAACGGCCAGATGGTCGGATGTGAGCGTACTGGCAGAAGAACATGCCTTGAGTCTCTTAGGGATCTAGGCGGCCAGGGAGATTCGCTCGACGGCCTCGTCGGTCCACCAGACGGCGTTGGCAATCATGCGGAAGTTGATGAGAGCCGCGAGGTAGCCGTCGCCTTCAGGGACCTTTGCACCTGCTGTCGCATCGCGCACGACGGCCACCTCAAAGCCGAGCTCCAACAGTTCGCGCATGTGGCTTTCGACGCAGAGGTTGGCCGACATGCCTGCGAGAATCACCTTATCGATGCCAATCTTGCGAAGCTGGAGAGCCAGATCGTTCTGCTCCGGGCCGTAGATTTTGTGCGGGGAGCACACGATGGTCTCGCCGTCCTCGATGTACTTCTTGTACTGGGGCATCCAGTCGGCGCCGGACCCCTCAAATCCATCGAGGTTGAGCGGATCCTTGCGGTCGAACATGCCGATGCCATGCATCACGCGCTCTAGGGTGCCTTCGAACTTCCACTTGTGGTCATGCGGGTAATAGTAGTGCGGCGATACGACAACCGGCATGTTGGACGCCTTTGCCGCAATGAACAGGCGCTCGAGGTTGTCGACCACGCCCTGCTCGCTGACACTCTCGCCAACCACGCCCCAGGCCACGCCGCCTTCGTCCAGGAAATCGACCTGGGGATCGACAACGACCAGGGCGGTGCGTCCGGGAACGATCTGCATATCGATGTCGGGAAGCGCAGGCTCTGTTGGATCGGCGTAAGCCGCTTTGGCCTCGTCGGTAGCGGCCAGAGCGTTGCCGCCGACAGTGGCTGCTGCCGCGCCGGCGACGGCAGCCGAGGCTGCGGCGGTCAGGACGTTGCGGCGGGTCTGATCAACATCGTCCTTCGTGGGCTCGTATGCGGTGGTCTGTTGCTCGGTCTTCATGGTGTTCTCCTGTCCTCTTGAGCGCGGCGCGCTGGGTTGTGACAATGAAAGTGAACCGATCGGTAAACTTTCTAGGTCAGAAAATGTACCGGTCGGTACTCTTAGTCAACAAGAATTTTCATGCCGCTGGCTGCAGGGAACACGCGATTCCAGTTAATTACTTGATATTAAAGAGTTTAAAAATTTGCTCTTGTGCTCAGCACCGATCATGAAAATGTACTAATCTGTTAATAAATGAGCGCAACGAAGCGAGACGAATTGGTTCAGAAGGCGTTGCAGGCGTTACACCGGAATGGCTTCAACGCCACCGGCATGGACATGCTCGTCGCCGATTCGCCGCGCGATCAACTGATCGCTATGTTCGACGCACTTGAGGCGTCGTCTGACTATCAGGTCGCCAGTCACCCAACTCAATTGACATCCGGCTCAACCGTGAGGACCGCCTTGAGTCAATCATCCCGGTCCCGGCCTCACGCGGCCATGGTCCGCTGATGACGTAATGGCCGCCATTCGCGACGCACCACGCCGAGGACCAACCGGCTAAACCCCGATCCAAGGCGCTCCAGGCCGCCATGGCCAACAACGTCTTTTGCCCCGGCGAGCTCTACCTCCACAAGCTGGAGGGGTGAAGGGGCCTAGGCGGACAAGGTCGTTGCGACCAGCGCCACCACAAGAAGCGGACCAAGCACGATCGTGGCGGCCTGGGCGACCAGGAGGCCAAAGGCCAACTTGTCCGTGGCGGAGCCCGATGATTCACGTTGGGGAAGACAACGTCGGCGCAAGACGGCCACGTTGCTGTCCAGCAGGCGTTCGGTGATAGGCACTCCATAGAGACTGCGGCTGCGACGCCCGCGCGCAAAGGCTGCGTAGGTCTTCTTGGGTTGCCAGACGGTGCCCAGCAGCACAAGCGGGAGGCAAAAGGCGGTGGCGCCCCAATGGGGAAAGCGGCCGGCGGCGAACTCCCAGGCCGCGGTTTGGATCTCGCCGGCCAGGGTGCAGCGATATCCCGTGATGATGTGATGCAGGTCGTGATGGCGGATCGCGCGCCGCCGCCAAGCGAAGTTGTAGAAGACCAACCTCAGGGGGCCGAACCTACAGTTCCACCAATTGGTGTGAGTATCCCGGTCGGGCGACAGCCCATTGGCGGCGAGAAATAGGGATCTCGCGTCTCTCAAGGTGAGATCCTCGTATCTCGACATTAGCATTCAGACCCTTTCGAGGGATTGGGCCTTCCAATCGCTACTCAATCTATTGTAAATGTTCCTTCTAACTCAATAGTTGATGGTCGATCCAAGAATGACCAATCACTCCACGGTGGGTCGGGAGCGCGGCGAGCTCACAATGACGCCGCCCATGATCCGGTTCACCGACTACTTCGGTGAGCTGGGGCCGCGCTGGGGTCTGAGCAGTGAGACCTGCCGGCTTCACGCCTTGCTCTACCTGGTGGGTCGCCCCTTGACCCAAGCGGAGATTGCCGCGCTCCTCGAGCTTGACGATCGGGCAGCGCGGGACGCGATCGACGATCTTGTGGAGTGGGGCATGGCTGACGGCACGGACGGCACGGCCTGGTCGGTCAGCGGCGAGCCCTGGGACCTGCTGTTCTCGGCCCTGGAGGAGCGCCAGCGCCGCGAGATGGGGCCCGCTCTGGAAATGCTCGACAGCTGCCTTGCCGAGGCGCGTGCAGATCACCAAACATCGAGATCGGTGACCGGGCGCATTGAGCGCCTCCAAGACTTGATTCAAAGCCTGGCCGCGCTTGCCAGTCAGTCCGGGCGCTTCTCGCCCCACACCCTGGGACGATTGGCCGGCATGGGCGGTTTAGCCGCGCGGCTGCTCAACCGCGCTCTGCCGCCGGCCCCTTCGGGGCGCACATCGAGTGAATGACATGACGGACGGATCGCGCGATCCCTACAAGGTCAACTCCCTGATCCTCACGCCCCAGGTCAATGCGATCGACGGCACCGTTCGCTGGGCGCCCCTACGGTCCCTTTGGAACGGCGTTATGCTGCTGGCGGCGCTGGTACTGGGTCCGATCTTCTTCACCTGGCAGGCCTTCCTGGTGTTCCTGGCACTCAGCGCCGTCACGCTGTGCACGGGCCATTCCGTCGGCTTCCATCGGCGCCTGGTGCACCGCAGCTTCCAGTGTCCAAAGTGGCTCGAGCGGATTCTGGTCTGGATGGGCGCCATTGTCGGCATGGGCGGCCCCTTGTGGACGATCCGGACTCACGACACCCGAGACTGGGCCCAGCGCCAAAGCGATTGCCACGATTACCTGGCGCACCGCCATGGCCTTCTGAAGGACGGCTGGTGGAATCTCCATTGCCGCCTGGTGCTCGACCACCCGCCCAGGTTCGATCCCGGCGTGGAGATCGCCGACGATCCTTTGTACCGATTCCTCGAGAGGACCTGGATGCTTCACCAAGTGCCGATCGGGCTCTTGCTTTATTTGCTCGGCGGCTGGCCCTTCGTGGTCTGGGGCGTCTTCGTGCGCGTCGCGGCCTGCACGACGATGCACTGGTTCATCTCCTACTTCGCCCATACCCAAGGGCCCCAGAATTGGACCGTCGACGGTGCCTGCATTCAAGCCCACAACGTGCCGATCGCCGCCTTGGTCACCATGGGCGAAAGCTGGCACAACAATCATCACGCCTTTCCCGGCTCGGCCCGCCACGGTCTCTACCCCGGAGAGATAGATTTGGGCTGGTACTTCGTGTGCCTGCTCGAGAAGCTCGGCCTGGCGTGGAACGTGCAGACGCCCGACAAGCTGCCGCCCCGTCCCGGCATCACGCCGGTCCGCCCCGATGCGCTCACGGTCGCCCACTTGGATCAAGCGAAGGTCTAATCGGCATCCACGTTCTCTTGGACTTGATTCCTGCGGCTGGTGGCGCAATCTATGAACCCATGATCTTCCGCCAGCTCTTCGATTCCGTCTCTTCGACCTACAGCTACCTGATCGCCAGCCGGCGCGGCGGCGAGGCGCTGATCATCGACCCGGTGCTGGAGAAGGTCGATCGCTACCTGCGGCTCTTCGAGGAGCTCGACGTCAAGCTCCTCAAAGCCGTCGACACCCACGTGCACGCCGACCACATCACAGGCCTGGGGGCGCTGCGCGACCGCACCCGCTGCATCACCGTGATGGGGGAGCAGAGCGCGGTCGACGTGGTTTCCATGCGGGTTGCCGAGGGCGACAAGATCGAGATCGAGGGGCTCGCCCTGGAGGCGCTCTACACGCCCGGCCACACCGACGATTCCTACAGCTTCCTCCTGGGCGACCGGGTCTTCACCGGCGACACGCTCCTGATCCGGGGCACTGGGCGCACCGACTTCCAAAACGGCGACGCCTCGGCCCAGTACGATTCGATCTTCAACAAGCTCCTGAAGCTGCCCGAGGAGACCCTGGTCTACCCGGCCCACGACTACAAGGGCGATACGGTCAGCACGATCGGCGAGGAGCGCGCCTGCAACCCGCGCCTGCAGGTGGAGAGCCGCGCCCAGTACATCGAGATCATGGAGAACCTCAACCTGCCGAACCCCAAGATGATGGACGTCGCTGTGCCGGCCAACCTCAAGGTCGGCCTGCATCAGGACGAGGTCGAGGAGCGCGGCTGGTCGCTCTCATGCGAGGAGACCATTCAGCGCCTCAAGCGAGCCGGCACGGCCGGCTCCGAGGTGGTACTGATCGACCTGCGGGATGATAGCGAGCGGCTCCGCCACGGGGTCATCCCCGGCTCGCTGCATGCGCCCTATCCGGATCTGGAGGCCAACGTCCAGCCGGGCGGCCTGCTGCACGAGCTGGCCAAGGCGACCGGCAAGCGCCTGGTGTTCTACTGCGCCTACGGCGAGCGCTCGGCCATGGCGGTGGAATGCGCCCAGGAGGCCGGCCTGACGGAGACCTGCCACATAACCGGCGGCATCGATGCCTGGAAGAAGGTGGACGGCCCGCTGGAAGGGCCCAATTCCCCAGAATAGCACAAAAGGCCCCATCGGCCCAGTACGAGAATTTGATCGCCGAAAGCCACTTTTGCCCGCCACCGCTTGGCAAAAGCGTGTATCATAGATCCCGACACCGGGGTTGGGATCCCGGGGGTTAGGACTTGGAGGGGATATGGGCAAGGGCGCGAATTGGGGAGATTTGCCACAGGGTGGCCTATTTACGGTCGTACTGGCGGCAAGCTTCGACAATTACTACGACGAGTTCGAGCGGGATGAGATGGCCGGCGTTTACTATGTTCCGGCCGACGACGCCTTGGGCGCCGCTCAGGCCGCGGCCGACCTAATGCGCGCCGAGCTCCTGGAAGAGGGCGAGTGCGAGATCCAGGTCAAGGTCATGAGCGTCTTCGCCGGCCGCCAGGAGCCGATCGAGGTGGAGGCCGAGGAAGAGGGCAGCTGGGCCTACGATCTGGAGACCGAACCAGGCCCGCCCGACGGCCCGACCCGTCTCTGCTAAGAAGCCCGCCCGCTATATCCCCCTTGTCCCCCGCGCGTCCGGGCGACTAGTCTGACCCCTTTCCACATTGCGATTGATGGAGGGTGCCCGATGGGGGTTTCCAGAGTCTTTCTGATTCTGTCCGGCTTAATGCTGGCGCTGGCGGTTTCGACCGGCGGCGTGGCGGCTGGGACGGCCGATACCTTGAGCGAGGAATGCGCCGCCCAGCTCAACATGTCCGAGAGCGCCTGCGCCTGCATCGGCGCGCGCGCCGAAGCCGAGCTCAACGACAAGGAGCAGGCGATGGTGGTCGCCATGGTCCAGAAGGACCGCGCCGAATCCGCCCGCTTGCGCGGCGAGATGACCACCGAAGAGCTGACCAATGCGGGCAACTTCTTCCGGACCGCGCCCGGTGTGTGCGTCTCCCAATGAACGCCGCGCGCTCCCCTAACGCCCCATGAGCGCGGCCGCGGCGGCCCTCTCCCGGGATCGCTCGATCGCCCTGATCGGCGCGCCGACCGATATCGGCGCCGGCCACCGGGGCGGCTCCATGGGGCCCGAGGCGCTCAGGGTCGCCGGGCTCGAACAGTCCCTTGTGCGGCTCGGCTACCAGGTCACCGACCTGGGCAACCTGGCGGGCCCGGCCAACCCGGTCGCCAAGCCGGTCGACGGTTACCGCCACCTGGCCGAGGTCGCCCAGTGGTGCCACGCGGTGCGCGACGCCATGGCCGCGTCGCTCGACGCCGGCCAGCTGCCGATCCTCCTGGGCGGGGACCATTGCCTCGCGATCGGCTCGATCGCCGGGGTCGCCAAGCACTGCGCGGAAGCCGGCAAGCCGCTCTCGGTGCTGTGGCTCGACGCCCATGCCGACTTCAACACGCCCGAGACCACGCCCTCGGGCAATATCCACGGCATGCCGGTCGCGGTGGTCACCGGCCACGGGCCCAAGGAGCTGACCGACCTGGGTCATGCCTGGCCGATGCTCGACGCCGGACACATCATCCAGCTCGGCATCCGCTCGGTCGACCGCATCGAGAAGAAGATGGTGGTGGAAAGCGGCCTCGAGGTGCACGACATGCGGCGCATCGACGAGACCGGCATGCGCGCCACCATGATCGGCGTCCTGGAGCGCCTGGCCGAGCGCGGCGGCCATGTCCATGTCTCCTTCGACGTGGACTTTCTGGATCCCGACATCGCGCCCGGCGTCGGCACCACCGTGCCGGGCGGCCCGACCTATCGGGAGGCCCAGCTCTGCATGGAGATGATCTACGATTCCGGCCTGATGGACTCGCTCGACTTGATGGAGCTCAACCCGGCCTACGACAGCCGCAACAAGACCGCCAAGCTGATGGTCGAGCTGGTGGAGAGCCTGTTCGGCGAACAGATCCTGAGCCGTCACCACAGGGGGTTATGATGGTTGACCTGCAGCATTCCGCCGAAGAGCTGATCTCGATCGAGTCCAAGCTCGGCGCCCACAACTACCATCCGCTCGACGTGGTCTTAAGCCGCGGCGAGGGCATCTGGGTATGGGACGTCGACGGCAAGCGCTACATGGATTGCCTGTCGGCCTACTCGGCGGTCAACCAGGGCCACGGCCATCCCAAGATCCGCCAGGCCCTGATCGCCCAGGCCGAGCGTCTGCCGCTGACCTCCCGCGCCTTTCACAACGATCAGCTGGGGCCTTTCTACGAGGAGATCTGCGCGCTCACCAACACCCACAAGGTGCTGCCCATGAACAGCGGCGCCGAGGCGGTCGAAAGCGCGATCAAGGCGGTGCGCAAGTGGGGCTACGAGGTCAAGGGCGTGCCGGCCGACCAGGCCGAGGTGATCGTCTGCGAGAACGGCTTCCACGGCCGCACCATCACGATCGTCGGCTTTTCCACTGACCCGACCGCAAGGCGCGGCTTCGGGCCTTTCGCGCCGGGCTTCAGGATCATCCCCTTCGGCGATGCCCAGGCGTTGGAGCGGGCGATTACCCCCAACACGGTGGCCTTCCTGGTCGAGCCGATCCAGGGCGAGGCCGGGGTCATCATCCCGCCCGACGGCTACCTGAAGCGGGTGCGCGAAATCTGCTCGGCCCGCGAGGTCATGCTGGTGCTCGACGAGATCCAGACCGGTCTGGGGCGCACCGGCAAGCTCCTGGCCGAGGAGTACGAGGCCATCGAGGCCGACGTCACCCTGATCGGCAAGGCGCTCTCCGGCGGCTTCTATCCCATGTCGGCGGTGCTCTCCAACACCGAGGTGCTGGGCGTGCTCAAGCCCGGCGAGCACGGCTCCACCTTCGGCGGCAACCCGCTGGCCTGCGCGGTCGCCCGTGCCGCCTTGAAGGTGTTGGTCGAGGAGGGCCTGATCGAGAACGCGGCGACCCAAGGCGCCTACTTCCTGGACGAGCTGGCCAAGCTCAAGACCAACCAGGTCAAGGAGGTACGCGGCCGCGGCCTGATGATCGCCCTCGAGTTTCACCCCGAGGTCGGCGGCGCCCGGCAGTACAGCGAGGCCCTGAAAGAGGCCGGCCTGCTTTGCAAGGAGACCCACGTCAACACCCTGCGCTTCGCCCCGCCGCTGGTGATCCGGCGCGACGAGATCGACTGGGCGCTGGAGACCATCGACAAGGTCCTGCGCGGCGGCGGGTGAGGGGACGGAGACTCCTTCCATCTACATAAGGCTTTGGCACAAAGTACCCAACTGCCAAGCGAAGGCGGTGAGGTAAGGGCTTGGGATTCCTTAAAGAATGTTGCGGCCTTTGACCCAAGGGGCGGGAGGTGATAGGTCCTCTTCCGATTCCCGTTGGAACGGCCCCATGCACCGGGATGTCAAATCTCTCGAAATTCGCGGCGGTTTCTTGGCAGTCAAACAACCAGTGTTGACACAGAGCTCACAGAGGGGCCAAAGAGTTCACAGAGAGTTCTTGATATTTTGAGCGCCTGTGCAATAGCTAAACAATTCGGGACAGTATTATTGGGCATGTAAAGTCTCTCGGTGAACTCTGTGGATCCTCGGTGACCTCTGTGATCCCACTGGTTGGTTTTGTTATCCCCTGAGGGAAATCAGCTGGTCTCCATAGCCGCTCGGGTCGACCGCGACGTCGATCAGCGCCGGGCCGTCGCCCTCGAAGGCCGCCGCCACCGCCGGCGCCAAGTCTTCCCCGCGCCCGACCCGCCAGGCCCGGCAGCCCATCGCAGTTGCCACAGCGGCAAAGTCGATCTCGCCGGTGCGTACGCCGATGGCTTTATGTTGCTGGCGCTGCTGCTTGATGTCGATCAGCGAGAGCGCGGCGTCGTTGAGCACCACGACGACCAGCCGGCAACCTTGCTCGGCGGCGGTGGCCAGCTCGCCCAGGCACATCATCAGGCCGCCGTCGCCGATCGCCGCGGCGACCGGCCGGGCGGGCGTGTGCAGGGCGGCGGCCAGCGCGGCGGGTAGGGCGAAGCCCATGGTCGAAAGACCGTTGGACTTGAGCAGGTCGAAGGGCTGCTCGGCGCGCCATTGGGTCATGGCGCTGAACATATGGGCACCGGAGTCCACGGTCAGGCGGCAGTTTACGGGCGCCGCGGCCTGGAGCGCGCGCACCACGCTTTCCGCCGTGTGGCCGGCGCCGGAGAGCGCCACCCGGCGGCCCAGCTTGTCCCGCAAGGCGGCGATGTCACGCGCCTGCCATTGGGATCTCGCGGCGCCTGGCAGCAAGGCCGCGACGCTGGTCTCCAGGGGCCCGACCAGGCGCGCGGCGGCGGGCGCGGGCAGGGGCGGTGTCGCGGCCAGGCGCAGCTCCAAAAGCGGCGCCGCCGCGCGCCAGGGCCCGGGGATGATCTCGACCGGGTCCAGGCCGACCGCGACGACCAGATCGGCGGTGGCCAGAACCTCCGCCTCGCCGGCCGCGCCGGTGAAGAGGCCCACCGCGCCCGGATGGGAGTCCGGTAGGCAGCCCTTGGCCCGGTAAGTCACCAGTGCTGGGCAGGCGAGCGCCTCGACCAAACGCCCCAGCGCGGCCGGGCCGTCGCCGAGCCTGGTCTCCAGGCCGGCGATCACCAGGGGCCGGCGGCTTTCGGACAGCAGGGCCAGGGCCGGCGCCGGGTCGGGCGCGGCCGGCGTGGGCGCCGCTGATAGGCGGGGCGTCGCGTCCGCCGGCGCGGCCGCGTCATCGGCGGTCAGGTCGAGCTGGACCGGGCCTTGAGGCGGCGTGAGTGCGAACTCCAGCGCGGCTTCGATCTGGGCCCGGCCGCCAGCCGGCGTCAGGCGCGCCTGGTGCTTGGTAATCGGCCCGTAGAGGGCGTTTTGATCGAAGGCCTGATGAAAGGACCCGGCCGGCCCGTCGGTCACCAGAAGGACGGGCGCCCGTTCCAGGTGGGCATAGGCGATGCCGTTGACCGCGCTGGCCGCGCCCGGCCCGATGCCGGTCAGCACCACGCCGGGCGCGCCGCTGAGCTCGCCGGTGACCGCCGCCATGAGGGCCGCCGCGGTCTCGCTGCGGGCCAGCACGAAGTCGAGACCGGCCCGCTCGGCGGCCGCGATCAGGGCCAGGCTCGAGCCGCCGCCGGGAATCCCGAAGATCCGCTTAACGCCACGTGCCGCCAGGGCCGCGACCAAATGCTCGGCCAGGCTGACCGGCCGGTCGGTCACCCTAGATGTTCCCGTACTTCGCCATGACCTCGGTGAAGCTGCGCCCGGCCTCGAGCTCCTTGAGCGCGGCCGCGTCGTCGGCCGCGAAGCGCTCGGCGCGGGCGACGATCTCGGGCGCCAGGTCCCGGGGCAGCACGACGATACCGGTGCCGTCGGCGACCACGATATCGCCCGGCTGGACGCCGACCCCGCCGATATGCACCGGCACGTTGATCGCCTCGACCTTGAGGCGGGTGCGGCCCGTGGTCGGGCTCATGTGCCGGCTGTAGACCGGGAAGCCGGCCTCGAGGATTTCCTCCACATCGCGCACCGCGCCGTCGACCACCAGGCCGGCGATGCCCTTGTGGCGGGCCGCCGCCGAGGCCATGCCGCCCCAGGTGGAGTAGGGCGCGCCCTCGGCGTCGGCGACGATGACGTCGCCCGGGCCGGCCGCGTCGATCATGGCGCCGACCTTGAAGTCGCTGGCCGGGAAGCTGCCGTAGGTGTCGGCCGACTGCTTGACCGTGACCGCCCGTCCAGCCAGGCGCAGGCCGGGCGCCACGGGGGTCAGGTCCTCGACCACGTTGTGGTGCAGCCCGACCCCGTCCAGCGCGTTGGCGAGCGTGCCGCTGGCCAGCGCGCGGGCGCGCCCGACAAGCGCCTCGTCCGCCGCCGGTGCCTGGTGAATGTCCATGGCTTCGCGGCCTCCCCGCCGCCGTTCGTCTTGACCAGCCCCTGGCATAGGTCATCGGCGCCCGGGGCACAACCGGGCCGGATCGCCGCGTTAAATGTTCTTGTTGTGTTCTCATGCATGTGAACGCTAGGCTTGGGGCAGGAAAGGAGAGCGTGCCATGTTGATCACCGCCGCCGCCACTGCCACCCCTTGGGAAGAAGCCGACCTGCGCGCAATCGCCGAGGCCTACGGGGCCAGCCGGGAGACCGGCCTGGGCGATGCCCGGGCCCGGGCGGCGGCCCGGGACGTCTACCGGGAGCGCTATCCCGAAGCCCAGGACGACCTGGCGCTCTCGGAGACCGAGCGTCTGCTCGATCTGGCGGCCGAGCGCTTCGGCGGGTGGATGTGAGGCGCGGCCGGCCATCTTGATGACTGGGGCGCCCTGGCTCATGATCCCGAAAACGTCACGCAAGGGAACCTGATCATGAAGCTTTGCCGTTGTACGCTCCTCTTCGCCGCTCTTCTCCTCGCTGCCGTTGCGCCGGCCCAGGCGGCCGAGCAGGCGCTCGAAGGGCGGCTGGTCAATCTGCCGATCGTGTTCGAATGCGATACGCCCGAGGAGCTTGGGCGCCACAAGATCTGCAACTACCGAATCCAAGGAGTCGCGATCGCAAAGGACGGCGCGGTCGCCCAGCGCACGATCCGGGGCACGCTGGCCTTCATCAAGGGAGTCGGCCCGGTGCAGAGCTACGCCATCTGGACCTACGCCGACGGCTCGACCCTGGTGATGGAGGCCCACGGCGCCAGCAAGATGAACGCCCAAGGCAAGGTCGTGGTCGAAGGCGTGCAGACCTGCGTTGCCGCCACGGGCCGCTTCGCCGGCGGCCAGTGCCAGATGAACTGGTCGGTCAGCCAGGTAAAGGGCGGCTTCTTCGAGGGCACCTACAAAGGCACGATCACCTTGCCGGATTAGACTAGAAGCCCAGCAGGGGCCGCACCTCCTCGATGCCGCGCTTGCGCGAGCGGGTTGCCAGGTCTCGCGGGGTCTTGCCCGTGGCGTCCGCGATCTCCAAGTCGCAGCCCAGCTCGGTCAGGAGCTTGAGCACCTCGGCCTGGCCGCCGCGCACGGCGGCGAAGACCACGCTCTGGCCCTTCAGATTGGTCGCATCAAGGTCCGCGCCGCCATCGACCAGCAAGCGCAGGGTCGCCAGGCGGCCGTGGAAGGCGGCGTCGAAGATCGGCGTCTCGCCGTTTTCGTCCCGGGCCTCCAGGTTGGCGCCGTGCTCGAGCAGGAGCTTGGGGATCTCCAGAAAGCCCGCTTGGGCGGCCCGGTGCAGGGCGGTCTTGGTCTTGTAGTCGCGCACGTTCACGTCCGCGCCTGCTTCGAGCAAGCCGAGGATGCGCGTCGGATCGTCCGGCACGTTGTGGTTGCCCCGGCATTCGTCGACCAGCTCGGGCCATTTTTCGGGCGGAAAGTCGGCCTCGCTCAGGTCGTGGCCGCAGGCCTTGGCGAGCTTGCGCAGCTTCGGATCGTCGAGCCAGTCGCGCTTGCCGGTCGCCTTGGGATCGGCGCCTTGTGCCATGAGCAAAGCGGCGACCTCGTAGAACCTGGTGCGCGCGGCGTCGCTCAGGATGATCGGATCGGCCTTGGGGTCGGCGCCGGCGGCCAGCAGCTTGCGGGCGATCAGCGGCTGGTGGCCGGCGATGGCATATTGCAGTGGCCAGGCCTCGTAGGGGTTCCAGCGGTGCTCGCGCGCGGTGGGCCGCCCGGCCGCGGCCGGGTCCGCTGCCAGGGTCTCCGCCACGAAGGCCTCGTCGCCTAGATAGCAGGCGGCGAAAAAATCCCGCCCGGCGCCGATCGACTCCAGATAGGCGGTTGTCTCCTGGTGGCCGCGCAGGTGGGCCGCCAGCCAAGGCGAGATCTCGACCCGGGTCTCGCGAAAGAAGCAGCCGAGCGCACGGGGGTCGGCGTCGTGTTGCTCGGCCAAGAGGCGCACGATCTGGGTGTGGCCCGAGCGCGCCGCGCTCCACAGCATGGTGCGGCCATGGGGCCCGGTCCAACGGGCGAAGTCGCGCGGATCGGCAAGGTAGGACTGGACCAAGGCGCGCTTGCCGGCGGCGCAGGCCGGCAGCACGCGCTTGAGGAAATCGTTAGTCTCGCCGGTCAGCCGGCTGGTCTTGCTCATGGCTTTCTCTCGTTCGCCCGATCCTATTCCGCGGCTTCACTCTATCTCGGGTTCGTCCTCTTGGGGCGGTCCGGTCGTTTCCACGCCGCAGCCGCCCTCTGGCGCGGCGCAATGGGGCATCTGCAATAGCACGATAGTGTTAATGATTGTAGGAGACCCGCTCGCGCTGACGAGCCCTAACGACCGGCCGCGATCCTTGGGATGGCGTAGGTTGTGGCACCGGCTGTTGGTGAGAATTTTTTGGGGGCACGTGGCGAGAGCTGCCATGGCGGTGGGCATTTTTGCTATCCTCTCATTGGTGCCAACGGATCGGCGGGAGTGGTCAAAGCCGTGCGAAGCTTTCTTGCAGCTGTTCTATTCTGTCTTGCGGCGGGCGGGATCGCGCGCGCCGGTGATGGCGTGCCGGCGCTCGACCAATTGCCCGCCGGGCGCTGGGTCATGATCCACCAGCAGCAGCCGGAGGATGCCGTTGCCTTCCTGCGCCAGAAGCACGGCGGCAGCGCCTTCGACAGCAAGCGCGGGCGCCTGGTGCTGTTCGGCAGCGACACCCACTCCAGGGACGACTGGACCAACAGCCCCCTGATTTTCGACTTGGAGAGCCTGAGCTGGTCCCGGCTCTATCCCGACGACGAGCGACGAAGCTATCGGGTAAGCGCCGATGGCCTGCCGGTCGCCGGCCCCAACGGCACGCACCCCTGGGCCATGCACACCTACGGCGCGGTGACCTACGATCCGGCGGCCGACGCCCTGGTGGTCGCCAGCCTGCCCAAGCATATGGAGCCCGGCCGCTTCACCAACGCTCTGGCGGCGGTTTGGCCCGAGGTCCGACGCCATCCCACCTGGATCCTCGATCTGGCAAGCGGCCGCTGGCGCGCGCTGGACGCCGCGCCGGTCCACTTCTTTCCCCGCGCAACCGCCTTTGACCCAAAGCGCGGCCGAACCCTCGGCTTGCGCGGCGATGGGGTTCACGGGCTCTCCCTGGCCGAGGGCCGCTGGCGCCGGCTTGGCGACGGCGGCCTTCTGGGCTGGGGCAACAACGTGGCCTACGATGCCGGCAACGACACGCTGGTCGCCTTCGGCAGCCACAAGTGGGGCAACGAGGTGGTGGTCTTCGAGCCGTCGGCCGGCCGGGCCCAAGTCAGGACAACGCCGGGTTTGCGCCCGCCCGGCGCGAAGTATCCGCCCATGGCCTACCACCCGGGCCTCGGCCGCACCGTGGTCCTGGTCGACCGTCATCCAGACCCAGACAAGAAGTCCCGTCGGACGGCGCGCGCCGAGACCTGGCTCTATGACGCCGCGGCCGACGCCTGGACTCAGGTTGAGGGCGCCGAGCTGCCGTTCGGTGTGGCGATGAACTATAACCTGGAGTACGACCCGGGCCGGGACCTACTGCTGCTGGTCGCCGACCCGCCCGGCGAAGCGGTCGCGGTCTGGGCGCTCAAGCTCTAGCGCGTGACGCTTGCAACGACCGGCACAAGCAGCAGGGTAAAGCCGAAAACCAGAGGCAGGGCGGCGATCCATAGGCTGAGCTCTTGGGCGCGCAAGGCCAGGCTGACCGCCTTCGCCCCAGTGCCGATGGCGCCCGAGATCGCAGCCGTGTAGAACAGGCCAAGGGCCAACAGGGCGCCGAAGCTGTCGTTGCTTTCGTCGATTGTCATCGCGTTGTAATGCACCCAACAGAAAAAGCCGAAGACAAACAGCCCATAGGCGATCAGCCAACGGCGCGACGGCAGGACCGCTGCGATCGCGAAGGGCAAGAACAGCATGGTCAGCATGGCCGCCGCAAAGCGCTCCATCTTTCAGGCGACGCCCAGTGCGATTTGGCCAGGCCTGCTCCGGTGGCTCACTCGTCCTCGCCCTTCAGGGTGATCGAGAAGTTGCCGCCGCCGTTGATGTAGAGCTGCAGAGTCGGCGGGTTGTGCTGGGTGCGCACCTGGGCATTGACGTTGAGGTTGGTCAGACGGCAGGTCCGGGCCACGACCGATTTGAGCACGTCGCACTCGTCGCGGATCATGCGGTAGATCAGCTTGCGCCCCGCCTTCTGTGCCCGGGCGAGGGTCTCGTCGCTGAGATCCGACAAGGGCAGCTGGCTGCTGAAGTTGACGTTTACGTTGACCACCTCGGGCCCCTGCAAGGCGCCAGCCCCGGCGATCGACGGCGCCAGCAAAAGGCCGGTGGCCAGGGTGGCCGAGAGGAGACGGCCGTGTTTTCGTGGACTCATGGTTCCTGTCCTTTTCCCTGTCCTGGATCCTCGCGCGATTAGGCCGGCCCAGAGTGGCGACGGCAGGGCGGGGAGACGGCGATAGGGTGGAAAGCCTGGGGCAGGACTGTGGGCGCAGCGTTAGCCCTTCGGCGCCGCGCCGCTCGAGCCGCGCACCACCAGCTCGGCCGGGAGCTCCACGTGGTGGGGGGCGTCGCCGGGCGGCTCGGCGCCCACGAGGTAGTCGGCGGTCAGGCGGCCCATTTGCTCGAGCGGTGCGTGCACCGTGGTCAGCCCCGGCGGCACCTCGCGCGCCAAATCCAGATCGTCGAAGCCGGTAATCGAGAGGTCCCGGGGCACACGGAGGCCGAGCGTCGGAGCCTCGAGCAGGGCGCCGAGCGCCAGCACGTCGTTGCCGCAAACCACCGCGGTGGGTCGGGGCGCGAGCGCCATCAGGTGGCGCAGAGCCGCGCGGCCGTCGGCGATCGTGTAGGGCCGGGCGATCAGCCCCTCGGGCACCAGCTTCAGCCGCCGCTTCTTGAGCGCCGCCTGGGTGCCCTCGATGCGCTCGCCGGCCCGGTCGCTGGCCTCCGCGATCCCGGCGATCATGGCAAAGCGCCGGTGGCCCAGATCGTAGAGATAAGCGATCAGCTTCTCCATGGCCCGGCGGTTGTCGAAGCCGATCGAGGGGTGGGGCGAGCCCGGGTGGTGCACGTAGGTGTTCACGTAACGGATGCCGCGCCGCGCCAAGAGCTCGAAGAGCGCCGGGTCGCGCGCCTCGCCGGTCAGCATCAATCCGTCGACGCCGCGCACCACCAGGTTCTCGATCTGGGCGCGCTCACGCTCCTGGTCGTAGTCCGAGGCGGCCAGCAGAAGGGTCCGCCCGGCCGCCGCCAAGCCGCGCTGAAGAGTCTGCACGACGGTGGCGAAGATCGCGTTGTCGAGGGTCGGGATCACCGCGCCCACGGTGTGGCTGCGCCGGGAGGCGAGCGCCCGGGCCGCGCCGTGGGGCCGGTAGCCGAGCTCGGCGATCGCCGCTTCGACCCGCTGGCGCACCGCCGGGCGGACCTTTTGCGGCGCGCTCAGGCAACGCGACACGGTCGCGGTCGAGACCCCGGCGCGGGCCGCCACGTCGTCCAACTTCGGCCTGATCCGGGGATCTTTCTGCAAGCGCTTGCTCTCTCTTTTTCGATTTGAACCTGATCGCCAGATCTAAAATATCGACAATTTATAAGCCTATTTTCGCTAAGAATTGCAGGTTTGACAAGCTCGATTGGACAATATACAGTGATCCAAATGTAAGCGCTTGCAAAACGAAGTGCAGGGGGAGGAGATGACTGGACGAATGGCACTCTTCGGCGCTGGGATTCTCTTCGCGGTCTTTGTCGGCAACATCGTAGTCGGAAAAATCGCCGTGCTCGACGGCGCCACCACGGTACCGGGCCTTGGCGACGTCGGGGAGTTTCTCACGCTCTTTGGAGCTGTGGTGCTTTTCATCGTTGCCTGCCTTAACTACGAGCGGGCGCAGCGCGAGAAAGACCAAAACAAAAACGAAAAAGACACGGAAACAAACATTTAGGCATCCGAAACACGGGAGGATACCATGACAACACAGCTTGACCGCAGCGGCCTCAAATCCGAGGAACGGCGCCGTTTCCTGGAAATCTCGACGAAGTACGGGTTCACCGCAGCCGTGGTCGCTGGAGCCGCAGGCACGTTGGCCAGCTCCGAGGCGGCGGCGCAGACCGCCAAGGAGGAAAAGCAGCGCCAAAAGGCTGCTGAGCACAGCATGACTCTGGCGACGGCCTATATTCTGGGTGCCTCGCGAAGCTACCCGATTATGCAACTGGATTTTAAGGAGAACATCCAGAACGCCACCAACGGCAAGATCTACGTGCGTCTGGCGCCGGGCGGCCAGCTTGGCGCCGGCGGCGCGCTGGCTCAGAAAGTGCAGAACGGGACGATCCAAGCTGCGCAGCATTCACTGTCCAACTTCGCGCCCTTTGCGCCGGTGGTCGACCTGATCAATCTGCCGTATTTTTGCGGTGCCAATCAGAAGTTCGTGAATCTGGTCAACTCGGAGGCCTGGAAAGCGGAGGTTCACCCCAAGGTCGAGGCAAAGGGATTTAAGGCCTTGTGGTATGTGGTCATTGACCCGCGCGTCGTGGCATTACGCAAAGGGGGCGACGGGCCGATCAAGACACCCGCGGACCTTTCTGGCATCAAATTCCGCGTCCCCGGCTCCAAGATGCTACAGCAATACTACCGGATGATCGGCGCCAACCCGACGCCGGTGGCCTGGGGCGAGACTCCCTCGGCGATCAAGCAGGGCGTCGCAGACGCGCTGGACCCGGCAGTCGGAGCGCTCTACGTTTTCGGCTTCAACGACATCCTTTCTTGGGTCACATTCTCCCAGGCCGTGCCTGACAGTCAGGTCTATTCCTGCAATCTGGAATGGTTCCAAGGGCTTCCGGCCGACGTGCAGGACGGTGTCATCTTCGCCTCGGAAATCACGGCCCAACAGAACCTCGCCAAGGTGCCGGCGGCGCGCAACTATGCCATGGCGGAAATGCGCAAGGCCGGCGTAGAGTTCTATTCCCCCACCGCTGCAGAGCTCGATGAATGGATCGCAGCGGGCGGCTATCAGCGGCCGGAGTGGGAGAGCTTCAAGACAGAGCTGGCAGGCTCGATGGATGCCTTCGGCAAGCTCGATGAGGCAGCCAGTACACAAAGTCGCCTCTACGTGCACGACGCCTGATATCTGGCCCGGTTAGAGACCGGGCCAGTCGCGCAAAGCCAACCCTGCTGCCGCGAACACGGTCTCGCTGCCGGTCTCGACCGCCGCGAGACAAGCGAGGAAGCTGTCCGATGAAGAGTTCCCAGTCATTCTGGAGTCGCCTGGACGACAATGCCGAACGCTGGTTGCTGCTCGGGTTCTACGCGATGATCGTTGCGACCATCGTCGTCGAAGTCGTGCGGCGCTTCGTCCTTTCCTACTCGTCGATTTGGGGAGAAGAGATCGCGCGTTATGCCTTCATTTATCTCGCCTGGGTCGGCGCCTCTGCCGCGGTGAAGGAGCGCGCTCACATCCGAATTGATGTTTTGCTTCACTATCTTTCCAATCGCGCCAAAGCGGCAATCTATCTCCTCGGCGATTTCTGCATGCTTGGGATGGCGGTGCTCGCCGTCTACACAGCGATCGAATCCCTGGAGATTTCCTTGAGGTTCGGTTCGGTCACCCATGGCTTGCGAATTAGCCTGGCTTGGTTTCTAGCCGCGGTGCCGCTTGGCTTTTCACTCATGATCTATCGCCTAGGCCAGTCGATATGGCGCGATTTGGGCGACCTGCGAAGTGGTCGGCCGGTCTACGAAGGCGAGCGGATGTTTGACGATTAGGGGACGGCGAGATGCTTTGGCAAACAATGCAGGACCAGACTATCGATCTCGGATGGGAGTTCTATGGCCCCGTCCTCCTTATCATCGCGCTGATCGCCCTTGCCGTTCCAGTTTGGGCCGCCATTGGAGTCGGCGCCGTAGTCATGCTTTTGGTGACAGACGTACTGCCGATCTCACTGCTAGGCGAGTCGTTGTTCGATGGCATCGACCACTTTGCGCTCATAGCGGTCCCCCTGTTCATCTTGACCGGCGATGTTCTCGTCCGCACCGGCCTGTCTAACAAGCTTCTAGACGTGGCCGACGCCACAACCGGCGGATTCCGTGCCGGCCTCGGCACTGCTACGGTTCTTGGCTGTGGCTTCTTTGCGTGTATTTCGGGGTCAGACGCGGCGGGGGCCGCGGCGGTCGGACGCATGACCATCCACAAGCTGGTCGCCAAGGGCTACCCGCGCCCTTACGCCTGTGCGCTGGTCGCTTCAGGAGCCTGCACGGGCATCCTTATTCCCCCCTCGATTGCCTATATCATCATCGGTCTGGTCTTGGGCATATCGGCATCGACACTGTTTCTCGCTGCGGCCATACCAGGCGTGATGATTATGATTTCGATCATGGTCACCAACATGGTGATGAACCGTATCCACAACTTCGAGGGCGACACGGCGGGGTTCTCGCTCCACCGTTGGCGCAAGGCTGTTTGGGACGGGCGCTATGCCCTCCTGGTTCCGATTATCATTCTGGGCGGTATCTATTCAGGCATCTTCACGCCGACCGAGGCCGCCGCGGTCGCCGTCGCCACGACCATTATCATCGGCCTGCTTCAAGGCACGCTGACGCTTGCCGATTTTCCGAAGATGCTGGTCAGTTCCGCGAAAGTTAATGGCGTCATCCTGCCGATCATCGCCATGTCGCTGCCGCTGGCACAGGCTTTGGCAGCGCTCAATGTACCCCAAGGCATCATCTTCGCCGTCACCACGCTGACCGAAGATCCGCTCTTGATCAAGCTGTTGATGATCGGGATTTTGATCGGGGCCGGCTGTGTCATGGAGACCACGCCCAACATCGTCATTCTTGCGCCGATCTTGCTGCCGCTGGCTCAAGAGATTGGCATGAACGAAATACAGTTCTGCATAATGATGATTACCGCCCTGGGCGTTGGTTTCATCACACCGCCGCTCGGGCTCAACCTCTTCGTCATTTCCGGTATCACTGGTGAATCGGTCTTGAAGATCGCCGCGCGGGCCGGACCCTACGTGCTCGGCATGCTGGTCATCGTGCTGCTGATTGCCTATGTTCCGGTGATCTCGACCGTGTTCCTGCCCGACATCTATTGACCTCATCGTTGCCCATGTCCACGGATGCCCTGTTTAGCCTGAGCGGCAAGGTCGCTTGCGTCACCGGCGCCAGCGCGGGCATCGGCCGGGCGATCGCCAGCGCCCTAGCCGAGGCAGGCGCAGCGGTTGTCGGGGTCGCCCGGCGCGAGGCCGAGCTGGCCGACTGGGCGCGGGACGTCGAGGCCGCGGGCGGGCGCGCGGCGGCCCTGGCGGGCGACGTGACCGAGACGGCCGCGCTGGCGCCCAGGATCGCCGAGCCCTTCGGCGCGCCGGACATTCTGGTCAACGCGGCGGGCCTGAACCCGCGTCAGGGCGCAGACGAGGTGACGGCCGAGCGCTGGCGGGCGACCTTGGATCTCAATCTCTCCGCGCCCTTCTTCCTGGCCCAGGCCCTGGTGCCGGCGATGCGCGCCAAGGGCTGGGGGCGGATCATCAATGTCGCCTCCCTGCAGTCGAGCCGGGCCTTCGCCAACGGCATCGCCTACGGCGCCTCCAAGGGCGGCGTGGCCCAGCTGACCCGGGCCATGGCCGAGGCCTGGTCGCGCCACGGCATCACCTGCAACGCGATCGCGCCCGGATTCTTTCCGACCGAGCTGACCGCCGCGGTCTTCGCCGATGCTAAGATCGCGGCCCATCACGCGGCGCAAACCTGCATCGGGCGCAACGGCCAGCTGGCCGACCTGGTCGGGCCCGCGGTCTTTCTGGCCGCGCCGGCCTCCGACTACGTGACAGGCCAGGTGCTCCACGTGGACGGCGGCTATACGGCGAAGTGAGGCGATCCATGAAGGCCCTGGTCTACACGGCAAACCACGAGACCCAGTTCCGGGACGAGCCGGAGCCCGCGCCCGCCGCCGGCGACGCCCTGGTCCAGGTCGAGGCGGTCGGCATCTGCGGCTCGGACATGCACGCCTGGCACGGCCACGACCCGCGCCGGGTGCCGCCGATGATCCTCGGCCACGAGGCCTGCGGGCTCGTGCTCGAGGGCCCGGCGCCGGGCGAGCGGGTGGTCTTCAACCCGCTGATCACCTGCGGCGTCTGCCGCTATTGCCAAGAGGGCCGGGCCAATCTTTGCCAAAGCCGGGAGCTGATAGGCATGCGCCTGCCCGGCGCCTTCGCCGAGCGCATCGCCCTGCCGGCGGCCAACCTGATCCCCGTGCCCGACGGCCTGGACCCGGCCAAGGCGGCGCTAACCGAGCCCTGCGCCACCGCGTGGCACGCCCTGGCGCTCGCCGCCCGGGCAAGCTGGCGGCCCCTGCCCGAGGCCCGGGCCCTGGTCATCGGCGGCGGCTCGGTCGGCTTGCTGGGCGGGCTGGTCCTCAAGGCGTGGGGCGCGCGCCAGGTGCGTCTCGCCGAGACCAACGCCTTGCGCCGGGCGACCGCCGCCAAGGCCGGGCTCGACGCCTTCGATCCCTTGGCCGAGCCGGCCGAGGCGGCCAGCTTCGAGATCGTTCTCGATGCGGTCGGCGCCGGCCCGACCCGGGCCGCCGCGATCGCCGCCGTGGCGCCCGGCGGGGTGATCGCCCACGTG
>JBCCGG010000020.1:0-97402 GCA_039029395.1 Pseudomonadota bacterium | reverse complement strand
TCCCGGTTGGGGTCGCTCATCACCGGATTGGTCGACTGCACGAAGAGCCCCTTGACCGGATAGGGCGTGCCCTCGATCACCGCGTCGGGCAGGCGCGAGTTGGGCAGGTCCGGCGCCAGGGGATAGCCCATGGCGACATGCAGGGGATCCTTCTCGGGCGCCCGCTTGGCTTCCTCCGGGATCGCCAGCGGCGGGCCGACCGCCGCCCAGTCCTTGAGGTGCAGGTTGCCCGGCTTGTCTACCTGGCCGGTCAGCGCGTCCAGGATATAGCAGGCGCGGCCCGCGTCGTGGCCGTTGGTGTAGTAGCCCGAGCCCTTGAAGATCGCCGAGATCGCCGGCTTGGTGGTCGCGAACTCCCGCGCGATGCGGCGGATCGTCTCGGCCTCGATGCCGCAGATCGGCGCCGCCCACTCGGGCGTGTAGCCCTTTTGCTCCAGGTGCTCCCGAAAGCCTTCGAAGCCCTCGCAGTGCTTGGTCACGAAGTCCCGGTCGTGCAGGCGCTCGTCGACGATCACGCGGCACATGGCGAGCGCCAGCGCGCCGTCGGTGCCGGGCTTGACCGGCAGCCATTCGTCGGCCTTTTGCGCGGTCTCCGTGAAGGAAGGATCGACCACCACCAGCTTGCAGCCGCGCTTCTTGGCGTCCAGCAAGGCCCGGCTCTCGAACAGGCCCTGGTTGGCGCCCAGCATGTTCATGCCCCAGAGGATGACATAGCGCGCGTTGGCGAAGTCGTGCATGGGAAAGACGTGGCCGAAGATCGTCAGGCAGGCCGAGCGCCGGTCCTGCTCGCAGCCCGAGGTGTGGGCATACATGTTGGGCGAGCCGTAAAGATCGCGCAGCAGGTGGTGATAGAACACCGTGTTGGGGTCGTGGTGGCAGGTCAGCGCGACCGCCTCCGGGCCCCACTTATCGGCGATCTGCTTCAGCTTGTCGGCGATGAAGGAAAAGGCCTCGTCCCAGGAGATCCGCTTGAACTCGCCCGGCTTGCCCTTCTCGTTGGTGCGCAGCATGGGATACTTCAGGCGGTCGGGATCTTGCGTCATCCACCAGCTCGCCATGCCCTTGGCACAGCGCGTGCCGATGTTGTTCGGCGCCTGGGCGTTGCCCTTGTGGTAGACCACCTTGCCGTCGCGCACATAGACCTCGGTCGGGCAGGTCCAGGGGCAGGTGAAGCAGAAGCTCTTGACCACCTCCGCGCCTTTGATCTCGGCGATGCGCTCCGAAAGCGGCTGATCCTGGTGCCCCATGCCCGCTATCCTCCCTCGTTCAGCGTTCTATAACGAGTTCCTTGTAGTTGACCCGTTTCTGCCAGCCGTGGCGTTCCAGCTCGGGGTCTTCATGCTCTTCCTGCGGATAGCCGATACAGAGATATCCGATGAGTGACCAGTCGCTTGGAACCTCCAAGATCCCGGCAATCTCCTGGGGCTCCAGAATGGAGACCCAACCCACGCCGATGCCTTCGGCGCGGGCTGCTAGCCACAGGGAGTTGATTGCCGCCACCACCGAGTAGGGCAGCATCTCGGGCATGGTCCTGCGCCCGAGGCCCTTTCCCAGCTTAGTGCCATGGTCGACGAAGACCGCCATGTGGACCGGCGCCTCTTCGAGCCCAGCCAGCTTCAGGGTGGCATAGAGCTTTGCCCTCGCACCCGCGTAGTCGCCCAAGGCCTCTGCGTTGCAGTCTCGGAATTTTTGCCAGATTTGTCGGCGCCGCGTGGGGTCCTTGACCTTGACGAAGCGCCAGGGCTGGCTGTTGCCGACCGAGGGCGCCAGGCTCGCCAGAAAGATCAGCTTGTCGACCAGCTCCGCCGGCACTGGATCCGACCGAAAGCGCCGAACGTCGCGCCGCCAGTGAAACAGCTGCTCCAAACGTGCGCGAAAGGCTTCGTCGAATCGAGGCGCCGGTGAAACCGATTGCCGCACAGTCATCCCAGATGCTCCAACCTCACACCATTCCCGACGTCGCGCCGACTCAGTTGGTGAGTTCGCCCTCGCCCATCTCCTCCTTGAGGTCGTCGACCAGCTGTTTGGCGAGCGTGACGGCATGGGCGGCGTCAGGTGCATAGCCATCGGCATCGATCTTTTCAGCCCAGTCGGCGGTGACCGGCGCGCCGCCCACCATGACGGCCGCGGTGTCGAGGATGCCCTCGGTGTCGAGCACTTTGATCGTCTCGCGCTGCATCGGCATGGTCGTGGTCAACAGTGCGGAGAGGCCCACCAGATTCGCGCTGGTTTCCTTGACCTTGTTGATGAACTTCTCGGGTGAGGAGTTCGGGCCGATGTTGTGAACCTCGAAGCCATTGCCCTTGAGCATCATACCGACGATGTTTTGGCCAATGTCGTGGAGGTCGCCCTTGACCGTGCCAATCACCATGATGCCCCGCGGCGGCTCATTGCTCGCCTCCAGGATCGGCCTCAGGATGTCCATACAGCGGTGCATGACCTTGGCCGAAATCAAGACCTCCGGAATGAAGATCTTTTCCTGAATCCAAAGCTCCGAGATGATGTCCATTCCGCCGATCAGGCCCTTGTTCAGAACCTCCTTGGCCATCGCGAGGTCTTCGCGACCTTCGGCCTTTCCGTCCTCGAGGCCCTTGCTGGTGAGGGTCGTCGCCGTCTCCCCATCGCCTTTCACGATTGCGTCCGCTAGTTCCTCATAGTCAATCGCCATTGAGTACTACCTTTCGATTCCTAAAGCGTCGCGGTCTTGGCATCCTTCGTCGCTCAAGCCACACGGAACTTGCGACGTCTTTTAGCCTTGGTCGTCTTCGATACGGCAAGAGTATCCGGATTGGTCGCCGCCTGCGCGATCTCCTCTAGCTTCGCAAGCACATCGTCCGGCAGGGCCTCGGGTTTGTAGTTCTCGAGGATGTCGCGGACCTTCTCGTTGGCGACCTGGTGGAAATACTTCTGCCCCTTCTCCGTCCAGCTCTGGAAGTTGTTCCGATTGAACACGTTCGGCTGCCACTGTTCTTCCATGTAGTTTTCGGTGGTGTGATCCTGATCTACAAAGATTCTGTTTGGCAGCCCGTCGCCCACGTGCTGGATCACGTCCATCGCCAAGGTCCGATTGTCGACCGGCGCACCTTGCATGAAGCGACGTACGGCGGCGACGCACTCGTCGGACAAGACCAGGTGCTCAAAGGAACCGATCAGGTGAGATTCCATGCTGCCAGCGCCAATGTTCAAGTGGCAACCGACCATGGCGGCGCAGAGGTAGCTCCATAGGGTTTCCGCTCCGGCCTGCGCGTCCACCACCTTCGAATCGGTGATTCCGGCGGTTGCCATGACCGGTAGCTCTAGCTCGTGGCAGAGCTCAGTGTAGATCGCGTGAAATAGGTGATACTCCGGCGCCCCGGACGACAGTATCCCGTACTTCAGGTCCATGATACCGGGCAGAATGGCCATCACATAGGGCACGCCCGGCCGCTTGAGCTGGCAAGCGATGAGGCCAACCAAAGCCTCGGCTAGGGATTGGGCCGCGGCGCCGGGCAGGGTGACCGGCGAGGACGCGCCCGACATGGTGAAGGCGCCGTAGCGCACGGGCAAGCCCTCGCTTGCAAGATACATGAATTTGTCGAAGGCGTGGTTCTTGTGCTTCAGCGGCGACAGCACCTCGTCATACTGAAGAATGAAGGGGCGTTCTCGCAGATTTTCCCAGCCGCCAGCAATCACGGCGGCCATCTCGCAGATCGCCTTCGTGTCGGGCACGTCGTTCGAGAGGTAGATGATTGGCTTCGTGGTGTTCACCATCATGGCATGAACCTCGTGCACGAAGCAGTCGAAGCCATAATCGTCCGCCAAAGATCCCAAGGCAAACATGGCGTCGAGGTTCGGCAAGGCGTCGGTGATCCTTGAAGCGTTGCCGATGTCCTCCTTCTTCCAGGGCCGCCGCTCACCTGTATAAGGGTCGTACATCTTCGGGCAGGCCGACGTCGGCGAGAAGTAGCTGTTGCGGCCTTCGCAATAGAGCGTGGGCTCGCCCTTGCGATTGTAGAGAAGCAACCTCTTAGGTGCTCGGCGCAAGCACTCTTCGATCAGGCTTTGAGGGAAGAAGACTTTCTCGCCCTCGTCATCGAGAGGCTCAATTCGGCAACCGGCCTCCCGGAACACCTCCAGCGCCTCTTTGCTGCCGACCCGATTACCGGATCGCTCCAGAATCTCGAAGGCTGCATTGATAAGGACCTGTTTTTGATCTTTCGACAAAACCGTCATCGATGGGGACATCTGCTGAACCAGGCCCGACCATCTGAGATCCTTTTTCGCCATGGTTTGGGAGCCTCCCTCTTGACCTCTACCTGATCTTTAAGTGTCGACCGCACCCTTGCCTGGGCGAACATCATTCGCTGGTTCAGCTTGATCCTATCCGAAGGGTATTCTCGGAACAAGAAAATTATATATTTTTATCGGCCGATCGGAAAAATCCACGATTGAAAAAATTGCCGAAGAACGATTTTCCCTTATTTTATTGATCGATATCATCTGTGGCTGAATCTGATGTCCACACCGAGCTTAAGGTTTCGTCTTGACTAATATATTTTGACCATGGGATAGTAGATCCATAACGCGATCGCTGGTGGCGATCGTAAGCCTGCCCGGTTTGATGCTCAGTAAACTGCATGTCGCTGCTTGATGACCTTGCAGCACGCGGATGCAGCACAAAACAAACGATAGGGAGGTTAGCCAGTCATGATCTACAAGCCATTCACGCGGCGAGGGTTTCTGAAAGGCGTGACGGCCGCGACCACGGGCGTGGCAGTTGGTTCGAGTTTGTCCGCCATGAGCTCCGAAGCCTTCGGCGCACAGGACTACAAGGGGGAGAAGCTTAGGATCTTCACCTACGCTGGTGCCTGGGGCGATCAGTTCACCCAGAACTTTGCGCCCTTCTTCAAACAGCAGACAGGCGCGGACTTGCTCATTGAACTTGGCTGGTGGGACTCTGTGCCGAAGCTCAAGGCCTCGCCGCCCGGCGAACCGGCATTCGACCTGATCATGACCGACGCGACACAGGGCTATCCGGCGATTCGCGAGGGACTCTTCCAAAAAATCGATCTCAGCAAAATTCCCAACGCTGCCAAATTCGCGCCGGAGGTCATGGACAATTGGGTGGTCAAGGACGGTTGGGGCGTGACCTGGCCCGATGCCGCGCAAACTGGTGTGTACAACACCGAGGTGGTCAAGACGGCGCCGACAAAGTGGTCCGACCTGTTGGAGGATAAGTTCACCGATAAGCTCGGCATGTACAATTCCTTCTATTTCTCGCTCTTCACCTTCGCTTGCATGATGGTGGAGGCGGAAGGCAAGGCTGGTACCGCCCGACAGGTTTGCGACGAGGACCTAGAGAGCGTGTTGAACTTCGCCAAGTCTCAGCGTGACCGCGTGAACTACTGGTGGCCGTCTTCGTCCGATATGGCGCTCAATCTCGTTCAGAAGAACGTCTACGTTGGCAACATTCATAGCGTCGACGCGTTTGGGCCCGTTCGCGAAGGCGAACCGATCGGTGTGTTCGTGCCGGATAAGGATCGCGCATCCTTCCAGGCTCTCTGGTTGGTGTCCAAGGACACCAAGAAAAAGGAGCTGGCGGAGGTGGCGATCAACCTCTTCTGTAGCGAAGCGTTCCAGGAGACTTACGCGTCCAAGGGCGGATTCCCGACTGCCATTCCATCGGTGGCGGCGAAGGTTGCCGCGCAAGACGAGCTTTGGGCAGCGATCAATCCGCACACCGAGGCCCAGTTCAAGAACGTGGGTTACTATCCTTACGATGCCTACTTCGCCAACTGGGATCACATCGTCGAGGTTTGGGACAAGGAAGTCCTGCGCAAGTCCTAAGGGCCCCATATCCTTCCTGCCGAGATTGGGCTAGCTTAGGCTAGCCCTTCCGGAGGGTGGTGCGAGAGAATCTGTCGAAGCGAGTGTCGCGGATGAGTGTTAGGTCTTTGGAGTCGCGGTCGGAGTCCGCGCGGCTGATGACGGAGTCAGAGCCCGTTCTAAAGGTCGTCGAGGTCACGAAAGAGTTCGGTTCGGCTGTTGCCGTGAACAAGGTGAGCCTCGAGGTCTACGATGGGGAATTCCTGTTTCTCATCGGTCCGAGCGGCTGCGGTAAGACCACGACATTGCGCATGATCGGCGGGTATGAGACGCCCACGTCGGGCGAGATCATCATTCGCGACCGGGTCATGAACAATGTACCCCTCGACAAGCGCAACATTGGAATGGTCTTCCAGAGCTATGCGCTCTTTCCCCATATGACGGTTCAAAAGAATGTCGAGTTTGGCCTAAAGACACGCGGGGTGCGTAAATCAGAGCGCCACGACCGGGCGCGCGAGGCCCTTCGGCTCGTGGAGCTTGAGAAACTTGAGGATCGCTTCCCTTCGCAGCTTTCCGGTGGGCAACGCCAACGTGTCGCCTTGGCTCGTGTGATCGTGTACGAGCCCGATATCCTGTTGTTAGACGAGCCTCTAGCCAATCTCGATAAGAGATTGCGCGATGTCATGCGGGTTGAGCTTCGCAAGCTGCAGGAGAAGGTCGGTATCACGACAGTCTATGTGACGCACGACCAGGAAGAGGCTTTGTCCATGGCGGACCGGATTGCCGTTATGGAGGGCGGCAACCTGTTGCAGGTGGGAACGCCGAGCGAGGTGTACAACTGCCCACAGGATGCTTTCGTTGCCACATTCCTAGGCGAGACCACGTCTTTCCGCGGTGACGTGGAGAGCGTGACAGGTGATATTGCGTCCGTGGCCGTTGAAGGCGGCCTACACGTCATCACCCGACACAACCACGATGTTAGCACGGGTGACCGGTTGACCATTTCAATCCGGCCCGAGCGCGTTCAAATCTCGGAGACACCTCCGGAACAGGTCGACAACGTGCTTCCTGGCACGGTCGATTTTGTCGAGTATCTTGGCGCACATGCGCTCTATCTGATCCGGGTCGACAACTGCGATATCATGCTGCAGGCGAGCGAGCCGATCCCGTCGGGCAAGGCGACGTTTTCCAAGGGCTCTCGACTGTTCGCGTCTTGGAACCTCGATCACGTCGTTTACATTCGGGAGTAGGACACTTGGCGACGGCGGCCGCGACCGCGCTCCAGGAGGAAGACGGGTACCGGGCCGGTTGGTTCGAGCGCCTGGCACCCTACTACAAGTACCTGCTGCTCGCGCCAATGGGGCTGATGCTCATCGGATTCTTTGCCTGGCCCCTATTGTGGTTGTTTCGGGTGAGCCTCTACGAAAGCCGCGGATCTTCGGGTTTCGGCATTGGCGGTGCGAAGGGCCAGGAGGGCGGCGGGTTCTATGTCGAAGGCACCTGGACGCTCGATAACTATATCAGGATTTTCTCGGACGAGTACTTTCAGGACATCATGATTTTCACGGTGGAGTTCGCCATTTTGGTCACAATCGTGACCATGCTGCTGGCCTATCCCATGGCCTACTACATCTACAAAGCCGGGCCGCGGCTAAAGGTCATCTTATTGATTTTGGTGATTTTACCGAAGTTGAGCAACATGCTGGTGCTGGTATACGGCCTTCAGATACTTCTCGCGAACAACGGTTTGGTCAACGAGCTGCTCCTGCTTCTGGGCATCGTCGATGAGCCGGTCAAGCTTGTCTACAATCTGGTGTCCATGACCGTCAGTAAGGTGCTCTTAATCATTCCTTACACGATCCTGGTGATCACCGCGACATTGCACGGTCTGGACCCAACCCTTCGGGACGCGGCGCAGGGCATGGGCGCAAGCCCGGCCGAGACCTTCTTTTCGGTCACTTTCCCCTTAAGCTTGCCCGGCACCTTCGTCGCATTGCTGATCACGATCGTCTGGGCTCTGGGGGCATTCGTCTCGCCGGCTCTGCTGGGTAACCCGGACCTTCAGACCTTGGCTGTGGAGGTGCCCAAACAAACCTTCGAGAACGTGAACTGGGCCGTTGGCTCGGCGATCGCCTTCATCATGTTAGCGATGATGTCGCTGGTCGTGCTGATCTACAACTGGATCCTCAGTTCTCGCATGCCTTGGCGCGCGTGATGGAGCACGGGTGATGAGACCACTTGGACGGGCCGCATTTCATGCATTTGCGCTCCTTATGGTGATCTATTTCACCTTGCCCATGATTATTGCCGTTCTCATGTCCTTCACGCCATCGAGATTCCTGCGCTTGCCGACCACCGATTACTCGCTGCGCTGGTATGTGGCCTTCTTCAATGACTTGAAATGGATGGAGGGGCTCTGGAACAGCCTGATCGTGAGCGGCCTGACGATTGTCCTGTCCCTGATTGTGGGCATGACAGCGGCAATTGCATTCAGCCGCTACAAGTTCAAGTGGGACATGACCGTTTACACCCTGGCACTCACGCCGGTTTTCACGCCTGCGGTGATCATTGCCATGGCGCTTCTGGCGGTGGCTTACAAGCTCGATCTTTGGGGCGGATATCTGATCATTGCGATCGCCCACTCTCTGTGGGCCTTCCCGCTGGTGATCATGGTGATGCGCGTTAGTCTCGAAGGGTTGGACAAGTCCTTGGAGGAGGCCGCCCGTGGCATGGGCGCTTCTCAATGGCGGACATTCTATGAGGTTATCCTGCCGCTTGTCGCGCCCTCGGTGTTGGTTAGCGCACTGTTCGCATTCATCATCTCGATCAATGAATTCATTATGGCGCTGTTTCTGGGCACCTCGGAGACCGAGACCTTGCCGAGGATCATCTATCCCACGCTACGCTACCGTTTGACACCGCTTGTCGCCGCTGCTTCGGGCATATTGATGCTCTTGACGGTCGCCGTGCTTCTGCTTTCGGCGCGCATCATGAACCTGCGCCGTTTGGTCGAGCACGGTCGTAGCTGATCGGGGCCAGTAGCTACGCTGCGGGCTTCAAGCCATAGACTCCGGAGCGGGACTTCTTGGGCAACATGGCGAAGCTTTCAAGAAGCGTGATCTTATGAGGCGCGCCAGCCATGACCTGAAATAGGGTCGACTGCTCTTCTAGCGGCCAGTCCGCGTAGCCCGGACCGGTCCGACGGGTCAGGCGCAGACCGGCCGCCGACACGGACGATTGAAGATGCCGCGCCAAGTCCCTGGTCGCTTGCTCTATTGCGATCCAGCCCGCGGTTTCCAGGAAAAGCGCCTCGACAACGTCTTCTTGACCCAGCATTCGAATCGATTCGTCATCCAAGTTCGGGCCAAGCGTGAGCACGAAGACGATCAACTCCTGACATCCTTCAAGCACCTGGGTTAGCTCATGGCCGTGAAAGGTCGCGCCGCACGCGAGCTTCAATAGACCGTCGCCGCAATGATCAACGCGCGCCCGCCGATAATGCGCCTCCGGCTGAACGAGTTGCTTGGCCCGTTCTGACATATCGGTGGCATAGGCGCGCACATCGTCGCGGACCTGGCTCATATCACGGTAGCCTTGGATCCGAAGCAGTGTCTCCGGTCGAATTTCAATCACCTTCGGCACATGCAGGCCAAAGCCATCGCCCGTCAGGCCTTGATCAGCTAGCATGGGTGATCCTTGATCAGAATATATTGCGCGACCGATTGTGCATGATCGAATCATCCGGTGCAAAGGATAACATGCACCCTGTGCAACAAACGGAATGGCTTGATAGACTCGGTCACCACAAAACGGTTGGTGTGATTCTCCGCTGATGGCATTATCAATATCGATGGTCCATGTGCTAAATTACTCGATTCGGTGGTGACCAGTGATGGACCCAACGCAAAAGGGCTCGAACCGGACGGCCCTACTTGGGCCGAGTTGCATCGCAGAATTCTTCACCTATTATATATTATTAGTATCCAATTGGTGTACAATGATCTGGGACGAATCGCGAGGACCCTGCATCCGCAATGATCGTACGATTGATTGCTGATTATCCCGCCGATCCCGCCTCGAACGGCGGTCAATCTCTAGACGAAGGGCATGTGACAAGATGAAAGTAACCTTCTTCGAAGGGAGTGACGAGTCCAAAGCCAAAACGCGGGCGGCCGATCCGGGCCAATCGCTGCTAGAGGTCGCGCAGCAGGCGGGCTTCGAGGTCACGGCGACCTGTGGCGGCCGGGGCAGATGTCGCAGCTGTCGCGTCAAGGTGCTCGCCGGCGACGTCCCGCCACCGTCCATTATGGATAAAGTGCAGCTAGGGCACGACGAGGTGCACGAGCGCTTCCGGCTTTCCTGCCAAACTAGAGTCATCGCCGATTGCCGCATCATGATTGCCCCGCCCAAGAACGAGGTCGGGCATCAAATTCTGACCGACAGTTCCGGTATCATGGCCGAGCACCGGGTCGGATTGGATAGCGGCGTACAGAAGAGCTTCGTGCAGGCTAAGCCGCCGGACGACGAGCATCATCAGACCTCCGATATCGAGGAGGTTTTCAAGGTCCTAGGAATGAGTCCGGAAACGCCGGTTGCCGCCGACGTGCTGCGGACGTTGCCCGCAGTGCTCAGAGAACAGGACGGCCGCGTGACCCTGACCCAGTTCAATGGAGAAGTGATCGATGTGGAGGCGGGGGACACCGCCGAGCACTGTTATGGTATGGCTTTCGACATCGGCACCACCAGCGTCGTTGGTTCTCTCATGGATCTGACGACGGGCGAGGAGCTTGCCTCGGTCGGCGGCATCAATCCGCAGACTGTTTACGGCGGAGACCTCATGTCGCGCATCGCATATGCGCTCTACGACGCCAAAAAGCTGCAGACCCTGCGGGCCAAGGTGCTCAATGCGGTCAATGGGTACATCAAGGATGCCTGCAAGTCGGCGAAAGTCGATTCCCGCCACCTCCACAAGATTGTGATTGTTGGCAACACTTGCATGCACCATATCTTCCTTGGAATCGACCCGACCTATGTCGGTCTGGCGCCCTATGCACCGGTGGTGCGCGAGCCAATCGTGGTTCCGGGTAAGGAGGTCCTGCTCAAGACCACGCCGAACGCCAGGGTTTGTTTTCTGCCGATTGTTGCGGGATTCGTCGGCGCGGACACCGTGGCGGCTGTGCTTGCGACCCGGCTTTACGAAAGCAAGGAAATTCGAGCCCTGGTGGACATCGGGACCAATGGCGAGGTGGTCATGGGCTCGAAAGGTCGTTTGATGGCTTGCTCGGCGCCGGCCGGCCCGGCGCTTGAGGGCGCGCAGATTCGACATGGCATGCGCGGCGCCGTGGGCGCCATCGAGAAGGTCGAGATCGACGAGGACGTCTCCTATGACGTCATCGGCCAGGCGCCGCCGATCGGCATCTGCGGGTCTGGGTTGATCGATGCCGTCGCCAAGATGCTGCAAGCCCGCGTTGTCAGCACTTCCGGTCTGCTTGAGTATGATAGGCGAGACGACTTCACGCCGGCGCTCTCGGCGCGGTTCGTCAAGATCGACGACAAGGAGCAGTTTGTCCTGGCCGCCGCGGCCGATGCTGGAATCGACCAGGACATCACATTGACTCAAGGCGATATCCGCCAACTGCAGCTTGCCAAGGGCGCAATATGCTCAGGTGTCATGACCCTGCAGCAGGAGATGAATGTCAGCAACGATGACCTTGAGGAGCTGATGCTGTGCGGCGGCTTCGGCAACTACATCAACATCGCGAGCGCGCTGCGGATCCGGCTGCTGCCGGAATTGGCGCAGGACAAGATCACCTACTACGGCAACGCCGCCGCCCTCGGTGCGCAGATGGCCCTGCTGTCCGAAAGCGAGCGCGCACGCGCAAGCCAGCTTGCGCGCGAGATCGAGCACTTGTCGCTTGCTTCACAGCCGGATTTCCAAGAGACCTTCATGGTCGCCTTGACCTTTCCGGACCGGGCCGACGACGACTCGGTGCCGGCGCCAGAGGCGGTGGTGTCTTCCAGCCCTTGAGACGCGATCGTTCTCGGTATATTATATATTTCGGATGGTCCAGGATCGTTCGAAGCGATTGGAAGACTGCGCTCGGCCATGGTTCTATTGGCGGTTTTGCGGAGAAATGGAGTGGTTCAGCGCTTTGAGTAGATTGCTGGTGGTGAGACGGGGCCGTTTCTGGTAGACTCGACCGGAAATGGAAGAAAGGCTGGCCGTCGAAGCAGGGGAGCTTGCGGCGGGTTTTGTGTGTCTGGTGATTGGAAGGAGTGTTGGTATGATTATTGAGGCCGCCGCGCGAGTTGACGAGCGCGTTCCACGGTCTCTGGCGGAGCACGCCTATCAGCGTTTGGTGCATATGATCACGCGCCTGGAGATCCTTGCTGGTGCTCCTCTGGTCGAAAAGACGCTCACCGAAGAGCTTGGTATTGGCCGTACACCGGTACGCGAAGCCTTGCAGCGCCTCGCGGCGGAAGGCCTGATTTGCCATTTGCCGCATCGGGGTATGTTCGTTTGTGAATTCAGCCCGAAGGACGTGCAGTATCTCTTCGAGTTCCGTGGTCTCATTGAAGGCAACATGGCCCGTCTTGCTGGCAGAAGGGCGTCGGACGAGGACGTCGAGGAATTGGCCGAGATCCACGGCTACCTTATCGAGGCGAAGAAGGACGGCGACGTGGACCGCTACGTCACCCAGCTGCGGTGGTTCTACGAGGTCCAAGCTCGGGCGGCGGAGAACACCTACATAATTGAAACCGTTCCGCGCATGTTCAATCTCCACCTTTGGCTTTGGTTTTACCTGGCCAAGCAAACAGGCGGTTGGCAGGACCTGGCCAGCGCGGATCTTGAGATGACTAAGGGCGTCGTGGATGCGCTCCGTGGGCGTCTAGACGAATACGCTGAGTTGGTCGTAAAGCTATACGTTTCCCGTCGTCACCAGGAGATCGAGCCCTACCTTTAGACCTCGAAAAAGGCGAGGACGGAACCGGTCTGCGAAGAGGCCTGGCGGCCCGAAAAATATATTATTCCTGGCTCCAGCCGTGTTAGTCTCCCTACCCAAGATCATTCATCCCAAGGCGGAGCGAATGACCGCGCGCCGGCTGCTGGCTCGACCCGACAAGGGGTGACAAGGCACGTCGAGGCGAAGCTACGGCTTGGGGCATTTGGGGGAGGGGCCCGATGGCTACGAGCGCGCCTGGTTTGATTTCCGAGCTTGCCAAGATCAAGAAGGCAGAGGTCGTCAAGAGCTTCTGCTACACCTGTCCTTGGACCTGCCCAACCGAGGTCTTGGTTCGAGACGGACGAGTCGTCTATCACAAGGGCAACGCTGAGGCGCCCAACAACATCGGGACACGCTGCGCCAAGGGGATGGCCAGCTCCTACCTAACGCGCGACCCAGACCGGCTCAGGCATCCCATGAAACGGACCGGGCCAAAGGGCAGCGGCCAGTTCGAGCGCGTCTCCTGGGACGAGGCTTTCGGCTTCATCGCCGAGAAGCTCACCGAGATCAAGGAAAAGTGGGGTCCGGAAGCTCTGGTCTACCTGACGCACCACGATCCAAACAGCGCCTTTATGGTGAGCCTTTTGGCCGATCTCTACGGCACGCCGAACATCTCCATCGGGCACGCCATGGGCTGCGAGGGCGACCGGCGCCTAGCCGCCCTCACTCTGTTCGGTCACATCTTCCCAATGCACGATTTCGCCAACTCGCGCTATGTGATGCTTTGGGGCATGAACATGTTGGGCGCAAATCAGGGCCTGTTCGAGAGCCGTGCGTTGCTCGAGGCGAAGAAGAAAGGCTGCCGGCTGGTGGTGATCGACCCGCTGTTCACGGAGACCGCGCAGGCGGCCGACGAGTGGGTGCCGATCAAGCCCGGCGGCGACGGCGCCATGGCGTTGGCCATGTGCCGAGTAATCGTCGACGAGAAGCTCTACGACGCGAGCTTCGTTGAGAACCACTGCAATGGCTTTGACGGACTTGGCGAGCACCTGCGCGACAATGGCTATACGCCGGAATGGGCGGCGCCGATCTGCGGCATTGACGCGGAGCGGATTGCCCGCCTGGCCCGCGAGTTCGCCACCAGCAAACCGGCCCTATCGGCCTGCTTCAAGGGCCCGGGCTACTATACCAACGGCGCGGACGCCAGTCGCACGATCTACCTGCTGGATGCGATCACGGGTCAAGTCGACGGTCCAGGCAACCTTCACCTGAAAGACTGGGCCCCGCTCGGACCTCCGGTCGCCATTCCTGACGAGGCCAAGACCAAGCCCGAAAAGGCGCCGCTCGCCCACGCGCTGGGCTATGCGTTGGCGCCGCTCACCGGCTATCCCGTTCTGCCGGAGGTGCCCAATACGAAGCTGCCCGGCGCCGTGCTCGACGACGAACCCTATCCGATTCGTGGCATCATCGTGCAAGCCACCAATCCGGTTATGAGCGATCCAAACCGCGAGCGCATGCAGGAAATGTTTCGGGCGCTCGAGTTGGGTGTCGCCATCGACCTTTACATGAGCGAGACGGCGTTGGAGTGCGATATCGTCCTGCCCGAAACCTCGTTCTATGAGCACGCGGAGCTGCGCCAAGGCCTGTGGCTTGGGCCGGAGGTGATCCTCTGCCAGCCGGCCGTCGCGCCGCTCGGCGAGGCCAAACCCATGTACGAGATCGTCAAGGGAATCGCCGAGAAAATGAACTGGGGCCAGCATTACACGTACGAAACCTGGGAGGATTGGGCTCAGGTTGCGATAAAGGACCTGCCCATGTCTTTAGAGGCCTTAAAGGACAAGGGCTTCTGGGCTGGTGAGGTTCGGTACAATCGGATAAGCGAGGGCCTGATGACGCCCTCGGGAAAGATCGAGATCTACTCAAGCCGCTTCGCGGATGCCGGCGAAGACCCCTATCCGGTCTACAGGGAGCGTAGCGTCCTTCCCGACGACGACTATCCTTTCCAGCTCACTCACTCCAAGTTCAGCACCCATTGCAACATCGTGACTCAGAACAATCCCCTTCTAATGGAGATCATCGGCGAGAACTGGGTCGAGATCAACGCGGCCGACGCGTCCAGGCTGGGCATCCAAGACGGTGGCAACGTGATCGTGCAGTCGCCAAAGGACAGCATCACCATCAAGGCCAAGGTGGTCGAGGGCATCGTGCCGGGCGTGGTGTCGGTTCGCCACGGTCACGGCTTCGGGCATTGGGCCATGGGATCCGTTGCAAAGGGCAAAGGCGCCCATTCCAACAACCTTATGGATGCCCATACAAACCCAGTTTCCGGCACCAACAGCTACAACGAGTGCAAGGTTCGTGTCACGCCAGCATAGGTCTGGCGTGACCTTGGCCACCCTATGGGCACACCGAAGCTTTATGAGTATCGTCGCCCGACACGATCTTGGGTGAGGGTGATCGTCAGACAGTGCCGTGAGCTCGGCCACGAGATAGAGGTGCTAAGGGAAGGAGAGCCTGATCGGGGCACCGTGGCGCTCTGCATTACCCAGCGTGAAGAGGGCTACAGCGTGATCACCCAAGCACGCAATGCCGATGGCCACATCTTTTGGATTCCCGTGTTCGGTGAACGGCAGGTGGCGAAGGCAGAAGCGCAAGATTACCTGATTCGTGCCGTAAGGCGTGACCCAGACCTCTGGATCATTGAAATTGAAAGCACCAACGGGCGCAATCTCTTTCCGACGGCACTCCCATAGGCGCAATATCTCGCCGCAGCCTTAGTCCCCTGGTCGGCTATTGAAAAAGTCGCCCGTACGGCCTCAATGGTCTGCCGTTTCCCAACCGGACTACGCAGCTCGACTGAAAAGAGTGTTGTGGACGCGGGGGATGGGCATCGAGCCGGGCGGCCCTCCGTACTTCGATCTATCGCACGATCCGGGCATAGGATCGACCAGAGGAGGAGTGAACTGACTCCGAGGTGTAGCAATTTCGTTTAGTTTGGTTCAAGAAATCAGTCGAATTACTGAATTTCATTCTGTGAGAATAGCATTCAGACTTCGCCATCATGAGGCGGAACGCAGCAATAAAACGGCAAGGCCGACGCAAGAGCGGGACTGGCAGGGCAGGGGCGCTTGACGCATCAGAAGTGGCCTTGACTCAGAGTCGTTCCGTGGGCGGCCGCTTCGCGCCGTTAACCTCGAAGGATCGGGATCTGATCGTCGAGCGGTCCTTCGCCGTTTTGGGCCGGATCGGCATGGCAAAGCCGCCCAATTGGCTGGGATCCCTGCTCGAAAGCAAAGGCGCGCGCAGCCGTCCCGACGGACGGGTGACATTCGATAGGGGCGCCGTTGAACGGGCCATCGGTCGGGCCGCCAGGCGAGTCGACTTGCCCGGCTTCGCAGCGGCACGGGGGCTAACGATCGGCGGCGGCCGAGTTCACATCGGCACCGGCGGCGCCGCAGTCCAAACGTTGGACGCCGCCACGGAGGTCTTCCGAGACTCCACGTTGGCCGATCTCTACGCCATGATGCGGGTGCTCGAGGCTTGCCCAAACATCCACTACGGCGTGCGACCGCTGATTGCCAGGGACATGCCGGATCCGTTCCACTTGGACATCAACACGGCCTATGCTTGTCTGCGGGCCACGGCCAAGCCAATCGGTGTCAGCTTCCACGAGGAGGCGCACGTTGAATCTGTCACCAGTCTGTTCGATCTGGCCTTAGGCGGGGAGGGGGCTTTCCGACACCAACCCTTCTGCATGGCGATCATCGTTCACGTCGTGCCGCCCTTGCGCTACTCACCCGAGGGGGTGGGGACCATGCGCGCGGCCATCGATTGCGGCATGCCACTGCAGATCTGCTCGGCTGGCCAGGCCGGCGCCACAAGCCCAGCCTCCCTGGCCGGCGCCCTAGCCCAAGGATTAGCCGAGTCCCTGGCAGGCTTGATGGTTGTAGATGCGCTCGCGCCCGGCCACCCTTGTATCTTCGCCTTCATGCCTTTCATCTCGGACCTTCGGACCGGAGCGATGAGTGGCGGCGGCGGCGAGGCGGCCGTCGCGAGTGCGGCCGCCGCCCAACTGCTGCGACACTTGGGTTTGCCTTCCACCGCTTGCGCCGGCATGACCGATTCCAAGATCGCCGACGCCCAAGCCGGTTACGAGAAGGGTTACACCGTGGCGCTCGCCGCCCAGGCCGGTGCGGATATGATCAACCTCTCCGTCGGCATGCTAGGATCCATCATGGTGGCCTCGCCCGAGGCACTGGTGATCGACGACGAGATGTGCGGCGCCATCCTGCGCTCGGTGCGCGGCATAGACGTGCGCGCGGAGCTGCTTGATCTGGAGTCCATGGAACGGGTGGTGACCGGCGAGGGTCACTATTTGGGCGAAGCACAGACCTTGACCCTGATGAAGACGGAGTACGTCTATCCCCGGCTTGGAGACCGGTCCAGCGTCGACGAGTGGCTCGAGGCTGGGAAGCTCTCGATCTGGCAGCGGGCTCAGGACCGGGTCGCTAAGATCCTGGCCGCCGAACCGCCCGACCACATCACGCCGGCCACCGACCGGGCGATTCGTGAGCGTTTTCCCATCAAGCTACCCTTGGCAGAGAGGAAGTGATGCAAGTCTTTAGAAGCGTGGTGCTCGACGCCCCCGTCGCGCAGGTCTGGGCTGCGGTGCGGGCGTTCGACGGGGTTGTGAAATGGAACCCGGCGGTCACCGGCGTGCGCATGGAGACCGGCGGTCCCACTGCCGTCGGCGCGATCCGCCATCTGGATATCGTCGACGGCACGGTGTTTCGGGAGACGCTGCTGGCCCTTTCGGATCTGGAGCACTTCTACACCTACGACATTCTGGAAAGCCCACTGCCCTGCCGCAACTATGTCTCGACCCACCGCTTTGTTCCAATCACAGAAGGCGACAAGACTCTCGGCATCTGGGAGAGCCGTTTCGATTGCGCTGCAGATCACGAAGCGACTTTAGACCAAGTGGTCGGCGATCAGATCTATGTCAGCGGCATGATGGGCCTGAACGACTTCTTGAAAGGGAGCGCATAGGATGGCCGATACCCTTGCTCCTCGTGGCGTGATCGGCGTGATGACGCCGGCGATGAACACCGTGGTCCAGCCGGAGCTAGAGCTGCTGCGCCCACAAGGAGTCACCAACCAGATGCAGCGCTTTCGATTGGGCGGCGAGAAGATCTCCGACGACCTCGCGGCTGAAGCCGAGAAGCTGATGGATTGCAAGCCGGCGGCGATCGCCATTGGCCTCACCACCGATGCGGGACCGGGCGGCGTGGCGAAGCTGGCCGCACGAACGAAGGAGCTGTCCGAGCATCTGGGCGTTCCGGTTTGCAACGCCTCGGAAGCCGACCACGCGGCCTTGCGAGCATTTGGCGCGGTCAAGGTTGCTGTTGTGACGCCCTTCGATGCCGAAGTGGATAGGAACGTTCAGGCCAACCTGGAAGAAGCCGGTTTTCAGGTGATTGCTATCAAAGGCACCGAGGCACCCTCCCTGCCGGCCATCTGTGAAACCTCTCTAGAGGACATCCGCCGGGTCTTCCTAACCGTGGCCGATGCCGACTGTGAGGCGATCTTACAGGTTGGGACTGCACTTCCCGTCGTGGCTGAGATAGCCGCCTTGGAAAAGGAAACTGGTCGCCCGGTCGTCGCCTGCAATGCCGCCGTATACTGGCAGACTCTGCGGGCTGCCGAAATCGACGACAGGATTACCGGCTTTGGCCGCTTGCTGAGCGAGCACTAGCCCCGTGCGGTCACAGTACCGGGTGGTGGTCATCGGCGGCGGCGCCGTTGGCGCATCCTGCCTCTATCATTTGTCTCAAGCGGGCGTGACCGATTGCTTGTTGATCGAGAAGGACGAGCTCACGTCGGGCTCGACCTGGCATGCCGCCGGCAACATCCCGACTTACGCCAACTCTTGGCTCGGCATGCGAGCGGGCAATTACGCCTGGCGCCTCTACAAGGACTTGGGCGAGTCTGTGGATGCCGCCATAACCTACCGGCACACGGGAGCCTTCTGGCCGGCCCACACCCAGGACCGCATGGACCTCTACCATCATCTTGTCGGTGTATCGAAGTCGGCGGGCTTCGATCTTTCCATCATTGGTCCGGCGGAGATGGAGGCGATGAATCCCTACTACCGGGCGGGGGCGCGTGTTCTCGGGGCGATTCACGACCCCTACGAAGGCGACATTGACCCGAGCCAGCTGACCCAGGCCCTGGCTAAGGGGGCGCGATCCAGCGGTGCCGAAGTGGCCCGATTTACCAGGGTTACAGGTATAGAGCGGGCGCCTGCCGGCGAATGGCGGGTCGTGACCGACAAAGGACCGGTTCTTTGTGAGATCGTGGTCAATGCGGCCGGTTTCTATGGCAGTCAAATCGCGGCGATGGCCGGAGATGCCGTTTCCATCGCGACACTCGAACATCAGTATCTCGTCACCGAGCCGCTGGCGCCTTTGGAGGGGGACAAGACGCTCTTCCCCCTCGTTCGCGATCCGGATATTCGATTCTACATGCGTCGGGAGCGGGCCAGCTTGCTGTTCGGCTCCTACGGTCATCCGGGACGCCCGGCCTTCACCGACGGCATCCCCGACGACTTCGCCCACCAGCTCTGCCCGGACTCACCGGACGATATCGCGGAGGTGCTGGAAGGAGCCTTGTCCCACGTGCCGCTTTTGGCCGATGCCGGCGTCCAACGCATGGTCAATGGACCCATCGCTTACACGCCCGACGCCCTTCCACTTTGCGGCCCGGCCTTTGGCTTGCCGAACTTTTATCACGCCTGCGGCATACAGGTGGGCATCACCCAATCGGCTGCCGCCGGCAAGGCGATCGCAGAATGGGTCACGGAAGGCGAGACCGAATGGGACCTGACCGCTTGGGACCCCCGGCGCTTCGGCCCCTGGGCGACGCCGGCCTATGGGACCGAGCGGGCAGTCGAGCTCTATGGCCTGCAGTACGCCATTCCCTTTCCCCACCGAATACTTGCTTCCGCCCGCCCGGTGCAGCGCACGCCGCTCTATGCGGCACTGAAGGCCAAAGGTGCCGTCTTCGGCCAGATCGGCGGCTGGGAACGGGCCTTCTGGTTCGACCGGGATGGCACCAACGATCCAGAGTGTTTGAGCTTTCGGGATAGCGAGCCCTGGCGAGACGCCGTCCGCCTGGAGTGCGAAGCGGTGCGCGACGCCGTCGGGGTCATGGATCATGGCGGCTTCACCAAGTACGAAGTCGAGGGGCCGGGTGCGACCGCTTATCTGGAGCGAGTTTTCTGTGGCACCGTGCCGCGGCCGGGCCGAGTCAAGCTATCGTACATGCTGACTCCGAAGGGAATGATCAGGAGCGAGGCGACGGTCGCTCGCCTGACTGAAGACCGCTACCTGCTCTGCGGCCCGACCCTCGCCGACCGCCGGGACTTCGATTGGTTGCAATCTCTACTTCCCGACGACTCTTCGGTCAGCCTTCGTTTCGGAAGCATGCGAGACGCCGCTCTGCTGATCATGGGGCCAGCATCTCGGAAGCTCTTGTCGCGCCTTACCGATGGCGATCTGTCCAAGGCTGCCTCGCCTTGGATGTCGGCTGGTGAGATCACTGTCGCCGATCAGTCGGTCACGGCTCTCAGGGTTTCTTATGTCGGGGAGTTGGGCTGGGAGCTGCACTTGGAGTCGTCCGGCCTACCAGGCCTCTACGATGCTCTTTGCGAAGCTGGCAGCGCTCTCGGCCTAGTCGACTTCGGCTCTTACGCCCTCAATGCCATGCGCCTGGAAAAAGCCTATCACGCCTGGGGCGCCGATTTCGGTTGCGAATACACCCTCTTCGATGCCGGTTTGGAGGGCTTCGTGAACTTCGACAAGCCGGACTTCGTCGGCCGCGACGCCGTGCTGCGCCAGCAGGAGACGCCGGCCCTTTGGCGCTTCGCCGGGTTCTCGGTTGAAGGCGCCGATGCCGACCCTCTGCCCAGCGATCCGATTTTTCAGGGCGACCACCTGGTCGGATATGTCACCTCCGGCGGCACCGGCTTTCGCCTCGGCGCGCGCCTTGGCCTGGGCTATCTGGAGCGCGCCAAGGCGGACCTCAATGGGCACTTCGAGATCGAGATCCTGGGCGCCCGCCGACGGGCCATCTTATCGTCGACTCCCTTCTACGATCCGCAAAATGCGCGCCTCCACGGCTAAGCCCAGGTCAGGTTAGACTGGGCTATGTCACGGCCACTCAACGTCCTCTGGATGGTGACCGACCACCAAGCCCATGGCAATCGCGCCGCTGCGCCGCAGATCAATCCACTGCAAGCGCGGCTGGCCAGCGAAGGGACGCGTTTTGCCCGCGCGCGCAGCGTGCTGCCAGTTTGCAGTCCGGCCAGAGCCTCCATGCTGACGGGGCTCTATCCCCATGCCCATGGCTTGACCGAAAACGATGGCCGCTTCGGCGGCCGGGCGGGACTGGACACGGGCGACCGGCTGATCCACCAAGCCTTTCTTGAGTCCGGCTACCGCTGCGCCTGGTTCGGCAAGTGGCATGTGGACAATCGTCGCTCGGCAGGCGATTACGGTTTCGAGGGGTTTTCCCTGCCCGGCTATGGTTATCCCTACGGCACGGCCGACTACCGCGATTATCTGGAGCGCAAGGGCTTGGCGCCGCCAATCGCAATCATCGAGATGCCCGGCGAGTCCGGTGTAGCCATTGGAACCAAGGTCTCTCTGACAGAGGCAGAAGATTGGTTTGAATATGAGTCTGGGGTGGCTCAGCTTGATGGGCCGGCCGAGGTCCACGAAGCGTTCTTTCTCGCAGACTTGGCAGGGACCTGGTTGGAGTCCATCGGCGACGCACCGTTCTTTGTTCGTATCGACCCTTGGGGGCCCCATCCGCCTTACACCCTTTCGCCGCCTTTTCTTGGCCTATTGCAACAGAGCGGCGTTGGCTTGCCGGCCAACTTCTCCTTGGACTTAACCGATCGGCCGGCGCATCACCGCCGTTATCGCGACTATTGGTCTCGCACTCTGAGCTTCGGTGCCGAAGCTTGGCGGTCCTTGACCATGCGCGCGCTGGAATGTGGCGCCTTGGTCGAGACGGCGCTTATCCGGATCCTCGATACTGTGGATCGCCTCGGGCTCGTTGACCGTACCTTGGTGATCTTCACCGCGGACCACGGCGATGCCGTCGGCTCCAACGGGGGGATCGCCAACAAAGGCGGGTTGATGGTGGAGGAGACCATGAGAATACCGCTTGCGCTACGCGGGCCTAGGATTCCGGCCGGTCGAACCTGCGATCATTTGGTGTCGAACCTAGATATCCCCCAGACGATCTTGGGGATGACTGGTATCGCGGGCGGGGCCGGATGCCACGGCCGGAGCCTCCTCGAGGCTGATGGTGGGCTACCATCGTCAGGACGCCGGGGATTGATGGTCCAGCACTATGGGCTGCACGAGCCAGTTGTCCAACGGGCTTACTATTGGAACGATTGGAAGCTGGTGGTTCAGGAAGACGGTTTTGCCGAACTCTACAACTTGGCCACCGATCCCTGTGAAATGCAAAACCGCGCGGGCTCTGCAGAACACCGGTGTATTCTACGAAGGCTGTGGTCCGAATTGCAGGAGACCATGGAGGAGACCGGCGATTGCGATCCGCGCCTCGTAAACATTTTGAATGGCCCAGGTGGCTAGGCCTTACGGATGTCTCGGTAGATGGCGGAAAAGTCGAAGTCGCCACCGCCGGTTTCGGCAAAAGCCGTGAAACGCCGGGCGGCCTCGGCGCCGAACGGAGTCTGCTGACCGCTGGCGGCGGCTGCAGCCTGGGCCAGGCGTAGGTCCTTTGCCATGAGGCGTGCCGCGAACCCAGGTGCGTAGCCGTTGGAGGCCGGCGCAAGCGGGGCGGGGCCCGGGACTGGGCAGCGGTTTTCCAGGATCCAGCTTTGCGCGGCTGCCCCCTGGCACAATTGATAGAAGCTGGTCGAATCCAGGCCCAAGGACTCAGCCAGCGCAAAGGCTTCGCAGACCCCAAGCGCCGTGATGCCGCATATCATGTTGTGGCAGGCCTTGGCCGCCTGACCCGCGCCCGGCGCGCCGAACTCGGTGATCTTGGCGCCCATGACCGCCAATAGCGGCCGCGCCCGGTTGACGTGCTCCGGCGCCCCACCGACCATGAAGCTAAGGCTGCCGTTGCGGGCGCCCTCCGGCCCGCCGGAGACCGGTGCATCGACAAAGCCGTGGCCGGCGCCGGCAGCCGCATCTGCGAGGCGGCGGGTGGTCTCCACATCGATGGTCGAGCAGTCCAGAAAAAGACGGTCGGCCGGCCCCCCGCTCGACAGCACGGCGTCATGGACCGCGGCCACGTCTTTGCCTTCCGGCAGCATGGTGATCAGCACCTCGGCGTGGGCCGCCACGGCCGCCAAGGTGTCGCGGCGCCACGGCGAAGAGGCGCCCGCTTGGGGAACCTGATCCCAACCCTGAAGGTCGAAGCCCTGTTCTTTCAGGCAAAGAGCCATGGGCAACCCCATGGTGCCCAGACCGACGAAACCGATGCACATCACTGGATGTCCTCTGTCATTCGAAACCCGCCGCTCGCGCGGCACCACGTTGCCAAGACATTCGCCACCCGGCGGTTGACCTCGTCCTCCTCGCCCGCCCTTGTCATGGCAAACCAGGGAACGGTGATGCCCGTGCGGCCGACTCGTGCGCCGACGATGCGCCCGCTGTCGATGGCACCCTGGACGGCCCAGCCCGCCAGCACAGAAGTGCCCAAACCTGCGGCCACCATTTCGACGATCGCCTCCGGCAGCTCCACAGTCTCGGTCCAGTTCGGGTAGCTTCCGCTGGGCCGGAACAGCTTGGCGTACTCCCGGTCCGGCTCGGGAATGCGGGAGGTGGTGATGAAATCCTCGCCGACGATGTCCGCGCCCTCGATGACGGCGCGCCCGGCCAGGCGATGGTCCGGCGCCATGATGAAGAGCAGCTCGTCGTCGAAAAGGTGTACCCGATTGGCTCCGGGCCAGGCGGTCTCGCCGGAGACGATGACCAAGTCGACGGTGCGGTCGGCCAGGCAATCCACGGGGCTGCGGGCCGCCGCCGCGACCACTTGGACGCCGACCTCCGCTTGCTCTTGGTGCAGGCGGCGGAGGAAGGCCGGCAGCCAGTGGTAGGAGCTGTAGGCTTCCACCGCCAGCCTGACCACATGGCGCACCCCGTGGCCCATGCGTTTGGCGTCCTCTTCGGCCCGGACCAACTCAGCCAGGAGCCTCTGGGCCACCTGGGCCAGATGTTCGGCCGCGGGGGTCATGCGCAGGCGCTTGTGAACCCGCGTGAAGAGGGGCACGTCCAAGCGCCGCTCGGCCTCACGGATCCGGTGAGAGAGGGCCGAGGGCGTGATGCCCAGACGTTCAGCCGCGTCGGTCACCCGCGGCGTCTCGCCAAGCGTGGCGATCATTTGCAAGTGGCGCAGGTCGAGACGGGAATTGGACAAGACGTCACCTGAATGACATTCATCAAAGTCAGTAGTTTTCGTTACTAAGCTTCATTTGCACTTTTTTCAAAGTCAATCTGCTCTGACTCCATCACGCCTAGCGAATCTCCGATCTGGCCGAAGGCGCAATAGGCGTTCCTCAATACTTCGGCATCATGGCCGGGACGTTGTCCGGAAGATCGTTCTCCACGCAATGCCGCACATAGTCGCTGATCTCGGGCGAGGCCGGCGGGTAGCCTCCGCAGCCTTTCAGCGCGTTGCGCACGTCAATCTCTGATCCAAGAAACTCCAGGATCGAGCGGTAGCAGATGACGTCATGGGCGCTGTCGGGGGTGATGCCCATCGAAAGACCGGATAAGAAAGTTATCCGATTGTAGTCGGAGGCATAGAAGATGGAATGCCAGAGAGACGACCCCCCTTGTTCCTCGCGCTCGGTCAATACAAGGCGGTCCGACATGCAATAGACGACACCCTCGTGCTTCATGACGCGCGGCAGGTTGAACTCGCTGTCCGGATAGCGTTCAAGTTGTTTGCTCAACAAGAGGTCTCCGTCCTGATAGAACCGGATCAAGTTGCGATAGATCGTTCCTTCCAGGCGGCTCGGCTGAAAGTAGAAGTAGTAGTAGCCGGCGTACTTTCCTGGCTCCTTCAGGGTCTGCTCGGGGGATTGGCACAACTTCTCGAAAAAACCGTGCAGGGGATTTCTTGGCTGATCGACTCGCGGAGGGCGAAGTCGGATCAGTTCCGCGAATTCCCGATGGTCGAGAAGGATCTCATGATCTTCGATCCCGAAAAAATCGCAAATGCGCCGAACCGTATGCAATGAGGGTTTCGACTTTCCGGCCAAATAGCGATTGAACTGCTGGCGGTTGATGTCTAGCCGGCGACAGATATCGGACACGGACCGCCCGTAGCTGCACAGCAGTCGTAAGTTCTGGGCCAAGTCTTCCAATGCCATCGTCGAGCCCTTCGCTCCAAGGTCGCCACACCGGTGACGATACAGAGAATTGCGCACCAGCCAACATGAAGTGCGGCATTTTGACGCTATTTGAAGCTAGGACTGGATCATGTAGCGTCAGATAGGACAGCTAATTTGCGTTGTGCCATCAATGCCAAATCAAGACAATCCCCGAAATTGTCCTACAGCCACTCACATGGCTCTTCCGCCCTATCGATCCAGGCGATCGAACGGAAGGGATCAACAGGTGTCTACAAGGAGGCCAAATCCTCATGAAAGCCAATCCAGTTAAACTGCTGCAATCCGCCGCACGCCAGGTATTTGGGGCTCTGTTCGCGGCATTTCTGGCGTCTGCCTTCGTCGCGGCGCCCGCTGCCGGTGAAACCCTTCGCGTCTACGTGCCGAGCGACCCGGCGAGCATCGACCCGGCGTTCTGGGGAACCTCCGTGGACGGTTATCTAATGTTCAACGTCCTCCCGCGCCTGGCAACCCCGGCGCCCGGTAACGAGTGGAATTTGGAGCTGGACGTCGCCGAATCGGTCGACCTTTCCGATCCGACCAAGATTCACTTCACCCTGAAGAAGGGCCTTCAGTGGGCCAACGGCTATGGCGAACTGACGGCGGAGGACGTTAAGTACTCCTACGAGCGCCACCTGGACGAGAGCGTCGGCTCCTACATCGCCAGTGAGTTCGATGCCCTGGACCATGTGGAAGTCACCGGGACCCACAGCGGGATCATTCACTTGAAGTATCCGGCGGTTCCCATGTGGCAGTCGACGCTGGGCTGGTTCGGCGGCACCATCATCTCCAAGAAGGAGGCCCTGGAGAACGGCGGCAAGCTACCGGTTCAGCCCAAGGCGACCATGGGCGCCTACACCTTCGCCGAGTTCTCTCCCGGCGAGCGAATGGTCCTGAAGGCCGACCCGAACTGGCACGGCCCAAAGCCCTACTTTGACGAGATCGTCTTGATTCCGATCGCCGACGCCAACGCGGCCGAAGTTGCCTTCGCCGCGGGCGAGCTGGACTTCCTCACCTCTACGGCAACCGGTCCGGCGCAGCTTCGAGACCAGCACGGCGACAATGCGAAAGTCGATGTGCTGACCTCCGTCGACTACACCTGGCTGGGCCTAAACGCGCAACACCCAAGCCTGGCCGACAAGCGCGTGCGCAAGGCCATACAGATGGCCGTCGACGTGGATACGATTTTGGCTGCCACATTCGAGGACATGGGCGTCGAGCGCGCAACCGGCTTCGCGGCCCCTGGCATGGTCGGCTACCGGCCGGCGAGCAAGGTCAAGCATGACATTGGCGCCGCGCAGGCCCTGATTCAGGAAGCCGGCGCCGAAGGCAACACCATCGAGTTGGGCTACGCCAATTTCGGTTCCCGTTCGACCCAGGCCCAGATCATCCAGGCTAACCTAGCGGCCATTGGGCTCAACGTAGAGCTGAATGCCATGGACGAGGCGACCTTCTGGGATGTCACGGCCGTCAAGACGCCGGATCGTCAGCTCACTCTGAAGGGCTGGTATGGCAACCCGGAAGCCATGTACGGCCTGCAATACTTCACCGAGGCCGAGTTCGAAGGCTGGAATTGGGAAGGTTTCGACGACCCGAGATACACCGAGCTGATGAACGCCGCCTGGGAAGTCGCCGACGACAAGAAGCGGGGCGACATGTACATCGAGATGCAGGACATCATGGAAGACTCCGGCTCGTTCCTGTTCGTCGATAACGCACCGGCCGTCGTCATGTACAAGAGCGACATCGTCCCCGGCTTGCTACCGGACGGTAAGCCCATGTTCTACGCTTTTAAGAAGAAGTAGAGCCTACTCCGTTTGTAGAGGCCCCCGGAGCGGCGCATGGTCCCGCTCCGGGGGAACCATCCTAAAGCAGTGGGAGCAGACCGGTGCTGAGATTTTGCGCGCGGCGAATCGCAATCGGTTTCGTGATTGTCGTACTCGCGATCGCCACGATCTACGTTTTGGTCCAGGCCGCGCCTGGCGATCCCATCGCGCTCATGTTGGGTCCTCGCGCCACGCCGGAGATGATCGCCGCCCTGGAGGCCCGACTGGGTCTTGATCAACCCCTGCCCGTGCAGGTGCTCAAATTCTTGATCGGTGTGTTTCAAGGCGATCTTGGCGTCGACATCAAGACCAAGCGTCTCGTCGTCGACGAGGTCCTCGAGCAGTTGCCCTACACCCTCTATCTAATCTTTGCTTCGCTCCTTCTGGCTGCTGGTCTCGGCATCCCGCTTGGCTGCTTTTCGGCACTGCACAGGAACTCGCTCGTCGACCGCCTTGTCGGAATCCTTTCGGTCAGCGTTATCGCCGTGCCGCCACTGATTATCGCGATCTACGGCATGATACTCTTTGCCGTGCACCTACGTTGGCTGCCGGCGATCGGTCTTGGCGATCGCGGTGACTTACTGGACCAAATCCACCACCTGATCCTGCCGGCGATCGCCGTCGGAATTGGTTGGGTGGGATATCTGGCCCGATTGGTCCGGGCCGCGATGCTGGAAGTCCTTAACGAAGACTACATCCTGAACGCCCGTGCCTTCGGATTGCCGGAACGCTGGATCATTTTTCGCTATGCCCTTCGGATTGCCGTTGCGCCGACGATCACGGTCCTCGGCATAGGCGTTGGATACATGCTGGGGAGCGCGGTGTTTGCCGAAATCGTCTTCGCCCGCCCCGGCATCGGGAAGATGATGTACGACGCGGTTTCCGTCCGAAACTATCCCGTGACCATGGGCGTGGTGCTTGCCAGCACGATACTGCTCGTCGCGTCGACGACCCTTTCCGACATCATCAACGCGATGATCGACCCCCGCATTCGGGAGGCACAGGAATGAGTGACCCAGCCATCCATACTCAAGCGGGCGGGCCGTCCGCCAAGTCGTTGATTCCGGAGGGGCTACGCCATCTCTTGGCCGATCCGATGGGACTGTTCGGCCTGGTGTTGGTTCTGAGTCTCGTTTTTCTGTCGCTCTTCGCGAATGTCCTTGCCCCCTACGATCCGGCGAAGATCGACGTACCGTCCAAGTTCCTGCCGCCGAGTTGGGACCACCTCTTGGGAACCGATGAATTGGGCCGGGACATGTTCTCGCGAGCGCTCTATGGCGGGCGCGTCGCCTTGAAGGTGGCCTTGATCTCGACACTGGTCGCGCTCGCTATCGGGACGATACTCGGTTTCTTGGCCGCCTACGGTCCGAAGTGGCTCGACAACGCGATCGTGCTCATCCTCGATACGGTCAGGGCCTATCCGACAATCATCTTTGCCCTTGCCGTGGGGCCCATGTTCGGGGCAGGGATTTGGACCGTTGTCGGTATCCTGATCGCCACTTCGGTGCCCTATTACGGTCGGATCGTTCGGACCGCCGCGCTCACCGTCATGCAGTCGGAGTACATCGACGCGGAGCGCGCCATGGGGGCGAGCGGCCTTCGCATAACTTGCGTCCATGTATTGCCGAACATCATCGGCCCCATGCTCATAATCGCCAGCATGGATATACCGGTGATTATCACGGCCGAGGCTGGCTTGAGTTTCCTTGGCGTTGGCATCAAGCCGCCGGAGACCAGTTGGGGGTTGATGCTGGATCAGGGGTACCGATTCATCGGCCGCACGCCCTGGATGGTGATATCCGCCGGCATTCCTGTGATCATCGCGACATTGGGTTTCACATTTCTCGGCGAAGCGCTGCGCGACGCATTCGACCCCAAGATCAGGCGGGGGAGGTAGGTCATGGCGCTCAACAATCCGACCCAGAGCGCGACCGTCGCGGTCAACAACCTGACGCTCCAATACGGATCGATCAAGGCGCTCTCCAATGTCACCACGACCATCGAAAAGGGCCGAATTCTCGGCGTTGTTGGCGAAAGCGGCAGCGGTAAGTCGACACTGGCCCGGGCCATGCTTGGTCTTCTGCCGGATGTCGCGCGGATCACCAGTGGCGAGATCCTATTCGACGGGACCGACTTGTCCCGTTTGCCGATTGATCAGCTTCGCGCCATACGTGGACAAAGGATCACATACATTTCGCAAGACCCGCTCCGTGCCCTGACGCCTACGCTCACGATTGGCGACCAGATGACCGACATCCAATATCGGTCGGGCATCAGCAGGCCCGAGAAGCGCGCCCGGGCCGTTGCGATTCTGGAGCGGGTCGGCATGCCCGACCCTGAATCTCGCTTGAAGATGTATCCCCATGAGCTCTCGGGCGGTCAACGCCAGCGCGTCTCGATCGCCATGGCCGTCATGATGAAGCCGGATCTGCTCATCGCCGACGAGGCGACAACCGCGCTCGATGCGACCTTGGAGCAAGAGATTATCAAGCTGCTGAAGGAGCTGCAGAGCGAGCTTGGCTGCTCCATGCTGTTCGTTACGCATCATCTCGGTGTCGTTGCAAGCCTGTGCGACGACGTGGTCGTGATTCACCATGGCGTCGTCAAAGAGCAGGGCCCCGTCGCACAGGTTTTCGGCAGTCCGCAAGACCCCTACACCAAGATGTTGCTGCGCTGCGATCCGGCTTTGATCGAGGAGAAAACGCGGCATCTGCCGATCACATCGGACGATCCCGACGCGCCGGTCGTTATCGAGTCGGGGCCAGCAGACCGGATCAAGGTCTCGGAACCCCCCGTGCTGGAGATATCCGATCTGAAAGTAACCTTCTCGAGGAATGCCTTTCTGGGCGGTCTGTTCGGCGACATCGGCTATGAAATCCCGGCGGTCAAGGGCGCCGGTCTGCGAGTGCGCAAGGGAGAGACCGTGGCGATTGTCGGCGAGAGCGGATCTGGCAAGACCACCATCGCGCGCACGGTCATCGGCCTACAGAAGGCAGACGGCGGATCCATTCACTTCGACGGGCGCGAGCTGACCCGGCTATCCCATGCCGAATACAAATCGGCCCGGCGCGAGATCACCTTCATGTTCCAAGATCCGATCGGGTCCTTGAGTCCGCGCATGCGTGTTCGGGACACGGTGGTCGAGCCATTGCGGATCCACTCTGTCGATAAGCCGAATTATGCCGCCGAAGCCGAACGGCTTCTCGGCCTGGTGGGACTGGATGCGCGATTTATCGATCGCTATCCTCACGAGTTGTCCGGCGGTCAGGCGCGGCGGGTGGCGGTGGCGCGGGCCATCGCGCTGGAGCCGAAACTGATTATCGCCGATGAACCCACCGCGGGCCTGGACGTATCGATCCAGGGCGAGATCTTGAATCTTCTGGCCGAGATCCAAGACCGTACCGGCGTTGCCATGTTGCTGATTACCCACAATCTGAATGTAGTTCGTCATATCAGCGACCGGGTCGCAATCATGTTCATGGGTGAGTTCCTCGAAGTCGATCAGACCGATGTGATCTTCAGCGCGCCGCGCCACGACTACACCCGGCGTCTGATTGCTGCCAATCATCACCCTAGCTTCTAAACCTCTGTTTCCGCGAGAACCCCGTGATGCTGTCGTTTGATCTCGAACTTTGCTACATGCCCGCCGTGCGGCAGCTTGAATGTTTTCGCAGTGGAGAGTTATCCCCGGTTGATGTGCTTCGAGCACAGATCGGGCGCGCGGAGGCCGTCGAACCGCTGATCAATGCTTTCACGGAGACCTTCTTCGACCAAGCGCTGGACGCGGCCCACGCAGCCGAGCGGATCTACACCAATTACCCGGATGAAGCCCGGCCGCTCGAAGGCCTGACCATCGGCATCAAGGACGAGATGCCGGTGATCGGTCAGCGCAACACTCAAGGGTCTCTGATCTATAAGGATTACGTCGCAGACTTCGATCATCCCATCGTCGCGCGGCTGCGCGATGCCGGTGGAATCTTTCACGCGCGAACCACTACGCCCGAATTCAGTTGCGCGTGGATCACCTCGTCCCGATTGCATGGCACGACCAGAACGCCGTGGCATCTGGATTTCACCTGTTCGGGTTCCTCTGGTGGCGCCGCGGCATCCTTGGCGGCCGGCACCTCGACCCTCGCCACCGGGTCCGATATCGCCGGTTCTATACGCGGCCCGGCCGCGGCCTGTGGCGTCGTGGGGTACAAGCCGCCGTACGGCCGCAATCCGGACCTGCCACCCTTCAACCTGGATCCCTACAATCAAAGCGGACCACTCGCGCGCACGGTTGCCGATTGCGCCCTATTTCAAAACGTCATGTCCGGCTGCCATCCCGAGGACATCGCCACCTTGCGTGATGAGGTGGATATTCCGCTCTCCCACAAGGGCGTTCGGGGTCTGCGGATCGCCTACACCTTGGATGTCGGGAACAAGGTGGTCGCACCGGAGGTGGAGCACCAAACCCGCCGCGTGCTCGATCATCTTGCCGACCAGGGTGCGATTATCGAAGAAGTCGACCTCAAATGGGACGGCGAGGTGTTGAGCGCCGCGCGCGATTATCTGGATCACACCTTTGGTTACACCCTGGTTCGAGAGGCGCAAAAGCACCCGGACCTTGTCTGCGCCTACACGGCTTACCTGGCCGGTCGCGCCCACAAGGTCAATAGGGAGAGGTACCTGCGCGCCTTTGAGGTCAGCGGTGAGATGTATCGGACGATCGGGCCGGTTCTAGAGAGATGCCACGCGCTCGTGTGCCCAACATTCGTGACACATGAGATCAAGGCCGAGCAGCAACCCTGGGAGACCGTAAAGGTGAAGGGTCGCGCGTTCGATTCGGACTACGAGTTCACACTGACGTCGCAGTTCAACATGCTAGGTCGCCTCCCTGTTCTGGCCGTTCCGGCCGGTATCGCGCCGAATGGTTTGCCCGTTGGCATTCAGATCGTCGGGCGATCCTACGATGACACGAGAGTATTCCGCGTGGCATCCGCGTTGGAGTCGGCGGCGCCGTGGCTCGATTGCCCGGAGCGTCGGCCGCCCCTTGAGCGTGGCACGTGGGCATCGAATCAGTACCAAGGATTGGATCAAGCGAGGAGTGAGTAAGATGTCGTCCGTTGATCTTGAGCTCTGTTACATGCCGGCAAGCGAAGTGTTAGCGCGGTTTGCCTCACGCGACTTGTCGCCGGTCGAGTACCTCGAGGCTTTGATCAAGCGGGCAGAGGAAACCGAGCCCGTTGTCAACGCCTTTGCCTTCACCTGGTTCGACGAAGCGATGGATCAGGCGAGAGAGTCGGAAAAGAAGTACTGTCAAACGAACGGACGCCCCGGTGCCTTGCAGGGCTTGCCAATCGCCGTAAAGGACGAGGCGGACATCGAAGGGCAGCCTATGACGAATGGGTCTCTTTATTTGAAGGACAACGTCAGCACCAGGACTCACTATGCGGTGCAACGGTTGCTCGACGCCGGATGTATCGTCCATGCGCGCACAACGACGCCCGAGTTTTCCTGTTCCGGTACGGCCGATTCAAAAATCCACGGCACCACGCGGACGCCCTGGCGGCCCGAATTCACCTGCGGCGGCTCCTCCGGTGGGTCGGGCGCGTCGCTGGCTGTCGGAAGTGCTCCGCTCGCGACCGGGTCCGACATCGGCGGGTCAATCCGCATTCCAGCCAGCTGTTGTGGCGTCGTCGGCTACAAACCCCCCTACGGCCGCAATCCTGACAACACGGCATTCGCCTACGACATGTATGCGGTGATGGGTCCCATGAGCCGCACGGTAGGCGACACGGTGCTGATGCAGAACGTCCTCTGCGGCCCCCATCCACTCGACAATGCATCGATCCGCCCGAAGTACCATCTGCCCAACTCTTACGACGACATCAAAGGCCTAAAGATCGCCTGGTCGCTCGATCTCGGGTTCTTTGAGGTCGACGAACATGTTCGTATGAACACGCTCAACACCCTGGATGTCCTCAAGGATTTGGGCGCTGAATTGGTCGAAGTGGATTTTGGCTGGAGCGCTAACGCCGACAGGGCGGTGCAGAACTACCTGGATCACCTGTTCGGTGGCTACATCAAGGGGATCGTCGACACGGACCCGTCATTGGCGACACCCTGGGCCGCCTACTGTGCCGACGCCAACGGCAAAACCTCCGCCGCCGATTTCTACGCTGCCTACGAAATGCAGGAAGGCATGGCCCGTCATGTCGGTGCGATCATGGAAGACCACTATGCCTTCGTATGTCCGACGATGGGGTTCCACGAGATTCCTGCCGATCAGTATCCCGGCGATCCGGTTGTCATCAACGGCAAGACCGTCGATCCCCTCTATGGATGGTGCATGTGTCATCCCTTCAACATGTTGGGTCGCATTCCGGTCCTCGCGGTTCCTTCCGGCATCGGCGGCAACGGCTTGCCGACAAGCGTTCAGATCACCGCGCGCCATCTCGATGACGAGCGGGTGTTTCGGATCGGCTCGGCGTTGGAGCGAGCGCAGCCTTGGCTCGACTGCACGTCACGCCGGCCAGCCATCTGACACCCTTCTAGGCGCGCTGTGATCGTCTTGGCGACGTTGACGATGGGGCGCCTCCGCATTTGGGACGAGCACCCAGATCATCATGGGGTAGCCAAGATTGAACCGACATTTTGGCCGCTGGCTACGCCCGTCAAGGACCCGTTGAACCCTCACCCTGATCGGCGAGCAGTACGATGCGCTCCAGAGCGATCTCGCTTAGACTTTGAGCGCACAGCATGAGCGCCTCGTCTCGCGCCGCCCTGGCGACCTGGTCGTAGAACTCGAAGGCCGCGGCGCAGGTATCCTCTGGCGAGCTGGGAGGCGGATCTGTTCGCTCTGCGGCGCTATGCTCGGGCTCTGGCGCCAGCAGCGCTCGAATTCGCTTGGCGGCATGTTCCAGCGCCCTTGCCGTGGTGACCTCCAAAGGCAAAGCCTCGAGACGCTGCTGTAGGGCCAGTTCACGTGCCACCGCGGAGCGACGCAGCTCTGCCATGGTGGTCACCTTGCGACCGTTCGGCCAGAGCTGTGTCAGACGCTTCTGCCGATGATAGGCGGTGCGGCGCGCTTGACGCAGCAAAGCGGCGTGGGCCAGCTCCTCCTTGGCGAGCGTCTCAGCGCGAGATCTCAGAGCCTCATCCTTGCTGTTGGCCGCCACATAGGAGAAAAATCGGAAGGCTTTCTCTTCGTTGCGCACAGCATCGGCGAGACATTGGTAAACCGAGGCACCGGCCAGTTGGCTTGCGTCCGGCTGGCGAGGTGCTTCGCCCAGCTCGTCCGGCCAGCGGCCTTCGAGCGCACCGTCGTCGAGCGCAGGCGCAGCCTGGCGGAGCGCCGCCTCGTGCCGGGCCTCCTCTTGGGCGAGCTGCTTGAAAAGCTCGCTCAGTTCCATGCGGCCGCGCGCAGCCATCGCCGCCGCCAGGAGCCTGAAGCGCTCTGCCGCGCGCCGCTCCAGAATGATCGCGAGCGCATTCAGGTCCTCCAGGCTCTTGACCCTTGGCAATTGCACCGTCGGTCCACCCCGCAGTCGGCCGCAGCTCACTCGTAGACTGCCGCCCAGCAAGATTTCCATCATTGACTCAAGTCAAGGAATCGGATCGGCGGACTTGCTACTCCCAAGGTTCCAATCGAGGCATCCGTGACCGCTCGCGGTGGTGATCGAGACGCCATGCATGACCGTGTCGACCTGGGCAAGCGACCGAGGGCATATTCATATCTGCCCGTTCTCCTGTTGCTCTTGGCCTTGATTCTGCAAAGCGCCGGCGCCTTGGGGGCAACACGCGATCATCTGCAGCGATTCCTGCCTAAGACCGCGCCGGGCGAGATCCTCCCAGGGGCAGATGACTACGGACCGCCTCAGGGCGACCCGCCGGTGGTCCAGGTGTTGAAGGATGGGCTGCCGGTGGGCACCGCCTTTCTGAATTCGAGCTTTGCCAATGCCGCTGGCTACTCCGGCAAGCCGATCCATATCATGATTGGGCTCGATCTGGAGGGGCGGATCACCGGTCTCAAGCTGGTCGACCACAAAGAGCCGATCGTTCTGGTCGGAATCCCGGAATCGAAGATCGTCGAGGTGCTCGACAGCTTCGTCGGACTAGACGTGCCGGAATTCGTGCGGACGGGCGGCGCCGATCATGAGGTCGATATCGTAAGCGGCGCCACGGTGACAGTCATGGTGGCCGACGATTCGATCCTGCGCGCCGCCATCAAGGTCGCCCGGCGGCTCGGCCTGGGTGGCTTGAAATCAGAGCCAGCCACGGCGCGCGGACCGCGCTGGCGGGTCAATTCAACGGTCGACGAGGTCTCCGATTGGGCGACCTTGACCGGCGAAGGCGCAGTGCGTCGGCTCCAGCTCAGCGTCGCCGAGGTGACCACCGCCTTTAGCGAGTCTGGCGAAGCCGTTGCCGCCGCCCGACCAGAGGCGGACGACCAAGAGAGCACCTTCATCGATCTCTATGCCGCCGTGGTCTCGATTCCTTCGGTCGGCCGCTCACTCTTGGGCGAGGCCGAGTATGGCAACCTGCGAAAGGCCCTGAAGCCTGACCAGGAGGCAATATTAGTGGCGGCCAACGGGCTCTATTCTTTCAAGGGTTCGGGCTACGTGCGCGGCGGCATCTTCGACCGCTTTCAGGTGATCCAAGGCGACGAGTCCCTGCGTTTTCGCGACCGGGACCACAAGCGTCTGGGCGCGATTGCCGCCGCCGGCGCGCCAAAGTTCAAGGACGTCGATCTTTTCATTACCCCCGAAGGCCTCGACTTCGATCCGGCCCGTGGCTGGCGCTTGGAGCTGCTGGCCGCGCGCGCCACCGGACCGACGACAAAGGCATTCTTGACCTTCGATCTGGGCTACCGGCCGCCCGAGCGTTACTTGGAGAAGGTGGCCAAAACGGACTCGGGTAGCGGGCAAATACATGCGGGGCAGGGCGCGGAACGCCACGGCGCGGTACTGCAAGGCGAGCCTCTGTGGCAGCGCCTGTGGCGCGACAAGTTGCCTGAGGTTGTCGTGCTTCTCACCGCCCTGGGCGTGCTGACATTGATTTTCTATGTGCAGGATTGGCTTACAAAACGCGTAGCCCTGACCGAGCGTCTGCGCATCGGCTTCCTGATCTTCACTCTGTTCGGGCTTGGCTTCTATGCCAACGCCCAACTCTCCGTTGTCAACATCATGACCTTCTTCAATGCGCTGGTGGTCGATTTCCGCTGGGACTTCTTCCTCAAGGATCCGCTGATCTTCATTCTTTGGGGTTCGGTCGCCGCGGCGCTGCTGTTTTGGGGGCGAGGTGCATTTTGCGGCTGGCTCTGCCCCTTCGGCGCGCTGCAGGAGCTGACCAACAAGCTGGCCAAGCTGTGCAAGGTGCCTCAAGTCAAGGTGCCCTGGTGGCTGCACGAGCGACTCTGGTCGCTCAAGTACATGATCTTCCTGGTGTTGTTCGGCGTCTCGCTCTACTCCCTGGCGCTGGCCGAGCAGATGGCTGAGATCGAGCCCTTCAAGACGGCGATCATTCTCAAGTTCCAGCGCGATTGGCCATTCGTCGCCTTCGCCGTCGCCTTGCTCGTGGCCGGGCTTTTCATCGAGCGTTTCTACTGCCGCTATCTCTGCCCACTTGGTGCGGCGCTCGCGATTCCCGGCCGGCTGCGCATGTTCGACTGGCTGAAGCGGTACCGGGAGTGTGGCAACCCCTGCCAGCGCTGTGGCACGGAATGCATGGTCGGTGCGATCCATCCTCAGGGTCAGATCAATCCGAACGAATGCCATTCCTGTTTGCACTGTCAGACACTCTATCACGACGACCGGCGTTGCCCGGTGATGATCCAGCGGCGCCTCAAGCGCGAGCGGCGCCAGGCGTTGGCGTCCAAGAACTTACCGCCGAAGCGTGGTGAGAAACCCAAGAAGGCATTGGAATTGGCGGACTTCCTGCCTGAGTAAGGAAGTCGCCCGCGAACCAGAAGGAGGAAAGAAGCATGTCGAAGCACGAAAAGAACGCCCACGGAGTTTCCCGGCGCGACCTGTTGGGCGGTACGGCCAAGGTGGCCGGCCTGGCCGGCCTCGGTGGCGCGGCCGCGGCAACCGGCTTAGTGGGTCTTACTTCGAACTCCCGACCGGCGATTGCGGCGGAAGGTGGCCAGGCCAACGTCGCACCCGGTGACCTGGACGAGTACTACGGCTTCTGGAGTTCAGGCCAATCGGGCGAGGTTCGCATCATCGGCCTGCCGTCCATGCGCGAGCTCATGCGCATTCCGGTGTTCAACCGCTGCAGCGCAACCGGCTGGGGCAAGACCAAAGAGAGCATCCAGATCCTGACCCAGGATCTCCTGCCTGAGACCAAGGCTTATCTGACGGCCCACGGGGAATCCCGCGACGGAGTGTGGCTCAACGGCGATGCACACCATCCCCACATGTCCTTTACCGACGGCACCTACGATGGGCGCTACCTCTTCATCAACGATAAGGCCAACACCAGGGTCGCACGTATCCGTTGCGACGTGATGAAACCTGACAAGATCGTCGAGATTCCAAATGCCGCGGACATTCACGGCATGCGGCCCCAGAAGTACCCACGCACGGGCTACATCTTCGCCAACGGCGAACACCGCATTCCGATCCCCAACGACGGCATGATTCTGGACGAGCCGGACAAGTACCACTCGATCTTTACTGCGCTCGACGGCGACACAATGGAGGTCGCCTGGCAGGTCATCGTCGATGGCAACCTGGACAACTGCGACGCCGATTATCAAGGCCTCTACGCCTTTTCCACCTGCTACAACTCGGAAGGCGGTGTGACGCTGGCCGAGATGACTGCCAACGAGCAGGACTGGGCGGTGATCTTCGATATCAAGGCGATCGAGCAGGCGGTCGCCGACGGCAAGGCAAAGACGATCAGCGACGTACCGGTACTCGACGGCCGAAAAGGCACGCCCTACACCGCTTATGTGCCGATCTCAAACAGCCCACACGGCTGCAACACGGCGCCGGACGGTCAGCACGTGGTGATCAACGGCAAGCTGTCGCCAACCGTCTCGGTGATCGACGTCACCAAGGTGCCCGACGTTTTCGCCGGCAAGATCGAGCCGCGCGGTTGCATCGTCGCCGAACCTGAGCTGGGCCTGGGGCCCTTGCATACGGCCTTCGACGGCAAGGGCAACGCCTTCACCACCCTGTTTCTCGACAGCCAAGTGGCCAAGTGGGACATTGAAAAAGCGAAGGAGCAGTACGCCGGGAAGAACGTCGATCCGATCCTCGACAAGGTCGACGTTCAATACCAGCCGGGCCATAACCACAGCTCCATGGGCGAGACTAAGGATGCCGACGGAAAGTGGTTGGTATCGCTCAACAAGTTCTCCAAGGACCGTTTCATCAACGTCGGTCCGCTCAAGCCGGAGAACGAACAGCTGATCGACATCACCGGCGACAAGATGAAGGTGGTGCACGACGGCCCGACCTTTGCAGAGCCCCATGATTGCATCATTGTTCACCGCTCCCTGGTCAACCCGAGCCGGGTTTGGGACCGCAAGGATCCCATGTGGGAGGAGGCCCGCCAACAGGCCGAGAAAGATGGCGTGGATCTGGATTGGGGCGAGAATGTAATCCGCGACGGCAACAAGGTGCGGGTCTACATGCACTCGGTCGCGCCGACCTTCAGCCTGGAACAGTTCACGGTAAAGCAAGGCGATGAGGTCACGATCTATGTCACCAACATGGACGATGTCGATGACCTGACCCACGGCATCACAATGGCGAACTACGGCATTGCCATCGAGGTCGGGCCCCAGGCGACCGCCTCGGTCACCTTCGTGGCCGACCGACCTGGTGTCCATTGGTATTACTGCCAGTGGTTCTGCCATGCCCTTCATATGGAGATGCGTGGCCGCATGCTCGTCGAGCCGCGGGCGGCGTGAGGCGGGACCAACGGGGATGATGATCGCAATGGCCCTTCTGGCCGCCGGCCTCGCGGTGCTCGTCGCAGCGGGTCCGGCGGCGGCCGCGGAGGTCAAGCCGGGTGGCGGCGCCCTTGCCAGGGCCGTCGCCGCCGCGGCCCCGGGCGATACCTTGCGCCTGGCACCCGGCGATCATGTCGGCGGAATCGTGATTGACAAGGCATTGAGCTTAGTCGGCCAGCCGGGCGCGCGCATCGTTGGGTCCGGTGAGGGCAGGGTGCTGACCTTTGACGCGCCGGGCATTCTGCTTCGTGGCCTGACTGTTACCGGGTCGGGCCTCAAGCTCGAGACCGAGGACAGCGGCGTGTTCGCCACCAAGCGTGCGACCGGCGCCCGGATCGAGAGCAATCGCCTAGAGGACAATCTGATCGGCGTCTACCTCAAAGGCGCTCGGGATGCGATCGTGAAGGATAACGTCATTCTCGGCCGCCGGGATTTGCGTATGAATGAACGCGGCAACGGGGTGCAGATTTGGAACGCCCCTGGTGCCGTGGTCGATGGCAACGACATTCGCTACGGTCGGGACGGCATCTTCGTCACGACCAGCAAGCAAAATACCTTTCGCCGCAACCGATTTCGTAACCTGCGCTTCGGCATTCATTACATGTACACCAACAACAGCGAGGTCTCGGACAACCGATCGATCGACAATCACGTGGGCTACGCGATCATGTACTCCCACGGCCTGGAGGTGCGAGGCAACAGCTCGGTAGGCGATCGGGACCATGGATTGCTGCTCAACTACGCGAACCGCGCTGAGATCGTCGGCAACCGGGTCAACGGCCCCCACAAGTGCGTTTTCATTTACAATGCCAACAAGAATGCGATTCATGGCAACCACTTCGAGGGTTGCGAGATCGGCATCCACTTCACCGCCGGCTCCGAGCGCAACCAGATCAGCGGTAACAGCTTTGTAGCTAATCGAACCCAGGTAAAATACGTCGGCACCCAAGAGGTAGAGTGGTCGCAAGACAGGCGCGGCAACTACTGGAGCGACAATCTGGCGTTCGATCTGGATGGCGACGGTTTGGCTGACGCGCCCTATCACCCGAACGGTCTGGTTGATCAGATCGTCTGGCGGCACCCACTCGCCAAGCTGCTTCTAAACAGTCCAGCAACCCAGATCCTACGGTGGGCCCAATCGGCCTTTCCGGCGCTTAGGCCCGGCGGTGTGACCGATAGCCACCCTCTGATGGCGCCCGAACCATGAGCAAGCTGATCGAGACCTGCCACTTGACCAAGCGCTACGGCGATAAGCTGGTCCTGCGCGACGTCGGCCTATCGCTTGGCGCCGGTCATTGTTTGGCTTTACTGGGCCACAACGGCGCTGGCAAGACGACCTTGATGAAGCTCCTGCTCGGCCTTACCGCGCCGAGCGACGGGGAGGTGCGTCTGCTTGGCCAGGATCCCCGCACGGCGAGCGGCGCAGAGGCGCGCCGCGCGGTTGGCTACCTGCCGGAGAACGTTGCCTTCGAAGGCGCCATGACCGGTCGCGAGCTATTACGGTTCTATGCCGGCCTGAAAGCTGTGAGCCACGCGCGCTGCGACCAGCTGCTCGAAGAGGTTGGCCTGGCCGGCGCCGCGCGCCTCAAAGTGCGGACCTACTCCAAGGGCATGCGCCAGCGCCTGGGCTTGGCCCAAGCCCTGCTCGGCGCGCCGCGTCTTTTGTTTCTCGACGAGCCGACCAACGGTCTGGACCCGCCTCTGCGCCGTCATTTCTACCAGGCGATCGCCGCGCTCACCGCCGAGGGTACGAGCGCCGTCGTCTCTTCTCATGTGCTCAGCGAAATCGAGGCCAGGGCCGATGTAGTGGCTATTCTGCGCGCCGGCACGCTGGTTGCTTTCGGGGCTCTAGACGATCTGCGCCAAGCTTCGGGTCTGCCCCTGCGTCTGCGCCTCACTGTCACGCCGGAGTCGGTTGGCGAGATCGCAGAGGCGGTCGGCGGCGGCTTTGCCCTCCAGAAGGTCGAAGGCGGCACCATGGATTTCACTTGCGGCACGGCCGACAAGATGGCGGTCGTGCGTCGCCTGGCGAAACTCAATGGTGTGGTGCGCGACTTGGATATTCAACCGCCGCGTCTCGAGGATATCTACGCCCATTTCGCGGCGGAGGAGGGGATGCCATGAGCGCGATTCGGCAGATCATTGTCAAGGAAATCCGCGACGGCCTACGCAACCGCTGGATCGCCGCCTTGATTGTGGTCCTGGCCGGCCTGGCGCTGGTCTTGGCTTTGCTGGGCGCAGCGCCAGGTGGCGAAGTCAAAGCGAGCGCGCTCAGCGTGACCGTGGTCAGCCTCGCCAGCCTCTCCGTCTACCTGTTGCCCTTGATTGCCCTCATGCTGTCTTACGACGCCATTGTCGGCGAAGCCGAGCGCGGGACCTTGCTGCTGCTTCTCAGCTACCCCGTGGCTCGCTGGCAGGTGGCTCTGGGTAAGTTTCTCGGCCATCTGGCGATCCTCACTTTGGCGATCCTGATCGGCTATGGTGGTGCCGGGGTAGTGGTCGCGCTTCTGGGCGGCGTGGACGCAGAAGGCTGGCACGCGCTAGCGGCACTCTGTGCCAGCTCGGTCCTGCTCGGCGCAGTGTTCATCGCGATCGGTATCTGCATCAGTGTGGTGGTCGAGGAGCACAGCAAGGCGGCCGGGCTGGCGCTTACCCTGTGGCTGGTCCTGGTGGTATTGTACGATCTTGGCCTGCTCGGCGCGCTGCTGCTCGACAGCAACCAGAGCCTCTCCAGCGGGCTGTTCACTGCGCTGCTTCTAGCCAATCCAACCGACGCCTTCCGGGTCTTCAACTTAACCTTGGTCGAGGGAGTACGCGAGGCCGGCGGCTTGGCCGGGCTCGGCGCTCAAACAGTTCCCCATCCGGCATTGCCCCTTGGGCTGCTTGCGCTGTGGACGGCCACAGCGCTCGGGGCGGCGACGGCCCTCTTCATTCGCAAGGAGATCTAGAAAATGAGGCTTCAGACCTTGCTCAATTGCCTGCTTGCCGCTGGTTTGTTGCTTGCCGCCTGCGGCGACTCCGAGCAGCAGGCCGCCAAGCCGGCGCCGCAAGAGTTGACCCGCGAGGCGATCGGCTATTACTGCAACATGATCGTAGCCGATCACCACGGCCCGAAGGCGCAACTGTTTCTCAGGGGTACGGCCGAGCCGATCTGGTTCAGCTCGGTGCGCGACGCGGTCGCCTTCACCATGCTGCCCGACGAGCCCAAAGCGATCGCCGCGATCTATGTCAACGATATGGGCCGCGCCACTTGGGCGACGCCGGAGGCCGGCACCTGGATCGAGGCGACCGGCGCTCACTACGTGATCCATAGCGACCGGCGTGGCGGCATGGGCGCGCGCGAGGCCGTTCCCTTCGCCGCAAGGGCGGACGCCGAGGACTTCGTTGCGGCGCGCGGCGGGCACATCGTCGCCTTCACCGAACTGCCCGAGGACTACATCCTGTCGGCCGAGCCTGAGTCGGCACACCACGGCGCCCAAGAGGCGACCCACACCGAAGAGATGACCCATGACCACCAAGACTGACGTCGCCCGGCGAGGATTGTGTGGATCCTGATGGATGGTGGCGATGTCTTCTGCACGAGACAAGGACAATTCGGTAAACACTAAACTCGAGTGCGTGGTACAGCGGCTGCGGCGATGGCGCCTAAAGGCACCGCGTCATCCCTAAAAGGCGGAGTCCTTCCAAACCCCAACAGCTGTCCGATCAACGGGTGGGTCGTGTCTCGGAACCTCTAACCGCACCTACCCGCGAACGAAGAATTTGTTGGCGCGGCCTTCTTCCTTGATCACCTTATGGCAATGCTCGGCAAAGGTCCCCACAAGGCGTGTGGGGAGCGATTGGGCATTGAAGGCGACGCCATAGTGGGGGCTTGGAAGTGGCTCTCGCAATGGCCGGCAAACCACAGCTTTGCCCTCGTAGGTTTGATCGCTCGTGGGTCTCATGATGAGCAATGAGAAACCGACGCCCGCACCTACCAATCCGCGGACCATTTCATAGGATTTGACCTGATAGGCGACCCGTGGCTGAAGGCCCAAGCTTTGAAATGGGGAGCGAAAGAACTGTCCGGTGATGGGCAGGTCAAAGGCGATCATTGGCCGCTCGGCAAGATCGTAGAGCGATACGCTTTCCTCGGACGCCAAGGGATCGCTTGCCGACAGCAAAGCGTAAACCGGTGTTCTGACGAGCGGCTCGAAACGAACGCCACGGTCAAGCTTCAGGTCGTACGTCAGGGCCGCGTCGATCGTGCTCGATGCAAGACCACGGTTCAATTCGTCCAGGTCGCTTTCGTGAAGGTGGAGCTCGATGTCTGGATAGTTCTCCGAGAGCCCGGCAATGATCAGAGGTATCATGAAGGGCGCCGTTGGGGCAAAGCAGCCGATCTCCAGCTTTCCCTTGATCTCGCGCCGAAGCCCAATGGCGTCGGTCTCGAAGTCGTGCACGCGGTCGAGTAGCAATCGTGCTTTGTCAATGAAGCGCTGGCCTGCCGGAGTAAGCGAGATTCGTTGGGCCGGGCGTCGCGCGAAAATCGTAAGAGCGAACTCCCGCTCCAGCTCGTTCAAAGCCGCAGAGATTGCCGGCTGCGATATGCCAAGTTTCTTCGAGGCTTGGGTGATGCTGCCCAAGTCGACAACGGCGATGGCATAGTTCAATTGTCGTAGGGTATAAGCCATAGAGTTTTCCATGGTTAGATAAAAATATAATCCAATTTTCATATGGCTGCAATCTCACTAGGCCATGAACTCATAAATTGGATTCCCACTTCGGCTCGGATGTGATTCACCTCTCTCCTTGATGTGGAGGAGGAAAAATGAGCCGCCGTCGCTAGGAGCTGACCGAACCTGAGTGGTCCGTGATCCAACCCTTGCTGCCGAACAAGCCGCGCGGCGTGCGCGGGTCGATGACCGCCGGGTTCTGAACGGCATTCTCTGGCGCTTTCGCACAGGCTCACCCTGGGCGGACATTCCGGAGCGCTACGGCCCCCACACGACCTGCTACAACCGCTTCGTGCGCTGGCGCAAAGCGGGGGTTTGGGATCACCTTCTGGAGGAGGTCTCCAAGGCCTTCGACGGCGACATCCTGCTGGCCGACAAGTCTTATGACAGCAACGCCATTCGCAGGCTGGCGACCAAACGCGGGGCCTGGGCCAACATCCCTGCCAAGAGCAACCGCAAGGACCGCTTCGCCTTCAGCAAGTGGCTCTACCGCCAGCGAAATCTCGTCGAGCGCTTCTTCAACAAGCTCGAGCAATCCCGCGCCATCGCAACACGCTACGACAAGAACCCGCTTAACTTCCTCGCCGCCGTCAAGCTGGCCTCAATCCGCATCTGGCTGCCCAGTTATGAGTCTACGGCCTAGTCAGGTTTTCTCGCATCGATCGGAGACGAGATTGTCACTCTTCCGCTTTTCAGCAAACATAGGCCGCCTCTGGAAAGAAAGGCAGTTTCTCGATCGCATTCGGCTTGCGGCTGTCCATGGGTTTGACGCGGTGTAGTTTCATGATGAGGCCCAAAGGGAAGACCGCTCGACACTCAAGGAGCTATTGGCTGAAAAAGCTTTGCCAGTCGTTGGCCTCAATGTTCGCATAGGTGATACGGTGGGCTGCGCGGCGATTCCAACACTCGCCGATCAGGCAAAGCGCGACATTGAGGATGCGATCGATCTCGCTGAGGATATCGGTGCCGGTGCAATCCATGTTCTGGCGGGCAGAGCCGAGGGCCGTGAGCCTTTCGAATGCTACCTCCGAACACTGCGGTTTGCCCTTGATCACACATCCCTCAACGTCTTGATCGAGCCGGTATGTACAGAGCAGTTACCCGGCTATTTTCTCCGAACTGTCGAGCAGGCGACAACGGTCGTAGATGAAGTTGATCATCCGAGGCTGAAAATCCTGTTCGATTGCTATCATGTCTACCGCGAGAGCGGATCTCTCCTGGCTAATTTCCAGAAGGTCGCGCCCCAGGTCGGCCATGTCCAGATCGCTTCGGCCTAAGGGCGGACGGAGCCCTTAGCCGGTGAGCTCGACTACAGGGTCATTCTACCTGCGTTCAGGCAGGCTGGGTACCTCGGACCGATCGGCTGCGAGTACCGACCGCGCGAGACCACGGAAAATGGCTTGGGACGACGAGTTCTCAAACTAAACCGCGGCGGTTCGGCCATTGGTCGAAACGAGGATTGATCAGCCAGCGGGACGCAAAGCGCGCAAGCCAAAGGACATTCACGACCGGAACACATTTATCCTCTGGCGTGTCTTGTGCAGGGCCAGCAAACTCATTACTGAGTTGGTTATCCTCCCCCACAACGCTTTCTCGAGCTGCCCTGGGGAATTGCACGGCGACTAGGATGTGTCTTTGAGCGATGTGAACCACCTAGCTTTTGTCGGTTGCGGCCTGCACAGGCCAGAGTGCGTGCTGGCCACGGCCGATGGTGCCCTGCACGTTTCGGATTGGCGGGGCGGAGTCACGGTGATTGGTGCCGATGGCGCCCAGAGGACCGTTCTCGCCGAGGGAGACTTTGCGCCGAAGCCGAATGGAATTGCCGTTCTGGAGGACGGTGGCTGGCTGCTGGCGCATTTGGGAGAACAGGACGGTGGGGTGTACCGCTTGGCACCATCGGGCATGCTCTCGCCGGTCCTGCTGGAGGTTGGGGGAGAGCCGCTCCCACCCACCAATTATGTTCACTTAGATGGCCAGCGAAGGATCTGGATAACCGTCAGCACCCGGCAATCGCCGCGCAGCCTCGGTTACCGCGCCGATCGGGCTGACGGTTTCATCGTCTTGCTGGATCAAGATGACGCCCGAATCGTTGTCGACGGCCTGGGTTACACCAACGAATGCCTGGTTCACCCCGAGAGTGGGCAGCTCTATGTCAACGAGACCTTCGCCCGCCGTCTGACTCGCTTCGATGTGGGGGTGGACGGTTGCCTTACGAACCGGACCGTGGTTGCTCGCTTTGGGCCCGGAACCTTCCCGGACGGTCTCACTTTCGATTCGCAAGGGGGCATCTGGATCACCAGCATCGTGAGCAACCGGATCATCCGGATCGCGCCGGACGGCGAACAGACGGTCATCCTGGAAGATAACGACCCGGACCATCTGGCATGGGTCGAGGAAGCATACCGCGGTGGCACCATGGGCCGCCCTCACCTGGACCGCGTGTCGGGGCGCTCTCTAAAGAATGTCTCGAGTCTGGCCTTCGGCGGTCCCGACTTGCGCACCGTCTATCTGGGATGCCTCTTGGGCGACTCGCTAGCAAGCTTCCGTGCGCCCGTGGCGGGCTTGCCGCCCAGTCATTGGCGGTTTCAAAGTCAGGCGGCTGTTGCCACATGACACGGGCTCGGCTCAGACTGGCCGCGGTTGGCACGGGTTACTTCAGTCAGTTTCATTACGAAGCCTGGCGCCGTCTCGATGTCGAGCTGGTCGGCCTTTGCTCTTTGGATCGGCAAGGCGCCGAAGCCGTGGCCCGCACCTTCGGTTTGGCCGACGTTATCACTGATTTCGCCGCGATGTTGGACCAGGTGCGGCCCGATCTGGTGGACATCATCACGCCGCCGCACACCCACATGGCTTTCATCAAGGCGGCCGCTGAGCGGGGCGTTCCGATGGTTTGCCAGAAACCTTTTACACCGTGCCTGGCCGACGCGGAGGCGGCGGTTGCCATCGCGGAAGCGGCCGGAGTTCCACTCATCGTGCACGAGAACTTTCGTTTCATGCCTTGGTACAGCGAGATTCGACGCTGCCTTGAGGCAGGGGAGATCGGCGACCCTTACCAAGTGAGTTTTCGGCTGCGGCCCGGGGACGGGCAGGGGCCGGAGGCCTACCTGGCGCGCCAACCCTATTTTCAGAAGATGGAACGCTTTCTGGTCCACGAGACGGCGATCCATCTGATTGACGTGTTCCGTTTTTTATTCGGTGAGGTGATCGGCGTCACCGCCCGCTTGGCGCAGCTCAACCCAGCGATTGCCGGCGAGGACGCCGGTCTGATCTTGTTCGACTTCGCCAATGGCGCGCGCGGGCTGTTCGACGGCAACCGCCTGGCCGACCACGCCGCCGAGAACCGCCGCCTGACCATGGGGGAGATGTTGGTCGAGGGCTCGAAGGGTGCCATTCGCCTAAATGGCGACGGCGTCTTGTTTCGCCGCCGCCACGGCGAGAACCAAGAATGGGCAATCGACTACGATTGGAATGACCGCGGTTTCGGTGGCGACTGCGTCTACCGCCTTCAGAAGCATGTTTTGGCCTGCCTGGAGCAAGGTGGCGAGGTGATGAACCAGGGACAGGACTACTTGGCGAACCTTCACGTCGAGGAGGCCGTCTACCGCTCCAACCAGACAGGCGAACGTGTCCTGATTGGTGCAGATAGGGTGCATTGCGATTAGACGAGGCTAGACCGTCGACGTGCCTCCACAGGAAATCGGCCACGGACCTATAACAGAATCCGAAAAGTAGGCAATTTACGCCTCAGATCCTCTACACTCCCAAAATCGCCATGTCCCCCACGGCGCGCCTTGACGAACGAGCGGGAGCAACGAGATGAAAGTCGTAATCACCGGAGGCGCCGGCTTCATCGGATTCCGATTGGCCCGGCGGCTGTTGGAGGTGGGGACGCTTGCGAGTCCGAGCGGTGAAACGGTGCCAATCGACGAGCTGCAGCTGTTCGACGTCGGCGCTCCGAGAGAGACGCTCCGCCATGACAGTATCGTCGTCAAGGCCGAGTGCGGCGATATCTCCGACCGAGACCAGGTGTTCAGTCTCATAGACCGGGACGACATCTCCGTCTTTCACCTGGCCTCGGTGGTGAGCGGCGGCGCTGAAAAGGACTTCGACCTCGCCATGCGGGTCAACCTAGACGGCGGACGCCATGTGTTCGAGGCCTTGCGGGCCCGGGCCACGCGGCCGCGCTTGGTCTTCGCCAGCTCAATCGCCGTCTTTGGAGGAGCCGCCATGCCTCACACGGTCGGCGATACGACCAAGCAAACGCCTCAGACCACTTATGGCGTCACCAAGGCGATTTGCGAGCTTCTGATAAACGATTATACGCGCAAGGGCTTTCTGGATGGCCGGTCGGCGCGTCTTCCGACCGTCATTATCCGTCCCGGCAAGCCAAACGCGGCCGCCTCTAGCTTCGTCAGCGGCGTGTTTCGCGAGCCCCTGAATGGCGATGACTTCGTGCTGCCGGTACCCGACGACACCGCCATGCCCCTGCTCGGATACCGGGCGATCGTCGAGGGCTTGATCCGGCTGCACGAGATCGACGGCGCCGCCCTGGGTGACGACCGGGCCGTCAGCTTCCCCAGTCACACGTTTAGCACGCGCGACATGGTCGAGGCTTTGCACCGGAGCGCTGGCGACCGCGGTCTCGGCCGAATCACGAGCGCGCCTGATCCCTTCATCGTCGACATCTGCAAGACCTGGCCTCAGGACGCCGCCTTCTCCCGCGCCGAGGCGCTTGGCCTGCAGCTGGATGGCGGTCTGGAGGAAATCATCCAGGACTACATCGAGGACTACCTGCAGCCCTAAGGAAATGCGAGTTCCATGAGCAAGAGCAATAGAACGTACCGCAGCGCCGCATGGTTCGGGCTGATGGACAAAGACGGCTTCAATCACCGCAGCTGGATGAAGAACCAAGGCATCCCTGACGATGCCTTCGACGGGCGGCCGGTCATCGGCATTTGCAATACCTGGTCCGAGCTGACCCCTTGCAATGCTCACTTCCGGGACCTGGCCGAGCGGGTCAAGCGCGGCGTGCTGGAGGCCGGGGGCTTTCCCGTCGAGTTCCCGGTGACCTCTCTGGGCGAGACCTTGATGCGCCCGACCACCATGCTGTTTCGAAACCTGGTTAGCATGGATGTGGAGGAATCGATCCGTGCCAACCCGGTCGATGGTGTTGTGCTGATGGTCGGTTGCGACAAGACAACGCCGGCCCTGCTGATGGGCGCGGCGAGTTGCGATTTGCCGACCCTGGCGCTTTCCGGAGGGCCTATGCTGAACGGCAACTTTCGGGGCCAGCGCCTGGGCTCGGGCACCCATGTGTGGAAGTTCGATGCCATGGTCAAGGCCGGCGAGATGTCCATGGCGGAGTTCATGGCCGCGGAGGCCGGCAACGCCCGCTCGCCCGGTCACTGCATGACCATGGGCACAGCCTCGACGATGGCAAGCATGGTCGAGGGCATTGGCATGGGCATGCCGGCCAACGCCGCAATTCCGGCCGTCGACTCCCGGCGCAAGTCCTTGGCCCAGCTTGCCGGGCGGCGCATTGTCGCCATGGTCAGGGAGGATCTTCGCATGTCGAAGATCCTGACCCGCCAGGCTTTCGAGAATGCGATCCGCGTCAACGGTGCGATCGGCGGCTCGACCAACGCGGTCTTGCATCTGATCGCGCTGGCCGGCCGCATCGGCGTAAAGCTGCGTCTGGTGGACTGGGATGCGCTCGGCTCTGACGTGCCTTGCCTGGTCAACCTCATGCCTTCGGGCGAGCACCTGATGGAGGACTTCTACTATGCCGGCGGTCTGCCGGTGGTGATCCGGGAGCTTGGCGAGAATGGTCTGCTCCACAAGGATGCCCTAACCGTCAACGGCCGCACGATCTGGGATAATGTGAAGGATGCTGAATGCTTCAACCGGGAGGTAATCCACGCCTTTGCGGACCCTTTCAAGGAGCATGGCGGCATCGTCGTCTTGCGCGGCAACCTGGCGCCCCAGGGCGCCGTGCTTAAGCCTTCGGCCGCCAGCCCGACACTGATGCGGCACCGTGGTCGCGCAGTGGTGTTCGAGGATATCGACGACTACAAGGCACGGATCGATGACCCCGAGCTGGATGTCGATGAATCGTGCATCATGGTGCTGAAGAACTGCGGCCCGAAGGGCTATCCCGGCATGGCGGAGGTCGGCAACATGGCGCTGCCGGCGAAGATCCTCCGGTGTGGCATCACCGACATGGTTCGCATTTCGGACGCCCGCATGAGCGGTACGGCCTATGGCACCGTGGTGCTGCACACCGCGCCTGAAGCGGCGGCCGGCGGACCCCTCGCGCTGGTCGAGAACGGCGACATGATCGCCCTGGACGTGGCCAATCGAAGCCTCAGCCTCGAGGTTTCCGACGAGGAGTTGGCCCAGCGCCGAACCCGCTGGACGCCGCCGGCGCCGCCCTTTGAGCGGGGCTATGCCAACCTGCACTTCCAACACGTCACCCAAGCCGATCTGGGTTGCGACCTGGATTTCTTGGTGGGCTCAAGCGGTGCCGCAGTCCCGCGAGAGAGTCACTGAGCGGTTGCCGCCGGACGAAACTTGATCTTTGCGGCGGCCCAATGTGATTTTCCGTGTTTGACCGGGCTTCTGAACTCGATTGATCAATTTCATCCCGTGGCAAGTACGCTTTAATCAGCGCGGCCGGCGACGGGTGCGTCGTAGTAGGGCAGCTTTTCGATTCGTGGCGTGTAGAGGCCCTCGTCGCGCATGCGCTCGACGTGCCGGACGATCTCCTCGAGCGGTGCGAACCACACGTCCTTGCTGTCGAGGGTTTGCTCGATCCAAGCTTCGACCAAGCGCCAACGTGCCAGACGGCCGGTCAGGAAGGGATGGAGGATCAGCATAAAGAGACCGCCATGCTCGTAGTGGGCCTCGAATTCCTCCCAAAAGGCTTGTAGGCCAAGGCTCGGCGCCCGGACCGGCATCATGTAGCCGATTTCCTCGTAGTGGGCGAAGGGCGGCCAGTCGTCCGTGCCCCAGTGGACCGGCACCTCCCAAAGCGTGCCTTTCTCGTGCTGAAGGAGATAGGGCACTTCATCGGCCATCATTGAGGATTCATACAAAAAGCCGTGCTCGATCAGGAGATCGACCACATCGGGCGTGATGTCGTAGACCGGCGCCCGGTAACCTCGGGGACGCTGACCGCAGACCTTGTCGTGGGCATCGAGCGCGCGCTCGAACCAATGGCGGTGCTCCTGCGTGGTCAAGTTGACCGGGTTCTCGTGCAGATAGCCGTGGTGGCCGACCTCGTGGCCGCCGTTCAGGATCGCTTCCACGGTCTCGGGGTATTTCTCGATGCACCAGCCGGGAATGAAGAACGACTGCTTGAGACCGAATTTGCGATAGGTCTCCAGGATTCGTGGCACGGCGACGGTCGGCCCGTAGCGGCCCATGGATGTGGGATAGAGGCGCCGGTGGGAATCCTTCGGCCGGGCGATGTGGATCAGGCTGTCGGCGTCCATGTCGAAGGTGATGGCGCAGGCGCAGCGCGCGCCGTTCGGCCAGGGGACGGGATTGGCGATCATGACAAACGCCCTTTCCTTGAAGGTTGGTCAGGTGGACCCAGCCAGCAAGTGGCCGCTGGCGGCCGGCCAAGAGAGATAGAGCTCCTTGGCCTGCTTAAGGTCGATATCGGCCAGCTCGCGCTCCTGGAGCTGGGCTTTGAACTCCGTGCCGTCGGCGCTCTCCAGGAACAAGGTTACGACCGAGCCGATGAACTCTTCCGAGATCAGGCTGACCGGCACCGCGTTGCCGTCGCCGGGTGGCGCCTGGGAAAGCCGGACCAGATCGGCGGCAATCACGAAGCTGACGTTTTCGCCGACCGCCACCTTGCGGTCTTCTGCGACGGTCACGCCCAAATCGCCGGCTGGCGTCGCCACCACCGCATCGTCCCCTTCGAGGCGCGCGACCTTGCCCGAGAGGATGTTGTTGCGCCCGACGAACTCGGCGACAAAGCGGTTGGCAGGCGCGCGGTAAATGTCGCGCGGCGCGCCGATCTGGGCAATCTCACCGTCGCTCATGATGACCACCCGGTCGGCCATGGCAAAGGCCTCGGATTGGGAGTGGGTGACGTAGACGAAGGTGATGCCAAGCTCCCGCTGCAATCGGGTCAGCACCCCTTGCATGCGGATCACCAGGTGAGCGTCGAGCGCCGAGAGCGGCTCGTCCAGAAGCAGGATCTGGGGCTCGGTGACTAGGGCGCGGGCCAGGGCAACCCTCTGGCGCTGGCCGCCCGAAAGCTGCTGGACGTTGCGCGCGGCGAACTCCCCGATGCCAAGACGCTCGAGCCAATCCTCGGCCCGGCGCCGGCGTTCCTCGGCCGCAACGCCGCGCATCTTCAAGCCGAATTCGACGTTCTCGCGTACATCGAGAAAGGGGAAGAGCGCCAGCGACTGCCAAACCATGGGCGTGTCGCGCTCGTGGGGCTTCACCTGGAGCAGGGATTTGCCCTCCAGGGTGATGTCGCCTTCGGTCGGCAGCTCGAGGCCGGCCAGCATGCGCAAGGTGGTGGTCTTGCCGCAGCCGGAGGGGCCCATCAGGGCCAGGAACTCGCCGCGACGGACCTCCAGGTTCATGCGTTTGACCGCGACGAAATCGCCGAAGCGCTTCACTACATCATCGAAGACCACCAGGGCGTCGCTCATGTCTGGGCTCCGCTCTTATCTTCGCGGGTCATGATCAGGATCTGGGCGATCACCACCAGCGTGATCGAGGTGATGAACACGAAGGTGCCGATGGCGTTCACCTGAGGGTCGATGTTGCCGGTGACGATCTCCAGGATCATCACCGGTACGGTCTTGTTGAGGCCGGAAATGAACCAGGCGACGGCGAATTCGTCGAAGGAGACCGCCGCGGTCAAGCAGAGCGCAGAGATGATCGCAGGCTTCGTAAAGGGGATCACCACTTGGCCCATGGTGCGCCATTCGCTTGCGCCCAGGTTCCAGGCGGCCGGCTCCAGGTTGCGGTCCATCTGCTGCAGGCGCAGGCGGATCACGGCCATGGCGAAGGGGGCGCAGAGCACCGTATGGGCGATGATGATCGACCAGACATGACCCGAGGCGCCGATCTTGGACAGCCACGCCAGCATGGCGAGCGCCAGGATGATCAGAGGAATGGTCGGCGGCAGCAGTGCCAGCGCAAGATAAGCGCCCTTGAAACGAAAGCCGTAGCGGTAGTCGGTATATGCCGTGCAGAACCCGATGAAGGTGGCGAGCACCGCCGTCGAGACCGAAACCAGCGCACTGGTGCGCACCGCGGCCCAGACGTCCGGGTCGTTCAGGATCGCGTCGTACCACTGCAATGAAAAGTGCCCGAGCGGGATGGTGGGAAAGCGCTGGGAGTTGAAGGAGAAAACCACGCTGGCCAGGATCGGCGCGAAAACGAAAGCGAAGATCAGCACGAGATAGACCCGCAAGATCCACCTGACCGCTCGGTCGTCGGTCATTTCACCCTCCGCCGGTAGGCCAGCGCGATCGCGGTGAAAGCGACGGTCAGCAAGGTGATCATCATCATAATGGCGACCACCGCGGCGCGTGGCCATTGCTGGCCCGACTTGGTCGTGTCGATGATCAGGATCGGCAGGGTCGGCGGCTTGGAGCCACCCAGATAGTAGGGGCTGACAAAATCGCCGAAGGAGAGAATGAAGCAAAAGACCGCGCCTATGATCAGGCCGACCTTGGCGAGCGGCACGATCACCGTGAAGACCGTGCGCAGGCGCCCGCAGCCAAGGTTGTGAGCTGCCTCAATCAAGCTGCGGTCCACATGGGCGAGCGACAGGGTCTGGAGGATCACCACCAAGGGCAGGGTCAGGGTCATATAGCCGACGATGGTGCCGAACTTGGTGTTCAGCATGATGTAGGGGCCCAGACCGATGAAGCCCAGGATCGCATTGATCACGCCCGATTCCGCGAGGATCACGTACCAGGAGAAGGTGCGCACCAGATAGCTGGTGAAAAACGGCACGATTAGAAAGAAGATCGCCCAGCGCCGCACCGTGGGCGAAACCTTGAATGCGAGCGCGTAGGAGGCCGGAAAGGCGAGCGCTGTGACCACCAGAGTCGACAGGGTTGCCATGCCCAGGGTCAGCAGGAAGCTGTCCCAAAAATAGCCACGGCCGAGCATCTTGGCCCAATTGGCAAACTCGAAGGCCTCGACCATGCGGTAGTTCTTCACCAGGAAGAACGACATGGCGATCATGAAGACCAGGGGACCGATGAAAAAAGCGAGCTGCCAGAACACCATCGGCAAGCGGAAGAAGAGCGCGTAGCCGTCCGGCCTGCCGCCCCCCTTTTTCGCCAGACCCGCGCCGTGCGCCGCGTCAGCCATCGCCCCCGTTGACCCTACCCTCTCATCTCGCGCGCAGCTCTCCCACCGGGCCGAAGGCCCGGTGGGAGGAATCAGATCATTCTAGCTCAAGCGTTCTTGTATTCCGACCAGAAGTCGTTCCAATCCTCGAGGCTCTGCTGGACCGGAATGTTGCGGTAGTGGATCCGGCCTTCCTCGATCAAGGTGATCGGATTGTTCGGCGCGCCCTCGACCTGGCCGGTGCGTGTGGCCTCGGCCATATTGGCCTCCTGCAGGGCCTTTTGGCCGCCCTTGGTGATGCAGAAGCCCGGGTAGGCCTTCATTTGCGCCGAGCGGACCTGACCGCGCGGGCTCAGCATGTATTGAATGAACTTCTTGCTGAGATCCGCCTTCTCCGAGCCCTTGCCGATCGAATAGGACTCGGTCCACTGGATGCCGCCTTCCTTGGGCACCACCGAGGCGACCGGCGCACCGTCCTTTTCCAGGACGCCTGTGATCCAGTCGCCGATGCCACACATGGCCTGCATCTCGCCGTTCTTCAGGGAGTTGAAGGTCCCGCCGTAGTCGAAGTAGCCGCCGACCTGGGGCCGCAGGCTCATGGTGGTCTCCTGGACCGCGCCCCAGGCCTTGTCGTCCAGGTCCCAGAGGCCGGCGCCGTTGCCGTTGTAGAGGCTCATCATGCCGAGCGACGGCAGGTGCCAGTCGAAGTGCCCGACCTTGCCCTCCAGCTCCGGCTTCCAGAAGCAGGCATAGCTTTGGGCTTCCTCTTCACTGACCGCGTTCCTGTTATAAGAGACGCCCAGGTGCCCGAAGCGCACCATCATGGAAAACAGCTTGTCGCCGTCCCAGTGCCCCGGGAAGTGCTGGAAGTCCTTGTAGAGCATGTCGTCGAAATTGTAGTCGGCGGCGTTCATCTGCTCGATGTAACCGGCCGCGTTGAGTTGCTGCACGAACTCCGCGTCCGACAGAATGATGTCGTAAGTGCCGGGTGGCGATTGGGCGATCAGCCCCAGCATGTTATCGCCGCCGGCGTAGTACTTGGGCTGGAACTTGACGTTGTTTTCCGCCTCGAACTCCTCGACCATGTCGGGCTCGCCGTGGCCGTACCAGGCCAGCATGTTGATTTCGACCGGCGCGGCCTGCGCCTTTTTGACGAAAGGCATGGCAAGGCCCGACGTGGCGGCGGCGGCGACCCCATACTTCAAGACATCCCGTCTCGTCGGCTGCGCGAGTTTCGCACTCTTGGTTTTTTTCATTCCTTTGTTCTCCCTATCAACGATCGCGAGGTGCGTCCCTGTCTCCGGCGCACGGCCCGTTCGGTCGCGCCGGATCTTTGCCGCAAGTGTGCAACAGCGCCATTTTTTTGCGCGGGCGCAAGGCTGACCCCCTGGCTTGGGCGGCATTATAGGTTTTCGCGCCTTGAGCCTAAAGACCGTGTTTGCATTTTGAAAATTTATACTTGAAATGATTGGATTAGGCTGGGTTATCCGGAGCCTTCTCGTTCGGCGGCCTTGTCCAAGTTGTTGATTAGGCGGTTGACCAGCATCAGTCCCGCATCGGAAAGGCGCGCGTGCTTGTAAAAGAGCCCGATGTGAATGTCCTCCAGTGCCGGGTATCCGTCCGCCTCGCCCAGAACGCGCATGTCGTCCAATAGTGTCTTGCGGGTAAGCGCGGTCACCCCAAGACCGGCGCGCACGGCCCGCTGCAGGGCAGAGATACCTGGGCTGGTGAAGGCGATTCGCCAATCGCGCTGGCAGCGGCCGAGCGCCGAAATCATGCGTTCCCGGTACTCACAGCCATCGGGATGAGCCGCGAGCGGCACGGGAGACTTGCGGTGCGCCTCGGCCTGCTCGCCGGAAACCCAGATCGGGCTCTCCCGCCAGGAGCGCACCAAATACTGGTTCTCCCCGTCATTGCTGAGCGCAACGATGATATCCAGCTGGTCCCGCTGCAAACGCTCCAAGAGCTCGCGCGAGAGGCCGCAGTGCACCTCGAGCAGCACGTCTTGGTGCTCGGCGGCGAAGGCGCTCAGGGCTTCTTGCAGAAACTCTACGGAAAAGTCGGTGGGCAGACCGACCCGCAGTATGCCGATGGCGGTCGGGTCGGTGAAGTAGGCGACGGCCTCGTCGTTGAGGCGAAGGATCTGGCGGGCATACTGGGCCAAGGCCTGGCCGCCCTCGGTCAGGGTGATCTCGCGCCCCGACCTGATCACCAGCTTGGTGCCGATCAGACCCTCGAGCCGCTGCATCTGGAGCGAGATGGCCGGCTGAGAGCGGCCGAGCACCTGGGCCGCGCGGGTGTAGCCGCCTAGGTCGATGACCGTCACGAAAGTGCGCAAAAGGTCGCTGGGTAGGTTGACGATCAGCATGGCACTAAGATTATGAATTCTGATTTCCGCATTATCACTATAAATTTTGTTTATTTCATTTCTCTACCTATGCTCGGCTCCATGATGGATCGTGTGGCCTTTCACAAGCTGTTCAAGGCGCCGGGACCGGTGGTGCTTCCGGTGATACACGTGCTCGACACCACACGCACTGAAGAGAACCTGCGGGTCGTGATTGGCGAAGGCGCCGCCGGGGTCTTCCTGATCAACCACGACTTTCCGGTTGCGCCCTTCCTGCCAATCATCCGTCAGGTCAGGGAACGTTTTCCAAACATTTGGCTTGGGGTGAACTTCTTGGCGGTGACGGGCCTGGAGGCCTTCCCGGTTCTCGGAGAGCTGGAAGCCGAGGGTGTTCCCCTGGAGGCCTATTGGGCGGACGACGCGCGCATCGACGAACGCCTCCCGGTGGACGATCAAGCGGAGGCCGAGGAGATCTCGGCGGCACGCAGCACATCGGGCTGGCGAGGCCTCTACTTCGGCGGTACCGCCTTCAAGAAGCAACGGGAGGTCGCTGCCGAAGACTATGAGGCCTCGGCTCGCCTGTCCGTACCACGGATGGACGTGGTGACCACATCGGGCGTCGCCACCGGCCACGCGGCCGACCTGGCCAAGATCGCAGCCTTTCGCGACGGCGTTGGCGATGGCCCCTTGGCCGTGGCGTCCGGTATCACACCAGAAAACGCGGCCCGCTACGGCAGCGCGGTTGACGCCTTCCTGGTGGCGACCGGGATCAATAGGGAAGGGGATTTCTACACCATCGACCCGGGCCGACTGGCGCATCTTATGAAAGTTACGCGCGACCTGGGTCAAGGCGAAGGAGGAGAGGGTGGAGATGATTGAACCGCGCTGCGAGAAAGGCCCCCGCGACGACCGCTGGTACTTGCGGATCATGTCGCCCAACACCAAGGGACCGAAGTTCGCTTGGCTCGATCCGACGTCGATTTACATCAACGGGGCGGCCTTCCGGGATCTTTTGGATGACCTGCAAGCCGACCTGGAGGGTGTGGAGGTTCATGTGGTGGCCGGCCTGGATGCCATGGGCTTCGTGCTTGGCGCCGCCTTGTCGACCCGCTTGGGCGTGGGGTTCTTGCCGATACGGAAGGCCGGCAAGCTCTGCGTCGATACGGACAAGGCGACTTTCACGAACTACTCCGGCCGCACCCAGGACATGGAGATGCGCCTGCCCGCCTTCGCGCCGGGCACCCGCGTTCTCCTGGTCGACCAATGGATAGAGACCGGTGGAACCATGCAAGGGGCGATCCAGCTAGTCACCGCCCAGCAGGGGATTGTCGCGGGCCTGGTGGCGATCGCGATCGAGGACAATGATACGACGCGGAACTTCCGGGCGCGCTATCCTTGCGTCTCCGCCGTGGTGCCAGGCTCGTCCTGGCAGGCCGAGTGCAATAGCCAGACTCTCAGCTCCTTCGCCAGCTACGACCCGGAGCTGGCCTTTCCCATGGGAAAGCCGTGACGGCGACGGCTCAGAAGATCACGTCCTCGATGTTTTCCAGCTCCATGCTGGAGCCCCGATAGCCCTTGCGCTGCCTGAGCTGGGTCGGCGAGCAGCCGTAGTGCTGTTTGACCTGGCGGCTGAAATGGAACGGCGTCTTGTAACCGCACTGGTAGGCGATCTCCCCGATGCTCAGGCCGCTGCGCAGCAGGAGGTTTGCGCCCTTTGCGAGCCTGAGCTGCCAGAGGTAACGGATCGGCGTGGTTTCGAAGAATTTGCGGAATGAGTAAATCAGATGCTGCTGGCTGACCGAAGCCGCGTGGGCAATGTCCTCGAGCGCGCAGGCGTCTTCGTAGTGCTCATCGATGAACTGTCGGGCGCGCAGGATCGACTGGGGAATCGGCTCTTCGACCGCGGCCACGTGGGCGTCGTGGAGAAAGGCGCTGAAAGCGGCTTGACCCAGGGCATTGCGCAAGAGGTTGACGCTTGGCTCCGATTGCAGGCCGAGCTCTATGCCAAGACGCTGGAGCGATTTGAGCCGCTCCGATGACTTCACGTTCGAAGGCGCGATGGTCAGCGCCTTGCGCGCCGCGGACGCAAGGGCATCTGGTTGGGTCTCGCACCAGCTGGCTTGGGTCGATACCGCGCGGGGGTAGTGAATCACCAGATGGGTGCGGTTCAACACGCAAGCCGTATGGCCGGCCGCGATCCTGTGGACGCGGCCATCGAACTCGACCAAGGCCTCCCCGCTCTCGATCATCAGGAGCATGGCGTAGCTTTGCGCCATCGGGCCATAAACTCCGCCGTTGGGGTAGGTTGTCTCACCAAAGGAATAGCCGTATTCAGCCTTTTGGAAGCCCCCCGGTTCGGCCGATTGCGCCATCGTTGCCTCCTCGCGCGATGCCTATCGAAAGCTCGACAGCGGGACACCGCATCTGAATCTCAGATATGTCTTTGCGCGTCAGGGGCATTCTAAAAAGAGCCGCCGCCGCTAGACTAGGGAAAAATGCTCGTGCAATGATCTGGATCATGGACGAAAGCCAACTGAATGGGAGTGCGCGTGTTTCTTCCGCTTAATCACGCAGAGGCCAGTTCGGATCTTCCTGAGGACTGCTCCTTTCGAGAGAGCGATTGGCATGTCCTGGCTGGCTTTTGGCATCCGGTCGCATTCGTCCACGAAGTCGAAGACAAGCCGCTCAGGCGCACGCTTCTGGATATCGACCTGGTGGTTTTTCGCGGATCGGACGGCATCGCCGTCGCCAGGGATCGCTGCCCGCACCGCGGCGCCCGGCTCAGCGCCGGTGTGGTTGAGGAGGGGTGCCTTGTTTGTCCCATGCATGGTCTTGCCTATGACCAAACCGGTGCCTGCCAGAGGATTCCGTCGGTGCCTGAGGGCAAGATCCGGATTCCGAAGCAGCTATGCCTTTCACTCTACCGCTCGGCCGAACGCTACGGCCTGATCTGGACCTGTCTGAAGCCGGAGCCCAGTTGGCCCCTGCCGGAATGGCCACAACTGGAGGAACCTGACCGCAAGTGCATCCACGTGCCTTCGGACGAATGGGCGACATCGGCCGGCCGTCATGTGGAGAATTTCAACGACGTTGCCCACTTTCCCTGGGTCCACCTGAAGAGCTTCGGCGGCAAGAAAGGCGACCCCATTCCGCCCTATAAGGTGGAGCAAACCGAGCGGGGCCTGGCCTTTGAGCTGGCCTATCTCGAGGGAGGAAATCGCTTTCCCGACGGTGTCGAGGCAAAGGACCGACAGGTTCGCTATCTCTATGAGCTGACCTATCCCTTCTCGACCCTGCTCCACGTTTACCCGGAGGGTTCGAACTACGCCCACTACTTTGCCGACAGCGCCTGTCCGGTCAGCGCGCGGCGGACGCGGATCTTCCAGCTCTATACGGACTCGACCGGAGATCCGGACGCCGACACCTGGACCGCGGAGGCGCTCGTTATCAACGAGGAGGACAAGCCCCTGGTCGAGGACCAGCGGCCAATCGAGCTTCCGCTCGATGTCTCCGAGGAGATCAGCATTCCGGCCGACCGCATGTCGTTGGCCTACCGCAAGGGTTTGGTAAAGCGCTTCGGGCTTGGCGCCGAGGCAGGTACGAAGGCATGAGACCGCATTCTACTACCGCGCTTTGCGGTCCTGACCTCGAATCTCTAAGCTTCAAAGCAATAAAAAGATAGGGAGGCACAGCATGTCCATTGCAAACATCTTCAAAGGCGCCCTGCGGTTGATCACCGCGGCGGCCGTGGTTCTTTGCGTCCAGGGTACGGCTCAGGCAGACGATCCCGAGGAGCTGAACTTCGCGATCATCCTTTCCGCCGGTATCGAGAGCGGTTGGGACGGCACCTTGATCCAGGCCTTGGAGCGGGTGAAGGCCAAGAAGCCCCATGGGCTCGATATCAATTGGCAGTACACCGATCCCCTGTGGGGCGATGACGCTGGCGACGCCATGCGGCTCTTCGCCGAGACCGGCCAGTTCGACGTGATCTGGGCCCACAGCACCTATTCCGACCAGGTGAAGAAGCTCAAGGACGAGTTCCCCGAGATTCTCTTCGTCGTGGTCGGCTCGGGCAACGAAGGCCTCGGCGGCAATCAATACTGGGTCTACAAGCGGGTGCACGAGGCCGCCTACCTCCTGGGCATCATCGCCGGGCGCATGACAGAGTCCAACACCCTGGGCGTGGTCGGGACCTTTCCGGCCGATGACGTGAACGACGAGATCAATGGTTTCTTCGCCGGTGCCCGTTCGGTCAATCCGGACATCAAGCAGAAGGTCGCCTTCATCGAGTCTTGGTACGATCCCGCCAAGGCGGCCGAGTTCACCAACGCCCAGATCTCCACCGGGGCCGACTTGATCTTCCAGCTGGCGGCCAACTTCGAGCCCTGTGAAGAGGCCAAGATCCTGTGCTTTGCGAACTTCCAGGACGATCACGGCTTCTCGCCGACGACCATCGTCAGCAGCGCCATGGCCCAGTGGGACCCGGACGTGGAGTGGATCGTCGACGAATGGTGGGCCCACAAGGCCGAGGGCAAGCCCTACGCCGGCAACACCGAGAAGCGCTGGTTCTCGATGGCCGAAGGGGGCACCGACATCGCGCCTTATCATGGTCTGGAGGGGGCCTTGCCGGAGGAGGTGAAGGCCGAAGTTGCCGCCGCCAAGGCGAAGATCCTTTCTGGCGAAGTAAAGGTGCCGCTCGACGTCTCCGCGCCGAAGTCCGACTGACGATTCGCCAAGGGGCGCCACTCCCCCACGGGGCGATAGGGCCATGACCGATCTGCTCAGAGTGGAGAACTTGACCAAGCGCTTTGCGCAGGTGGTCGCAAACGACCACGTCACCTTCACGGTGGCGGCCGGTGAGATTCACTGCCTTTTCGGCGAGAACGGCGCGGGGAAGTCGACCCTCTCGGCCTGCATTTACGGCTACCATCAGCCCGATGGCGGCCGCATCCTCTATCGCGGCAAGGAGGTTCGGCTGACATCGCCAAGCGATGCCATTCGCCTGGGCATCGGCATGGTGCACCAGCACTTCGTCCTGGTTGAAGAGTTCACGGTGCTGGAAAACATCATCGTCGGCACGCAAGAAAGCGGCGTACGCTTGCGGGATCAGGAGGCCCGCAAGAAGATCCGCGATCTCTGCAACGCCTACGAGATCGACCTCAATCTGGATGCTTACGTCTGGGAGCTGGCGGTTGGTCAGCAACAATGGGTCGAGATCCTCAAGGCGCTTTATCTTGGCGCCGAGCTGCTGATTCTCGACGAGCCGACCGCCGTGCTTACCCCTCAGGAGTCCGATCGCCTGTTCCGCATCATCCGCCAGATGTGTGCGCGCCATCTCTCGGTCATTCTGATCTCCCACAAGCTCAATGAGATCCTCCAGTCGGACCGGGTCACCGTGCTGCGCAAGGGTCAGGTGGTGGGCACCATGAAGACCGCCGAGACAACACCCCAAGCGCTCACCACCATGATGGTCGGGCGGGAGGTCGACCTAACGATCCACAAGCCCGAGCGACCGCCCGGCCAACCGGTGCTCGAGGTCAAGAACGTCAGCGCCGTCGGCGAATGGGGCGAACCCGTCTTGGAAGACGTCTCCTTTACCGTTGCCGAGCACGAGATCCTCGGCCTAGCCGGTGTCGCGGGCAACGGCCAGAAGCAGCTCTTCGAGGCGCTCATGGGTTTGCGCCCCCTGGCAGATGGGGAGGTCTCGCTCAAAGGAGAAAGGATTGCGAGGCTGACGCCTAGGGAAGCTCTCGACCGCGGTGTCGGCTACATCCCGGACGACCGCTTCCGCGATGGCCTGGTGGGCGATTTCTCCGTTGCTGAGAACCTGGTGCTCGGCTGGCAGTACAGCCCGGACTACCGTAAGGGACCCTTCCTCGACGGCAAGCGGATGCGACAATTGGCGAACGAGAAGATCGAGCAGTTTCAGATCGCCACGCCCTCGGCCGAGTCCGCAGCGGGTACGCTTTCGGGCGGCAATGCCCAGCGCATCATCCTCGCCCGCGAGTTCCTGCACGCCAATTGCCTTATTCTGGCCAATCAGCCAACCCGGGGCCTGGATGTGGGCGTTATCGAATACGTCTACGAAACCTTGCTGCAAAAGCGCGACGAGGGTTTCGCGATCGTGCTCGCCTCGGAAGAGCTGGAGGACCTCTTCAACCTGGCTGACCGCATCGCGGTCTTCTTCAAGGGCCGGGTGATGGCAATCCTCGATCCGAAGGCCACCACGGTCGAGCAGGTTGGCCTGCTCATGGCGGGCCACGGCGACGCGCGCGAAGCGGCCCGGACATGATCAAGGTCGAGCCACGCCTGGAATCCTCCCTGGCTTGGACCATCGGCGCATTCGCGCTCGCGATCTTGGCCGGCTTCCTGGTCTCCGGCCTCTTGGTCGCGGCCAGTGGCGCTGACGTACTCAAGGCCTTTACGGCGCTCTTCCAAGGCGCATTCGGCAGCCTTAAGGCGATCACCGCGTCCTTGGTCAAAGCAACGCCGTTGATCCTCACGGGCCTGGCCACGGTGGTGGCTTTCCGGGCGCAGATTTGGAACATCGGCCAGGAAGGCCAGCTTTACGCCGGGGCAATGGCGGCTTATCTGGGCAGCCTGGTCCTGGCCGGAATGCCCAGCGCCATCCAGATTCCCGGCATCGTGCTCTTTGGTCTCGCTGGAGGTGTGGTGCTTGGCGGTTTGGCGGCGGTGCTCAAGACCCGTTTTCGGGTCAGCGAGATCATCTCGACCGTGATGCTGAACTATCTAGTGGTCTATCTCCTGTCCTACCTCTTAGCGGGTGGTCCCTGGACCGAGATCGGCGAGACGGTCAGCTATCACCAATCGCCGCCGATTCCGGAGGCGGCTCATCTGCCACTGTTGATCTCGGGCAGCAAGCTGCACATCGGCTTTCTCTTTGCAATCGCGGCCGCGATCCTTTGTTACCTATTGCTGGAAAAGACCCCGCTCGGCTTTGAGATTCGCGCGCGTGGCTACAATCCTACGGCTTTGCGGGCGCGTGGCAGCAATGTGCCCCGCACGATCTTCCTGGTCCTGGCGATCAGTGGCGCCATCGCTGCCTTGGGCGGGGTGAGTGAACTGTTCGGTGTCGGGCACCGCCTGCGCGGCGACTATCTCTTCGGGCTCGGCTACACCGGGATTATCATCGGCATGATTGGCGGCTTGCGGCCCGGCGGCACGGTGCTTGCGGGTCTGTTTTTCGGCGGGCTGGAGAGCGGCGCGCTCTACATGAAAATCCTGAGCGGGGTGCCCTCGGCCCTCGTGCCGGCCATGGAGGGCATCGTTCTGCTGTTCGTGCTGATTGCCGGCGTGATCGCCCGCTTCCGTTTCGTCAGGGTGACGGCCGATGGGTGAGCTCTTTCAAGAGACGATCATCGTCAGCATTCTGGCCGCAACGGTGCGAATCATGACGCCCCTGCTGTTCGCCGCGATTGGCGAGCTGGTCACGCAACGGGCCGGGATCTGGAACATGGGAGTCGAGGGCACCATGCTGATGGGCGCCTTCGTCGCCTATATCGTGGTCACCGCCGCCGACACGCTGGCCGGCGCGATTCTCGCGGCCATGTTGGCCGGCGCCGTGATGGGCCTCGTCGTCGCCTTTATGACCGTCACCCTGCGCCTCGACCACTTCGTTACGGGCCTGGGTTTGAACCTTTTGGCGGGTGGCCTGACGCTCTTCTGGTTTCGCAGCTATATCGCCGGCCGGCCCCAACCGACTTTCGAAGGCTTCGGCAACGTGGCGATTCCGGGCTTGTCGTCGATCCCCTATTTGGGCGAGATCCTCTTTACCCAACGCGGCTTGACCTACCTGGCCATTCTGGCCGTGCCCTTGGTCTGGTACTTTCTCTATCGCACCAAGTACGGTCTGGAGATCCGCTGCCTCGGCGAAAACCCCAAGGCGCTCGACGTCAAGGGCGTCAATGTCGCCCGGCGCCAATATGGTGCGGTGATCTTCGGCAGCGTGATGACCGGGTTGGGTGGCGGCTTTCTGATGCTGGGCTTCTCGGACCGCTTTCTTTCCGAGGTCACCGCGGGCCGTGGCTGGCTGGCCATCGTCGCGATCATAGCCGGCAACTGGATGCCCAAAGGGGTTCTGGCGGCCGTACTGGTCTTCGCCTTTTTGGAGGCGCTCGCGACCCACGTGCAGGTGATCGGCGTCGAGGTTCCCCATCAGGTTTTTCTGGCCTTGCCCTATCTCGCCTCGATTCTCTTGATGATGGGCCTGCGGGTACGGGCCGGCCAGCCGGCCAATCTGGGCGTTCCCTATCGAAGGGCCTAAGCCATGACGCAGCATAAATTAGAATGGCACGCCGTATCGGGTGGCAGCGACCTCCCGGCGGGATCTGCGCGCGCCGTCACCCTGCAAGGCCAGGACATCGCGATCTGGCGCGGCGCCAGTGGCGCGGTGCAGGCTTGGCGCAACCAATGCCCTCATCGGGGTATGCGCCTCTCGTTCGGCCAGGTGCGTGGGGAGCGTCTATCCTGCCGCTATCACGGTTGGCAATTCGACGAGACCGGCCATTGTGCCTTCATGCCGGCACATCGGGAGTCGACGCCACCAGCCAGCATCCGCGTGCCGAGCTATGGCAGCATGGAGGCGGCCGGTCTGATCTGGGTCAACCTGGAGGGCGGCGAGGGGTCCGCTTTCGAGTCTGGGGCGGCGTTTGGCTCGCATGACCTGTTCTGCAAGAGCATCTATGTTGCAAGCGCGCTCGAGCCCTTGGCGTGTCGGCTGCGGACGGCTTTGCCCAATGGCGAGCAATTGAGCCACTCTCTGCTGCGCGTCGCCGCGTCCCAGGAGGAAGGGCCGCCGGACGACCTGGTCATCGCGCTGCAAGACATGACCGATGATCGTTGCGGTCTGCACTTGGTCGCATGCTCGAGCGGGGCGGAGGAGACCGATCGGCAAACCCGTCTTGCCGTCGCCCGTTGGGCGCGGCGCCTGCGGACTTGAGGAGGTGCAAGACATGACCATGGAGCTGGATGCTGCCGCCATCGATCAATGGTATGTCATCGAAAGCAGCGAGGATCTGCCGAAGGGCAAGGCGCGCCGCACCCGTCTGCTCGGGCGGTCCGTCGTGGCCACGCGGGAGGCGGACGGAACGCTGGCCGTTGAGGAGAAGTCGGCCGAGGGGCGCAGCCTTCGCGCGCTGCCGGTACAAGAACGCTACGGCTATGTCTGGACCACCCTGGGCACCCCGGCCAGGGCGCTCTTCGAGATGCCGGAGTTCGAGGAGAATGGCCGGCGTCTGGTGATCTGTGGCGTGGTCACGGTGCGCACCTCGCCGGCGCGGATCGTCGAGAATTTTCTCGATCTATCGCACTTTCCCTTCGTGCATACCAATGTGCTCGGCGCCGAGCCCTTGACTGAGGTGACTCCCTACAAGGCCGAGCTCGACGAGACCAGCGGCGAGCTTTGGGTCACCGATTGCGGCTTCTACCAGCCTCAGGCCATGGCGGCCTCCTCGGGCGGCGCCCAAGTGGACTATACCTACCGGGTGCCCCAGCCCTTTTCCTCGGTGCTCTACAAATCGAGCCCGGGCAAGGAAGGCGCCTTCGATCTGGTCGGCCTCTTCGCCCAGCCCTTGGAGGAGACACTCTGCGACGTCCACTGCTTCATGCTGGTCTACGACGAGACGACCTCCGACGAGGAGCTGATCCAGTTCCAGCAAGGCATCTTCCTGCAGGACCGGATCATTCTGGAAAATCAACGGCCGTCGCGACTGCCGCTCAACCCGCGCGCCGAGACGCCGAGCCCGGCCGACACCTCCTCGATCCAGTACCGCCGCTGGCTGCGCGGGCAGGGCCTGCGCTTCGGCGTGCAATAGCACGGAGGCAGCCATGCAGCTCTACGACTACATCCTCTCCGGCAGTTGCTACAAAGTCCGGCTATTCCTGAACATTCTAGGACTGGACTACGAAAAGATTCCCGTCGACTTCTATCCGGGCAGAGCCCACAGGAAGCCGGATTATCTGGCGCTCAATCCGCTCGGCCAAATCCCGCTGCTGCGCGATGGCGACGTTTTGCTGCGCGACGCACAGGCGATCCTGGTCTATCTGGCATCCGAGTACGACAAAGGCGGCACTTGGTATCCGAATAAGCCGGCGACCCGGGGCCGAGTCGCCATGTGGCTTGCCTTTGCCGGCGGCGAGATCATGGCCGCTTCGGCGGCGCGCCTCCATGACCTGCTCAACTATCCCGGCGACATCGCGTCCTTGCGCGCCGCGGCCCATGCCGCCTTCCTGGTGCTCGACGACCATCTGGCCGAGCAGGAGCTGCGCGGGCAAGATTGGGTCGCCGGCCCCGATCCGACGGTTGCCGACATCGCCTGCTTTCCCTATGTGGCGCTCAGCAACGACGGCGGCATCGCCCGCGACGAATACCCGGCCATTGAGCGCTGGCTGGTCCGGGTCATGCGCCTGCCCGGGTTCGTCGACATGCCTGGCATCCTGGTCCCCTGGCAAGGCGAGGGTTCGCTTGTCGAGGGCGCCGCTTAGTGGTTGACTTGAGGCTGAGGCAACCAGCCTGTGGCGTCATCGGGATTGGGAGGAAAGCAAAATGGGAAAGTTTTTCGCAAGCTTGGCCCTTGCCGCGGTATTGGCCGGCGGCACGGCCGTGGCGGCGGAAGAGGTCGCTCCGGGTTTGCTTTACAATCTAGGCGGCAAGTTCGACAAATCCTTCAACGAAGCGGCCTACAACGGCGCGGAGAGCTTTAAGGCCAAAACCGGCATCGACTACATCGAGTTCGATCCGACCGCCGAGGCCCAGCGCGAGCAGGCCTTGCGCAACATGGCCCGGCGCGGCGCGAACATCATCGTCGCGGTTTCCTTCGCACAAACCTCTGCCGTGGAAACCGTTGCGGCCGAGTATCCTGACATAAAGTTCACCCTGATCGACGGGGTGGTCGAGGCGCCCAACGTGCAGTCCATCGTGTTCAAGGAGCACGAGGGCTCCTACCTGGTCGGCCTCCTGGCGGGCTTGGCCTCCAAGACCGGCAAGGTCGGCTTCATCGGCGGTATGGACATTCCGCTGATCCGCAAGTTCGCCTGCGGCTACGAGCAGGGCGCCAAGCACGCCAACCCGGATGTCGAGGTCTTGGTCAACATGACCGGCAATACGCCGTCCGCCTGGAACGATCCGACCAAGGGCGGCGAGCTGGCCCAGAGTCAATTCGACCGGGGCGCCGACGTGGTCTTCGCCGCGGCCGGCGGTACCGGCGTCGGGGTCTATCAGGCGGCGGTCGACGCCGGCAAGCTGGCGATTGGCGTCGACTCCAACCAGAACCACCTGCACCCCGGCTCCATGCTGACCTCCATGGTCAAGCGGGTCGATGTGGCGGTCGAGGAGGCCTACAACTCGGCCATGAACGGTACCTGGGAGCCCGGCATCAAGGTGCTCGGCCTGTCGGACCAAGGGGTCGGCTGGGCGCTCGACGAAAACAACCGCGATTTGGTCAGCCAGGACATGGAAGCCGCTGTTGAGGTGGCCAAGGCCAAGATCGTCGCCGGCGATATCGCGGTCGCGGACTACATGGCCACCAGCTCTTGTGACTACTGAGGCCGGTCTCGCCCCGGCGGCCATAGAGCTTAGAGGTATCGACAAGCGCTTCGGCGCGGTACACGCCAACCGCGCGGTTGACATGGCTGTTCCCGCCGGCACGATCCATGGGATTGTCGGCGAGAACGGCGCCGGCAAGTCGACCCTGATGAAAATCCTCTACGGCTACTATCAAGCCGATCGGGGCGACATCGTCATATCCGGCAAGCCGGTGCGCATCTCTGGTCCCGAGGATGCGATCGCCCGGGGCATCGGCATGGTCCATCAGCACTTCATGCTGGTGGACAACTTCACCGTGCTCGAGAACCTGGTGCTTGGCGCCGAAAGCGGCTTCTGGGTTCGCGAGACCTTGGCCGAAGCCCGCCGCAGCCTGGAGGAAATTGAGCGCAACTACGGCCTGGAACTCGATCCCGATGCCTTGATCGAGGACCTGCCGGTTGGCCTGCTGCAGCGTGCCGAGATTCTCAAGCTGTTGTTTCGCGGCGCCGAAATCATCGTGCTCGACGAGCCGACCGCGGTGCTCACCCCGCGCGAGACCGACGAGCTGTTCAAGATCCTCCGACGCCTCAAGTCTGAAGGCAAGACGGTTATCCTGATCACCCACAAGCTCCAGGAGATCCTGGCGGTCACCGACCAGGTCACGGTGATGCGCGACGGCGCCGTGGTCGGTCACGTGGCGACCGAGAAGACCACCAAGGAAGAGCTGGCCGAGATGATGGTCGGGCGCCCTGTGCTCCTGCGGGTCGAAAAGACCCCGGCGCGGGCTGGGAAACCCGTGCTGGAGGTCGATGGCCTGACGATTCGGGATCAAGCGGGCGCGACCCCGCTGGATAGCGTGTCGCTTGAGGTACGTGCCGGCGAGATTCTCGGTATTGCCGGTGTCGCCGGTAACGGGCAGAGCGAGCTCCTGGAATGCCTTTCCGGCCTGCGCCGGCCAACCGGCGGTGACATTCGGGTACTTGACCGACCCACGGCATCGGCCCAGGCCATGACCGACCCCCGGGCCTTGCGAAAGTTGGGCATTGGCCATGTGCCCGAGGACCGCCTCAAACGGGGAGTCGTTGTCTCCTTCGACGCCAGCGAGAGCGCGATCCTCGGCTATCACGACAACAAAGACATCAATGGTCGGGTCTTGAGCGACCGGACCGCCGTGATCGCACATTGCCAAAGCCTGATGGAGGCCTTCGACGTGCGCCCGCCCGCGCCGCGCTGGCGCACCGGCGCCTTTTCCGGCGGCAATCAGCAGAAGCTGGTTCTGGCCCGGGAGATGGAACCGGGACCGGCCCTGCTGCTGGTCGGTCAGCCGACCCGGGGCGTCGACATCGGCGCGATCGAGTTCATTCACCGGCGCCTGATCGAGATGCGCGACAGCGGTGCCGCGATCCTCCTGGTCTCGGCCGAGCTGGAAGAGATCCTGGCTCTTGCCGACCGGATCGCCGTGATGTTTCAGGGCCGGGTGGTCGGCACCGTGGCGGCCGATCAGGCGACGACCCGCGACATCGGCTTGATGATGGCTGGCGAGGGACTGGCCAATGGCTAGGGATTTGCCGCGCTGGGTTGACCTCTTCCTGATTCCTCTAATCAACTTGATCGCAGCCCTGCTGCTAGCCGGCCTCGTGGTGCTGGCGGTTGGCGAGCCGCCTTGGGTCGCGCTCAAGGCCTTGGTGTGGGGTGCCTTCGGTTCGGCCAGCCAGATCGGCTACACCCTGTTCTATACCACCAGTCTGATCTTCACCGGCCTGGCGGTTGCGGTCGCTTTTCACTGCGGCCTCTTCAACATCGGTGGCGAGGGCCAAGCCACCATGGGCGGGCTCGGAGTTGCCCTGGTCTGCATCGGCTTCGACGGCACCGCCTGGCCCCTGCTGCTGCCCTTGGCGATCGTCGCGGCGGTTTTGTTCGGCGGCGCTTGGGCTTTCGTGCCGGGCTATCTCCAGGCGGCCCGGGGCAGCCACACGGTGATCACCACCATCATGTTCAACTTCCTGGCGGCGATCCTGCTCAACTATCTTCTGGTCGACGTGTTGATCGCGCCCGGGCAGCAGAACCCCCAGACCATCCGCTTCGATCAAGCCGGCTGGCTGCCCCAAGCCCGTGACATCCTGCAGGCGATCGGCCTGCCGGCCGGTCGGTCGCCGCTCAACATCTCCTTCCTGGTGGCGCTCGCGGCGGCGGCCCTGGTATGGCTGTTCCTCTGGCGCACCCGCTGGGGCTACGAGGTGCGCTGCACCGGCGCCAACGAGCAGGCCGCGCGCTACGGCGGCATCTCGCCGGGGCGAAGCATCATGCTGGCCATGGCGATCTCAGGCGCGCTGGCCGGCATGATGGCCGTCAACGAGGTGATGGGCTCCCAGCACCGCTTGGTCCTGGGTTTCACCGCCGGTTTCGGCTTTATGGGAATCGCGGTGGCGCTGATGGGCCGCAACCATCCGATTGGCGTGATCTTCGCCGCCCTGCTGTTTGGCGCGCTCTACCAGGGCGGCACCGAGCTCGCCTTTGAGATCCGCAACTTCACCAGCGACATGGTCGTCGTCATCCAGGGCCTGGTGATCCTGTTCTGTGGCGCCTTGGAAAACATCTTCCGCAATCCCATCAAGAAGCTCTTTCAGGTGCGATCATGATGGAGCATCTCCTCAGCATCCTGACCCTCATGGACTCGACAATCCGACTGGCCACGCCATTGGTCCTAGCGGCCTTCGCCGGCATGGTGGCCGAGCGCTCCGGCGTGGTTGATATCGGCCTGGAGGGCAAGATGCTGGCCGGCGCCTTTGCCGCGGCGGCGGTTGCGGCGAGCACCGAGTCGGCTTGGCTCGGCCTGGGCGCGGCCCTGGTGGTCTCGGTCTGCCTCGGCCTAGTGCACGCCTATGCCTGCGTCACCCACCACGGCAACCAAGTGGTTTCGGGTATGGCGCTCAACATCCTCGTTGCTGGCCTTGGGCCGACCTTGGCGATCGCCTGGTTTGGCCTCGGCGGTCAGACCCCAGCGCTGTCCGGCGAGGCGCGCTTCGCCGGCTTCGCCTTGCCCATGAGCGATATCCTCGCACCGATCCCGGTTGTCGGGCCGCTCTATAAGGAGGTGGTGAGCGGTCACAACCTGCTGGTCTATGCCACCATCGCGTTGATTCCGGTAATCGCGATCCTGATTTATCGGACCCGTTTCGGCTTGCGTCTGCGCGCGGTGGGTGAGAATCCCGACGCGGCGGATACGGCCGGCATCTCCGTTGCCGGCATGCGCTACCGGGCGATGATCGTTTGCGGGCTATTGTGCGGGGTTGCCGGCGCCTATCTCTCGACCGCCCACGCCGCCGGCTTTGTGCGCGACATGACGGCCGGCAAGGGCTACCTGGCTTTGGCCGCGATGATCTTCGGCAAGTGGAAGCCGGTGCCGACGGTTTTCGCCTGCCTGCTCTTTGCCTTCACGGACGCCCTTCAGATCCGCTTGCAAGGTGTGGTTCTTCCGATCATTGGTGAGATCCCGATCCAGGTGATACAATCTTTGCCCTATGTTTTGACCGTCGTCTTGCTGGCCGGTTTCGTCGGCAAAGCGGTCGCCCCCAAGGCGAGTGGCATTCCCTACGTAAAGGAAAGATGAGGGCTATGAGCGGGACCTCGACGCGCGACGAGATGTTCCAGGCGGCGCTAAAGACCCGCGACCGAGCGCACGTTCCGTACTCCGGATTCAAGGTCGGGGCTTGCCTCAGGTGTGACGACGGGCGCCTCTATACGGCCTGCAACGTCGAAAACATCGCCTATCCGCAGAGCCAGTGCGCCGAGGCCAGCGCGATCGGCGTCATGGTCGCGTCCGGCGCCAAGCGCATTCTCGAAGCCCTCGTGGTGGCCGACGACGAAGGTCTCTGCACGCCTTGCGGCGGTTGCCGCCAGAGGCTTTCCGAATTCGCCGACAAGGACACCGTGATTCACATCGCCGGGCTTGAAGGCGTGCGCGCCAGCTTCACCATGGCGGAGCTGCTGCCCCATGCCTTCGAGTTCACCTTTGAAGACAAGAGCGATGGCTAGCCCCGAAAGACTGAGGCAGCTGCTCGGCCTGATCGACCTGACCAGCTTGAACGACGCCAAAGACGACGACATCGTTGCGCTTTGCACCAAGGCGCAGACCCCCCACGGGCCGGTCGCGGCCGTTTGCTCCTGGCCCGCCTTTGCCGGACAGATGACAGAGGCCTTGGAAGGCACGGGTATCCCGAGCGCCGTGGTCATCAACTTTCCTTCGGGCGAGGGGACAGTTCAGAGCGCGGTCCTAGAGGCGGAGGCAGCCGTCGCGTCGGGCGCGCGCGAGCTCGACCTCGTCTGGCCTTACCGCGCTTGGCAGGGCGGCGACCGCAGGGCGGCGGTGGAACTGGTCGGTGCCGTGAAGCGGGCCGGTCGTGACGCCAGGCTGAAAGTGATTCTGGAGAGTGGCGCCTTCGACTCCTTGGAGGCGCTCGGCGCGGCGAGCCGCGACGTGATTGCGGCCGGCGCCGACATGCTGAAAACCTCGACCGGTAAGATCCCACTGGGGGCCAGTCTGCCCGCTGCGCGGGTCATGTTGGAACAGATCAAGAGCTCCGGTCAGCCGGTCGGCTTTAAGGCCTCCGGCGGCATCCGCTCGGTCGCCGAGGCCGAGGCCTATCTTGCCTTGGCCGAGGAGGTCATGGACCAGGATTGGCCGACGGCGGCCAATTTTCGAATCGGTGCCTCGCGCCTGCTGGATCAGATTTTGGACCAGCTGTTATGAGCGGCTATCTGCCCCAGGAGCTGATCCGCTTGAAGCGCGACGGCGCGCCCTTGGACGAGGCGCAGATCGCGTTCTTCGTCGAAGGCATTGCCGACGGCAGCATCTCCGAGGGCCAGGCCGCGGCCTTCGCCATGGCGGTGTTTTTTCAAAGCCTGGTGCCGCAGGAGACCGTGGCATTGACCAAAGCCATGGCAGGCTCCGGCCGGCGGCTCGATTGGACCGGCCTTTCGCGGCCCGTCCTGGACAAGCATTCGACCGGCGGCGTCGGCGACAAGGTCAGCCTGATCCTGGCGCCGATCTTGGCCGCCTGTGGCGCCGCCGTGCCGATGATCTCCGGCCGGGGCTTGGGGCATACCGGCGGCACACTGGACAAGCTCGATTCCATACCTGGCTACATCACCGCGCCGGACATTGAGACCTTTCAGCGGGTCGTCAAAGAGGTCAACTGCGCGATCATCGGTCAGACCGGCGACCTGGCTCCGGCCGACCGCCGGCTCTACGGCATCCGCGACGTGACGGCGACTGTCGAATCGATTCCGCTGATCACCGCGTCGATCCTTTCGAAGAAACTCGCCGCGGGATTGGGCGGCCTGGTGATGGACGTCAAGACCGGCAACGGCGCCTTCATGGCCAGCCACGAGGAAGCGCGCGAGCTGGCCAGCTCGATCGTCACGGTGGCCCGGGGCGCGGGCCTGCCGACCACGGCCCACATCACCGACATGAACCAAGTGCTCGGCCGCGCGGCCGGCAATGCCCTGGAGGTTCAAGAGTCGCTTGATGCGCTGACTGGCGGCGATCCCGATCCGCGCTTAATGGTTGTCACCCGCGCGCTCTGTGTCGAGCTGCTGGTCCTTGGCGGCATAGCGGAAAGCGAAGCACTGGCCGAGGCGGCGATCGACGAAGCTCTGGCCTCGGGCCGCGCCGCCGAGGCCTTCGAGCGTATGGTGGCGGCCTTGGGTGGACCGAGCGATTTCCTCGCCGCTCACAAAAGGCATCTTCCGTCGAGCGATCGGACCCGAGCCGTTCACTTGCCTGAGGAAGGCCATGTGCTTGCCATCGATACCCGGGGCATTGGGCTAGCGGTGATCGCGCTGGGTGGCGGGCGAACGCGCGCCGATCAGGCCATCGATCACCGCGTCGGCTTCAGTGCAGTAGCCGGCATCGGCGAGGCGGTCGACCGGCATCGGCCGGTTGCAATCGTCCACGCCCGCAATGAGGCTGATGCCCAATCGGCAGCCGCGCGGTTGATCCAGTGCTTCACCGTAGGCCAAACGCGCCCGCCCGAGGCACATCCCGTGATCGCGCGCATTGGCGGTGATTGATCTCACGACGCCAACAGGCGCTCCGCCGGCAGCAGGATGTTGTAACGCTCCCTGATGCGCGCGTCGGTCGCGGCGTCGATGTAGCGCGGGTGGTGGCTCGCAAGAACCTCCCGGGCCTTGTCTTTGGCCTTTGCCCAGATGTCCACCGCGCCCTCTTCGGCCCAGGTGGTTGGGTCGTTGCGGTCGGCCAGCACCGGGTAATAGTAGTCGCGCTCCATGGCGGCCATGGTGTGGCCGGCGCCGAGAAAATGGCCCTCGCCGGTGACCGCCTCGCGGATCGCTTCGAAGCCAAGCGTTTCCTCGCTCACCTCGACACCGCGAATGGCCCGGTAGACGTGTCCGAGCATCTCGTCGTCCAGCACGAAGGCCTCGAAAGAGGCGCCCAGCAGGCTCGCCATCATGCCGGATGATTCGTAGACCATGTTGGCGCCAGCCAAGCCGGCGGCGAGCGCGGAGAGCGCCTTTTCCATGCCCATCTGGGCGTCGACCGCTTTGGCATCGGCCATGGAGCAGGCAACCCCAGAAGGCAGGCCAAGCCAGTTGGAAATTTGGGCCGAGGCGGCGTTCAAAACGCTGATCTCGCCGCCGCCGCCGCAAAAGGCGCCGCTGCGCAGATCGATCACCAGGGGCCAATTGGAGAAGATCATCGGGTAGCCCGGCGCGAAGAGGTTGACCATGATCAGCGCTGCCAAGGTCTCGGCCGTGGTCTGGGCCAGCATGCCGGCCAGCGTCGCTGGCGCCGTGGCGCCCGATTGGGCGGCGATGATGGCGTTGATCGGCACACCCCGCCGGATGCAGGCGAGCGCCACCTCGACCGCGTCCTCGCCGTAGCGCAGGGGCGAGATCACCGGGCTGATATGGGCTTTGCAGAAAGGCCGCTCGGCGAAGCGGCCTTCGCCTCCCAACACCATGTCGAAGAGATCGATGATGGGATCGACGCTGGAGGCCAAGGTAAAGGAGGTGCCGACCGGCTTGGTGGTCCCGGCGACCAGGGCGTAAGCGGTGTTGACGTCCAGGTCGAAGGTGTCCTCCACGTCGGTCGCGACGCAGCAACGGGTGAACCAGCTGACGTTGGTCAGGCTGTCGATCAGGCGCGTGAAATCATAGAGATCGGCGAGCGTCGCTGGCCGGTAGAGGCCGCTTTCCAGGTCCAGGGTCTGGACCGCGGCACCCCCGGTGCCGAAGTGAACCCGCTGGCCGCCGAGCTCGAAATCGTGCTTGGGGTCGCGGCCGTGGAACACGAAACCCTTGACGGCGCCGGCGATGATGTCCTCGACCAGTGCCCGTGGGTAGCTGAGTCGCCCCAGCGCGTTGATCCGCGCGCCCTTCTCGAGCGCCTGACGCTCCACCACCTCCGGCACCTCAGCCATGCCGATCTCCTCGAGCAGGCGCAAGGCGGTATCGTAGACCGCCGCCAGGCCGGCCTCGTCGAGGGGGCGATAGGCACCGCCGCTCTGACCGGGTGGACAGGGATTGACCTCCGGCGCATCGGCTGTCCGCGCGGCGATGCGGCGCGCACGCGCCTGGCCCCGTCGGCCAACTCTGGTCTCCGCTGATGTCATCGCCCGTTCCTCGTCGTGTCTCCCAGGTCTAGAGTGACCCATTCACAGTCCATTCGTCATCACCTCGCGAGATGTTCAAGTTCTTAGAACGTCAAGTTCATAAAAATAGGATATCAATTACTCATAAAATCACAATTACTTGATAAGTGTTTTTGAATAATTCTAAAAACCGGGACTCCAAATTTGCCTGTGATCCGCTTGAGAGCCCTGTGCGGCAGCCTGTAGCGTAGATGCCATCGACGGATTTGGGAGAAGGCCAGTGAAGAGCCACGCGCGGGTTGTCGTGATCGGCGGCGGGATTGCCGGCTGCAGCACTCTCTATCATCTGACACGGGAGGGATGGAGCGACCTGGTGCTGCTCGAGCGGGACGAGCTGACCTCGGGCACGACCTGGCACTCCGCGGCCCAGGTCACCAACTTCGGCCCAGTCCAGACCATGGTCGGGCTCAAGAGCCACTCCATCAAACTCTACAAGGAGCTGGCCGAAGACCAGGACTATCCGATCAACTACCACCACGGCACCGGCGGCATCCGCCTGGCCGCGACCCAGGATCAGGTCGACGGCTACAACCACTTCATTTCCATGGCCCGGGGCATGGGCGTGGACTTCGAGCTGATCGACGCGGCCGAGTGCAAGAAGCGCCACCCCCTGATCGAGACCCACGAGCTGTTGGGCGGGCTGTGGGACCCGCTCGACGGCGACATCGATCCGGCCCAGCTATGCCAGGCCCTGGCCAAGCGCGCGCGTGCTGCCGGTGCCGAGATCCACCGCCACACGCCGGTCACCGGCCTCGCCCAAAAGCCGAGCGGCGAATGGGTCGTGACGACCTCCAAGGGCGAGATCACTTGCGAGACCCTGGTCAACGCTTGCGGCTACCGGGTCAATGAGGTTGGCGCCATGATGGGCGTCCAGCACCCGGTGGTCTCCATGGAGCACCAGTACTTCCTGACAGAGCCGATCCCGGAGCTCGTCGATCTAGGCTGGCGGGTGCCGCTGCTGCGCGACCCGCTCGACGACTTCTATTCACGCCAGGAAAAGCAGGGCCTGCTGGTCGGCATCTACGAGCAGGCCTGCAAGACCTGGGGCCTGGACGGCATCGATCCCGCCTTCGCCAACGCGCTCTGCCCCAACGATCTGGACCGCTGCCTGGACAACATGGAGCGGGTGTTCGAGCGCCTGCCTTGCCTTATGGAAACGGGCATTCACACTGTGATCAATGGGCCGATCACCTACACCGCCGACGGACTGCCCTTGGTGGGCAAGATCCCCGGCAAGCGCAATGCATACTGCATCATCGGTCTGCGCGCCGGCCTGGGCGAGGGCGGCGGCCATGGCAAGATCCTGGCCGAGCTGATCGTTCACGGCGAGAGCGAGTGGGACACATGGTGCCTGGACCCGCGGCGCTTCACCGCCCACGCGACCACCGAGTACACGGCCCTAAAGGCAATCGAGGACTATCAGAACGAGTTCCGATTCCACATGCCCCATGAGCACCGGCCCGCCGGGCGGCCGGCCAAGACCACGGCGCTCTATCCTCAGCTTAAGGAGGCCGGCGCCGAGTTCGGCGTGGTCAACGGTTGGGAACGGGCGACCTTCTTCAAGCCTGCCCCGGAGTTCCAGGAGACCCATAGTTTCCGCATGCCCAACTGGCATTCCGTGGTGGCGGAGGAAGTAAAGGCGGTGCAGGAACGTGTCGGCCTTATGGAGGTCAGCGGTTTCAACCGCTTTGAGATCACCGGGTCCGGCGTCCACGACTGGCTCGACGCCATCGTCTGCTCCCGGGTGCCCCGCAAAATTGGCAAGGTGGCGCTCACCTATCTGCTCAACGAGCAGGGCTGCATCAAGGGCGAGGCGACCTTGGCCAATCTCGCGACTGATCGGATCTGGTACGGTTCCGCTGCGGCGGCCGAGTACCACGACATGGACTGGCTGAGCGAGCGCTTGCCGGACGACGGTTCGATCCGGATCGAAAGCCTGACCAACCTCTTTACGACGCTAGTGGTTGCCGGCCCCCGGTCGCGCGAGGTTTTGGCGGCGGCGGCACCGCGCACGGATTGGTCCAAATCCGCCTTTCCCTGGCTCTCCGTGCGTTCCTGCTTCATTGGCCAGGTCGAGGCAATTGCCATGTCGGTCAGCTTCTCTGGCGAGCTGGCTTGGGAGCTGCACATCCCCAACGAGCAACTGATCCCCGCCTATCAGGCCCTGCGTCAAGCTGGCGAGACTTTCGGTGTTTCACCCTTCGGCCTCTACGCCACAGACTCCATGCGCTTGGAAAAGGGTTACCGTCACTGGAAAGGCGACCTGATCACCGAGTACGACCCCTTCGAGTCTGGGCTCGATCGCTTCGTTCAGATGGACAAGGACTTCGTTGGAAAGGCGGCACTGGAACAGCGGATCGCTCAGGGGCCACGGTGCGCCTTCGTCACCATGACGCTCGACACCGACCAGGCGATCGCCCAACCGGGGGACTCGGTGGTCGATGGCGACAAGGTGATCGGTACCGTCACCTCGGCGGCCTGGGGCCACCGGGTCGGCAAGAACCTTGCCATGGCTTTCGTTGAGCCGGCCTATGGTGAAACTGGTACGCGGCTCGCGGTCGAGATGCTCGGCGAGCGTTTCCCTGCGACGACGTGCCAAGACTGCCTTTATGATCCGGGAAACCAGCGGGTGCGCTAGTCGAGATAGCTCCAGGTCTTCGCGCCGTCGAAGTGCCGGACGCGCAGACCGGCGATATCAACCGGTCTCGCCATGGTGCAGTTCACCGCCATGCGAGAACGCTTCTGGGGGTCAAGGCTCTCCCAATGGGTCGTGCAGCCACAGACCTTGCACGAGATGAACGCGAGCGTCTTGTCTCCCCAGATGTAGCGAACTACGGCATCCGAATCGTAAGATACTGAAATCCGGTCGATCTCATCGTGCGCCCAGAGCCCTCCGGCCCGCGAGCAATAGCTGCAATTGCATCGTGTCAGCCACTGAGGCGTGGCAGAGAGTTCAAATCGTATAGCACCGCAGTGGCAGGAACCGCTGATCATTTGCGCCAAATCTCCGAGCCAGTGAAGAGAGCGAAGTCTATGCTCAACGACACCAAGCGTGTTCGGGAAATTCTTCCAGGCATCAGGGACGTCGAATCATCGTTGCAGGAAGCGGCCCGCTTTACGCCTTTGTTCGCCTAGGGTACGGGTAGGGGATGACCGAAAGCTACGACTACATCATTGGCGGCGCCGGCTCGGCCGGCTGCGTGCTCGCCAATCGGCTGTCGGCCAATTTGGCGAAGCGGGTACTACTGCTCGAGGCCGGCGGCCGAGACTGGAACCCTTGGATCCATGTTCCCGTCGGCTACTTCAAGGTCATGCACGATCCGAACACCGACTGGTGCTACAAGACCGAGCCCGACCCCGGCCTGGGCGGGCGCTCGATCGACTGGCCGCGCGGCAAGACCCTGGGCGGCTCCAGCTCGATCAATGGGCTGCTCTACATCCGCGGACAGCATCAGGACTACGACCATTGGCGCCAGCTGGGCAACGTTGGTTGGTCGTCCGAAGACGTTCTGCCCTATTTCAAGCGCGCCGAGAACCAGGAGCGCGGGCCCGACGAGTATCATGGGGTGGGCGGACCGCTCACGGTCTCCACCATGCGGGTCGAGCGAGATATCTGCGAAGCCTTCATCGCGGCGGCCGAGGAGACCGGCATTCCAAGGTCCGAGGACTTCAACGGCGCCGAGCAGGAGGGCGCAGGCTACTTCCAGCTAACCGCCCGGGGCGGCCTGCGCTGCTCGACCGCCAAGGGCTACCTGAAGCCGGTGCGCCACCGAGAGAACCTCGAGATCAGAACCCATGCCCATGTGGCGCGGGTCTTGCTCGACGAGGGCGATGGCTTGACGGCGCGCGGCCTGGCCTTCTCGGTGAAGGGGCGGGATCAAGAGGCGGTGCTCAAGCCCGGCGGCGAGCTCATCCTCTCGGCCGGCGCGATCGGCTCGCCCCAAATTCTCCAGCTCTCGGGGATCGGCCCCGGCGATGTGCTGCAGACTGCTGGCGTGCCCCTACGCCATGAGCTCTCCGGGGTCGGACGCAACCTCCAGGACCATTTGCAGATCCGTATGGTTTACAAGGTCAACGTGCCGACCCTGAACGACGAGATCAACAATCTCTTGCGGCGCGGGATGATCGGCTTGGAGTACATTCTGACCCGGCGCGGACCCATGGCGATGGGGGCGAGCCAGGTTTGCATTTTCACCAAGACCCGGGCCCAAATGGAAACCCCCGACATCCAGTTTCATATCCAACCCTTGAGCGCCGACAAGCCCGGCATCGAGATGCATCCCTTTTCCGGCGTCACCGCATCGGTCTGCCAGCTGCGCCCGGAAAGCCGAGGCCATCTGGCGATCGTCTCGCCCAAGGCCGAGGTCTACCCCCTGATCCACGCCAACTATCTCTCCGAGCTGGTCGATCAGCAGGTCGCGGTCGCCGCCATGCGGGTGACTCGGTGCCTCACCGAGACCAAGGCGCTTTCCCCCTTTATCGTCGAGGAGGTCACGCCGGGCCGGGCCGCCGAGAGCGACGAGGCCCTGCTCGACGGTGCGCGGGTGCTCAGCCAATCGATCTACCATCCGGTCGGGACCTGCAAGATGGGTCAAGATCCCCACGCGGTCGTCGACGACCGCCTGCGGGTACATGGCGTTGGGGGCTTGCGGGTGGTTGACGCCTCGATCATGCCGACCCTGGTTTCGGGCAACACCAATGCGCCGACGATCATGATCGCGGAGAAAGCCAGCGACATGATCTTGGAAGACGGCTAAAGCACCTCTGTCACGATACGGCCGAAGGTCTCGGGTGCCTCTACGTGAACCCAATGGCCAGCCTCGGGCACCATCTCGATCTTGGCGCTTGGGAAGTGCCCGTGCACGGCCGGCCGGTTTTGGTCGGCAAGGTAGTCCGACGTCATGCCGCCGACGAAAAGGCTCGGGCCCTCGTAGCGCCCAGTCAAAGCGGGGAAACCCATCAGGTCATCCATGTGCCGGGTGATTGCCTCCAGATTGACGCACCAGCGTAGGCCGTTCTCGCTGCGCTCCAGGTTGGTCAGGAGGAAGCCGCGCAGGAATTGATCGCGCACCGTCTTGGCAAGCGTCTCATCCACCGCGCGCCGGTTGGCATACTCGGACGGGTCGATCTCCGCCAAGGCCGCCACATAGGGGGCCGCGTAGGCGGCATCGTAGGTGACCGGCGCGATATCGACCACAACCAGGCGTTCGACCAGCTCTGAGCGAGTCAGCGCCACCACCATGGCCGCCTTGCCGCCCATGGAATGACCCATCAGCCGCACCGGCCCGAGCGCTTGGTTTTCGATCAATGCGATCACGTCTTGGGCCATGGCGAGATAGTCCATCTTCGGATGCCAGGGCGAGCGGCCGTGGTTTCGTAGATCCAGGGTCAGCACCCGGCGGCTCGCTGAGAGCTGACGGGCAAAGGTGGTCCAATTGCGGCCCGAGCCCAACAGGCCGTGCAAAATCACCACCGGCGGTCCCTGGCCGCTGTCGGAAAAGGCGAGTTCGCTAGAGGGGCTGTCGTTCATGGTGCTTGCCTGACGGTTGCGCTCGGACCCATCATGGCATTCCACGCCGCCAAGGGGGAGGGGCGAAAAGTGCGGGTCGAGCTAACATTGCTGGACATCGATAAGCTTGCGCCGCGATTGGAGGCATTTAGTGCACTCCTCTCCGCCGACGAACGGGCGCGCGCCCAGCGCTTTCACTTCGAGCGGGACCGGACCCGCTTCACGCTCGGCCGGGCCGCTCTCCGCCATGTCTTGTCGGGCCACCTGGACCATCCGCCGGAGGCAATTGTCTTCACATATGGCCCCCAGCGGAAGCCGGCGCTCGAGGACGGCGCCATGGATTTCAACGCGTCCGGTTCGCACGGGCTGGTGGCGATCGCCGTGGCGCGCGGCGGTGTGCTTGGCGTCGACGTGGAGCGGCCCCGCCCGAACACCGACTGGCCGGGGATCGCCCGGCGTTTCTTCGCGCCCTTGGAGCAAGAGGAGCTCTTCGCTTTGCCTAAGGCGCGCCAGGAAGAGGGTTTTCTGCGCCTCTGGACCCTGAAGGAGGCGGTGATCAAGTTCACCGGCCGAGGCCTCGGTCAGGGCCTGGAGAGCTTTGCGGTTTCGCTCGCGGGGGACTTTGGGCCACGAGTTGCCGGCTGGTCGAGCGAGCTTTCGCCGCCAGCCGCCCTTTGGACCAGGCCGCTTGATACCGGCGGTCACGTCTCTTTGGCCTGTGCGACGCAGGACATCGAAGTGGTGCTTTGCGATCCGGTCGAGGCCCTTTCCCCTGCAGCTCTGCTCGACCAATAGGCTTAAGCCGTGGCACGACGGCGCGAGAGCGAGTCCGCCAAGAGACAGAGAATCTCGTACATCAGCGTCGCGCCGACCAGGGCCGTGTTGCCGGTCGGATCAAAGGGCGGCGCAACCTCGACAACGTCGCCGCCGACCAAGTCCAGGCCGGCCAGGCCACGCATCAGCGCTTGGGCCTCGATTGTCGTGATTCCGCCGACCTCGGGCGTTCCCGTGCCCGGCGCGTAGACCGGATCCAGGCCATCCACGTCGAACGAGATGTAGGTCGGCCCGTCGCCCACGACCCGGCGCGCCTCGGCGATGACCGCGTCGACCCCGATCTTGGTGAACTCCTCCATGAAAATTACGCGCATGCCGCTGTCGAGCGAGAAGATCCAGCCCTCGTCCGAGTTCTGCGCGCCGCGGATGCCGATCTGGACCGTGCGCTTGGGATCCAGCACCCCGGCTTCGACCGCCCGGCGGAACGGCGCGCCATGGGTGAACTTGGAGCCCAGATATTCGTCCCAGGTGTCCGTGTGGGCGTCCACGTGGACCATGCCAAGCGGCCGCTCGGCGGCGATTGCCTGAAAGATCGGGAAAGTGATCGAGTGGTCGCCGCCGGCGCTCAAGGGCACCACCCCGGCGGCATGCAGCACCCGGTAAAAGGTCTCGATGTCCGCCATGGTGGCCTCAAGATCGAAAATCCGTGGCAAGGGCACGTCGCCCAGGTCGGCGACCTTGCAAATCTTGTAGGGGTTGACCCGGCTGACGTGGTGGATTGAGCGCATTAGGCTCGACATGTTGCGCATCTCGCGCGGCCCGTGGCGTGCTCCCGGCCGATTGGTCGTGCCGCCGTCGAAGGGCACGCCGACCAGGCCGATATCGACGCCGACCGGATCGTGGCACAGGGGCGCACGCATGAAGGTCGCGATCTCCCGATAGCGCGGGGCCGTCATGGGATCATCGAAGCGGGGCAGGGGTGTGCGTTGGTCCATGATCCGGTCTCCGGTGGTGCGTGTTCGGGGCGCGTTCGGGCTCCACAAGGTTACGACCATGCCGTCGCCGACAACAGCTGTTTTGGTCCATGATCTCGCGACACTTGATGGAATGGTCGCCCGGCTGCATCATCGGCGCCGAAACCCCTCAAGATCCAAGGGACCGAGCGGATGCCCAGCGACGCCACGACCGAGATCCCGGCCAGCACACCGGTTGCCGCCCCATACGAGCTCGATGCGGGGCCCGGCCGCCATCGGATCGGATTGATCTGTCTCGCCTCGGACTACGCGACCGAGCGGGATTTCATCAACATGCGCCCGAGCGACCAGGTCACGGTCTTCACCAGTCGCGTGCGCAACGTCAATCCAGTGACCGTGGAGAACCTGCGGACCATGACGCCGCGCCTGGAAGAGGCCGCCGGGCTGATCGTGCCCGATGGGCGGCTCGACGCGATCGCCTACAGCTGCACCTCGGCGACCGTGGCGATCGGTTACGAGGCGGTTGCCGAGGTGATACGCCGTGCAAGGCCGGGCATTCCGGTGATCACGCCAATCACCGCCGCGGTGGCCGGCCTGGAGGCGCTCGGGTGCCGGCGCATCGCCGTGCTGACCCCCTATCTGGACGAGGTCAACGGCCCTATGCGGCGCTGCCTGGAAGACCACGGCCAAGAGGTCGTGGGCTTTACCTCCTTCGGCATCGCCGACGACAACGACATGGCCCGCCTGGCGCCAGAGACGATCTACCAGGCCGCCCTGGAGGCCGACCGGGCGGAGGCCGAGGCGCTCTTCATCTCCTGCACGGCGATTCGTGCGGCCGAGGTCGCGGCGCGATTAGAGGCGGCGCTCGGCAAGCCGGTCGTGACCAGCATTCAGGCGATGTACTGGCAAGCGTTGCGCGCCGCCGGCTACCAGGAACCCGTCACCGGCTACGGCCAACTTCTGGAACGCGCCGCTTGATGGCCGAGGTTATCCTACACCATTACCCCCAGTCGCCGGTTTCCGAGAAGGTTCGGGTCGGGCTCGGCATAAAGGGTCTGGCCTGGCGCTCGGTCGAGATCCCGCGTCTGCCGCCCAAGCCGGACCTCATGCCGCTGACCGGCGGCTACCGGCGCACCCCGACCCTGCAGATCGGTGCCGACATCTACTGCGATAGCCAATGCATCCTGCGCGAGCTGCAGCGACGCTTTCCCGAGCCGACGTTCTTTCCGGGCGGCGCCGATGGCATGGCCTGGGGCGTTTCCCGCTGGACCGACGGCGGCCTGTTCGACCTCGCGGTCATGCTGGTGCTCGGCGCCGGGGCCGACGATTTGCCCGAGGCCTTCGCCAAGGACCGGGGCCGACTCTATTTGGGCCCGGATGCGGACCTTAAGAAGGTTCAAGGCGACCTGCCCCACATCACGGCGCAAATCCGCGGTCAGCTCGCCTGGATCGACCAGCGGCTGGCGACCGGCCGGCCCTTCGTCCTGGGCGAGCGGCCGGGCCTGCCCGACGCGCTCGCCTATTATCTGGTCTGGTTCCTGCGTGGCCGCTGGGCGCTGGGGCCGGATTTTCTTTCCCAGTTCCCGAGCCTCGAGGCCTGGGAGGCGCGGGTGCGCGACATCGGCCACGGCGCGCCGAGCGATCTTGACGCCTTGGAAGCTCTGGAAATCGCCCGTGCCACCCGGCCCTCAACGCCGGAGACCGCCGATTCGGGCGATCCCCAAGGACTCGCGCCGGGACTGACGGTCGCGGTGCGGCCGGACGGTGACGGCGGCGATCCCGAGGTGGTCGGACGCGTGCATCTGGTGTCTGGTGAGACGATCGCGCTGCTGCGCAACGACGAGCGGGTCGGGGTGGTCTGCGTACATTTTCCCCGGGTCGGCTACCGGGTGCGGGAGGTCTAGATGTCGCTTGAGCTGCCTTTTACGCGCGAGGAGTACCTGGAGCGCCTTGACCGTGTCCGCGGGGACATGACCCAGCGGGAGCTGGATCTGCTGCTGATCGCCGACCCCGCCAGTCAGAATTGGCTGACCGGCCACGAAGGCTGGTCTTTCTACACCCCCCAGCTGGTCGCGGTCGCCCACGATCGGGAGCCGATTTGGCTGGGCCGGGCCATGGACGCACCCGGCGCGCGCATGACCACCTACATGGACGACGGCGCCGTCGTGCCCTACCCGGAAGATCACGTGCAAAAGACCGATGTGCATCCGGTGGACTTTATGGCCGACCACCTGCGTGGCGCCGGCTTCGATGGCAAGCGCATCGGCGTCGAGCTCGACAGCTACTACTTTTCGCCCCGATCCCTGGATTGTCTAAAGGCCGGCCTGCCCAACGCGGAATTTTGCAATGGCGACCTCTTGGTCAACTGGGCACGGGTGGTCAAGAGTGCGGCCGAAATCGATACTATGCGTCGGGCCGCTCGCCTGGTCGAGACCGCCATGACGACCGCTTACGACACGATCGCGCCGGGCGTGCGTCAGTGCGACGCGGTGGGCGCGATTTACAGGTCACAGGTTGCCGGTCAGGCGGAGTTCAGCGGCGACCTCACCAGCCTCTGCCCAATCATTCTAGCCGGTGCTGCGGCGACCACGGCCCATCCGATCTGGAGCGATGCACCCTTCGAGGCCGACCAAACCATCGCCCTTGAGCTAGGCGGCGCCCACAAGCGCTACACCTGCGCGCTTGCGCGCACCATGCGGTTGGGCCAGCCGCCACGCAAACTGATGGACACCGCGGCCGCGGTCGAGGAGGGGCTCAAGGCGGTGCTGGATACCATCGCGCCGGGTGTCACGGCAGGTCAGGTGCACAGCGCCTGGCAGCGGGTGCTCGACCGCCATGGCCTGACCAAGGAGAGCCGGATCGGCTACTCAATCGGGGTCGGCTACCCGCCCGACTGGGGCGAGCACACGGTGAGCCTGAGGGCCGGCGAGACCACCGTCCTTCAGGCCAACATGACGATCCACGTGATGCTCGGCATGTGGCTCGACGACTGGGGCATGGAGTTGTCGGAAACCGTGCGCGTGACCGAGACCGGGGTCGAATGCTTGACCTCCTTTCCGCGCGACGTTTTCGTCAAAGGCTGAAGGCAAGGCGCGGAGCTATGAAGACGGACAAGATCCTAGCCCAGCCATCGCGGGTACTGAGCCAAGACCAACGGAGCTTTTTCTTCGACCAGGGCTATCAGATTGCGCCCGGCTTGATCGAAGAGGTCTGGCTTGCCCGTTTGAACGAGGCCATCGGGCGACTGATTGAGCGGAGCCGCGCCCTGTCGGCATCGGACGGCGTGTTCGATCTGGAGGAGGGCCATTGCGCCGAGGCGCCCCGCCTGCGCCGCATCGCCTTTCTGGACGACCTGGACCCCTTGTTCTGGGAGTTCGCCCGGGATTCGGTGATGGCCGATTTGGCCGCCGACGTGGTCGGGCCGGACGTGGTGTTCCGCGAGATCATGATCAATTTCAAATGGGCTGGCGGCGGCCAGGCGGTCAAGTGGCACCAAGACATTCCTTTCTATCCTCACACCAATCTCTCGCCCACCCAGTTCCTGGTGTTCTTGGGCGACGTGACGGCGGAGCAGGGGGCCCTTACCGTGGTGCCGGAGAGTCATAAAGGTCCGATCTTCGAGCACTACGACGAGAACGACCATTGGATTGGCGCGATCCCGGACCACAAGCTCGGCGAGATTTCCCTAGATCGCGCCGTCGAGCTGACCGGGTCGGCAGGCACGGTGACCCTGCATCACAGCGCCACGGTGCACGGCTCGGCCCCAAATCTCAGCGACCAAGGGCGGCCGGTCTTGATCCTGGGCTACAACGCTGCCGACGCCCGGCCCTATACGGCGCCGGCCTATCCCAGCTCCCACGACGGCACCTTGGTGCGCGGCCAGCCCGCCAAGTACGCCCACCACGAAGCGGTCACTTTGCGTCTGCCGCCGGATTGGTCGACTGGTTACAGCTCGATTTTCGAGTATCAGGCGCCCGGCTCCTAGTGCCCAGCGATCCTGCCCAGTCCTCACAAGCGCGCTTCACCAGCGGCTCGATCCTGCGTCATGTCGTGACCATGTCGGTGACCGGCGCTGTCGGGCTTGTATCCTTGTTCCTGGTCGACCTGGCCGACATGTTCTTCCTGAGCCTGTTGGGAGAGGTCGAGCTGGCCGCCGCGGTCGGCTTTGCCGGCACGATCCTGTTTTTTACCACCTCGATCTCGATCGGCCTGTCGATCGCCATGGGCGCCTTGGTGTCCCGCGCGATCGGCAGCGGCGGCCAGGAGGCGGCGCGGCGTTTTGCGGTCAACAACTTCCTCTTCGGGGTGATCTGCGCGGTCGTTGTCGTGGCGATTCTGTGGCCTTCGATCCCGGTGCTCTTGAGCGCGCTGGGCGCGACCGGCCGGACTCACGAGCTGGCAACCGGTTACCTGCGCATCGTGGTTCCCTCGATGCCGCTTCTCAGCATCGGCATGAGCAGCGGTGCCGTGCTGCGCGCGACCGGCGATGCCAGGCGCGCCATGTACATCGCGCTCTCCGGCGGCCTCGCCAACGCGATCTTCGACCCGATCCTGATCTTCGGTCTCGACCTTGGAATCGATGGCGCCGCAACCGCCTCGGTGATTGCCCGGACCACAATCGCGGTGACCGGCCTCTATGGCGTGGTGCGGGTCCACCAGATGATCGGCAGTTTTAAGGCGAGCGCCTTTCTGGCCGACCTCAAGGCGATCGTCGGCGTCGCCGGGCCGGCGACCCTGACCAGCGTGGCGACGCCGATCGGCTATGCCTATGTGACCGCCGCGATCGCCAAGTACGGTGACGGGGCGGTCGCCGGCTACGCTATTGTCGGACGGGTCACGCCGGTCGCCTTCGCGCTGTTCTTTTCCCTCTCCGGCGCGGTTGGCCCGATCATCGGCCAGAACTTGGGCGCGGGAAAGCTCGACCGAGTGTCGCGCACGCTTGTCGAATCCCTCAAGTTCATCGGAGTCTACACGCTATTGCTCTGGGCCTTGCTCTATGCCATGCAGGAGCCAATCATCTGGACTTTCGACGCGAGCCCCGAGGCCGCGACACTGATCCGCGCCTTCTGCCTTTGGGTCGTGCCCTTGACGTTCTTTCTCGGCGCGCTATTCGTCGCCAACGCCGCCTTCAACAATCTGGGTCGGGCGGTCTACGCCACGGCCGCCAACTTCGGCCGGGCAACCCTGGGGACAATTCCTTTCGTCTACGTGGGTGGCCAGCTTTATGGCGCGGTCGGGGTCATCGTCGGCCAGGCGATCGGCGCCATGGTCTTCGGCACGCTCGCCATGGCCCTCTGCTTCTGGGTCGTTGCCCGCATGGCGCCGACCGCGGCCAAGGCCGACACCCGCTTCCGCTGGCGTACGCCGCTCTCGGCCTTCTCCTCGGGGCGGGTCTACAACGTCGCGCCGGAGGAGCTGGTGGAGCAGTCAGAGAAATCTTCGAAAGGCGATTCTGATAGGTGACAAAGGGCCAGATGCTATTGTAGCGTTCGCCGACGCACCGTTGGAGGAGCAGGTCGCTTGGGCGCCATCGCGTTTCGTCCGCTGGCCGGATACATCGGCGCAAGAGTCGAAGGCGTCGCCCTATCCGAAACCGTGGACGACGATCTGGCAGCAACCTTGCGGACCGCGCTGTTCGAGCATCTGATACTGGTCTTTCCCGAGCAGTATCTGGACCTGGCGCGTCAGAAAGAGGTGACCGAGATCTTCGGTCCCCTGCGACCGGTACCCTACATCGAGCCCATGGCCGGCGAGCCCCAGGTGATCGCCGTGCTCAAGAAGGCCGAGGAGCGCAATGTCGGCGTCTTCGGCGGCGAATGGCACTCGGATTTCAGTTTCCTCAAGGCGCCGCCGGCCGGTTCGGTCTTGAGCGCCGTGGAGATTCCCCCTTATGGCGGCGACACCCTTTGGGCCAGCCAGATCGCAGCCTATGAGTCTTTGCCGACCGGCCTGAAGGATCTGATCGAGGGACGCGACGCGGTCCATACCGGCGCGCCCTATGGGGTCAAGCACGCGCCGCCCCAGGAGGCGCGCTCCGGCGCCTCGATCAAGATGGTGCGCGGCGATCCGGCGGCCGACCGTGAGACTTTCCATCCGGCGGTGCGCACCCACCCGGAGAGCGGCCGCAAGGCGCTGTTCGTCAATCCGATTTATACCACCCGCTTGGACGGTTTGAGCGAAGCGGACAGCCGGCCGATCCTTGAGCGCCTGTTTCGCCATGCGACCCGTCCCGACATCACCTGCCGCCACCGCTGGTCGGCCGGCGACCTGGTGGTGTGGGACAACCGCACCACGCTGCACTATGCCCTCAACGACTACGACGGCGTCCGCAGGTTGCTCTACCGCACGACCTTCGGCGACCGGGAGCCCGCCCATGCTTGACAGCGCGCCCGCGACCACGCTCGCCTTGGATCACCCCTTGCGCCCTCTGCTGGCGCCTCGCTCGGTCGCCTTGGTCGGCGCCTCGGTCAAGCCGGGCACGGTCGGCAATCTCATGGTCAAGGCCTTGCTCAAGGGCGGCTACGAGGGCTTGGTCTGCCCGGTCAATCCGAGCTATCGGGAGATCCAGGGACTGACCGCCTACGGCGCGCTCGACGAGCTGCCGGAGGCACCGGAGCTGGCCGTGCTCAGCCTGGCCAGCGCGCGGATCGAAGCGGCCTTCGACGCGGCGATAGAAGTCGGCGCCAAAGCGGCGGTGATCTTCGACCCCTGCCAGATCGAGGGCGAGAGCGCGGCGCCCAAGCTGCTCGAGCGCCTGCGCGCCAAGGCCCGGGAGAGCGGTCTCAAGGTGTGCGGCGGCAACGGCATGGGGTACTTTAACTTCGATGCCAAATGCCACATCTCCGTCGACCCGCCGCCCGCGCGGCCGGCCGGCGGCATCTGCCACATCGCTCATTCCGGCAGCGCCTTTTTGCTGCCCTATGGACGCAGCCGCCACACCTTCAATCTGGCGGTCTCGGCCGGCCAGGAGATCGGCGCGACGGTCGATCTCTATATGGACTATGCCCTTGAGCAGCCGACCACCCGGGTGGTCACGCTCTTCATCGAGGCGGTGCGCAACCCGGAGGGCTTCGCGGAGGCGCTCGCCAAGGCGCGCGCACGAGATGTGCCAGTCGTGGTCTGCAAAGTCGGGCGCACGGCCGAGAGCGCCCGCCTGGCCCTGACTCACACTGGCGCCCTGGTTGGCGACGATGCGGCTTTCGGTGCCCTGCTGGATCACTACGGCGCGGTGCGCGCCGATAGCCTCGATCAGCTTTTGGCAAGCGCCCATCTTTTGGCCCAGGGGCGCCAACCCACAGCGGACTGCTTTGCGGCGGTGACAGATTCCGGCGGCTTCCGCGAGCTTCTGATCGACCGGGCGGCGGCAATCGGCGTGCCGCTCGCCGACTTTACGCCGGCGACCCACGAAGCGCTCAAGGCGGTGCTGCCCCACACCCTAGAGGTCACCAACCCTCTGGACGCGGCCGGACCCATGGACGAAAACTATGGTCCGACCTTCCGGCAAAGCCACGACATCGTCTCGCGCGACGCCAACACCGGCGTGCTCGGCATCGAGTTCTATCATGACGACGAGAACGGCGCCCGGGACGGCCATTTGGACGGCACGCTCGGCGCATACCGCAACAGCGACAAGCCGGTCTTCGTCTACACCAACCTCACCGACCTGCCGAACGAGCGGTTGACCGATCTCCTGGACCGCCGGGGCATACCGGTGATCAATGGGGTCGATTTGGCCTTGGGCGCGGTCAAGGCGCTGTTCGAGCGCCACGCGCTACTGTCCCGCCCGGCGCCCCAGCTGCCGCCCTTGCCTGCCCAGGAGGTGGTCGAGACATGGCGCGCGCGCCTCGCTGCTGGCGGCACGCTGGGCGAGCAGGAGGGCCTTTGTCTGCTGGCCGACTTCGGCGTCGCGGCGGTCGAGGTCCGCGCGGCCCATGACGAGACGGCGGTGCTGGCAGCGGCCGCGGCGATCGGCTTTCCCCTGGTGCTCAAGACCGCAATGCCGGGGATCCATCACAAGTCCGATGTGGGCGGCGTGGTCGCCGGAATAGGCGACGCGGCGGCGCTGGTGGCCGCATACCGGGATATGGCGGCGCGCCTCGGCCCGGCGGTGGTGCTCGAGCCCCAGGTGGCCCGTGGCGTCGAGTTCGGCCTCGGCCTTCGCAATGACCCGGCCTTCGGGCCGGTGGTCTCTCTGGGCGCGGGCGGCACGCTGGTGGAGCTGCTCGACGACCGGGTCCACGCCTTGGCGCCCTTCGATGCCAGGGAGGCGCAGCGCCAGCTGGAGCGGCTCAAGCTGCGCCGTTTGCTGGACGGGGTGCGGGGCGCGCCGCCCGCGGACATGACAGCGCTCGTCACGGCCATTGCGCGCTTTTCCGTGCTCTGTGCCGCCCTGGCCGAAGAGGTCGCCGAGATCGACGTGAATCCGCTGATCGCGGGCCCTGCTGGCGCGGTCGCAGTCGACGCTTTGATTGTCGCAAAGGGGTAATCCACAAACGGCCCAAATTGGCCTAAACTGGGCCCCATGGGCTGGTACCGAGAAATCGGCGAGATCGTAGAAGCGCTGGACGAGCCAAGCTTTCCGGCGCTCCTGGCCGAACGGCTGCGACGCTTGGTGGCCTGCGACCTGGCGGCCATGTTCGTCTATCAGGGACGCACGCCGCCGCTTTTGGTGTTTGACAACTTCAAGATCCGGGGCGCCGAGCAGGCGGTCGCCAACTACCTCAATCACACCTATGTGCTCAACCCGGTGTACCAGGCGCATCTGAAAGGCGTGGCGCCCGGCGTCTACCGCATTCGCGATTTGGCCCCGGATGCCTTCTTCGAGAGCGAGTACCACCGTCAGGTCGAGATCATTCTGAGCGACCAGGAGGAGATCGGCTACATCACCCCTGAATGGCCGCGCGGCCAGGAAGAGGTCGATATCACGATCAGCGTCGACCAGGGCGCGACCTGCGAAATCTCGCTTTACCGGCCGATCAGCGACGGCGGCTTCGACGAGGCCAAAATGGCCCGCTTGCGGGAGGTCTATCCCGTGCTTGCCGCCTGCTTCAGGGATCATTGGCGGCGCCACGGCGCCGCCTACGGCTGCCGGTCGGGCGGCCGGGATGTTTGGGCCGACGACGTGCTCGACCAGTTCGGCGCCGCGGTGCTGACCAATCGCGAGCGCCAGGTCATCCAGCTGGTCCTGCGCGGCCACTCCTCTCAGTCGATCGGCGATTTGTTGGAGATCTCCATGACCACGGTGAAGACCCACCGCAAGCACGCCTACGAGAAGCTCGGCATTTCGACCCAGGCCGAGCTGCTCTCGAGCTTCCTAGGTTTCGTGCGCAGCGAACCGGGCTTTGCGCGAGTCGGTGCGGAGTGAGCCGATCCTTCTTTGGGAGGATATCCTAAGCGCCCTCGATCCGGCTAACATGTCCGCCAAGTGGTCTCCTTGAGAAGGGTTGTGGCAATGCAAGAGTTCGACGTGGCCCGGGTGCGCGCGCTCTATCCGGCGCTCGCCGGCGCAGACGGCGCCCCGGCGCCGATTTTCCTCGACAACCCCGGCGGCACGCAGGTGCCACAGCCGGTGGTCGATGCGGTGACCGACTGCCTGATCGGCGCCAACGCCAATCTGGGCGGTGCCTTCCGCAGCTCTCGCGCCGCCACCAAGCTTTTCGACGACGCGCATGTCGCCATGGCCGATTTCTTCAATGCCCGTTCGGCCCGCGAGATCGTGTTCGGCCAAAACATGACCACGCTGACCATGCAGATGTCCCGCTCCCTGGCGCGCACGCTTCAGGCCGGCGACGAGATCGTCGTGACCCGCATGGAACACGACGCCAACGTCGCGCCCTGGCTGCTGGTCGCCCGGGACTTGGATCTCACGGTCAAGTTCCTGCCCTTCGACACCGAGACCTACGAGTTCGACCTGAGCCTGCTCGACGGGCTTTTGAGCGAGCGCACCAAGCTGGTTTGCGTAAATCACGCGAGCAACCTGACCGGCACCATCAACGACGTTAAGACGGTGAGCGAGAAGGCCCATAGCGTCGGCGCCCTGGTCTACGTGGATTCCGTCCAGTTCGCGCCCCACGGCGCGATCGACGTGCAGGCGCTGGACTGCGATTTCCTGGTCTGCTCGCCCTACAAGTTCTTTGGCCCGCACCTTGGCGTGCTGTGGGGACGAGAAGAGCTTTTGACGGAGCTCGATCCCTACAAGGTGCGCACCGCAAGCGACGCGCTGCCCCACCGTTTCGAGACCGGCACCCTCAACCACGAAGGCATGGCCGGTGCCATGGCGGCGGTCGACTACTTTGCCTGGATCGGCCGGGAGCTGGGCGGCCCGAGCTATTGCGACCGCCACCAGGCCTTCAGCGGCCGGCGTCAGGAAATCCGGGCCGCCATGGACTGCATGTTCGACTACGAGACGCCGATCACCCGGCGCCTGATCGAAGGCCTTTCGGCCCTGCCCGGTGTCAAGGTGCACGGCATCACCAACCCCAATGCCATGGCACGGCGCGTGCCGACCGTCTCCTTCACCGCCGAGGGCCACCAGCCCCAGGCGATCGCCAGCGCGCTTGGGGAACGCGAGATCTATGTCTGGAGCGGCCACAACTACGCGCTCGAGCCGGCGACCCAGCTGGGCATCGCGGAGGAGGGCGTCGTTCGCATCGGGCTGGTACACTACAATACGGCCGAGGAGGTCGAGCGAACCCTGGAGGAGATCGAAGCCATTCTGGGCTGAGGCGCCCCCTTTGTCCTCCTTTGGGAGGATTTACGGGCCGAGGATCCAGGGGCGATCCTAGAGCAGGGTCATGAGATTTGAGGGACGCTTCGCTGACAAGAACCAAACAAACCTGAGGAGGCACATTATGAAAAGAGCATTCACGCTGCTGGCGGCGGCCTTCGCCGTGCTCACCTTGGGGGCGCCGCAAGGCGCCTCTGCCGAGACCCTTCGCGTGGGCATGGAATGCACCTACGCACCGTTCAACTTCCGTAATGCCGACTGCGATCTCGACGGCTACGACGTCGACGTCGCCAAGGGGGTCGCCGAGATCATCGGCGCCGATCTTGAGTTCGTCTGCCAGAAGTGGGACGGCATGATTCCCGCGCTGTTGGCGAACAAGTTCGATCTGATCATCGCCTCCATGTCGATCACGGAAAAGCGTCTCGAGAAGATGGACTTTTCCAAGCCCTACCGGGTCTCGATTGGCCGACTGGTTGGCAAGAAGGATGCCAAGCTCGATCTCTTCGACGATGGGGGCAACCCCATTGCGGCCAACTTCGCCGGCGTCAAGGTCGGCCTCGAGCGAGCCTCGACCTATGCCAACTGGTTTGAGGCCAAGCTGCCGGACGCCGAGGTGATTTACTATGACTCGAGCGAATCCCTCTACTTGGATCTGGTCAATGGCCGCACCGACATCATCATGACCAATCCCATGAAGGCCTACCTCAAGTTCCTCAGCAAGGACGACGGCGCGGGATACGAGTTCGTCAGCCCGGCGATCGACGAGGAGGAGTACTTCGGGGTCGGCGTCGGCATCGGCCTGCGCAAGGGCAACGACGAGTTGAAAGTGCGTTTGAACGACGCCCTGAAAACTCTGATCCAGAACGGCTCCCTGGAGCGCTATGCCCTGAAATACTTCCCCTTCGCGATCCATAACGAGCAGTGGGTCTCGGTCGAATAGGGCAAACGCTACGCGTGTTAGGGGAGAGGCGGGGGCGCAAAACCTGCCCCCGCCGCTGTTGCTTGCTTACTTCGGTACACATTTCGAGACGGGGTGAGCCGTTTTGGAAGCCATAAGCGGCTGGTGGGACGATTTTTTCTGGGGCTCTGTCGTCATCCTCCAGATCTTTGTCGTCGCCTTGATTATGACGGTCCTCTTCGGGCTGATCGGCGCCGCCGCGAAGCTTTCCAACAATCGGGTCGCCAAGTCGATCGCCGGTGCCTACACGGTGGTCTTTCGCGGCACGCCGGAGATCCTGGTCCTTCTGCTGATCTATTTCGGCTCGGCCGTCACTCTGACCCAAATTGCCCAGGCCTTCGATCCAGAGATCAAGTTCATGGACCTGCCGCCCTTCTGGGCCGGGTCCCTGGCAATTGCGCTGATCGTCGGCTCCTACGCGACGGAGACCTTTCGCGGCGCCTTCTTGGGTGTCGAACCCGGGCAGGTCGAGGCGGCCCGGGCGCTCGGACTCTCGAACTTTCAGACCTTCGTCTATGTGCGCATACCCGCCATGTGGCGGCTCGCTCTGCCGCCCTTCGGCAACCACATGCTTTCCCTGATCAAGGACACCGCGCTGATTTCCATCATCGGCACCCAAGAGACCCTCTTCGTCGCCGAACAGGCGATCGGCACCACGGGCAAGCCCTTCACCATGTACATCCTGGTGGGCCTGATCTATCTGGGCTTCTCGACCGTCATCACGCTCGCGGTCATGGTGCTGGAGAAGTACGCCAATCGGCACCTGGAGGTCGGGCGGTGAGCTTCGATATCGCCCTGATCGTCGAGAGCATTCCCGAGATGCTGGGCGGCATCGGTCTGACCTTTCAGCTGCTGTTCCTGTCGGGCGCCTTGGGCCTAGTGCTCGCCGTCGTCCTGCTTTTGATGCGGATCAGTGGCCGCTGGTATCTCGCCGTGCCGACGATGGTCTACATCTATGTCTTCCGCGGCACGCCGATCCTGGTTCAGATCTTTATCATCTACTACGGTCTGCCCCAGCTGGAGTTTGTCCGCGAAAGCGTCTTCTGGCCGATCCTGCGCGAGCCCTTCGGCTGCGCGATCGTCGCGCTCACCCTCAACACCGGCGCTTACGTCTCGGAGATCCTGCGCGGCGGCGTGCTCGGCGTGGACCGGGGCTTGAAGGAGGCGGGCGCGGCGCTTGGCCTGTCGATACGTCAGCGCTTCGTCTACATCACGGCGCCGATCGCCATTCGCCTGGCGCTGCCGGCCTACAGCAACGACGTCATCAGCCTGATGAAGAGCACCGCCCTGGCCAGCACCATCACGCTGCTCGACATGATGGGGATCGCCAGGACCATCGTCGCCGAGACCTACGCGCCCTACGAGGTCTTCCTCTCCTTGATGGTGATCTATCTGATCCTGACCTGGATCATTCAAAGAACCTTCGGCTTGATCGAGCGGCGCTTGAGTCGGCACATAAGGAGCGAGGTGTGACATGGGCGACGACGGCCGGGAGGTGATCATCGAGCTGGAGAACGTCGACAAGTTCTTCGGCCCCTTTCAAGCATTGAAGAACATCACCCTGACGGTCAGGAAAGGCGAGCGCATCGTGGTCTGCGGCCCTTCCGGCTCCGGCAAATCGACCCTGATCCGCTGCATCAACCGTCTGGAAGAGCACGACGCGGGCAAGATCATCGTTAATGGCCACGAGCTGACCGGCGCGGTGAAGGATATCGACGCGGTCAGAAGCGAAGTCGGGATGGTGTTCCAGAGCTTCAACCTCTTTCCCCATCTGACGATCCTCAAGAATCTCATGCTGGCGCCCCGGCTCGTGCGCAAGTCCTCGAAGGCCGAGGCGCGCGAGACCGCCATGAAATACCTAGAGCGGGTGAAGATCCCCGAACAGGCGGACAAGTACCCCAGCCAGCTGTCCGGCGGCCAGCAACAGCGTGTCGCCATCGCCCGGGCGCTGTGCATGAATCCCATGGTGATGCTGTTCGACGAGCCGACCTCGGCCTTGGATCCCGAGATGATATCCGAGGTGCTCGATGTGATGGTCGATCTGGCGAACGATGGCATGACCATGATCTGCGTGACGCACGAGATGGGTTTCGCGCGCTCGGTCGCGGACCTGGTGGTTTTCATGGACGCTGGCGAGATCGTCGAGAAGAACCCGCCGGCCCAGTTTTTCGAGAATCCAAGCCACGAGCGCACAAAGCTCTTCCTGAGTCAGATCCTGTCCCACTAGCCGAAGCATCAAACAGGGTCGGTACAGACGTCCGGGCGCCAGACAGGAGACTTAAGCGGGTATCAACTACAGCAACACTTTGTGTTGGTAGAGCTGCACTTGCCTATGGTCTTTCAGTCCCAATTATGGTACCGATCTGAGACCAGTTGATGGTGCCACGGGGGCATAGCAGTGTTTTGTGGCTTGCCATAGTCCCAGGATCAGGCAGGTCCAACGATAATCCTTAAGAAGTTCCAAGCACCTCGACTGTCTCGATGGGCAAGGTCATCGATCTGCCTTTGCGCGAGGCTCTAGCTTCGAGAGGAGAAATCCATGTCATCCATTCTAGGCTTCAACGAGGAGTTCTATCTCCTCACCAATCCGGATGTCTTCGCGGCGGTCAACGCCGGCGTCTTCGCCAGCGGCGTCGACCACTACATCCAGTTCGGTAACGCGGAGAACCGTAACCCGACCGGCGCGGTCGACCCGGTGACCGGCGCCACCACGGTGCTGTTCAACAACGCCGACTATCTGGCGGTCAACCCGGACGTGGCGGCCGCGATCCAGGCCGGCACGGTCCGTACGGCGCTTGACCACTATGTGGACAGCGGCGTCTCCGAAGGCCGCTCCAACACTCCGTTCGATTCGGCGACCAACTTCGATGCCTCCTTCTATGCGGCTT
>JBCCGG010000019.1:0-97434 GCA_039029395.1 Pseudomonadota bacterium | reverse complement strand
TTGTAATGCTTGATTCATTATGATTCTTTTTGATTACACACCATAGGCATTGGGCGAATGAACACGCCAATCACTTTGAGAGTCGACGATGAGCTGTTGGCACGGCTGGACGAGCTCGCCGCGCTTACAGACCGCTCGCGCAATTGGATTTTGCGAGATGCGGTCATCCGATATCTGGACGAAGAGCAGCAATGGATAGATCGGGTCAAGCGCGGGCTTGAGGAAGCCGACCAAGGCAAGTTGGTGCCCCATGACGAGGTCATGGCGGAGATGCGTGCCTTGATTAAGGACCGCGCGGAGAAGGGTTAGGTGCGGATCGCATGGACATCCTCGTCCAAAGCCGACCTGCACGACATTCTGACTTACCTTGCGGACCTCAACCCGATCGCCGCGGTCGCCCTAATCGAACGAATTGAGAGCAGGGTCGAGTTGTTGGCACGCTTTCCGCACGCCGGTCGGCCGGGGCGAGTCGTCGGCACTCGAGAGCTTCCCATCGTCGGCACCGCCTACATCGCGGCCTACCGTCTCAATCGCAAAGAGGATCGCATTGAAGTTCTCGCCGTGCGGCACGGGGCGCGGCGTTGGCCTGAGACGCTTTAGACAAGCCCCCTCATCCGAGCCCTTCGACGAAATAGGCCGTACCCTCGAAGACGAACTGGGGCAGGCTCTCGATAATGGCATCCCGCTCCTCGGCGCTGGCGCTGTAGAAGTGGGTGCCGGTCTCGGTGTTGAAGAATCGGAACAAGGGGATGGTGCCGGCCTCGGCGGTGTCGTGGGCGAAGTAGGCCTCGCCCTCGAGCACGAACTGGGGCAGGTTGGCGAGGATCGCGTCCCGCTCGTCAGTCGAGATCGTGTAGAAGTGAACCCCGGTGTCCGTGTTGAAAAAGCGGAACACCGCATCGGCGCCGTTCGCGCTTTCGTCCACACCCTTGAAGGCCGGGCCCTCGAACACGAAGCCCTCGGCGATGTTGATCACCGCGTCCCGCTCCTCGGCGCTCGCCGTATAGAAGTGGGTGCCGCTGTTGGTGTTGAAAAAGCGGTATATGCCGTTGTCGACGTTCGGCACATCGAGCAGGGAAGTGATATTGAAGATTCCGTCGGCGAACTGAAACAGCTCGACATCGGTCAAGAGGTCGACGCCGTCGCGCCCGCCGACCATGTCGCTGATCTGCAGCTGGGCGCCGACCTGTTGGATAGAGTACTCGTCGTGACTGCCCAGGTAGATCGCGCCATCGTTGCCGCCGGCGCCATTCAGGCTGTCGTTGCCCGGGCCGCCATAGAGCACGTCGACGCCGAAGGCGCCGGTGATCTGGTCGTCGCCGGTCAGGAACAGGCCCAGGCCCTGGGCGAAGGGATCGATGTCGCCCGCCAGGCTGAAGTCCAGCCCGGAGAGCGAGGCCGCCGGGTCGCCGACCGCGTTGAACATGTCGAAGCCATGAACCACCGCTTCGTTCTCGGAGACCAGGGTGAAGGCCGCGCGCACCAGGAAGAACTGTCCGGTCGCCAGGGACTGCCCAATGATGTCGAAGCCATCGCCCGCTTCGTTGACCACGATCGTGTTAAGGTCGAACTCCAGCGGCTCGATATCGAACAGGGTTTGCCCCGTGGGGGACATCAGGAGCGTCAAGTTGAAGACGTCGAGCTTGGCCAAGACCTAAGGCTCCTTTTCAGACTCTCAGCGGAGGGTTGGGCAATGGATTATTTCCCGGCGGACCAGTCAAGGGCAAATTAAAGCGCGGTAACCCATCCCCTACCCGGCGGCGCGCCGCGCGGTGCCGCCGGCCTTGGCGATCTCGGCCAGCTCGCCCAAGAGGGCGCGCACGCCCGACAGTCGGGTCTTGGGATTCTCCCACAGCTCCCGGCACACCAGGGTGTTGTCGGGGCGTAGACTCAGACGGTAGTCGTTGCGCTGGACGTGGGCGATCAGGCCCATGGGATTGGCGAAATCCTGTGCGTGAAAGGCGACCACCGCGCCCTTGGGCCCGGCGTCGATCTTGCCGACCCCGGCGTCCCGGCAGAGCTGCTTGATAGCGATGATCTCGAGCAGGTTGTCGACCTCGTGGGGCAAGGGCCCGAAGCGGTCGATCAGCTCGGCCGCGAAGGCCTCGATCTCGGCTTGATCGACCAGTGTCGAGACCCGCCGATAGAGACCCAGGCGCACGTTCAGGTCCGTGACATAGCTCTCGGGGATCAGGACCGGCGTGCCGAGCCCGATCTGCGGCGTCCAGGCGTCGGCCGCCTCGCCGTCCTCCAGACCGCCGCCTGCCCTCGCGTCGGCTACCGCGTCCTCGAGCATCTGCTGATAGAGCTCGATGCCGACCTCCTTGATATGACCCGACTGCTCCTCGCCCAAAAGGTTGCCGGCGCCGCGGATGTCCAGATCATGGCTCGCCAGGGTGAAGCCGGCGCCCAGGGTGTCGAGGGTCTGCATGACCTCTAGGCGCTTTTCCGCCGCCGCGGTCAGCAGGCGCCCGGGCCGTAGCGTCAGATAGGCATAGCCGCGCTGCTTGGAGCGGCCGATGCGACCGCGCAGCTGGTAGAGCTGAGCCAGGCCGAACATGTCCGAGCGGTGCACGATCATGGTGTTGGCGCTCGGAATGTCGAGCCCGGACTCGATGATGTTGGTGGACAGCAGCAGGTCGTACTGGCGGTCGACGAAGGCGGTCATCACCCGCTCCAGCTCGGCCGGCGGCAGCTGGCCGTGTGCGACGCCGACCTTGATCTCGGGTACCAGCTTTTCTAGACGCTCGGTGAGATCAGGGATGTGCTCGATGCGCGGGCAGACGTAAAACACCTGGCCGCCCCGATAGTGCTCGCGCAGGATTGCCTCGCGCACGATCACCGGATCGAACGGCAGCACGAAGGTGCGCACCGCCAGGCGGTCGACCGGCGGCGTAGCGATCAGGCTCATCTCCTTCACGCCGCTGAGCGCCAGCTGCAGGGTGCGCGGAATCGGCGTCGCGGTCAGGGTCAGCACATGCACGTCCTCGCGCAACTGCTTCAGGCGCTCCTTCTGCTTGACCCCGAAATGCTGCTCCTCGTCGACGATCAAGAGTCCCAGATCGCGGAACTGGATCGACTTGCCGAGCAGGGCGTGGGTCCCGATCACGATATCCAGCGTGCCGTCCTTGAGGCCGCTCTTGGTCAGCGCCGTGTCGCGCGCGTTGACCAGACGGGACAGCTGGCCGACCTTGACCGGCAGTCCCCTGAAGCGCTCGATAAAAGTTCGATAGTGCTGGCGGGCCAGAAGCGTGGTCGGCACCACGACGGCAACCTGACGCCCGGTCATGACCGCGACGAAAGCGGCGCGCAGTGCAACCTCGGTCTTGCCGAAGCCGACGTCGCCGCACACCAGGCGGTCCATCGGTCGGCCGACCGCCAGGTCGTCCAGGGTCTGGTCGATCGCGCGTAGCTGATCGTCGGTCTCCGGGTAGGGAAAGCGCGCGCAGAACTCGTCGTAGAGCCCCTCGGCCGGCTGCATGACATCGGCGCTCTTGAGCTGGCGGGCGGCGGCGACCTTGATCAGCTCCTTGGCGATCGCCCGGATGCGCGCCTTGACCCGGGACTTGCGGGTCTGCCAACCGGCCTGGCCCAGCTTGTCGAGCTCGACCCCGGCGTCTTCCGAGCCGAATCGCGACAGCACCTCGATGTTCACGACCGGCAAGAACAGCTTGTCGCCGCTGTGGTAGATCAACTTGAGGCAATCGTGTGGCGCGCCACCCACATCGATCGCCTCCAGGCCCTCGTAGCGGCCAATGCCGTGCTCCACGTGAACCACCAGATCGCCGGTCTCGATCGCCGAAACCTCGGTCAGGAAATTGTCCGGCCGTTTCTTTTGGGCCGAGGGCCGGGCCAGGCGCTCGCCCAGGACGTCCTGCTCGCTGATCACCGAGAGCCGGTCGGTGGCGAAGCCTTGCTCCAGGCCCAGGATCGCGACCGCCAAGTCCTCGGCCTCGGGCCAGGCCGCAATCTTGGCGAGCCCGCTCAGCTGGTGCTCCTGGCAGAGGTGGATGAGGCGGTCGCGCGAGCCCTCGCTATGGGCGGTCAGCAAGACCCGCTTGCCGGCTGCCCGGTCGGCCTCAACGGCGGCCTTGACCGCATCGAACAGGCCGCCGTCGGCGGCGGTGCGGGCGGCGGAAAAGTCGTGGCGCGCCCGGCCGCCGGCGTCGAACACGCCACTCGCCGCCTCGGGCGCCGCGAAAGGCCAGAAGCGGGCGACCGGCCGGGCCTCGAGCCGGCCCGACAGCTCCTCGCCCGACAGATAGAGCGCATCGGTGGCGAGCGGCCGATAGGGCCAGCCGCCAGCGTCGGGCTGGCCCTCCAACTGCTTTCTGGCCTGGTAGAAGTCCTCGATCGTCTCGAACCGGGCCTGGGCTGCCTCGGGCACTTGGTGGTCGAGCCCGACCGGCGCGTCGGGCAGGTAGTCGAACAGGGTCTCCAAGCGCTCGAAGAACAGCGGCAACCAGTGCTCCATGCCCGGATGAAGCCGTCCGGCACTGACCGCTTCATAAAGCGGATCGCCCCGGGTGCCGCCAAAAATCTCACGATAGCCGGTCCTGAAGCGCTCGATCGCCGCCTCGTCCAGGATCACCTCGCTGACCGGACGCAGCACGGTTTCCGTGGCGTCTTCCGTGGTGCGCTGGCTCAGGGGATCGAAGCGGCGCAGGCTCTCCAACTCGTCACCGAAGAAGTCGAGCCGAAGCGGCTGATCCTCGCCGGGCGGGAAAAGATCCAGGATACCGCCGCGCTGAGCGTACTCGCCGGGCTCGCTGACCGTGCCCGTGCGCAAGTAGCTGTTGCGCACCAGGAAGGCGATCAGGTCCTCCTGGGCCAGCTCCTGACCGATCTCCACCCGAAGCACCCGGCCCTCCAGCAGATCGCGCGGCGGCAGGCGCTGAAGCAGCCCGTTGATGGTGGTCAGCACCAGGCGCGGCGCGCGCGGCGTCGGCTGTTCGATTAGGCGACTCAGCGCGTCGATGCGCTGGGCCACGATGTCACGATGCGGTCCGACCCGGTCGTAGGGCAGACAGTCCCAGGCCGGCAGCAGGACGATCTCGGCGGTCGGCGCGAAAAAGGCGACCGCCTCGGCCAGCTGGGCCATATGGGCGTCGTCCCGGGCGACCTGCAGCAGGCTGGCCTGGCCAATCTCGCCAAGCAGCTCGGCGATCAGCCAGGCATCGAGCCCGGGCGGTGCGTTGGCGACCAGGACCTCGCCCGGCGCGGAAAGACGCTCGAGAAGGCTCATGATTGGAGCGGCGGCTTGAACTGAAAGGCCAGCAGAAGCCGGGTGACCTCGCTGTCGTAGTCGGCCGGCGGCTGGCTCTTGCCCAACAGCCAGTCGTAGAGGATCGGCTCCGGCACCCGCAGCAGGGCCTCCAGGTCGTCGAGCTGGCGGCCGTCGAGCTCGCCCAGATAGCGGTCGGCGAAGGAGCCGATCAAAAGATCGAGCTCCTTCGTGCCCCGGTGCCAGCAGCGGTAGCTGAGCCGCTTGCGGCGGTTGGTCAAGTCGTCGGCCAAGATCCCCATCCTCGCTGGAAGGATGTGGGTATAGAGCCTTTGACCCGCCCTGTCAGCGACCTATTCGGCCGGCGCCTGAACCATGTGGACCATGCGCTGGGGATAGGGAATCGAGATGCCCTCGGCGTCCATGCGCTGCTTCAGAGCCTTGGTCATGTCGAACTTGAGGTTCCAGTAGTCGGCGGAGTTGCACCATAGGCGGATCGCGTAGTTGACCGAGCTGTCGGCCAGCTCCATGACCACGATCTGGGGCGCCGGGTCCTTAAGCACCCGAGGCTCGGCAGCGGCCATCTCCTCGATCACCTGGCCGGCGCGCTCCACGTCGGCCTCGTAGGCGATGCCGAGCAGAATGTCGCAGCGACGGGTCGGGTGATAGGAATAGTTGGTGATCGCCGAGCCCCAGACTTGCGAGTTGGGCAGCAGGATCTGCACGTTGTCCGGCGTCGCCAGCTCGGTGACGAACAGCGAAATCTGCTTGACCGTGCCGGCCTCGCCCGCCGCCTCGATGTAATCGTCTATCTTGAAGGGCCGGAACAACAGCAGCATGGTGCCGGCCGCGACGTTCGACAGCGTGCCCTGCAGCGCCAGGCCGACCGCCAAGGAGGCGGCACCCAGCACGGCGATGATGCTGGTGGTCTGCACGCCGAACTGGTTGAGCACCGCGACCACGGTGAAGATCAGGATGATATAGCGCACCAGGCTGGACAGGAATCCGCGCAGGGTCGGGTCTACCTGCTTGATCCGGCCCAAGTACTTGGCGGTCGCCCGCCCGGCCCAGCCGGCGATGATCCAGCCGACGATCAGCACCACGATCGCGCCGACGATGCGCAGGCCGTAGGTGCTGGCGAAGAACATGGCTTCGCTCATCGCCTCTTGCATTTGGTCTTGCATGTCTTCCATGAATTCGGTCCCCCTCGAATTAGGCATTGCATAAGCGATTACGGCAGGAAGGCGGCACCGGATCGCCCCCCAGCGAAATTCGGAACGGGAGTGATGACGAAATCGGCCGGTAGTGACAATAGGTATGTTCCGCGATTGATGGTCTCAGTGGCCAGCCAGGACGAAAGGTCCACGTGTTTAGGAAAATTATCTGACAACCCTGACGGCCGGGCCTGTTGCCCTAGGTCGCCCGCGCGCTATGCTGACGGTCTCACCATATGCAACCGGGAGGTGACGGCTCATGATGATGCGCGCGACGAGGGCATTGACGGCCGGCCTGCTTGGCCTTGTTCTCCTAATGGCGGGCCCTGCCCAGGCGGCCGAGGTTCAGTGGTTCGGCCAGGCCGCCTTTAAGATCACCACGCCCGGCGGCAAGGTGATCCTGATCGACCCCTTCATCACCCGCAATCCCAAGACGCCGGAAGAGCTCAAGGACCTCTCAAGGCTGGGCCCGGTCGATCTGATCCTGGTGACCCACGGCCACGGCGACCATGTGGGCGACACGCCCAAGCTGGCCGAGCTGACCGGCGCCAAGGTTGCCATGAACGCCGACATGGGCCAGACCTTCAAGACCCTGGGCATCGTGCCCGCCGAGCAGCTGATCCGCTTCAACAAGAGCGGCCCGATCAAGCCGATCGGCGAGGACATCACGGTCACCATGGTGCGCGCCGAGCACAGCTCGGAGGTGGTGCGGCCCAATCCGCTCACCGGCAAGCCCACGGTCTACCCCGGCGGCGAGCCGGCCGGCTACATCATCGAGCTGGAGGACGGCAAGAAGCTCTATCATGCCGGCGACACCGGCGTGTTCGCCGACATGGCCTTCATCGGGTCTTACTACGATCCGGACGTCGCCTTCCTGCCCATCGGCGGCCACTTCACCATGGATCCGCAGCACGTCGCCTACGCGGTCACCGAGCTGCTCAAGACCAAGACCGTGATGCCCATGCACTACGGCACCTTTCCGCCGCTCAAAGGAACGCCCGCGCAGTTCAAGGCAGCGCTGGGCGATTACGATGGCACCATCGTGGTCATGGAGCCCGGCGAAATCCGCAAGTTCTGAGGTCTGAACAACAACAACCAACCAGTGCCATCACAGAGGTCGCAGAGCGGCCACAGAGTACACCGAGGTGGTTGGAGCTTGAGGCTAACATCGCGCTCCGACGCCCGGAATCCCATTGAAGAATATAAACAGACTCTCGGTGCTCTCTGTGGCCCCTCTGCGAACTCTGTGATCCAACTGGTGGTTTTCACCTTCCCGAAGCACGCTGAATAGGTCGCAGCCATTCGAAGCGGTGGAACATCATGATCAGCACCGCGCCGAAGCTGAACAGCAAGATCAAGAGCAAGGGAAAGCCCCAGTGGCTGTCCGTGCCCGGGATGCCGCCGATGTTGACGCCCAGGAGGCCGGTCACGAAGTCGAGCGGCAGGAAGATGCCGGCCAGCACCGACAAGAGGTACATATTGCGGTTCATCTTCTCAGAGAGGGTGTCGGAGATCTGCTCGTGCAGCACCAGTGCCTGTTCCTTGCCGGCGTCCAGATTCTCCACGTAGCGGGTGATTTGGTCGACGATGCCGTAGAGCCGCAGGTGGTTGGCCCGGCGCAGCCATTCGATGTCGGTCTCGCAGAGGAAGCGCAGCGCGTCGCGCTGGGGCGCCAGATAGCGGCGCAGCTCGATCGACTGGCGCTGGATGTGGGCCAGGCGCGGCTTGGAGGCGCCGTAGTTGAGGTCCTCCATTTCGTCCTCGAGCTGCTCGAGCTCGTCCTGCAGCTCGCTCAGCATGGGGTGCATGCGGTCGGTCAGGGCGGCCGCCATGTGGACCAGGAACTGGGCCGGGTCGCTCGGCCCCTCGCCCCGCTCTATTGCGTCCTGGACGTCCTTGACCGCCATGAGGTGCTGGCGGCGCACGGTGATGATGCGCGAGGCCGAGGCGAACATGCGAACCGAAACCATGTGCAGCGGATCCTCGCCGACGTTGAGGTTGACCCCGCGCAGGTAAAGCAAAAGGCTGTCGCCGACCGCCATGGCCCGGGGCCGGGAACCCTTGGCGAGCAGGGAGTCGATGATCTCGGGCTGCAGGCCGCTGTCCTCGCGCAGCCAGCGCCGGGATTCGATCTCGGTCCGGTCCAGATGGACCCACAGCACGCCCTGGTCTTCGTTCCAGGCCTCGACCCCTTGCCAATCAAGCCGGCTGCCGCCGCCGGCACCGTCCATCAGGTAGGCGCAAATCAGGCCCTTATCGTCGCTCATCGCCGTGTCTCCGGTGCAGATGAATTGCCCGGGAAAAGCTCGCATTTATTGGTTAACGAAGGATGGCTTGGCGGTCCGAGGCACGATGGCTTGGCCGGATCGTGCGGCGCCGGTCCTCACCTATCACACAGAGCAGGGGACACGGCCAGTTTCATTTGGCCGGGAGGAGATGCGCACTAGGTTGTTTGGGTGCCGATTCCAGGTGGCAAACGCTCTCTACCGCAACGGCGTCGCTTGCGTCAGAGATCCCACATGGAGAATGGTGCCCAGGGACGGCATCCCACAAATTAGCAAAATCAAATACTTAAGTCCCGGTGGGACACTCTGAGCTTTCAGTAGCGTTAAGATGTTTTCAGGCGGGCTGTCCCACCGAGAATCGGTGTTGTCGGGAGGGCCACCGCCCGAGTCCGAGCACAACTAGGTGCGGGTCGTTGGACATGAAAGGCGGGAGTCGCCTCAAGGAAACCATTCGCTTTGATGGCTGCGGATGTCGGCTGTGAAAAGCAAAGCAGACTCAAAGGGCGTCTGGCAAAGTAGGCTGTTCATAGCCATAAGCGGATTTATTCATTTACACTTCTGATGTATTCAAGTGCGTCATTGATATCACTTTTTGATAGAACACCTTGAAATGCAGGCATTTTTCCTTGTTGCCCGTTGTCTCCCATGTAAATGGATTCGATGAGTTCTTGCTTGAACCCAAATGGGTTTGCGAGTTCTTCGGATATGTTGTCGGCAGGCACCTCAAGCTCAGCCGCTATATTTCCGTCCCCATGGCCTTTAACGCCATGACAGCCAATGCAGTGCATTGTGTATTGCTCTTTACCGTTCGCAAGGTTCGCCGGCCCAAAGGCGTAATGATCATATGCTTTGACGCCAATAAACGTCGTTAGAGCGATAAGCGCCGAAGTTACGATTACAATCAGAGGTTTCTTCATCTCAGTCGCCTCTCACCTCAAGGGAATTTGGCGTACTCATGAGCAGTGGCTCAATGATGTCGTGCACATCTTTGTCATGAACTTCTGCAAGCTCAAAGATCGATTGTTTTGGATCAGTCACGGTCACGCCCAAGTCGCGGAGCTTTTGTTGAAGTGAACTGATGTCTTCACCCAACAGGGGCACCAGAACCGAAAGGTCGCTATGAATGACCTGTTGATAGGTTTCCTCGGCGGCATAAAGGTCGTTCCGGGATTGCACGTAAAGGAGTCCGCCCGATGCACAGGCCAACAAAACAAAGGCGACTGTGCGTTCCTTGAAGTATCGGGTGAAAGACCTTTTATGGACGAGGATATGTAATAGCGCTGCTGCGACAAAAGCAATGCTAGTCCATTCGTGTGTGGCCCTGATCCCACCTGTTCCAAACTCGAAGAAGATCAGCAAGCCACTGATTGCCATAATGAGAAAGAAACCGATGGTTAGTGATGTCGCTGGCTTTCTCTTAATCATTTCACTCGACACTCGAGGTTATGCGGCACAATGCAATGAGAGAGCTTTCATGTGGCGCCTGAAGCAGTTCGATATCGAAAATTCAATGCGGAAGCTATCGGACAAGCGCCTGATTGCGCGCCAATCCCATAGGACATATGTCTAATTGGCGGGATTGTCGTTGGTACGGAGGTCAGGTTTGGAACGAAGCAACATAGTTGGAGAACTTGGACAACTGTCGATCAGGCAGTGGGTGTTAACTATTTTCGTAGTTACGGTTTTCGCCACAAGTGCCATCGAAATTGTTTTTGAGTTCGTGGCCGGCGAACCACTTTCCGCTATGTGGGACGACATGCTCTGGCTCGCGGTCAGCACGGGATTCGTGCTGTACTATCTTTACGAGCGAAAAATGAGTTCGAAGGAGATTGATGAGCTGCGCGTAAATCTGGAGAACGCGCGTGGCAAACTGGTCAAAGTCGATACCCACTCCCGGGAAATCGCAAACCAATACCGTGCCGTCATGCAGAAGCAATTTGATGTTTGGAAACTCTCGGCGAGCGAACAAGACATTGTGGTCTGCATGCTCAAGGGGCTGACGTTTCGGGAAATTGCCGGGTTGCGTGAAACCCGTGAGAAAACTGTTCGACAGCAGGCTTCAGCGGTTTATCGAAAGGCAGGCGTTTCAAGCCGTAGTGAACTGACGGCTTGGTTTTTTGAAGACATGCTAGAACCTCCGAGGATCAACACGAAAAGATAGTGGCCGTGTTTTCGCCTAGCGCATTTGACTGAGCGTTGGAATGTCCGTGTCGGGTCAAAAGTGAGCCTCAGTGTCAGGCCCGTGGAACGTCCGCTTGTTAACCGGACCAATCATAAACAGATCAAATAGAAAGCGCTTTGTAAGGCCGAAAGAATACCACTATAGAGAAATTAATGATAACAATACACGCTCTAAAGTCGCATTCTGGACAGCCGAGTGATGCACAGAATCGTTCTTTTCCGGAAACTTTCCTGTGGTAATCGTTTTGCAGATCGTATAATCGATTTTCAGGTTTATTGGCTGAGGCAAGTAAAAACCCGCAAAACGAAGCAGATTTCATGATGTAATGCCTACATAATCTATTTTCAGGTCACAGATGCTACCCGATGCAGACGCCTAGTTTCTTGAGACAGAAATAGAAAGCTGCAAAAATTTGAATCCGGGTCGGGGCACCAAATCTGGCAATCCGCAAAATGAAATCCCTGCAAATACAGGTGATTGCCGATACTCTGCGCGGAGAATCAAGTTTCCCACTTTCCGCTGAGTACGCAAAAGTGGGACAATTCTTATAGCTAAGTTATTGATATTATTGAAGTCGAGTTTGAAATGGTGCCCAGGGGCGGAATCGAACCACCGACACCGTGATTTTCAGTCACGTGCTCTACCAACTGAGCTACCTGGGCGGAAAGGCTCACCAATCGACCGCGCGCTTATAGGGGATGGGCGCCCAGCTGTCCAGGCCCCAAATAGTGCCAATCGCGCTCCTGATTCGGCCTTACTCCGGGGCGCCGAAAGCGGTCTCGAAAAAGCGCCTGGCGGGGTCCGCGGACTGGGGGTGATAGCGCTCTATGCCGGCCAGGGCGGCCACCGCGAGATCCTGCTGCTCGGCGCGCACGCCGGTCTGAAGGGCCAGATTGAGAATCTGCAGATCGGCCGGCAAGACCTCGATCAGCCAAGCCAGGTGGGGCGCCGCGTCGTCGGGCCGGGTCATCAGCACATAGGTGATCGCCAGGCTCAGGCGGCTGTTCAGGGCATGGGGGTCGAGCGCGACCGCACGCTCCAGGAGCGCCGCCGAGTCCGCCAGCTCGCCGGCGCGCCCGAGCGCTTGGCCAGCTAGCTCCAGGAATTGCCGGTTGCCGGTCGCGCGGCAGGTCTTGGCCAAGACCGCAAGGTCCGAGCGATCGAGCGCGCGCTCGCAGGCCCGGTAGGCCCGGCCCAGCTCGGCCATGCGCTGGGCCGCCTTCGGCCCGCTCTGCCCGGCCAGTAGGATCGCGAGGGCGGCCGCCGGGACCGCCTCGTTGCGCCCCTCCCCGCCCGAGGTGACGATGCCGTAAAGGGCGCCGGTCTGATCGACCAGGGCGCCACCGCTGGTGCCCGGCCGGGCGCTGGCCGAGTGGTGCAGGCGCGCCAAGGCATGCCCCTGGGCCGGCGCCAGAATAACCTGGCCGGGCGCGTGGGCCCGGACCGTGCGACGCCGGGTGTCGACGCCGAGCACGTAGAGCCTGAGCGCCGGATCGGCGAGCCGCGCCGCCGGTGCCGGGCTCAGCTGTGGTCCTGACGGCAGGCCGGCGGCCCGGAGCAGCGCCAGATCGCCCGGATAGGCGCTCGCCACCACCTCGGCCTCCAGGCGCCCGCCGTCGGGCAGCAGAAGGGTGGCGCCGTCCCGGTCGGCGACCACGTGGCGGTTGGTGACCAGGAGGTCCGGCCCGATACGGGTCGCGCTGGCCAAGGGGTCGTGGCTCTCCACCGGGAAGACCGCGGCGCGCGCGGCGCAGACCGCCTCGGGCGCCCGGCAGCTCTCAGCCCATGCCGCCGCCGGATCGAGCGCCGCCAGCGCCAGGCCAACACAAAGGGCCCATCTCATGGCACGTCGTAATCCAAGCCTTGGGTCTTGCCGTCCGCCCGGATCACCAGGGACACGCTCTTGCCGCGCGGCAGCAGGTCGAGGGCGGCGCGCCCGGCCGCCACGCTGGCGATCTTGCGGCCGCCAATCTCGAGCAGAATGTCGCCCTCGCGCAGGCCCGCCGCCGCGGCCGCGCTGTCGGGCAGCACCTTGCGCACCCGTACGCCGATCACCTCGCGCCGCTCGGCCTCGCTGAGCTCCGACATGGTGAAGCCCGGATGGCTGCGCGCCACCCGGCCATCGGCGATCAGAGCGTCGGCCACCCGCTGCACCAGCGCGCTGGAAGCGGCGAAGTTGACGCCGATGTTGGCATCGCTTTCCTTGGTGAAGATCGCCGAGAGCACGCCGACCAGCCGGCCTTCCCGGTCGACCAGGGCACCGCCCGAGGCGCCGGGATTGACCACCGCGTCGGTCTGCACGAAGTCCTCTATTCCATTGAAGCCGATGCCGCTGCGCCTGGTCGCGGAAACCACCCCGCAGGTCACCGAAAGGCCGAGGCCGAATTGGTTGCCGACGGCGCAGACCTCATCGCCCAACGTCGGCTCCGGCCCATAGGCCAGGCTCGGCAGATCATCCTCGACCTGAAGCAGGGCCAGATCGGTCAAGGGATCGCGGCCCACCTCCGTGGCCGGCAGCAAGCGCCCGTCCCGCAGGCGCACCAGGATGTCCTCGGACTGGTCGATCACGTGGAGCGCGGTGATCAGATAACCGCCCGAGCGAATCGCGACCGCCGTGCCCTCGGGCTCCAGGCCCGGCGGCTGGCCCGGCTGGGCGCCCCGGCCATAGCCCGGCCAAAGCGGCAGCACGCTGACCACGGAGTCGAGCACCTTGGGCTCGAAGGCGGCCAGGGGCCGGGTCAAAAGCACGCCGGCCAAGGCGAGCGCAAGGACGACCGCCTTCATGGCTCAATCCGGGTCCCGGCCATCGGGTGTGTCCGGGTCGGGCCGCTCCTCGGAGGGCACCGCGTAGCTGCCCATCAGCCAGTGGCCGAGATCCACATCGGCACAGCGCGGCGAGCAGAACGGCCGGTGGGCCGTCACCACCGGCTTGCCGCATATCGGGCAGGTGCGCTTGGCCGGTTTGGAGTTTCGCATCTTGGTCATGGGCGTTCTATAGCACGGGTCGACCCGCGAGAGCATCATCTCTGCGGGCGCACCTCGGGCGGGCTGCCCGGCGCACCGGGCTCCGCGGTTAGGGTCAAGGGGCCGCCAAGCCGGCTTTCCACCTGGCGACGGGCCTCGGCGAGCGGACCCTCCAGGGCCCGCACCACATCGGGCGTCGCCAGGAGCGTCAGGCGCGCGGCGCCCTGCCCTTCCCGGCGGGCCAAGCGCAGGGCCTCGTAGGCCAGGGTGACCGGGCTCTTGATCGGGCCGCGCGCCTGGCAATAGAGCTCGTGCAGGGCCGGGCGGGCGCGCCGGCGGGTCAGCTCGACCAGGCCCGAGGGCGCCATGGGTTGAACCCGGCCGGGTTCCGGGTCGCCCTTCAGGCCGGCGCGCAGACGGGCGACCACCTTGGCGCGGTGCGCGCGCTCGCCGAGCGCCAGGAAGTCGATCACGATCAGGCCGGAGAGCGCCCGCAGGCGCAACTGCCGGGGCAGCGCCGAAGCCGCCGCCAGGTTGCTGGCCAGAGCCATTTCCTCGGCCGTCTCCCGCCGCCGCCGCGCGCCGCTGTTGACGTCCACCGCCGTCAGGGTCGTGACCGGCTCGATCAAGAGAAAACCGCCTTCCGGCAGCTCCACGCGTGTCGCCAGCAAGGCATCGATCTGGTGCTCGATCTCCTCGCGCTCGAACAGCGGCAGCGGATCGTTGTCCAGGCGCAGACCATGTTCGCCCGGGCCCAGCCGCGCCTTGAAGGCGGCGAAGGTCGCCGGGTCGTCGATCACGATCTCCTCTGGCTTAGCGCCCTGGGCGAGCAGGCGCTCCAGGGGGTCGTCGCCCTGACTCAAGAGGGCCGGCGGCTTGAGCTTGGCGACCCTTTCGGCCAGGTCGGCCGGCGGCGACCTGAGCCGCGCCGTCAAGCGCACCCCTTTGTCGCCGCTGGGTTCGCGCAAGACCCGAACCGCCACGCTGTCGCCTTCGAGCAGGCGCTTGCCCGGGCCTTCGGTCAGGGGCAGAAAGCCCTGGCGCGCCAGACCGACCTCCACGAAGGCGCCGTCGAGGCCCCGGTCGACCTTAGCAACGCGACCCAGATAGAGATTGCCGAGCAGCGAGGGGCGGTCCGCCCGGCTGACCAGGAGATCGACCAGCACGCCGTCCTCCAGCCAGGCGCTGCGCGTCTCGCCAGGCAGGGCCGAGATCAGGAGGCGCCGGCTCACCAGCGAAAGCCGAGGCCGGTGAGCAGGCCCGCAGTCTCCGCCAGTGGCAGCCCGACCACATTGGAATAGGAGCCGTTGATCCAGGGGATCCAGGCGGCCGCCCGACCCTGAATGGCGTATCCGCCAGCCTTGCCCTGCCATTCCCCGCTCGCCAGATAAGCCTCGATCTCGTCGTCGGAGAGCCGCTTGACCTCGACCCGCGTGGTGACCAGCCGGGTGGCCTGGCGGCCGTCGGGCGACCGCACCACGACGCCGCCCAGCACCCTGTGGCGCCGGCCTGACAGGAAGCCAAGACAGCGCCGCGCCGTCGCCGGGTCCTCGGCCTTGGGCAGTATGCGCCGGCCGAGCGCGACCACGGTGTCGGCCGCCAGCAGGTAAGCGCCCGCAGCGCGCGGCGCGATCGAGACGGCCTTGGCCTGGGCCAGGCGCAGGGCGTGGTCGCGGGGCAACTCTCGGGGCTGCGGCGTCTCGTCGACCTCGGCCGGGATCACATGATCGGGCTCGATGCCGATCTGGCGCAGCAGCGCTAGACGTCGAGGCGATTGGGATGCCAGGACAAGAGGCACGGGGGGCGCGCGCCTGGCCGCCCGGCTACTTGAAGCGGAACGTGATGCGACCTTTGGTCAGATCATAGGGCGTCATCTCGACGTTCACGCGGTCGCCTGCGAGGACGCGAATGCGGTTCTTGCGCATCTTTCCGGAAGTGTGCGCCAAGACCTCGTGATCGTTGTCGAGCTTGACCCGGAACATGGCGTTGGGCAGCAGCTCGACCACCGTGCCTTGGAATTCGATCAGGTCTTCTTTGGCCATTCACTCCTCGTTTCATACAATTGCGCACGCACCGCCCGGCGGACGGTCCCGCAGAAGACGCGGCGGATAATACATAAATCGTCCAGCGACACAAACACCGCGCGAGGGCTGGATCATCGTTGCCGAGTGCTCTTAGATGACAGCGGCCGCGATGGAAAGGGGAACTAAGTCATGACCGAGCTTCTGCTCGACCGGGCGCGTGGCGCGCTTTGGGACCGCGAGGGGCGCAGCTTCGAACCGCTGGCGCGCACGTGGTCAAGCGAGCGCGCGGAGCCGAGCGGCGACGCGGTCGGCATCGCCGAGGCCGCCATATGGCTGCAGCGCGACAGCGGCCAGCCCTGCCGGGTTCCGGTCGGCGTGATCGGCGCGCGCCAGGCCCCGGCGGAAATCTGCCAAGTGGCCGAAGATCTCGGTCGCGCATTGGCGGAACTGGGCGCAACGGTGATCTGCGGCGGCAAGGGCGGCGTGATGGAGGCGGCCTGCCGGGGCGTCGCACTTGCCGAAGGCCTGGCGATCGGCCTGCTACCGGACGGCGACTGGCAGGCGGCCAACGCCTACGTGGGCGTCCCGATCGCCACCGGCATCGGGGTGGCGCGCAATGCCATCATCGCCCGCGCGTCACTTTGTCTGGTGGCGGTCGGCGGCGGCTACGGCACACTATCGGAAATGGCTTACGGCCTTCAGTTCGGCCGCCCCGTGTTTCGCTTGCCCGAGTCTCCCGAAGTCGAGGGCGCCGTGACCTTAGGCAGCGTTCAGGAGGCGCAAGACGCGGTGGCCCGAGTCCTGCTTGCGCTGCCACCATCGCCAGACAAGCTTTGAAAGGGCAATGATGGCCAACATTCGCAAAACCCGCAGAGGCTTTCTTAAAGGCGCTGGCGGAGGGCTGACGGCGGCCGGCGCGATGGGCGCCCTGAGCGGCCCGGCGTCGGCGCAGACCTTCGAGACCTTCACCCAAAACCGAGAGAGCCAAGCGGCGATCACGCCCCAGGAGGCTTTGCAGAAGCTCAAGGACGGCAACCTGCGCTTCGTCGAACGGCGCATGCGCAACCGTGACCTCATCAAGCAGGTCAAGGAGACCGGCGCCGGTCAGTTTCCCTTTGCCGCGATCCTGGCTTGCATCGATTCCCGGGAATCTACGCAGCTCACCTTCGATCAGGGCATTGGCGACGTGTTCAGCACGCGGATTGCCGGCAACTTCGTCAACGATGACATTCTGGGGAGCCTGGAGTTCGCCTGCGCGCTTGCCGGTGCCAAAGTGATCCTGGTGGTCGGCCACGGCGAATGCGGCGCCATCAAGGGCGCTTGCGACGACGTCGTCCTTGGCAACCTGACCCACACCTTGGCCAATCTCAAACCGGCGGTTGCCGCGGTCAAGGGATTCCAAGACGACCGCAGCTCCGCGAACGCCGCCTTCGTTCAGGCGGTGGCGGAAAAGAATGTCGCGCTGACGGTCGCCAAGATCCGGTCGCGCAGCCCGATACTCAAGGATATGGCCGACAAGGGAGAGATCCTCATCGAAGGCGCCATGTACGACGTCTTCTCGGGACGGGTGACCTTCTTCTAGAACTGGGTCCGGCGTCAGGCCCGGGCGGGATGCTCCAGGGAGTCCTGCTCGCGGCCCAATGCCTGAAGCACGCTGGCCACGATGCCAGCTGAATCGAGCCCGGCCTCGGCGACCTGAAGCGGCGGCTTGTCATGGTCGATGAAGTAGTCCGGCAGGGTCAGAGGGCGGAACCGCAGGCCATTGTCCAACAGCCCGTCGTGGGCCATGAATTGCATAACCTGAGTCGCAAAACCGCCGATCGCGCCTTCCTCGACAGTGACCAGAATCTCGTGCTCCCGGGCCAGGCGGCGCACCAGGTCCTCATCGATCGGCTTGGCGAAGCGGGCATCGGCGACCGTGGTCGAGAGTCCGCGCGCGGCCAGTTCGTCGGCCGCCTTGAGCGAGTCCTGAAGGCGGGTGCCGTAGGACAGGATCGCGACCTTGGTGCCCTCGCGCACGATGCGGCCCTTGCCGATCTCGAGGGGTGTGCCGCGCTCCGGCATCTCCAGGCCGAGCGCCTCGCCGCGCGGATAGCGGAAGGCCGACGGCCGGTCGTCGATCGCCACCGCGGTCGCGACCATGTGCATCAGCTCGACCTCGTCGGACGCGGCCATCAGCACGAATCCCGGCAGGCAGCCCAGGTAGCTCAAATCGTAGCTGCCCTGATGGGTCACGCCGTCGGCGCCGACCATGCCGGCCCGATCGATCGCGAAGCGCACCGGTAGGCTTTGGATCGCGACGTCGTGTACGACCTGATCGTAGGCCCGTTGCAGGAAGGTCGAATAGATCGCCGCAAAGGGCTTGTAGCCCTCGCACGCCAGGCCGGCGCAGAAGGTCACCGCATGCTGCTCGGCAATGCCCACGTCGAAGCAGCGCTTCGGAAACTTGTCGGCGAACTTGTTTAGCGACGTGCCCGACGGCATGGCCGCGGTCACCGCCACGATCTTGTCGTCCCGCTCGGCCTCGGCGATCAGGCCCTTGGCGAAAACCGCCTGGTAGGCCATGGCCTTGGGCGTCGGCTTGGCCTGCTTGCCGGTCAAGACGTCGAACTTGGCGACGCCGTGGTACTTGTCGGCCGAGTTCTCGGCCGGCTCGTAGCCTTTGCCTTTGTGGGTAACACAGTGGATCAGGACCGGGCCGTCGTAGTCGGTGTCGCGCACGTTCTTCAGGACCGGCAGCAGATGGTCCAAATTGTGACCGTCGATCGGGCCGATGTAGAAGAATCCGAGCTCCTCGAACAAGGTGCCGCCGGTCAGCATGCCGCGGGCATATTCCTCGGCGCGTTTGGCCGCCTGCTCGAAGGGCCGCGGGAACTTCTTGGCGACCTCCTTGCCCAGGTGGCGCATGGAGGCGTAAGGCTTGGAGGAGATCAGCCGGGAGAGATAGGCGCTCATGGCGCCTACGGGCGGCGCGATCGACATGTCGTTGTCGTTGAGAATCACGATCAGGCGGCTGTTGACCGCGCCGGCGTTGTTCATCGCCTCGTAGGCCATGCCGGCGCTCATGGCGCCGTCGCCGATCACTGCGATCACGTTGTTGTCCTTGCCGGCGAAGTCGCGCGCCACCGAGTAGCCGAGGCCGGCCGAGATCGAGGTCGAGCTATGGGCCGCGCCGAAGGGGTCGTACTCGCTCTCCTTGCGGGAGGTGAAGCCGCTCAGGCCGCCGCCCTGGCGTAGGGTGCGAATGCGGTCGCGCCGGCCGGTCAGGATCTTGTGGGGATAGCACTGGTGGCTGACGTCCCAGATCAGCTTGTCCTTCGGCGTTTCGAAGACGTGGTGTACGGCCACCGTCAGCTCGACCACGCCCAGACCGGCCCCCAGATGGCCGCCGGTGGTCGAGACCGCGTCGACCATCTCGTCGCGCAGCTCGTCCGCCAATTGGCGCAGATCGCTCTCCGGGATCTTCCGCAGATCCTCAGGATAGGTCACGCTGTCCAACAAAGGGGTCCGGCTGTTATGTCCGATTTGCCCCACGTCACACCTCCGAAACAGTGAACAGAAAGAACCCACGCATCAGTGACCGCGTCCCGATCAGTGACGTCGATTCAACACGAACAGGGCGGTATGCCGCAAAAGGTCCGCCTTTTCACCAAAAATATCAAGCCGATCGCATGCCGACCCGATGATCGCCTCGGCTTTGGCCCGGGCGCCTTCGAGTCCTAGCTGGCCCACGAAGGTCGCCTTTCCAAGGGCCGCGTCCTGGTTTGTCGGCTTGCCGAGCTCGGCCGCCGAGCCTTGCGCGTCCAGGAGATCGTCGACGATCTGGAAGGCCAGGCCGAGATCCCGGGAATAGGCCACCAGGGCCGCCCGCGCCTCGCCCGATGCGCGCCCGAGGATCGCGCCGGCCTCACACGCGAAAGTGAAAAGCGCCCCGGTCTTGAGCCGCTGAAGATGGGTGATTCCCTCGAGATCCAGCTGGCTGCGCTGGGGCGAGAGGTCGATCATCTGGCCGCCGACCATGCCCGCGGCACCGGCCGCGGCGGCCAGGTGGGCGATCAGCTCGCAGCGGACGGCCGGATCGGGATCGGTCGCCGGATCGGCCGCCACCGTGAAGGCCTCGGTCAGCAGCCCGTCGCCGGCCAGGATCGCGGTGGCCTCGTCGAAGGCCTTGTGCACCGTCGCGCGGCCGCGCCTCAGGTCGCTGTTGTCCATGGCTGGCAGGTCGTCGTGGATCAGGCTGTAGCAGTGGATCATCTCGAGCGCCGCGCCGGCCCGCAGGGCACCGGCCGAATCGGCGTCGAACAGCCGGGCGCATTCTGTCACCAGAAAGGGCCGCAGACGCTTGCCGCCGCCCAGCGCGCTGTAGCGCATGGCCTCGATCACACGGCCGACCGGGCCCTCGACCTCCGGCAGAAGCCGGTCGAGCAACGCCGTCGTCGCCTCGGCGCTGGCGGTCAAGGCGAGATTCAGATCGACCGTGGGGTCGTCAGTCGATCTCGAGGGGCTCGGATCTAGCTGTGCCATCGGATTCGAGACTGATCTTGGCAATTTCCTGCTGTGCCTCCCTTAACTTGGCCTCGCAGTGCTGCTTGAGAGCCGCCCCGCGCTTATAGGACTCTATCGCCTCGTCGAGCTTGCCCTCGCCCTTCTCAAGGCGCCCGACGATGCCCTGCAACTCCTCTAGCGCCCGCTCGAAAGACATCTCGGCGATGTCCTTGGGAATGCCTGATTTGGCCATGTCTACTCGGAGACTCCTCGCGTTCTCAACAGTCTAGGCTCCTCTCGCGAACCCGACAACAGCAACTTACAGTAGATCAAGCTACGCCGCCATTAACGCTGTGACATGTGCCGCGCAGCTGCGCGCCAGGGCGTCGAGGTGATAGCCCCCTTCGAGCGTCGAGACAAGCCGGCCGTCGCAGCGGTTGGCCGCGATTTTAAGGATCTCGCTGGTCGCCCAGCCATAGTCCTGGTCCTGAAAGTTAAGGGACGCCAAGGGATCTTGGGTATGGGCGTCGAAACCGGCGGAGATCAGGATGAACTCCGGTGCGAAGGCGTCGAGCGCCGGCAGGATCCGGGCGCTCATGGCGGCGCGAAAGGCCTCGGAGCCGGCCATCGGCGCCAGCGGCGCATTGACAATGTTGCCCTGAGCGCCGCGCTCGCTCTCGGCGCCGCTGCCCGGGTAAAGCGGCATTTGGTGGGTCGAGCCGAAAAACATCTCCGGCTGGTCCCAGAACATGGCCTGTGTGCCGTTGCCGTGGTGGACGTCGAAATCGATCACCGCGACCTTATCCAAGCCGTGCTTGGCGCGGGCATGGGCGGCGCCGATGGCAACGTTGTTGAAGAAGCAAAACCCCATGGCCCGGGCCGGTTCGGCATGGTGGCCCGGCGGCCGAACGGCACAAAATCCATTGGCCGCCTCGCCGGCCATGACGGCGTCGACCGCGGCACAGACCGCGCCAGCACCCCGAAGGGCCGCCTGGCCGGAGTCCGGAGAGGCAACGGTATCGGCGTCCAGCGCGACCCGGCCGCTGTCCGGGATCGCCTCCAAAACGGCCGTCACGTAGCGCGGATCGTGGACCCGGGCGATCTGCTCATGGCTCGCCAAGGGCGCCTCGCGGCGCTCCAGGGCCGCGAAAGCCTCGCCGTCGAGGCCCGCCAACACCGCGGCCAGCCGCTCTGGGCACTCGGGATGGCCGGCCCCGGGATCGTGCTCTTGGCACGCCGGATGGCTGTAAAGCAGCGTTGTCATGGCGCCCCCTCCTCAAGGGCCGCTAGTGTTAACGTTAAGCGCCAAGGAATGCCATAGCTGAATAGCAGGTATGCATGGGCCGGTCGCTACGTATAACTACGTGAGCTTTTCGGCTATAATGGGGGCTGAACAAGGCCAAGCTAGGCAAAAGCTCCGATTGACAGGTATGCCGCGTGGCGCCAAACCTCTGGCGCACCAGCCGGATCGCTGTCGGTCGGGCTTGTCGGCCTTGGATTTTGGAGGACAGGACCGTGCGCGCCTTGGCGCCAAGAACGCTCTTGCTAGCGGCACTGGTCGTAGCCCTTGGCGGCGCGGCACCCAGCTTCGCCCAGAACGCCGAGGCGCGCGTCCGGGTCGACCGGGTTCGGGTCGAGCCCCTGGCGCAGACCGTGCCCGTGCTCGGCCGCTTGGTGGCGCGCCAGTCCGGCATGGTGGCGGCCAGGGTCGACGGGCCGGTCGAGGCCTTCAGCGTCGAAGTCGGCGACCGGGTCGAAAAGGACGAGATCATCGCGATCTTGGACCGCCGGATCCTGCAGGCCCGGCGCAACGAGGCGGCCGCGCGCCTGGTGCGCAGCAAGGCCGAACTGGAGACCGCGCGCGCCGAGTTGGCCCTGGCCGGCCAGGATCTCAAGCGCCTGGACGGTCTCAAGAGCTCGGCCGCCTTCAGCCAGGCGCGCTACGACGACGCCAAGCAGCAGGTGACGATCGACCGGGCCCAGGTGCGCGAGGCCGAGGCCTCGGTGCTGTCGGCCGAGGCGGATTTGGAGCTGGCCGACATTGACCTCGCCCACGGCGAGATCCGCGCACCCTATCCCGGCGTGATCGGCCAACGCATGACCGAGGCCGGCGCCTACGTGCGCAGCGGCGATGCCATCGTGCGCTTGGTCGGCGATCTGTCGCTCGAGATCGAGGCCGACATACCTTTCAACCGCCTGGGCGGGCTCACCATCGGGCGCGCGGTCGCGGTTACGCTTGACGACGGCAGCGACCACAGCGCCAGCGTGCGTGCCTTCCTGCCCGAGGAAAACCCCCTGACCCGGACCCGTGCCGTGCGCTTCGTGCCCGAGTTTGCAAAGACCCTGCGTCCGCTCGCGGTCGACCAGAGCGTGACTGTTCATGTGCCGATCGGCGGCCAGCACGACGTGCTCACGGTGCACAAGGACGCGGTCATCAAGAATGGCACGGCGTCCCTGGTCTTCGTGGTCAAGGAGGGCACCGCCGAGGCGCGCCAGATCAAGCTCGGCGAATCAACCGGCAGCCGCTTCGAGGTGCTGGGCGGGCTGTCCGAGGACGAACAGGTGGTGGTGCGCGGCAACGAGCGCCTGCAGCCAGGAGACAAGGTCCAAATCGACGGGGCGACCTGATGAATCTCATCAAGATCGCCATCGAGCGGCCGATCGCCGTGATCGCCGCGGTGCTGATGGTGATCATGTTCGGCTTGGTGGCGCTCCAAACCATCCCGATTCAGCTGGCGCCGGACGTCAACCGGCCGGTCATCACCGTGACCACCATCTGGCCGGGCGCCGCGCCGGCCGATGTGGAACGCGAGATCGTCAATCGCCAGGAAGAGGTCATGCCCGGTCTCGAGGGCCTGGTCGACATCACTGGCCGGGCCGAGCAAGGCCGCAGCCGGCTGACCCTGGAGTTCGGCGTCGGCACCAACATGGACCGCGCCCTGTTGTTGGTCTCCAACCGGCTCGACCGGGTCACCGGATACCCCGAGGAGGCCGACGAGCCGACCCTGGACACCGCCGGCAGCGAGGACAGCCCGATCGCCTGGTTCATCGTTCGCCGGGTCGAGGGCAACGAGCGGCCGATCCACGAATACGGCGATTTCGTGCGCGATGTCATCAAGGACCGCATCGAGCGGGTGCCAGGGGTCAGCCGGGTCAACGTCTTCGGCGACAGCGAGCGCGAGATCAACGTCACCATCGAGCCGACCCTGATGGCCCGTTATGGCCTGACGGTGAGCGACGTGATCGACGCCCTGCGCAACGCCAACACAAGTGTGTCGGCCGGCGACGTAGACGAAGGCAAGCGGCGCTACGTGATCCGGGTCGAGGCCGAGCTCAACGCGCTGGCGCCGATCCGCGAGGTGGTCTTGCGCTCGGCGGAAGACTCCTCGAGCGGCCGCCTGGCGCGGGTCACGGTCGGCGATATCGCCGAAGTGTTCTACGACTATAAGGAGCCGACCTCGGCGATCCGTGTGCTCGGCTCGCCCGCGATCGCCTTCAACGCCGTGCGCGAGACCGGCGCCAACGTGATCGAGACAATGGACGGCATCCAGGCCGCGGTGGACGAGCTCAACCTCGGCATCGTACCGGACCAGGACCTGACCCTACTGTTGGCCTATAAGGAAACGGTCTACATCAACTCGGCGATCGAGCTGGTGCGTCAGAACATCTGGATCGGCGGCACCTTGGCGGCGATCATACTGCTGCTGTTCCTGCGCTCCCTGCGCGCCACCCTGGTGGTCTCCTTGGCAATCCCGGTCTCGGTGATCGGCGCCTTCGTCGCCATGGCGGCGCTTGGCCGCTCGATCAACGTGATTTCGCTCGCCGGCCTGGCCTTCGCGGTCGGCATGGTGGTCGACGCCGCGATTGTCGTGCTGGAAAACATCTACCGCCTGCGCGAACAGGGCAAGCCGGCGCCCCAGGCGGCGCTGGAGGGCGCCAGCCAGGTCTGGGGCGCGGTGCTGGTCTCGGCGCTCACCACGGTCATGGTGTTCATCCCAATACTGGTCATGGAGCTCGAGGTCGGCCAGCTGTTCCGCGACATCGCGGTCGCGATTTCTGTCTCGGTGATGCTTTCCCTGGTGGTCTCGATCACGGTCATCCCGGCGCTCGCGCGCTTCCTTTTGGGTGCCCGCAAGGGTCAGCTTGATTCCAGCGTGACGCGCCTGCGTCTGCCGGTCATCGATTGGCTGGCCGGCCGCTTCGTCGCCGCCATGATGGGCTTCACCCACGTCATCGTGCGCAGCAAGACCCTGGCGCTGATCGTGGTGGTCAGCGTGGTGTCGGCGACCGCGGCCGGCGCCTGGCAGTTCCTGCCCAAGCTGGAGTACCTGCCGGAGGGCAACCGGAACCTGGTGTTCGGCATCATCATTCCGCCGCCCGGCTACAACCTGGACACCATGACGGAGATCGCCAAGGAGATCGAAAGCGAGATAAGGCCCCACTGGCGCACGGTTTCCGGCCCGGAGTCGGCGCCCGGCGAACCGCCCAAGATCGAGCGTTTCTTCTTCGTCGCAACCCGCTCCAGCACCTTTCTGGGCGCCATCGCGGTCGAGCCTCAGCGCGCCGGCGAGCTGGTCCCGGTGCTCCAGGAACCCGCCTTCAAGGAGCCCGGCACTTTCGGCTTTATCAACCAGCCCTCGCTGTTCGGCCGCGCGATCGGCGGCGGGCGCAAGATCGATCTCGACATCTCCGGCCAATCGCTCGAGGAGATCCTCCAGGTCGCCCTGCGCGCGACCGGCCTGGTGCTCCAACACTTTCCGTTCGAGGAGGGCAACCAGTTCCGGCCGACCCCGGGGCTCGAGCTGGGCGCGCCCGAAGTGCGAGTCTATCCCAACCGCCTGCGTCTGGCCGACAACGGGGTCAGTGCGCGCGAACTGGCCGATACGGTGGATGTCTTTAACGACGGACTACGCGTCGCCGAGGTCACGATCGGCAGCAAGCGCACCGACCTCATGCTGCGCGGCCCGCGCGACAACGTGACCGAGACCCAGGGCATCGCCAATCTGCCGGTGGTCACGGAGTCCGGCCAAATCGTGCCGACCGGCCTATTAGCAGACGTGGTGCTGACCGCCGGCCCAACCGAGATCCGCCATCGGGAGCGCTTCCGCACGATAACCTTGGAGATCCGCCCGGCGCCCGGATTGCCGCTGGAATCGGCGATCGATCTGCTGCGCGAAGAGGTCATCGCGCCACTCCAGGCCGAGGGCCTGCCGCCCGGCGTCAAGATGAACCTCTCGGGCACCGCCGACAAGCTGAGCCAGACCTGGGACGCCATGGTGATCGACCTGCTGCTGGCGATCGCCATCGTCTACCTGGTGATGGCCGTGCTGTTCGAATCCTTCATCTATCCGATCGTGATCCTGCTCTCTGTGCCGCTCGCGGCGGCCGGCGGCGTGGCCGGCCTGGCGGTGCTCAACACGACGGTGTTTCAGCCGCTCGACATGCTCACCCTACTCGGCTTCGTGATCCTGATCGGCATCGTGGTCAACAACGCAATCCTGCTGGTGCACCAGACCCTCTATCACGTGCGCCAGGAGAACATGGCGGCCGAGCAAGCGATCATCGAGGCGACCCGGAACCGGATCCGGCCGATCTTCATGTCGACCCTAACCTCGGTGTTCGGCATGCTGCCCTTGGTGTTCTTCCCCGGGCCGGGCTCGGAGCTCTACCGGGGACTGGGCTCGGTTGTGGTCGGCGGACTGTCGCTCTCGGCCATCCTGACACTCCTGATCATCCCGCCGATCCTGTCGATCTTGGTCGGCCCCCTGGAGCGTCGCACCCACGACGCCCACCAGCTTCCGGACCTCAAGCCGCCCGAGCCGGCGGTTGAGAGCACCGGGGGTCGTGACTGAATCCCCATTTGTTTGATATAGTGCCTCCTGGGGTCCTGGTGAGAGAAGGAGTCCTCGGGCAATCATGACGACGGCCCGAGGGTCGTGCCATGGGTCTATGGAGAGCAATCAAGGTATCCGGCTTTTGTGTCGTGGCCGCCGGGATCCTGATGGAACCGCTCGAATCGCGGGCAATGGAAGGCGCGCCAGGTGCGCGCTCGTGGGATCACTTTACATCGCACAATCCCGCCTCTGGACGAGAGATCGACCATTCCGCCTGGAGCCTCTGGCTGCGCCGGCACGTCGCGCCAGGGAGCGACGGCCTGATGCTGGTCGCTTACACCAAGATCAAGCGCTCTGACCGCTATCTGCTGGACAGCTACATTCACGATCTGGAAGGCACCAAGATCAGCCGCTACAAGCGGATCGAGCAGCTGGCCTTTTGGATCAATCTCTATAACGCGCTCTCGATCCAGCAGGTGGCGGGCTTAATGCCGATCGAAAGCCTGCGCGAGATGTCCAACGGCATAGGCGTACCCGCCAAGGGTCCCTGGCGCGAGAAGCTTGTCACCATCGAGGGCCAGGGCGTCAGCCTGTTCGATATCGAACACCGCATCCTTAGGCCGATTTGGCGCGACCCACGAGTGCTCTACGCGCTCAACCGGGCCGCGGTTGGCGCGCCGGGCCTGATGGCCAAGGCCTACACAGCGCATAACCTGAACCGCTTGCTGAACCAGGTCGCCGCGGCCTACGTCAACAGCCGCCACGGCCTCTTGGTAAGCGAAGGGCGCCTGACCGTGTCCAGCCTCTATACCTGGTACAAGCCCGACTTCGGCGGCGACGATCAGGCAGTGATCGCGCATCTGAAGAACTTTGCCGAGCCCGAGCTGCACGACCAGCTGGCGTCGGTCTCGGAGATCTCGGACGAGCACTACGATTGGCGGCTCAACGATCAGGCCATGATCGCCGAGCGCGCAGAAGCCGCCGACATCTTGGAGCCGGAGATGCTACCGGGCGACAAGGGCCGCTAGGGCTTGGCGCAAATCTACTCCGCCGCGCTGGCCGCCGCCTGAGGATTGCGGAAGGCGTCGAGCAGGGCCGCCTGGTGGTCCTTGGCGAGCGCCATGTTGGCCTCCTTGATGTGCCCGTAGCCGCGAATCATCTCGGGCACCGAGGCGAGCTCAACCGCCAGGCCATGGCTCTCGTGGTCCAGTCCCCGCAAAAGCTCCTCGACCAGCTTCTCGTAATCGGCAATCAGCGCCCGTTCGGCCTTGCGCTCCTTGCTGCGTCCGAAGGGATCGAACGGGGTGCCGCGCAAGCGCTTCAGCTTGGCGAGAGAACGGAAGGTATCCATCATCCAGGGGCCGAACTCACGCTTGATGAGATGGCCAGTCTCGGGATCGCGCGCCGCGCCGATCGGGGGCGCCAGGTGGAAGCTCAAGGTGAAGTCGCCCTCGAACTGAGCCTTTAGCTTGCTGGTGAACTCCCGGTCGCTGTAGAGGCGGGCAACCTCGTACTCGTCCTTGATCGCAAGCAGCTTGAAGTAATAGCGCGCCACCGCCTCCGCAAGGCCCTCACGCCCCGGGGTCCGCTCAGCCTCGGCAGCGCGCACCCGGGACACCAGATCGCTGTAGCGCTTAGCATAAGCGGCGTCCTGATAGTCGGTCAGGAAGGCGACCCGGCGGGCAATCAGGTCATCCAGGCTGGTGGAAAACTCATGGCTCTCGGGCGTCTCGCGCGGCCCGGTGACTGCCTCGACCGTCGCCATGTCGACCGCCGCGCGGCGGCCCCACGAGAACGCGGCCATGTTGGCTTCGACCGCGATCCCGTTGAGAGCGATCGCCTGGGTGAAGGCCTCGGCGCCGATCGGCACCAGGCCCCTTTGCCAGGCGAAACCCAGCATGAAGAGGTTGGTGGCGATGGAATCGCCAAGCAGCGACGTGGCGATGCGCGTGGCGTCCAAGAAGTCGACCTGGCCCTTGCCGGCCGCGTGCACGATCAGCTGTTCCAGCTTGTCGTGGGGAAAGTGAAGATCCGGGTTCCGGGTGAAGTCGCCGGTCACCGTGTCATGGCTGTTGATGACCGCCGCCGTCCGGCCCTCCGCGATCTTGGAGAGCGCCTCGAAGCCGGCGGCGACGACCAGATCGCAGCCTAAGAGCAGGTCCGCACCGCCTGCCGAGATCCGCACCGCGTGCAGATCTTCCGGTTTCGGTGCGATGCGCACGTGGCTGACCACCGCGCCGCCCTTTTGGGCGAGACCCGCCATATCGAGCACCGAACAGCCCTTGCCCTCGATGTGGGCCGCCATGCCGAGCAAGGCGCCGATCGTCACCACGCCGGTGCCGCCGACGCCGGTCACCACGATGTCGTAGGGCTCGCTTAGGTCCGGCAGGCTTGGCTCGGGCGGCGTTGGCCAGTCCTCGGTCACGGCGGCGGCACGCTTGCTTTTGCGCGGGCGCCCGCCATGGACCGTCACGAAGCTCGGGCAGAAGCCGTTGACGCAAGAGAAATCCTTGTTGCAGGACGACTGATCGATCGCCCGCTTGCGGCCGAACTCGGTTTCCAGGGGCACCACGGAAACGCAGTTGGACTGCACCGAGCAGTCGCCGCAGCCTTCGCACACCAGGTCGTTGATGAAGACCCTTTTGGGCGGATCGGGATAGAGCCCGCGCTTGCGCCGACGACGCTTTTCGGCCGCGCAGGTCTGGTCGTAGACGATCGCGCTGACCCCCTCGACCTCGCGCAGCTCGCGCTGAATCTTGTCCAAATCGTCCCGGTGATGCACCGTGACGCCGGGCGCCCATTCGATGTTGAAGGGATACTTGTCGGGTTCGTCGCTGACCACGACGATCTTGCGGACCCCCTCGCCGTAGAGCTGGCGGGTGATGATCGCCGGGTCGAGCGGCCCATCCATAGGCTGGCCGCCGGTCATGGCGACGGCGTCGTTGTAGAGCACCTTGAAGGTGATGTTGACACTCGCCGCGACGCAGGCCCGCACCGCCAGAATGCCGGAATGAAAGTAGGTGCCGTCGCCCAGATTGGCGAAGACGTGCTTGGTGGCGCTGAACGGCGCCTGACCGATCCAGGGCACCCCCTCGCCACCCATTTGGGTGAAGGTGTTGGTGTTGCGGTCCATCCACTGGACCATGTAGTGACAGCCGATGCCGGCCAGGGCCCGGCTGCCCTCGGGCACTTTGGTCGAGCTGTTGTGGGGGCAGCCGGAACAGAAATAGGGAATGCGCTGGATCGGCGCTTCCTCGAGGGACAGGGCCTTTTCCTTTTCCGCCAAGAATCGCAGGCGCGCCTCGATGTCCTCGCTCGAGTGGAAGCGGCCGATGCGCCGCGCCAGCACCCGGGCGATGCGCGCCGGGGTTAGCTCGTTCATGGACGGCAGGATCCACTCGCCGTCTTCGTCGAACTTTCCGATGACCCGCGGGCGCACGTCGGCACGCCAGTTGTAGAGCTGCTCTTTCAGCTGGTTCTCGATAACCGCGCGCTTCTCCTCGACCACCAGGACCTCTTCCAGACCCTCGCAGAAGCGCCGAATGCCCTCGCGCTCCAAGGGCCAGGACATGCCCACCTTGTATAGCGAGATGCCGATTTCCGCGGCGCGCTCTTCGTCGATGTGCAGATCTTCGAGCGCTTGGCGCACGTCCAGATAGGACTTTCCGGCGGTGACAATGCCGAGCCGCCGCTTGGGCCCGTCCAGCACAACGCGGTCGAGCTTGTTGGCCCGGCCGAAGGCGAGCGCGGCATAGACCTTGTAGCGGTGCAGGCGCTCCTCTTGGGCCAGGACCGGATCGGGCCAGCGGATCGACAGGCCGCCCGGCGGCATCTCGTAATCCTGGGGCTCGACGATTTTGATGCGCATGGGATCGACGTAGACCGAGGCCGAGCTTTCGACCGTGTCGGCGAGCGTCTTGAAGCCGACCCAGCAACCGGTGTAGCGGCTCATCGCCCAACCATAGAGCCCCATGTCGAGAAACTCCTGGACACCGGCCGGATTCAGCACCGGAATCATGGCGTCCATGAAGGCGAACTCGCACTGATGGGCGGTGGTCGAGGACTTGGCCGTGTGGTCGTCGCCGGCCAGGAGCAGCACGCCGCCGTGGGGCGCGGTGCCGGCCATGTTGCCGTGGCGGAACACGTCGCCCGAACGGTCAACCCCGGGTCCCTTGCCATACCACAGAGCATAGACCCCGTCGTAGAGGCTGTCCTTGAACAGCGCGCCCTGCTGGGAGCCCCAGATCGAGGTCGCCGCCAGGTCCTCGTTGACCCCAGGCTGGAAGTGAATGTGATGCTCTTTGAGGTACCGCCGGGCGGCCCAAAGCTGCTGATCGAGCCCGCCTAGGGGCGAGCCCCGATAGCCGGAGATGAAACAGCCCGTCTTGAGGCCGGCCGACTCGTCGCGCCGGCGCTGCATCATGGGCAAACGGACCAACGCCTGGGTCCCAGTCAGGAACACTCGCCCGGTGTCGAGCGCGTACTTATCGTCAAGCGAAACCGCGGGGAGTGCCATGGCCATCCTTCACGTTGCTGTTTTATGAAGGTAGTCGCTCTTGACGACGCGGGCAACGCGCGACGCCGCGGGTTGGGGAAAAAGACGGATCGTCCAAGGCCAGGTTTCAGTTGGGATCGAATCTTGCGCAACACGCGGCGCGAACGAAAGATCTGGACCGTCGCAGGTTGAGGAAATCTATTCCCAATGGTGCGCGCAAACGTGGCGATCACGGCGACCAGCGCCGCTTGGCCGGTCCGTCGAGCTTCGGGAGATAATGCCGCCAAGCAGATTAAGACGGCCGGCGCTGTGAAGTGGTTAACATTTTACTCTGCTGAGATCGATTATGAAGTAATTGAGTTATCTGCTTGTGAAGGAAGCGCTTTCCGTGGTCCATATAGAATGAATCTGAACATCCATACAAGCAGAGTGACGGGTGGAGGAGTTATTTTATTAACCAAGTTGGAATAGTTAATGGAGTCTTAAAAGTAAACCAAATATTCGTCTTAAATTTTATGGAAGTTGTGTTATACTTAATCTATTGAGAAGGAATTAGGGTGTTGAGATGAGCATGTTATTTCGTCTCTTGGAGGTCGTCGTTGCCGCGGCGGTCGTGGTCGTCGTGGTGGGCCACATGATGGGCCACGCTCCGGCGTCCGACACATCTGGCGAGCAGAAGGTCACCCTGGAACAGGCAGAGCCGGTGATAGACGAAGCCACCGCGGCCGCCAACGCCCGGGATTTGGAGTTCACCACCAATCGCGAGCAAATCTTGGCCGACATCAAGTCGCTCGAGGATGGCGGTAAGTGGCAAGACATACAGATGGCCGCCCACCCTTGGCTCGACATGAAGGACGCGGCGATCGAGGGCACCTTCAACAAGGCCCGCGAGCGCGACTTGGTGGACAAGCTGCGCAAGGTACCGTCGAGCGAATTGGAGAACAATCTGGAGCTCTATGCAGCCTTGGTCAGCCTCAACCCTGACGAAGTGCGCTACCGGCAAAAGCGTGATCGATACGAGGAACTGATCGCCCAAGAGTTCGGCGAGCTCGACCCGCGCTTGGTGGTCGCCGCGCGGCTTTGCCGGGGCACGCTGCGGGCCTACGGCAATTTTCCGACCAACGCCGATATCCGGACGCGGGAGACCTCCAGCCAGGCCCAGGGCAACGGCGAAGTCGACGTCGCCATGAACCTGATTCACCTGCCTTCCGACGGCGGTCAGCCCAAGGCCTACAAGGCGCGCTGCAAGGTGCTGCCGGACCGCTCCGTCGAGGTCGAGCGCTTCCGCTCCTTCTGAGGTCTGCCGCCAAGCTTGGTCTTGACCCCTGGCGGGCCGGCGGGGATTCTGGGTCGGTGATGACCCTAGCCTCTTTCGACCAATCCGCCCGCACCGGGGACGTTGCCGCGGCGCTCAAGCGCGACGGCGCAGTGATCCTCAGCAACCAGGTTGACGCCGCGCTGGCCGAGGCGGTGCGCCAGGAGATGCGGCCCAGCCTGGACGCCATCGGCCACCGCTTCGAGAGCGACTTCAACGGCTACCGGACGCTTCGGATCGGGGCGATCTTGGCGGTCGCGCCGAGCGCCGCGACTTTGCTCGGCGATTCCCGCGTGCTCGAGATCGTCGACCGGATTCTGCTGCCCCACTGCATCAACTACCGGGTCGGCAGCATGACCGGCATCGAAATCCTGCCCGGCGAGACGGCCCAGATGCTGCACACCGACGATTCGATTTACCCGGTGCGCCTGCCCGGCATGGAGCTGCAGGTCAGCGTCATGTGGGCGCTCGGCGACTTTACGCTCGAGAACGGTGCGACCCGGGTTGTGCCGGGCAGCCACAAATGGCATGAGCCACGCGATCCGGTTGAGGACGAGGTGGTCCAATCGACCATGGCCAAGGGTTCGGCCCTCATCTACATGGGCTCCCTGTGGCACGGCGGCGGCGCCAACCGATCCGACCGGCCGCGCATGGGACTCATCAACACCTACGCGCTCGGGTGGCTGCGTCAGGAGGAGAACCAGTATCTGACGATCCCGCAAGACGTCGCAGCGCGCTATCCCGATTCGATTCGCCGCCTGCTCGGCTATCAGAGCCACGGCCCCATCCTGGGCACCTATCCCGACGAGCCCGACGGCAACTGGTACACAAACTAGAAGATCCACACTCGGAGTCCGTTATGCCCAGAGAAGAGCTCCTCATGGTTTGCTGCAGCGACATCGCCGGCCAGGTGCGCGGCAAGGGTTTTCCCGCCAAGCAGCTCCATGCCAGACGCGACAAGGGCGTCGGCTGGACTCCGACCAACCTCATGATCACCGCCCATGGGCCGATCGCCGACAGCCCTTGGGGGCCGTTCGGCGATCTGGTACTGCTGCCCGACATGGAGACCCACGTGCGGGTCGACTTTCAGGACGACGAGGCGCCCGAACAGTTCGTGCTGGGCGACATCTGCGAGCTGGACGGCGCGCCCTGGTCCTGCTGCCTGCGGGATTTTCTTCGGCGCGGCTTGAACGCGCTTTCCGCCGAGCACGACTTGGCGCTCAAATCGGCCTTCGAGCACGAGTTTCACTATAGCGGGGTCGAGGAACGGCCCGGCTCGGCCTACAGCTTGGATGCCTTTCGCCGCCAGGGCTCCTTCGCCGAGACCTTCGCCTATGCCTTGGACAAGGCGCGCCTGACCACCGATACCTTCATGCCGGAGTACGGGCCCTGCCAGTACGAGGTGACGGTTGAGCCGGCAGTCGGCCTGCGTGCCGCCGACCAGGCAATCATCCTGCGCGAGATGGCCCGGGCGAGCGCACGGCGCATGGGCGCGCGCGCTAGCTTTACGCCGATCCTGCGTCCCGATGCGGTCGGCAACGGGGTGCACGTGCACTTCTCCCTTCTCGGCGAGGATCAGCGCCAGCCGGCCGACTACGACGCTGCGCGGCCCGATGGCCTTTCGGAGCAAGCGGGATCGTTCTTGGCAGGAGTTCGCGAAAAGCTTCCGGCGATCACGGCGCTGACCGCGGCCAGCACGATCTCCTACCTGCGCCTGGTGCCGCACCGCTGGAGCGCGTCCTACAACAACTTGGGCCGCCAAGACCGTGAGGCGGCCTTGCGCATCTGCCCGGTGTTCGAGACCACCGGCGTGGAGCAGGCCAAACAGTTCCACTTCGAGTACCGGGCGGCCGACGGTGCGGCCAGCCCTTACCTCCTGCTCGGCGCGATTGTCTGGGCCGGTCTGCACGGTCTGCGCCAGGGCCTGCCGGCACCCGACGTGACCGAGAGCGACCCCAGCGCCATGTCCGAAGAGGAGCTGGCCGCCAAGGACCTCGTGCGCCTGCCCCAATCCTTGTCCGAGGCGCTCGACATTCTGGAGGCCGACGCGGACGTCAAGTCCTGGCTCGGCCCGACCCTGCACGACGCCTATCTGCGCCACAAACGCTGCGAGGTAGAGCTGATGGCCGAGCTGAGCGACGAGGAACAGTGCGCCCGCTACGCACTGGTGTATTGAGATCTAGGGACGCCTCATCTCCAGTTTTGGAGCATGAATCCGTAAGCGGCTCGCTACAATGGTCGCCGTTCTCTGGACTCGCTGCCGACTCTCGCAAACGAATGAAGAGGCACGGCCACCCTCATTTTTGCTAGACGAAAGCTGCTCGCCTCCTGCCACACGATGGGCGGCTAGCATTCGTGAGACCGCTCAAGGCCGTCACAATGGCCTGGACGCCGAATTTGGTCATGGCACCGGAGTCGCGATCCACCGTCCGGAGCATCGTGCTGCCGGAAAACTAATTCCCCGGTTTGAGGGCTGGACAGGCAGGCGTCGGGGTTGTCTTCTTCGGGTCCCCAGTCACCCGAGGAACCGACAGCCCCATGAGCGCTTCCATCCAAGAGCAAAAACGCGCGGCCGCGGCCGCCAGCGTCGCCCTGATCGAGCCAGGCATGACCCTTGGTCTCGGCAGCGGCTCTACCGCAGCGATCATGGTCGAGCTGCTGGGCGCCAGGGTCGCAGACGGCCTTGAGGTGGTCGGCCTGCCAACCTCCGAGGGGACCGCGGCCCAGGCCCGGGGCCTGGGCATTCCCTTGACCACCTTCGACGAGGTCCGCCACCTGGATTTGACGATCGACGGCGCCGACGAGCTCGACAGCCAGCTGCGCCTGATCAAGGGCGGCGGCGGCGCGCACTTGCGCGAGAAGATCGTCGCCTCGCTCTCGGCGCGCGTCGTCATCATCGCTGACAGCTCCAAGCATGTCGCGACCCTGGGCGCCTACGCCCTGCCGGTCGAGGTGGTGCCCTTCGCGGCCCCTGCCCTTCTGCCCAAGCTGGCTGACCTGGGCTGCGCGGCCCGTATCAGGACTGCCGATGACGGTGCACCCTTCCGGACCGACGAGAACAATCTGATCGTCGATTGCCCGTTCGGCGCGATCCAGGATCCCGAGGCATTGGCGCGCCGCCTCGATGCCATGCCCGGCGTGGTCGAGCACGGCCTCTTCATCGGCTTGGCCGAGCGCGCGCTGATCGGAACCGACGATGGCGTAAGGGAAATCGCGTACTAGAAACTCCCTCTCGGAGCTGGCATTGTCGATTTTGGGGCAGCCAAGATTTCACCCGCGTAACAGGAGATTGAGATGTTGCCGAAACGTTTTTGCTTAGCGCTGATTGCCGTTTTCTTCCTGGCCCTGCCAGTGGGCTCCGCCCAGGCTCAGATGAACGACCTGATTGGCCTTTTGACCTCTCAATTGGGGGTCACCGAGACGCAGGCCGCCGGCGGCGCCGGCTCCCTTTTCGGGGCCGCCAAAGAGCAGATGTCGCCCGGCGACTTCAAGACCGTGGAAGAGGGCCTTCCCGGCGTCGACGGCCTGATCGACCAGGCGCCAGAACCAAGCGAAAGCTCCAGCCTGTTGAGCAGCGGCAGCTCCCTGCTCGGCGGATCGGGCTCCGAGGCCGCCAGCATGGGCACCGTCGTCTCCTCCTTCGAGTCGCTCGGCATGTCGCCGGAAATGGTCCAGCAGTTCGTGCCAATCGTCACCAAGTATGCCGGCGACGTGGGCGGACCGGAGGTTGCCCAGCTGCTCAAGGCGGCGCTGGCCTTCTGATTGACGACGCGGGGCCGTGCGTCAGTCCAAGCCGGCCCGTTGAACACCCTGGACGGGCGGTAGTTCTTCTTCGCCCATGGCTCGACGATCAGATGCGGCGCCTGGCCTACACGGCCCAGGCGCCCCTCGTCTTTTTTTGCCCATTGCCTGAACCTGCGCAAGCGGGCGGAGCGGCCGCTCCTGCGATGCCGCTCCGCCCTATGACCGCTGAGGCCCTTTTGGGCTAGGGTTGAACCGGCTCGGTCTCTTCCTCGCCGGCCGGGCAGCAGCGGTACTCCTGTGACTTCTCCAGCAGCTCGATCTGCTTTTTCAAAAGCTCGTTCTCGAGCGCCTTGCGCTCCAGATCGAGGGTCATGTCCTTCTTGACCTCGTCCTCGCAGATATCGCAGTGGTCGAGGCAGCCTTTGACGAAGATGCCAGGCGTCGGCAGGCACGACTCCTTGACCCAAGAGAGCTCGCGCGCGAAACCAGCGCTCACCCTGCCGCCAACCTTGTCGATCATGCCGGCCTTCAGCAGGCCTTGGTCGACCTGCTTGACCGCGGCCTCGCGCAGGGCCGGAGAGATCGGCTGCGCGACCGCGCCGACCGACGAGATGAAGCGCCCGGAGACCGCGCCGCTCTGCAGAGACGAGCGGGTCAGGTTGCGCTTGGCATCGATGCTCTGCTGGGCCCGGCTTTCCGCCTCCAGACGGTTGTCGGCCGTGCCGACGACGCTGTTCGGCACCACGGACACACCCGTCGGCGTGAGCGGCGGGCGGCTGTTGACATCGGTCGGTGCCGCCGGGTCCCGCGCCTTGCGCTCGATCGCGACGACCGAGAACTTGACCGTCTGCTTGCGGTGGATGCGCCAGAAGAAGAACGTCAGCGCATGGCACTTGTTGGGGTTGGAGAACACCCGCGAGGAGGATTCCAGGTGGGACTCCGACTCGCCTTCGGCATGAGTCCGGGTCGAGACCTCGCCGATCGAGACCGCCGAGGTGGTGCGGGTCGCCTGCTCCGAGCGCGAGTGGGTCGCCTCGGCATGCTGACTGAGCGAGCGGGCGAACTCCCGGGTCGAACGATCGTCGTAGCTGCCGTCGATGCTGCCCTCGGCGCCACCGGCGAAGATCACCGAGCCATAGGAGGAATCCATGTCGGCGCCCCATTCGCCCCAGACGTGGCTCGAGGCGGAGCCGCTTTCGTTGATGTCTAGGTCGTACATCTCCCGGGCGACGCTGGACATGTAGTAGTTCTCCTCGGTCGCCTGGGCATGGCGGTAGGAGAGCTCGGTGTCCTTGTCGTAGGAAAAGCGCGAGCGCCGGTCGCTGGTAAAGAGGCGCACCTTCTCGCCCGGCAGAAGGGTCGTCGAATAGGCCAGATCGCCCAGCATATGGGGCCCGGGGCAGCGCTCGTAGCGCACGATGAGAGTGACATCGACCGGAATCGTGGCGCGCCGGCCGCTGACCGACACATCGGCGCTGTGGCGCAGGGTGTACTTAAAATCGAGCCGATCGCAGCATTCGGCTTTCTCCAAGGTCGGACAGCATTCGAGTGACGCGGTGGTTAGCTGATCATCTGGTGGCATCAAATGTCTCCTCTCGCTGAAACAGACCCGCGCCCTCGAGGACCGCGGGTTCGAAGGATAGGTCGGTCACCCTAAGCCCAGTCCCGAAGGCGCCGCTGTGGGATTTGCCACGTGATTGATGGTGGGACGCTCGCCAAAGCCAGTTTGCCATGGCAGGCTGCCGCGCCATGGCCGCTTCGATCGACAGCTCAACTCACGACGCTCCGGACAGCGCCTATGCCTGGCGCCGGCTGGCGGTTTCGCTCGTGCTCAGCACCATCGGCGGGGTCGGCCTATGGTCGACCGTGGTCGTCCTGCCGGCTATTCAAGCCGAGTTTGGTGTCGACCGGGGCAGCGCCTCCCTGCCCTACACCGCGACCCTGATCGGTTTTTCCATCGGCGGCGTGCTGATGGGCCGCTTGGCCGACCGCTTCGGCATCATGATGCCGGTGATGCTGGGAGCCGTGATGCTGGGGCTGGGCTATGTCGCGAGCGCGGCCGCGACGGCTTACTGGCAGTTCATCGCCGCCCAAGCGCTGATGATCGGCATGCTCGGCAGCTCGCCGACCTTTGGCGCCCTGGTCGCCGATGTGTCGTTCTGGTTCCTGAAGCGCCGGGGCATCGCGGTCGCCATCGTGGCGAGCGGCAACTACTTGGCCGGCACTCTTTGGCCGCCGCTCATCCAGTACGGCATCGAAACCGTGGGTTGGCGCCAGACTCACATTTGGGTCGGGCTTTTCTGCCTGGTCACCATGCTGCCTCTGGCCTTGCTGCTGCGTCGGCGGGCCGACATGAGCGGGGCGAACGGCGCTTCGGCGGCCACGGCCGCGCTCATCCCCATGCCGCTCTCACCGGCCAAGCTTCAGGCCCTGCTGGTGGTCGCCGGCATCGCCTGCTGTGTCGCCATGGCCATGCCCCAGGTACACATCGTGGCCTATTGTGCGGACCTGGGCTACGGACCGGCGCGCGGTGCCCAGATGCTGTCGCTCATGCTCGGCCTGGGCGTGGTCAGCCGGCTGATCTCCGGCCTGATCGCCGACCGCATCGGTGGCGTCGGTACCCTGATCCTAGGCTCGACCCTGCAATGCCTGGCGCTGCTTTTCTACCTGCCGTTCGACGGCCTGACCTCGCTCTACGTGGTGTCGGCTCTGTTCGGCCTCTCTCAGGGCGGCATCGTGCCGAGCTATGCGCTGATCGTGCGGGACTACTTTCCGGCGCGCGAGGCCGGCGCCCGGATCAGCCTTGTGCTCATGGCAACGGTCCTCGGCATGGCGCTCGGCGGGTGGATGTCGGGCGAGATCTACGACCTGACCGGGTCCTATCAGGCGGCCTTCCTCAACGGCATCGCCTGGAACCTGCTCAACATGGGGGTCGCGGTTTGGTTGCTGGTCGGCCGTTTGCGATTAAGAACGGCTTAGGGCAGGTGCCGAGAACAATTGAACAGGTTTTTAGGCGACCTCGGCCTGGAAGTGGGCGCGCAGCTTGGTCAGCGCCTTGTGGTGCATGGAGCGCACGGTGTGGGGCGCCACGCCCATGACCTCGGCGGCCTCGGCCGGCTCGAGCTCCTTGGCATAGAGCAGTTCCATGACCAGGGCCTGGCGCGGCGACAGCAGCTCGGGCGGGATCTTGATCCGCTCGACCACCTTGGGCTCGACCGACAGGAGCTCCTGGGGCACGGCATCGATGTCGGTCGTCGGCTTGGAGTTCCGACGCAGATGGTCGATCGCCGAGGAGGTCGCGACGACGGTCAGAAAGGTCGATAGCTTCGCCCGCGCCGGATCGAAGGATCGCAGCAGCTTGAAATCCCGGCTACAAATCTTCACGAAGACGTCTTGGGTGACGTCGTCGACCTCGTGGGGCCGACCGGCCGGCACCAAGCGGCGCTGAACGGCGGCAAAGATCACCCGGGCATAGCGTTGGACGAAGCCTTCCCAAGCGGCCTGGTCGCCCGCCACCAGGCGCTTGAGCTCCTCGGAAAGCCCATTGCCGTCATCGGCCGCGGCCTCGCGCGCCATCGGGCGCAAGGCGGGCGCGACCTTGGCGCGGCGGGACGGACGGGCGTCTTGGCCTAGGATTTGCGTTACGACGGTCATCTCAAGGCTCCTCCGGTGATGGGCCTTTGACGTGAATCGTGTGGTTGGTGCGGCGCACCTCGCTGACCGCCCGGTCGAAGAAGACGTCGAGCCGGGACTGCATCTCGGGCGAGAGCGCGATGAAGCGCGACCGCTTGTCGTCGGGATTGTCCTGCTCGACCAGAAGCCCTTCCTTGAGCGCGGTCTCCAGGTATTTGCCCGCGGTGTGGGCGCTCTTGATGCCGGTCATGCAGCGCAAGGCCTCGGTCTTGGTGACCGACCGGTCGCTGCGCCAAATTCGGGTGAAGAGATCCCAGTACTGAGCCGAGTAAAACAGCTCCTTGCCGTCGAATACGCCGAGCCAGCGACCGCCGATGCGGTCGATCATCTCGAGATATTCCCGGCGCTGATCGCTGTTGTATTTCAGCTCTTCGCTCACAGCTCTCCAAAACCCCACTGATTGATCGGCAGCTGAATGCTAGCCAATTAGGTGGGATTATGCAAGCGAATTTGCATGTATTTTTTTATATAATCGGATGATAAGATTGTGACTAGAAAAACCACACCAGCATCCAGAGCTATTTTATATGAATTTTCTATATTATACGGTATTTTCTTGAGAAATTAGATTGTTTTATATGAACTTTTTCATATACATTTTGCATACAAGAATAGCGTCAAAATTCCCATCAACAGAGTTAATTCTGATGTAACGCCCCCGCTTGCCCAGCGCACCCGCCGGTCATCCAACCGATGATCGTCAGCGCTCGGCGAAGGTCCAGCTGCCGTCGGGTTGCTGGCAAACCGTGCCATAGCTCGGCTGGGAACGGCCGCCAATGGTCACGGTCTTGGCGTACTCCCGGCAGTAGCGGCCGCCCGAGGGCTGAATTGTTCGAGGCGCGGGGTTCGCCGTTGAAGATACAACAACCGGCGTGGCGGCTTTTGCGTGACCGTTTGTCAGTGGCGCCTCTGGCCTTTGGGCCTCGGCAAACTGCCGGCTTTCGTCGAGTTGCGTGACCAGAGCCTTGGTGACCTTGCCGTCCGCGGGTAGACCGTGGCGCCGCTGATAGGCCTTGATCGCGGCCTCGGTGCGGGGCCCGAGCACCCCGTCTATCGGACCGGGGCGATAGCCGAGCGCCAGCAGGTCGCGCTGGGCACGGCGCACCAGGGCAACGCTGGGCCCTTGAGGCACCCGGTAGCCGCGCTGGGCCGGCGCCGGGCTCTTGGCGACCAGGCCGCCGGGCCGGTTGTCGAGCTTGGCCGGCAAGGAAGCCGTTCTGATTTGACCGCGCCACAGAGCGGCTACCCCTGCCCCGTCGGCCAGGCGCAGACGCAGCTCAATCACCTCGCCGAAGTCCCAATAGGTCCCGGTCAGGCGAAATCCACCCGATTCGGCAAGATCCGTTTGGCGCAGCAGGATCGAGCGCCCGGTCAAAGGGTTCTCGTAGGCCTCGACCAGAAGGTCGCCGAGGCGGCCCTCCAAGTAGCGGCCGAAGGCGGTTTCCTTGCCGCTTTCAGCGAAGCGCAGGCCGCCAAGGGTGAGGACCCGTAGGCCCGGCGCCCGGCGCACCAGGGTGTCGCGCGCCGACTCGAGCGCTTGCTCCAAGCTCAAAGCACGCGCCGCCGCGCCCACCTCGTCGGGCAACAGCGCCAGGCGCCTGTGGGAGGTCGCGGCCAGGACCGTGCCGTCGCGAACGTCGACCGCTCGGTAGGAGATTTGCAGGGACTCCGGCCCGAGCGCGCGCAGCTTGCAGACCACCAGGACGTCGGCCTGAGCGCGCTCCGACAGGGCCGCCAGTACCTGGTCGAGATTGTCGTCGAGATCGCTGGATTCGGCTAGGTCATCAACCACGGCGGAAAGGGAATCCCGCGCGACGAATCGGTGGCGCTGACCGCCGGTTTCCAAGAGCGCCGCCAAGAGGCGATCGTTGTATTCCTGGGCCAAGCTGGCCGGCACCGGGCTTGGGCCGACCGGATGGGGCCAGACGGCGATGGTGAGGGTTTCGGGCCGGGTGGCCGCGACCCGGTCCAAATCCACCACCAGCTCGCTGGCGAAGAGGCGGAAGCTGTCGTCAACGCTGTCTTGGGGCGCCGCAGCCAGGGGCGCGGCGGCGACCAGCCAGAGACCGAAGGCGCCCAAGGTCGAGCGTAAAATGGCGATCATCGTAGCTGGACCTCCCGTCCCTCGCCCACTACCAAGCATCCCAAGGTTTCTCGGCGGTGGCGGAGGCCGCCGCCTTGGTGACCGTAAAGGTGTCCTCGACGAAATTGACCCGCCCGCCTAGGCGCACGTGGTCGAGCATCTTGATCAGGTTGCGGTTGAGCCGCGCCCGGGAGCTGGTGGATTCGTACCAGAACTCGTGGCGGCCGCGCCCGGTCTCGATCGGGCGGTGCAGCCGGTAGCCGGTGAAGACCACCAGATACTCCTCTATGTCGGCTACCTCTTCGGCCGAAAAGTCGGCGAACACCAGCCTGTAGCCGGCTGGAATCGGCTGATCCGGCGCAATCGCCAAAGCCCGCCGCGCGCCGACCGTCTCCAGGTGCGCCACCAGGTTGGCTGAAAGCTCGGCCGCGAGCGGTCGCAAGCGGCCCTCCAGCCGCGCCATGGTGCAGGCCCGCGCGCAGTTTTGCGGCAGCCGCAGCTGGCGCGCCGGTATCAGCTCGAAGCTGCCAATGCGGCGCCCGGAGCCCAGGTCCAGGACCCGCGCGGTGAGCCTGCTGGTGACCTTTTTGGTGTAGGTGAAGTCCTGGACATAGGCATAGATCGAAAACAGCACCGCGATATCGAGCGGCGGGCGCGACACCGAGCGGGCGATGTCAACGATCTCCGCCTCGCTGCGGTGGCTGCGGCCTTGTGTGAACTCATCCAAAGTGACGCTGGTCTCATCGTAGATCGCAAAACCGGCGTCGTGCAGGGCGCCCGACAGGGTCTCCAGCACGCCGCGGTAGACCTGGGTGTCGCGCGGCAAGGTGCCGAGGTCGAAATCCTCTCCGATCACGACGATGTTGGCCCGGTCGCGCGCCTGCGCGGGCGGGGCGGAGAGCATCAAAGCAACGAAAGGTATGGCGATCAGGGACAGAAGTGGCGGCATGGCGGCGGTGCTCCAGCGGCGGACATCCAAGGGGTCTCCTTGGTCTATGAAAGCCGCAAAGCCGCTATTCCATTGCACAGCAGGCCTCCCTCGGGCCGTGGCCGGTCGATCCTTACCCCGTTATACGCGCGCCCTGGGACATCTATCCCCGGCTTTAGCGCACATCCGGCAAGGTCGTGGCCAAGCGCCGCACCACGTCGTCGACGAGAGAGGGCTCGATGTCCTGATCGGTGGTGAAGCGGGTGGCGAGCGCCGCGTTGACGGCGATCGAGCCGATCGAGATCGGCAGGCCGCCCTCGGCCCGGATCCCGGTGTGCTTAGCGCGCCACAGCAGCGTGCGGTCCTCGGCGCGCACCAGGGTCGCCTCCAGGCCAAGGGTGCGTTCGGACCAGACCAGGAAGTAGTCGTCCCGGGCCCGGGTCAGCTTGGCCTCCAAAAGGGCCTCGCATTCGGTCGCACGGGCCAGATGAAGCTGGTCGTCGGTGCGCGTCAGGTCGAGCGCCAAGCGGCGCTTCTCCCGACCCCGCGCCTTGGGGCCAAGAACCCGCGGCACCTTTTGGCCAATGTGGCGGCTGAGCGCGGATTCCACGCTTCTGGCAAGCCCCGGGTCCGACACACCTCTGAGCGGCAGTACCAGCACGCAGTCCGGCGGCACCTGAAAAAAGGCGCGGGTCACCTGATAGGTGACCCGGCGCTCGAGGTGGGGAGGAAGTGCGTTCGGATCGCTTTCGTTGTAGCTGCTGTAGGTGGTCGCGCTGCAGGCAAGACAAGCCTGCGCCAACACAAAGCAGAGTGCGAGCCGCGTCAGCGGGCGGCGCTGGTCACGTAAGCCCATGACCGCAGCCGCGCGCGGCGGGCGAGAGGTCGATGCGGCCGGGAAAGGACCGCCCGTCGCCCGTGACTTGGTCGATCAAGACCTTGCCGCCGTCCAGTCGGTAGCGCCCGTGAATCACCGCAAGTCGCCCGTAGTCGGCACCGATAAGGGCGTGCAGCCCGCCCAGCAATAGGGCGTCCACCTGGCGGGGAAAGAGCCGCACCGCCTGGCCGCCAAACTGAACCAGGCGGCGTTCCTCGGGCTGCAGCTGTCCGCTCGGCCGCCGTAGGAAGCCGCTGTAGCGGTCCAGATTGGGCCGCCAGGGCGCGCCATTGCGCAAGAGTTCACCCGCGGCGTCCATCACCGCGAGCTCCATACCCTGACAGGCGCGCAGGTGGCGAAATAGCCGGGCCCGGCCGGCGGAGGTTTCCGGCCAAGCCAGCTCTATCTCTGGCCCAGACCCGTGCTCGAGCAGACGTAGCAGGGTGCGGCCCTCCTTGGCCTCCGGCTCCGCGACCGTGATGGTCTCGGGCATCGGCGGCGCGGCGGTCTCGACGGGCGACGGAGCCGGCGCAGGTGCCAACGCCTGGACCACTTTGGGCGCCGGTGCCGCTTCAGGTTTCGGCTCTGGCTTCGGCGCGGGCGTAGGCGTGGGTTTCAAAGCTTCGACCACCTTGGCCTTCGGCGCCGGCAGGGGCTTGGTCGGGGCCGGCGCGGGCTTTAGGGGCTTGACCACCTTTGGCGCCGGCGGAGCTGGCGCATCCGGTGGCGGCGCCGGGGCCGCTGCCGCCGCCTCTAGGCGCGGGGGCGCCGGCAACTGAACGGGGGCCTCGGCTTTCTGGGTCGTGGGCGCCGGCGGCTCGGGCGTGGGCCGGGGTGGTGCCACAACGTTCTGCGGCACGGCCTGGAACAGCACCAGCGAAGCCGCCAGGCCAAGCCACAGAAGCACCACCAGACCGTTGGCGCGCGCCCGGGACATTACTCGGATAGGCTCTGGACGAATAGAAGCTCCATCTCCTCGGCCAACACGTGGAGCTGTTTGACCCGCTCGGACGGACTCATCAGGCTCTCGCCCTCGGCCAGCACCACCTCGGTCTCGGCGGCGACGGGTGCCGCGGCCACGACCGGTGCCGCGTCGGCGGGCCCGTCGAGGCCGTCCAAGACCTCCCGGCGCCGCTGGGCGACCGCCGGATTGTCGACCGGCGGCAGCTCGACCAGCCAATCCTCCGGATCGGGCTCAGGCTCGGGCTGCGCCGCGACAGGTTCAACTTCGACAGGGTCCGCTTCGGGGGTTGGGGCCGGCGGCGCTGCCTGCACCACCGGCTCGAGCGCTTCGGCCGCCAGGGTCTCGATCTCTTGCAGCTCCTCCTGGAACTGGGAGACCGTCATTGAAGGTCCGTCACGCTCGATCGCGAAGAGGTAGACCAGGGCGCCGATCACAACGACGTTGAACAGCAGGAACCTCATGGCTGCACCTCATTTGCTTCTGGTGTTTCTTGATTGCGGGTCGGGACCTGGGGGCGCCGGCCGGCGATCACCAGGATCGCGCGCAGCAGCGCCGAGGTCGGCAGGCCGATCACCGAGGTCATGAAGGCAAGCGAAAAGTTGCCGGTCAGCTCACGGATCACCCCTTGGACCGTCTCCGGGGTCAACTCCTGCTCCGCCAGCACGCCGATGCCCAAGCTGATGCCCAACAGGGTGTAGGTCAGCGCCAGGGTCGCGATGCCGTTGGCCGCCTGGATGCCGGCGACGAGCCAACGTTCGCGCTGGGGATCTTCGGCTCGGTCGCTCACCTTGACCCAGCACAGCAGCGAGAGGAACACCAGCGCGGCCAAGAGCGTCGCGAAGGTCAGCCCGAGCACGTCGGTCGCCCAATGTGAAATCTCCTGGACGCTCGACCCAGTCATCATGACGGCGAATGCCATCAGGATGACCGCGCCGCCGATCAGGTAGCTCGAGGCCTGGGAGGCCGCGCCCGCGAAGACGATCGCCGGGCGCATCTCACCGCCGCCCCATGCGCGCGCTCATCAGGGAGTTGGTAGTCACCCCAACCTGCTCGAGCCAGTGGTCGACCAGGCTGCGGTTGCGCTCCACCGAGGCGTGGACCAGGAAGGTCAAATCGTAGCTCTCGAAGGCGGTGCGCACGGCCGGCGTGTTCTTGCCCTTGAGGTTGTCGTCGCGCATCACCATGCGCTCGAGATCGACCAGACGGGCGCGCGACAGGGCGGTACGGTCCTCGCGCTCGGCCGGCGAAACGTCGGGCGACAGCAAGGTCTCCAGGGCGAGCGCGCGCTCGCGCTCCAGATTCTCCAGGGTATCGGCTTGTGCCGGGACGCCGAAGGCGGCGACCAGGAGCGCGGCGGCCGGGATCAAGTATCGCTTGGTTTTCATGGCGAACCTCACTTTCTGCCGTCTATTGGGCAACGAAGAAGTCGACCGCGGCTGTGATCCCGGTCTCCTCTCCGTCGTCGTCGTCCGAGCCGTCGCCCGGGGTCGGGTCGCTCAGGAGATCGCTCAGCGCCAAAGCGTCGAGCGCGATCAGCTTGGCCATGTAGCCGAGCACGGTGGCCTCCTGATCGACGATCTGAAGGTCGGCCTCGGTCTCGGCCATGAGCTGGCGCAGGTACTCTTTCTTGGTCACCGGGCGGCCGTCGATCTCCGAGCCCTCGTTCATGGGGTGGGCCTTGATCGCCTGGACCAGGCGCTCGATCGCCAGCACGTTCTTGGCGTATTCCTTGGAGTACTTGCTCTGGCCGACCGTCGGGTTGTTGAAGATCTTGATGTCGACCTGGGAGATCGTGCCCTCGAGCCGCGAGCGGGCCGCTTCCTGCTTTTCGATCAGGGCCGCGCGCTCGGGCGTGTTGGCGGCCTCTTGGCGGTCGAGCTTGCCGAGCAACCGGCGCAGCAGCCTTTGCTTGACAGTCATCTGCTGGCGCCGCAGGTCTTGGTGTTTGCTGGCCAGCTCGAGATACTCACGCTTCTCGGCCAGGAACTGATGCTGCAGCTCGACCCGAAGATCGCCGTCCGACTGCTCGACGGCGTTTTGCAGATCGGCCAAGGTCTGGGCCTTAAGGCTCATCAGGCCCTGGACATCGCGGATCTCGCTGGCCAGGCTCGAGCCGGCGAAATCGTTGTCGATCGCCCGCCGCAAGTAGGAACCGGGTAGCTTGACCAGGCGTTCGCTGGCAACCGGATTCCAGGTCACCGCGCCGGGATCGGTCGCGGCCCAGGCGCCAGGCGGGCCGGCCAACGCCGCGAGGATCACCAGGGCGCTGCCGGTCGGGAGAAGTCTCTTGGCCATGATGTCGTCCTTTCAAGCGCTGGGGATCACTGGCTCTTCCAGTGGTGCATGCGGCGCATCTCGTCCTTCAGCTGTCCGCTCACGTTGAGCACGGCGAACTGACCGAAGGCCTTCGTGTCCTCCTGGCCGAGCAGGACCTCCATGGTGGTCAGGAACGAGGCGCCATCGGCGTAGTAGAGATCGTTTTCGGGAAAGGCCTGGCGGAAGCGATCTAGATTGCGACGGGCGGAAACCGCATCGCCGCCCTTAAGATAGTTCTGGACGGTCAGCCCGTAGGCGCGCATGCGCTCCTCCTTGGCGACCCCGTTTGCCTCAGGACCCAGATTGGCCTCGCAGCTCTCCAGCACCCGGGCGCTCGCCAGGTAGCGGCCCAGATCGCCGCTGCTGCGGGCCTGGCTATCGAGTTGGAGCGCCTCCTCGAAGCAAGCGCGGAAATCTCGGGTCGCCGAGACTTCGGCGTAGCGGGCCTCGTGAAAGCCGATGCCGCCCGGATCGAAGGTCGCCTTGTCCGTGCTGCAGCCGGCCAGCAGCGCCAGCGCGGCGCCGACCAAGAGTGCCTTGGGTGTTCTGTCCATGATCGTTCAGTCCCGTTAGTTGGAGCCTGAGCGATCTATGAAAGGGGCTGAGCGATTTTCCCCAGAAGGGCAGATCGGACCCTATCTCAGCAATTGGACCCGACCCAAAGGCTGTCGCGTGGGACGGGGGCTCTTCATGGGATCCACATCCGGCGGCGCCGGCATGATGACGTGATGCCTGAAAGGAAGATGAGGATTGGAGGTGTCGACTTCCTTGAACACGTAAATGAGCTTGCACCAGCTGGTGAGAACTTGGCCGCTCAAGCCGGAGCAATCGACGAAATCCTTGTTGATCATATTTAGGGTCTTTGAATCCGGCCAGATCTTCGCCGACTCATCCTTCTCGGGAAAACTGGACGGCACGCCTTTCAGCGTGAATTTGTAGTGGCGCTGCTCGCTATCTGTCAGCGTAACCTCGCAATTGACGACCGAGCTCGCCTCCCCGTCCATACCTGAGGGTACGACAAAGGTGGTGAACTTGGGGTTCGTCTCGGTGTCGGGGGCCTCCACGCAGCGACCGTACATGGGGAACGTGATCTTCTTTTTGATAGCTTTATTGTTCTTTTCTGGATAGTTCGACTCATAGCCGAAAGTGAACAAAACCTCCGGCGTGACATGATCAAGATTCGGCAGGTTGGCCGTTCCGCCGACGCCGATAATCAGGCCCGTGCCGTCGGTCTGCATGTTGCCCAGCGCGTCGTCCACCGAATAGGCATAGGTGAAGCGCGCGTCCAGGTAGTCAGGCCCGTGAATCAGGGCGACGTAAGGGTCGAACTCGCCGTAGTCGCCGTTCAAGACGTCGATCGAATACTGCAGCTGGTCGAATTGCCGCTTGACCTCGCGATAGTACAAGGCATCGTTTCCCTTGTCCGTCGGTGTGACGTAGCCCGGCGTATCCTCCAACAGGTTGGCGCCCGACTTGCAGCTCTCATTGAAGGGAGTCCAACCGTAGATGTGGCTCAACATGACCTGCTGGGGCGGCGTCGGGTCTTCGATCCACGCCGGCGGCTCCTTACACTTCCAGTCGATCTCCCATCTGTCCCTGTTCTGCTCGTAGGTTTTCGCGTAGTTCAAGAAGTTCGCTTGCATCAAGGCGGTCACGCTTCTGACGTTCGTGCAAATCTCGTCGGGCGCCCCCATTTGGCAACTCTGCCACAACGACACCATTCGTTGGATCGGCGGCGACTGGCTGGGCGCCGGGTCGAAGACGCTGGTGTTGTCGAACGCCGGAACGTTCAGAAAGATTTCCAGCGCCGAGGGAACCTTGCCGGGAATGGTCGCCTTCGGCACGGTCATGCTGTTCGTGTCGACGTATAGCGGCCAGTCCTTCGCCAGATCGGACATGAGCCAGCTGGCGATCGCCTGCTCGTATTCGCTGAGGGTCGAGTCGGAGCCGATCCAACCGATCGGACAGCACGTCCCTTCCAGGGTGTTGCCGAATGGCTCGATCGCCGCCGGCATGTAGACGTTGTTCACGTTCGAGATGTCGTAGTCGACATTGTTCGAAACCCACAAAAAATGGGGCTCGCCGGGCTTCCTTTCTCCATCCACAGGAATCGCTCCCAGGGTGTACTCGATCAGCTGCTGAGGCGCCGCGTTCGGTATCGAGCTGGGCGCGACGAAGAAATGCAGGCTGCAGCCCGGGCCGCTGCAGGTGGGCGGATTACTGAAGGGTGTGACGCCTCTGTCCTCATTTATGTCCTTGTTCCAAAACGCCAGCAGATTGGCCGGCGGGTTGCTGCTCGAAGCCGGCGATTCGAAGAGGTTGATACCGCCGCCTTGCCACCAATCGATAAACTGGGCCTGCTCTTTGTTCCTCGGGTCGATGTCCTGCACTAAAGGCGAATAGAACGGCAGTGTGATTTCTACCATGCCATTGGGGGGAATTCCGTTCTGTCCGGGTTCGCAGCAGTTCACATAGATCCGATACTGGCTGAGCCGCGGGAAGGGATTGTCGACGAGCTCCTTGTCGGTGATTCGAAAGCAGGACTGCATCCACTGATCCTTGTCGCTCGCCGCGCCGGCCAACACGACCGGATAGATGTTGTGGTCGGAGGAGTTGTTGTAAATCACGATAGTCATGTCGGGACCCGGCGTGGGATTGCCGTTTTCGTCCACGCAGTCATCGCTCGTGTCGAGGATCTGCTCATTCCAGTTGGCGGAGGCCGACTCGCTGCCGGCCACAATGACGAGAAACGCGAGGGCGGCCAAGCCTGCCAGGGACACAATGGAACGGATCGAGCGGTGCGGCTTCATGCTCAACTCCTCCTGATAGAACCGAAAGTCTTCGGAAATTCCCCAAGCGCGGCGCAGACGATAGCCGAATTCACGGGGCATGTGAACCCAGAATGGCAAGCGATGCCGAAGAAGTCGCGCCAAGGGCATCTATTGGAGAAGAAGAACTAACCAAGCGCTTCATTCCAAATGCAATGAATTGAACGCTTAGCTTCAAGTTTTGTCCTGCTGCTATGAATTGTGTCTCAACTAGCGTGGTAGGAGACTGTGCTCGGCCGAAATCACCTCGTGGCCCGCCGCTTTCAAGCCCGCGGCCCAACTGTCCCATGCGTCCGGGCTCAAGGTCGCCTCGGGTCCGGCGGTCTGGGGCGCCGGCTCGGCGATGATCGCAAAGCTGTGGGACAGCGCGGCCGGCAGGCGCCGGGGTAGGGTTACCTCGAACTGGCGGCGCTCGCCGCTCGCCAGGTGCTGTGGCGGCACGATGGTCTTGCTGTAGAGCATGTCGGCGCCCGCGCCGGCGCGCGCACCGACCAGCCACAGCGCCTTGGGCGCACCCCGGTTGGTAAGCTGGAATCGCAGATTGCAGAGGGCTCGGGCGCTGGAGCGGGCGGCCGGCCCGTCGAGAGTCAAGGGCACCTCCCGAACCTCGGGCACGGCCTCACCCAAATGCACGGCGGCACAGCTGGAACCGGGCGGCGCGCGCAGCTCGAGGGCGGTCAACTCGATCGTCTTGGTCTCCCGAGACGCGGCAGAGGAAATCACCGAACGCCCCTCCCCGCCGTCGCCAGGCGGCGGGACCTGCACGGTCAGCACGCCAAGGCACGCGACCGACGCCAGGGCGACCGTCCTGACCCGGCGCCGGGGCGGCGTGGCGCATCGGCCGATGGCTGGGGTCTTGAGGCGCAGGCGGGCAAAAAGTCCGCGCACGCTTTCCACCGGCAGAAGCTCCACCGACTCGCCCAGCATGTGGCGCCAATCGGGGTCGAGCATGTCCATGTTGGCCTGGGGCAGACACAGCGTGACCTTGATGCCGTCGCCGCGCGCCGCGCCGATCAGGGCGGCCGAGGCGCGCAACTTTTCCGCCAGGTGTTCGACGCCCAGGACCGAGAGACTCTGATCGACTTCGCCAGTCACCCATAGGATCCGGTCGCAAGGATCGTCGCGCCCTGCCAGACGGCCCGCCGCGCTCAGGCCGTGGGCCGCGAGGGCGCCGAGCTGCCAGCTGAAGCCGTCCGAGATCGGCGCCGAGACGTCCAACCGATAGGCAGGGTGGCCGTAGGCCGCCTCGATCACGCCGGTCGGGCGCCGCACGAAGGCGTCGTAGGCCGGGCTGATCGGCAGGGCGACCGCCTTGCACTGCAGGCAAATCACCGAGCCGACCGCGGGATCCTCTTCGCTCAGCCGCTCGACCGCGGCCGGACCCTCGGTGGTGGCGATGACGACCCTGATGCGTTCGCTCACCGCAGGAGCACCTCGCTGGTTGGGTCCTGCAGCGCCAGAACGATCTCGGCGTCGGCTTCGAAAAGCAGTTGCAGCCGGTCGCCGGCCAAATAGGGCAGGGCCTGCTTGTGAAATGCGCTCTCCGGGCCGGTCACGAACAGGGTGGAGGGCAGCGGCTCGTCGTCGGAGAGCTGGATGACCACGTAAACCTGGCTGGCATCGGCCCGGCTCGGGCGGATGTCGAGGGCGAAGCCCGGGCCCTCCCGGTGGCTGACCGCGCCGCTGCTGGCGGCCGCCAAGCGTTGGCCGTGGCGGGCGCAGCCCTTGGCCAGGAGATGGCGCAAGTCTGCGGCGAGGCGCGGCCGCGACCGCAAGGCCGCCTCCAGGTCAGCGGTCATGGGTTGCTCTGGCTCGCTGGCATAGGCATAGAGCGCGCCGAAACCGACTGCATCGGCGCCCTGCGCCGGAACCTCGTCCAGCGCCGAAAGCGCCTCGAACAGAGCGCCGGCGAGCGCCTTTTGCTCCGACGCCATGTGATGCCACGCAACGGTCATGAGCTTCCTCCGTAGATCAGCTGAAATTGGCGCTCGAAGATTTCCCGATCGCGCGCGAAGCGGGCTCGCCCGTCACCGGTGCCGAGCCGGCGGCAGAAAGCGCCTAGGCACTCGGCCAGCTCGGTCAGCACACCGATGCCCTCGGCGAAGCCTTGGATGACCTCCTGCTCGGCGATCTCCTTCTGAGAGAAGCCGCGCCGGGAGATCGATTGAAAGGCGCGCTTGGCTTCGCCCATCAGTTGGCTCAGCTCCACCGGACGCGCCTCGCTGGTCGACAGGCGCTCGAGAATCTCTCGGCTGAGCCTGGCCTGATCCAGCGCGACCACGTTAGCGCCGGCCAGATCCCGGCCCAACGGCGCGAGCTCGGCCTGTGGCCGGAAGAACAGGATAAGGTGGATCGCCTCGGCACGGCGCGCGTCGACCAGCACGAAGAGGCCGGCCAGCATGAGGCGCTCGAGCCGGTTCTCCAGAGTCTCGAAGCGTGCCGCTCGGCTCTCATAATCGTCTTGGACGGCGCTCTGAACGACCTCGGCCATGGGCAGCTCGAGCCCGCGCCGCAGGGCTTGAGTGATTCGGGCTTGCGCCTGGCCGAAGACCTCCGCACGCAGTATCGACAGGGGAAAGACCGGCGCCAAGGCGCCACAGGCGACCACCAGCTCAATCTCGCCGCTCTCGCTTCGTGTCAGGAATTTGACCCGACCGGCCGGCGGCTTGGCCAGACGTTCCAAGGGATCGGCCGGCTCGCTCATGGTTTCGACCGCCAAGCAGAGATCGGCCGGGTCGACCTCGCCGGCGGCCCTGTCCGATCCGATTGGGCGGGCGTGATTGATCGCATCGGCGGATTGGGCGCTCGCCATGGCCTGGCGCAGCCGCAGGCACGCCTTGAAGGCCGACTTGAAGGTGCGGAAGTCGGCGCCTTCCTCCGGCGCGTGGGAGCGCGCCAGCCAAAGCGCCAATACGGCTTCGTCGTCGATCGCCTCGAGCGTGAAGTCCCCACCGTTGCGCGCCGACATAAAACCGATGAGGGCATGAAGCTTGCGCTGGCCGTGGAGGCTGCCTAGCTGCACGTTCAAATAGGCATAGAGGCGCTTGGCGAGCGCCTTTGCCGCGGCGGAGACCCCGGCCGCGGTAGGCTGGGCGCAGGAAAGGTCGTCGCAGACCTGGTCGACCTCGCCATAGCCCAGCGCGGTCACCAGGAACTCCATCATGGCGGAAAGCAATGGCATGCGGGCGTAGGTAATCGCAAAGCTGCCATCCGGATAGGTCAGCGTGATCTCCCGAGCGCCGACGGCAACAACTAGGTTTGACGCCATGGGTGCCTGCGTTAGTTTGCCTTTGAAGGCGGTCGGGCGGGCCGGTCCGCCAGCCCAAAAGAAAGCCTCGTAAGTCCCCCATTGGCCGGCTGCGACCACCAGATGGCAAAGCTCCAAGAGGCTCGAGGCATAGGCCCGGCAGACGACGATCCGGTTGAGCTTGCGACATACATCGGGTGCGAACTTGGGTTGGCCGTTCGCCTCGGTCTCGGCCACCAGGCTAAGCGCGGCCGCCAGCTCGGGGCCGGTTTGGCCCTCGAGCACGAGCTGCTCGGCGCTCCTGGCGTATGTGGTCACGTCAGACCCCCTCCTGACTGGCTGGCGTAGTGGCGCTGCAGGCGGCGCACGCGGGCGACATACTTGGCGGTCGCCGGGATGACCCGGGCGTTGGGCAGGTCGCCGACCCGCGAGCCTCCGTTGTAGTACGAGAGGGCCAAGTCGATTCGTCCCCGATAGCGGTGCAACAGCCGATTCATGAAATGCAGGCCAATTCGGATGTTGATGCGCGGGTCCCACAGCATCTCCTTATCGACGCCGTACTCGCCGAGTGCCGTGGCCGGCATGATCTGCATCACCCCGCGCGCGCCCTTATGGCTGCGGGCACCGGCATCGAAGTTGGACTCCGCGTGGGCCATGGCGAGCGCGAGCGCGATCGGCACGCCGTAGCGCGGCGCTTCCTGGCGCACCATGGCCTGAATCTCGCGGCGTGAAAATTCGCGCGCCTCCTGACGGCTGGCGACCGCCTGGGAGGCGCAGCCAGCCAAGGGCAACAGCAAGGCGCCGAGCAAGATGCCACGACGGCCAATCGGCGAGCGGAAAGTCAGCAAATGGTTCATGTCAGCGCACTCCCGGGCCAGCAAAGTCATCCAGATAGGGTAGAATGGCCCGGCGTCTTCGCTCGATGTCGGGCTCGGCATCCTCCATGCGTCGCGCCAGGTCGGCCAGGCGCAGGAGGCCGGCATCGTCCGGGCGCAGCTCTGTCCAGGGAACCGGCTCATCCTTCAGAACATCGAGCCAGAGCGCGGATTCCTGGCGGTAGCGCCGGCTGAGACGCTCGACCCGATGCACGAAGGCGCTGGGCTGACCGTCGGTGCGGGCGAATGCCTGAAGCGCGGGCGCGAGCCGGCCGCCGTTGGCGCGCATGAGCTGTTCCAAGTAGGCGATTCCCAGACGGGCGTTGGTGCGCGGCTCCCACAGGGCGGCCGGATCCGCTTCGCCCAGTTCGACAGCGATGGCCGGGGTCAACTGCATCAGACCGCGCCGGCCGCCCGGACCTTGGTGGCGGGGATCGAAGTTCGAAGCCGCTTCGGTCACGGCGAGCGCCAATGAGGGCGGAAAGCTGGTCTTCAGGGCCTCCTCGATGACGATGCGCGTCATGGCCTCGCGCGCCGCGGGCTCGGCACCCAGCGAAGCGCTCAGGTAGCCGATCGGAACCAAAGCCAGGGCCAAGGCCAGGCCGGTGATCAGAAGCCTTACCCTCATGGCCGGGCGCCTTGATCGAGCTGGCTCAGAGTCTCGCGCCAACGCTGGTCCAGGGCGGCAACGACCGCATCCGGCCGGCCGACTTGATTGAAGGCCTCGAGCGCTTGATCGATCGGCGCGGTCGGGTCGATCGCCAGGACGACCCGCTTGGCGGCATCCAGGTTGCGCGGCTCGAGCGGCTTGAGCTCGGCGTCCAGCAGCGCGCCGCGATGAACGATGACGATCTGGTCGTCGCTGTTCAACTGAGCCACCGGCTGGGCGCTGGTTTCGCTGACCACCAGGGAAAGCAATGTCGTCGCTGTGTCGCGCTCGCTGCTGGCGACGCCGCTGCCGGCGCCCATGGAGACCAGTGCGAGCACCAGAATCGAGAAGAAGCCCATGGCCAACGCCAGGGCGACCTCGGTCATCGCATTGCCTTCCGAGCCATCGTACATAGGCCTCTCCCTTGATGATTTCCAAAGGGGTCTGGCGGCTCTATGGAAGGGAGAGAGGCAAATCCGCGCGGCTTTTTGGCCGGCGCCTCGGGCAATTCCCAAAGACGAACGAAGTCTATAAGATCCCGCCGGTGTCCGGGTCTAGGAGGAGACGAGCATGACCGAGCCCACACTGAGCCGAGAGGTTGCCGTCGCGCCGGAAGCGACTGCGCTTTTGGTCATCGATCTGCAGAACTACTGTTCGCGGCCTGACGGCGGTGAGTATGCCGAAATGGCCCCCGAAGCGGTGCAGGCGGAAAACGGCTTCTACTTCGCGCGTCTGAACGAGGTGGTCTATCCGGCCCTCCAGCGCCTGCAGCGAACGTGCCGGGGCGCCGGAATTGAGGTGCTCTTCACGGTCATCGAGAGCCTTACCCGGGACGGCCGGGACCGCAGCCTGGACTACAAGATCACCGGATTCAACGTGCCCCGCGGCTCGTGGGACGCGCGCGTGGTCGACGAGGTCGCGCCCGAGGACGACGAGATCGTGCTGCCGAAGACCTCCTCCAGCGTGTTCATTTCGACCAACATCGACTATCTGCTGCGCAACTTGGGTGTGCGTCACCTGATCATCGCCGGCGCGCTGACCGATCAGTGCGTGGAGTCCGCAGTGCGCGACGCCTGCGACCTGGGCTACCTGGTGACCCTGGTCACCGACGCCTGCGCCACCAAAAGCCAGGCGCGCCACGACAACAGCCTGAACACCATCAATGGCTACTGCCGCCAACGCACCTCCGACGAGCTGATCGCCGAGATCGCCGCCCGCATGCCGACGCGCCAGGCCGTGTAGAACGCCAGAGCGGCCGACGGTTGCGACTGGGCGCGCAGGCGCACCTCCTTACGCGGTCTACTGGTCGATCAGATCTTCCAGCTGCTCGACGTTGCGGACGATCAGATGGCCGCCGTCGTAGGAGATCGCGCCGAAGCGCTGCAGGGCGCGTATGCCCTTGTTGACGCTTTCTCGGGTCGCGCCCAGCATGTGGCCCAGGTCCTCTTGGGACAGTTTGATCGTGATCCGAATGCCCTCGACGCAGGGCTCGCCGTGGCGTTCCATCAGACTCAAGAGCCGTTTGGCCAATCGCCGGGGGATGTCGAGAAACACGGTGTCCTCGATAATGTCGGTCGCCCGGCGCAGGCGGTCGCAGAGCACGAAGAGCAGCCGGATCGCCAGCTTGGGGTGGCGCTCCAGGAAACTCAGGAACTCGCTCCGCCGGATCCGCAGGAGTTCGGTCACCTGCATGGCGACCGCACCGGCCGTGCGCTCGCCGCCGTCGAGCACCGCAACCTCGCCGAAGATCTCGCTGGGATCCATGATGTTGAGGATCAGCTCTTTGCCGTCGGCCGAGATCGAGTTGATGCCGACCTGTCCGCTCAAGACCGCGTAGAGCCGGTCGCCCGGATCGCCCTTGTCGAAGATGATGCCGCCCTTGGCATAGCGCTCGACTTGGCCCAGGGCACAGAGCTCGCCGAGCTCATGGCGATCGAGCTCGTTGAGAATCTGATTCCGGGCGACGATCTCAAGGATCTCGCTGCTGGTATGGCCTGCCATGCCGTTTCCGCTCAAATCGGCCTTCCGCTCTAGCCGATTGGGATATAGTGCCAAGCCACAGCGTTCACACAAGCGAATGTTTCAATGCCGGAACCATCTGGCTCTCGCGCCGAAGCGCCGTTTTCTCTTTTGAATTGCGCATCCAATGGATCACCTTACCTTGGATGGACGTAACATCATGTGGAGGGCAGCAAAACCGGTCAAAAGCCGCGTTCCTGTGAGGTAATTCACAGACTGCGGCCTGTGTCGCTACCTACCCTTTTTAGGAGGCTGCCTTGCCAAATTGACCGGGAAATTGATCAATTCCCGTGAAAACAAACAAACACAAGACTGAGGGGACAGACTCCATGAACGCTCCTGCTTCGACACCTGCACTCAAAGCCTGCCTGGAGACCTTGCTGACGGAAGCCAACCGGCAAAATCTGTATCTGGCCGCTACGCTGATCGGCGCGGCTTGCGAAGCGCTCGACGAAGAAGTTGCCCAGCGCAACGCTCCGATTAAAGACTTTCTGCGGCAGCACGCCTGAGGATCCTCCACGGTAAATCCGTCTAGGTACGCGCGCCCCGCCAGCTAGTCCGGGCGCGCGCACCTAGGCAACTCTGGGCGCCGACCCGTCCGCCGGGTCGGCGTTCCACAATTTTGCCCACTGGAGGTGCCACCGTTTCAAAGCATGTATGCTATTTATAATTGGGCTTTTGAGACCTAGGATATCACCCGCTCCTGCGCTTCGCGTGCTCGATAAGACCAATACACCAAACCTAAACCCTAGTTCATCGGATTCGATTGTAGGATCTATTTCACACCAAAGTATCTCACTTGGTCGGCATTGGTGTCTCAAAAGTTGCTTGTAGAGACTGGACGCAGCCCACGCAAAATCCTACTCATCCTGGTAGGCTTCCCTACCACAACTACCACCTAGAAAAATTTAGTAATTAATTTCAGTATCTTAAATTACAGTTCATAGAACTTTAAAGCGAACACTCGACTGCAAAGAGCAATAGTTTGATCGTTACGCCTGAGCACTTCAAAGAGTTGCGAATTTCTCACGGCTTCCCTACAATCAACGCGTGATTAAAATTTCGTACTATCAAAGACTAGGGAGGAAAATCTATGGGTAGTCGTAGGGATGCGCGAACGGCATACGTCGACTCGCATGTCGGTGGTCGCCTTCGCGAGAGGCGTATACTACTGGGCATGAGCCAGACTCGTCTAGGGGAATCTTTGAATCTGAGCTTTCAGCAGATTCAAAAATACGAGCGCGGAATTGACCGGATCTCGGTTGGGCGATTGGTCCACCTCGCGCAGGTGCTCGGTGTGCCGATCACCTACTTCTTCGAAGACCTGGATGATTTCTCGCCACCCGAGAACTCACCCATGCCCGGTTGGGGCAAGCGCGGCGCCAGCGGCGGTGCCAAGCTTGAGGACCCCATGTCCAAGCGCGAGACCCTAGAGCTCGTTCGGGCCTACTATCAGATCGAGGATTCCCAGCTACGTAAGCACATTTTCTCGCTCATCCGCTCGATCGCGACCCGCTAACCCCGGCGCAAACATGACACCCGCCCCTCCCCCCGGGGCGGGCGCCGAGCACAAGCGCTTCGTCGACGCCGACTCGGGTAGGTTCGACGCACGATCGCTAAGTCGCCGATAGCGGAACACGTCACGCCAGCAGCCCAAAAGAGAACGTCAGCCCGTCACCATGCCGGTGCCGAGGGGAGATCGCTCCTGCGTGTGCCCAAAACCGCGATCTGGCAGCCCCGTGGCAACCAATCCTTCACCATTACAGCCCAGAATTCTCCTGATCTCGACGCAGCCGGCGGCTCTTCAACAGCCGCGGGGTCGCTGCGTTGGGCCCGCTTGGAGAGACGAGACTTGGAAAGCCCCTCGCCCATCACGCCCGAATCGACGCCCGGTCCTACCGGCGATGTCGAGACGTCGGACGGCGAGACGCATACCAGCGCTTCTCTTCCGATCATTCCGCTCAACATCATTGCCTGCCTCGACGACGCCGATCTGATCTCCGAGCTTTCGATCATCATCGAAGGCGTGCCGGGTGGATCACGCCTCTCGGCCGGCAAAAACAATTCCGATCTGACGTGGTCCCTGACGCCGCTGCACCTCAGCCAGCTTACCTTTTCGCCGCCGGAGACCTATCAAAATAGCTACACGCTGACGGTGCGTGTGTTGAACATCGACACCGACGGCTACGGTGTCGCCACCACGATCGCGCTATTCGATCTGGAAGTCGATTGCAAGGCCGGGACCGCAACGCCGACCGACCCGGCGATCGCCGCCAAGATGGCGGCCGGCAGCAACGTGCTCGATCCCTGGACGAAGTCGTCCGGCGGGGAGGAAGAGGACGCACCTGCAAAGCAAGCCAAGCAAAAGGAAGAGCTCGAGGCCCGGCTCTCCGAAGCCGAGGATCGCTGGCGCGCCGAAGAGGAAAAGCGCCTGGTCGAATTTGAGGCCCGCCTCAAAGCCGAGGAGCATGCGCGCCTAGCCCAGGTCGAAGCGCGGCTCAAGGTGGAGGAAGAGCAGCGCCTGGCGATGGCCGCCGAGCAGCAGCGCCGCGCCGAAGAAGAGCGCCAGCGTCTGGAGCAGGAAGCCGAGCAAAAGATCCTCGAGGAGAAGCAGGCGCGCGAACAGGCAGCTCAAGAGCTGCAGCAGCGCCTGGAAGAGGAAATCAAGCGGGCCAAGGAAGAGGCAAAATCCCAAGCCGAGCGCCAAGCGCGCGAAGCCATCGAGGACGCCCGCCGGCAGGCCGAGAAGGAAAAGCAGCAAGCGGTCGAGGAAGCTCGGGTCAGGGCCGAAGAGGAGAAGCGCCGGGCGGTCGAGACCGCGCGCCTCAAGGCTGAAGAGGAAAAGCGCAGGCACGCCGAACAGGCGCTCGCCCAAGCTGAGGAAGAACGCAAGCGCAGCGAGGCACAGGCCCGCAATCAGGCTGAGGAGCAGCTCAAGCGAGCCGAACAGGAGGCCAAGCGCCTGGCCGAGGAGCAGGCTCAAAAGGCTCTCGAGCAGGCCCGCAAGCAGGCCGAAGCGGAAAAGCAGCAGGCCGTCGAGGAAGCCCGCAAACGAGCCGAGGCGGAAAAGCAGCAGGCCGTCGAAGAGGCCCGCAAGCGCGCCGAAGAGGAGAAGCTTCGACTCGCCGAACAGGCGGAAGAGGAAAAACAGCGGCTCGCCGAGCACGCCAAGTCCAAGGCCGAGGAAGAACGCCAGCGCGGTGCCGAAGATGCACGCCGCCGGGCCGAGGAGCAGATCAAGGCGGTCGAGGCCGAGGCCAAACGCTTGGCCGAGGAGCAGGCTCAGAAGGCGCTCGAGGAGGCCCGTCGGCAAGCGGAGTCGGAAAAGCAGCAAGCCGTCGAAGAGGCCCACAAGCGCGCCGAGCAAGAAAAGCAGCAAGCCGTCGAGGACGCCCGCGCCCGCGCCGAACAGGAGAATCGCCGGGTCGCCGAGGATGCCCGGGCCCAGGCCGAGGAAGCCCGCAAGCGCAGCGAGGAAGAGGCCCGCCGGCGCGCCGAGGAGCAGATCAAACAGGCCGAAGCGGACGCCAAACGCCAGGCCGAGGAGCGCATCAAGCAGGCCGAGACCGAGGCACGCCAGCAAGCCGAGAGCGAGCGCCAACGCGCCGAGCAGGAGGCCGCGCGCCGGGTCGAGCAAGAACGTCAACGCGCCGAGCAGGAGGCCGCGCGCAAGGTCGAGGAAGAGCGCCTGCGCGCCCAGGAGCTCGCCAAGAAGCAGGCCGAGGAGGAAACGCTCCGCCTGGCGGCCGAGCAGGAGCGCCTGGCGGCCGAGCGGGCCAAGTGGACCGAGGAGCAGGAAAAGCGACTGGCCGCCGAGGAAGAGCGCCGCCGCGTCGAGCACGAGGCCCGCCTGCAGCAGGCCGAGAGCCGCTGGCGCGAGGAGGAAAAGCGGCGCCTGGCGGAACTCAAGAGCAAGCTTGAGCAAGAGCACAAAGAGCGGCTCGCCGAAGCGGAGTCCAAGCGTCTGGCCGAGGAGGAAAAGCGCCTCGAGGCCGAGGAAGCCAAGCGCCGCGCCGAGGAGGAAAAGCGCCTGGCCGCCCAAGAGGCCGAGCGCCTGGCGGCCGAGGAACGCCGCCTCAAGCAAGCCGAAACCGAGCGCCGAGACAAGGAAGAGCGCCGCCTGGCCGAGGAGAAGAAGCAGCTCCTGAATGAGCTCGAGAGCAAGCTCGGCCAAGCTGAAGACAATCGCCGCGCCGAGGAAGAAAAGCGCCTGGCGGCCGAGGAAGCGCACCGCAAGGCCGAGGAAGAACGCCGCCTGGTCGCCGAGGAGGCCAAGCGCAAGCAGGACGAGGCCCAGAAGCTGGCCCAGGCCGAGGCCCAGCTAAAGGCCGAATCGGCCCAACGGCTCAAGGACGCCGAGGCTGCCTGGAAGGCCGAGGAGACCAAGCGCCTCAAGGAGCTCGAGCAGAAGTGGCAGGCCGAGGACCAGAAGCGGACCGCCGCCGAGGAGACCAAGCGCAAGGCCGAGCAAGAGCTGCGCCAAGCCATGGAGCAGGAGAAGCAGCGCCTGGAAGCCGAGCTGCTTGCCGCCTCCATGGAAGCCAAGGAGAAGCTCAAGGAAGAGCTGCGCAAGGCCCGAGAGGAAGCCCACCAGAAGGCCGAGGAGGAAAAGCGTCAGGCCGCCGAAGAGGCCCGCATCAAGGCCGAGGAGGCCAAGGCCAAGGCGGCGGAGGAAGCCCACAAGCGCGCCGAGGAAGAAAAGACCCGCGCCCTCGAGCAGGTTCGCCAAGAGGCCGAGGAAGCCAAGGCCAAGGCTGCACAAGAGGCCCGTCAGGAAGCCGAGCAGCAGCTGCAGCGCGCCGCCGAGACTGCCAAGCGCCGCTCCGAGGAAGAGCGCAAGCGCGCCGCCGAGGAGGCCAAGCGCCAGGCCGAGCAGGATCTGCGCCGTGCCGCCGAGCAGGCGCGCCGCGAAGCCGAGGAAGAGATGCGCCGCGCCGCCGAGGTCGCCAAGCGCGAGACCGAGGAAGAGATTCGCCGCGCCAAGGCTCAAGCCAAGCGCGAGGCTCAGGAAGAGTTAGCGCGTGCCGCCCGCGACGCCCAGCCGGCCGCCAAGTACGGCGCGCCCGAGTCCCCGATCGACGACAGCGCGCCGGCACCGGAATCGCCGGAGACCGAGCAAGCGGCGGCTGGCATCAGCGCCGAGCACGAGGCAGCCTTCGCCGAGAGCCATGCGGTCGACCAAAGCGCGGCCGAGCCTCAAAGCACGCAACCGGACGACACCTTCGAGGTGCCGATCGAAGAGTGGTCGCGCCAGACCGGTAGGGGCGTCAAGGTCAGGTCCCTTGGCCGTGACGGAAATGTCCAGCAACCAAGTTTCATCGTTGCTATCGCTCGGAAAGAGATCGCGCCGGAGACCGTCGCCGCCCAAGCGAGCGAAGGCGCGCCCGAGCGGCGAGTGAAGGTCCGTGGCCCTGCCCGGCCGCCGCGTCAGGCTCAAGCCGGCAATTCAAAAGTACCGAGCGTGGCCAGCCACCTGATCCCGATCATCCAGCGCGAGCGTCCGCCGGTCGAGAGCGAACCGCCCCCGGTCAGCCCCGACGTGATCCGCATCAAGATGCGCAAGCCCGGGGCGAGCCGCAGACCTTTAGCCTAATTAGAAAGAGACTTGAGAGTAGGACTACAGCGGAGGCAATGAAGGGCCGCCGTTTTTCATTTTAACAACCGCCGCAATAGAAAAGAGCCCGTATTGATACGGGCTCTTTCGCGACTTTCGGCTAAGCTTGGATCTAGCGCTAGACGCCGTCGCTGCCGGTCGGCACCGCCGGGTGGTTCGGCGGCAGGTAGAGCTTGGAGCGCTTGCGCACAGCTTCGAGCGCCTTGACCACATCGGACTTGCCGCGGAACGCCATGACGCTGGTCGCGACCGCCGCGCCGAAGGAGCAAGCGCAGACCACGATAAAGATCACGCCACCCGTCGTAAGACCGGCCGACCCGCTGGTGATCGTCATAAAGGCGCTGAAGGCCGGCCATAGGGTGCCAGCGAAAATGCCGGCGAACACGCCCGCCGCGGCGACAGAAATGGGCTTCTCGAACTTCATGAGATAGTCGAGCTCCTTATCGTCGATCGCATGGTACTTGTTCGGCTTAATGAACGAGACCGACTGCGCGGACAAGGAGCCCGCCTCGATCGTGCCGATCTCCTGGCGCGAGGCTGGCGCGGTTGCCGCCGTCTCGCGCGACGCGGACTTGGAGCCGTCCTGAAGCAGCTCGTCGCCGGGACTGTGGCCGTTGGACTTTTCGGCGGTCGCCAGAGCCTGGGCTTCTAGCTCCTTCGCCTTGTTGTCCGGTTTATCCGACTGTGGCTTTCTCACTGCTGGCTAGCTCCTCAACCCGTGCCTTGGACATCATCCGCACGTTTCCGCATTTCTTACATTCGACCGCATAGGTCAGGTAGATCTCGCCGGTATAGATCGTAGAGGACTGCCAGAGCGGGAATCCGACCCCGTCCGCGCCATTGGTGGCAACCAGGCCCCAATCCCGATGACCGCATAGATCGCAGGTGACCGGAATGCCGGTTTTCTCCCACGCGATCGCGATGCGCCTTGCGGTGTCGATCCGTTCTTGCTGTCCCACGTCGACTCTATCCTCGATGTCTAATGCCGCGACTGACGGCGGCCTATGGCTGACTCATGCACAGCCGATCATGACCGAGATGTGTAAGCATAGGGTAAAGAGGGCTCTCCAATATCTCGTGGCCTGTTTGGGTCAGATCCACGAAATATGGTAAACGGCCGTCCTTAAGGACGCATTTACTCGCAAATTTGCTTACCAAGACGTCGGGCCGCCGTGCTAGTCTCCGCGCCCTGGCAGAGAGACCACAATGGAGAGCTAGACGGTGCCTCTAATTCGGTTCGCGCTCTTGGCGCTGATGATTTGCTTCGCGACCGGGCCGAGCCTTGCCCAAAACGCCGGGGTCAAGGTGGCGATTCTCGATGTGGAGCGGATTTACCTCACCGCCTCGGCGGCCCGGGCGTTGAAAAAGGATATCAATACGAGAAGCCAGCCGGCCCGTGACGCGCTGGCCAAGCGCGAGAGTCAGCTGGTTCAAGAGAACACCCAGCTGAGCCGCCAAAGGTCCGTTCTCAGCCAAGAGGTCTACGCCCAGAAGAGTCAGGACCTCGCCCAGAAGCTGGCCCAGCTGGAGCGGGATTCCCGCGACCTGCGCGAGCGCCAGGAAGATCAGCTCAAGAAGGGCCTGCTGGAAATTCAGGTGGTCGTCAAGGACGTGGTCCAAGAGATCGCCGATGAAAAAGGCTTCGACTTGGTTCTGGCCAACCGAGTGGTCATGCTTCAAGCCGATACCCTGGACATCACCCAGGAAACCTTGGACCGCTTGGACAAGAAGCTGCCGAAGATCACCTCCGCCAATTGAGGCGTCGGACGGAAGCCCCTACTCCGCCGCCAGCGGCGCCTCGGGGATTGTCTGGGTGCCGGCGAGCGGGATTCCGGCGGCACGGGCCGTGGTCACGGTGATCGCGCGGAGATCCTCGGGCTCGAGATTCTGTACGTCGGTCTTGCCGGTGCAGCGCGCCATGATCGAGGCCTCGCCGGCCAGCGCCTTGAGCAGATTGGCAGCCGCCAATTGACGATCCTCGCTGGTCATGTCGCCATAAAACGTCAAGCCGCCATCTTGAATCGTGCCGCCCATAGCAAGGCCCATGGCGACGCCGAGGACGGAGACGCAAGCGCCCAAGCCGACCAGCTTGGCGACATCGGTGCCCGAGCGCACCCCGCCGAAGAACAGCAGGTCGATGTCCTCCTCTCGGTTCCAGGCGCGCAATAGGGCGATGGCATCGCGCAACAACGCCAAGTCCACGCCGGTCGCCAGCTCGGGCCAAGTGCCGCCAAGCGCGCCCGTACCGTCGAGCACCAGTACGTCGAGCTCGGCCTCGAGCGCGGCCTTCAAGGTCGCTTCCAAGTCGCCGGCTCGGGCGATCGTGCCCGTTGCCTTGTCCTTGGCTGCGCTATTGAGCACGTCCAGGGCGCCGGGCTCGGCGATGTAGCCGAGCGCGCCGGGATCTAGCGCGTCGCCGGTCACGTGCTGCAGCCAGGGCCCATCACCCGGTAGGGAAGCGGCGCCCAGGTATAGGCTGCCGTGCTCGGCGATACTGGCCGCCAGATCCTCGCGCACCTCCTCGGGCGCCTCGTCAAAACCGGTGACGATGGTCGGCGAGGCAGTCTGCAGCTTGTCGAATGCGAAGTTCACGGCAACCCGACAGTCGTCCCGATAGGGATCGATCACCAAGCGCGACAGATTGGCCGGCAAGAACACCAGGTGCTCGAAAGAGGCAGGCTCGTCCTCCGCGAAGGGATTTGGCCGCGGCTGGAGGCGCTTTTGCAGCATGGCGGTGTGCTTGGCTGCGTCCTTGGGCGCGGTACGGGCCATCACGAAGATGTCCTCGCGGTTGCGCACCGAATAGTCGACCGTGCCGGTCTCGGCATCGCAGCGGAAGCAGCGCGCGGCCTCGGCACGGGCCTCGTCCCGGTTGTAGGTGGATTCGATCTCGGGGAAGGCGACCGGATTGTCGCCGACGCCGTGGAACTCTTGCTCCTGGCGGTTGATCATCTCCCACAAAGGATCTTGCGCGACCGGCACGCGCCGGGTGCGGAAGGGCGTGCGATAAGGCACCGGGTTCTCGCGGCCCTCCAAGAATGCTTTCATGTAATAGGCGGCCCGGTGGCCGTGCTGCATGGCCATGACGATGGTCGAGCCGCCGAAGGCGCCGTCGCCGGCCGCGAAGACCTTCTCGTCGTCGGTGCGCATGGTGTCCCACGCGGTCTTGACCCGGTCCTTGGCCATCAAGTCCTGGCCCGCCAGCTCGTCGCTTTCCGCCTGCTGGCCGACCGCGGCGATCACCATGCCGCAGTCGATGTGGTGCTCCGAGCCCTCGACCGGAACCGGGCGGCGCCGTCCGTCGGCGTCCGGCTCGCCAGGCGCGGTCAGGACGCATTTCAACGCCAGGCCGTTGCCTTTTTCAATGACCTCGAGCTGCAGGGTGTTGTACACAAACTCGATGCCTTCCTTCAGCGCGCCTTCCAGCTCATCCCGGCGCGCCGGAATCTCCTCTGGGGTGCGGCGATAGACGACTTTGACCCGCTCGCAGCCGGGCATGCGCAAGGCCGAGCGGCAGGCGTCCATGGCGACGTCGCCGCCGCCCACCACGACCACGGTTTCGGGCAGCTCGGGCCGCTCGCCGGCATTTATCCGGCGCAGGAAGGCGACGCCGTCGACCACCCGGGAATCCGCCTCGCCGGGAACCCCCATCGCCTTGCCCCACCAGGAGCCGATGGTCAGCAGGACCGCATCATGGCGCTGCTTCAACTCATCCAGCGTGACGTCCCGGCCGAGCGCACAGTTGAGGTGCACCTTGATGCCCGGGCAATGGGTCATCATGCGGTTCAGGTCTTCCTCGATCGTGCCGACCGGCAAACGGAAGGCCGGAATGCCCCAGACCATCATGCCGCCCAGGCGGTCCGTCATCTCGTAGACATGGACCTCGTAACCGGCCTCGGCCAAGTCCTGCGCGGCGGTCAGGCCGGCCGGCCCGGAGCCGACGATGCCGACCGTCTTGGTCTGAACAACTTCGATTTCGGGCAGCGTGAAATCCTTGCCCAATCTTTCCATGACGTAGCGCTTCAGGTTGCGGATCGCGATCGGCCCATCGCTATCGGCGCGCCGACAAGCCGGCTCGCAAGGCGCATCGCAAACCCGCCCGCAAATCGAGCTGAAGGGATTGGTCGCGGTGATCGCCTCGAAAGCCTCCTCGAACTTGTCCTCCCAGATGTAAGCCAGGTATGAGGGCGCGTCGGTGCCGATCGGGCAGGCGACCTGGCAGGGCGCCGGCACGAAATGGGTATCGGCCACATCATCGGGAAACTCGGCCGGGGCGTCGGCCGGCACGATGCGGTTGATGTCGTAGACGTCGCTCATGTCAGGCCACCTTCAGTGCCGGCGAGAGGCTTCGCTCGCGCAGCTCGGGCATGTAGGGCAAACCGGTGATCGCAGCGGCTTCCGGTGTGAGAGCCGCCAGGTCGTCGCGCGAGAACTGTCGGAAGTCGTCGTAGCCATGGGCGGCGGCGATGCTCGCCAGCTGCCAGCGCATGGCTTCCAGGAAGCGGTGAATGTTGTGGGCCTCCACCGCCGTGTTGTAGCGCTTCTCGTGCTCCGGATCTTGGGTCGCGATGCCGACCACGCAGCTGCCCACGTGGCACTGCATGCAGGCGATGCAGCCGCCGGCGATTATCGCGCTGGTGCCGATGCCGACCGCATTTGCGCCCAGCGCCAGCGCCTTGGCGGCGTCGATGCCATCCTTTACGCCGCCCATCAGGATAATCTCAAGCTGGCCGGCACAGTCGATCTCGGCGAGCGCGTCGAGCGCTTCCTGAATCGCCGATAAGGTCGGGATGCCGACAAACTCCAGCACCTCGTTGCCGGCCGCCCCGGTCGATCCTTGCAGGCCGTCCAGCTCGACGAAGTCGAAGCCGTCTTTGAGCGCGATCTTGATGTCGTCGCGCACACGGCCCGCGCCCAGCTTGACCGAGACCGGGATCTTGTAGCCAGTCGCCTCGCGAAACTCCTCGACCTTGATGACCAGGTCGTCGGCGCCAAGCACGTCGGGATGGCGCGAGGGCGAGCGCAGGTCGATGCCCTCGGGAATGCCGCGGATGCGCGCAATCTCCTTGGTCACCTTCTTGGCCATCAGCTGGCCGCCGAGGCCCGGCTTGGCGCCTTGGGAGATGTAGATCTCCAGACCGTTGGCGCGCTGCATGTCGTGGATCGACCAGCCAAGACGACCCGAGAGGCATTGGTAGATTAGCTGGTCGGCGGCGTCGCGCTGCTCGTCCGACATCCCGCCCTCGCCGGTGTTCTCCGAGATGCCTGAAAGCTTGGAGGCGATTGCGAGCGCCACCTTGGTGGACTTGCTGAGCGCACCGTAGCTCATGGGCGCGATGGTGATCGGCATGGAGAGCTTAAGCGGCGTGGCGCCGTGCTTGCCGCCGATCTCGGTCGCCAGCTTGACCTTGGAGACCACTTCAGGGTCGCCGCCGGCACGCGACAGGTCGCGCTTGAACGCGATGTCGGCGATGTGCGGCAGGGGCCGCGCCGCGCCATAGCCGCGAATCCTGTACCGGCCGATCTGGGCCTTGATGTGGACGTCCTCCTGGACCTTCTGGTTCCAGTAGTCCGAGCCGCTGGAAAAGGACTGGAAGGGAATCGAGCGCACGCGCGGCTCGACCGAGCCGTAGCGCAGGCGCTGGCCGGCGTTGACGATCTTCTGCAGCGAGCCAGAGAAGGGAATCTTGTAGCGCTCGAGAAACGCGCGGATCTCGTCCAGCTCGTCAGTTGGCAGATCAGTCACCTTGGCGTCGGCGCCTAGGGTCTGGACATCGCCGCCGACGTAGATCGTGCCGCCAGTCATATCCTCGCCGACCCGCTCGCCGGAGTTGCCCAAGATGATGATGCGCCCGCCGTACATCATGTAGCCGGCCATGAAGTTGGCCGAGCCGGCGCAGCACAGTGTACCTTCCTTCATGACCTGGCCGGCGCGCGAGCCCACATTGCCGCGCACCACAACGTCAGCGCCGCGGATCGCCACCCCGGCGATCGCACTGGCGTTGCCGTTGACCACGACCAAGCCACCCAACATATTGTCGGCAAGGCCCCAGCCGACGTTGTTCTCGATCTCGAAGCGCGGCCCGTCGGTCAAGCCGGCGCAGAAATAGCCGGCCGAGCCGTGGACCCGCACGGTGATCGGATGGGTTAGCCCGACGCCGATGTGGTGACGTGCGTCGGGATTGAGGACGTCCACGTCCTCGCCTTCGGCGCCGAACTGGCGAATGCGGTTGTTCGCCTCGGTGACCGAAAGGGCGCTGAGGTCTATCTGTGCCATGTCGCATAGGTCCCCGGCGGCGGCTCACTGGTCGACAGAGCCTGTCCCGGAAAGAGCTTGTTGAGCGAAACTTCTTCCGAGGCGATCGCGATGATGTTTTCGTCCTCGAACTTGACCATGGGCTTGGCCGCCAGGCGGTCCTTGGCGAAGCCGATCTCGTCCCGGGTCGAGACCAGGAAGGAGAAGGTGCCGTCCAGATCGTCGATCGAGGTCTTGAGCGCGTCGTTCAGGCTGACGCCCTGTTTGAGCTTGTCAGCGAGGTAAACCGCGATCAGCTCGCTGTCGTTGTCGGTGTTGAACTCGTAGCCGCGCTTCTCGAGCCGGCGGCGCATCTTCCAGTAATTCGTGATCTGACCGTTGTGGACGATCGCCACGTCCGCGAAGCCGGTCGCCCAGAAGGGATGGGCGGCCTCGGGGTTGACGTCGGACTCGGTTGCCAGGCGCACGTGGCCGATGCCGTGGGAGCCGGCAAAGGACTGCACGTCGTAGCGCTCGTCCACGTCATGGGCGCCGCCGATGTCCTTAATGATATCGAGCGAGCTGCCGACCGAGAAAACCTTGGCGGCGTGCTCCAGGGCGTAGGAGAATTTTTGGACATCACCCTCGTAGCGCACTTGGACCCGCAAGGTGTTGCCCTCCACATGCTCCTCGACGATCTCGGCGCCCTGCTCGGCCAACAGCGCGCGCACCTTATCGAGTGCTTTGGCCTGGCCCTCGCCCTCGCCAACGAAAAAGCGCAGGCGCAGCAGGCCCTCCTCGGAGTCCCGATAGAGCGCGAAGCCGGTCGAGTCCGGGCCCCGGTGCTGGCAGCCGTCGAGCATGTTTATGAGCGCCTGGCCGGCGGTCAGATTTCGCCGGGTGGCCTCGAAGTCCTTGAACAGAATTCCCGCAATTCCGCACATCGCCCCATCCCTTCCCGATCACGGATTTTCATCGGGAAAGGTCTTAGCGCAAGCGGCCCCCGGAATCAATGATAGTGAATAAAATTTCCTACTGGGAAAACGCGATTACATCGTGAAGTACCGCGCCTCCGGGTGGTGGACGACGATCGCCGAGGTCGACTGCTCGGGGTGGAGCTGGAACTCGTCGGAGAGTTCCACGCCGATGCGCTGGGCGTCCAGGAGAGCCAGAATCTGGGTCTGGTCCTCCAGGTTCGGGCAGGCCGGATAGCCGAAGGAGTAGCGCGAGCCCCGGTAGCCCTGCTGGAGCAGCTCCTTGACCTCGCGGGCGTCGTCCCGCGCGAAGCCGAGCTCGCTGCGGATACGCTTGTGGACGTACTCGGCGAGCGCTTCGGCAAGCTCGACGCCCAGGCCGTGGAGATAGAGATAGTCCTTGTAGCGGTCTTCGGCGAACCACTGGCGCGCGGTGTCGGACGCCTTCTGGCCCATGGTCACCACCTGGAGACCCAGCAGGTCGCGCCGGCCCCAGTCCACGGGCATCAGGAAGTCGGCAACGCAAAGCCCGTCGCCCCGGCTCTGGCGCGGCAAGGTGAAGCGCGCCACCTCGCGGGTCTCGTCGGCCGGATCGTAGAGCAGGATCTCATCGCCCCAGCTGTTGGCCGGAAAGTAGCCGTAGACCGCCTGGGGCTGAAGCACCTGGTCTTCCCGGGCTTTGACCAGCATTTCCTTGAGCAGAGGCCGCAGCTCCTTGGCGGCCCAGGCCATGTAATCCTCCAGGGAGCGCCCGTTCTTCCGGTAGCCCCATTGGAACTGATAGAGCATGCGCTCGTTGAGATAGGGCAAGAGGCTGTCGATCGGCACCTCCTCGATGTGCCGGGTGCCCAGGAACGGCGGCTTGGGGATCTCCACGCCGTTGACGTAGCCGCGTGGCAGGACCTCCGGTTTCGGCGCCTTGGGGCGCGGCGCAGTGGTCTTGGCACGTTTTTCTTGGGCCGCATTGCGCGCGGCGATGTGGTCGTCGAAGCCGCCATCGACGACCTTGCCGATCAGATCCAAGCCGTCGAAGGCGTCCCGCGCGTAGGCGACCCGGCCGCAGCCGTAAGCCGCCGCGCAGTCGCCCTCCACATAGGAGCGGGTGAGCGCCGCGCCGCCCAGGAAGATCGGCACCTCGATGCCCTCCTTGGTCAGGCGCTCAAGGTTCTCGCGCATGACCACGGTGGATTTCACCAAAAGGCCGCTCATGCCGATGGCGTCGGCCTTGTGCTTTTGTGCGGCTTCCAGGATCACCTCGATCGGCTGCTTGATACCCAAGTTGATCACCTTGTAGCCATTGTTGGTCAGGATGATGTCGACCAGGTTCTTGCCGATGTCGTGCACGTCGCCCTTGACCGTGGCGAGAACGATCGTGCCCTTCTCGGCGCCCTCGACCCGCTCCATGTAAGGCTCCAGGAAGGCGACTGCGGCCTTCATGGTCTCGGCCGATTGGAGCACGAAGGGCAGCTGCATCTTGCCGGCGCCGAACAGCTCGCCGACCACCTTCATGCCGTCGAGCAGGTGGACGTTGATGATGTCGAGCGGCGGGTAGCTCTCGAGCGCCAGGGTGAGGTCCTCCTCCAGACCCTGGCGGTCGCCGTCGATAATGCGCTGGGAAAGCCGGCTCTCCACATCGGCCGGGCGCTCGCGGGTCTCCGCGGCCTCGGCGGTCCGGCCGTTGAAGAGGGCGATGAAGTCGATGAGCGGGTCGTTGCCGCCTTCGCGCTTGTCGAAGATCAGGGCCTCGGCGGCGGCGACCTCCTCCTCGGGAATGGCATGCAATGGCCGGATCTTGGATAGGTGGACGATCGCCCCGGTCATGCCGCGCCGAAGCGCGTGGTCCAGGAACACGGAGTTCAGCACATGGCGGGCCGCTGGATTGAGCCCGAAGGAGATGTTCGAAAGACCGAGAATGATCTGGCACTCGGGCAGCTCGCGCGCGATCTGCTCGATCGCCTCCAGGGTCCAGAGCCCGAGCTTGCGGTCGTCCTCGTTGCCGGTGCAGATCGTGAAGGTTAGAGGATCGAGAATCAGGTCCTGGGACGGCAAGCCATGTCGAACGCAGGCAAAATCGTGCAGGCGCTTGGCGATCTCGACCTTGTGGGCCGGCTCCTTGGCCATGCCCTCTTCGTCGATGGTGAGCGCGATCACCGCGGCGCCGAACTTGCGTGCCAGTTCCACCCGTTTCTCGGCAGCTTCCTCGCCGTCCTCGAAGTTGATGGAATTCAGGACCGCCTTGCCGCCGTAGAGCTTGAGCGCGGTCTCGAGTACCGGGTACTCGGTGGAATCGACCACCAGGGGCGCGTCGACCGAGCCGCGCATGCGCTGGGCCACCTCGACCATCTCAGCCGACTCGTCGCGACCGACGAAGGCGGTGCAGAGGTCAATCGCATGGGAGCCCTCGCGCACCTGCTCGACCCCCATGGCGACGCAGGCCTCCCAGTCGCCGGCCTCCTGGAGCTGGCGGAACTTGCGGCTGCCGTTGGCGTTGCAGCGCTCGCCGATCGAGAGATAGGCGTTCTCCTGACGATAGGGTACCTGACCGTAGAGTGAGGCGAGGCCCGGCTCCCACTGAGCCGTCCGGGCGATGGGCGCTGGCCGCCCTTCCCTGCCCTGCTGCTCAGCCAGGCGGCGCAGCATGCGATCAAGCGCGGCGATGTGCTCGACCGTGGTGCCGCAGCAGCCGCCGATCATATTGAGGCCGTCTTCGGTCACGAAGCGCTCGAGCCAGCTCGCCAGGTCGTCGGGCGAAAGCGGATAGCAGGTCTTGCCCTCGACCAGCTCGGGCAAGCCGGAGTTGGGCTGGACCGAGAGCTTGCCCGGCCAGGACTCGCCCAGCCAGCGCACGTGGGCCGCCATCTCCTGGGGGCCGGTCGCGCAGTTAAGCCCGATGAAGTCGACCTCGAGCGCGCGCAGCACGGTTGCGGCGGCGGCCAGATCGCTGCCCACCAGGAGCGTGCCTGTCGTCTCGATGGTGAGCTGGACCAGAATCGGAAGGTCCGCGCGCCCAGCCGCCGCCCGTGCCTGTTTCGCGCCGTTGACCGCCGCCTTTATCTGCAGGGGGTCTTGGCAAGTTTCGATCAGCAGCCCGTCGACCCCACCTTCCAGGAGACCCCGTGCCTGCAGGGCAAGGGCGTCTTCCAATTGGTCGTACGACACTTGGCCCAGCGAGGGCAACTTGGTGCCCGGCCCGATCGAGCCGAGCACGAAACGGCCCTCGAAGCCTTCAGCAGCTTCGCGCGCCAGTTCGGCGGCCCGGCGGTTGATCTCGAGGGCTTGGTCCTGCAAGTCGAACTCGGCCAGGGTGAGCGGCGAGCCGCCGAAGGAGTTCGTCTCCACCAGATCGGCACCGGCCGCGAAATAGCCCGCGTGGACCTCGCGAATCAGGTCCGGGCGGCTCAGGTTGAGGATCTCCGAGCAGTTCTCCTGGCCACGGAAATCCCGCTCCAAATCCAGATCAAGCGCCTGGATACGGCTGCCCATGGCGCCGTCGCACAGCAGCACCCGATCGCTGAGCGCCTCGGGCAGCGCGCTCATCGCCGGCCTCCCACAGGCGTGCGGGTGATCGGTACCGGGTAGCGCAGGCTGCGGCAGATTGCCGTGGTCAGCTCGGCCCGGTTGAGGGTGTAGAAGTGAAAGGCCTCCACGCCTTCCTCGCGCAGCTGACGGCAGAGTTCGCAGGCCGCGACCGTCGCCACCAAGGTGCGGGTGTCGTCGTCGTCGCTCAGGCCCTCGAACAGCGGCGGCAGCCAAGCCGGGATCGAGGCGCCACAGCGCTCGGCGAAGCCGCGCGCCCGGTCGAAGTCGACGATCGGCAGGATGCCGGGCAAGATCGGCGCCGTGATGCCGGCCGCCGCGGCCCGGTCGCGGAACCGCAGAAAGGGCTCCGGCTCGAAGAAGAACTGTGTGATCGCCCGGTCGGCACCGGCGTCGATCTTGCGTTTCAGGTTATCGAGATCATGGCGCGCGGTGCCGGCCTCGGGGTGGACTTCGGGATAGGCCGCCACGCTGATCTCGAAGGGCGCGACCCGGCGCAGGCCGGCGACCAGATCGGCAGCATAGGCATAACCCTCTGGGTGGGGCGTGTAGCCGCCCGCCTCCTGGGGATCGCCTCGCAAGGCAACGATGTGGCGCACGCCGGCCTCCCAATAGCCACGGGCCAAGTCGTCGATCTCGCCTCGCGCGGCGCCGACGCAGGTCAGATGAGCGGCTGGCGGGATCGAGGTCTCGCGCCTTAATCGCTCGACGGTCGATAGGGTGCGCTCTTGGGTCGTGCCACCGGCGCCGTAGGTGACCGAGACGAAGGCCGGCTCGAGCCGGGCCAAGCGCGCTAACTCCGCCCACAGCTTGGTGTCCGCCGCGTCCGACTTGGGCGGAAAGATCTCGAAGGAGACCGCCAGGTCCTCGGCGCAAGGCGCCGGCACGGCGACCTGCGGGGTTACGACTTCCAGGGTGCTCATCGCAATCGCCTCCTCGGCTCAGTGCAGGGCGCGGCCGCGCGGCTTGCGCGCCGACCAAAGGTTCACGGTAAGAGGATCGCCGGGCAGCGCGATCGGCGCTTCTGGCGTAAGGCCGGCCCGGGCAAACCAACCGGCGACGTCCCGGTCGCCAAAGCCGAGCCAGCGGTGATGGTGCTTGGCGCGCAGCTCGTCCAGCTCGTGCTTGGTAAAATCGATCAGCACCAGCCGGCCCTCGGGGCGCAGCACCCGGGCGGCCTCAGCGATCGCCCGCTCCGGCTCGTCGGCGTAGTGCAGTACTTGGTGCAGGGTGACCGCGTCGAAGGAGCGGTCGGCCAATGGCAGCTGGTACATGTTGCCTTCGCGCACCTTGCAGTTCCTTAGGCCCGCCTTCTCCAGATTGGCGCGCGCCACGGTCAGCATCTCGCGCGACAGGTCGATGCCGACCGCCTGCTCGACCCGGGGTCCGAAGAGCTCCAGCAGACGCCCGGTGCCGGTGCCGATGTCGAGCAGATCGGCGACCGCGTCGCCGGACAGCAGCTCGATCAGGCGTGCCTCGACCTGGGCCTCGTCCACGTGGAGCGCGCGGATCTTGTGCCACTGGCCGGCGTTGCGCTTGAAGTAGGCCTTGGCCAGCTTGGCCCGCTCTTTCTGTATTGCCTCCAGACGCTTGAAATCGAGCGCCAGGACCTCGTCTTGCTCGGGCAGGGCGTCCACTAGAGTGCGTCCCAGTTCGGCGCCGAGCCCGTGGGAGGCCAGACGGTAGAAGATCCAGCTGCCCTCCCGAAAGCGCTCCAGCAGGCCGGCCTCGTTCAATAGCTTGAGATGGCGCGACACTCGAGGCTGGCTCTGACCGAGGATTTTCGTCAGCTGAGTCACCGTCAGGTCCATGTGGGCGCAGAGCGCCAAGAGCCGGAGCCGGGTTGGCTCGCCCGCGGCCTTGAGAGCGATGAGGAGTTGGTCCATGACCGGAGTTCCATTCAGCCTATGACATCATAATATCAAGATATCTTTATATTCTTTAATTCTGGTAAAGTCTAGCCCCCGGTTGTGGCCGGTCCTTCCATTCGCCCGTGCCACGAGGAGACCGCGAAATGGCCGGCCCCCGGTCACGATCTCGCCACCAGTTTTGGGTCTATTGGAAAGCTTCGTCATGCCGCGAGGAGCCGTTCAATGCCCCTGCCCGCCCTGGGCCTTTTGGCCCGCCATCAAGGCACCCTGAAGCTCGCCGTGATCGGGCTGATCGTTCTGCTCAGCCTCTACCCTTTGCATCGCATCCACGAGATCGTGCGCGAGCGCCAAGCGACCAGCCACCAGGTGGAACAGGAGATCGCCGAGGTTTGGGGCGGCGCCCAAGAGATCGTCGGACCGATCCTTGCGGTGCCTATCGCGCTCGATCCCCAAGGAGTCATGCCCGATCCAAACGGGCGGGGTGTGGGGCAGAAGCCGCGCACACTCTTTGTTCTGCCCGAAAGCCTAACCATCGACAGTCGGATCGAGCCGGAGGTGCGCGCCCGAGGAATCTACGAAGCGATCCTTTACCGCTCCCAAAGCGCCTTTTCCGGCAGCTTTGGCCGGCCGGACCTCGGCGCGCTAGGCCTGGAGGAGGAGGACCTTCAGTGGGATCAGGCTTGGCTCGAGGTCCGGATCAGCGATCTGCGCGGCCTGGTGGACGTTCAAGAGGTGACCTGGAACGATGCAGCGCTCGAGCTTGGCCTGGCGGCGCCCGGCCGGCCGGCAGTCACGGCCGCCCTGCCGGCGAGCGGCGCGGCCGAGGGCACCTGGCCGGCGCGTTTCGCGATCACTCTTTCGCTCAACGGCAGCCAGGCGCTTGCTTTCCTTCCGCTCGGTCAGCAAAGCGAGGTGGCGTTGGCCTCGCCCTGGCCACATCCAAGCTTCGCCGGCGACCTTCTGCCGGGGGAAAGCACCATCGACGGCGCGGGCTTCACCGCACGCTGGAGCCTAAGCCGCTTTCACAGGAGTCTGGCCGACGCCTGGGTGCAAAGCGCCGACGACCCAGGCGCCCTATTGAAAAGCGCCAATCTGCGCCAAATCGCCGTGCGCCTGGTCGAGCCGGTCAACCACTACTTGATGAGCGAGCGCTCGGTGAAGTACGGCCTGCTGTTCGTCGCCTTGGTTTCGGCCGTGCTGTTCGTGTTCGAAGCGGTTGCCGGCGCCCGGGTCCATCCGGTGCAGTACGTCATGGTAGCGGCCGCGCTCTGCCTCTTCTTCCTGCTTTTGCTGTCGCTCTCGGAGGTGATCGGCTTTTCGGCCGGCTACGCCGTCGCCGCCGGCCTGACCACGACCCTACTGGCGGGCTATGTGACCAGCGTGTTGAAGAGCCGCCGGCGCGGCGCGGCCCTGGGCGGCCTACTGCTGCTGGTCTACGGCACGCTTTATCTTACCCTGCGCTCCGAGGACCACGCGCTGCTGCTCGGCTCTTCGCTGCTCTTCGTGGCGCTCGCGCTTGCCATGTTCGCGACGCGCAAGATCGACTGGTACGCCCTAGGGCCCGACCGAATCCTGTCGAAGCAATCCGATGCGTGATCGAATCCCTAACATATGATTCTTGTGCTGAGCGGCCGGGGCCCGGCCAGACCCGGGCTAAACTGTCACCCGATCGTCCTGTTTGCAGGAGACAGCAGAGCGCATATCATCGCGCGATCGCGAACACGTCGTGGGGAGCCTGCTCGGATGATCGACGCAATAGCACTTGGTGTCAGTGACGTTCGCAAATCGGCCCAGTTCTACAAAGCGACACTCGCCCCACTCGGCTACGCACTGATCGAGCATGCCGACAGCCTGGTCCAGATGAAGCCCCGCCGATCCGGCGCAGCGGACACGGCACTTTGGCTCCGCCAACAGGCGACCGTGGTCGCCAGCGGGGTAACCACCTTCGCAGCACCGGATCCCGAGACCCTGGCGCGGGTTCGCGACGCGGTCCTCGAACTCGGCGCGACGACTCACGACCAGCCACTGTGGCCGGAGATGTACGGTCGCGAGGCCGAAGGCCTTTACCTGGGCGACCCGGACGGCCACCGGATCGACGTGGTCTTTAGGCCCACGGCTTGCGAACCGGTGGTCACGGTCATCACTCGCTTCATCGAGGCTTTCGCCAGGGCCGATATCGCGGAGATGGAAAGCGTTCTGGCGGAAGACCTAGTCAGCTATATCACCAACGCCGAGGGTGGGGTCGATGAGTGGGTCGGCCGGGATAGGCTTCTGGACAATATCCGCGCGCTCGACGTGAAGAACGTCAAGCCCCAGGCCACGATCACCCAGTGCAGCCAGATAAATCAGCGGCAAGGCATGGTCATGGTGGAGATCAAGGCGGAGCGCAAGGGCAAAAAGCTGCACAACCACGCGGCATACCTGACGACTCTGGAGGCTGGCCGAATCACCGAGCTTCGCATGGTCGAAGCGCTGCCGGCCTATAGCGACTCCTTTTGGAAGGACTAGGGGCGCGCGGCCTCACACCGCCTTGACCAGCAGCACGGCATCGCCTTCGGCGTAGTGCAAGCTGGGGTGCGGCACGATCGCCCGGCGTGCGGTCTCCCTGTAGCCGAGGCGCCGGTAGAGGCGCATGGCGCCTTCGTTGCCCTCGAAGCAAATCAGGCTAACCCGTCCCAAGCCCAGGGTCTGGGCGCGCCGGTGGGCGGCGGCGAGCAGACGCTGGCCGGCGCCCCGGCCACGGTGGTCGGGATAGATCGCAACGGAGGAAATGTAGAGGCTGCCCGGATCCTCAAGCTCGGCATAGGGCCTCAGGACCGGGTCGCTTTCTGCCTCGCCGTCAGGCTCCGGCATCTTGAAGGCGTGGAGCATGCCGATGGTCTGACCCGGCAGGTCCGCGAGGATGCAATTTTGATAGGAGAAGGCGACCCCTTCCCGAGCGTAGCGCCGTCGACCGGTCTCCTCGAGGCTTTCGCCGGGCTCGGCGACCTGGCGCCAGATGTACTCCGCCAAGCCGTCCGAGGAGATCAGGAACAGCCGGGCGATGTGGTCGCAGTCTTCCAGTCGCGCGCGCCTTAGAGTGATCAGTTCGCTCATGACAGAGTTTCCTTGCTGCTCTCGACCACCGTCAGGTCGCAAGCGACCGGGATGGCGTGGGTCATGTCGTAGAGTCTCGGATTGTGGGCCTTGGCCAGCTCGACGACACGTCTCACGGCGTCTGGGCTGGCCGGGCTGGTGATCTTGATCGCGCAGGCGACCTTCTGGTAGCCCGGCGGGATGTCGTGGCTGAGCCCGAGCATGCCTCTGGCGTCCAGCTGGGATTCGATCTCGATCTCAATATCGTCGATCGGCACATTGAAGCGTGCAGCCCAGGTTCGGCAGTCGATCGCAAGGCAGCTGCCCAGTGCCGCGCGAATCAGAAACCCTGGATCGGGCCCTTTGCCGCCGCCGCCACAGCTTTCAGGCATGTCGGCGATCATGTGCCGCCCGTCACCCTCGATCTCGCAGGTCAGGCCGCCTGGCGCCCGCACGGTGGTGCGGCCCCGGCCCTGGCCCAAGACAGGGTCGCGGGTCAGCTCGGCGATCTCTCGCTCGGCGGCTAGTTTGATCCGCTCGGCGCTCATGACGGGGCGCCCTGCCCGGCCGCGCGGATCATGGTCGTCGACAAGAGTCCGTAGGCCTCGCTCCAGGCGTTCTTGACATCGGCCGTGAAGCCTTGGCCCAGGCTCTTCTCCAAGGTCTGGAGCAGCGCCCGCCCCACCACCTCGTAATGATCGCTGGTCACCCCGTAGCCGGCGTGGCGCGCGCCCAGGCTTTCGACGGTCGGCAGAATGGCCTCGATGTTCCCGAGGCCCTCGACGGCAACCGCGAGCACCGCCATGAGCTTGTCGCCCTGGCGCTTCAGGTCGCCGCGAAAGAGCGGCCGCAGGGAGGGATCCAGCTCGAACAGGCGGGCGTAGAACATCTCGGCCGCGGCGGCGCGCGGCACAGATCGGAAGGTCCGTTGGATCAGGGCGGTTTGCTCGGGAGTCATGGCTGTGGGGCTCTTTCAATGCATCGCTCGGCACGCCCCAGTGATAGGACACGAACGTATCGGTCGTGTGTCGCGACCCGGTGGTTTATGTTTCAATTGTTTCTGGAACTAAGCGTCCTCGGCGATCGGCACCTGAAGCCCGGCCTTGACCCAATCCATCACCACGATGGTGTTGAAACGCTGAATGTTCGAGTTCTCTATGAAGAAACGCTTGGTAAAGTCCTCATAATCTTTCATATCCTTGACCGTCAAGATCATCACGAAGTCGGCGTCGCCGGTGACGTAGAAGCACTGCATGACCTCGGGCGTCGCGATCATCGAGCGTTTGAAGGTGTCGATCAGATCGGGCCGCTCGCGCTCCAGGGTGACCTGGACGATCATGGTCAGCCGCCGGCCGAGCGCTTCGGGCGCGACCACCGAGACGTCGGCGACGATCACACCCTCCTCGCGCAAGCGCTTGAGGCGCCGCTGGCAGGCCGAGGGCGAGAGACCGACCGAGTCGCTCAGCTCCTCGGCGGTCAGGCGGTTGTTCTGCTGCACCAGCTCCAGGAGCTTGAGATCGAGCCGATTCATCGCGTGATCTCCTCAGTGTGTGCGAAAAATCTGCTTAATCTTACTGATTTTGCCAAACTTATGCATTTCAATAGCAAATTCGCAGAAAACACGCATGTGTCGCGTGCTAGAGCTTCCGGGCCAGTGATGATACCCATTGCCGTGTCACGGAGTGCACGATCGCCATGACTCAAGATCCCTTGGCGCCCTTTCGCGGCGCGGAGCTCGCCCCTTTCGCCAACCCTCAAGCCACCGAGCCGCCAGGCACCCTGCTGACCGCGGGCGCGATCGACCAAGCGCGCGAGGCTATCTGCACCTGGCCCGGTTATGAGCCGACGCCCCTGGTCGCCCTGCCCGGCCTGGCCAAGGCGGCCGGCCTCGGCGCGCTCTACTACAAGGACGAAGGCGGGCGCTTCGGGCTCGGCAGCTTCAAGGCCCTGGGCGGAGCCTACGCGGTCTACCGCCTGCTCGCGGGCGAGCTCGAAAAGCGCCATGGAATCGCCCCGTTGAGCGGCGAAGCCCTGCGCGATGGGGGCCACCGGGCCTTGACACAAGAGATCACCGTGGCCTCGGCGACCGACGGCAACCATGGGCGTTCCGTCGCCTGGGGCGCCCGCCTGTTCGGCTGCCGTTGCGTGATCTACATCCACGCCGAGGTCAGCGCGGGTCGGGAGGCGGCCTTGAAGGCCCAGGGCGCCGACGTGGTGCGGGTCACCGGCAACTACGACGATTCGGTGCGCCAATGCGCCGAGGACGCCGACGCGAACGGCTGGGTCGTGGTCTCCGACACCTCCTGGGAGGGCTACCGGGAGATCCCGGGCGACGTCATGGCTGGCTACTCCGTGATGGCCTCCGAAATCGTCGAGCAGCTGGGTGAACAGCCGCCGAGCCATGTCTTCGTGCAGGGCGGCGTCGGCGGCATCGCGGGAACCTTGTGCGACGTCTTCCACAAGGCCTGGGGCGCGAAGCGGCCGCGTTTCCTGGTGGTCGAGCCGGAGCTCGCCGCTTGCCTTCATGCGAGCGCCCGGGCCGGCCGGCCAGCGGTCGTCGAGATCGAAGAAGAGACCCTTATGGCCGGCCTGTCCTGCGGCGAGGTTTCGATGATCGCCTGGGACACTTTGGCCAGCGGTGCCGACGACTTCCTGACCGTCAGCGAGGACCTGGTCGCCCCGGCCATGACGCTGCTGGCCGATGGGCCCTTCGGCGACCCGGCCTTGGTGGCCGGCGAGTCCGCGGTGGCCGGACTGGCCGCTGCCCTGGCCGGCGCCACGGCGGGCGCGCTTGGCCTCGACGAGACCAGCCGCGTCCTCGTAATCGGCACCGAGGGCGCGACGGATCCCGAGATCTACCAGCACCTCACCGGACGCCAGGCCGCATGACGATGAGCAACCTGAGGCTCTGCGAGGCGCGCCTGCTGGGGCGTCTCGAGGCCTTGGGTGAAATCGGCGCGACCGAAGAGGGCGGCGTGCGGCGCCTCGCGCTCACCGAAGCGGACAAGGCCGGGCGCGATCAGGTGGTCGCCTGGATGGAACAGGCTGGACTGAAGGTCGAGATCGTCCGGATCGGCAACATCTTCGGCACCCGGGCCGGACGCGCGGACATCGCGCCGCTGATGACCGGCTCCCATATCGACACGGTCGCGAACGGCGGCAAGCTGGACGGCAATCTGGGCGTGCTGGCCGGGCTCGAGGTGATCGAGACCCTGAACGACGCCGGACTCCAAACGAGAAGGCCCCTGGTGGTCGCGATCTTCACCAACGAGGAAGGTGCGCGCTTCCAGCCCGACATGATGGGCTCCCTGGTCCATGCCGGCGGTCTCGCGCCGGAGGACGCCCTGGCGACCGCCGACGATGACGGCGTGCTGTTGAGCGACGCGCTCGTCGAGATCGGCTACGCCGGTGGTCTGGCATGCGGCGCGATCCGGCCCCACGCTTTCGTCGAGCTACACATCGAGCAGGGCCCGGTGCTGGAGCGCGAGGGCATCACCCTAGGCGCGGTCGAGAGCCTGCAAGGGATCTCCTGGACCGAGGTGCGCTTTTCCGGTCAGGCCAATCACGCGGGCACCACGCCCATGGCCTTGCGCCGGGATGCCGGCGCGGCGGCCGGGGCGCTCGCCGCCTTCGTGCAGCAGCTGGCCCGGGAGATCGGCGGCGCTCAGGTGGGCACGGTGGGCGTCATCGAGCTACAGCCCAACATTATCAATGTGGTGCCCTCCAGTGCGCGGATCACGGTGGATTTGCGCAACAGCGACAACGACCTTCTCTGCAAGGCCGAGCGGCGCTTGGAAGGCTTCGTGACAGACCTTGCCCAACGCGAGGGCCTTGAGGCGACTTGCACCCGCCTGGCGCGCTTCGACCCGGTGCGCTTCGATCCGGCCATCGCACGCAAGATCGCCGAGACCGCCGCCGCGCTCGGGCACAGCTGCCGCCCCATGACATCGGGCGCCGGCCACGATGCCCAAATGATGGCGCGAATCTGCCCGACCGCGATGATCTTCACGCCCTCGATCGGCGGCGTGTCCCACAACCCGGCAGAGGCGACCGCGCCATCGGACCTGATGGCCGGCGCAAACGTGCTGCTGCACACTCTGCTCGCGCTGGACGAAAATTAGGCGCTACATATCCTCGGGATCGATGCCGGGCACGTGGGTCAGGCCGGCGCGCTGCTTCCAATCGACCGGATAGGCGGCGTAGAAGATCACGCACTTGTCGTCCGCCTCGTAGGCGATCTCGTTGTCCTTGGGGACCAGCATCATGTCCCCCGGATTGAGCACATAGGCTTCGCCGTCGCACATCAGGCGGAAGGTGCCCGAGTGACAATAGATCAGTTCATCGCAGGTCAGCTTCCAGGGCACCGAGACCTTGTTTAGAAAGTTGAGGCCGCCCGCCATGGCGTCATTGTTCTTAACGGTCGCCCACGGCTTGATGTAGGTCCCGCCCTCGGGCAAATCGTCGTAACGGTGCTTGATGTCGTCGAACTTAAAGACAATTGGGTTGGCCATCGCGAGGCAGTCTCCTCCTGTGGCGAGCAGCGCTCGCTCTGTTGAATGGTCGTGTAAGCGGATGCCTAGAGGTTCATCTTGTTGATCGACTCGTTGAGTTCGACCTTGTATCCGTCGGGATCTTCCATGAAGGCGATCACGCGGGTGCCGTGCTTCATGGGGCCGGGCTCGCGGGTGATCTTCGCACCGGCGGCCCTGAGCTCTTCGCAGGTGGCGTAGACGTCGGGCACCTCGATCGCGATGTGGCCCCAGCCGTTGCCCTTGTCGTAATCCTCGTTCTGATCCCAGTTGTGGGTCAGCTCCAGTGTCGCGAAGCTCGCCTCGGGGCCGTAGCCGATGAAGGTGTTGGTGAAGCGCCCATCCGGATAGTCGGTGCGCCGCTGCACTTCCATGCCCAGAATGCCGCAATAGAATTCAAGCGTCTTCTCCAGGTCCTTGACCCGCATCATGGTATGGGCCAAGCGGTAGCCGTTCTCGTTGCTGGGATTTTCCGTCATATTGCTTAGTTCCTTGCCTATCGTGTGACCGCGTCGACCACGAGCTGCTGAAAGCAGCGGACCGAGTTTTCCCAATGGGGCGAGAGCACGCCGCCGTCAGCCGACACCTCAGAGCGACGGCCCTCCTGAAGGCGCTCGCACATCTCGTGGTCTTCCTTGTGCACCGCCCACCAGAGCGACTTCAGCGCCTCCGCCTCCGGGTCGGAGAGTCCTTTGCCGTTGAGCGTATAGATCGCGCGCTTCTGCAGGGTCCGCTCGGCATCCAGCGGTACGTTGAGATAGACGCCGATTTGGTCCGGTTCGTAAACCCCGATTATGAAGTTGGGAAAGAGCGTCAGGTAGCGCGACGTCACCGCGAGCGCATTTTGCTGAACCCTGGCGTCATTCTTGGACTTTGTGATGTCGACGGCGCTGCCGACGCAAGGGCCGTCAACCACGGTGTAGTGGTCGAGCAGCGGCTGGTCGGTGGTCGTCTTGTGGACGAACTGGACGTGATAGGGCTCGATGAAGTTCTCCATCAGAAACTTCCAGTTGGTCCGGACCTCGCCGAAGTCGAGAGTCGCGACCGGCACCAGCTTGGCGAAGTCGATGCCTTCCATGCGCCGGGCCAAGGGGGCGACATAGTCGCTCAGTTCAGCCGCCGCACCGTCAAGGTTGACGAAGATCCAATCATGCCAGATCGCGCTGCGCACCGGCCTGAGGCCGTGGTTTTCGGCTGCGAAACCATCGGGCGGACGATTCTCCGGACCGCCGAAATAGGGCGTCGCCCGCAGCTGCCCGTCGAAACTGTAGGACCAGGCATGATAGGGGCAGCGGATCATGGCGCCGGCGTTGCCGGGCTTGTCGACCAGCTTGAGGCAACGGTGGCGACAAACGTTGTGAAAGGCCCGTATGGTGCCCTGCTTGTCGCGCACCAAAACCACCGGTCGGCCGCCGACGGCGACCGGCACCACGTCGCCCGGCCGGCTCAGCTCGTGGACGAAGCCGGCAAAGACCCACGAGGACTGGAACAGGCTTTCGGTCTCGTGGCGCCAAAAGGCCTGATCGCTATAGGCGAAGCCCGGCAAGCCGCGCGCCAGGCCGCCCTCCTTCCGGAAGCCTTCGAAATCCCAAAGCGCCCCGTTTGTCTTGAGCTTATCCGCCATGCCTCCGCCTCCCAGAGACCGATCGAAACCAAGCGACACCTATCAAGTCTTCGAATGACGCGCGAATGCAAAATTCTCATCGCTCATGATCCAGGCTCATGAACTCTTCAGCAGCCAATCGACGAAGGTGCGCACCCTCGGAACGGACAGCCGGTCCGGAGGCACCACCAGGTAGTAGGCGTAGCTTTCCAGCTTGATGTCGAAGGGACAGACCAAACGGCTGGCCGCCAGATCGTCGTCCACCAAAGCCGGGCAAACCAAGGCCACGCCCTCCCCTTCGATCGCTGCCTGCTGGCGGACGTTTGTGTCTTCGTAGTACTCCTTGCGAGCAGGCTTGAGGTTCGCGACGCCGGCCAGCGCGAGCCACTCGTTCCAGGACGTTTCGTCGCTTTCGTGAAGCAGCGTGTATTGGCTCAAATCGTCCGGCGTGCCCAGTGCCAGATCCGGATGACACGCCGGCGTAAGATCGCCCTCCAGCAGCAGCCGAGCATGATCGCTGACCGCCCCCCGGTGGCACCATTCGATCGAGACATGCAGCGAGGGATCTGAGAAATCCGCCGGTTGGTCGCTGTGTTGGAAGCGTAGGTCGAAGCCGGGATGGTGCCGCCAAAACTCGACCAGACGGGGCGCCAGCCATTTCATCGCGAAATGGGGCCGCACGGAAAGACCGACCGGCAGCCCCTTCTGGGTCGACTTGAGGTCCGCGACGCTGCGCCGGATCTGCGCCATGGCCTTGGTCAGGCCGCGATGAAGTTGCTGGCCCTCGGGCGTCAGGGTAAAGCCAGCGCCCTCGCGGCTGAAGAGCTGAACGCCGAAGAAATCCTCCAGGTTGCGGATCTGGTGGCTGACCGCGGACTGCGTGACGTTGAGTTCCTTGGCCGCCTGGGTAAAGCTGCCGATCCGCGCGGCGGCTTCGAAGGCTTGCAAGCTCTTGAGCGGCGGCAGCACCTATGTCACCTCACGGCATCAGCCAATCCGCGTTCTCGCGAACTTCGATCACGGTCGGCAAGGAGGCATCGAGCGCCGCGCTCACCGCCACCTTGAACTCATCCATGGAGTTCGGTTGCGCGGCGTGGCATCCGAAACCCTCTGCAATCTTTATGAACTTGGGATTCTTCGGATTGACCCCGATTTCCGGGATGCCGCGCTTTACCATGCCGTCGCGGATCATGGCGAGGCTGTCGTTGTTCCACAGGATGATCGGGATCGCGAGTTCCTCTTCGACCGCCGTAGCCAGCTCCTGGATCGTGAACAGAAAGCCGCCGTCGCCGACCAAAGCGACCACCGGCCGCTCGGGCAGCGCGATCTTGGCGCCGATCGCATCGGGCAGCGCGCAGCCCAGGGTACCCAGGCCGGCCGGGTAGAACCAAGTGCGCGGCAGATCGGTCGGCATGACCGCAGAGCCCGTGTAGACCAGCTGGGCGATGTCGCCCATCATGATGGTATCCGGCGGCAAGAGACCGCGCAGGGCTAGCAGCAGTTTCTTGTGCTGCTGCTCGACCACCGTGAAGTCCGTGTCCTGCCGGGCGCGCACCGTCACCAGATCATCGGCAGTGCCCTTGTCCCTATCGATCGGCCGGTTCTCCAACGCCTGCAGAAGCGCCGCCACGCTCGGGCCGGCATCCCCCTGGACCGCCACATCTGCCGGATAGAGGTCGTTGAACTTGGCCGGGTCGATGTCGATGCGGATCAGCTTGGCGTTGATCGTCAGATAGTCCTCGAAGGAATCGGTCTCCGAGATCTCACAGCCGATCGAGAGAATGACATCGGCGCTTTCCATGTAGTCCCGCACCGCCTTTGTGATCAGTCCGCCGCCCAGGCTTAGGCGGTGGCTTTCCGCCACCACGCCCTTGCCGGCGTTGGAGGAAATCACCGCGGCGTCGAGCCGCTCGGCCACGCTTGTCACACAGGTACCGGCGTCTTGGGCGCCGCCGCCGACCAGCAGGACCGGACGCTTGGCGCCGGCCAGAAGATCAGCCGCGGCCTCGATCGCTTGCGGCGGCGCAACCGGCTTGGCCGGCGGCCGGTGGGCCTGCCATGCGCCCTCGACCGGCAAACCCAGGAGATCGATCGGGATCGAGATGTGCACCGGCCGCGGCCGCCGGGAATGAAACACCGCAAAGGCCTGAGCGATCAGCTCCGGGATATCTTCAGGCGTGCGTACCATGGCGCTGAAGGCGGTGAGCGGCGCGGTCACAGCGCGCTGATCAGTGATCTCATGCAGGCAGCCCCAACCCTTGCCGAGGGATTCACTGCGGTTGGCGCTCGAGATCAAGAGCAGAGGGATCGAATCCGCATAGGCCTGGGCCAACGGCGTCGCCGCGTTGGTCACGCCCGGCCCGGTGATTAGGGTGCAGACCCCGGGCCGGCCGGTGACCCGGCCGTAGCCATCGGCCATGAAGCCGGCGCCCTGTTCATTGCGGGTGAGAACGTGGCGCACGGAACTGGTCTCGATGCCCCGGTAGAGCTCCAGCGTGTGCTCGCCGGGAATGCCGAACACCGTGTCGACGCCATAGTCCTCGAGCAAGTGCATCAAGGCTTCGCCGCAGGTGACCTGCCGGCCTCGCGCGCTCAGGGCTTCGTTTCGTTCCATGACCATGCCTCTCCAATCGTCGCCGGAAGTGTGGCAGCGCCGGCCGGCCAGCGTCCACAAGAAAAGCCGGCGCCGCGTAAGGCACGGCGCCGGCAGTTGGTGGGAAGAAACCTGCGCCGGATCAGGCGAACCACCAGCGCTCACTGCAGCGTCCACCGTCTAGCTCGAACTCGGACGACAGCGGGCCGGTCGCAATCTTGTCGTTGGTGGCGTCGACCCAATCGGCAAAGACCGGCACCACGATGCCGCCGTCGTCGCGGATGATTGCCTGGGCCTCGCCGTACATCTGCCGCCGCTTGGCCTCGTCGGCCTCGACCCGCGCGCTGTCGATCAGCTTGTTTAGGCGTTCGTCGTCAAAGTAGGTCTCGTTCCAGCCTGTTTTCATGGCTGCCGCGCTGTACGCCGTGGAGAGCATCACGTCCTCGGTGATGCGGCCGCTCCAGCGGGTCGCAAAAAACGGTTTTTGGGCCCAGACATTGCTCCAGAAGCCGTCGTCGGGCTCGCGCACCACCTCCAGGTTAAGGCCAGCTTTCTTCATATGTTCGCTGTACAGAATCGCCGTGTCGGTCGCGCCGACGAAGGGCGTCTCAGCAACGTGAAGCGGCAGCGCGACACCGTCGATCCCGGCCTTCTTGGCGTGGAACGCCGCTTTGTCCGGATCGTACGGGCGCTGCTCCAGGTTCTGGTTGAAAAAGCGGTAGGACGCCGAGATCGGCTGATCGTTGCCGAGCGAGCCGTAGCTTTTCAAGATCTTCTGCAAGATGTCGGCGCGGTCGATGCCGTACTTCAGTGCCAGGCGCGCGTCTTTGTTGTCGAAGGGCGCGGTGTCGGTGCGCGCCGCAAAGGCGTAGTGAGCTTTGCCCTGGGTCTGCAGCAGGCGAACGCCTTCGGAACGCTCGAGCAGGTTCACCGTCTTGAGATCGACGAAGTTGTAAGCGTCGATCTGGCCGGAGACCAGCGCGTTGGTGCGCGCGGTCGCGTCCTTGATCGCGATGATCTCGACCCCGTCGAAATGGGCCCTGCCCTCTTTCCAATAGTTCGGGTTGCGCTTGACTCTGGCGTTCACGCCGGGCTCGAAGCTCTCCAGCATATAGCCGCCGGTGCCGATGCCTTGTTCGAAATCCACCGTGCCGTCTGGGACGATGCAGAGATTGTAAAGCCCGAGGATCGCCGGAAAGTCCTGATTTCCACTGGCCAACGTGAAGGTGACCTCGTCGGGCGCGGTCTTCTTCATCTCGGCGATTTGGGCCACGAAGGGTTTGGCGGAGGACTTGGAATCCTCCTTTGTGTGCAGGTTCATGGAGTAGATGACGTCTTCCGGCCCGAAGGGCTTGCCGTCGTGGAAGGTGATGCCCTTGCGCAGCTTAAAGACCCAGCGCGCCGCGTCGTCGGCCCCCGCCCAGCTTTCCGCCAGCTCGGGATGGAGCGAGCCGCCGGGCCCGACCTCGACCAGATTGTTGCGCAGCTGCCAGGTGAGATGGAGCTGCATGCGGGTCTCCGACAGCGCCGGATCCAGGGAATCCGTGGTTGCGAAGTCCGCCATGCCCAGGCGCAAGGTGCCACCCTGCTTCGGCGCGCCGGCCTGAGCGACCTTAGCCGCCAGGGCAGAGGCGGCGCTCACGGACATGCCGGCGGCCACCGCGCGGCCGATGAAATCCCGGCGCGACAGCGCGCCCCGCTCAAAGCGATTTGAAAGCGTTGTGATCTTGGACATGGCGAGTTCTCCCTTGGGATAGCCTCGCCAAACCTCCGCCCGACCCTTGATCGAAGTCAAACGACGGATTTTATGTCGCAATCATTACTTTGACTAATGATCCGAATTGCCATCCTTGAGAGCTTGAAAAAGCCACAGCCGGAAGGCCTGGGCTGCCGCGGAATCCCGTGCGGTCTTGGAGATCACCAGATAGAGATTGTCCTGGGCCGGCACGGCCAAGTCGAAGGGCGCCACCAGTTCGCCCTTGGCCATCATGTCCCGGGCCAGCAGTTCGTAGCCGAGCGCGACGCCATAGCCCTGACGGGCCAGTTCGAGAATTGCCGTGTTGGAGTTCAAAACATGGCCGGAGCGGTCGCGCACGGAAGTGATGCCGAGCGCCCGGCCCCAGTAGCTCCAACTGTCGAAGGCGGCGGCCAGGTGGATCAAGGGCACCTTCGCAAGATCGTCCGGGCGCTTAAGGCGGTTGGCCATGGCCGGCGCGCAGAGTGGGATCAAGCGGTCCTTGACCAGGCGCTCGCTGGACGCCACGCCGTCCATCTGACCCTGGCCGTAGCGAACTTCCACGCTAGCCGGGGATCCCCGGAAATCCGAGGCCCACAGCACGGTCGCCAAGTCGATCTCGATCTCCGGGTGGCGGTCCAGAAAGCCGCCGATGCGAGGCATCAGCCAAAGGATCGTGAAGGCCGTGTTGGAGCGGATATCCAAGGCCTGTTGGGGCTTGGGCGCGACGAAGGCGGTGGTGGTCTCGGCGATCAGCTTGAAGGCGCCCTGCACGCCCGGCAGATAGGCGTAGCCTGCCTCAGTCAGGCCCATGCTGCGCGGCGAGCGCACGAAGAGCCGCTGGCCGAGAAAGGCCTCCAGATTGCGCACCTGTTGGCTGACCGCCGACTGAGTGACGTGAAGCTCCTCGGCCGCGGCGGTGAAGCTCAAATGGCGAGCGGCGGCCTCGAAGGATCGCAGCCACGGAAGCGGCGGAAGCTGGCCGTACATGCTTGACGCCCCGGATAAAGCGACCGAACCAAGGGCTTAGATTATCATAACTTTTGCTAATACCAAAGGCCGGAAGACCCTGCCCGTCTCGTGGACAAGATCTCCCGGCCCTTGATGAACACCAAGGAAAGATGTTTCAGCGCCACCCTATCTTTGAGGCTCTAGCACAGGCATGGGGGAGGTGATCATGCCCATGAACATCGGGTGGCGCTGAAACCCTGTCGACGACTCCTTCTACCAGGCGCGCAGCTGGTGGCCGGTTTCGAGGCCAAAAGCCTTGCAGATATTGGCGTCGTTGTTGATGTCGGCTTTAGCTTCATTGCTATTGCCGTTGATCCGCAGCTCTTGCCAGGGAAGGTCGGCAGAGCCGCTCGGGCCGAACGGCGCACCCAAATCCGGCGTCGCGCCGAATCCGGGGCTGGAGATACCGATCAGCACCGAAAGGGACACACCGACCAAAATACCCGAGCGGTCGGCGCGGAGAGCCTTCGCGAGACCACCGAGGTCGGAGTGCAATGTTCGGAGCGCGTTAAGCCGATGTCTACCTGACACGGTTCGTCTCCAAAGGTGAATGCCAGAACCAAAGATTAAAAAGATCTTACCACAATTTTAGAAACATGCAAGAAAAAATCGATAAGAATTTTAATCAAAGTTAAAACAAACAATAAGTTATTTTAATTTTTCATTTAGTTCATTATTTAATATTCGTTAATATTCATTTACCTAACAAATATAGTAAATATCTTCACTTCAGCCACGCCTGCCCCGCCAAGGCGGCGGCGTTGGGCACCAGGGTGACGACCATGCGCTCCTGGCGGCCGCGCACTTCCAGCTCTCGAGTCTCGAAGTGCTCGCCTGGTACGCCCGCGGCCTCGGCGACCGACTGGGAGACCACCAGCTGCACGGCGAAATCCTTGGTCGCGGCTTCCAGGCGACTTGCGGTGTTCACCGTGTCGCCCACCGCGGTCAGGCTGCTGGTCTCGCCGTAGCCCATCTTGCCGACGATCGCCGGGCCCAGGTGAAGGCCGATGCCCAAACGCAAGGGCGTCGGCAGCTCCTGGTCCAGGGCCTGGTTGAGTTTTACCAGTTCGCCCGCCATGTTGCGCGCCGCCTTGAGCGCCGCGCGGCTTGCATCCTTGGGGCCGCTCTCGAGCCCGAAGAGCGCCATCACCCCGTCGCCGATGAACTTGTCCACATAACCGCCGGCACCCACGATCGCCGGCCCCATGGCGGCGAAATAGCGGTTGAGCAGGAACACAACGTCATAGGGCAGTTTTTGCTCGGAGAGCGCCGTGAAGCCCCGCAGATCGGCGAACAGCACGACGATCTCGCGCTCCTGGCCGTGGCTGTAGTCGGGCTCGGGCCCGACCGCGCGCAGGCTCGCGCTCGGCGCCAGCAGCGGGACCACGCCGCAGTCCTGGCTCGGCCGCACTTGGCAGGCTAGGCGCACGTTGTCCGGCGCGGCAATGCGCTTGAGCACCCGTGTCTCCTCGGCCGCGGCCGCGGGCAGGGTTTCCAAGCCCTGGCCGACCCGGACCCGGCAGGTCGAGCAGCGGCCGCGCCCGCCGCACACCGAGGCGTGGGGGATCTTGTGCTGGCGGCTCGCCTCCAGCACGGTGGTGCCCTTGGCCACGGTGACCCGGGATCCGCCGGGATAGGTGATCTGCACTAGGCCTAGGCGGCGGCGCAGGAATCGGCGCGCGGGGCGCAGCAGCAGGACGCCTAAGAGCATCAGCCCACAGGCGCCGAGGAACCAAGCTTCCAGGCGGCCGAGAAAGGCCAGCTCGGCATCGTCCATGGGATTGGTTCGTGCCAGAAGCTGCTCTAACCAAACCGGGTCGGCGGCGAGCACCAGAACATCGCGACCGGCAACCCAGGTTCCGGCCAATGCGGCGGCCGGCAGCAGCAGGGCGACCGCGAAGGCAAGCCACTGCACCCTGCGGTAGCCCGGTTTCAAGCGCAGCCATTGATGCACACCGATCGCGCCGTGCAGCCAGACCACGATCAACAGCAGCATTTGCTTGTAGATCAGGTTCGGGCTGAGGTGGAAGAAGAGGGTCAGCTCATAGGGGTAGCTGTCCTCTTGGCCAAAAACCTCGTAGGCCAGGCGGGTGTTGAGCGCATGGGCGGCGAGCAACACCGGGATCCACAGCCCGAGCAGCAGCTGAACCCAATCGACCGGGCGCAGATTGAAAGTACGCCGTTGAAAGATCGCCCAGAACGCCAGCAGCATGTGGGCCAGGAGCGCGAGGTAGAACAGGCTGGAGCCGAGCGGATTGCGCCACAGCAGCAGAAACCACGCGCGCCCGGCCTCGAGCGCCGCCAGTGATACCAAACCGAGCGCATGGTTCAGCAGATGGGTCGCGACGAAGGCCAACAGAATCAGGCCGCTGATCAGGCGAATGCGCCTGGTCATTGCACGGTCCGCGAGGTCGGCAAGCCGCTAGATCTGGCGTCGCATCCCGTTCTCAAAGCAATCCAACCCCTTGACGCCTTGCTGTGCCGATGACTTGGCAGGTCATGGCGACCATTGAACCCCTGCCGGACCAAGACGTGGCACCGAGAACCACTTGCGTGGCCTATCACAAAACCAAGTCGCAACGACACCTGCCCTCCCTCGCCGACAACATCGGCCATCTTGCCGTGGCGCGGAGGACTGGCAAGCCCCTTGAGACCCGGCACGCGCAGCGTCGGGTACCGAGAGGAGGATCCGATTGGAATAGGATGAATTTCTCTGATCTGTACGGAATAGGACCAATTCGCAGCCAAAAAGTCGACCGCCTTAACGGGACCTCAACCTATAAAGGGCAAAATTAGAGCGAAATTATTGCTACACGCCAGGAGGGCAGTTTTGAGCCCAATCGAACATCTTCTGCGATTCAAGCGACGGTCTTGCGTTTCTCATACTGGATCGGGACGCGTGACGCGCGTGCTTGCGTTGACCGCCCTGCTCGCACTGGCGCCGGTCTCCCAGGCCATGGCAGAGGTCATCTGGGATTTGACCGGTCTGTCCGGCGGCGGCACCTCGATGACGGTAACGGCCGACGGCCACGACCTCGGCATCCATGCCTTCGGCGTGGTTAACGACGCCAATGTGCAGAGCAATCCCTTCGCCCCGGCCGCCTTCCGTGGCGGCGGCGCTGGTCTTGGCGCCAACTTCCTAAACGGCAACAACCTGGACAACCGCAACGGCGATCTCGACCTACTGCTGCTCGAACTGCCCAGCGATAGCGCCCTGCCGCTTCAACTCGGCTTCAACCGCAACGACGCCGGCGACCGGGTTCGGATCTACATCGGCGACGGACTCGTTCCGGCGAGCTTTGCCGGGCTCAGCTTCGACGATCTGGACGCGCTCGTCGGAAGCGGCGATCTTGACGTGGTTGACTTCAGTCTGGCCAACGGCGGCGGCGTCTACTTCGTGGATATCCAGTCGCTGTTCGGCAGCACCACAAAAGGCGGTTTTCTGATTCTCACCATCCCGGTCGGCGGCACAAGCGACGAATTCCGCCTCGCCTCGATCAGCGCCGAGGTTCCGGAGCCCGCCACGGCCGGGCTCTTTCTGATCGCCCTGGCCGGCCTGGCTGCGGTCCGCCGACGTCCGCGGCGCACAGCCTAACGTGACTCACAGCACCTCGACGGCCCGATCCATCGCCGCCTCGTCGAAGGCCGGCAAGGTTGAAATTCGGCCGTAGCCCTGCTTGGCGTACCAAAGGCTGAAGCCAAGCACCACGTAGGTATCCGAGGCGTCGACGATGCTGACGAAATCGTGTACCCCTTGAGTGTAGTAGATCACCTCGAAGGTCATGCCGAGCTCCGCGGCCTTTTTCTTGCAGGCGGCGGTCCGTTCCCGCGGCCGGTCGATTTGGTCCGGCGCAAGGGTGCCGAGGAATACGAACTTCATGACACCTCCTCTCCACAAAGCCTGACGGCTTAGGGTAGACCTTCTTTGACGCCTTCGCCAGGACAAGCGAGCGCCGAACTCTGTGATCTCTCGTGTGCAGCGGCGATCTTGCGTGGCCGGTCGCGCGGCCGCTAGACTCTTTTGCCGTGCGACGGGTGTCGCGCGGGTGACAGGGGGTGGCGGTGTCGGGTCCGGCCGACGACGAGGAGCTGATCGAGGGCCTCCGGCTTGGCAGCCCAGTCCACTTCGAGCGTCTGGTGCGCGACAATGCCGGATGGATGCTTGGCGTGGCGCGGCGGCTGCTCCGCGACGAGGCGCTCGCGGAGGATGCCCTTCAGGACGCCTTCGCAAAGGTCTTCCAGAGCGTCGCCGGGTTTCGCGGCGAAGCGCGTTTGAAGACCTGGCTCTACCGGATCGCGGTCAACGCGGCCCTGATGAAGCTGCGCGCCCGGACCCGTCGGCAGGAGCAGCCGATCGACGACTTTTTGCCAGAGTTCGATCAGAACGGCTGCCGGATCGAGGCGCCTTGGAGCCATCTGGCGACCCCGGAGGAGGTGCTTGAAAGCGAAAGCCAGCGCGCCTTCGTCCGAGCCAAGATCGACGAGTTGCCGGACAACTATCGAACCGTCTTGCTGCTCAGGGACATAGAGGAACTTGAGATGACAGAGATTGCCGATTTGCTGGAGCTCAGCCCCGGGGCCACCAAGGTGCGCCTGCACCGCGCCCGCTCGGCCCTAAAGCACCTGCTCGAGCCGGCGCTGAGGAGTGAAACGCTATGACCGGCCCACGAAAAAACAGCCTGATGCGACGGGTCAAGGGCTTCATGCTGCGCCGCGGGCCCTACATGATCGCCTGCGAGGACTTCGAAGCCTTCATCATCGACTACCTGGAAGGCGGCCTGAGCGACCGCCAACGCTTCATCTTCGAGCTGCACATCAAGATCTGCCGCGAGTGCCGGGACTATTTGGCCGCTTATCAGCGCGCCCGGGAGCTCGGCAAGGCCACCGTCCTTGAGGAAAGCGAGGCGCCGGAGGATCTGATTCAGGCGATTCTGAAAGCGCGCGAGACCTAGCCGAGAAAAGGCGCGCCCACACTTTTTTGCTCAACCCTGTAACCCGGCCGCCGCTACCGGCATCCAAGGGCTGTCCGAACCTAGAACGGACAGAGATTTCGACCTTGCGCCTTCACAACAAGGGTTGAGCAGCATGTACGATTTCGATCCCGCGCCGTCCGTTGGCGGGCGCGGCCAATCTCCCGTGACCATGGATTACGCGCCCCAACAGCGCGAACGGCGTCTGCTCCTGATCGCACGCCAAGCGACCTACCTGGCACCGTTGCGCGGCCTGCTGGAGCGCGGCTTGGGCTATGGGGTCAGCGCCCTGCTGGGCGATCGGGATGCGGTCACCTCGGCCGGCACGACCGGCTTCGACCTAATCCTGCTGGAGCTGAGTGACGATCTGGCCCGCGGCGCGACCGTTATGAATTGCGTACCGCGCTTTGTCGGTGCGACGCCGCTGATCGTGCTCGCGCGCGGCGCCAAGGACCGCGACGAGGTGGAGGCGCTCGACGGCGGCGCCAGCGACTTCATCCGCCTGCCCTGCCCGAACGCCGTCCTTCTGGCTCGGATCCGCGCACAGGCTCGGCAGTTCCTGCGCTCCGAGCATGCCGAGCTCAAGTTCGGGCCCTATCTCTTCCGGCCCGGCGCGCGCGAGCTGTTCGATCCCATGGCGAAAGCGCGGATCCGCCTGACCCGCACAGAGAACGCACTGCTGCGCTATCTCTATTGGCAGAACGGCCGGGCGGTCAGCCAGTACGACCTTCTGACCGAGGTTTGGGGCTACAATGCCACGGTCTGCTCCCACACGGTGCAGACCCACATCTACCGCCTGCGCAAGAAGGTCGAGCGGGATCCGACCAACCCCGAATTGATCCTGACCGCCTCGGCCGGCTATGTCCTGGCGCCCCACGCCCACGGACACTTGACCCCATTGACCTAGGGCCCCACCGGCCGCCAAGCTTGCGGCGGGAGGAAGGGCCAATCACCAGCGATCTCACCGCCGGCCGGGTCAGGGGCCAGAGCTATCGTAAGGGCGTGGCCTTGGTGCTCCTGGGCAGCGCCGCCTCGTCCTGGCTGGGCTTGGGCGTGCGCGCCATGGAAGCGGCGACCGCTTGGCAGATTTTGGCCTTTCGGGCACTCGGCCTGATCGTCTTTCTGACGCTCTACATCGCCTTGACAAATTCGGGACGGCTTATCGCCCTGTTTCGGGGCGCCGGCCTGCCGTCCCTGGTTGGCGGCATCGGTCTAGCGGTGGTCAGCTCCGGCGGAATCGTCGCGATCCAAAAGGCGAGCGTGGCAAACGCGATGTTTCTGATTGCCGCCGCGCCTTTCATGGCCGCGGTGATGAGTCATCTCTTGCTCAAGGAAAAGGTCCGAACGGTCACGTGGCTGGCGATCGCCTGCAGCTTCCTGGGCATTGTCATGATGGTCGCCGAGGGCATTTCCTTCGGGTTTTTCTGGGGCAACGTCGCCGGCCTGATCGCGGCCGTCGGCATGGCGGTTTTTGTTGTGTCCCTGCGCTGGGGGCATCTCAGCGACATGCTGCCACTTAGCCTGATCGGCGGCGTCCTGGTGGCGCTGACCGCGCTTGCGGTCACGACGGCGAGCGGCGACGGGCTCGCGGTCTCCTGGCACGACGCGCTGCTCGGCCTTGCCATGGGGGCGTTCCAGCTGGGCATCGCCCTGGTCCTGATCACCAGGGGCTCGCGCTCCGTGCCCGGCGCCGACTTGGCGCTGCTCACCATGCTCGAAATGGTGCTGGCGCCCTTCTGGGTCTGGCTGGTCTTTGGCGAGACGGCGGGTTTCTACACCCTGATCGGTGGCGCCCTCGTACTCGGCGCGATCGCGCTTGATGCACTGACGGGGTTGAGGGAGGGATAAGAGAATTCGCGATATCAATGTCAATGGTTCGAAAACGCGCAAACACCACCTAAATCTATAGTAAGCGCACCGTGCTGCGTAAAAGAAACGATCTCGAGTGAGGATGATATGACAGCAGGCTACCTTGTCGAACTGGACGAAAGAGATGGCAAACCTGTCTTGGTACTGAATGCCATGGATAAGAAGTGGGGTGAGGGCATATTCAGTTCCCACGACGAGGTTGTCGATCTTATTGAATCTCTGATCATCATGGCCAATAGGGCTTGGCCGAATTCAAAGAAATCAATGCAGTGGGCTGTCGCGCGGGAGGAGGAAAACTAGTAAAGAGGTGAAACTTCCAATCCATTTTGGCTGGCAAGTTGAAAAGGAGGTTCGAAACCCATTCTCTTAAGAACATGGTGCCCCAAACGGGATTCGAACCCGCGTCTTAAGCGTGAAAGGCTGTTGTCCTAGGCGTCTAGATCCTGGGTTCGCCGAACTATTGAGCGTTGGCGACCAACCTCCTGCACAGATCCCATTGGCTCTCGGTCTTTGCGTTTAGGCCGTTCTTCAGAACTTGGTCGGCATAGTCGTTGCAGCCCTTCGCGCAGTTGCGAAAGTACCGCAGCTTCCTGGAAGAAAGCGTCTTCGTATCGAGAATTTCCTGGCATTGCTGGCCGAAGGCTCGAAGCTCAGCCGCCATCTCCTCGGCCGTGTCCGGCGGGCCCTTGGCGCCACCGGCTTGGTCTCCCGATCCGGCGGTCGCGTTGGGATTCGCCACGGCATAAGCGGCGACCTGAAAGGTCGGGGCCCGCATTTGAAGGACAAAATCATACCTCCGGCCGTCGGTCCCGGTAACATGATCGATGCTCATGCGAATCTGGTGCGCCCCATCCAATCTCTCGGGAGGGGGACAGACCCTGTTGCCCTCCGTCGGCAGGCCATCGCACAGCTTCGATATGTAGCCGCTCGCCCGTTCGGCGTGAACGGAATCAGACCAGTCTGGATAACTGTCTCCGGCGACCAGATTTTGCCTATAGCTGTAGCGGATCTCGTGCGGATGGGGATCCGGGCCGCCGCCGTTCGAGCCATAGGAGACCTGGAAGACCTCGGTGCCCTCGCCCTCCGGCAGCTCCTTTTGAAACGTGTGCTGGAGGTGTTTCCAGGTGTGACTGAAGCCCCGCCCCTCCAAGGCCCGGGTGATCTGGCTTTGTGTCATCGTAAAGCCGACACCGCCAATATCGAAGCCATAGATCACCGGAACCCTCGCGGCGAGCGCTTCCTCCACACTATCGGCCGCGGCTCTTTCTAAATTCAGCGTTAGACAAACCATTAGAGTGACGGCAACAAACGATAGACGACGCATCTATGCTTCCCCTAGACCTTGGTGAAATCCGGTGACAGCCCTAACACGGGGATCCGGTGCCCGGGAATAGAGAGGATATACCCGAACGCGGCCGGTTCTGCGGCTTGGTTGTGTGCGTCGGCAAATTAATTGAGACAGATGGGCGTCTGATTTAAAGGAGTCTCTGGCTCATCTGGTTGATCATTCTAGGCGGCGCTTTTGCGGTGTTGCAAGCGCCTGGTCTCGAGTGTCTTTCGTTTGATCCTTTCC
>JBCCGG010000018.1:0-100976 GCA_039029395.1 Pseudomonadota bacterium | reverse complement strand
TTCTGGAAAAATTTACGAAATATTAATACTTTCTAAATATTATCTTATTAGATTTTTAACCTCCAGGTAAGGAAACGTTAATGGCTCAGGTAGCGAATAAGAAGGCCGCACTGCCCCACGTCACTGGCCTTTCGGGCCGCGGCCGGTCGCCCGCGGTACGCCGGTTTCTAGCGCGCAGAGAAGGCGCCGTCCTGCCTATGATGGCGCTGGTGATCGTTCCCCTGATAGCCTGTATCGGTCTCGCGATCGACGCCACCCGCGGCTACATGGTCAAGGCGCGCATGGGCGACGCTTTGGATGCCGCGGCTCTGGCCGGTGCGCAGTCGGTGCAAGACGACGCGACCTTCAAGTCCGACATCGAGATGTACTTCAAGGCCAACTTCCCGTCCGATTACATGGGCGCGAATGTGACCCTCAATCCGCCGGTGGTGGATGCCAACAAGGAGGTGATCAGCCTCTCGGCGAGCGCCGAGGTCGACACCACATTCATGCGCGTGCTCGGCTTCGAGACCATGGACGTCGCTTCCAACACCGAGGTGACCCGCCAGACCACCAGCATGGACGTGGTGCTCTCCATGGACATGTCCACCTCCATGACCTGGGACGACGGTTCAGGCGGCACCAGAATTGCCGCGGCGCGCGAAGCCGCGGGCGACCTCGTGGACATTCTGTTCGGCGATGACGCCACCAAGGAGTTCCTGCACATCGGCGTGGTTCCCTGGAACGGCAAGGTGAACGTCAAGTGGAACGGTAGCGGCAGCGGCGCGGGCAGCGTCAGCAACAACGGCGACACCTATTCCTCCAGCCACAGCCCGGTGCCCCTGGCGTCCGAGCCCCACGACGACTGGAACGGCTGCGTCTTTGCCCGGTACAGCGACAATGGCATTGCGGATGACGCGGATCACCTGCTCGGTCCGGTCAATGTCAACGGCGTCGAGCAAATCGCCTGGCAGCCGATCAACCCGAGCGACGAGGGAACCTACGGCTGCCTGTCCCAGGGCGTGACCTCGCTGGCCAACGTCAAGGGCGACGTTACCCAGGCGATCGACGAGCTGACCAGTCCGAACGGCACGACGAACATTCCCCAGGGCCTGGCTTGGGCTTGGCGGGTCTTGAATCCGGGCGAGCCCTTCGACGATGCAGAGCCCTTCCCGAAAGGCAACCACCAGCGCGCCATCGTGCTCCTGACCGACGGCGAGAACTACGGCGCGAACGGCGATGGCTACGACGGCGTGTTCGGAAGCACCGAATCGGCCGGTCCGGGCGGCATGAACGACCGGCTGCGGGCCGTCGCCAACAGCATCAAGGCGGAGGGCATCACGGTCTATACGATCCAGTTCTACCACAATTCCGAGGAGCTGGCGGGCCTCATGAAGGAGGTCGCGACCGAGCCGAACGAGCCCTACTACTACTTCGCGCCGGACGGTGATTCTCTTAAGGACGCGTTCAAGGAGATCGCCAACCACCTCTCCGAGCTGAGGTTGTCGAAGTAAGCCGCGCAAAAGATCGTCGGCTTTACAAACTGAGCCACCCTTGGGAGGGCGCGACGCTGATCGACACCGATCAGGTCGCGCCCTATTTTTTTGGGGCCTACAGACTCCGCTTTGGCGCGCTTACCCCATTACAATGGCACGACCGTCAAGACCCGTAGGCGGCCTCGAAGAAGGCGACCTCGAGCTCGGCAACCCGGCGGAACAGGGCCTCCAGCTCGCCCTTGCGGGTGACCTCGGCGGCACCGCCGTGGTCGTCAAGCTCGGTCCGCAGCCAGCCGACGAAGGCGGCAAAGCTTGGATCGACGTGCAGATCGATCCATTCCTTGAGGTAGAAGCGCGCCGGGGCTGGCCCGCTCGCCGCCTGGGCCCAGCTCAGGTAGATCCACTCCGCCGGCAGGAGGACGGACAGGCACTTGGCGTAGTCGCCCGAGCGGCCGGCCGCCATCATGACCTCCTCGAGCGCCCCGGTCACCGGATTGGGCTCAGCCTCGCGCCAGGCCGACTCGTCCACGCCCAAGGCCTCAAAGGACCTCAGGAAATAGTGGTTCTCGTCGCCGGTCACCGCCGCCAGGAAGGCCGCCAGGCGGCTTTTGGGTGCCATGCCGGGGGCCGCCGCGATGGTCATGGCGACCAGCCGAGCGAGCGCGTCCAGGAAGGCGTAGTCCTGGATCAGGTAGCGCCGGTAGACCGAGTCGGGCAGGCTGTCGGCCGCCAGCTCGGCCGTGAAGCGGTGGCCGACCGCCTGGCTCCAATGGGGCTCGGCGGCGGCCTTGAGGCGATCGGTGAAGCGTTCGCTCACGGCAGGGCGATCGCGTAGCTGTCGAGCGGCGGGCTCGATTCGATCACCTTTTCGGCCTGGAGGAACTTGGCGAAGGCCTCGAAGCGCGCCTTATCGAGCGCGGACGGCCTCAGCGCGAAGCGGGGCAGGGTGTCCTTCCAGGCGCGCCGGTTGAGCTCGTCGTCGAGCCCCGCCTTGTAGCCGGCGAAGAGCTTCCAAGACTCCTCCGGGTGATTGACCAGGTACTGCACGCCGCGCTCCAGGGCGGCCATGAAGGGCTTCAGGCGCTTGTCGTCGAGCTTCGCGCTGTTGGCGACGATGATCAGTTCGTCGTAGGGCGGCACGCCATGCTCCTCCACGTAGAAAGCCCGGCCCGGATGGCCTTCGATGTCCAGCTGGTTGAGCTCAAAGTTGCGATAGGCGCCGATCACCGCGTCAACCTGTTTGCTGAGCAAAGAGGGGCTAAGCGAGAAGTTGACGTTGATCAGGGTGACGTCGTCCAGGCTCAGGCCCTCGGTTGCCAGCATGGCCTTGAGGATTGCCTGCTCGAAGCCGCCGACCGAGTAGCCCACCTTTCGACCCTTCAGGTCGGCGATCGTCTTGACCGGGCCGTCCTTCAAGGTCAGCAGGGTGGTCAGCGGGGTGGCCACCAGGGTTCCGATGCGGGTCAGGGGCAAGCCGGCGGCGGCCTGGATGTGCAGCTGGGGCTGATAGGAGACCGCCAGGGGCGCCTTGCCGGCAGCAACCAGCTTGGGCGGGTCGTTGGGGTCGGCCGGCTCGATCAGCTCGACCTCCAAGCCGGCCTCCTTGAAAAAACCCTTCTCAAGGGCGACCACCAGGGGGCCGTGGTCCGGGTTGACGAACCAGTCGAGCATGACGGTGAGCTTCTCGGCCCGGGCGCCGCCGGCGGCCAGGCCGAGGGTCAGCGCGAGTGTCAGAGCGATCAGTTTAGTGCTTATGTGCTTAGCCATATCCGAATCCTTTGCGGTCATCAAAACGCTGCCAAGGATCCAGGTCGGGGCGGGGGAGGGCGCGGGGCTTCGTCTGTCTCGCGGTTCCGTTCCCTGCGCCGGAATTACCCGGATCAGGTTCTAAGGGTCACCGCGGATGATCGGATCCACGGTCTCTCAGCCCACTGGGGCTCCCCTAGGAACGGGCGGCAGAATGATCAGGCGGCGCCAGCCTGTCAAGCCGGGCGCCGTTGACGCCGCCAGCCGCGTGGGCTCGATCAGCGGCGCCCCGCCGGCAAGGTCCTCGTGCGGCTGATCGGCGCCATGACCTACCAGGATAAGCTCTAGGGGCCTTTTCTCCCTACTCTTTGGGTTCGCCAAGCCCGAGGGCCTGTGCTAGAGACTCGAGCCATGCAGACGTACCTAGATTTCGAAAAACCGATCGCCGAGCTTGAAGGCAAGATCGAGGAGCTGCGGCACCTGACCGACGACGGCGAGGTCAACATCGCCGAGGAGGTCGCGCGCCTTAAGACCAAGTCAGAGCGGCTCCTCAAGCAGACCTACGCCAAGCTCGATGCCTGGCAAAAGACCCAGGTGGCGCGCCATCCCGAGCGGCCCCACTTCACCGATTACGTGAATGGTCTGATTGAAGACTTCACCCCCCTGGCCGGCGACCGCGCCTTTGCCGAGGACCGGGCGATCATGGGTGGTCTTGGGCGTCTGGACGGGCAGACGGTGATGGTGCTCGGCCACGAGAAGGGCGCCGACACCACCAAGCGGGTCCAGCACAACTTCGGCATGGCCCGGCCCGAGGGCTACCGCAAGGCCGAGCGCCTGATGCGCCTGGCCGAGCGTTTCGGTCTGCCGGTCGTGACGCTGGTGGATACCCCGGGTGCCTATCCGGGGATCGGCGCCGAGGAGCGCGGCCAGGCCGAGGCGATCGCGTCCTGCATCGAAACCTGTCTTTCCCTCAAAGTTCCCCTGGTCTCGGTGGTGATCGGCGAGGGTGGCTCGGGCGGCGCGATCGCGCTGGCCGCCGCCAACCACGTGGTCATGCTCGAGCACGCGGTCTACTCTGTGATCTCGCCCGAGGGCTGCGCCTCGATCCTGTGGCGCAGCGGCGAGCAGGCCAAGGAGGCGGCCGAAGCCCTCAAGCTGACCGCCCAGGATCTGGCCAAGCTGGGCGTGATCGACGAGGTCGTGGACGAGCCCCTCGGCGGCGCCCACCGGGACAAAGAGGCGACGGTCGAGGCGGTCGGCGAGCGGGTCAAGGCGGCGCTGGCGGATCTGCGCGCCGAGGACGCCAACGGCGTGCGGGCGAGCCGCCGGGAGAAGTTTTTGAAGATGGGCAGCAAGGGACTGACGTAACCGCTATGACTGCGCTGACCGCCGAACAGTTGGATCTGCAGGCCCGTGCTCGGGCGCTCGCCGAAGGCACGATCGCGCCGCGCGCGGCCGAGGTCGACAAGAGCGAAGCCTATCCTTGGGATAACGTTGCCGCGCTGAAAGAGGCCGGCTTCTTCGGCATGACCATCCCCCAGGCCTACGGCGGCCAGGGGCTCGGTTATCTGGAGACCACCCTGGTGATCGAGGAGATGGCCAAGGTCTGCGGCGTCACCGGGCGCATTGCGGTCGAGGCCAACATGGGCGCGGTCGGCGCCATCATGGCCTACGGCTCGGAAGACCAGAAACGCCTGGCGGCCGAGTTGGTGCTGGACGGCGACAAGCCGGCGATCTGCATCACCGAGCCGGGCGCCGGCAGCGCGGCCACTGAGATGACCACGCGGGCCGAGCGCCGGGCCGACGGATCCTATGTGATCAACGGCAAAAAGCACTGGATCACCGGCGGCGGCGTCTCGCGCCTGCATCTGATCTTCGCCCGGGTGTTCGACGACGGCTTGGACCAGGGCATCGGCGGCTTCATTGCCGTGCGCGACGAAGCCGAGGGCCTGCGGGTCGGCAAGCGCGAGCCGACCATGGGCCTGCGTGGCATTCCGGAGACCGAGATCCTCTTCGAGGACCTAATCTTGGCCCCCGAGCGCCTGGTGATGCCGCCGGCCGGATTGCGTCGCGGCTTCGCCAGCCTGATGACCGCTTACAACGGCCAGCGGGTCGGCGCCGCCACGGTAGCGCTAGGCTTGGCCGCGGGCTCTTATGAGAAAGCGCTCGCCTACAGCCAGGAGCGCGAGCAGTTCGGCCGGCCGATCTGCGAGTTTCAGGGCCTGCAATGGATGCTGGCCGACATGTCGATCCAGCTCTCCGCTGCCCGCGCCCTGGTGCACCAGGCGGCTGCCTCGGTCGGCGACGAAGGCTTCCCGGACGCCACCCAAGCCGCCCAAGCCAAGGTCTTCGCCTCGGAGATGGCGATCAAGGTGACCAGCGACGCGCTGCAAATGTTCGGCGCCGCCGGCTACAGCCGCGCCAATCCCTTGGAGCGCATGTTGCGCGATGCCCGCATGTTCACGATCGGCGGCGGCACGGCCCAGATCCTGCGCACTGTGATCGCCGGGCGCTTGCTCGACCGCAAGCTGCCGCAGACGCGGGACGGCTACATGAACTTGGCGCGGGCGGGAAAGTAGGCGTTCTCTATCCCGCCCGTCACACCACCTTGCCGTGGCATTGCTTGAACTTCTTGCCTGAGCCGCATGGGCAGGGCGCGTTGCGCGGGACCTTGCCCCAAGTCGAGGTGTCAGCCGGGTTAAAGCCCTCGGCGGTGACCTTGCGTACGACCGGTTGGGCCTTGGGCGGTTCGGGCCGGGGCGGCGGGGGCGGGGCCGAGGCGCCGGCGCCGACGGTCTCGACCTCGGCGGCGCCGACCATGGCCGGGTCTTGGCGTAGCTCGGCGGTGCCTTGGACGTCGACTGGCGGCGGCGCCATGGCGGCCGGATCCATCACCCGGATCTCCAGGTTCGAGAGGTGCTGGGTGGTCTCGGCGCGCACCTCGCCGAGCAATTCCTCGAACAGGTTGAAGGCCTCGCGCTTGTACTCGATCAGCGGGTCGCGCTGGGCCAGCGCCCGCCAGTTGATGCCCTGGCGCAGGTGGTCGAGGGACAGCAGGTGGTCCTTCCACTGGGTGTCCAGGATATGCAGCAGAATCTGCTTTTCCGCCATGCGCATGATCTCGGGCCCGTAGTTCGCCGTTTTCGCGGCCATCTTCTTATCCGAAGCCTCGTGTAGGCGCTCGCGGATCTCCTGGTCGGCGATGCCTTCTTCCTTGGCCCAGTCCTGGACCGGCAGGTCGAGCCCGAGCAAGCGCATGGTCTCCTCATGGAGGCCATGGATGTCCCACTGCTCGGCATAGGCCTTTTCCGGAATGCAGCGGGTGACCAGATCGTCGATCGTCTGGTGGCGCATCTCGGTGACCGTATCGTGCACGTCCTCGAGCTGCATCAGGTCCCGGCGCTGCTCGTAGACCACCTTGCGCTGGTCGTTCATCACGTCGTCGTACTTAAGCACGTGCTTGCGCATCTCGAAGTTGCGCGCCTCGACCTTCTTTTGGGCCTTTTCCAGCGCCTTGTTGATCCAGGGGTGGACGATCGCCTCGCCCTCCTGGAGGCCCAGCTTGCGCAGCATGCCGTCCATGCGTTCGGAGCCGAAGATGCGCATCAGGTCGTCTTCCAGCGACAGATAGAAGCGCGAGCGCCCCGGATCGCCCTGGCGGCCCGAACGGCCGCGCAGCTGGTTGTCGATGCGCCGGCTCTCGTGGCGCTCGGTGCCGATCACGCAAAGTCCGCCGGCTTTCAGCACGATCTCCCGGTTGGCCGCCACCTCGGTCTCGATCTTGGCGGTCATGCGCTTGCGCTCGGCCTCGTCCTCGATCGCGTCGGCTTCCTGCTTGATGCGCATGTCGACGTTGCCGCCGAGCTGGATGTCGGTGCCGCGGCCGGCCATGTTGGTGGCGATCGTCACGCCGCCCGGCGCGCCGGCCTGGGCGATGATGAAGGCTTCCTGCTCGTGGTAGCGAGCGTTGAGCACCTGGTGGGGCACCTTGCGCTTCTTCAAGAGGGCCGAGAGATGCTCGGACTTCTCGATCGACACGGTGCCGACCAGCATGGGCTGCTGGCGGCTCTGGCAGTCCTCGATCAGCTCGATGATCGCCTTGTTCTTTTCCTCGGCCGTTCTGTAGACCTCGTCGTCCTCGTCGTCGCGCACGAAGGGCACGTTGGTCGGGATCTCGATGACCTCCAGGCCGTAAATGTCGATGAACTCCGAGGCCTCGGTCATGGCCGTGCCGGTCATGCCTGCAAGCTTGGGATAGAGCCGGAAGTAGTTCTGGAAGGTGATCGCCGCCAGGGTCTGGTTCTCCTGTTGGATCGCCACCCCTTCCTTGGCCTCGAGCGCCTGGTGCAGGCCGTCCGAGTAGCGCCGGCCCTCCATCATGCGCCCAGTGAACTCGTCGATGATCACCACCTTGCCGTCCTTGACCAGGTAGTCGGTATCCCGCTGGAACAGCTTGTGGGCTTTGAGCGCCTGATTGACGTGGTGCACCAGGGAGATGTTGTGAATGTCGTAGAGCGAGCCGTGTTCGAGCAGCTCGGCCTCGGTCAACAGCTGCTCGATATGCTCGGCGCCGCTCTCGGTCAGGGTCACCGCGCGCTGCTTCTCGTCCTTCTCGTAGTCGTCCTCGCCGAGATTGGGGATCAGCTTGTTGGCCGCGATGTAGAGCTGGGAGGAGTCCTCGGCCGGGCCGGAGATGATCAGCGGCGTGCGCGCCTCGTCGATCAGGATCGAATCGACTTCGTCGACGATAGCGTAGTGAAACGTGCGCTGGGCCATGTCCTCCAGGCGCTGCTTCATGTTGTCGCGCAGATAGTCGAAGCCGAACTCGTTGTTGGTGCCATAGGTCACGTCGGACCGGTAGGCGGCGCGCCGCTCCGGATCGGTCAGGCCGTGCACGATGCAGCCGACGCTCAAGCCTAGGAACTGGTAGATCTGGCCCATCCAATCGGCGTCGCGCTGTGCCAGGTAGTCGTTCACCGTGACCACATGGACGCCCTCGCCGGTGAGCGCGTTGAGGTAAACCGGCAGGGTCGCCACAAGGGTCTTGCCCTCGCCGGTCTTCATCTCCGAGATCATGCCTTTGTGCAGTACCATGCCGCCCAGCAGCTGGACGTCGAAATGGCGTTGGCCGAGCGTCCGCTTGGCCGCTTCGCGCACCGTGGCGAAGGCCTCGACCAGCAGGTCGTCCAAGGTCTCGCCCTGGTCCAGGCGTCCGCGAAACCACTCGGTGCGGGCCTTGAGCGCTTCGTCGCTCATAGCCTCGAGCTCTTTTTCGAGCCCGTTGATCTGATCGACCGTGCGGTGGAGCTTGGCCAGGAAGCGATCGTTGGCGGTTCCGAACAGCCGCTTGGCCATGGCACCGAACATATGAACCTCGCGAGAAAACGGAATATGCGCGCGACAAACCGTCCCGGCGGACCTTTCAATCCCAAGATAAGGTTAAATCTTGGCAAAGTTGGTGCCTGGGAGGGCCCCTGACACATAGGCGCCGTGCGGGAAACTGTCAACGATTCAGCCGCTCGGCGCCCGGTCGCGCAGAGGTGTTCAGGGCCGGGCTTGTTCGCCGGGGATGCTATGTATAGATATTCCGCCAGAACAGCCGCTCTTCCAATCGCCGAAACGCCTGGGCGAGGGGCCGCTAAGGACGACAACAGGAGCCCTCCCAATGAGCCTATCCCGAATTGCCACGGCCGCCCTCGGCCTGGCGTTGATCGCCACGCCCGTCCTGGCCCAGGATTCCGAAGACGATCCCCTGGTCGCAACGGTCAACGGCAAGGAGATTCACCATTCCGACGTGATGGAGGCGGCGCAAGCCCTGCCGGCCCAGTATCAGTCTCAGATCGATGCGATCTTTCCCGCCTTGGTCGACCGCCTGGTCGACCTGGAGCTGATCACCGGCGCCGCCGCCGATGCCGGCCTGGCCGACGACGAGGAGGTCGAGACCCGGCTTGCCAGCCTGAAGCGCGACGTGATGCGCGAGATCTACCTGCAGCGCGAGCTGGAGAAACGCGTGACCGACGAGACTCTGCGGGAGACCTACGACGAGTACTTGGCCGCCAATCCGCCCAAGAGCGAGGTCCACGCGCGCCACATCCTGGTGCCCGAGGAGGAGACCGCCAAGGAGATCATCGCCGAGCTCGACGGCGGGGCCGACTTCGCCGAGCTCGCCAAGGAGCGCTCGACCGGGCCGTCCTCGGCCCAGGGCGGCGATCTGGGCTACTTCGCTGAGGGGCAGATGGTGCCCGAGTTCTCGACCGCCGCCTTTGCGCTCGAACCGGGCACCTACACCAAGGAGCCGGTGAAGACCCAATTCGGCTGGCACGTGATCAAGTCCGAGGATCAGCGCGAGACGGCGCCGCCGAGCTTTGAAGAGGTCGAGCCCCAGCTGCGCGAAGAGGCGTCGCGTGCCGAGTTCGCCGAGCTTATCGCCGGCCTGCGGGACAATGCCGAGATCGAGATCCTGACGCCCCAGCCGGAAGAGGCCGAGGCTGAGGGCGGCGCGGCCGAGGAAAGCGCCCAGTAAGCCGACGCTAGGGAGCAAAGGGAGGAGCTATGACCGGTCCGGTCTCGCCGCTGGCGCCGGCCGCCTTTCCGCGTCTGCCGGCGATCGCCGGAGTACGGTTGGCGACCCGGGCCTGCGGCATCAAGTACCGGGGCCGGACGGACGTTTGCCTGATCGAGCTGGCGCCCCGCGCCACCGTGGCCGGGGTGCTGACCCGCTCGCTCACCGCCTCGGCGCCGATCGAGTGGTGCCGGGCAGCGCTGCCCAGCGGTCGGGCCCGGGCGATCCTGGTCAACTCGGGCAACGCCAACGCTTTCACCGGCAAGCGCGGCGCGAACGCGGTCAAGACCGTGGTGGACGCCACCGCCAAGGCCTTCGCCTGCCCCAAGAAGCAGGTCTTGGTCGCCTCGACCGGGGTGATCGGCGAGCCCCTGCCCGATGGCTGGGTCAAGGCGGCCTTGCCGGCGCTCAAGCGCGACTTGTCCGGCGACGCCTGGGCGGCGGCCGCCAAGGCGATCATGACCACCGACACCTTCCCTAAGGGCGCCAGCCGGCAGACCGAGATCGGCGGCGCGCCGGTAACGATCAACGGCATCGCCAAGGGCTCGGGCATGATCGCGCCGGACATGGCGACCATGCTGGCGTTTGTCTGCACCGACGCCAAGCTGCCGGCGGCCGTGCTCCAGCCGCTGATTGCCCGGGGCGCCGACCGCTCCTTCAACGCGATAACCGTGGACGGCGACACCTCGACCAGCGACACCCTGCTGCTGGCGGCCAGCGGCCAGGCCCGCCACCCCAAGATCGCGGAGGCCGGCGACCCGCGCCTCAAGCCCTTCCGGGCAGCGTTGGAGGACCTGTTGGTCGATCTGGCCCAGCAGGTCGCCAAGGACGGCGAGGGCGCCCAGAAGTTCATCACGATCCGGGTCTCCGGCGCCGCCTCGTCCAAGGCGGCCCGGCGCATCGGCCTGGCGATCGGCAATTCGCCCCTGGTCAAGACCGCGATCGCCGGCGAGGACGCCAACTGGGGGCGTATCGTGATGGCGGTCGGCAAGGCCGGCGAGAAGGCCGACCGGGACCGCCTGGCGATCGCCATCGGCGGTATCGCGGTGGCCGAAAAGGGCGAGGTCGTGCCGGGCTACGACGAGGCGCCGGTGGCCGACCACATGAAGGGCCGGGAGATCGAAATCGACGTAGACGTGGGGGTCGGCCGGGGCCGGGCCACGGTCTGGACCTGCGATCTGACCCACGGCTACATCGACATCAACGCCGACTATCGCAGCTAAGCGCCATGGCCGGCCCGGAGCAGGACAGCGGTTGCTGGGCGGCGGGCGAGCGCGCCGGGGCCGCAGGTCTGCCAATCGTGCTGGTTGCCGCGGTCGCCCTGGTCGACATCGACGGCCGGGTGCTGATCGCCCAGCGCCCCGAGGGCAAAGCCATGGCGGGCTTGTGGGAGTTCCCCGGCGGCAAGGTGAACCCGGGCGAGCTGCCGGAAGACGCGCTGATCCGCGAGCTCAAGGAAGAGCTCGCGATCGACACACGGGGCAGCTGTCTGGCGCCCTTCACCTTCGCCTCCCACGCCTACGAGGACTTCCACCTGCTGATGCCCCTCTACCTCTGCCGGGTTTGGCAAGGCGAACCGACGCCGCTCGAGGGCCAGAGCCTCAAGTGGGTCCGCCCCGTGCGCCTCGCCGACTATCCCATGCCGCCGGCCGACGCGCCGCTGGTGGCGATGTTGAGAGATTTTTTGTAGCCGGCCCTAGTCCCGCCCCGCCTTCTCCCCCGCCGAGACCTCCTCGCCGCCCAGCGCCTGGGCCAGGCGCGCCTTGGCGCTGCCGGGCCGCAAGGGCTGCTGCTGGGAGGCGTGGGGCGCCCAGGCGGTCATGGTGAGGATCTGGAAGGTCGCCGGCACGCGCCCGTCCGGGCCGCCATGGTGGTCCTGGTAGAGCTCGGCGGCGCGCAGGAAGGTGGTGCGGCGCGATGGGCGTCGCCGCCGTTCTAGAAGCGCGCTGGTCTCGCCCATGGCGCGCAGGTCGGCCATCAGGGCGAAGGGGTCGGGATAGCTGACGGTCAGGGTGTCGGCGTCGACCACCGGCAGGGCGAAACCGGCGCGCTGCAGCAAGCCGCCCAGGTCCCGCACGTCGGCGAAGGGCGAGACCCGGGGCCCGGCGCCGCCTTCCAGCTCGCTCTCCGCCGCGATCAGGGCCTGGCGCAGCTCGATCAGCGTCTCGCCGCCCAGCATGGAAGCCAGCAGCAGGCCGTCGGGCTTGAGCGCCCGGCTGAGCTGCAAGAGCGCGCCCGGCAGATCGTTGACCCAATGCAGGCTAAGCGCGCTCAAGACCAGATCGAAGGCGCCCGGCGCGAAGGGCTGGGACTCCTCGTCGGCGGCCAAAGCCAAGCCGCCGGCCGCCGCCGCCATGGCCGGCGAGAAGTCGCACTGGACCAAGGTCTCGACCCCGCCCCGGCCGCCGAGCGCGCGCCCCACGGCGCCGTCGTGACAGCCGATGTCGAGCGCCATGGGGAAAACCCGGGTGATGTCCTCCAGGCGCTCCACCAGGCGCTCGGCCGCCTCGCGGAAGAGGAAATCGGCTTGGCCCAGGCTGGCCACCGCCCGGGTTCGGCGGGCCCGCACCAGGGCCCGGTCGAAGACGATCATCGCGTCGCTCATGGGCCTACTATAGCCGCTCCCCTTGACCTCAGCACGGGGCGCTTCACACTGGGTCCATGGGGAGACTTGAAGGCCTGGCCGGTGGGCTGCGGCAGCTGCCCGGCCTGGGGCTCAACGCTTTACTGCCGCCGCGCTGTCTGGCCTGCGCCGGGTCCGTCGACCGGGCCGGCGTGCTCTGCGCCTCTTGCTGGGGCGCGATCTCCTTCATCACGCCGCCCCACTGCGCCTGCTGCGGCACGCCCTTCGAGTATGACCCCGGGCCCGACGCGCTCTGCAGCGCCTGTTTGCGCGAAGCGCCGCCCTTCGACCGGGCGCGCGCGGTCATGGCCTACGACGAGGCCAGCAAGGGCCTGGTGATCTCGTTGAAGCATCGGGACCGCACCGAGGCGGCGCCGGCCTATGGCGACTGGCTGGCCCGGGGCGCCGCCGAGCTGGTGCCCGAGGTCGACCTGGTGGCGCCGGTGCCGCTCCATTGGATACGCCTGTTCCAGCGGCGCTACAACCAGTCGGCCCTGCTGGCCGCGGCGCTGGCCCGCAGGATCGAACGGCCCTTGGTGCCGGACCTCTTGGTGCGCCGGCGCAACACGCCGCCCCAGGGCCGGCTCAGCCCGGCCGCCCGGCGGCGCAACGTGGCCGGCGCCTTCAAGATCCATCCGGCCCGCGAAAGCGCGCTGCGGGACCGCCGCGTGCTGCTGGTTGACGACGTGCTGACCACCGGCGCCACCGCCGCCGCCTGCGCCAAGGTCCTGCGGCGCGCCGGCGCGGCCGGGGTCGACGTCTTGGTCCTGGCCCGGGTGCTGCGGCCCCAGCGGCCCGAATGAGGGGGCCGACCCACGATCACGTGACTTGACCGAGCGGCTGCTGGTAACATCTTTTCAGGCCAGTTCAATCTGCCGGACGAGGAGAAAAGTGCCCATGGCCGAGGTCGAGCTCTACACGTCAATGCTGTGCGGCTATTGCCACCGCGCCAAGCGGTTGCTCGACGCCAAGGGCGTGACCTACAACGAGGTCGACGTGATGTTCCATCCCTCGAAGCGCCAGGAGATGCGCGAACGCGCCGGCGGCCGCCACACTGTTCCCCAGATCTTCATCGACGGCGCCCATGTGGGCGGCAGCGACGAGCTCTTCGCCCTAGAGGCGGACGGCCGGCTCGACCAACTGCTCGGCCTGGCCACATGACCCAGGGTGGCTTCCGGGCCGCCTGCATCCAGATCACCTCGGGGCCCGATCCCGAGGCCAACCTCAAGACCCTCGACGCGCTGATCCGCCAAGCGGCGGCCGACGGCGCCGCATTGGTGCTGACCCCCGAGACCAGCGACTTGATGGCCCACAACCGGCGCGAGGCCTTGGCGACCGCCCGGCCCGAGGCCGACCACGGCGGCGTTGAGCGCCTGGCCGCCTTGGCGGCCAAGCTGGGCATATGGCTCTCGGCCGGCTCCCTGGTGGTCAAGGTCACCGAGGAACGCCTGGCCAACCGCTCCTTCCTGTTCGATCCCGCGGGCCGCATCGCCGCGCGCTACGACAAGATCCACATGTTCGATGTGGAGATCCCCGACGGCACCAGCTACCGGGAATCCCGCAGCTACCGGCCGGGCGATCGGCTGGTTCTGGCCGACCTGCCATGGGGCCGGCTGGGGCTCACGATCTGCTACGACTTGCGCTTTCCCCAGCTCTACCGGGCTCTGGCCCAAGCCGGCGCCGACTTTCTGATCGTGCCCTCGGCCTTCACCCGCTACACCGGCCGGGCCCATTGGGAGACCCTGCTGCGGGCCCGGGCGATCGAGACCGGCTGCTTCGTCTTCGCCGCCGCCCAATGCGGCGACCACGAGGCTGGGCGCAAGACCTATGGCCATTCCCTGATCGTCGATCCCTGGGGCCAGGTACTGGCCGACGGCGGCGATGCTGTCGGCGCGGTGAGTGCAACAATCGACCCGAGCGCCGTGGCGCGTGCCCGCCGGATGATTCCCGCGCTCGCCCACGGGCGACCCTATGAGCTCTCCCGCCGGGCGTAGATGCGCTGCACGGCGGCCCGCGCCGGCTTTTCCACCACCAGGTCCTCGTAGGCGACGATCTTGAGCGCACCCCACACCGCGTCGAGCAGCTCGCCGGGCCTGAGCAGGTAGTCTGGGTTGCTGGGTTTGCCGAAGGCTTCGTTGCCCTGGGCGAAGGTTTCGTAAATCAATGCGCCGCCGGGCGCGACGGCGGCCACCAGATTGGACAGCAAGGGCCGGTACAGGTAGTTGACCACGACCACCGCGTCGAAGCGGGCGCCCCTCGGCGGGAAGGGCTCGCCGGTCTCCAGATCCATTTGCAGGGTCTGCAGGGTCGGCCAGTGGGCGAGGTAGCCCATGCCAGAGATGTCCCGGTCGACCGCCAGCACCCGGCAGTCCCGTTTCAGGAACAAATGACTGTGACGTCCGCCGCCGCAGGCCAGGTCGAGCACCCGGGCGCCGCGCGGCACCTCGGGCGCGAAGCGCACGATCCAAGGTGACGGCACCCGCTGCTCGTGATGGCGATTCCCCCTCATGACCCGCAATGCCATAGCAGATTTCCGGCCCGGCACGAAAGTCGCGCGGGATTAGAGCTTGATTTCAAAGGCTTGCGCAAAGCGTCGGAAATCGCCATCTTTAAGGGTCACGCCAACCGAGGCACCAGAGCGCCGATGATCGTCTATGACCTGAAATGCCACAAAGGCCACCAGTTCGAAGCCTGGTTCCGGGACAGCGCCGCCTTTGACGAGCAGCAGGCGGCCGGCGACGTGCGCTGCCCCTCGTGCGGCAGCAAAAAGGTCGAAAAGGCCTTGATGGCGCCAAATCTAGGCCGCGCCAAGGGCCGTGCCACGGCACCGCAGGAAAACCCCAGCGCCCAAGAGACCCGTCAGGCCCTGCGCGAGCTGCGCCGCCAGGTCGAGGCGAACTGCGACTACGTCGGCGAGCGCTTCCCCGAAGAGGCCCGCAAGATCCACTACGGCGAGGCCGACGCCCGGGGCATCTACGGCGAGTCGACCGCCGAGGAGGCCAAGTCGCTCGACGATGAAGGGGTCAAGGTCCAGCGCATCCCTTGGCTGCCGAACGAGAACTCCTAATCATCCGTCCTTGATCGCCGAGACCATGTAGTTGACGTCGCTGTCGGCCGAAAGGCGCCAGCTGTCGGCTAGCGGGTTGTAGACCACGCCGGTCACCTCTTTGGCGGTCAGTCCGCCGGCGCGCAGGTGGCGCACAAGTTCGGAGGGGCGCACGAAGCGACGCCAGTCGTGTGTGCCTCGCGGCAGCCAGCGCAGCACGTACTCGGCGCCGACGATCGCCATCAGGAAAGACTTGGGCGTGCGGTTCAAGGTCGCGGTCAGGAAGATCCCGCCGGGCTTGACCAGCTGGGCGCTGGCGTTGAGGAATCCGCCCAAATCCGCCACGTGCTCGACCACCTCCATGGAAACCACGATGTTGAACTGAGCGCCACTCTGGGCCAGGTCCTCCGCCGGAATGGCTTCATAGACGACGGGGACCTCGGCCGCCTCGGCGTGGCTCCGGGCGGCGGCGATGTTTTCCTCGGTGACGTCGATCCCGGTGACATCGGCGCCCAGGCGCGCAAGCGGCTCGCACAGCAGCCCGCCGCCGCAGCCGATATCGAGCAGGCTGAGACCTTTCAGGGGGCCAGGTTCCTCGGCCTCGCGCTCGAAGTGGCCGGCGGCCCGGTCCCGGATAAAGGCCAGGCGCGTCGGGTTGAGCCGGTGCAGGGGCCGGAACTGACCTTCCGGGTTCCACCAGTCGTCGGCCAGAGCGGCAAACTTGGCGACCTCCTGGGGGTCGATGCTGGCGGCTTTGGTCATGTCCTGCTTTCCGGTGAAACCCTTGAGCGGGCCGCTGCTTGAGAGTATGGATAGCCGCCGCGCGCCAGGCAATGGATCTTTGTCGGGCGTCGCGGCGTCACCAGACCCACCTCGAGAGCCGGAATTCCTTGAGCTGAGAGTGCCATGGCCCGAATTGTCATGAAGTTCGGCGGAACGTCGGTCGCCGACTTGGAGCGCATCGCCAACGTCGCCCGGCGGGTCAAGAAAGAGGTCGAGCGCGGCAACGAAGTCGCCGTGGTGGTCTCGGCCATGGCCGGCGTGACCGACCGGCTGGTCGGCCAGGTGCGGGACTCCGCGACCCTTTACGACTTGCGCGAGTACGACGTCGTGGTCTCCTCTGGCGAGCAGGTGACCGCCGGGCTGCTGGCCTTGGCGCTGCAGGGCCTGGACGTGCCGGCGCGCTCCTGGATGGGTTGGCAGATCCCGATCCAAACCAACGACGCCCACGGCAATGCCCGCATCGAGGACATCGACGGCAGCGAGATCATTCGCCGTTTCGATGAGGGCCAGGTGGCGGTGGTCGGCGGATTTCAGGGGGTCGACAGCCAGGGCCGGATCACCACGCTCGGCCGCGGCGGTTCCGACACCTCGGCGGTCGCCCTGGCCGCCGCCTTGGAGGCGCGCTGCGACATCTATACCGACGTGGACGGGGTCTATACCACCGACCCCAGGATCGTCGGCCGGGCCCGCAAGCTGGACCGCATCACCTACGAGGAGATGCTCGAGATGGCGTCCCAGGGCGCCAAGGTGCTGCAGACCCGCTCGGTCGAGATCGCCATGAAGCACCGGGTGCCGGTCCAGGTGCTCTCCAGCTTCGAAGAGGTGCCAGGCACCCTAGTGGTAGACGAGGACGAGATCGTGGAAAAAGCTATCGTCAGTGGGATCACCTACAGCCGCGACGAGGCCAAGATCACCTTGGTCCAGGTGCCCGATCAGCCGGGCGTCGCGGCGCGAATCTTCGGGCCGCTCGCCGAGGCGGCGATCAACGTCGACATGATCGTGCAGAACGTCTCGGCCGAGGGCGAGCATACGGACTTGACCTTCACGGTCGGCAAAGCCGATCTGGCGCGCGCCGTCGCCGTGCTCGAGGAGAGCCTGACCGGCATCGGCTACGAGAACCTTCTGGCCGACGACAACGTGGTCAAGGTCTCCGTGATCGGGGTAGGTATGCGCTCCCACGCCGGCGTCGCCCAGCAGATGTTCACGGCCCTGGCCGAAAAAGGCATCAACATCCAGGTGATCTCGACCTCCGAGATCAAGGTCAGCGTGCTGATCGCCGAGGAATACACCGAGCTGGCTCTGCGCAGCCTGCATGCCGCTTACGGGCTGGATGCCATTTGATGGTGCGAACGGCCCGGCGATTGACCGACTCGACCTCGCGGGATCACTTTGTTAGTCCTTATCGGCTAGCTTCGCGGCGCTTAGCAGCCAATCTGGGACCTGGGGTGGGGTGCATCCCGGCAGGGCGCCGACGGGCAGCGCCGGGCCGCGCGTGTCACGCGGTGACGTCGAAGGCGACGCCGTTCGACGGTCTGATGGACTGAGCCCTACCATGGCCTTTAAGAACAAGCTCCGTAATCGCGGTGCCAAGGATCCTCAGGCGGAGCCGCGGGTGGCGCCGGCCCAGCCGACCGTGCCGATCTACGAGACCGTCGCCGACACCCTGCGCAATTGCCGCGAAGACTTTCAGCTCGAGCTGAGCGACGTCGCCCACGTCCTCAACATAAGAAAAGTGTACCTTCAGGCGATCGAAGCGGGCGAGTACGGCGACCTGCCGGGCACCACCTACGCGGTCGGGTTCGTGCGCGCCTACAGCGAGTATCTGGGCCTGGACGGCGACGAGATGGTGCGCCGTTTCAAGGACGAGGAGCGCGGCCTGGAACGCCAGACCGAGCTCAACTTCCCGACTCCGGTGCCCGAGAGCCGCTTGCCGAGCGGCGCCCTGATCCTGATCTCCCTGGTCTTCCTCGGCCTGGCCTATGGCGGCTGGTCCTATGTCTCGAGCCGGAACGGAGAGGTCGCCGACCTGATCCCCGAGGTGCCGGATCGGCTCATGGATCTGGTCGGCGGCGACGATCAGGATGCCAACGCGCCGGTTGCCGTGGAGATCACACCGTCCGTCGAACCAGCGCCGGAGCCTTTGGAGAGCCAAGCCCAAGTCGCCAATGCCCCGGTCGCAGATACCCCAGGCGCCGATGCCCCGATAGCCGTGGAGGCGCCGTCGGCCGATCTCGAATCCGAGAGTGCGGCCGCCCCAGTGCCGCAGCCGGCCGAAGCGCTGCTGGCACCGGTCGAGCCCTTGGTGCCCGAGCCTCTGGAGCAGACCGAGTTCATGGCCAGTCCACCGAGCCCGGCGCCAACCGCCGAACAAGTCGCCGAACAAAGTGCCGCGCTCGACGAGGCGATTCCGGCGGCGCCGACCGCGCCGGAGATTCCCGCCGCGCCCGAGGCCAGCGCGAGCGCGGCCGCCGGCCAACAGGTCTACGGATCGGAGCACAACGATTCCAGGGTCACCCTCAAGGCCTCTCAGGACAGCTGGGTCCAGGTGCGCGATGGCCGCAACGGCCTGCTCATGGCGCGCGTGCTACGGGCCGGCGAGAGCTACCGGGTGCCCAACGAGCCCGGCATCACCATGGTGACCGGAAATGCCGGCGGCCTGGAGATCCTGGTCGATGGCACCTCGCTGGGTACCATGGGCCCGGTCGGCGCGGTGCGCCGGGACGTCGCGCTAGAGCCGGCCCTGCTGCTCGGCAGCCAGCCGTCGACCAATTAGGCTTGGTGCCCCAGCGGGCTTGAGTTTGGCCCGCTCAAGGCGCATCTTGTGGCCGATTCCACGCGGCCCGAGACGAGAGCCCGACCCATGAGCAGAGCGCCCGATCGTAAGTTCAGCCGGCACAGCCGCCTCGGCGCCTCGGCGCACGCCTCTTAGCCAGTTTTCGGAGAACGTCTCTTGAGTGGCCTGCAGCCGGTTCGCGGCACCCACGATCTTCTGCCCGAGGACATGCGCCATCACCGCGCGGTCGGCGAGCGCGCCCGGGACGTGGCCGCGCGTTACGGCTATCAGCTGATGGCGACTCCGATCTTCGAGTTCAGCGAAGTGTTCCGGCGCACCTTGGGCGAAACCTCGGACGTTGTGATGAAGGAGATGTACTCCTTCGCCCTGCGCGACGACGGCGCCGAGATCACGCTGCGGCCAGAGAACACCGCCAGCGTGGCCCGGGCGGTGATGTCCAACGGCCTAACCCAGCAGTTGCCGCTCAAGTTCTTCTACGACGGCCCGATGTTCCGCCACGAGCGGCCCCAGAAGGGACGCCAGCGCCAGTTTCACCAGATCGGCGTCGAACTGTTCGGCGTGCCGGAGCCCCTGGGCGATGTGGAGATCATCGCGGTCGGCGCGCACATCCTGGAGGAGCTGGGGGTGCTCGCGCGCACCCGGCTCGAGCTCAACACCCTGGGCGATACGGAAAGCCGCCAGGCCTATCGGGCCGCCCTGGTCGACTACTTCACCGGCCACAAGGAGCGCCTGTCGCGCGACAGCCAGGAGCGGCTCGATCGCAACCCTTTGAGGATCCTCGATTCCAAGAACGAGGGCGACCGGGAGGTGGTGGCGGACGCGCCGAAGTTCACGGACTATCTGAACCAGGCGAGCCAGGACTTCTTCGGCCAGGTCAAGGATGGCCTCGAGGCCTTGGGCATCGCCTATGAGTACAGCCCCCGCCTGGTGCGCGGCCTCGACTACTATTGCCACACCGCCTTCGAGTTCAAGACCGACGACCTGGGCGCCCAGGACACGGTCATGGGCGGCGGGCGTTACGACTATCTGATGGAGACCATGGGCGGGCCGGCCATGGCGGGCGTCGGCTGGGCGGCCGGTATCGAGCGCCTGGCGCTCTTGCTCGAGGACGCGTCCGCGCCGGCGCGCCCGATCCTGGTTGTGCCGGTCGGCGACGCCCAGGAGCGCGCGGCCCTCACGCTAACCCAAGAGCTGCGCAAGGCCGGCTGGACGGTCGAGTTGGGCTACGGCGGTGGCCTCAAGAAGCGCATGAAGCGAGCCAACAGGATCAACGCGCGCCTGGCTCTCCTGCTCGGCGAGGATGAGCTGGCGCGCCGCGCGGCGACCCTGCGCGATCTGGATTCGGGACACCAGGAAGAGGTCCCGCTGGACGGGCTCGCCGAGCGTTTAGCCGCCGTCACGTGATCGGCGGCCATGGCCGAGCCCACGCCTTCCCATTTTACGGAACGGCTCCTGATCATCGGGGCCAGCCACCGTACCGCGACCCAGGCCCTGCGCGACCGGCTGATGGCCGAGCCGATTGAGCCGGCGCCCTATCTCGAGGATCTGCGCCGTGCCGGCATCGGCGAAGCCCTGCTCTTGGCGACCTGCGACCGCTTCGAGATCGTCACGCTCACTGATGACGCCGCGGCGACTGGGGCAGAGTTGCGGGCCCTTTTCTCCCAATGGGTCGAGGCGGCGCCCGAGTTGATCGACGACCAGTTGGTGGAACATCGGGGCCCGGCCGCGCTGCGCCACCTCTTCGCCGTGGCCGCTGCGCTCGACAGCCAGCTGGTCGGCGACCCCCAGGTGCTCGGCCAGGTCAAGGAGAGCCACCGCCAGGCCCGGGCGGCGGGATTGACCGGACCGGCCTTGGAGACCGCCCTGCAGGTGGCCTATGGCGCCGCCAAGCGGGTGCGCAGCGAGACGCCCCTGGCCCAGGGCCCGGTGACCCTGGTCGCCTGCGCGCTCCAGGTCGCCCGCCAGCTTCATGGCGACCTGGCCGGCTGCCGCGGCTTGTTGATCGGATTGGGTGAGCTGTCCGAGTTGATGGCCGCAGATTTGGGCGAGGCTGGGGTCGCCGGCATCACCGTGGTGCACGGCTCGGCCGCGCGCAGCGAGGCGGTCGCCCGGCGCATCGAGGGCCACTTTCGGCCTTGGGAGGAGCTTTTGGAAGCGCTTGGCGAGGCCGATATCGTGGTCTCGGCGGTCGGGCTGGGGCGCTATAGCCTGAGCGCGGAGCAAGTCGAGGAGGTCTTGCGCCGGCGCCGACGGCGGCCGATATTCTTCATCGACACGGCGGTACCGAGCGACATTGAGCCGGCGGTGCAAGAGCTCGACGGCGCCTTCGTTTACGATCTGGACGATCTGGAGGCTGTCGCGCGCGAAGGCCGCAGCGGTCGCGCCGAGAGCGAGCGGGCGGCCTGGCGCCTGGTCGATCAGGAGATCGCGGCGCTTCACCGCCAGGCGGCCGAGCGCGCGGCGGTACCGGCGGTCGCCCACTTGCGCGGCCATTTCGAGTGGGTGCGCGACCAGGTGCTGGCCCAAGGTAAGCTGGACGCGGAGAGCGCGACGCGCCTCTTGATAAAGCGGCTGCTGCACGGGCCGAGCAAGACCCTGCGCGGCATGGCCGCCGAGAACCGGCCCGAGGCCGAGCAGATGACCGAGGCCCTGGCCAAGCTCTTTCCGATCGACGAGCCGGACAAGGACAAGAAGGACGACGAGACGTGAGCTTGGACGAGAGTCTAGCCAAGGTAAGCGCCCGCTACGACGAGCTGCGCCATACCGTCGCCGAGCACAGCGACCCAAGCTCGGACGACTATGCCGCCATGCTCAAGGAGTTCGCCGAGTTGACGCCGCTGGTCGAGCTGCTGGATGAGCGAGACAAGATCCTCTCGGAGATCGCCGACGCCGAGGCGCTGCTGGCAGACTCCGAATCCGATGACGAGATGCGCGCCTTGGCCGATCAGGAGGCGGCCGAGCTGACCGATCGCCTGCCGGACATCGAGCACCGCTTGAAGGTGCTGCTGCTGCCCAAGGACGAGGCCGACGACCGCAACGCGATCCTGGAGGTGCGCGCCGGCACCGGCGGCGACGAGGCGGCGCTCTTTGGCTCGGACCTGCTGCGCATGTACCAGCGCTATGCCGAACTGCACGGCTGGAAGTTCGAGATTTTGAGCCTGTCGGATACTGGCATCGGCGGCACCAAGGAAGCCTCGGCCAGCATTTCGGGCCGGGGGGTCTTCGCCCGGCTCAAGTTCGAGAGCGGCGTGCACCGGGTACAGCGGGTGCCGGTCACCGAATCGAGCGGCCGGATCCACACTTCGGCGGCGACCGTGGCGATCCTGCCCGAAGCCGAGGAGGTCGACGTGGCGATCGAGGACAAGGACCTGCGCATCGACACCTTCCGCTCCCAGGGTGCCGGTGGCCAGCATGTCAACACCACGGACAGCGCGGTGCGAATCACCCATCTGCCGTCTGGCGTGGTGGTCAGCTGCCAGGACGAAAAGTCCCAGCACAAGAACAAGGCCAAGGCGCTCAAGGTGCTGCGCGCCCGACTCTACGACCACCAGCGCCAAGAGCTGGCCCAAGCCCGGGCCGACGACCGGCGCACCCAGGTCGGCAGCGGCGACCGCTCGGAACGTGTGCGGACCTACAACTTTCCCCAAGGCCGCGTAACCGATCACCGGATCAATCTCACCCTCTACAAGCTCGATAAGGTCTTGAACGGCGAGGCACTCGACGAGGTGATCGAGGCGCTGATTGCCGAGGACCAGGCCGCCCGCCTGGCCGACCTGCAGTGATTTTAACGCTGATGGAGTTACCCGATATCGCGTCCGCCGTGCGCTGGGCCGCTGCCGAGCTGCGCGCAGCCGGAATCGAGGAGGCCCGGCGGGACGCCCGCCTGTTGCTGAGCCACACCCTCGACGTGACGCTCGACCAGATTATCGGCTATCCCGAGCGCCCCATGGCGCCTGTTGCCCAGCGGCGGTTCGCAGCCCTGGTGGCGCGGCGCGGCCGGCGCGAGCCGGTGTCGCGCATCCTCGGTTACCGGGAGTTCTGGAGCCTGCCCTTCGAAATCACGCCCGACACCCTCGACCCCCGACCTGAAAGCGAGATCCTGGTCGAGGCCGTGCTCAGGGAAATCGGGCCAAAGGGCGGCGATCTGGAGATTCTCGACCTGGGCAGCGGCAGCGGTTGCCTCCTGCTGGCGCTGCTCTGGGAGCTGCCCGAAGCGCGCGGCCTGGGCCTGGACATCGCGCCTGGTGCGGTCGAAACCGCGTCCGGGAACGCGGCGACGCTGGGTTTGGCGGCGCGCGCTGCCTTCAAGCTCGGCGATTGGACTGAGGGAATTTCCGGCAGTTGGCAAGTGATCGTTAGTAATCCCCCCTATATAAGGGACGGTGATTTGACCGAGCTGGCCCCGGAAGTGGCGCTTTACGAGCCACGGCAAGCCCTGGCGGGCGGCGCGGATGGGTTAAAGGCCTATCGCCGGATGATTCCCCAGGCGGCCGGGCTGCTCGCGGCGGGGGGGCTGCTCGCCCTGGAGATCGGCCATGGCCAGGCAAATGCCGTATCGAGCCTCTTGACGGCGGCGGGCCTTTGTATCATTGGACGAGAGCGCGATCTGGCTGGAGTCGAGCGCTGCCTGTTGGCGCGAAAATCCCGGGAGACGGGCTCGTGAAGCGCTCCGGGGGTTGAGAAAAAAAGTGTTGGAATAGCGGGCGATCACGACTAGGTTGATCGGCAGGGCCTAAGGGGCCCGAGTGTCCTAAAGGGATGCGATTGGTCCTCCAGACAGAGTTCGTGACCAAACTGCTCGCAGGTTCGCCTTGAGGGCGACGGCTTAAGGGATGCGAGTTTATGTCATCCGTTTTGAAGTAACGGAGCTATGAGACAAGGAAACAACTCACGGCGGCTGCGAGGCCGACCGAACCGTAAGCAGCACATTTCACCGAGAGCGCAGATCTACGACAGTCATGGTCCGGATGTGCGAATCCGTGGGAATGCGCCTCAGGTCTACGAGAAGTATCTGGCCCTTGCTCGAGATGCAACGGCAGCGGGAAATCGCGTCGGTGCGGAGAGCTATTTCCAGTTCGCCGAGCACTACTTCCGTATCATGAACGACACGACCGATCCCCAACGGGCGGCACCGGCGAGTGACGCGCAGCGGGCGAATACGGACGAAAATCGCGGCCGGCCGAATCGGCCCTACGGGGGCGACGAGCAGCCGCACGTGGATTGGCCCGAGTCGGGCTCGGGCAATGCCGGCAACGCTGGCAATGGCCACGACCGCAACCCGGCAGAGCGCCGGTCGGAGTCGGGCGAATCGGCCCGGCCGTCCGGCGATCAGCGGGGCTCCGAGGGCCGGGGGCGGCGCGAACCGCGGGGCGGCCGGCCATCCAATCGGGACCCTGAATTGCCGCTAGACGCCGAGCGTCGCCCGGCCGCCGAGACGGCCCAGGCCGAGCCCAAGGCGGAGGCGACGCCGCCTGAACCGGTAAAGGCCGAGCCCGAGGCGGAGGTCGAGTCCCCCGTGGCCCTGCCACCGGCGATCCCGATCGATCCGCCTGAGGAAGAGAAGGCCGAGGCCGCGCCGGCGCCCCGGCGCGGGCGCCCCAAGACCAAGCGCGCGGCGGGCACCGGAACCACCCGGAAGACGGCCACCAAGGCCACGCGCAAGAAGAAGGCTGCCCCAGAGGAGTCTTCGGAAACCGACGGCGATAAGGGCGAGACCGAGGAAGTCAGCGCTTAAGCCTAAGAATTTAAGGTTATCTCGTTGCCGGTGGCGATCCTGCCGCCCTGGGCGACTCGGGCGTAGACGCCCATCTGGCGGTGACCGAAACCGCGCGTCAAAGTGAGCGGCAGGTTGAGGTCCCGCGCGGCGGTTTCCGGATCGACATTGGTCGCGGCACAGCGGCCGATCGGCTCGAGCACCTCCAGGCGCGCTTCGCCCAGGGTCAGTGTCTTGCCGGCCCAGGCCATTTCCTGCCAGGCCTCCACGCCCTCTAGATAGAGGTTGCCGCGAAACCGCCCTGGGGCGACCGGCGCCCGGACCACCCGTTCCAGATCGCTCACACTGGCCAGGTTGATCAGCGAGACCAGCTCCTCCTGGCGGTCGCTGTAGGAGAAGTCCTTGGCGGCCAAGAGCTTCGGCGTGCCCCGGGTCTCGCCGGCCATGAAGGAGGCGAAGAATTGGCCGATCAGCATGCGGCCCATGGGGGTGCCCACCTGGCCCTGGACCACCTGCTTGCCGCCGCGGTCGATTGCCAGGACTTGGGCCTCCGCGTCATAGCGAACCCGAAGCTGGGCAAGCTTCTCGTGCTTCTCCAAGGTCAGGAAATTGGCCTTGGAGTGCCACCCGGCCCCCAACTCAACGGCCCCGTGGGCCAGGGCGAAGGCGCGGTCTGCGGGCAGACCTTTGTTGGCCGTCAGCGTGACCTCCTCCAGGCGTTCGGCGGACAGCCCCTTGACCGGAAAGCGGCAGATCTCTGCGACGGTGATCGACATGGCGGGGGCAATCCTAAGGGGGCGGCGCGGCTCGGCCAAGCCTGCCGGCCGCGGCCCGAGGACGCCACCGCTGCCGGCCTCTCTTCCTACGGAATTAACCCTTTTTGCCCTCTTGTGTCTTTTTTGCCACACCCCCATATGGAGATATGGCGGGTTTCTGAGGGATCCGCTGCCCTGCTGTTGGCTGTCTTCGGAGGCCATGGGGGGAACGTCTTTAACTTTTAGCATCGTCGATCGCAGGCTGCGCGAAGCGGCTGCGCACGAGGAGGGCACGACATATGGATTTCGAGAAGTACACCGAGCGCTCACGCGGTTTCGTTCAGGCAGCCCAAGGGCTCGCCCTGCGCAGCGGCCACCAGCGCTTCACGCCAGAGCATCTGCTCAAGGTCCTGATGGACGACAAGGAGGGCCTGGCCGCCAATCTGACCCGGGCCGCCGGCGGCGATCCCGGCCGCCTGCTGCAAGAGACCGAGGCCGCGCTTGCCAAACTGCCGCGAGTCGAGGGCGAGGGCGCCGGCCAGGTCTATCTGGCGCCCGAGACGGCACGGCTCTTCGAGCAGGCCGAGAAGCTGGCCGAGAAGGCCGGCGACAGCTACGTCACCGCCGAGCGGCTGCTGCTGGCCCTGGCCATGGCCAAGGGCACAGGCGCAGCCAAGGCGATCGAGGCCGCCGGCGTGACCGCCCAGAGCCTGAACGGCGCGATCGAGCAAGTTCGCAAAGGCCGCACGGCCCAGAGCGCGACTGCCGAGGAAGGCTACGACGCGCTGAAGAAATATGCCCGCGACCTGACCGCCGACGCGCGCTCGGGCAAGCTCGATCCAGTGATTGGCCGGGACGAGGAGATCCGCCGCACGGTCCAGGTGCTGTCGCGCCGGACCAAGAACAACCCGGTGCTGATCGGCGAGCCGGGCGTCGGTAAGACCGCGATCGTCGAAGGCCTGGCCCACCGCATCGTCAATGGCGACGTGCCCGAAAGCCTCAAGAACCGCCGGCTCATGGCGCTCGACCTGGGGGCCATGGTGGCCGGCGCCAAGTACCGGGGCGAATTCGAGGAGCGCCTCAAGGCGGTGCTCCAAGAGATCGCGGCGGCCGAGGGCGAGATCGTCGTCTTCATCGACGAGCTGCACACCCTGGTCGGCGCCGGCAAGGCTGACGGTGCGATGGACGCCTCGAACATGCTGAAACCCGCGCTGGCGCGCGGCGAGCTGCATTGCGTTGGCGCCACGACGCTCGACGAGTACCGCAAGCACATCGAAAAGGACGCGGCGCTGGCCCGGCGCTTCCAGCCGGTCTTCGTGCCGGAGCCGACGGTCGAGGACACCATCTCGATCCTGCGCGGCCTCAAGGAGAAGTACGAGCTGCACCACGGCGTGCGCATCACCGACGCGGCGATTGTTTCGGCGGCCACGCTTTCGAACCGCTACATCACCGACCGCTTCCTGCCCGACAAGGCGATCGATCTGGTCGACGAGGCGGCCAGCCGCCTGCGCATGGAGGTCGACTCCAAGCCCCAGGATATCGACGAGCTCGACCGCCGGGTGATCCAGCTCAAGATCGAGCAGGCGGCGCTCAAGAAGGAAAACGACAAGGCTTCGAAGGACCGCCTGGAGAAGCTCGAAAAAGAGCTCGCCGAGCTCGAGCAGCGCTCGGCCGAATTGACCGCCCAGTGGACCGCCGAGAAGGACCAGCTGGCCGGCGCCCAAAAGCTCAAGGAGCAGCTTGATCACGCCCGTGGCGAGCTTGAGATCGCCCAGCGTGACGGTAAGCTCGAGCGCGCAGGCGAGCTTGCTTACTCCGTCATCCCGGGCCTCGAGCAGCAGCTGCAATCGGCCGAGGACGCCGAAGATCACCGCATGCTCAACGAGGAAGTGACCGACGGCGAGATCGCCGGCGTGGTCTCCCGCTGGACCGGCATTCCGGTCGACAAGATGCTCGAGGGCGAGCGCGAGAAGCTCCTGAACATGGAAGAGGCCTTGCGTGGCCGGGTGATCGGCCAGAACGAGGCGATCGTCGCGATCTCCAACGCGGTGCGCCGGGCCCGCGCCGGCCTGCAAGATCCCAACCGGCCCATCGGCTCCTTCGTGTTCTTGGGCCCGACCGGTGTCGGCAAGACCGAGCTGACCAAGGCGCTGGCCGCCTTCCTGTTCGACGACGAGCAGGCCATGGTGCGGCTCGACATGTCGGAGTACATGGAAAAGCACGCGGTCAGCCGCATGATCGGCGCCCCGCCGGGCTATGTGGGCTACGAGGAGGGCGGCGCCTTGACCGAGGCGGTGCGCCGGCGGCCCTACCAGGTGGTGCTGTTCGACGAGATCGAGAAGGCCCATCCCGATGTTTTCAACGTGCTGCTTCAGGTGCTCGACGACGGCCGCCTGACCGACGGTCAGGGCCGCACCGTGGACTTCCGCAACACGTTGATCATCATGACGTCGAATCTGGGCTCCGAGGTGCTCGCCAACCAGCCAGAGGGCCAGGACAGCGACGCCGTGCGCGACCAGGTGATGGCCGTGGTGCGGGCCGCCTTCCGGCCCGAGTTCCTCAACCGGCTGGACGAGCTGCTGCTGTTCCACCGCCTGACCCGGGCCGAGATGACCGGCGTGGTGGAGATCCAGCTGGCCCGCCTCAAGGCTTTGCTGGCCGAGCGCAAGATCGCGCTCACCCTGGACGACAAGGCCGAGGCCTGGCTCGCCGACAAGGGCTACGATCCTGTGTTCGGCGCCCGGCCGCTCAAGCGGGTGATCCAGCGCGAGCTGCAGAACCAGCTGGCCGAGCTGATCCTGCAAGGCAAGGTGGCCGACGGCGACGCCGTCGCGGTCTCGGCCGGCGAGGAGGGCCTGATCATCGGCAGCGAGGCGGGCGCCGAAGAGGCGGCGGCCTAAGGCCCCCCCAAGCGTTAGACCCGTCAGAGCCGTGGGCCCCGCCCACGGCTCTCGCGGCGCCGGATCAAGAGCATCGTCGTGAAGACGGCCGCGCAGAGGCCGAAGAAGGTGATCGAGGCGAGGGCGATCGGCCAGTTTCCGCTGTCAGCTACAAGAAGAAACACGCCGAGCGCGACGAAGGCGAGCGAGACGAGCTCCAAGAACCACAGGCTGAGCGCGCTATGGGCCCGCGCCTGGGCTGCGAGGTTTTCGCTCAGCGTCACCCGTTCTTCGCTTGGTTGCAGATCGCGGCATTGCCTGCGCATCCAAAAAATGCTCGGAACGATGACGGCGACCACAAGGATGGCGGTGCTCCAAAATCCCAGCCAGGTGAAGACGGCAAGAGCGACCGGCAGTACCAGAAGCAAGGTAATCTTCAGATAGCTGTCCATCGCCCGGCGCAGACGGTCGGCTTCCTCTTCGCTGGGGATGAGGTAGCCACGGCCCAATATGCCCCAGGGAAAGAAGAGCTGCCGCCCATCCTCGGTGGTCTTGAAGGCGCCGCTTGCGAGCGCGTCGAAATAGCCCACGCTTTTTCCTCCGATACCCCCGACGTCCGGGCAAAAGGTTCCGTCGCCGAGGCGCAGTGAACCTACCACGGGGTGTTGAAACGGAGGAAGCATGGCGGGTGCGCAGACGATATGACCAGTGCATGAGCCGTCGCCATTCAGGGGAAAGATGGCGCGAAAGGCGTTTGGTTCCGGCTTGTCGATCGGATTTGCTCCAGCCGATAGCATAATGATCACGCCAGCGGATTAAATGGTCCGATCCCCCATACCGGACCTTCCTGCCGTTGCGTGAGTTTTGTTGAGCTTACAGTTTATTGTTTTATATCAGTATGCTGTAGCGTATCTACCTCCTGCCTGCCGCACGAGATTGCGCCAGTGCGCGGCTTTGACATTGATCGCGCGGCAAGGCTATGATCTCGGAGAGGATGTTCGAGGGTTTGGAGCGAAACCAATTTTGATATTGGTTCACTTGGAGGGGCTGTCGCGCGATGAGCACCAAGACCGCATCGGAACATGAGGCCGGCAATCACGAGGCGGCCCTAAAAGGCCTCTACGACGACGTCTACAAAGCCCACATGTTCCCCTTCTGGGCGACCACGACCAAGGTCGATCACGACGAAGTCCGGCAGCTGATGAACAGCGCGAAGGCCGTGCCCTTCGTTTGGAGCTACGCGGAGGTCATCCGGCCGCTTTTGCAGCGCTCCGCCGAATTGGTCAGCATGGCCGATTCCGAGCGCCGCTCGCTGATCCTCGTCAATCCGGGCTTGGCGCCGCGCCGGGCATCGGTCACGACCATGTACACCGCCTACCGTCTCAACGACCCGCAAGAGGTGATGCCACCCCACCGGCACTCGCCCAACGCCATCCGCTTCGGCTTGACCGGCGCGCAGAACTTCACCGGCGTCGAGGGAGAGGATATCGTTTTTGGGCCGGGCGACATGGTGCTCACGCCGCACGATACTTGGCACAACCACGGCAACAAAGGCGACGAGCCGGCGATCAATCTGTCGGTCTTGGACCTGCCGCTGGTCGAGACCTTGAATGCCGTCTATTTCGAACACGATTACAAGGAAGAGGCCGATGGCAAGCTGGCCAAGCGCATGGAGCAGACCGCGCGCTTCGGCGCCGACTATTCCAAGCTCATCTATGGCCGAGGCGGCCTAAAGCCCCATTTCGTGCCGCACGACCGGGGCACCGGCGCGGCCTCGCCCATGTACGTCTATCGCTGGGCGCCCATGCGCGAGTTTCTGGACGAAAACGCCGACGCCGACGGCGATCCCTACGACGGCTTGAAGATCGAGTACATCGACCCGACGAACGGCGGGCCCGTGTTCCAGACCATGACGTTCTTCGCGCAGTTGCTTCGGCCGGGCGAGCGGACCCTGCCGCTCAAGCAGACCGCGAACCAGTTGGTGGCGCCTTTCGAGGGCCCACCGGGATACTCGATGATTGATGGCGAGCGCCACGATTGGGCGCAGTTCGACACCGTGGCGGTGCCCGGCGGCAGTTGGGTCGAGCACGTCAACGGGACGGATCAGCCGATCATTCTTTTCGTGGCCAGCGACGAGCCGACCTTGAGGAAGGTCGGACTCTACAAGCGCTGGGGGCGCGACGAGAGCGGCGATGTGGTCAAACTTTTCCCATAAGGCTATGGGCTTTTTGCGAGGTAGGAATGGGCAAGGCCAGTAACACGAAGCGGGTTGGCCACATCGACTGTCCCGGCGGTGGTCAGGTCTGGATCGACGGAGAGCTGCTTTTCGTCGGACACATGCGCGCGCCAAGCGGCACGTCGATCTATGACGTCGCCGATCCAACCGCGCCCAAGCTTCTGGCGCGGATCGAGCTTCCCCAGGGATGGCATTCCCACAAGGTGCGGTCGGCGAACGGCATCATGGTGGTCAATCACGAGCGCCTGGGAGAGGGCGATCCCAAGTTCGGCGGCGGTCTCGGGATTTACGATGTCTCGACGCCGTCCGAGCCTCGTCAAATCGCAAAGTGGTCGACACAGGGCAAAGGCGTCCACCGCTACGACTTCGATGGGCGCTATGCCTACATTTCGCCCACCGCCGAGGGCTATGTGGGCAACATCGTCATGATCCTGGACCTTCAGGATCCGACCAAGCCCGAGGAGGTCGGCCGCTGGTGGATTCCCGGCCAATGGGAGGCCGGCGGCGAGGCCTATCCCTGGGGCGACTACGTGCCGCCGCGCTGTCACCACCCCCTGCGGGTCGGCGACCGGCTTTACGTCAGCTATTGGCATCACGGTTTCTTCGTGCTGGATATCAGCGACATGTCCCAGCCCAAGCTGATCTCCGCGCGCAACACCAGCAGCTGTTTTCCGCACCCGACCCATACCTGCCTGCGCATGCCGATGGCGCTCAAGGGTCGCGACGTGATGATCGTCGCCGACGAGGACGTGGCCAAGCTCTATCCCTCGCCGCCGGCCTTCACATGGGTCTACGACATCACAGACGAGCGCAACCCGACGTCCATTTCGACATTTCAAGTCGAGGGGCTCGACCGGGACGGCCAAGCTCAACAACCCATGACCGGCTGCCACCAGCCGTCCGAGCGGCTGACCGGCACCAGCGTCGTGCCCTTCGCGTGGTTTGCCCAAGGATTGCGCCTGGTCGACTTCGCCGATCCGTTCTGCCCGCGCGAGGTCGGCTACTACGAGTCCGATCCCCCGGAGGGGTTTGACCGGGCCTCTTCCAACGACGTTACGATCGATGGGCGGGGCTTGATCTACCTGATCGATCGACAGCGGGGGGTCGATATCGTGGAAACAACGGTGTTCTGAGCAATCGGGAGGGGCAAATGGACGCAGGTCGAGACAAGGCGATCACCCCAATCGGGACCGAGAATCCTAACTTGCCGTTCCATCCTGCCGTTCGGGCCGGCGATTTCATCTTCGTCTCGGGGCAGGTCGCCAAGGACGAGAACGGCAAGATGTGCGATGGCCCGATCGAGGAGCAGACGCGCTGGACCATCGAGTCGATCCGCCGCGTCCTGAAGGCCGCCGGTGCCGATCTGAAGGACGTGGTCAGGATCACCGTCTATCTGGAGGATACCCGCAACTTCGGACGCTATAACCGCGCCTTCGCGGATTACTTCCCCGACGGCGGAATTGCGCGCACCACGGTCGAAGCCCGCGCGGTGATCGATACCAAGATCGAAATGGATGCGATCGCCTTTCACCCCCAGCAGGCTTGAAGCGCGCGTGCCGAAGAGTTCATGGACGATTTTCAAGGGAGGAGGGTTCGCATGAGAGTTCTGGGGCGTAGCACGTCGGGCAACGTGCAGAAGGTGATTCTTCTCCTCGAGGAGATCGGCGCCAGCTACACGCGCGAGGATTACGGCCGTCAGTTCGGCAACACGGCCAGCGAGGAATACCTGTCGATGAACCCGACCGGCAAGGTGCCGACCCTGATCGACGGCGATCAGGTCATCTGGGAATCCAACACAGTCCTGCGCTACATCGCCGCGACCGCGGGCGCCTCCCTCTATCCCAGCGATCCGGCCGGCCGAAGCCGGGTCGAGACTTGGATGGATTGGCTGCTTGCCTCCCTGAACGGGCCCTATGTCACGATCTTCAAGGCGGTGAAGGGGGAGCAAGCGGTTCCCGAGGCGGCGGCGAAGGAACTGGTGGCGGCCCTCTTGGTGCTGGACGGCCGCCTTGCGCAATCGCCCTATCTCGCCGGCGATGACCTCAGCCTGGCCGACATTTGCCTCGCGCCGATCGTGCACCGCTGCCTTAACTTCCCGGTCGATCTGCCGCCGCTGGAGTCCCTGCGCGCCTGGCACCAGCGCTTGAGCGCGCGGCCAGCCTTCCAGAAGGTCGTGGCAGCTTAAATTCAGGATCTTACAACCGGGGCGCCTACGCATGACCATCGCAGCCGTGATCGGGTTAGGAACAATGGGCGCAGGCATCGCCGCGGTCATGGCGCGCGCGGGTCTGCAAGTGAGAGCCTTCGATGTCGACCAGGCGGCGGTGGCCAGGTCGCGCGCCAGCCTCGCCGTTATCGCGGGCGTGCTCGACAAGTTGGCCATGCCCGCCAAGGGCGACGCGACCGCCGTTGCTTTTTGCCAGACCTTGACCGAAACGGTGGCGGGCGCCGACCTAGTGGTCGAAAACGTACCGGAGAACCTGGACCTGAAACGCCAGGTGCTGACGGAGATCGATGGACTGGTCAGCCAATCCTGCGTGATCGCGTCCGACACCTCGGGGATTCCCATCACCAAGCTTCAAGAGACTCTTTCCGCACCGGAACGGGTCATCGGGATGCACTGGTCCAATCCGCCGCACATCATTCCCATGATAGAGGTCGTCGCCGGCGCGCAAACCAGCGCCGCCACGACCCGGTGGATGGCCGAGACCATTCGGGGCCTCAACCTGATCCCCGTCATAGTCAAGCGGGATGTCCCCGGGTTCGTGGAAAACCGCGTACTCTACGCGATCATGCGCGAAGCCTTGGATCTGGTGGAGGATGGCGTCATCGAGCCTGAAGATCTGGACACCTGCGTGTCCTGGGGAATCGGCTACAAGCTGGCCATCGTCGGCCCAATGGCCCTGCTCGACATGGCCGGGCTCGACATTTACCAGTCAGTCGGAAGCTATTTGAACGGCGCGCTCTCGACCCGCTCCGACGTCAGCCCCTATGTCACCCGACGGACGGAGGACGGCCAGCTGGGTCTCAAAACGGGGAAGGGAATCTTCGGCTACGAGGAGGGAGGCATCGACGCCCTACGCGCCAAAAGGGCCGAGCGCTTCATCGCCGTCCGCCGCGCCCTGGAAAGGGAGGATCAGGATCGGAAGGACGATGGGCCGAAAAGCGCTTAGTGTAAGAGCCCACCTATGAGCGTGGCGCGCGCCATCGTTCGCTACGCCCTCGGGCTTTTGCTGCTCGCCATGGTGATCTTGAATGTCGCCAATGCCGCCGGGCGCTATCTTTTTCAGAAGGCCATTCCAGGATCCGACGAGATACTGGTGTTCGCCATGGTTTGGCTGGTGTTCCTGGGCGCCGCCTTGGTTTCGCTCGACCGGCGTCACCTGGGCTTCGACCAACTGTCCGGACTCTTGGGCGCGCGCTGGCGCGGCCAGCTGATCCGCGGCCGCTACCTTTGCGTGGCGCTTTTGAGCGGCTATGTGACCTGGCAATCCTGGAGCGTTCTCCAAACCCTTGCGCGGGTCGGGCAGACCAGCATGGCGAGCGAGATTCCCATGATCGTTCCCCATGGCGCGGTTCCGGTCGGCCTTGGCCTGATCTGCCTCATATCCCTGGTCTATGCGGTGCGGCCCACCGCGCGCACAGGATCAGGGAGTGGCGTGGAGGACGACCCCGCGGCGGGGCCGGACGGGCCATGATTGCGACTCTTCTGGTCGTTCCGGTCGCCCTTTTTCTGCTCGGATTCCCGATATGGGTCGTCCTGTTGGCGGCCAGCACCGCCACCGTCTTGTTCGTGGTGAACGTCCCGCCCTTGATCATTCACCAGGTCATGTATGGCGCGGTCGACCAGTACGCTCTGCTCGCCATACCCTTTTTTCTCTTCGCCGGCGAACTGATGGGGCGATGCGGAGTCTCGGCCCGACTGGTCGTCTGGAGCCAGAGTCTCCTCGGCGGAATTCGCGGGGCGCTCGGGCTCACCACGATCTGCACCTCCACCCTTCTGGGCGCGGTATCCGGATCGAGCCCGGCCACGGTCGCCGCAACGGGGCGGATCCTCTATGGCGACCTCCTAAAGGACGGCTACAGCAAACGCTTTTCCCTTGGCCTGATCGCGTCGAGCGGGTCGGTCGCCATCGTGATTCCGCCCAGCATCGCGATGATCTTGTACGGCGCGAGCGCCGAGCAATCGGTGCCGAAGCTGTTTATCGCCGGAATCCTGCCAGGCCTATTGATCTCCGTCGTCATGGCGGTCTTCGTGCTGATCTGGGTGCGGCGCAAGGCCGAGCGGGGCGCGGTCGGTCCTGCCGGGCAGAGGGTGCGAGACGCCGAGGGTGGGACGATGCCCCTGGCCCGCGCGACGGTTCACGCGTCCGGCGCGCTGGCCATGCCCGTGATCGTGCTCATGGGGATCTATCTTGGCTACTTCTCGCCGACCGAGGCCGGCGGCGTCGCCTGCCTCTACGCCATCTTGCTGGCGCGCTTCGCCTACCGGAGCTTGAGTTGGGGCGAGATACTGGAGGCGGCCTCGGATTCGGCAGTGCTCACCGGTCAGATCCTGATCATCCTCTCGTGCGCCGCCGTGTTCTCTTGGTTGCTGACGGTTCAGGGCATACCCCAAGCGTTGGTCGCCTGGGTCGAGCAGGCCGAGCTTTCGAGATTCACCTTTCTCCTCGCGATCAACGTCTTGCTGCTGGCCTTGGGGTGCGTCATCGATCCGACCTCGGCCATCCTGGTGCTGACGCCGATCCTTCTGCCGATCGTTTTGGAGCTGGGCATCGACCCGATCCACTTCGGTATCGTCATGACGGTCAACCTCAGCATCGGGATGTTTACGCCGCCCTTCGGCCTCAACCTCTTCGTCGCACAATCGGTGATGACGGCCGATCTGACCGATCTCTACAAGGGCGTCTTCGGTTTTTTTGTCGTCCAGACGGTTGCCTTGCTCGCAATCACCTATCTGCCCGGCCTGTCCCTATGGCTCGTCGGCTGATTCAACAAGAAGGGAGGAGCACTTCATGATCAAGACGCGCATCTCATTGAAGGGTTTCGTCGTTGCGCTCGCGATGGGCGTCGTTCTGCCCGCCCAGCTGGTCCAGGCGCAAACGGTCATGAAGATGGCCAGCGCCACCATCAACGACGTGCAGCATGAATGGCAAAAAACTTTTGCCAGCGAATTGGGCAAGCGGATCGGCGATCAAATTGTTGTCGAGATCTACCCGGCAAGCCAGCTCGGCACCATCCCGCGCATGGCCGAGGGCGTGTTACTGGGCACCATCGAATCCTTCATCTCGCCGACCGCCTTTCTGGTCGGGGCCGAGCCCAAGTTCAAGGTCTTCGACGCGCCCGGTCTTTTTGACTCTCCCGAACACCTGGCGCGTGTCATTCACGACCCGGACTATCGGGATCATCTGGAACAGCTGGCGCTCAGCAAGGGCTTGAGAATCATCGGCGCGATCTACAACAGCCCCTTTATCGTGCTGACCAAGGCGCCGGCGCCGAAGCTGGACGATCTCAAGGGCCTCAAGATCCGTACCTTCGCCTCGCCCCTTCAGATTCGGCCCATGGAGGCGATCGGCGCCAGCGCTCTGCCCTTGCCCTTGAGCGAAGTGGTGCCGGCGCTCCAGTCCGGCAACATCGACGGCATGTTGGCCGGCATGCCCATCTTAGTGGCCTTCAAGTATTACGATATCGCCGAAAACGTCACGGATCTTCAGTTTTCCATCATCGTCTCGGTCAATGTGGTCAACGAGGCTTGGTTCCAGGCCCAGTCGGAAGAGGTTCAAACCGCGATCTTGGAAGCCGGACGCGCTGCCGAGGAAGCGGTGCTCCAATGGGGCATCGACAATGTCGAGCGCACCAACCGAGTCTGGCTCGAACAAGGCGGCCAAATCCACCAGTTGAGCGACGAAGATCGCGCCCGCATGAATCAAACCTTCAAGTCGGTCAGCGACCAGATCTTGAGCGCCGACGCCGACGTCGCCGCCGAGTACGAAAAACTGCTCGGCGTGGTCGAGGCGAAACGCTGAGCAAGAGGGGGAGCGCGATCATGACGATGCGTAAAACGCTGTTCATAAAGGAACGGGTTCTGGCCGAGGCCGGCAAGGCCGCGGAGGTCCCGGTAACCCGGGTCGCCGCGCTCGCGGTGCTGGACAACCCCTTTGCCGGCCGCTTCGAGCAGGACCTGGAGGCCCTGTTCGACATGGGTATGCAGTTCGGCGAGGCGTTGGCGGCGACCGCGGTCGCCATGCTGGAGCGGCCGGCCAAGGCCTACGGCAAGGCGGCCATCGTCGGAGTCAATGGCGACCTGGAGCACGCCGCCGCCCTGCTGCACCCCAAGCTCGGCAAGCCTATGCGCGCGGCCTGCGGCGGTGGCGAGGCGCTGATACCGTCGGTCACCAAGGTGGCCGCCGCGGGCACGGCGATCGATGTGCCTTTGGCCCACAAGGACGAGGTCTGGTCGTTCGACGAGCTGGACACCATGACCCTCATGGTCGGCGATGCCCCACGGCCGAACGAGATACTCGCGATCTTGGCCTATTCGGACGGCGGCCGCCCGGCGCCCCGGGTCGGAAAGGGCCGGGCGACGGTCTAGGCATTCGGTACAAGGCAAATGAACAGGGAGATAAGGCATGAGCAGGTTTGAAGGTCGGGTCGCCATCGTGACCGGCGCGGCGAGCGGCATTGGCGCGGAAACGGCCAAGCGCCTGGCAAGCGAAGGGGCCACCGTGGCGGCGGTCGACATCGATCACGCGGGCGTCGAGGCCAAGGCGGCGGACCTTGGCGAGGGCTGCTTCGTCGTGCACTGCGATATCGGCGATCCGGACTCGGTGGCTGCGCTTCACAAGGCTGTCCTGGACAAGTGCGGCAAGATCGACATCCTTATCAATTCGGCGGCGATCGTGCCCTTCGTGCCGTGGGACGAGCTGACCTTTGAAGAGTGGCGGCGGGTTCTTCGGGTGAACTTGGACGGGCTTTATCTCATGTGCCGGGCCTCGTCCGATGCCATGCGCAAAGGCGGGTACGGCCGGATCGTGTCGGTATGCTCCAATTCGATTTTCGCCGGCACGCCAAATATGGCGCACTACGTGGCTTCGAAGGGCGGCGTCCTGACCTTCTCCCGGGCCTTGGCGACCGAGCTGGGCGCCGACCGGATCACCGTCAACTGCGTATGCCCCGGCCTCACCGATACGGAGGGCGTGCAGAAGACCGACCACAAGCACGCCTTCGAGTTCGTCGATATGCTGCAGGCGATCAAGGGGCGCGGGACGCCACCCGACATCGTTCCGGCCATCGCGTTCCTGGCCTCCGAGGAGGCTCATTGGATTACCGGTCAGGCGCTCAACGCGGATGCCGGCATGGTGCGGTGGTAGCTAACGCGTCGCGCAGGCGAGGCGTTCGTCCTGCAAGGTGCATTGAAAGTGGAATCGCGTGGCCTCGGCGGAGCGTAGGTTCAGAATTGGAAGATCCCGAGAGGTCGTCGTCCAATCGGAGAGACTGCCGCACAGGAGGTTCTCGAGCATCATAGGATGGTCGTCGAAAGAGCCATAGCTCAAGGTGCCCTGGTCCGGGTCCCGGATCAGAGTCGTTGTGTAGCTGCTTCCCGATGGGATCGGCGGCATGTCCTTGGTGACGAAATGCGCCAGGACCATCACGCAGCGTATCGATACCTCGGAGGCATTCTCGATCCGCAGGTGTATATTTTGTGGGTCGGCGGCATGTCCCGAGCCCGCGACGGCGAACGCGGCGGCGATGAAGATCCCAAAACGCTTGATCACGTCGGCGCCGCGCGCGGGTCGAAGGGCGCGAGCGGCGCCTTGCCGCGCAGAAGGTCGCTTGCCCGCTCTGCGATGGCGACGATGGCCGCGTTGATCGGCCCGGTGGGAATGCTCGGGAGGATCGAGCCATCGATGACATAGAGACCTTGGACCCCGCGCACCGACAGGTCCGAGCCCACGACGGCCAATTCGTCGCTGCCCATGCGACAGGTACCCACGGGGTGGTGGTGCGTGAAGGCGGCCTTGGCCAGAAACGCGGTCAGCTCTTGCTCGGAGCGAACGCCCGGTCCCGGCAAAAGTTCGGCCTGGCGCCAGTCCCCGAGGGCCGCCGCGGCGCCAACCGCGCGCGCCCGTTCCAAGGCTCTGACGTAGGTCTCCCGGTCGTAGGCCTCTGCCAAGTAGTTCGGATCGATCACCGGCGCCGCGGTCGGGTCGGCCGAGACAAGGCGCAAGGCGCCCCGGCTGCGGGGATGGGTGACGCCGAACATGATGGTATAGGCCTTGCCCGGCGCCGGCGCCTCGAAACACTCGGTCACGACCGGTGCCAAGACGCAGGCCAGCACCATCTCGGGCGCGCGCCGATCGCCGTCACCCTCCAGATACATCAGCGATTCGGAATGCTGGTACTTGCTCGCCGGCACCGGGCGTTTGGCGCGGTAGAGGTTGCCGCCGCTCAGCAGATGATCGTGGAGGTTTTGCCCGACGCCCGGCAAGTCCGCTTGCACCTGGATACCCAGAGCGGTCAGATCCGACGCCGGGCCAAGTCCGGAGCGCGCAAGAACCATAGGCGATCCGACGGTGCCGCCGCACAGAAGCACGGCGCGCCCCGCCGCGATCACCTGGCGCTGACCGTCTTGCAGAACCTCCACCCCACGGCAAAGACCGTCGCCGGTCATGACGACCCGGTCGACGAGGCAGCCCGTGCGGATTTCCAGATTAGGCCGCCCGAGCGCGGGCGTCAGATAGGCGTCGGCCACGCTTTGGCGCTTGCCCTCGACGATGGTCAGGCTGTTGAGGGTCGGCCCGAGCATGCAGGGCCCGTTGTGCTCGTCGGTCGGTGGGATGCCGAGACTTTCGCCGGCCGCCATGTAGCAGCGCGTGATCGGGTGCGGCTCGCTGGGCGTCATGAGGGTAATCGGGCCGCCATAGCCATGGTAAGGCGAGCCCGGGCGGTCCGAGGTCTCGGACTTGATGAAGTATGGCATCAAGTCGGCGTAACCCCATCCGTCGCAGCCGGCCGCCGCCCAGCTGTCGAAATCCCTAGGGTGGCCGCGCACGTGGGCCATGGCGTTGAGCGCGCTCGAGCCGCCGATCACACGGCCGCGCGGCCAAGCGTGGCGCCGCGCCGCCGTATGGTGTTGGGCCGTGGTCTCGAAGCCCCAATCGATCTCCCGGCCTTGCAGCGCCGGCCACATGGCCGGGTCCGCGATCGCTGGATCAAGCGCGGGACCGCCCGCCTCGACCAGGCAAACGGAGAGCGACTCTTCCTCGCTCAGCCGGGCCGCGAGAACGCAGCCGGCCGATCCGGCGCCGACGATGACATAGTCATAAGCCATCGCGGCGAATGTCCAAGCCAACAGGCTTTATCGTTGACTCTTTCGAGGAGCGAGCGACATGACCACAGAGATTAAGCCACCCGTCATAACCCTGACGGCGGGGCCGGTTCAGGGTTATCCCGATGTCTTGCAGGCCATGGCGCGGCCGCTCGGTTACGACTACGACCCAAGCTTTCAGGCCTTCTATGAGGAAACCGCCGTCAAATGCGCCGAGGCCCTGCGCTGGCCCGACCCCGCGCTGATTCTTCAGGCCGAGCCGGCGGTTGCCATCGAGGCGGCGGCGGCCTCGCTGATCTCCAAGCAGGACGTGGTGCTGAATCTCGCCTCCGGAGTTTACGGCAAGGGCTTCGGGTATTGGTCGGCGCGCTACCACAAGGACATGGTGGAGATCGAGGTTCCCTATAACGAGGCGATAACCGGCCAAGCCGTGGCGCAGGCGCTCAAGGCGCACCCGGAGATCTCGGTGGTCTCCGTCGTCCATCACGACACGCCGTCGGGCACCATTAATCCGCTGGTCGAGATCGGCGCGGCCGTCGCCGACCACGGCGCGATGCTGCTGGTCGATGCAGTGTCGTCCTTCGGCGGAATGGATATTCATCCGAGCGACTGCCAGGCTGATGTATTCATCACCGGGCCCGGCAAGTGCCTGGGCGGAACGCCGGGGATCACCTTCGTCGCTGTCAGCGAGAAGGCCTGGCGCCACATGGAGCAGAACCCCGATAGCCCGAGGGCCTCGATCCTGAGCTATCTGGATTGGAAGGATGCCTGGCGCCGCACCGAGCCCTTTCCCTTCACCCCGTCGATTTCCGAGATCAGCGGCCTCGCCGCGGCGATCGAGCGTTATCTTGCGGAGGGGCCGGAAGTGGTCTGGTCGCGCCATGCCCTGACCGCCGCGGCCTGCCGAGCGGGAGTTACCGCGATGGGCTGCACGCTGTGGCCGGCGTCCGAGGCGATCGCCTCGCCGACAACCACCGCCGTCAGCTTGCCCGATGGTCTCGACGATGGGGCGATCGTCGCGGCGGCGCGCGATCTCTACGGCGTGGTGCTCTCGGTCGGGCGCGGCGATACCCTGGGCAAGCTGCTGCGCATCGGCCATATGGGCCCGACCGCGGAACCGATTTATGCCGTCGTGGCCGTGACCGCCTTGGGCGGCGCTCTGCGCAAACTGGGGTTCGCCGCCGACGTGCCGGCCGGCGTGGCCGGCGCCCTGGCGGTCATCGACCAAGGCGCGCCCTAGGCAGATCGCAGAGCGCCCGTCCGGGCTCAAGAATAGTACCCGTCCGGTGCCTTGACGTAGTCCACGAAGCTCTCGGGATCGTGGGAGTAGAACAGCTCCGCATCGTGCTTTTCGGCCAGGTCCTTCAATCGCTGCATGGACTTCACGCTCGCCGTCGGGTCCAGGTGGAAGCTCGAGATGCACATCATCTCCATGTTCTTCTGGCTATAGCAGGCGTCGGCGGTGAACAGCATGGGACGTCGGTTGGCAAGCTCCACCATCATGCTGTAGTGGCCTGCCGTGTGGCCCGGAGTCTCGAACAGCCAGAGGCCCTTGGCGATCTCCTGATCGCCGGTGAAGGTCTCGTACTTGGGTGTGTAGATGTCGATCTCCGGGTCGCCGGATCCACCGACCGAGCTTCCGTCTTCGGTTTCGATGCCGAGGCCGGCAAAGCAGCTGGTGTCGGAGTAGCCAAGCCGCTCGAAGGGCTGATGGCCGGTACAGGCATCAAGCTCGGCCGAATGGCAGATCGTGCAGGCGGTCTTCAGATGCTTGTTCCCGCCGCAGTGATCGAAATGGTAGTGGGAGTTGATGACGTAATTTACGTCCTCCGGCCTTTTGCCGATGGCCGCCAGTGCGCCGGGAATGGTCTGCTCAGGCGTCTGCAGCGGCTTTTCGAATGGCAGCACCTTCATGACATGGTCGTGGTCGTAGCCGGTATCGAATATGTAGAGCCCGTCCTTGTGCTCGACCAACACCGCATAGCAGGGGAAGCGCAGCTCGCCGCCGGGACCCCGGTTCCAAAAGGCGTGGAAGCCGTCGATCACCAAGGTGCCGCCGTCCAGCAGGTGTACTTTCGTGTCGGTCATCTGTGCGTCTCCTCCGTCCAGTCGATTGATGAGTGCGCCATCGTCGCTTCGGCTTTAACGCTCCCCGCGATGATAGGGAATTCCCAGCGCGGGGGGTAGCTGGCTGTGGCGCGCGAAGAGCACCAGCACCAGGATCACCATCGCGAAGGGCAACATCTGAACCACGTCGGTGGGAATGTTCACGCCGGCCACCTGCAGGGCGGTCGCCATGGAAAGGCTCGCGCCGAACAGCAGCGCGCCGACCAGAACCCATAAGGGATGTCCGCGGGCCAGCATCGCGAGCACGATGGCGATGAAGCCGGCGCCGCCGGTCATGAAGGGCAGGAACAGGCCGCCACCCACGGTCGACATGTAGGCGCCGCCAAGTCCGCCGAGAAAGCCGGTTATGAGGACCGCTGCGCTCCGCGTCGCCTTGACGTTCACGCCGGTTGCGTCCAACGCGGCCGGCTTGTCTCCGGCGGCCTGGAGGTTGAGCCCGAAATGTGTGCGCCTGAAGACCCAGACCATCGCCACGGTCAGAAGGATTGCAAAGTAGATCAGGACATTCCGGTCGAACAGCGCGGAGCCGACGTAGGGCAGATCGCTCAGGCCCGGTATCGGCCAGGTTTCCACTTTCGACAGGCGGGGATAGCTGCGGCTGAACTGAAAATGATGGAGCAGCGCGGTCAAACCCTCCGCGCCCAAGGTGATCGCAATGCCGACGACGATTTGATTCATGCCGAGGATCACGCAAAGCAAAGCCATCAAGGCCGCGGTGGCAAGGCCGGCGAACCCGCCCGCCAAGAACCCTAGCAGGAAGGAATCGCTCAGATAAGCGGCCGTGAATCCGGCATAGGCGCCGATCAGCATCATGCCTTCCAGGCCGATGTTGAGAACGCCCGATTTCTCCGAGACCTGTTCGCCCAATCCGGCCAACAGCAGGGGCACGCCGGCCGTGACCGCGCCGAATATCAGCGATCCGATGAAGACCTCGGTCAAAAGCGCGTCCAAGACTCAGCTCCCCGCCCGATTGCGCCGGGCGTGATCGAGGAACTCGATCACCGCGAAGAACAGCATCAACAAGGCGACCAAGACCAGGACGAAGAAGCTCGGCACGCCCAGGCGCCGCGCCGCGCTCTCGCCGCCGATCATCAAGACGGCGAAGAAGAACACGAAAGCGATGACCGCGAAGCCGTTGAAGCGCGCGAGGAACACCAAGGGGATGACGACGATGCCATAGGCCGGGTTCCAATCGGCCCGGATCGTTCCGTGCACGCCCAAGACATCCACCGCCCCGGCCAGCCCGGCCAACCCAGCGCTGATGGCGAAGGCGACGAAGGTCAGCCGCTTCACGTCCAGCCCGCAGTGGATCGCGGTGCGCGGGTTGGTGCCGACGATCTGAAGCTTCAGCCCCAGGGAGGTTCGCTCCATCAGGTAATGAACCGCGACGACCATGATGACCGCGAGCACCACGCCCCAATGGACCGTGCTATCGCCCAGCCTCGCAAGCCGGTCATCGACTGGCAAGGTGGCGGTCTGCGGCACGGTGGTGCTTGGATCGTTGAAGGGGATCTTGATCAGCACGTTGGCGAAGCTGACGCCCAGAAAGCTCATCATAAGGGTCGAGATGATCTCGTTGATGCCGTGCCGCGCCTTCAAGAAAGCCGGTATCAAGGACCAGGCCGCGCCGACAGCGACCGCCACCAGAAAGGCCAGGACGATGGCCGCGATCGCCGGCATAAAGGGCAGGAGGGCGGGCGTCAGGGCCGATACGAAGACGGCGGCCAAGAGAAACTGGCCATCGACTCCGAGGTTCCAAAGCCCGGCGCGAAACGCGACGATCAGCCCGGCCGCGATCAACAGCAAGGGCGCCATGCGGGTGATCGACGCTTCGAAGCCCGAGGGACTGTAGAGGCCGCGCTTGAGAACGTATCCGTAGTAGGCGAGCGGGTCTTTGCCCAGGATGACAAGCAGGACGGCGCCCGCACCCAGCGCCAATAGAATCGGCAGCAGGACGCGAAGAACCCTATGAAGGGCTTCCGGGGCCCAGCGCGGCTGGCTGCTGTCGGTCATCTCAGGCGGCTTCCGCGCCGGTCATCAGGCGCCCGATCTCGCTTGTCGCGCCGTCGCCCGCGTCGACCACGCCCGCGATCCTTCCCCGGTCGATCACGGCAATCCGGTGGCAGACCTCGATCAGCTCGTCGAGCTCGTTGGAGATCACGATGATGACCGCGCCCGGCGCGCCGGCACCGCTCTTGATCCAGTCCCGCGCGCGCTTCGTGGTCTGCAGGTCGAGCCCGTAGGTCGGCTTGTTGAAGATCACCAGGGACGCATCCGGCGCCCACTCCCGGGCCAGCAGGACCTTCTGGATGTTGCCGCCGGAAAGCTTCTCGATGGTGGTTCGCTCCGAGGGCGCGCGGATGTCGTGCTCCGCGATCATCTTCCGGCCGTGCTCGTTGATCTGGCGCCACTGAGTGAGGCCGTGGCGCCAGAAGGCCGATTTTCCGATCTCTTTCAGGATCAGGTTTGTCGCGACCGAGTGCCGAGCCGCCGTTCCCTCGCCGAGCCGCTCGTCCGTAATGTAGCGGACCCCCCGCGCGCGCCGCTGGATGACGTCGGTTCTTTCCACGGCCTCGCCGCCTAGGAGGATCGATCCGGCGCTGAGACGCCGCTGTCCCGCCAAGGCCTCCGCGAAATGCTTCTGTCCGTTGCCGTCGACACCCGCGATGCCCAGGATCTCGCCGGGCCAGACATCCAGATCGACACCGGCCAAGGGGCACTCGCCCGGATCGCCGTGGCTATGGCAGCCGCGCATCGAAAGAGCTGGCTCGCCGCTTCGTTCCGCCACGCTCAGGCCGTCGCGCTCGCGCGCGCCGCCCAGGAGCGTGGTCTTGAGATCCTCGGGCTCCTCCTCGCGCCCGAACATCATGGCGACCACGGCGTCGATCGCCTCCAGCTCCGACTTCGCCCGAAGGTCTTCGGGGCCCAGCTCGCCGACCACCCGGCCCAGCCGGAGCACCGAGACACGGTCCGCCAGGTCGTAGGCTTCTTTCAGCTTGTGGGTGATGAAAACCACGGCGACACCGTGATCGCGCAGGCGGCGTACGACCACGCCGAGCTCCGCGACCCCTTGGGGCGTCAACATGGAGGTCGGCTCGTCCAGGATCAGCACCAGCTCGCCATGCCAAAGGGCGCGCATGATCTCGACCTGCTGCTGCTGGCCCAGGGACAGCCGGCCGACCAGGGAGTCCGGCGCCACGTTGGTGGAGAGCAGCGCGCTCAGCTCCTCGAAGCGCTTCAGCGTTGCCGTTCGGTTGCAGGGCCGCCACCAGGGCGCGCCGAGCATGAGATTCTCGAGCACGGTCAGGCTGGGCACCAGCAGGACGTGCTGGTAGACCGTTCCGATTCCAAGGCGAAGGGCGGCCGAGGGCGAGGTGATTCGCACCGACCGGCCAGCCACTTGGATCTGGCCGGAGTCCGGGCGCTGCATGCCCGACATGATGGCGATCAGGGTCGATTTGCCCGCGCCGTTCTCGCCAAGCAGGGCATGGACCTCGCCACGGCGAAAGGTCAGCGAGATCCGGTCATTGGCGACCACACCCGGGAACCGCTTGGTGATGCCGTTGAGCGCGATCGCGACATCATGGCTATCGGGATTCACGGAACTCGAGCGCACGCCCTGACCTCGCCGCTGAACCTAATACTTTGACCGCGGCCGCGAACGCGGTGGGCGGCCGCCGGCCCCAACTCCCTCATCGGCTCACCATCATAGGCCATGACCGCGAGAAAAAAGAGCCGGCCGGCACCCTCGTGTCTCTTGGGGCGCCGGCCGCTGGCGCTACTCCTGCTTGGCGTCGACGGAGGTCATGAGGGCGCGGACCGCTTGGGCATCGGTGACCAGATCGACCGCCACCTTGCCGGCGATGATGTCGTCGCGCAGTGCCATGGCCTGATTCCAGGCATCGGTCGGAATATGATCGGTCTTCAGCAGCTTAACGGAATCGTCGGACAGCTGGATCTTGTAGTGCTTGGTGCCGAAGGTGCCGGCTTTCAGGTCCTCGACCATGGCGCCATAGACCGGTGCCATGTTCCACAGCACGGAGGACAGCAGGTGGCCCTTGTCGAGCGAGGTCTTGTCGCCGATCACGTCGATGAACCAGACCTTGCCGCCGTCGACCGCCTTGGTCGTCTCGACGGCCTGGATCATGCCGAAGCTGGAGCCGTTGCCCTGGCCGAAGATGATGTCGGCGCCGGCGGAGATCACCGACTCAGTCACCCGCCGCCCGCCGGCCGCGTCGCCATAAGCGGCCGGGCCGATCACGGCGTAGAGGATCTTGACGTCGGGGTTGGCCGCCCGAACGCCCTGGGCGAAGCCCGCCGATTGAGAATTCCAGGACGGCGGCTCGCCGGAAACCACAATCCCGACCGTGCCGGTGCGGGTCATTCCGGCGGCCATCTGGCCGGCCATGAAGGCGGCCTCGTGTCCGTGCAGCGTGTAGTCGGCCACCAGGCCCGCTTTGATGTCGTCGGGGCGGTCGACGACGGCCACGGGAACATTGGTCTCTATCGCGATCTCGGGCGCCGCGGTGTTGTAGCCGCTGGCATGGGCGATCATCAGGCTCGCGCCGTCCTCGGCCAACTCGCGCAGGGTCGGCCGGACATCGCCATAACCCAAACCTTCGGCCGGAATGAACTCGAGCCCGTACTTCTCGGCAACCGCTCGCGCGGCATCCACCCCTTGCTGGTTCCAGCCGTAGTCGGTTCCCTGTTCGGGCACGAGCACGGCAATGCTCTTAACCTCGCCAGCCAAGGTGGAAGCGGTCAATCCTAGAGCGACGATCGCGCTCGCCGTCAAACCTGAAACGATTTGCCTTCCAATGCGCCTCATGCCTGTCTCCCTTGTTCTTCTGCCCTGGCGAAGATGTCGGGGCGGTTAATCGCCTCGGAAACCGATCTTCGCCGCCGCTGTTGGGGCCCTGGTGAAGCCGTCGGGGGCTCCGACCTCTCAAGCCAGATTCTGCCGCGCAGACGCCTCGATGGGAACCAATTTAGAGGTATTGTAGGGCCTTCACGAAATTGGTTCCGCCGCGAGGCGAGTCAACAGAGTAAAATGATACCAATCGCCTGAAACATGTCAATCGCGAGGATGTCATTCGGACGATTGTCGAGAAAGATTGGCCGAATCCTGCGCCAAACGCCCAAAATATCCGCTCAAGTCGGGCTTAGCCCTTGATATTGGTTCGCGTTTGATACACAAAATGGAAGCGCCAGTCGCTTGCACGCAAGAAAAGGGGCGTTCAGGCTTTTACCCGTGTCGTCCATCCATTTGGATCTGTCGCCCTGACACCGTCGGCTAGAGTTAGGATCTAGCATGGATCGTTACGAAGAGACTTTGGACGCTATCGAGCAGTTGATTTGCGGCGAGCAGCTGGCCAAGGATGGCCGCCTGCCCACGGAGCGGGAGCTATCCGACAAGCTCGGCATCGGGCGGCGCGTTCTGCGCCGTGCGCTCAGCACCTTGGAGCAGAACGGCAAGATCGTGCGCCATCAGGGCCGGGGCACCTTCGTGGCGGGGCGATCAGCTGACGAGGCGCCGGCTTCGGCGGCCGGGGAGGTGCCCGGCGGCTCCGGCAGCGAGCTTCTGTCGCTTCTGGATACCGCCAACCCCGTCGAGCTGGTCGAACTGCGCCTGGCGCTGGAGCCCGTGATGTGCCGGCTGGCGGCCCTGCGGTCTTCGCGCCTGGATGTGGCGCGTTTGCGGCGCCAGGCCGAGTTGACCAGCCAGGCGGACAACTATCAGGCCTATCAAGAGGCCGACATGGAATTCCATCGGATGATCGGCGAGCTGTCGCGCAACTCCGTCTTCGTGGAGCTGCAGGCCGTGCTCAGCACGGCATTGCGCGATACGGCGCTCGAGCGCTTCGGCGAGAACGGGCATTGCTTCAAGCGCCAGGCAGAGCATGTCGCCTTTCACCGGCGCATCGTGGAAGCGATCGCCGAGCGCGACACCAATGGGGCGGAACGGCTGATGCAAGAGCATCTAGGCGACGTGCATCGCAGTATTTTCGCCGATGTCGTTCCGGTGGGATCGACCGTGATCCCTTCCGACGCGGCCGACTAAGACTCTCGTTTCAAACGAACCGCGCGTCGGGCGCGAGCGGCGTGCGATCCAAAATCAGGTCGGCGGCCCGTTCGGCGATCGCGATGACCGGCGCGTTGATGTTTCCGCTGATCATCTCGGGCATGACCGAGGCGTCGACCACGCGCAGAGCCTCGATGCCCTTCACCCGCAATTGAGGATCGACCACGCTTGCGGGATCGTCGTCGCCTCCCATGCGGCAGGTCCCGAGCGGATGATGCACCGTGATGGCGGCGGCGCGGATGTAAGCGTCGATCGCGGCCCCATCGGACTTGTCCGCGCCCGGTGCGATCTCGGCCTTGATAAATGGCTCCAAGGCCGGTTGGGCGGCGATCTCCCGCGCTATCTCCACGCCCCGGCGCATGGTGATCTGGTCCCTTTCGGTGCCGAGGAAGTTCGCCCGGATGAGCGCGAGATCCATGGGATCGCTGCTCGCCAGTTCGACGCGGCCCCGGCTTTCCGGGTGGAGCATGACGACGCGGCAGGCGAAGCCATCTTGAAACGATTTGATAAAGGGCTCGAAGTAGGGCTTGGCGCCCAAGGGCGCCGCGGTGAAGAGAAGCTGAATGTCCGGAACCTCCAGCGACTCGTCGCTCTTTAGAAAGCAGGTGATGCCGCCCGGCACGTCGCCCGCGAAGCCGCTTCTGAACAGATAGGCCTGGACCATGGCAAACGCGATACGGTCGTAGCGCATGGCACGGTGAAAGGGCCCGGGCTCCCGGCGGGCGTACATCAAGATGGTCGATACGTGATCCTGGAAATTCTGGCCAACGCCCGGCAGGGCGGCGGCGACCTCGATGCCATGCCGGCCGAGACCATCCGGGTCGCCGATGCCCGACAGCATGAGCAGCTGCGGCGAGTTGATCACGCCGCCGGCCAGGATCACCTCGCGGGCCGCCGTGGCCTTCTCCAACTTGCCGTCGTGGCGATACTCGATCCCGACCGCGCGCCCGCCTTCGAGCAAGATGCGCGTCGCCTGAGCCTTGACCAACACGGTTAGGTTGGCCCGCCCGAGCGCCGGCCGCAGATAGGCCGTGGCCGCGCTCTGGCGGCGCCCGCGCTTGATGGTCATCTGCAATCGCCCGAAGCCATCTTGGCTGCGGCCGTTGTAGTCGTCGGTCCAGCCGTAGCCGGCCTCGCGCCCGGCGGCGGCGAAGGCCTCGACCAAGGGATCGGCGAACTTGCAGGCCTGCACGTGAACCGGCCCTTCGCCGCCCCGGAAATCGTCGGTGCCGCCCTCCCAGGTCTCCAGGCGTTGGAAATAGGGTAGGAGGTGCGCGTAGGACCAGCCCGTCAGCCCCTCGGTCGCCCAGCGGTCATAGTCGCGGCGGTTGCCCCTGACATGAGCCATGGCGTTGACCGAAGACGACCCGCCGACGATCTTGCCACGCGCGCACTCGACCCGGCGGCCGCCGACATTTTCCTCGGGCTCGCAAAAGTACATCCAATCGTGCAGGCGCTTCTGAAGGATCTTGCCCCAACCAAGGGGAATATGAATCAGGGGGTCACGGTCCCAGCCACCTGCTTCCAGCAGCAGGACTCGAACTTCTCGCTCCGTCGATAGGCGATGGGCGAGGGTGCAGCCCGCGGAGCCCGCGCCAACGATGACATAGTCGAAGTCCTTGCTTGGAGACATCGCTGCGCTCTAACCCTCTTCCCAACGCCCTTCTAAGATAAGGTATCAACTCTAGCGTGACGGCCCGGAGGCGGAAGAGCATAGCTTGCCACTGCCAGCTTCGTAAGGGGCTCGCCACGTCGAAGCGCTCGTCGATACGTGACACTTTCAATGGCACCGGCCGCGTCTGCGGCGTCAGAACTCGAGCGGTGCGTTGTCGATGACCTCTTTCATGACGAAGAAGGTGCGGGTTTGGCGCACGCCCGGCAGGGCGATCAGCTTGGTGCCGTGGAGGCGGTTGAAGTCGGCCATGTCGCGCACGCGGATTTTGAGGATGTAGTCGAAGTCGCCGGCGACGATGTGGCAGTCCAAGATGAAGCTCAGCTTGACGATCGCCTTCTCGAACGCGCCGAAGCTTTCCGGGGTCGAGCGGTCGAGCACAACACCGACGAAGACCAGCGCCCCGCGCTCCACCTTCTGAGGCGCCACCAGGGCGCGCACGCCGGTCAGAAAGCCCTCCGCGAAGAGGCGCTGGGTCCGCCGGTGGCAGGTCGCCGGGCTGACATGAACCTTCTTGGCCAGCTCGGCGTTGGTCAGGCGGCCTTCCCCTTGCAAATACTGCAAGATCCGCCGGTCGATCCGGTCCAGGTCACCTTCGACGGAAGATTCTTCCATGATTCTGTCCTCGAGTTCACAAAGATCGATAGAATCTTAGCTCATGTGAGAGTATTGGGCAAAATTCAAACCAAATTCGAAAGCACATTTTGGCTGCTTTATGGCAGCATCCTGCCAGTCATACGCCTGACCGGGAGGGCCTCATGCTAGACAAATTCGAACGCTATCCGCTGACCTTCGGGCCGAGCCCAATCGAGAAGCTGAGCCGCCTCTCGGAGCATTTGGGCGGCGCGGTCGAGATCTATGCCAAGCGCGAAGACTGCAACTCTGGCCTTGCCTTCGGCGGCAACAAGATCCGCAAGCTGGAATACATCGTGCCCGACGCGCTGGCTTCCAACGCGGACACCTTGGTCACCATCGGCGGGGTGCAGTCGAACCACACCCGCCAGGTCGCCGCGGTCGCCGCCAAGCTTGGCATGAAGTGCCGCCTGGTGCAGGAAAGCTGGGTGCCCTTCGAGGACGCGGTCTACGACCGGGTCGGCAACATCCTGATGAGCCGGGTCATGGGCGCTCAGATCGACCTGGTCGACGAGGGCTTCGACATCGGCATTCGGGAGAGCTGGGAGCGCGCGCTCGAGGACGTCAAGGCCCGTGGCGGCAAGCCCTATGCGATCCCGGCCGGCGCCTCGGTGCACAAACTGGGCGGGCTCGGCTTCGTCGGCTTCGCCGACGAGGTGCGCGCCCAGGAAGCTGAGCTCGGCTTTGCTTTCGACTATATCGTGGTCTGCACGGTGACCGGCTCGACCCACGCCGGCATGCTGGTCGGCTTCGCCAAGGACGGCCGCGCGAACCGTGTGATCGGCATCGATGCGTCTGGCACCTTGGATCAGACTCGCGCCCAGGTGATGGAGATCGCCAGGAACACCGCCGCGCTGGTCGAGCTGGGCCGCGAGATCACCGAGGACGATCTGGTGCTGCTGGCCGACTACGCCTATCCCGCTTACGGCGTGCCCTCGGCCGAGACCAACGATGCGATTCGCTTGGCCGCGCGCCTGGAAGGCATGATGACAGATCCCGTCTATGAGGGTAAATCCATGCAAGGCCTGATCGATCTGGTCGGCAAGGGCTACTTCCCGGCCGGCTCCAAGGTGCTCTACGCCCACCTGGGCGGGGTGCCGGCGATCAACGGATACAGCTACATCTACCGCAACGGTTGAGCGCGCTCGGCCAAGGCGGGCTGGGAGGGCGCTATGACAAGTGACGAGATCCGGCAGCTGAAGGAGATCGAGCGGCGCTTGCTGTGGCTCGCCTGCTGGACCATCCACAATGCCAATCACCTGCGCGACAAGCCCGATGGCCTCAAGGTCGGCGGCCACCAGGCGTCCTGCGCGTCGCTGGTCTCGATCATGACCGCGCTCTACTTCCGCACCTTGCGGCCCGAGGACCGGGTCGCGGTCAAGCCCCACGCCTCGCCGGTGTTTCACGCCGCCCACTACCTCATGGGCAATCAGACCCGGGACAAGCTGGAGCGCTTCCGCGGCTTCGGCGGCGCCCAATCCTACCCGAGCCGCACCAAGGATATCGACGACGTGGACTTCTCGACCGGCTCGGTCGGCCTGGGCGTCGCGATCACCGCCTTCGCGTCCCTGATCCAGGACTACCTGGCGGCCAAGCCCTGGGCCGCGCGCCGCCCGGCCGGCCGCATGATCGCCCTGGTCGGCGACGCCGAGCTCGATGAGGGCAATGTCTACGAAGCCCTGCAGGAGGGCTGGAAGCAGGATCTCAGGAACACCTGGTGGATCATCGACTACAACCGCCAGAGCCTGGACGGGGTAGTGCGCGAGGGTCTGTGGCAGCGCATCGAGGCGATCTTCGGCGCCTTCGGCTGGGAGGTCGTGCGCCTCAAGTACGGCGCCCTGCAGGAGGCCGCCTTCAAGGAGCCGGGCGGCGAGCGCCTGCGCGATTGGATCGACCGCTGCCCGAACCAGCTCTATTCGGCGCTCACCTATCAGGGCGGCGCCGCCTGGCGCAAACGGCTCATGGACGAGATCGGCGATCAAGGGGACGTCACCGCCTTGCTCGAGCGGCGCACGGACGAAGAGCTGGGGACGCTCATGACCAACCTGGGCGGCCAGTGCCTGGAGACCCTGGCGGCCGCCTTCGACGCCATCGACCACGACCGACCGACCGCCTTTCTGGCCTACACCATCAAGGGCTGGGGCACGCCGCTGGCCGGCCACAAGGACAACCACGCGGGCATCATGAACCCGGCGCAAATGGACGCGTTCCGCGCCACCATGGGGGTGCCCGATGGCGCCGAGTGGGAGCCCTTCGCCGGCGTCGCCGACCCGGCCGCCCTGCAAGCCTTCCTGGACCAAGTGCCGTTCTTCGCCGCCGGCCCCCGACGCTATCCCGCAGCCAAGATCGCCGTGCCGACCTTGGCCGCGCCGGACGACATGGCGCTCTCGACCCAAGCCGGGTTCGGAAAGCTGCTGGACCAGCTGGCGATCTCCGACAGCGACCTGGCCCAGCGCATCGTCACCACCTCGCCGGACGTCACGGTCTCCACCAACCTGGGCGCCTGGGTCAACCGCCGGGGTCTCTTCGGGCGCGCCGAGCTGGCCGACACCTTCCGGGAGGAGCGCATCCCCTCGGCCCAGAAGTGGCGCTTCTCGGAGGGCGGCCAGCACCTGGAGCTGGGCATCGCCGAGATGAACCTCTTCTTGTTGCTGGGCGCGGCGGGTCTGTCCCACGCCCTGTTCGGCGAGCGGCTTATTCCAATCGGCACGGTCTACGACCCCTTCGTCGCCCGAGGCCTGGATGCCCTGAACTACGCCTGCTACCAGGACGCCCGCTTTCTGATCGCCGGCACCCCCTCGGGCGTCTCCCTGGCGCCCGAGGGCGGCGCCCACCAGTCGATCGGCTCGCCGCTGATCGGCATGAGCCAGGACGGCCTGGCCGCCTTCGAGCCGGCCTATCTGGACGAGCTCGCGGTGATCCTGGCGTGGGCCTTCGACTACCTTCAGCGCGACGGCGAGGGCGACCCGGACGAGCGCACCTGGCTGCGCGACGAGACCGGCGGCTCGGTCTATCTGCGCTTGAGCACCCGCAGCCTCGAGCAGCCCGGCACCCGGCGCGACGATGCCTTCCGCCGGGGCGCGATCGACGGCGCCTATTGGTGGCGCGAACCGGGCCCGAACTGCGAGGTGGTGATCGCATACCAGGGCTGCGTCGCGCCCGAGGCCCTGGCGGCGGCCGGGCGCATCGCCCAGATCCGGCGCGACATCGGCGTGCTCGCGGTGACCTCGGCCGACCGCCTAAACGCCGGCTGGACCGCCGCCCAGCGCGCCCGGCGGCGCGGCAAGGCAGACGCTTTCAGCCAGGTCGAGCGCCTGCTGTCGCCCCTGCCGGCCCACTGCCGCATCATCACGGTGATCGATGGCCACCCGGCGACGCTGGCCTGGCTCGGCGCGGTGGCCGGCCACCAGACTGTGCCGCTCGGGGTCGAGCACTTCGGCCAGACCGGCACGATCGGCGACCTCTACGGCCACTTCGGCATCGACGCCGAGACCATCGTCCACGCCGCCAGCAGCCTCAGCCCCGGCCGCAAGGAGGTCCCGGCGCTCTTGATGTCGTGAGGGGCGGTTGCGGCGCGGCGTGGGTTGGTGTGGCTCCCTTGGACCCTTCAATAAGCGTTTTGCATTCTTGAATTGGCCCCTGGGTGACTCGCACAACGAAAGCAAAGACTGATGGAAGAGATTGTCCAACAGCTAATTGAATTGATCGGGGAGACCGACGAGGCCGTCGAAGGTTTGAATGAGAACCTCGATCAGGCCCTCGCCGAATGCGATGTGGAGCAACTGGAAAAGCTGCAGGGGTACTTCGCCCGTGCCTGCGAACTCCTCAACAGATTTCTCGAGACCGCGACCGATGGCCGGGTTGCAACGCTCGAGGCCTTGATTGGAGACGGAGGCATCATAGAGGATGATGTATTCGATCAGATGCTCGAGGAGCACGCGAAGTTCGTTCGCGATCGATTGCCCAATGAAATGGTGGCCGGCGCGTTTATCGACTACATTCGCGAGCAGCTGATTAGCGCCCGCGACGACCTGATCGAGCAAGGCAGGGTCGTGGTGAGGGGCGATCTTCAGTTCGACGCGGTTCGCGAGAATGTTGAACGCCTTCGAGACGACGTATGCCGGGCTGCCGATGATTCTGATCGCGTGGTGAACGTCCTGACGCTGGGCCAATTGCGCGAATTGTTGAAAGAGACGTCCTTGGCATTGAAGGATGTCGCCATCATTGGCGCGGACATGCTTGTCATAAGCGGAGATATCACCTTCATCATGGCGGCGAAGGCGGGCTACTCCATTTTTTCGGGCGCTAGGTCCTTAGGACAGCGAATTGGCAGTTACACGGAAAAAATCATGCAGTTCTTCGGGTAGAACGCCGAACGGGGACGACTTGAGCGATGAGTCGCCAGGATCTTAGAACAGCAATGCAAGGCCTTTGCGAGGCGGCGGCGCTCGCGGAGCTGGCCCTGGATCGAAATGGAGAAATCGACAACCAAACCTTCGAAGAGAGTGTCGAAAGAATTCGAAGCGCCGTCGACAGCTGCGGCGCGACGGTCCTGAGCGATGGCGGACCCTGGGCGCGCGCGCAGGTTTTCTTCGAAGGTGCGCGGGTCTGGGTTCAGGCCAATCACTCGCTGGGAGCGGATTGGAAGGCGCTGTTTGGCCAACCTCTGGAAGAACAGCAAGATGAGTATGTGGCGATAACGGCAATTGATTTCGACGAGCTTGACTTCGAGCGGCAGACAAGGACGCTTTTGAGCTGGATGGATACAATGCGGCAAATGTGTCGTGGCAAATTTTGTTTTGCAGATGCCTTGAGAAAGATTCTCGCCGTGACCAAGGGGTGGATCACGGTTTTGCGGATCGTGGATGAGTTTCCAGCAGATCAAGCAACGAATGAAACGATCTCTCTGCGCCACCCTTGGCTGCGGCTGCTCCACCACTGGCTGACACAGATCTGCGCCCAAAGGAAAAAGAGCCAATCCGAGTTGCTCAGCAACGTCAATCGCGCGGCTCTTCGAGCCCATGTGAGGAATTTGCGAGTTTAGAGCCTTTGCAGCGAAGCCCGTCTCCTGCCCTGGCTCCGATCATCGGCACCTAGATGGGCCCTGGCCGACCAGACGCGCGCCATCAAGTCTCGGTGAAGTCGGCCCAAGGCGCCGATCGGCGGGCTTGCCTAGATGGCGCGGGAATCGGATGATAATCTGACCTTCGCGTTTGGGGGAGAATGTCATGAAGCGCCAAGCCGAGCTGGAGCAGCTTCCCGAGATACTCTACATCAAGGGTGTACTACACACCCTCTACACAACGCCACTGTTGCCCTGGCTTCGCACGCTGGACTCGAAATCCGTGTTCGACCAGCGGACTCCGACCTGCAAGCGCGGCTATGTAGGAAAGTGGGAGATCCGGGACGATACCTTGTGGCTGATCGGGCTCTACGCCTGGCGCGACGGCCAATACACCGGGGTTGCCGAAATGTTCGACGACCTGGAGGAGGTCGAGGCCGATTGGTTCACCGGCCCCCTGATCGTCGAGCCCGCGTCTTCCGAGATTCCCGACGGCGCGCTTCCCAAAGTGACCACGATGATGGTCGAAGCGGGTCGAATCGTACAACCCGAAGCACGGACAGATCACTAGCGCCGAGACTGGGGGTTGGCCCCAAAATTTCCCGGATTCAGCACAGAGACACACACGCGGGAGCAACATCCGCTGCTCCCGCGCGCCATTTGGAGACCGAAGGCTCGATCGTGGGCCTTAGGGCGTGCAATCGGGATTGAGGTCGTTGTAAAGGAAGTTGTAGCTGGAGATGCAGCGGGCCACGCCGGAGATGATGCCCAGGGGGCCGATCAGCTGGCTGGAGACCATCACCGCCGTGTTGGTGGTCTCGACCCACATGCTCACGCCGGCGCCCTGGAAGACCGAGCCAGTGGCGACGACCCTGGCGCTGTTCAGTGAAACCAAACCAAGAGCCGAATTGGCGGCCTTCGCGTGCACGTCGGTCATGTGCACGATCACCAGGCCGCCGACCTTGATGGCCGTGCCGTAGGACGGGTTGAAGGGGTCCAGCTTGCCGTCCAAGCCGGCCCTGACCGTCACGTGGTCAAGATCGATCTCCGCGGGCTGGTTCGGGTTCGGGACGGCCGATCCGATCTGCACGCCAAGGGGTATGGAGCCCGGCTTTCCGATATTGGCGATCACCGTCACGTCAGCCAGGCGCGTGTCGGTGTAGCGCATCTCGACGCCCTCCGGGAAGAGTCCATGGGCATCGACGGTGACCTGGCGGAGCTCCGAGTGGGCCGCCATCTCGACGACCGGATCCCGGTGGCCTCGGATGATCGTGGTGTTCTGGCCGGACCCTTCGATATCCACGTAGGAGTTCATCTCCACCAACAGGGGGAAGGGGCAGTTGTAGATGCCCGGCTCCAGCTTGATCAGGTAAGGGTCCGTTTCTGTCGCGATGGAGGTGTCCACCAAGGCGTCGAGCAGGGCATTGCAGTTATCCTCGGGCGTGCCGTCCGCGCGCACCAGAACTGTGGTGACGAAGACGGCGTCATCGGCCAGCTCACGGGGGCCGATGATGCCAGGCAGAAGCTCCGCCGACTCGACGCACTTCGTGCAATCGAGATCGGTTGCCGGGGGCGCGGCCCCGGCCGGACCGCTGTAGAGAAAGGCGGCCGCGAGCAGCGCGGGCGCCGCGAGGGTCTCCTGTAGGGGTCTGCTGAGCTTGTACATAGCTTGCCCTCCCGTTCGGGGTGTCAAAGGGTACCGGTCGCCGGTCCCGTCTTGGACCGGCCTGGTGTTGGTTGCCCATTGACCTAGGAAGGCACTGTTTCAGCTTGACTTCCGTGGCGCGGCTTTTGTGTTTCAGTTGTATCAAGGGCCGGGGCTATGGAAGCCGTTGCGCCCGGCAAGCCTCTGGGCGGAGATAGACTCGACTCCGCGACGACGCTAGACTTGCCTTGGTTGGAGGGCCGGACCAAGTAGTGGCCGACCGGAGGGGGACAATGGAGGCTTGTGGCATTAGCTGCCGACATCGGCGGGCAAGCGTGATAGAAGCCAGACGCGAAGGGTCGGGCGGAGGAAATCGCCTCATGGCCGTCTCGACTGGACTTGCAGATTAGGTCCTATGACAGTGCAATAGCTTGCCGCCGCGGACGGACTAGGATGTCGGACTCGCTTTTTCAGAAATACGGCGGATTCGCCGTGGTCAGCCGGGTCGTCTTGTCGTTCTACGACAAGGTGATGGATTCCGATCAGATCGGCGATTACTTCGAGGACATCGACCTGAAGAAGGTCGTGGACCATCAGACCAAGTTCATGTCGTCGCTGCTCGGCGGCCCGGCCTCCTACTCGAACGAGCACCTCAAGGTGATTCACGCGCCGCTTGGCATTTCCGACCCGGACATGGACGAGATGATCGAGCTGCTTGCCGAGACGCTCGACGAATTCGGCTTCGAGGCCGCGGACCGGAACGCGGTGCTGAGCGAGATCGAAGCGCGCCGAAGCTGTATCGTGGACCGAGACGCCGGATGAACATCGCGGCGATCAACGAGCAACTGCTCCGCGCCATCGGGGTCGGCATCGCGATTCTCGGTGAAGAGGACCTGAGATTTCGCTTCAGCAACGAGAAGTTCTCCAGCTGGTTCGGCGTTCCCGCGCCCGACTCCACCCTGGCCACGGTCTTTCCCGGCGTCGACCTGGAAGCCATGCGGGCCGATCTGGCCGCCGGCCGCTCGCACTCGGTGGAGCTGTCGATCAAACCCAAGCGGCGCACGCTGGTGATCGCCCTGGCGCTCAGCCGCGCGACCTCAAACGATGAGGCGCTGCTGGTGGCCGAGTGCCAGAACATCACCCGCATGCGCGAGCTGGAATCGATGATCGAGTCCTACTCGGCCATGGTCGAGCGCAACACCCGCGAGATCGAGCGCGAGAAGGACCGGGCCGAGCGCCTGCTGCTGATCGAGGTCATCACCCGCGCCGCCAACGAGGCCACCAGCGCCGAGGAGGCCATGCGCATCGCGCTCGACCGGGTCTGCGCCCACACCCGCTGGCCGGCCGGGCATGTCTACCAGCTCAACGAAACGGCCCGCCAGCTGGTGCCCAGCGGCATTTGGCATCTGGACGACAGCCAAGGCTTCGAGGCCCTGCGGGAGGCCATCGAAGGCGCCCCGTCGGCCGCCGAGTCCGGCTTGCTCGGGCGTGTCCTGGCCAGCGGACGGGCGGCTTGGATCGACGATGTCTCGCAGGACCCGGGCTTCCCCAAGGGCGCGCTGGCGGCCGGGGCCGGCGTCAGGGGCGCCTATGCTTTTCCCGTCCAGGCCGGCGACCGGGTTGTCGCGGTGCTCGAGTTCTTCTCCGGCGAGCCGGGCCAGCTCACCGATCCCCTGCTGCAGGCCATGACCCAGATCTGCCGCCAGCTCGGCCGGGTGTTCGAGCGGGTGCAGGCGCAGGAGCGGCTGGTCGAGGCCCGGGAAGAAGCGCTCGGCGCGACCGAGGCCAAGAGCCACTTCCTGGCCAACATGAGCCACGAGTTGCGCACGCCGATGAACGCCATCGTCGGCTTCACCCGCTTGGTCATGCGCCAAACCAAACCCGCCATCTCGGACAAGCAGTACGAGAACCTGGAGAAGATCCTGATCAGCTCCGAGCACCTCCTCGAGCTCATCAACCAGCTGCTGGATCTCTCCAAAATCGAGGCCGGAAAGTACGACCTTTTTCTCGAGAGCTACGACACCGCCGCCTTGTTGGAGGAGACCGCGGCCGCCGTGCAGCCCCTGGCCAAGCGCAACGGCAACCGACTGGAGATCCGCTGCGCGGAGGATCTGGGTCTCATGTATGCCGACAAGACCAGGGTGCGCCAGGTCGTCCTCAATCTGCTGAGCAACGCTTGCAAGTTCACCGAAGGCGGCGAGGTCACCCTGGAAGCCGGGCGCAGCCGGATCGGCGGTGCCGATTGGCTCCATCTCATGGTGTCCGATACCGGAATCGGCATGACCCCAGAGCAGTGCGAGAAAGTCTTCGAGGCCTTCACTCAGGCAGAAGGCACGCAAGTCAGGCAATACGGCGGCACGGGTCTGGGCCTAACGATCAGCCGGCGGCTTTGCCAGATGATGGGCGGCGAGATCGATCTGACCAGCGAGCCAGGAGTCGGCTCGACCTTCACCGTGCGCCTGCCTTTGGTCGTGGAGGCTCCGGCGCAAAACGCCGAGGAGCCGACGTGAAGCGGGTTGCGCCACCTATCTGGTGACCGCCAGGCATAGCCGCGCCCCGAACTCGGATCGGACTCTTTGGCCCTCCTCCAAGCGGAACAGTTCATAGCAGGGGCGGAAGGCCATTCTCCAACCGCTAGCGGGCAACCATGTCGCGGTCAGCCATTGCCATCTGCTGTTCAGCGCCTCGGGTGGGCATTGCACGTGGAGTGTCGCGTACCAACCCTCCGGAATGACGCGAACGCTGACGGTTTCGTCTTCCCCGATATCGTCCCGCACAAAGAGGCCGGCATCGTACAAACAAAGGTGCGCCGGCGTGATGTTGACGTTGCCGGAGCAAACGCCGATGTAGGACGCATCGCGCAGCGGAAGTCCGCGCTGCCGGGCCCAACGTTGAAGCGCGTCGAACGTCCTGGTGATGCTGTCGCCAACGTCGCCGAAGGGCCCCAGGTGTCGGATGTAGGCGATGCGCTGCGCCGGCCGGTATTCGGTGCGGACCCTAAAGGTCTTGATATCCGATTGGCGCAGGCGGGCGGGCGGAATGTAGACCTCATGCTTGAGCGGGTTGGCCCGCCTGAAGGTGTCGAAGCACCATCTGTTGGAAGCCTTGAAGGACCGGGGCGCGACGCCGAATCGGGACCGAAAGGCGCGGGAAAAATACTCCGTTGACCGGAACCCGCTGTCCAAGGCGACATCCGTGATCCGCGCTTCCGGATAGTAGACGAGCTGGCTGGCGGCATGTTCGAGGCGAATGCGTTGCAAAAACTGGATCGGCGTTTCGTGAAAGTGGTCCCGGAACGCACGCAGGAAGTGGTACTTGGACAAACAGGCGATGTCCGCCAATCGATGAAGGTCCAAATCCTCCCCGACATTGGCGCGTGCATAGTTCATCGCACGGTTCATTCGATGTCGTTGCCCGGCCATCGCCATCGTCATGCGCTCCGCGGGGCGAGCGCAGCGAAGATAGCAATATTTGTCAAGCTCGATGCTTGGCGCCTCAGTAGATTCCGAGCACGGTTCATCCGGCGTGATCGCCGTGGGGAACGCGTGATTCCAACTGAAGTGGGAGAGACCTCGTGACGCTTCACAACCACCGACCGAAATCGCAATACGTTCTTGGGGCATTCGCCTTTTTCATGACTTCGGTCCTGGCCGGAAGTGTGCAGGCCGCCGACACCTACAAGTTCGATCAGGGGCACACCGAGATCGGTTTCGCCTGGAGCCACGCCGGTGTTTCGATGCAGCACGGCGAGTTCGGGAAGGCCGACGGCACGCTTGTGCTCGATCCGGATGACGTCGAAAACTCTACGATCAACGTCACCATCGACACGGACAGTCTCTTCACCGGGGTTCCGGCGCTGGACAAGCATCTGAAAAGCAGCGATTTTTTCGACGTGGAGAAGTACCCGACAGCGACCTTCGAAAGCACCAGCGTGAAGCGAACCGGCGACACGACCGCCGATGTAACGGGTAACCTCACCATTCATGGTGTCACCAAGCCAACCACATTGCACGTCACCCTAACCCACAGAGGCGAACACCCGGTCGGCCAATACATCGACCACTACAAGGGCAACTGGATCGCCTTTGCCGCCGAGACGGATATCAATCACCTGGAGTTCGGCGTCGGCGCTTTTCCCTCCGGACCGACCGACAAGATAACGGTGCGGATCAACACGGAGATGAAGCAGCAGCCGTAACGTACGCCTGCGCCGCTTCGCCGGCGACGCTGCGACCATCGTCTATCCGGTCGGTCCTTCGATCCACCCTTTTTCTCCCGCCTCACAAAGCCGTGAAGGATCGAGTTCGGCTCTAGCTGTCGGATAGGATCGTCGCCGTCCCGCGCACCGCCGCTGAGGAACATGTGCCTATGGAGATGCCCTCTTCGTCACCACTCGATGACGAGCTCGACCCTTAGGCGCTCAACCAGCGAGCGGAACCTGGGCTGAGCCCGCAGTTCGTCCAGATCCTCGTCATATCTCATCCACATCGCCAAGCGGCGCTGAAACAGCGGAGAACAGCAGTAGGATTGCTCCAGATGGCCGAGCGCCCGATCAAGCGCTCCGAGTAAGCTATAGGTTCGGGCGACATTGTAGTGAACCAGGCTATCGTCCGGGCCGATCATCAGGGCGCGTTCGGCCCAATCCTCCGCTTTTTCGCGCTGCCCCAGGTCGACCAAAACGGCGCTGCCGAAGGCAAGAGCGCCCGCGTTGTCCGGGTGTGTCTCGATCTCCGCTTCGATACGCGCCAAGCAACGCCGTGCGGCGGCCATGAAGTCGTCGTGCCGGCCGAGCGCCTGGCACTCCTCGGAATAGAGGCCGAGCGACCGAAAGTCATTGGGCCGCAAGGAAGAAGAGCGCTCAAAAAGCGCTGCCGCTTGCTCCCGAAAACCTTGAAGGCGGCAGTTGCGGGCGTAGAAGAAATGGGCTTCAAAAAGGTGCGGTCCCAGATCGATCGCCTGCTTGAACTCGGCGGCGGCATCGGCGTAGCGACCGGCGGCATAGAGCGCCAAGCCTTTGCCCGCATAGGCCTCGGCCAAGTTCGGGTCAAGATCCAATGCCCGCAAGCTATTGGCCAAACAGCTTTCGAAGCTCGCGTTGGAGTCCTTCATCGAGGCGCTCATGGAAAGATAGGACTCGCAAATCGCCATAGAGGCGTAGGCGAGCGCATAGCTTGGATCGATCTCGGTTGCCTTGACGAACATCTCGCGCGCAATGCGCAGGCTGTGCTTATCGATGCCACGCAGATAAAAGGCGCGGCCCCTCAAATAGTATTGATAGGCATCGACGTTGATCGTCGAATGGCTGCCGATATACTTCAGCTCCTCGGGCAGAAGCTTCACCTTGAGCACGTCGACGATGCGCTCGGCGATTTCGTCTTGCAGCGCGAAGATGTCGCTGAGACGGCGGTCATAGCGGTTGGCCCAGAGATGGTCGCCGGTCGTGCCATCGACCAACTGCGCCGTGATCCGGACGCGGTCGGCGGCCTTGCGGACGCTTCCCTTGAGCACGTAGCTGACATTCAGCTCGCGGGCCACCTGCTGCACCTGAACGGCCATACCCTTGAAGGTAAAGACGCTGTTCCGCGCCGCGACGAAAAGACCGGAAACCTTGGAGAGATCGGTGGTTATGTCTTCCGAGAGACCGTCGGCAAAGTACTCCTGCTCGGCGTCGTCACTCATGTTGACGAATGGCAGCACGGCGATCGAAGGCTTTTCCGGTTCGACCCGCGCCAAGGGCAACTCCTCGACGCCGCCATGGTTTGTGGATGGGGCCTCCCGGGAAAGACTGCCGGTGCGTTGTTTGCGAATGGCGTCGTACAACGCGATGGTGTCGGGCTCCGGCGCCACCGAAAGCTCCCGCCTCAATCTGTCCCTCAAAGACTCGAACAGCTTCAAGGCTTGGGTCCCTTCGCCGCGGTCGGCGTGGAGCTGCATCAGGGTTCTGCAGGCGGTTTCGTGCAAAGGATCATTCGATAGAAGGCGACGCGCGGCGAGGGCGGCGCAATCGCGGCGACCCATTGTCAGCGCCTGCGCCATCACTCTTGCGGATGCCTCGACATCCAGGTCGCGCAGCCGCTGTCGCTCGACCAGCAGCCAGTCCTCGAACGCCGAATCGCGCACCTGGATCCCGTCCAGCAGGTCGCCGCGATAAAGCTCGGTGGCGCGCCGGCTGGATTCAAAGGACTCATCGCTCAAAAGCTGCTCAAAGGTGCCAACGTCGACCGTCACGGCATCGCGATCGAGTGTCACCGACTGGCGGTTCGTGATCAGCGGCATAGGGCTTACCGCACCCAGCGCGCGGCGCAGGCGCATGAGCGCTTGCTTCAAGCTATCGCGGGCCTGCTTGTTGCCGCTGTCGCCCCACAGCAGGGATGCAAGCTTGTCGCGCGAACAGGGTACGCCGGGGGAAACGGCGAGGAACCCCACTAATGCGCGATCCTTGTGGCTCTTGAGCTCGATCACCCGTTCGGCGCCATGACGCAGGAGAATCCCTCCAAACAGCGAGATCTCCAGGATGGCTGCTGGTGGTTTTTCGCTCACAAGGCCGTCCATCTGTTCGTACATCACGTCGAAGGAGCCTCCGATTTAACGATACTTTCACGGTTGAAACCACCGGTGTTTCACGGTGCCGCCCTAAGCTCACCTCATCCGCGCTGCTCGAGCACTTTAGACAAATTCTCATAGGCGTCCGTTGAATTTCCTATTCCTCGAGTGCCAAACATCTCGGAGATACCAAATATGTCGACCAATCGTGATCCTCGGTCTCGATCGAAAACTTCCCTAGAACCGCCGTCCCTCGGGGCGTGGAGTCCTCTCGGCTGGGCGGCCGTCGTCCCGGAAATCCTATCCGAAACGACCGCGAAGGCGCAGCGAGAGGAGGTTCGCGCATCGCACCGCGAGAAGAAGCGCCGCAGTTTCATCGTCCTATTGCGTGGCAAAATTGCAGAGTCATTGGAGCATGCCTCGGTCCTACGCCGTCTTTTCTCCGAGCGGTCCCTCTCCGGTCCTTGGGCCGATCATAAAAGCAAACTGTCGTCGCGCGGCATTCGCTAGAAAATCGAACGAATCCCGGTCGCTCGCCCCGATACTTTATCCAACGACCTGGCTCAAAGAATGTGAGTAAAGCCACAGGGGGCCATCGTCCGTCTGCCCCGTACATGGTGCAACGCGTCGGTCTCACATTCCGAAGGAGAGACCTTTAGGGCCAATTGCGGCCACAATGCGGCCTTGTTAGACGTCCGTCTCGCCGACGGTCGAGCGGCAACGGGAGCGGATTGCTGCCATCTGCGGCGGCTCGTAATTCCTATCCGCGAGACTCTATTTCACAATAATGATATCTTCCTCAGGCGCCTCCAGACCACGGGGAGAAACTCGGCATGAGAATTTTCATGAGGGTCGGAGTTGTTCTGCTATTGGCGGGGTTCTGGCTGTTGACGCCGGCGCGCGCGCAGTCCGATTTGAAGACGCCGAATTGCGCCGCGCCGCAAGCGCAGGGCGAGCGGGTCTGCTGCCAAACCGAGATCGCACAGATTTGTCAGCAATTCGGCTATTCGGCACCGGGCGCGGACCAGGACACCCAGGATTCCTCCATTCCACCGCTGACCGAAATCGACACACTTAAGCCCTTCGGCGCGGCGGTCGGGACACCGTTCTCGGTGCTGGAAGCGAAAATGAACGAGATGGGGATGCGCCAAGACGACTGCAGCTGGACCTCCCACAATTCCAAGAAGGTAAGCGTCACCGTAAACGTCAGTCTGATCTCGCCCCACGATGGTTCGGAGATTCAAAACTGCGCCAGAAATCTGCCAATCCATTCGATTTACGTGACCTTTTTAGAGGAACGCGAAGAGGTTTTTGCCAAGTTACCCATGCCGGCCGCGATGGCTGCGGGCTGGATCGAGCGTTTCGGCGAGCCCTATCATGACTGCAGGAAGCCATATTTGACCGCGGGATCGTCCAACACCGCGCGCTGCATGTTCGACAACGCCGATCCCACGATCCAGCGGCTCATGCTCGCCTATCGTCACAATCCGATAGAACGGAGCGTCCTCATGAAGATCAGCCAGTTTGGAAAGGACCAAAGCGCAGCCGTCGTCGAATCGAGCCAGGGGAGCGGGTCGGAGACTGCGCAAGCAGTGCTGAACCGAAACATGGCCAACCCGATCCAGGCGGCGGTCACCTGCGGCTACATCAAGGCGGCGGTGCAGTCCGGGAAGAACTTCGAACTCGACGGCGTCAAGATCGTCGAAAAGGGCAAAATGCTGGCCGACATGCCGGAGGCCTGTGAGTGAGGGATCCCCGACCGGTGAGTCACTAGGCTAGCTACCAATAGCGATGTCTCTAGTATGCGATTCGGCTTTTGGTCGAACTTGACCGGATAGGAATGAGTGCAGCGTGACGGGCGCCTGCCGTGGATCGCCTGACGGATAGGTGCTATCTTTGCTGCCCGTCGTCTGTCTGCTTCGGCCCGTGGTGCAGACTGTGCGGCGTCACCTTCTAGAAGGCCATTTCTGAGCCTTTGTGGACATTGCGGCCAATCCGCTTCTTATCACCAGTTTCGCGCGTCAAGAGGCTCCGAATGCACACAACCCGATTGGAAGACTGGCAACACAGCCACGTGTTCGGTCAAGACCAGCAGCGTGCTGGCGAGATGCGAACACTGTTCGTTGTAGCACTCACAGCGATCATGATGGTAACTGAGATCATCACCGGCGTGCTCTTTGGTTCCATGGCGCTGTTGGCAGATGGGCTGCACATGGCGTCTCACACACTTGCGCTTGGCATCGCTGTGTTCGCGTACGTGATGTCGCGTCGCTCCGCGACTGATCGAAGCTATTCATTTGGTGTCGGCAAGATCAACAGCCTAGCGGGATTCGCAAGCGCAGTCTTGTTGCTGGGCTTTGCTCTTCTGATGGTCACGGAGAGTACCAACCGATTGATGAATCCATTGCCGATTGCCTTCGATCAAGCGCTGATAGTGGCCGTGATCGGGCTCATCGTAAACGGAGCAAGTGCTTGGGTTCTCATGTCAACCCCCCACGAGCACGGGCAGGGACGTTCACACGATCAACACCGTCACGATCACAATCTGCGTGCGGCTTATCTTCATGTCTTGGCCGATGCGTTGACCTCAATCTTGGCCATCGCTGCTCTTCTAGCGGGTAAGTTTTTTGCTGCTAACTGGCTCGACCCTGCGATGGGTTTCGTCGGCGCTGCTTTGGTCGCGCGGTGGTCTTTTGGCCTGATTAAAGATTCATCGCGGGTACTTTTGGACAAGCAAGCGAGCGATCACATGGCAATCGAGTTACGGCAGGCAATCGAGGGCGACTCGTCGGACAAAATCACCGACCTTCACCTTTGGAGCATTGGCCACGGAATACTCGCCGCTGAGATTGCCATCGTCAGTGACAATCCCGGCACTCCTGAGTACTACAAATCTCAGATCCCAGGTCAATTAGGTGTCGTACATGCCACAGTCGAGGTTCATCGTTGTACCGAGCGCTGAACCGAGTTGATGTTTCGTACCTTGTACAAGGAAACAAAGTGGCGGCTCGGTGCTATGAGTTGCCGCGTCGCGATCGACGCTCGTCCGACCGCATCTGACCTCGCTTCGGACACTCAGGCTTAGGCATTGTAATCCTATCCGCCTCCGACAGCCTGCTTCAGATCCTCGAGGAGATGGTGGGCGGCGCCGTCTCGGTCGACCGCAGCGCGCGCATCGTCTGTCTGCTTCCGTCCAAGGTGCGGACCGTACGGCGCAACCTTCTGGAAGGCGATTTCTGACCCGAGGCGGGCACGGATCCAGCGGATCGTGTCCTAAGACACCTTCTTCACACACCAGAAGGGTTGACGCGACACAGATCGCGAAAGGGCAAGCCTAGTTCAAGCTTATGTCGTGCAAGCGAATCTCGCCCGTCGCACTTTGGTGGAAGCCCGACACATTGGTCCGCGTAAGGTGGCTGAAGGGGCTATAGTAGAGGTCGACCCAGTGGGCGTCATCCTTCACCATGGACTGTATCTGGTAGTAAAGTCCGCGCCGCTTGTCGCTGTCCAACTCGTTGCGGACCTGTTCCACTATTGCCGTCACTTCGGGATTGTTGTAGCGGGTGAAGTAACTGAGATTGTTATCCGCCCCGACGCTGAAGGTAAGTTTTTGATCGGGGTCCAGATTGGAGATCCAGTAGACTGCTGCCATGTCATAGTTGCCCTCGATCAGGGCGCCCCAGTACTCGCTCGGATCGATCTCCCTGATCACGACCTCCAATCCGACCTGGCCCAGCATGAATTGCACCATCTCGGCAATGTTGCCACGGGTGACATGACCGGCTGGCACAAGGTAATCAATGCGCGCCCCGGTCGCGCCTTATTTCTCGATGATGGACTTGGCCATCTCTCGATCGTAGGTACATGACGGGTTGTCCGGGTTGTGGTAGAGCACGCTGGGCGGGATCAGAGAGTTCGCCATCGTGCCTTGCCCGGCGGTCGCCAACTGGGTGATGGCCTCTCGGTTGAGCGCCATGTTGATGGCTTGGCGGATCGGTTTCTTGGCAAGCCATTCGTTCTCATGATTGAGCAACAGATGCTCTTGGCGGGTCGAAGGGATGAGATGGACTTCTATATCGGTCAGGATGCTCAGATACGGCAATAGGGTATAGGGGATCGTGACAGCGGCATCCAACTCTCCGGCCATGACCTTCAATGCGCGCGTTTCGTCGTTGGGTACGACCAACCATTCAACCCGGTCCACCTGGGAAACGGGCGCGTCATAGTGGTGCTCGTTGGGTTCAGGGGCCAGAAGCTCGCCGCGGCGCCAATCGGCCAACTTGTAGTTGCTCGCGCCCACGGGCGAGGCGCCGAATTCGTCGCCCAGGGACTCCACCGCGGTCTTTGGAAGGATTGCGGCATCGATATTGGTGAGTTTGGACAGGAATGGCGACGAGGTTTCTTTCAGACGAACCTGTAGGGGTTTCTCGCCAATGGCCGCAATCTCTTCCACGTTCTCGAAGTTCGAACGGTGCGCTGACTCCTCGTCGTCGCGCAGCCGGGTCAGGGAAAAGCCGCATCTTCGGCCGTGACAGGCGAGCCATCGGAAAACTTGGCGTCCCGAAGCTGAAAGGTGAAGGTCAATTTGTCGTCCGACACGCCCAACTTTCCGCCAGTTCGCCCTCAATCTCCTTTGCATTCCGGACGAAGCGAACCAACGTGGCGTGAACATTCTCGTTGATCATAACATTGACGGATTGTGCGGTCTTGATGGGGTCCAAGGTCGAACTGTCTTCGTTGCGGCCAATCTTCAGGGTGCCGCTCGCCAGGACCGCACCAAGGTCTGATGCCACCAGAAAAATGACGGCCGCGAACACCAGTAGCCAGTTTCGACCCAACACCGCACGCCTCCCATTCCTGTCATCTCAAGCGCCGGAGACGACTCTAGGATTGCCACCCTTCCATCAGACATCGACCGGAAGAAACCGGTGCTGAGTCGTTCCTCAACCCTATCCGACGTCACAATGTTCGAATAGGATTTTTTGGTCCTGCGACATAGCGCCCTGGCTCATCGCCCTCGCCGGCATCCAATGAGCGAGACCAGCACGGCACCACGACATGGGATCCGAAGGTAGATTTTGGTTAGGGTTCGTCTCGGTCGACCGCAACGTGCCCTTCGCCTGTCCGCTTCCATCCATGGAGCGGACTGTTCGGCGCCACTTTCTGGAGAGCCATTTCTGACCCGCTTACGGACCTACAACCAGTGGCGATGGCCCTGAATAGGGGCTGCATAACCGATCCATTAGCCCTTTCGCGACGCCTTTGGCTCATGGTAGGGGTTTCTTGGGCGGATTCTGGGCAAGAGAGCAATGTCAACAAAGCCAAAGCCGCGCAATCTGCGGTCTGATCGCATTTCATTTGGAGAATGGCGATCGACACAGAAGCGGTCACGACGACGCGCTTGCCGAGCTTGAATGAGGTTGGTGCCGATGGCGGGAAACATAGCCAAGAAATCGGACAAGGGAAGAGCCGATGGGATATTTAGAATTCTGTTGGGAATCGACTCCATAGCAGCGCTTGCCGTCGTCTACTTCTTCGTAGTCGGGCTCGCAGATGGGTCGATTTCGAGCTTCAACATGCAGTTATGGATCGGCATTTTGTTCGCGGTTGCCGCAATCATCGCCGGTGGGTTGGCAGCGCGCAGAGCGACCAAGCTGGTACTTGCCAATGTCGTCCTCGCGATGCTGGCCGTTCCAGCTGCGCTATACGGCGTTTTCATCGGGGCCGTTGTCATCTCCGGGACGCCGTGGAACTAAGTTACGCGATGGACGGCTTCCATCCATGGAGCGGACTGTTCGGAGACACATTCTCTAAGGCCATTTCTGACTCGAAGCGGACCTTGCTGGTTGCGCTCGATCACAACAGACGCCCGCCTGGTTGATCGCATGGGGGCTTTACAAGAGCAGTCCCTCGTGCCAGCTTTTACTCAAGACTTAGATCAAGTGTTCAAGACTAGGCAGGCATTACTTGAGACCCGGTCGCTGAAAAGCAACAGTTTTGGCGGCCAGACAGCAATGATTATCGAAGTCGATTCCTGATGAACAAAACTATGCTAGCCGTATTTTTGATCTGTTCAGCGGCATCGACCGTCACAACGAGCGAAGCTTCGGCTGCTGGTGCTGGGGAAGGCGAATGGGTCATTTACGCCGAACCATTGAATGGCGACGTCTATCTTTATGATACGTCACGCGTGGAAAAGATCGATAGGTTACGTCGAGTTTGGAGTGGCATCCGATACAAAACATCCGTCATGGGTGCGTCCAGCTATCTCAGCCTGTTGGAAATCGACTGCTCCGAGCGGACAGAGAAAACACTGCAGAGCACATTTTTCACAGATAAACACTGGAAAAAGCCTGCAATGGGGACGGATACATCGGAAAAGCCGAAGCGCCAAATCGTGGTGGGTTCCGCAACCGAACGCCTGACTGAAGTATTGTGCGATTGAACGAGCGTTTGATCGCCGAGATCTTTCAACCACGACCTTTGACCGTCGGAAAAAGTAAAAGTGCCCGCGTTACCTCAGTACCGCGGGCACTTTGTTCGAGTGGATTACTTCATACTTTCCGCTGTGATTCTGTAGATCTCGCCGTCATCCACAGCAACGTAAAGCGCATTATCCGGCCCCATGACCATGCCACGGAATCGCTTCGAAAACCCAAGGGGCATGCGCGTGATTCCATTGATCCCCAAACCATCGGGGGTCAAGCTGATCATGTCGATGCGTGAGCCCTCTGGTGTGTCACCAAAAGCGATACCCATGATGCCGACCGCCAAGCGGCCCTCGTAGATGCCCCAATTGCTGCCTTTCAGGAAAGCGGCAGAACCGGTTCCTTGCGAAAAACCATTGTTGTTCCATGATGGTGGCATCAAATCGTCGAAGCGCGTGTCGCTCATCGGGGTATAGGCAGCCCGTAGCGCCGGGTCCATAGCGTCCATTTGATTGGGCTCGTAGCCGCAGTACTGATCCGGGCATTCACCTCTACCCCCAGTTTTTTCCGCGGGGTCCCAACCGGCATTACCACCATTCACAAGAGCGGTGATCTCATCGTTGTGCCACGGGCCATGTTCAGCCGTGAACGCCTTGCCGTCGCTTGGGCGGAAATCGATGCCTTGGACATTTCTGTGGCCGTAAGTGTAAATGCGCTTGTCAAAGCCTTCGGGGGGGTTGTTGTCCGGGTGCGCATTCCCGTCCATGTCGATCCGCAGAACTTTGCCGCACAGTAGCTGTCCATCCTGAGGACAGACCCCTCGGTGGCGGTCACCGCCGGCGACCCAGAGGTAGCCGCCGGGCCCAATGCGAATCCGACCACCGTTGTGGGCGCCAGGACCACCGAAAGGCTGATTGGAATCGAACGGCTTATACTGAATGTCCGCCACGATGTCGGTCCGATCAGAGACGCTCTTGAGGTCATCGCTGACCTTAAACCTCATGACGATGTTGCCGTCGCATTTTTCAAAATTGGTCTTGCAGCCATCGCCGTGATACTTGTCCGAAGTCGAGTAGACATAAAGGGTGCGGTTTTTTGCGAAGTGTCGATCTGGGACCACCCCAAGCATTCCGGCTTGTCCTTCGCAAAAAAGGTCATTGCCGCTATCGGCGAAGCCCGTGGTGTCCTTCATTCCGTACAATGGGTGCACGGTTCCATCCTTCGTTCTTACCGAAAGACCTTTGCATTTCTCGGTGAAGAACATTGTGCCGTCTGGCAAGAAAGCCATGTCCCAAGGACTCTCGAGTCCTTCCAGGACGACGGAAGATGAAATCTTGGGCACGTCCATGCCCTGGTTTTGATCCGCCTGAGCGGCAAACGGCACTCCGAGAACCAAGGCACCAGCCATGACTCCCGAAAAGACGCTACTTGATACTATCTTCATGTTTTCCTCCCGATTGAACCGCGTGTTCAGTATCATCCAAACACCCGGCCGAATTCTCGATTTTCTCATCTCTCCATGGCTTCGCTATCACAATCATCAGAGATGAGTTTGTGCCTTGCCAAATACCTTCTCTGCAGGCTTTCAACTAGGCCGCCGTGTATCACTCTTCCTTGCCAGAAATCGTTGGATAACTGGCAACGCCTTTTCCGGCTGGCCCGAGGCAAGAAGAGCAAGATTCACTGTATCTGATTCCCCCTAGCGGCCCGTCGGTGCCGAACCCATACTCAGGGAGAATCAACATCAACAAAAGAACTAAAGCACCGAGAAATCTCTACAAAGCGCCCCCACTCAGATTGCCAACATTGAGACAGTGAAAGATCGAAACAAAGGAGTCAAGGTGACCCCAAGCCTCACTATGATTTTCGAGGCAGTGTTCCCCTATCGCCCCCTCACCAGGCCGTCGCTTCGCGATCATCGCTGGTAAGTCCGCTTTCGATCGTGCCTCGGACACAGGGGCCAAAGCTCCGGAAACCAACTAGCCCCCCGGCGTGACCGCCCTCGCGATCGGGGCTACCCTCGACCCCCCATGACTAACATCGAGCCGCGCCCGGAGGTTCAGGCGCGCGCCGTCGACAGCCTGTTCCAGATCTTCGAGGAGATGAAGGGCGGCGCCGTCTCGGCTGACCGCAACGCGCGCATCTTCTGTCTGCTTCCATCCATGGAGCGGACTGTTCGGCGGCACTTTCTGGAAGGGCATTTCTGACCCTATCCGGACCTTCGGGGGAGTAGATTCATTGAAGGGGCTCAATACTGTCATTCGACGGCTTTGGTACTACTGAGTGCTGACCTTAGTTGTCCGGTAGCGGATATCGGGCATTGATGGCAATTCCTATTTGGGAAGCCTGAACTCTCCAAAATCGATCGTGCCGCCGACCTACTGCCACAGGCAAAAGGCCGAGCCACCGCCTCGCTGGAACGAGACGATGACTAGGTCGCACCCTCCCCCTCAGATCGATCGCAACTTGTTACTTGGCGGCGCATGGAACAGCTTTGCAGCCTAGCGGTGCTCTGTACTGTCCGGTCGACCACTGCAGCTACCGAAACTCGCCGTCGGGCCCAAGCCGAGATGCAGTACTACAAGTAGGGCGCAAACAAACGCGCGAAGCCGTCACGAAGCTTGATGGCCAAAGGGCGCCCGTCCATTTCAGAAAGCGTGACCAGGGCTGAGCGGGCCTTGGCTTGGTCGACATGCTGCGAAAGCACGGAAACGAAATCCTCGCCGTATACTTCCAGGTTGAACTCGAAGTTGAGGCGCAAGCTCCTAGCGTCGAAGTTGCCCGATCCCACGATCGCATAGCAATCATCAACAACGAAGAGCTTGGAATGCGTGAACGGCGGGGGTTGACGGTAAACCTGCACGCCGTGTTCGAGAACCTGCCAGAGCATCGCGTCGGTCGCCCATCTCACGAAGGGAATGTTGCTCTTCTCTGGTAGGACGATTTTCACGCTCACGCCGCGCATTGCGGCGGCGCTCAGGCTGGCCACGAGCTCGCGGTCCGGCACAAAGTAGGGCGTCATCACACGCACGCTCTCCCTCGCAGCATTGATTGCGCCCATGTACATCCATCGCAGCTTCTCGAAGTCCTCGTTAGGCCCGTCGATGATCACCCGGGACCAAAGATCTCCCGCCCACGGCAACTCCAAGGGTACCGCTCGCAGGTGGTTGACGCCCGTGGCGAAGGACCAGTCTTCCAGGAACGCCTGCTCGACGTCAGCAACGACCGGCCCACGGACCTTGAAGTGGACGTCGAGCGCTTTCTCGGGGTTGTCGTGCGCGTCGGCTAGGTGCCGAACGCCGATGTTCATCCCTCCTGTGAATGCGAGTTTGCCGTCTACGACGAGAATCTTGCGGTGATTTCTCAGATTCAAATGGTGGATCCGCGGCCAGCGATCCCAGGGCAGGAATCTCGCGGTTGATATGCCCTTCTTCTTCAACAAACCGGAGATGCGAGGTCGGGAGTACATCTCGCCCACACCGTCGACGAGCACCTTTACGTCCACGCCCCGCGCCATGGCGTCGGCAAGGGCGTCGACGAACTGGAGACCCACCCGATCGCTATCGAAGATGTACGTACACAATCCGACGGATTCGCTTGCGCCGCTGATTTCCTCGAGCATGGCAGGGTATGCTTCCTCGCCGTTGACCAGCAGCTCGATCCGATTTCCCTGCACGAATCGCCGCCGGGTCACCTTGCGCGAAAGCCGGGTGAACCCGAAGTGTTCTGATGGCCAGTCAGCGGTTAAGACTGGATCGTCCAGGTCGCTGTTGTCCGGCATGGACCACTGTCTTCGGAGATGCCGCGCCTTCGCCTTGATGCGATTCACGCCAAATAGCAAATACAGTAGCGCGCCGAGACCCGGCAGCAGCAGACAGACAGCGATCCAGCCGAGCGCGGCGCGTGGGTCCCGCTTCCACAGCAGGGCATGGCCTGCGCAGACGATAGAAAGCAGTACAGCGAGCGCGGAGAGAACCAACCAAACCCAGCCGCTTTCGAAATCTAGGAGAAACAATTCAATCGCTCGCTGTGTTCGGTAGAGAGATTGACGAAACGAGGTTGTTGGGAGTGACTTTCAAACAGCGCGATTCGCCCCTAGGAGGCGCCCTTCGAGCTCTCTCCGCAGTTGGTCAGCTGCCGCCCCAGCCTGTGCAAAGATCTTCTCCGCCTCGTGGAACTCGAGCATCAGAATGTCTACAATCTCAGGGCAAACGTAGATGTCCGGCGGCCGCGCTGCGATCTTATGGCGTAGGATGGATTTCTGCATGATCTGAAACGTGTTGAACACCGACTCCGAGAGCGAAGGAACCAGACCTGCACTCTCCGTTCTGTTCCCCATTACGTCGATCGCGATTGTGACGTCGCACTCGTCCATGATCAGATCGTAAGGAACGGGATTGGTTACTCCCCCATCGACCAGAACCCTTCCGTCGACGATGGCGGGTTCGAAGACTCCCGGCAGTGCCATGCTCGCGTGTACTGCCGTTCGGATGTCGCCGGAATCGATTACTACCTCGTTGCGATTCCAGAAGTCCGCCGCAACCACTTTGAGCGGCATACGCAGCTCCTCGAAGTTGCTGATTTTCACATGTTCCATCAAATCATCGAGAAATGCGTCGACCTTCAACAAGCTACCGCCCTTCCAGTTAACTTCCACGAGCTGTAACCAGTTGAAGATGTTTTCGAGGTTCTCAGCGAAGTTGTTCTTTTCCGAGTGTGAAACGCTCTGCACCTCCTCCCGCAATGTCCTTGCGCTCATACCCGATGCATAGAGCACACCGACGATTGCACCGATGCTTGTGCCGACGATGCGGCTCGGTTCAATTCCGAACTCATCGATCACCTCAAGCATGCAGATATGGGCCAGCCCCTTAGCGCCGCCTCCACCGAGGGCCAATCCGATGTCAGTCATGTCTCGGTCCGCCATACGTTCACGTTGTTTGAATTGCGGACCAAAAGTACCCCTCCTCAGTAGAGGGAGCCAGGGTCGGGACTAAACCCCAGCTGTTCAATCGAGATGGGACGGTCGACAATTCTTGCTTGGAACTTGTTCATCTCGTGCTGCTTGACACGCGAATAGACGAACATCCTATCTCTAACAAATGGTCTCATTTGGTTTGAGGAAGTCAAGCGAGAAGCGGCTGTTATCTCCTCTTGGCTCAGAGCCATCGCGTCGCGATCACTGCTGATATGTCCGCTTTCAATCGTGCCTCGGACACGCCGGCTAAAGCTCCGGAAACCAAGTAGCCTGCTGGCGTGACCGCCCTCGCGATCGGTGCTACCCTCGACCCCCCATGACCAACATCGAGCCCCGCCCGGAGGTTCAGGCGCGCGCCGTCGACAGCCTGTTCCAGATCTTCGAGGAGATGTGCGACGGCGCCGTCTCGGTCGACCGCAACGCGCGCATCGTCTGGATCAACGAGAAGTACCGGGCCCTGCTCGGCATCGAAAACGGCGACGCGGTGCTCGGCCGGGACATCGAGGAGATCATCCCCGAAAGCCTGATGCGCCGGGTGGTCGAGACCGGCAAGCCGGTGCCGGTCGACATCATGCAGTTCGGCCAGCGCCACTTCGTGGTCAGCCGCCTGCCCCTGCACGGCGAGGCGGGCGATGTGATAGGCGCGATCGGCTTTGTGCTCTACGACAGCCTGGATTACCTGAAGCCGATGATCTCCAAGTTCGAACGGCTCTCGAGCCAGCTTTCGAGCGCCGAGGCCGCGCTCGCCGCCGAGCGCCGCACCCGCTATTCGATCGCCAGCATCGTCGGCACCAGCCGCGCCATGGGCGAGATCAAGCAGCAGGCCCGGCGCTTGGCGCAAACCGCGAGCCCGGTGCTGCTGCTCGGCGAGACCGGCACCGGCAAGGAGCTCTTGGCCCAGTCGATCCACGCCGCCTCGGACCGGGCGACCCGGCCCTTCGTCGCGGTCAACATGGCCGCCGTACCGGAAACCTTGCTGGAATCGGAGTTCTTCGGCGTGGCGCCCGGCGCCTACACCGGTGCCGAGCGACGGGGCCGCAAGGGCAAATTCGAGATCGCCACGAGCGGCACCCTGTTCCTGGACGAGATCGGCGACCTGCCCGGCCAGCTCCAGGCCAAGCTGCTCCGGGTGCTCGAGGAGCAGGTGCTCGAGCCGCTGGGCGCCAACGAGCCGCGCCGGATCGACGTGCGGGTGATCGCGGCGACTTCCCAAGACCTCCCCGACAAGATCGCTCGGGGCGCCTTCCGCAAGGACCTCTACTACCGGCTCAACGTGCTGCCGATCACAATCCCGCCCTTGCGCGAGCGGTCCAGCGACATCCGGCCGCTCGCCGAATTCCTGCTCGATCGGATCTGCGCCGCCCACGGCAGCCACACCCGGGAGCTCGCACCCGAGGCCCTGACGCTGCTCGAGGCCTATCCCTGGCCCGGCAACGTGCGCGAGCTGCGCAACATCTTGGAGCAGGCGTGCCTGCTGCACGACGGTGCCGCGATCGGCCGGGACGACGTGCTGCGCCTCCTGCCCGAGGCCGGCCAGAGCCCTGCGCCCCGGCCCGCCGCCAGCGGTACGACCCTGCCCGAGCGGGTCGCCGACCTGGAGCGCGACGCGATCCTGGACGCCCTGCGCGCCAGCGGCGGCAAGAAGAGCCAGGCCGCCCGTGCCCTGGGCATCGCCCGCTCGACCCTTTATGAGAAGCTCGAAGAGTACCAGTTGTCCGAGATTCAGACATAAACTGTCCGTATTTCGGACAATTCCTCAAAGTTAAATCTTATCAAACCGTTAAGGCTATTCCGGCCTCGGTCTGTCCGAAATTCGGACAGATTCCGAAAACGGCGCGGGTTTCGCCAAGACTGAAAATTTTCAAATAATTTCAAAAGCATAAGCGGCTTGTCCGCGACTTGGCACGGTTCTTGCAAAGAAAACAGGCAAGTGGCCGCAAAGGGCGCCAAAGACGCCCGGGCCGAGAAGACCAAGCGCAAAGCAAGGGAGGCGCTGTGCCATGGGCCTGACTGCCCAAGCTCATTCCCCGAGTCCTTCCCGCATCCCGGCCGGGCCGCGCGCCCGTCGGGCCTTTCGCCATTTCAATCCTCAAGCACAAGGAAGCAGAAAGATGACGCTGCACAGACAAGATAAGATTGCCCGGCGGGCCCGCCCCTTGGCCGCCGTCCTGGGCGCGGTCGCCCTTTTGGGTCTCGGCGCGGGCCTTGCCGAAGCCACCGACAAGGTGCGCTGGAAGGTGCCAGTCGCCTTCGGCACCAACCTGCCGGCGCTCGGCGACAACATCCTCTTCGTGTCCGATGCCCTCAAGAACGCGTCGGGCGGCACGGTCCAGTTCAAGGTCTTCGAGCCAGGCAAGCTGGTGCCGCCCTTCTCGATCACCGACGCGGTCAAGGACAAGAAGGTGCCGGCCGGCTACACCTGGGTCGGCTACGACCAGGGCAAGATCCCCTCGGCGCCCCTGTTCGCCGCCCGGCCCTTCGGCATGGAGCCCTGGGAGTTCGCCGCCTGGTGGTACGAGGGCGGCGGCAAGGATCTGGGCGAGGAGGTCTACGCCGCCCATGGCGTGCACCCGGTCCTGTGCGGCATCATCGGGCCGGAGACCGCCGGCTGGTTCCGCGAGGAGATCACCTCGCTGGACGACGTCAAGGGCCTCAAGATCCGCTTCGCCGGGCTTGGCGGCAAGGTCATGCAGAAGGCCGGCGCGTCCGTCACCCTGCTGCCCGGCGGCGAGATCTTCCAAGCGCTGGAGAAGGGCGCGATCGACGCCACCGAGTTCTCCATGCCGGCGATCGATCAGAAGCTCGGCTTCAACAAGATCGTCAAGATCAACTACTTCCCCGGCTGGCATCAGACATACACCTCGTTCCACCTGGTGGTGAACAAGGAGATCTGGGACGGCCTGGACGGCGCCAACAAGGCGCTGATCGATCTCGCCTGCACCGCCGGCGTGATGCGCAACCTGGCCCACGGCGAGGCAATCCAGGGCGAGATCATCAAGGGCTTTGCCGATAACGGCGTCAGCGCCCAGCGCCTGCCCGAGGAGATGCTGCGCGAGCTCCAGACCATCGCCAAGGAGGTGATGGAGGAGGAAGCCGCGGCCGATCCGCTGTTCCGGAAGGTCTACGAGTCCCAGGAGGCCTTTGCCGAAAACTACAAGTACTGGAAGAGCCTGGCGTACCTGCCGCGCAACTTCTAAGCGGCCGTCCGCGGCAGCTCGGCCCCCAACAGTGTGGAGAGACACCATGAGCCAGGACATCCATAACCATCCTCCCGCAGACCTCGATCCCACCGCGGCTGTGGAGGAGCACGACCTGATCCATGAGCTGATCCACCACGCCGAGCTGCCGCGCACCGCGTTTTCTCAGGGGGTCGACCGCTTGATCCGTTGGATCGGCGGGTCGATCTCCTGGATCTGGCTGCTCTTGGTGGCGGTCATCGTGCTCAACGTCACTATGCGCTATCTGCTGGGCGAGGGGCGCATCGAGTTCGAGGAGATCCAGTGGCACATCTATGCCGTGGGCTTCCTGCTCGGGCTCGCCTACTGCCTGGAGTCCGACGACCACGTGCGGGTCGACGTGCTCTACGAGCGCTTCAGCCTCAAGACCAAGGCTTGGGTCGAGCTATTCGGCATTCTCGTCTTCCTGACACCCTTCCTGGTGCTGGTCCTCTGGTACGCCGTGCCCTTCGTCGTTTACTCGGCCTCGATCAACGAGGTCTCCGAATCGCCCGGCGGCCTGCCGGCGCGCTGGGCCATCAAGGCGATGCTGCCACTCGGCTTCGCGCTCTTGGCCCTGGCCGCGCTCGCCCGCCTCAGCCGCGTCACCGCGCTGCTGTTCGGCTGGCCCCGGCCGCGCGCCAGAAGGAGCTAAGCGCCATGGAATTCAACGAGATCCTCTGTGTCCTCATGTTCGCCAGCTTCATCGGGCTGCTCTTTACCGGTTTTCCGGTCGCCTGGGTGCTCGGCGGGCTCGCGGTCATCTTCACCGCGATCGGCTGGTGGGCCAGCGTCTACAGCGAGCTAATGGCCGATTCCTTCTACACCATTGACTGGGCCTACACCTCGGCCGTGGTCGACCGCATCTGGGACGTCATGAAGAACTGGGTCCTGGTCGCCCTGCCCATGTTCGTCTTCATGGGCTTGATGCTCGACCGCTCAGGCATCGCGGCCCAGCTGATGACCAACTTCGTCAAGCTGTTCGGCCGGGTGCGCGGCGGCTTGGCGGTCACGGTGGCGCTGATCGGCATTCTGCTGGCGGCCTCGACCGGCATCATCGGCGCCTCGGTCGTGCTGCTCTCTTTGCTCGGCCTGCCGGTCATGATGCAAAACCGCTACAGCCCCGCATTTGCGGCCGGCACGGTCTGCTCGGTCGGCACGCTCGGCATTCTGATCCCGCCCTCGATCATGTTGGTGCTGATGGCCGACCGCCTGGCCATGTCGGTTGGCGACCTGTTCCTGGGCGCGCTCATTCCCGGCGTGCTACTGGGCGCGATCTACATCATCTACATGCTGACCTATGCCAACCTGGTGCCCGATGCCGCGCCCCCGCCCGAGCGGGCAGAGCCGGTCACCCCGGCGGTGGTCTTGAGCGTGCTATGGGCGGTGCTGCCGCCGGCCGGGCTGATCCTGGCGGTGCTGGGGACGATCTTCCTGGGTCTGGCGACCCCGACCGAGGCCTCGGGCGTCGGCGCCTTCGGGGCGATCCTCTTGGCCTGGGCCAACCGCAAGCTCAGTTGGGAAGTGTTCCGCGAGGTCTGCGAGCAGACCACCAAGACGACCGCCTTCATCTTCGCGATCTTCCTGGGCGCCACTGCCTTCTCCCTGGTGTTCCGGGGCCTGGGCGGCGACGAGCTGATCGAAAACGCATTGCATTCCCTGCCCTTCGGGCCGAGCGGCGTGGTGATCGCGGTGCTGTTCTTCACCTTCCTGCTCGGCTTCTTTCTGGACTGGATCGAGATCACGCTGATCGTGCTGCCTCTGGTTGGACCGGTGATCGCCGGCATGGGCTTCGACCTGGTCTGGTTCACCGTGCTCTTCGCGGTCTGCCTTCAGACCTCCTTCCTGACCCCGCCGGTCGGCTTCGCGCTCTTCTACCTGAAAGGCGTCGCTCCCAAGGAGGTCACGGTCGCGCACATCTACCGGGGCGTCGTGCCCTTCATCCTGCTGCAGCTCTCGGGCCTGACCCTGGTGTTCCTCTGGGAGGACCTGGTGACTTGGCTGCCGAGCGTCGCTTACGCCAATTGAGGAGCCGGCTCTTGCCCAAGATCGTTCTCACCTCCGACATCGCCGCCTCGCCCGAATTGCTGTGGCGGGCGATCAAGGGCTTCAGTCGCCAGGTCGAGCTGCAGGGCATGGGGCGTCTGGTCGAGCGTCTGGAGCAGATCACCGAGCGCGAGCGGATCTACCGCTATGCCATCGTCGACAGCCCCCTGCCGGTCGCCAACTGCACGGTCGAGGTGCGGGTCATCGACAAGGGCGACGGCACCGCGAGCGTCGCCTGGCAGAGCAGCTTCGAAACCGGCGCCCGCGGCGAGCTGCAGGCGGTCCAGACTCTGCAGCGCTTGACCCAAAGCGCGCTCGACAATCTACAGCGCCAGTTCGGGGGCAAGCCTTAGAATGCGCGACAAGCTGGTCAGCCTGGAGGATGCCGCCGCCCTGGTGCGCGACGGCGACACCCTCTGCACCTCGGGCTTCGTCGGCATTGGCACGCCCGACGAGCTGCTGGTCGGTCTGGAACAGCGTTTCCTGGAAAGCGGTCAGCCGCGCAATCTGACCCTGGTGTTCGCCGCCGGCCAAGGCGACGGCAAGACGCGCGGCCTCAACCGCCTGGGCCACGACGGTTTGCTCAAACGGGTGGTCGGCGGCCACTGGGGTCTGATCCCCAAGGTCGGGCGCCTGGCGCTCGAGGGCAAGATCGAGGCCTACAACCTGCCCCAAGGCTGCCTGTCTCACCTCTTTCGCGACATCGCCGCCGGCAAGCCGGGTACGATCACCCATGTGGGGCTCGGCACCTTCGTCGATCCGCGTCTGGAGGGCGGGCGGATCGGCGCGGCGACCACTGAAGATCTCGTCGAGCTGATCGAGGTCGCTGGCCAAGAGGCTCTGTTCTACAAGGCCTTTCCGATCGACGTGGCATTCTTGCGCGGCACCACGGCGGATTCCGCCGGCAACATCACCATGGAGCGCGAGGCGCTGATTTTGGACAACCTGGCCATGGCCATGGCGGCCAAGAACAGCGGTGGCGTGGTGGTCGCCCAGGTCGAGCGCATCGCGCGCCCCGGCTCGCTCGACCCGCGCCTGGTCGTGGTGCCGGGCGCCCTGGTCGACGGCGTGGTGGTGGCACGCGACGAGAATCACCGGCAGACCTACGCGACCGGCTACTCGCCGGCCTTCTCAGGCGAGGTGAGTGTCCCGCTTGAGAGCCTGGCGCCCATGGCGCTGGATGCCCGCAAGGTGATCGCCCGGCGCTGCGCCTTCGAGCTGCCGCCCGGCGGCGTGGTCAATCTGGGCATCGGCATGCCCGAGGGGGTTGCCGCGGTGGCCGCCGAGGAGCGCCTGCTCGACCACATCACGCTGACCGCCGAGGCAGGCATCGTCGGCGGCGTGCCGGCCAGCGGCCTGGACTTCGGGGCGGCGGTCAACACCGATGCAATCATCGCCCAAAGCCAGCAGTTCGATTTCTACGACGGCGGCGGGCTGGATCTCGCCTGCCTCGGAATGGCGGAAGCCGACGGCGCGGGCAACGTTAACGTCAGCCGCTTCGGCGCCAAGCTGGCCGGCGCTGGCGGCTTCATCAACATCAGCCAGAACGCCCGGCGCTTGGTTTTCGCCGGCACCTTCACGGCGGGCGGCCTCTCGGTGGCGGTTACGGAGGGCCGGCTCCGAATTCTCCAGGAAGGCCGGGCCCAAAAATTCATCGAAGCGGTCGAGCAGATCACCTTCTCCGGCGCCCGGGCGGCGGCCGCCGCCTGCCCGGTGCTTTACGTCACCGAGCGCTGTGTCTTCCGGCTGACGCCAGATGGCCTGGAGCTGATCGAGATCGCGCCCGGCGTGGACCTGGAGCGGGACATTCTCGCCAACACGGCCTTTCGGCCGATCTTGCGTGCACCCCGCAAGATGGACTCCCGCCTTTTTCGGGACGAGCCCATGGACCTGAAAGCCTTGCTGCTCGATCTGGATCTGGCCGAGCGCATCGCCTACGACCCGGCGCGCAACGCGCTCTTCCTCAACTTCGAGGGCCTGCATCTACGCCGGCCCGAGGACATCGCCGCGATTCAAGAGGCGGTCGAGGCGCGCTGCCGGGAGATCGGCCGCAAGGTTGCCGCGGTGGTCAATTACGATGCCTTTCAGATCGACGAGGCGCTGCTGGCGCCTTACGCCGACATGGCCCGGGAGATGGAGCAGCGCTACTACGCGAAGGTCTCCCGCTACACCACCAGCGCCTTCATGCGCATCAAGCTGGGCCGGGCGCTGACCCGCAGCCTGGCGCCCCATATCTTCGAGACCAAGGAGGAGGCTCAGGCCTTCGTCGAGGCCGGCGCGGCCTGAGAAATGCTCAACAACAAGAAGGAGGCGAACACCATGACCCTACGCGCACTCTCCATCGGCATGCTCGGCCTGGCCTTGCTGCCGCTTGCGGCGGTGGCCGGGCAACCTAGCTTCATCAAGGGCGAGGTCGCCTGCACCTACTACGACGGCGTGACCGACGATCTTCTGACCGGCGGTTTGGGCGCGAGCGGCCTGCTCGGCGCGGCGCCGGCCGCCGTCGATCCCACGAACCCGACGGCCGCCGAGCTGCGCCGCCTGGCGATCTACAACAACTACCGGGCTCTGGTTCCGGTCGATCCGGGCGGCGGCTACGGCACGCTCTTTGGGCCCAACATCGACGCCGACGGCAACGACACCGGCGGCGAGGGCCTGGTGCCGGGCTGGGAGTGCATCGCCTTTGCCCGCGTCGGCTCGGGCAAGTCCAATCACACCCTCATGGCCCAGGTGCCCGACAGCTTCGATCCCCACGACGCCTGCATGGTGACCGCGGCCTCGTCGGGCTCTCGCGGCGTCTACGGCGCGATCGGCACCTCGGCCGAGTGGGGCCTCAGGCGCGGTTGCGCGGTCGCCTATACCGATAAGGGCACGGGCACCGGCGCCCACAACATGGCGACCAACAGCGTGTCGCTGATCACCGGCGAGCGGGTCGACGCGGAGGAGGCCGGCAAGGCCTCTCACTTCACCGCCAAGGTCAATGAGAAGAAACGGCAGGCTTTCGATGCGGCGACGCCCAATCGCTTTGCCTACAAGCACGCCCACTCCCAACGCAATCCCGAAGCCCATTGGGGCCTTAGTGTGCTGCGCGCGATTCAATTCACCTTCGCCCAGATCAATGCGCTCTGCGACGACGGCGAGCTTGACTGCGCCGGGAAGGTGAAGCCCAAAACCACGATCGTGATCGCCTCAAGCGTTTCCAACGGCGGCGGCGCAGCGGTGCGCGCGGCCGAGCAGGACAAGGCCGGCTGGATCGACGGCGTCGCGGTTTCCGAGCCCAACGTCAACCCCGCGCCGGGTGGCGCTTTTGCGATCCAGCAGGGGTCGGGTGCGCCCTTCTTCGGCCACAGCCTCAGCCTTTACGACTATACCACGGTGCTGCACCTCTATCAGGGTTGCGCCAATCTGGCGCCGGAGAACGCGCTCGCGCCCTTCAACACCGGGGGCAGCGCCCTGCGCTGCCAGGCCTTGGCCGACAAGGGACTCTTGAGCGGCGCCACGTTGGACGACCAGGCGACGGAAGCCCAGGCGATCATCCAGTCATACGGCTTCCTGCCCGAGCAGAACGTCACCCAGCCCTCGAACTACGGCATCTCGGCGGTCCAGGGTGTCGCCGTGACCTACGCCAACGCCTACGCCCGGGCCAGCGTGCTGGACAACCTCTGCGGCTACAGCTTCGGCGCAACCGATGGCGCCGGCACGCCGATCGCCTTGGACGCCGCGGCGGAAGCCGGCCTCTTCGGCACCAGCAACGGCATTCCGCCGTCGGCCGGCGTCAACATCATCAACCACGACTCCCTGGGCGGCCCCAGGCTGGACGCCCAGTCGATCTCGCCATCGAGCGGCCTGGCCGACCTGAACCTGGACGGCTCGCTCTGCCTGCGTGGCCTAGCGACCGGTCGCGACCCGGTGACCGGCGCCAAGTTGAAGGGCCGTGACAAGGCCGCCGCGCGCAGGATCGCCCGGAGCATTTCGCGAGTCCGCGCGAGTGGCGACCTGGGCGGTCGGCCGGCGATCTTCGTGACCGGTCGGGCGGATGCGATCCTGCCGCCCAACCACTCCTCCCGGCCCTACTTTGGCCTCAACAAGCTGGTCGAGGGCGAGGCGAGCCATCTGCGCTACTACGAGGTCTTAAATGCCCACCATCTGGACGCGCTGACCATCCTGGACGTGCTGTTCAATACGCCGCTGTTCTCCGACAAGTTCATCCCGCTCCATCACTATCTCTTCCAGGGATTGGACCTGATGTACGATCACCTCAAGCACGGCACGCCCCTGCCGCCGAGCCAGGTGGTGCGCACGGTGCCGCGCGGCGTGATCCCGCCCTTCACTCTGGCCGACGTGCCGCCGCTGATCGAGGCGGTCAACCTGCCGGCGATCTCCCAGATGCCGCCGGCCGGCGACTTGATCCTGTTCGAGGACGCGACCGTCAAGATCCCCGACTGAGCGTGCCGTTGCCATTGACGGGCCGCTCCACGATACTCGCCGGCGAGCGCTTTTCCTTGCCGCGTGTGGAATGGAGCCGGCCCGTCCATGAGCGAATACGACGTCATCATCGTCGGCGCCGGCTCGGCCGGTTGCGTCCTGGCCAACCGCCTGAGCGCCGATCCGGCCTTGAAGGTGCTGGTGATCGAAGCCGGCTCGCGCCGCCCGGGGCTCTACTCCACCATGCCGGCCGGCGTTTACAAGGCCTACAAGGATCCGCGCATCAACTGGAACTACCAGAGCGAACCCGAGGCTCTGATGGCCGGCCGGCGCATCCCGGTGCCCCGGGGCAAGGTGATCGGCGGCTCTTCGGCGATCAACTCCATGGTCTACCTGCGCGGCCACCCGGACGACTATGACGGCTGGCGCGACGTCGGCGCCGAAGGCTGGAGCTACCGGGACTGTCTGCCTTACTTCCGGCGCTCGGAGACCAGCGACACCGGGGCCAATAGCTACCGGGGCGACAAGGGGCCCCTGTCGGTCGAAACCGGGGGGCTGGAAAGCGCGATCTTCGACGGCTTTCTGGCCGCGGCCGACAGGGCTGGACACCCGATCTCCGAGGACCTCAACGGCGCCCAGGCGGAAGGCTTCGCACGCCTGCAATGCACCAAGAAGAAGGGCAAGCGCTGCAGCGCCGCGGTCGCTTATCTTTTGCCGGTCCTGGCGCGCCCCAATCTGACCCTGATGACCGACACCCACGTGGCCCGGGTGCTGATCGAGCAGGGCCGGGCGGTCGGCGTGGCCCTGAAGGACGGGCGGCAGATCCGCGCAAGCCGCGAGGTGATCTTGAGCGGCGGCGCGATCAACTCGCCCCAGCTCCTGATGCTTTCTGGCGTTGGGCCGGCCGATCACTTGCGCGATCGCGGGATCCCCGTCGTGCTGGACCAGCCCCAGGTCGGCGCGAACCTGCAGGACCACGTCGACGTGCTGCTGACCTACCGCACCACCAAGCCCATTTCGATCGCCTGGCTCAAATCGCCGCTGCGTCAGTTCGCCGCCGGCATAGAGTGGTTTCTGACCCGGGGCGGAATCGCCGCCTCGAGCATCTTCGAGCTCGGCGGCGTGTTTCGCGGCGCGCCCGGCGTCAACCGCTCCAACCTGCAAATCCACGTGGCGCCGGTGATGTTCACCGACTCGGATCAGGGCATGCTGCTGGCCGAGGGCTACACGGTGCACCTCTCACAGCTGCGCCAGGAGAGCCGGGGCACGGTGCGCCTGGCGTCCGACGATCCCACGGCGGCGCCCGAGATCCGCTTCAACTTCCTGTCGACCGAGCGCGACCGGGCGGAGTTCCGCGATGGCATCGCGCGAATCCGCGAGATCGTCGCCCAAGGGCCTTTGGCGAATCTTACCGCCACGGAGGCGCGGCCGGGCGCCGAGGCGGTCAGCGACCAGGCGCTCGACGATTTCATCCGGGACTGCGCCGAGACCGAGTACCACCCGAGCTGCACCTGCGCGATTGGCCGCGTGGTCGACCCGGACTTGAAGGTCAAGGGCATCGAGGGCTTGCGCGTGGTCGATGCCTCGGTCATGCCCAATGTGATCAGCGCCAACCTCAACGGCCCGACCATCATGATCGCCGAGAAAGCGGCCGACAAGATTCTCGGCAAGGAAGCGCTGTCGCCTGCGAAGCTGCCCTGATTAATTATGGGGACATGTTACCCTGAAGTCTCCAAGTGGAGAAATCTGCAGAAACCAATGTGCCCCAACAACCCAAACACCAATGCAAAAAACAACCAGTGTGATCACAGAGGACGCAGAGGGGCCACAGAGATCACGGAGAAAAACCGAGTTAGCTGGGCCATTTTGACCCATTCAAAAGGTCGTGCACAGATCCTCGGTGTTCTCTGTGGCCCCTCTGCGTCCTCAGTGATCCCACTGGTTGGTGTTTGGTTTTTTGGGTTTAAAACGCCTTAGTTACCTCAAAGCCCGATCTCGTCGATCGGTTTGAAGGCCCCGTTTGAGCCCTTGAAGTCGTCGGTCAGGGCCTTGACCTCGGGGCGCTCCAAGTACGAAAAGCGACCGTTTTGCCAATAAACTTGGCCGTCGAACGTCACGGTCGGGTCGATGATGTGCCAGGAGATCTCGCCGGGCGCGTAGTCGGCCGCGGTGTGGAAGTGCAGGTAGCGGGGGCTGGCGAAGACCACGCCGGCCCAGCGCACCGGATCGTCCACGGCCTTGCCCGGGTAGGCGGTTTTGGGATTGATACCGCCGTGCCAGGAGTGGACGAGGCCGGGGTCTTGGCCGAACTTTTCGCCGACCATCCGCCCGTGGCGGCGCAGAGCCTCGACCGCCTCTGGCGGGCCGTCCAAGTCGCGGATGCGGCCCTGCTCGATGAAAACCGTTACCGCGCCCTCGAAGCGGAGCACTTCGGGCTCGTAGCGGTGGGTGTTGGTGCCGTTGACCCAGCGCTTGAGCACCACCTGGCCCGACATACGATCGCAGGGGATCGGCCGAAAGGTGGTGACCGGAAAGAGGTTGAGCGTGAAGTCCCCCTGGCCGCGTTTGGCCGGCGGCGGCGGATCGCTCTCGCCCTCCAGCTCCGTGCCCATCGGGCAGGTGATGCGCCAGCGCGTCGTCTCGTCGATCTCTTCCTGGAAGCGCCGCAGCAGTTCCGTGTAGAGCCCGTGGTGCGTTGTGCAGAAGGCGTGGCCCAGGGTCTCTCCGTCGAGCGCGTAGCAGATCGTCTTGCTGCCCGGGCCGGGCAGGGGCTTGAAGCGCATCTGGTCGCCAATGCGGTTGAAGAAGATCGTGTGATCGACCGTCTCCATGGCCGCCTTGAGCAGCGCGGGCACTTGTTCCGGCCCGTCAATCCGCCGGGTGGTCAGCGAGAAGACCTCGGCGCCGATCTCCCGGGCGGTCTGCTCAACCGCATCGGGCGCGGCGGCGTCGAAGTAGCCATAGGCCGGGTCCTCGCGCACCAGCAGCACGGTCTCGCCGGCCTTCAGCGCCGCGCAGTTGGTCAGCAGGTTGAGCGCGCCGGCCCTTTGCTGTGAGTCCATCGGTTCCTCCTATCGGCGCAGGAAATCGCCCAGCACCTCGGCGGTTTTCTCCATCTCCCACTCCAATCCCATGGTGAAGCGCAGCTTGTCGGCGAAATCGGGCACCGCGAAGCGCCGGGGGATGATGCCGTTCGCCTTGAGGTGCCCATCGACCGCTTCGGTCGAAACGCCGAGCCCATCGGGAAAGGCGACCAGCACGAAGTTGGTCTGGCTCGGGTAGGCCTTGAGGCCCATGTCGTTTAGCGCCTGGGAGAAGTCCTTGATGCATTTTGCGTTGTGGGCCAGCACCCGATCGAAATGGGCGCGGTCCTCGATCGCCGCGACGCCGGCTGCTTGAGCCGCGGCGTTGACCGGGAAGGAGGGGCCGATCTTGGTCAGGAGATCGGCCATCTCCCGGCTGCCGTAGCACCATCCCAGGCGCAAGCCCGCGAGCCCGAAGATCTTCGAGAAGGTTCGGGTCACCACCACGTTGTCGAACTGCTCGACCAGCTTGGTGCCGGATTCGTAATCGGCCTCCAGGGCGTACTCCTCATAGGCGGCGTCGATCAAGAGCAGGGTCCCGGGCGACAGCCCGGCGTGCAGCCGGCGCAGCTCGGCGCCCGAGAGGTGGGTGCCCGAGGGATTATCGGGGTTGGCGACGATGACGATCTTGGTGCGCTCGGTGACGCAGGCGAGCAGGGCGTCGACCGAGTAGTGGAGGTCCTCGTCGGCTGCGGCGACCGGCGTGGCGCCGGCCAGCTTGGCGTAGATCGGGAACTGCATGTAGGCGTTCTTGGAGTGCACCACCTCGTCGCCGGGCCCGGCATAGGCGTTGACGATGCGGGTCAAAAGCTCGTCCGAGCCGGGGCCGAAGGCCATGCGGCCGGCGTCCAGGGAAAAGCGCGCGGCGATCGCTTCTTCCAGGCACTCGGTGTCGACCTCGGGATAGAGGTGGGAATGGGCGATTGCCTGGGCCGCCGCCTCCAAGGCCTTGGGGCTGGCGCCGAGCGCCGACTCGTTGGACGAGAGCTTGATCACCCGATCGAAGCCCGGCAGCTTCGAGATGCCGACCATGTAATAGCCGATCTCCCGCAAGCCCGGCTGTGCCGTCACGTTCATGGCGAACTCCCCTTCATTTGTCGGGCCTTTTTCCCTTTTCGCGGCTACAATAGCCAGCCTTTCGCCGCACGTTCAATGACCGAAAAGGGATCCGCGCAAAATGACCGAAGAAGTGCCCAAGCCGTCCGCGCCCTGCTGGATCGAGACTGTGGCCCCCGAGGCCGCCCAAGGGCAATTGGCCGAGCTCTACGGCGAGCTGACCGCGATTCACGGCCGGGTGCACAACCTCTACCGAGCCTGCTCGCTCAGGCCCGGCCCGGTGCGCTGGGCCGATCTGCACTACCGGGCGGTGCTGCACGACCCGGAGAACGCGCTCGAAGACTGGTTCCTTGAGCTCCTGTCGACCCAGGTGGCGCTTCTGGCCGACTGCGGCTATGCCCTTGCCAACCATGGGGAGAACTTCCTCCGGCTGATGGACGACCGGCCCCGGGGCCTGGCCATGCTGGCGGCCCTGCGCCGCCACGATCTCGCTTGCGACCTCTTCACCCCAAAGCACGCCGCCCTCCTCCAGTTCGGCGAGAAGCTGGCGCTCCGCCCCCAGGACATGACCCGGGCCGATCTGGACCCTCTGCGCGCCGCCGGCGTCCGCGACGTGGAGATCCTCGAGGCGGTCCAGGCGACGGCTTGCTTCGCCTACTGGGTGCGCCTGATCAACGGCCTGGGCATCAACCTCGGCGACGAGAAAATCGGCCGGCAACTCTAATCAGGTCCGCGCCCGCAGATGGCAAAGCCGTAGGTCGCCCGAGTCGAGCGCCTCGATCCGAGCGTTGGCGCGCAGCAGGAAACGCTCGTAACCGTCATCGCCCAGGCTGCCCAGCAAGGTCGTTTGGCCGGCGCCCTCGATATGGTCCAAGAAATCCCGGGCCAGCGCCCCGGTGTGCGCGCTGTTGTCGGTGATCGCGATCTCGGTGAAGCCGGCTTCGGCCAACGCCTTTTCGTGGTGCGCCACGCTCTTGAAGAAGAAGATGAGGCCCTCCTGGCGCAGCACCTCGTCCCACTGGTGATAGGCCTTGGAGAGCGGACCGTCGTGGCCGGTCATCCAGTCGCTGGCGACCAGGCGGCCGCCCGGCTTCAGCACACGGTGATACTCGCTGAGCACGGCCGCCTTGTCGTCGATGTGGCACAGCGCGGCCTGGGTGAAGACCACGTCGAAGTCGCCGTCCGCCAAGGGCAAGGGGCCCGGCTCGACCAGTTGCAGCGCGATGGGCTCGGTCAGACCCGCGGCATCGATGTTGGCCTTGGCGTGAGCCAGGTTGCCTTCGTCCACGTCGATGCCGAGCACCTGACCGGCGCCCAGGTCGCGGGCTAGGGCCATGGTCGCCCCGCCCAGGCCGCAGCCCCAATCCAGCACCCGCAGGCCGGTGAGATCCAGGCCATCGAAGATCCGCGCGATCTCCTCGGGCCCGCCGGGCGATAGGAAACCCTTGCCGAAGATCTCCTCCATGGAGTCCACGACCGCCCGGCTGTACTGGCTCTCCCGGCCCATGGGCGCCGGCCGTTCGGATCAGGCGCTCGACCAGCGCTCGATCAGCTTGTAGCCGTCCAGGTTCCAGTTGCAGGCGACCTTCTGGGTCGGGCCGACCCGGTCCTTTTTGTAGGCCATGACGTGGTTGGCGAAGAGCGGCACCAGGGCGCCGCCGTCGTCGCGCACCAGGGCCTGCATCTCCCAGTACATGTCTCGGCGCTTGGTGTCGTCGAGCTCGGCACGCGCCGCACGCAGCAGGCTGTTGAAGCGGTCGTTCTTCCAGAAGGTCTCGTTCCAGCTGGAATCATCCGCATAGCCTTGGGAGAACATCCAGTCCTCGGTCGGCCGGCCGCTCCAATAGCTGGCCGCCCAAGGGTGCTTCATCCAGACGTTTGACCAGTAGCCGTCGTTGGGCACCCGGTTGGCGACGATGTCGATGCCCGCCTTGGCGGCCTGCTCCCGGTAGAGCACGACCGCATCCAGCGCGCCGTTCCAGATCGCCTCGGAAGCGCTCAGCTCGACCTGCAGATTGTCCAGGCCGGCCTTTTTCAGATAGTGCTTGGCCTTGTCCGGATCGTAGGGCCGGGGCGGCAGCTCGCTGTTGAAGTAGCGGTTGGCCGGCGAGATCGGGTGGTCGTTGCCGACCGCGCCGTGGCCTTTCAGCACCTTGTCCAGGATCTCCTGGCGGTCGATCGCATGCTTCAAGGCCATGCGCACATTGTTGTCGTCGAACGGCGCCCGGCGGGTGTCCATGGGGAAGGTGTAGTGCAGGGTGCCGGTGCAATCGAGCACCTCGACCCCGGGGTTCTTCTCCAGCAGGTGGGCGGTCTTGAGCTCGACCTTGTCGATCAGGTCGACCTCGTTGGAGACCAGGGCGTTCTGCCGGGCGGCGGCGTCGGCGATGATGATGATTTCGGCGGAATCGAAGTGCCCGACGTCGTCCTTGAAGGCGTTGGGGTTGCGCGTCAGGTTGGCGCGCACGCCAAGCTCGATGTTGTCCAGCTTGTAGGTGCCCGATCCGATGCCCGAGGTGGTTTGGGCCTGGCCGTCCTTGCTGGGCAGGATCGAGAAGGCGCCGGTGGAGAGCACGAAGGGGAAGTCGGCGTTGCCTTCGACCAGGTCGATGATCACCTGGTGGTCGCCGTCGGCCCGGATGTCGGCGACCTGGTTGGCGAAGGCCTTGAGCGACGACTTGGAGTCCTCGCCCCGGTGATGGTTGATGGTCGCCACCACGTCTTCGGCAACCAGCGGCTTGCCGTCGTGGAACTCGACGCCCTTCCTCAGCTTGAAGACCCACTGCTTGGCGTCGTCCGAGGCCTCGAAGGACTCGGCGAGCTGGGGCTGGAGGTTGCCGTCGGCGTCGACCTCGGTCAGCTGGCTCAGATAGGTCGAGGACAGCATGGTGATGAAGGCGCTGGAGTCGGGCGCCGGGTCGAGCGTGTCGCTGGTCGAGCCTTCGGCAGTGCCCAGGCGCAGGTGGCCGCCTTTGTTAGGCTCGGCCGCTTCGGCCTGGCCGGCCAGGACCGGGCCCGCCAGAGCCGCCAGGCCTAGCGCCGTGCTGGCCTGGAGAAAGTCCCGCCGGCCGATCGTGCCGTCTCTCAAGCGTCGCTTGAGGATCTCAAAATCTTTCATGTCCGCGCCTCCTCGTTCTCTTTGGCTTCTTGTTCTTGATGGGCTTCAGCCTCGCTGCGGCATGCCCGCGATGGCATCACGGACCCCGCCGGGCCGTCAAGCCAGCAATTCATGAACTTTCTCCTTGATGCGCTGGCGGATCGGTGTCGAGCCGCTTTCCAGCCAGATCGACAGGTCGGAGCGCTCGAACAGGCCGGGGATCCACATCTCGGTCTCGTAGCGGGCATAGGTGTGGGGGTCGCTGATGAAGGCGTTCTCGGCCGCCGCCCGCTTGATCACCTCCAGGGCGATGGTGTCCTCGTCGACCGGGATGCCGGCGGCGAACTTGCTCGCCATGCCGGCCAGCTCGTCGCACAGCACCAGCATCTCGATCGAGCCGGTGCGCCCGCCCGAGAGGAAGCCTAGATTGTGCACGAAGGCGGTGCCCGCCATGGCCGCCACGGTCATGTTGGAGCCGGCCTCGGCGGCAGCCTGGAGGTTTAGGTCGTGGGAGTCCGAGCAGCCGGCCCCGGTCCAGCTAGGCAGGCCGATGTGGTTCAAATAGTCCGTGCAGCCGAGGCCGCCCAGGGCGTACTCCGGCGAGCCGTAGGCGAGGTCCGCCCGGCGCATGTCCATGGGCAGGATCGAGGAGCCGGCCATGACCGGCGCACCCGGGGCGGTCAGCTGGCTGATCACCACGCCGGCGAGCGATTCGGCCGAGGATTGGGCGACCGCGCCGGCCAGGGTGATCGGGCAGGCCATGCCGGGAAAGATCGCCGGGTAGCAAACGACGGGCAGGCTGCGCTCGGCGGCGAACTGAAGGCGCCGGCAGGTCTCCGTGCCGAGCTTCAAGGGCGAGGTCGGGCCGATCAGGTCCAGGCCGTAGGGCTTGGCCGCCAAATCGTCCCAGCCGCCGGCGACCTCGGCCAAGTAGGTCCAAATCGCTTCGGCCTCGTGCTCGTCGTGGCCGGTAAAGACGATCGGCTTGCGGGAGTTCTCGGCCAAGGCCTTGACCGTGATCACCGCCTCCTCCTCGACCGGCACGTCGCCCGGATAGCCGAGCGAGGCCAGCGCGTCGATGTTGGGCAGGCGCTCGGAGACCTTGGCGACATTCTCCACGTCGGCCAGGGTGCAAGGGCGGTGTTCGCCGGTCTCGAAATCGAGCACCTGGACGCAGTTGTGGCCCGGGCAGAAGTGCGGCACCCGGTCGCTGGTGTCGACCGTGAGCGCGCCATTCCGGTCGTAGAGGGTGATTTTCTGGGGCACGGTCTCCAGCGCCCGCTCGACCAGCTCGGCCGGATAGCAGATGCGGCCCTGGTCGCTTTCGTTGCAGCCGTTGGCCAGCAGCAGCTTGCGGGTCTGCTCGTCGTCGACCACCAGGCCGACGTCCCAGAGGATGCGCAAGACCGCCCGGTGGATCGCCTCGGCCTGGCGCTCCTTGACCACGGTCAATGACAGCGACTTCTCCCGGCGCGGCGGCGCCGATGGCTGGCTCGCCTGCTTCTTGCGGCCCCGCGATCCGCCCGAGCGGCGCCCCTTCACCAGCGTTGCCGTATCAGCTTCCGTCATCGTCGCCTCGCCGTCTTGAAAGCGCGCTAGAGCACTTACTGTAACGTTAAAGTAAACTATGCCTCAATTGGCCCGCCGGATCAAGCCTTTCGTCGCGTCATCGGGCCGGCGTCGGATCGGTATTGTTCTGCGCCCGGGCGGTCACGGCGACGTCTTACGTGGCGGGGCCTCTAGGCATTTGTAACGTCGATTTCACGGAACTGCCGGCCGAGCGCTGCTGATTCGAGCCGCTGGGAGACGTTCTTTTAACGGCACCGACCAACATGCCGAACGTCATATGAACCACGGAGACGTTTGGTGTGATGTCCAGACAACAGATCCCGCCGCGGTCGCGCGAATCGCACTACGGGACTCCGACCGACCGGTGCACCCGATCCGTGCCGGACCCGGTGATTGGTCAAACGTTCTGGCCGGGTGGCCAGATCCAACAAAAGGAGATTTCGTCATGTTACGCCACAGGAATCCCAAGAGACTTTGCGCCCTCTTTACGGCCCTGACCATGGCGGTCGGGGTCGCTCCCACGGCTGCCCTGGCCGACCTCGACGCGGGTGAGGTCAAGACCGAGAACATCGAAAATGGCGCCGTAACCTTCGCCAAGCTAGCCCCCGACGCGGTCTTGATGACCACGATTGTCGTCAGTCCCGTCGGGCCGACGCTCAAAGACAATTGCCTGGAGCTGTTGGCCGCACTGGACAGCATCACCGTCATCCGGACAACGGAACACTACGTCATCTACCTGGAGCCTGGAGTCTACGATTGCGCTCACGAACGGGTTGTGATGAAAGATCACGTACATTTGCGAGGTGCCGGTCCTCTCCAAACACACATTTGGGGCTACGCGAATGGCCTTCACGGCGTGGTTACTCTTGCCTCGAACAGTGAACTCCGCGACCTGACGGTCGTAAGCCGTGAGCCGCCGGACGGGAAGTTCCTTGATACAGCCGCAATAGGGACGAACGAAACACGCCGAACCCAGTCCTGGCGTCTGACAAATGTTTCCCTACGTGCCCTAGGAGCAAAAAGTAGAAACATCGGTGTATTTCTAGGGTCTCATATCTCTTGCGGCGGTGAAATGACAAACGTCAAAGCCGAGACAGGCACTGTGGGCCTTGAGGTTATTGCTGTATGGTTTTCGTGCCAGGGTGGCAAAATTAGGGCAAGCAACCTGACCACGCAGGCCAGCAAGGGTTTAGGAGTTCGGCTGAGCGGACCGGTCGAGGTGACGATACTGAACTCCATGATACATGGCTCCTTAGGTCTCTTTGTCGATCCGTCGCCACGCGCGGTGCATATCTCTGAAGGCAGCCTGACCATCTTCAACTCGCAACTTGATGGCAGTTTGTCGACGGCCGGCACGGGCTTCGCCAGATGCATCAACTCTTACGACGAGAACTACTTTCCCCTGGGGCGGGACTGTGACGACCCGGGCATCTTCACACCCGTGCTTGGAACCAAGTAGGGCGCAGGCGCGCTCAATTGCTTGCCGATCCGCTCGGCCTGCCGGGCGGACCGCGCAGCGAGGCGGATGCTCGAAGAGCGGTCCCCAATCGATGTCTTCGGAGAGCGATGAGATGGGCGCTGTCTCTGTCTTTTTGGGGTTTGATCAGCTGACCATTACCAAGCTCTTTCCGCTTCGTCTAGTTTGGGGGAGAGGCCTCCAGAAATGTCCTAGAGGTGCTCAGGGTCTCATAGAGGCCTCTCAAAGCTGATACCAAACCTCAGTTGGATGGTCGTTTTTGCCGAGACTAGGTACAAGGAGCTAGCGCGGCACCTTATCGCCCAGGCAGTGCTCAACACAGCGGACCAGAAGCTTGCGCCCATCATGAAGATGCGCGCGGGGGTCCACTGCGACTGGGCCTTGATCCGTTCTTAAGCTACCCGCCGCCGCCGTGTCATGAAGCCCAGGCCGCCGAGGGCGATGGCGAAGAGGGCAATGGTCGAGGGTTCGGGAATGGTCCCGTCCGTGGTGGACTCGGCCGCGAAGGGAACGAAGCCTTGCGGCAGGGCGCCGGTGAAGAACACTTGTGCCCAGAAATCCTCGCCCGGATCCAGCTCCAGCCCAGGTGGGGCGACCCACCACACGGTCTTTCCGTCTGGTGAGATCGTTCCGTCTCCGCCCCACTCGCCGGTATCACTCCCTACAAAGAACTCGCCCTGGTCTATGGTGACCCCGTCCGGTAGGTCGAAGGTTATGTGGATTTCTGTAACCGTATCGGGGCCGGCCCAAGTGTTGACGCCTGAGAATGGAAAATCCCAGGTTCCCCTTCCATTGAATTCATCAAAGGTCCAGCTGTGCCCGAAAGAATCGGTGCCGGACATGCCCTGGCCGTCGTCATCCCATTCAACAACGAGCGCGTGCGCGGGCTTTGCGGTAACGCCAAGCGTCAAGCAGACGGCAACAAGCGCGATGGCGATCCCCTTCACGCTGCCTGTCGTGCTGCGAAAGACGAACTCCCTAAGAAACCCGCCGAAAGCGCGCAGTGAATGCATAGCTTTGTCCCTCTCCCTGAGGTGTCTGCGGTAGCGGTGCGAAAGTGTCACGATCTTGTCTCCTCCCTAGAGTTGTTTGTACCTTCTCTGTGGCTGGTACATTTGATCGATGGTCTTGGGTGATTGCTCCAGAGCAAAGGGCGGCCAATCGAGATCGATTGAGTGCCAAGGTTTGCTCTATTCACGATTGTTTAGTGCTTGTTATCTCCGTGATCGCTGGACAGGCTAGGCGCGGTCGGTCAGAATGGGAACTGGCGTTTCTGTCAATTTTGGTGGCAAAACTGACAAATGGCCGCGAATTCCGATCAGACCGACATCGCGATCCTGAACTACCCCGGCGCGCAGCTGGCTGCCGTGCATGGTTTGACCGATCTGTTCTTGTGCGCCAACGGCATGGTGGCCCAGCAGCTGGCCGCGACTGGGGCAGTGGCAGCGCCGCCGCCGCTGCGGATCAGCCATTGGCAGCTGGCATCCGACGGCCGGGATGTGGAGATGGCCTTTGTCTCCGAGCAAATTGCCGCACCGGTCGAACAGCTGACCGCGGTGATCGTCCCGCCAAGCTTGACCGACGGGGCGACGGAAGCGCCTGACCCGCTGCTGCTCGACTGGCTGGTGTCACAGCATCGCGCCGGCGCGGTCCTAAGCTCGGTTTGCGCCGGCGCCTTTCTGCTGGCGGAGTCCGGGCTGCTGGCAGGACGCCCGGCCACCACCCATTGGGTCTTTGAGGAGAGTTTCGCCGCGCGCTATCCGGCTGTCCGCGTGGAGACCGACAAGCTGATCGTGGAAGACGGCGATATCATCACGGCCGGCGGGGTCATGGCCTGGGCAAACTTGGGATTGCGGCTGGTCGACCGCTTTGTCGGCTCGGCCATCATGCTGGAGGTGGCGCGCTTTTTCCTGGTCGACCCGAGCGGCCGCGAGCAGCGCTTCTACAGCTGTTTCGCGCCCCGCTTGCAACACGGCGATGCGGCCATCCTGAACATCCAGCACTGGCTGCAGAGCAACTGCGACCAGGTCCATTCCGTTGCCACCATGGCCGCCCAGGCGAACCTCAGCGAACGCACCTTTCTGCGGCGCTTCCAGAAGGCGACCGGCATGAAGCCCACCGCCTACCTACAGATGCTGCGGGTCGGCAAGGCCCGTGAGCTGCTGGAATTCTCGGCGATTCCCTTCCAACAGATCGCCTGGCAGGTCGGCTACGAAGACCCCGGCGCCTTCCGCAAGGTGTTCCAGAGGATCATGGGCCTGAGCCCCGGCGACTACCGCCGCCGCTTCCACGTGAGTTGAGGCGGACCCGCAAATCGGATCCCCTTCACGAGGATGGGTTCACTCTACTTCATACTGTTCTAAGGACCCTTCGGACGCAGCGGACCAGAAGCATGCGCCCATCATGGAGATGCGCGCGGGGTGCCGCTGCGACTGGGCCCTGATTCGTTCTTAGGCCACCCGCCGCCGCGCCATAAAGCCCAGGCCGCCGAGGGCTATGGCGAAGAGGGCGAGGCTCGCGGGTTCGGGGATCTGTGAATTGGGAGTCGCCGTCACCGATCCTTGGGCGCCGTGGTCTAAATTGTTGGAGAACAACCTCCCGACCGGGAAGGATCGCACAAACACAATGTTCACTCTACTGACAGTAACATCAGGTTTGGTCAACAGCTCGAACGCGCTTACAGAAGGAATATCGAGGACGCTAGGGGCCAAGAACCCAAAACCAATTGACTGGGCATTGGTGTTTCCATCTCCCGGGCCTTCGCCGAACGGATCCAGCGAGAATCGAAGCACTTTGCCAGTGACATTGTTGTTGATTGGGACGTTGACAAATCCCGTAATGCTTGAGGTCGTTCCATTGATGGTCGCGCTACCGGAAACATTTCCAATTGCATCCGTTGGATCAATATCGAATGTTATGTTAGCACTGTAACTGTCACCCACGCCAAGAAATGGCTCGGCCGAAAAGCCGGAAACAGATGAGATGGTACCGCTAAAATCAATATTTATGAGAGCAGCATTGGCCATTACCGGGATCGCGAAGATCCCTAAACCAAACACCACACCAATCGACCTCAGAGTTCCGCGCATCGTCTTCATGACTATCCTCTCTCCGGCAGCTGAGAAACAGGCAATCAACCAAGGCAAGAGATGGCCTAGTGCCAAGCAAAAAGGAACGAATGGTAACTCGTGCGCACGAACGGCCCCAGAGCTTGAGGACATCTGGCCTATATGGTGAAGGTTCGCCTATGGAGAGCACTCTCGGGGCAAGGCACCCGGTTTGCGGTCCCGGCCGAAGAGATCAGCATAAGATTATCTAGTGCCAAGCTCCAGAAACCCCAGCGAGCCATCGCGCGCGAGCTGCGCGAGCATGGCTTCGCGCTGCTCCATGGTCCGGCGCGCGGCGGCGTGGCGCGCGGCCCGGGCGCTCGCGTCGTCGGCTAGACAGACCCGGTCGCCTCGCGTTGCCATGTGACCTTTGGTTAGACCGACCAGCTCGCCGCCGAGCACTCAGCATGGCGCGTGTGCTCGGCCCCTCCAGATCAGGGTGGCGCTCGCTCACGCCTCCACCCTTACGACCAAAATTCAGGTGAAGGCACTGTCACCGCAATCCCAACCACCCGACAGTAAGATGATGCACATAATCTGATGCTCACTAGTCATCTCGTTTAATCTGTGCAAACCACATAATAAATTTGAGATACACATAGAGTAATACAAAAAATAATACTAACGCTATCCAATACCCAGCTTCACTAAAATAGAAGGTAAGAAGATTTTTGATCCAATACATTATGAGAAGGAAAACCACGCAGGAGACAGTCGAGCTAAGGAGTTTATGGCCCATACAAAAACGTCTGAATTTTGACAACGATCTCAAACGAATGCCCTCACTCTATCTAGCGCAAGATCTCAAGCCACTGTGACAGTAACGTTGATAGCGCCCAATCATATGGTCCTGTCACCTCCCGCCCAAGCTTGGTCGGCTAGGCCTCGGCTCGAGCTTTCCTGTCCGGTCGACACAACCCGTGTGCCTTGCTACACTCAAAAGGTTTTTCAACCATCAATAAAACAAGTTGGAAAGATAGATGACCATACTTCAAATCGTGTTCTACGTGTTACTAGCACTATACGGCGCGCTCTTGGCATTCGTGATCTTTGGACATTTTAAGTTCGCCAAACTGCAATGGTTCCATTGGGACGCACTCTGTGAGAAGTTGACGGACTTGAGAGACGAGGAGATCAAGAGGACTGCCTTTCTTGGACGCAGCATCGCATCCTACAATGCATCCATTGGTGTCGGATTGATCCTCAGTCTGTTGCTTGCTCCGAACATGGAGGATTTGGTGCCGCGCCCAGAGGTTGGGCTGCCGGCCCCAGTGGTTTGGGTGCAGGGCGTCGTGCTTGCTCTGATCGTTGCGACAGCTGCAGTTGGCTCATCCGGCGTAAGAGACAACTCAATCCTCAAGGGTAGATTGCTGCCTGCGGCCGCGGCGCTAGCGGTATTGATCGGGCTCCAGCTCTGGGTCTTTCTGTAGCGCTGCAACGCCGCCGTGGGGACGGCTCAGCGGCTACTCTCGTCTGTCGCCGAACTCGGGAACCCCAGCGTGCCGTCGCGCGCCAGCTGCGCGAGCATGGCCTCGCGCTGCTCCATTGTCTGGCGGGCGGCGGCGTGGCGCTGGGCCCGGTCGCCCTCCGCCGGCGGTGACCAGGGCGGCTCGGCCGGCGGTGCGCTTGTGGCGAGCGGCCGGCCGGCGTCTTGCCAGGCGCTGACCCCGCCCGTGAGCACGGCGACCTCGGGCCAGCCCATTTGGATCAGCCAGCTGGCGGTCAGGCTCGCCCGGGCGCCGCTGTCGTCGAGCAGGCAGACCCGGGCGCCTCGCGTTGCCATGTGGTCCTCGGTGAGACCCACCAGCTCGCCGCCGGGCACCCAGCGGCTCTCGGGGAGGTGCCCGCCGTGGAACTCCTCGGCGCTGCGCACGTCGATCAGATAGAGGGTGCGCATTTCGCGCGCGGCCAGCCAGGCGTCCAGGCCGTCGAGGCCGATCGCCTGGACCCCGAAGCGCTCGGCGATCTCGGCGGCGCCCGCTTGCGCCTTGGCCTTAGCGGCAGGCGAGGGTGGGGCGGCCACCGCGCTGCTGCCCCGGGCCAGGTCGTAGCCGGCCAGGTCCCAGCCCGTGGTGCCGTAGTAGAGCGCGCTCACCGGGTTCTCCAAACCGGCGTTGATCAGGGATTGGGCGCCCAGCACGGCGCGCGCCCGGCCGCCGCAGGTCACCACGATCTCCCGCGCCGGATCGCCGAGCAGATCGGGCACCCGCTCGATCAGCTCGGCGAGCGGCACCTCGACGGCGCCCGGGATGGTCCCGTCCCGGTACTCCTGAAGGGGCCGGCTGTCGAGCACTAGGGGCGGCGCGCCCGAGGCTTGGCGGGCGGCCAAGTCTTCGGCGCCGATGCGCGGCGTGCCGCAGGTCCGCTCCACGTGAAGCGCGAAGACGTTGTTGATGGTGTAGGTGCCGGGGAAGAGCTCGTAGCCCGCCGCCCCCCAAGCCGGCGCGCCGCCGGCCAGGCAGGCCAGGTCATGGTAGCCGCGCGCCCGCAGGCTCTCGGCCGCCTGCTCGGCCAAGCCCGCGCCCTCGTCGACCAGCACGATCCGCGTGGCCCGGCGCGGCACCAAGCGCCCGATGCGCGCCGCCACCTCGGCGAGCGGCAGGTTGACCGACAGCAGCAAATGCCCGGCCTGAAAGGCACCGGCCTCCCGCACATCGAGCAGGGCGATCTCGCCGCCATCCAGCAGCAGGGACCTGAGGGTGGCGGGCGCGAGCGGCGTCATGCCCCATCATAGGAGAAATGGACCCCGAAGCGTGCACTTCTTGATATTTTGGATTAACTTCAGGAAACA
>JBCCGG010000017.1:0-112083 GCA_039029395.1 Pseudomonadota bacterium | reverse complement strand
TCCCACGACAGTATGCTGCTAGGGGTGGCCGGGTGGGGGAGCGGGCCGGTGCCGTCCATGGAAATGCGCTGTCGTGCGCTTTACCAAGCTGACCGGAGATACCTCCCGTGAAGTTTAGGAACCCACAGGTTCCCGACGACATCAACGTCAGCCGCCACAACCCTTTTCTCGACCTGATCCTGATGGCCGGCGGTATGATCGTCGGCTTTGTGATCCTGGCGGCTTTCTTGATCTGGCTTGGCGGTACCCTGGCGCGCCACCTGCCGGTCACTTGGGAGCACCGCCTTGCCGATCTCTTTGTCGGCGAGTTCAGCACGCCCGATCATCCCCAGATCACCGCCGAACTGCAGGCGCTGGCCGACCGGCTCGCTGCCCACATGGAGCTGGAGCCCGACGCACGGGTCGTGGTGCACTACCTGGACAGCGATCAGGTCAACGCCTTCGCCACGCTTGGCGGCCACGTGTTCATTCTGCGTGGACTGATCGAGCGCATGCCCAACGAGAACGCGCTCGCCATGGTGATGGCCCACGAGATTGGCCATGTTGCCAACCGGGATCCGGCAGCCCAAGTCGGCGGCGTGCTGCTGCTGCGCGCCGTCATGGCGCTGTTGTTCGCCGGCGGCGCCGACAACGTGAGCGAGATCCTGACCTCGCCCGAGGCCTTGCTGGCCCGCGGATTCAGCCGAGAAGCCGAGGAGACCGCCGACGAGCACGCCCTGGCGGCCGTCGCGGCCCACTACGGCCATGTGGCCGGCGCCGCCAGCTTGTTCGAGCTCCTCGCGGAAAGCCGGGGCGGCGGATCGGAAAGCGACCTGGTGGAGTTCTTCCAGACGCATCCGCTCGAGCGTAACCGCATCGCCGCAATCGCCGAGCGGGCCGATGACGAGGGCTGGGCCCGGGACGGCCCCCTGACACCTCTATCGCCGGCGCTTCAGGCCTTGCGGGACGGGGCCCTCTGAGGTCAGATCCGGCCCATGGCGGCCTACCCCAACTCTTACTACGCGGCGAGCGCTGCGCCCTCTCTCGAAGCACCGCAGTTGGCGGGCGATCTGACCTGTGATGTCTGCGTGGTCGGTGGCGGCTACACGGGGCTTTCGGCGGCTCTGCATCTGGCCGAGCGGGGCTACGAAGTTGTGCTGCTGGAGGCCAAGCGAGTCGGCTGGGGTGCGTCCGGGCGCAACGGCGGTCAGCTCGGGGCTGCGCAAGTGGATATGCAGCCAGAGCTGGTCCGGCGCTACGGGCCGGAGCGGGCGCGCGCCCTCTGGCAAATCGCGGCGGACGGCAAGGACCTGGTCAAGCGCCTGATTGAAAAGCATGGCATCGATTGCGCCTTTACGACCGGCCATATGGGCTGCGCGGTCAAGCCGGCTGACCTAGCCCGATTTGAAGCCCACGCGGACTTCGTCGCCGAACACTACGGCTACCGCCACTACCGCGTGGTTGGGCGGGATGAGACGGCGGCGCTTTCCGGCACAGGCCGCTACCAAGGCGCCCTATTCGACGCCAGCGCCGGCCATCTCCATCCCCTGAACCTGGCGCTCGGTCTCGCGCGCGCCGCCATGGCCGCCGGTGCGAGGATCTTCGAAGCGTCGCCGGTCGAAGAGTTCCGTCCGGGCGATCCGGTCACGGTCAAGACCGAGAGGGGGCAGATCAGGGCGCACTTCCTCTTGCTCGGCTGCAACGGTTATCTGGGACGCCTGGTGCCGGAGATCGCCGGGCACATCCTACCGGCTGAAAACTACCAACTCGCCACGGCACCCCTGCCCGAGGGCCTGGCAGAGGGCGTCATTACGAACAACGCCTGCCTCTGGGACACCCACCATCAGGTCTACTACTACCGCAAGAGCCCCGAGGGCCGGCTGATCTTCGGCGGCGGGGTGGGCTATGCGGGCAGCGCGCCGAAGGACATGACGGCCGTTGTGCGCCGCCATATGCTCAAGATCTATCCCCAGCTTGCCGCCGTGCCGATCGACTACGCCTGGGGCGGCACCTTCGCGAACACGCTCTCCCGTGTGCCGGATCTCGGGCGCCTGGCGCCCAACGTGTTCTACGCCCAAGGCTACACGGGCCACGGCGTGGCGCTGGCCACGGCCGCCGGCCAAATCCTGGCCGACCTGGTCGCCGGCACCGCCGAGCGCTTCGACCTCTTGGCCGCGATTCCCCAGCGGGATTTCCCCGGCGGTGCGGTCCTGCGCGTGCCGGTGCTGACGCTCGGCTTCCTCTATATCTGGCTGATGGACCGGCTGCGGATCTAACGCCATGGTCTTGCCGACCCCGCCCAAGGGGCTTAAGAAATCCTCATGACCGACCGGCTTGTCATCGCTTTGGCCCAGCTCAACCCGACCATGGGTGCGCTGCAGGCGAATTGCGACCTATTGCGCAAGGCCCGCGCCGAGGCGGCGGGTGAGGGTGCCCATTTGCTGGTGGCCAGCGAGCTCTTCGTGACCGGCTATCCGCCCGAGGATTTGGTGCGCAAGCCGGCCTTCCTGGCGGCCACCCGGGAGGTCGTCGAGACGCTCGCCCAAGAGACCGGCGACGGTGGGCCGGCGCTTCTGATCGGCGCGCCTTGGCAGGACGACGGCAAGGTCTACAACGCCGCCTTGGTGCTCGACGGCGGCCAGATCCAGAGCATTCGCTACAAGTACGACCTGCCGAACTACAGCGTCTTTGACGAGAAACGGGTCTTCGAGGCCGGCCCCCTGCCGGGCCCGGTCAACTTCCGCGGCGTCCGCTTGGGTGTGATGGTGTGCGAGGACATGTGGACCCCGGAGGTCACCGAGTGCCTGGAGGAATCCGGTGCCGAGATCCTGGTGGTGCCCAACGGCAGCCCCTATGAGGCCGCCAAGGTCGATCACCGGATCCAGCTCGCGGTCGCCCGGGTGACCGAGAGCGGTCTGCCCCTGATCTACGTCAACCAGGTGGGCGGCCAGGATGAGCTGGTGTTCGACGGCGCTTCTTTCGTGCTGGGCGGCGACTGTGCGCTCCGCGCCCAGTTGCCGGCGCTCGAGCCGGCGCTCGCCGTGACACACTGGCGGCGGGACCCGGAAAGCGATGCATGGTCCTGTGCCGAGGGGTCGCTCAGCCCGCCGGAGCAGGGCAGCGAGCAGATCTACCGGGCGCTCATGGTGGGCTTGCGCGACTACGTGGATAAGAACGGTTTTCCGGGGGTCGTGATCGGGCTCTCCGGCGGCATCGACTCCGCGCTTTCCGCGGCCGTTGCGGCCGACGCGCTAGGCGCCCAGCGGGTGCGCTGCATCATGATGCCCTCGCCCTACACCAGTCAGGACAGCTTGGACGATGCGGCGGCCTGTGCCGAGCACTTAGAGATCCAGCTCGACGAAATCGCTATCCAGCCGGCCATGGAGGCCTTCGGGGCCATGCTGATGCCGCTCTTCAACGGCATGAAGGCGGACATCACCGAGGAGAACATCCAGGCCCGTGCGCGGGGGCTGACCCTCATGGCGATTTCCAACAAGCTCGGACACATGGTGCTCTCGACCGGCAACAAGTCGGAGATGTCGGTTGGCTACGCGACCCTCTACGGCGACATGTGCGGCGGCTTCAACGTGCTGAAGGACGTCTACAAAACCGAGGTCTACAAGCTCGCCCGCTGGCGCAATCAGGCCAAGCCGCGCGGCGCGCTGGGCCCGGCCGGCCGGGTCATCCCCGAACGCATCATCACCAGGGCGCCGAGCGCCGAGCTGCGCCCCGACCAGACCGACCAGGACAGCCTGCCGCCCTACGACGCGCTCGACGACATGCTGGAATGCCTGATCGAGAAGGAGCTGACGGTCGCCGAGATCGCCCAGCGCGGTCACGACCCGGAGGTCGTCAAGCGGGTCTGGCGCATGCTCGACAACGCGGAATACAAGCGCCGCCAGGCCGCACCCGGGGTCAAGATCACCGAGCGTGCCTTCGGCCGGGACCGGCGCTATCCGATCACCAACGCTTTCAAGGGCCCGTTCTGATCATGTCTTGCTGTTGACGCTTTCCTCAACGCCCCGGCTTTAAGATTCACCTCTATTTGGAAAGCGCCCATCATGACACTGCAGTTTCACAACACCCTGACCCGCCGCAAGGAAGACTTCACGCCGATCGATCCGAAGAACGTGCGCATGTATGTCTGCGGACCGACGGTCTACGACTTTATCCACATCGGCAATGGCCGGCCGATCGTCGTCTTCGACGTGCTGTTCCGACTGCTGCGCCAACTTTATGGCACGGACCACGTGACCTACGCGCGCAACATCACGGACATCGACGACAAGATCAACGCCCGGGCCAAGGAGGAAGGGGTGCCGATCGGCGATCTGACCGAGCGCACCACCGCGGCCTTCCATCAGGATATCGAGGCGCTCGGCGCTCTGCCGCCCTCGGTCGAGCCCCGGGCGACCCAGACCGTGGCCGGCATGATCGCCATGATGGAGACCCTGATCGCCAAGGGCCATGCCTACGAGGCCGAGGGCCACGTGCTTTTCTCGGTACCCTCCATGGCCGACTACGGCCAGCTATCCAAGCGCAATCGGGAGGAGCAAATCGACGGCGCCCGGGTCGACGTGGCGCCTTACAAGCAAGACCCGGCGGACTTCGTACTGTGGAAGCCGTCCTCGCCCGACCTGCCCGGCTGGGACAGCCCCTGGGGTCGCGGCCGGCCGGGCTGGCACATCGAGTGCTCGGTCATGTCGGCCGAGCACCTTGGCGAGACCTTCGACATCCACGGCGGCGGTGTCGATCTGGTCTTCCCCCACCACGAGAACGAGCTGGCCCAGTCGACCTGCGCCCACAACAAGCCCTTCGTGAACCTCTGGATGCACAACGGCTACGTGGTGGTCGGCGGCGAGAAGATGTCGAAATCCCTTGGCAACTTCATCACCCTGCGCGAGCTACTCGACGAGGGCCTGCGCGGCGAGGCGATCCGTCTGGCATTGCTGTCCGGCCACTACCGGGCGCCGCTCGACATCACCCGGGACAAGATCGCCGAGTGCAAGGCCCAGCTCGACCGGCTCTACGCCGCCCTGCGCAAGGTGGCCGATGTGGAGGCTGCGGCAGGCGCCGCGCCCGAGGCGGTCTTGGCGGCGCTCGGCGACGACCTCAACACGCCCCAGGCAATCGCCGCGCTCCATGACTTGGCCGGCCAGCTCAACAAGGCGGATGGCCCGGTCGAGCAGGCTCGCCTCAAGAGCGCGCTTTTGGCTGGCGCCGGGCTGCTTGGCCTGCTCGAGGCTGAGCCCGAGGCCTGGTTCAAGGGCGAGGCCGGCGGCGACGACGAGGCGGCTGAGATCGAAGCCCAGATCGAGGCCCGCGCAACAGCCCGAAAGGCCAAGGACTTCGCTGAGGCCGACCGCATCCGCGACGCTCTCAAGGCCCGCGGCATCGAGCTGGAGGACGGCCCGGGCGGCACCACCTGGAAGCGGGTGGGGTAGGGGGACACCCAAGCCATTCGCTCAGATGTAGCCCATGATCAGGGAAAAAACAGCGACGCTGGCGGCGAGGTAGAGTGCTACGACGACGGCTTGGGCCCAGGGACTTAGCTCATCGTCCTCTTGAGGATTCGAGGCATGGGCCGAGGGAGGATACAGCGTCAACTTGACAATGTACCAGAGGGAAAACGGCACCACGAGCGTGGCAAACATCGACAAGAAGAACACGTGCCAATAGGGAATATCAAACCTGCGGGTCGGAGGCATTTGGACCTCCCGAAACAGATAGGCAGCGCAGAGCGCCCCAACCCCGGCTGCGAGAGCGGCCAACCAGAAGCGAAGCCCAAGCACCCGCTGAGGCTTTGTGACGGTTTCCTTTAGGAGCCGTTCCTGCCGTTCCAGAAGTTGTCTTCGGCCAAACCACATTGATTTGTTCCCTGATCTTGGTTCAGTAACAATCAATAGCATTGTTTTGTAAAGAATCTATTGTTTAACCTTGGTCTTGTTCGAAAGCTTCAAGCCCGTCGCGGGTCGAACCAGGCAAGTCCCGCCGCGCTGAAGAGGTAAAACCCGCCGATGCCTTGCTGAAAGCGTCGGCGCCGCTTGGCGCTGGCGAGCAGGCGGCCGACGACGCGGCCGAGCGCGCAGTAGCCACCATAGACCAAAGCCCCAATGGCGAGCGAGGTCGGCACCAGGACGACCAGCTGGGGGGCGAGCGGCGCGCCGGCATCGATGAATTGGGGAAAGACCGCCAGATAGACCAGAATCGCCTTGGGATTGCTCATGGAGATCAAGAACGCCCGGCGGGCCAGCACCAAGGGCGCCGTGCGCGCTTGGCGCGGCAGCTTGATCGGCGGCGCCTTGGTGCGCAGCAGTCCGAGTGCGAGCCAGGCCAGATAGGCGACGCCGAGCCACTTGACCACCTGGAACAGGGCGGCGTTGGCGAGCAGCAGTGTCGAGAGCCCGAGCCCCGCGGCCGCCATGTGGCAAAGACCGGCTGCGGCGATGCCGGCAACACACCAAAGACTGCGTGCGAAGCCATTCGACAGGGAGATCACCACGCAGTTCGCCGCGTTGGGTCCAAAAGGCAGGCTGGCCGCGGTCCAGATGGCGCAGAAGACCACCCAACTCTCGATGTTCACGGCCGGACCAGGCCGTACTTTTCGACTGCCGGCTCGAACTCTTGCCGGCGCGAGCTGATGTCGAGCTCGTGGGGCGCGAAGGGCAGGGCGACTCGTTCGTAGTCCGCGGCCGCGCTCTCCAGAACCTCTCGTTCGGCCTCGGTCGGCTCTTCGGGGGCACCGGCGAAGGTCAAGCGGGCCATTTCCTTGGCGATCATGTACTCGGGCGCAATGTCCTTGATGCACAGCCCCCAGGTCCCGTCGGTGACATAGGCCCAGGCCTGCTCGGGCTTGAGGGTGTCGCGGGTCGTGCGGCCGTTGACCCGCGTGGCGAGCTCCCGGGTGAAGTCGAGGCGCATGATGCGGGCAACGCCCTCCAGGTCATGGCTCTTGGCGAGCCCCTCGGCCTTCTCGACCCAGCGCGCGATCGAGGGATGGTAGTAGCGCGTCTCCGGCACCGGCAGCTCGAAGTGGCCGAAGGTGCTGGCGATGCGGAAGTCGCCTTCGACCCGGTAGCTGGCGCCCGGAATGCATTGGGCGGCCTCCAGCTCGGCAACCCGCGCCGGTGTGACACCGGCCCGTTCGGCGAGCTGCGCCTGGGTCAGGTAGGTGGCATCCAGATAGGTCTGCACTTGCTCGGCCGTCACCGTACTCATGATCTTCCTCCCTTGAAGCGGAGGAGAACATAGCCACCGTCTCTTGACACCATTGTGTCAGGAGTTTGACGAGACTGTTGATTTTCGTTTAGGCCGTTGCATCGGACCCGCAAAAATCCCAAATTTAAGGCTGCAGCACAGCATTCCGAGAGGGACCACGGCGATGACGGAAAAAAAGTCCGACCTGCATGAGACGATCGAGCACTTGAAGCAGATGCGCGACGAGCTTCAGCTCAAGATTCAACTGGGATCCATGGAAGCGCGCGACGAGTTTCACCAGCTTGAGCAGCAGTGGAAGGAGTTCTCCGACAAGGCCGACCTGGAGAAAACCTCTGACGGCGTCAGCTCCGCCCTCTCGCTCTTGGGCGAGGAGCTCAAGGCCGGCTACCACCGGATCAAGAAGGGTCTCTGAAGGTCAGGGGTTGGGAGCTATCACCGAGACTTGGTGCAAGGCGCCCAACCCCCGGTGCTTCAGGCGGCGACCGCCAGCTCCTGCCTGACCTCCAAGGCTCCAACCACGCCGCACACGGTCGCGATCAGCGACGCCGCTCGCGCCTGCGCGTCAGGCCGCGGATCAGCACATAGAACACGGGCGTGAACAGCAGGCCAAAGAGGGTCACGCCCAGCATGCCGAAAAACACCGCGGTGCCGAGCGATTGGCGCATCTCGGCGCCGGCCCCGCTGGCCAGCAGCAGCGGCACCACGCCTAGAATGAAGGCGAAGGAGGTCATGAGGATCGGCCGGAGCCGCAGACGGCAGGCCTCGGCCGCGGCCGCCACCCGGTCCAGCCCGCGCGTTTCCAGCTGGCGGGCGAACTCGACGATCAGGATCGCGTTCTTGCTGGCCAGCCCCACCAGCACGATGAAACCGATCTGGCTCAGAATGTTGTTGTCCATCTGGCGCAGGATCAGCCCGCCGACCGCCGACAGCAGGCACATGGGCACGATCAGGATGATCGCCAGGGGCAGGGACCAGCTCTCGTAGAGGGCGGCCAGCACCAGAAACACGAACAGCACCGCGAGCGGAAAAATCAAAAGCGCCGTGTCGCCGGCTTGGATCTGCTGATAGGCCAGATCGGTCCACTCGTAGGACAGGCCCTCGGGCAGCACTTGGTCGGCCAGCCGCTCCATCAAGGCGATCGCCTGCCCCGAGCTGAAATGGGGCTGGGTCGCGCCGTCGATCTCGGCGGCCGGGTAGAGATTGTAGCGCGGCACCCGGTTGGGCCCACTGATGTCGACGAAATCCACTACGGAGCCGAGCGGTACGCTTGCGCCGTCGGCGCTGCGGGTGCGCAGGCGCGCGATGTCCTCGGCGGTCAGGCGATGCGGGCTGTCGGCTTGGGCGGTGACCCGGTAGGTGCGGCCGAAGAGATTGAAGTCGTTGACGTAGGTCGAGCCCAGATAGATCTCCAAGGCCTCGAAGAGGCTGTCCAGGGGCACGTCGAGCATCTCGGCCTTGGTGCGGTCGACCTCCAGATAGAGCTGCGGGGTGGCCGAGCGGAAGGGCGTGTAGACGCTGGCGATGCCAGGCTGGCTCCGAGCCGCGGCGACAAGGTCGTCGGTCGCTGCCTGGAGCACCTCGGTGCCGCGGCCGCGGCGGTCCTGGACCATCATGCGAAAGCCACCGGTGGTGCCGATGCCGCGCACAGGGGGCGGCGGGAAGACTGCGATGAAGGCCTCTTGAATCGCCCCCAAACGTCGGCGCAGCTCGGCCAGGACCTGATTGCTGTCGAGGCCTTTGGCATCGCGCACTTCGAAGGGCTCAAGCACGATGAAGATGCCGCCGGCGTTCGACGCATCGGTGCGGGTCGCGCCCGACATGCCGGCGAAGGCCGCGGTGTGGGAGACGCCGGGCGTGTCCAGAATAATCCTCTGGGCGTCGCGCACAACGTGGTCGGTGCGGCCGAGCGAAGCGCCGTCGGGCAGCTGGATCGAGGTGATCAGCACGCCCTGGTCCTGGCGTGGAATAAATCCGGCGGGCACTTGAGTGAAAGCAAAGACCGTGAGCGCTATCAGTCCGGCATAGAGCGCCGCCATGGGCCACCTGCCCTTGAGCAGGCGGCCGACCATGGCGACGTAGCCCCGGCGCAGCGCCTGGAAGCCGGCCTCGAAACGCCCGAAGAACCAGTTCAAGGGAGAGCGCCCGGTACTGGCTCGATGTGGCTTCAACAGCAGGGCGCTCAAGGCCGGGCTGAGGGTCAAGGAGACGAAAGCGGAGATCAGCGTGGCCACCGCGATGGAGACGGCGAACTGCCGATAGAACTGCCCGGGCAGCCCGCCCAAGAAGGCGGCCGGCAGGAACACGGCGATCAGCACAAGGGAGATCGAGACCAGAGCCCCGCCGACCTCCTCCATGGTCTTGCGCGCGGCATCCCGTGGGGCCAAGCCATCGCGCAAATTGCGCTCCACGTTTTCGACCACGACGATCGCGTCGTCGACCACGATGCCGACCGCGAGCACTAGTCCGAAGAGAGTCAAGTTGTTGATCGAGTAGCCGAAGGCTGCCATGAAGGCGAAGGTGCCGATCAGGGAGATCGGGATCGCTAGGATCGGGATGATCGAGGCGCGCCAGGTCTGCAGGAAGACCACGACCACAAGGACCACCAGCGCGACCGCTTCGAAGATCGTGACGATCAGCGCGCGGATCGATTCGGCGATGAATTGGGTCGGGTCGTAGTTGATGCGGTACTCAAGACCGGGCGGAAAGTCCTGGGCCAGCTGGGCCATCGTACTTCGCACCGCCTGAGCGGTCGCCAGGGCGTTGGAGTCGGGCCGCTGAAAAACTATGGTGGCGACCGAAGGACTGCCGCTCTGATAGCTGTTGGTGACGTAGTCCCGGGCGCCCAGCTCGACCCGGGCCACGTCGCGCAGGCGCACGAAGCGCCCGTCGCTGCCGGTCTTGACCACGATGTTCTCGAACTGCTCGGGTTCTGACAGGCGGCCCAGGAGCTGGAGGTTGACTTGGAAGGCCTGTGGGCTCTCCACGGGCGGGGCGCCCAACGCGCCGCTCGCCACCTGAACGTTGCGGGCGCGCAGAGCTTCGACCACGTCGCCGGCGGTCAGATCGAGCGCGGCGATGCGGTCCGGGTCGAGCCAAACGCGCATGGCGTAGTCGCGCGCGCCGACCATCTGCACGCTGCCCACCCCATCGACCCGGGCCAGTGCATCGCGTACCTGCAGGGTTGCGTAGTTGGAGATGTAGAGCTGGTCGAGGCTGCCGTCGGGCGACCTCATGTGGATCACCATCAAAAGATCCGGCGAGTTCTGGCTCACCGTGACGCCGATCCGGCGTACCTCCTCGGGCAGGCGCGGCTCGGCGGTCGCCACCCGGTTCTGCACCAGCACCTGAGCCTGGTCCAAATCGGTCCCCAGCTTGAAGGTGACCGTCAGCGTCATGGCGCCGCTGTTGGTCGACTGGGAATACATGTAGAGCATATCCTTGACGCCGTTGATCTCCTGCTCCAAGGGCGTCGCCACGGTGTCGGCGACCACCTGGGCGTTGGCGCCGGGATAGCTCGCGGTGACCACGATGGTCGGCGGCACCACATTGGGATACTGGGCGACCGGCAGGGTGAAGTAGGCGATGGCGCCGACGATCATCAGGAAGATCGAAAGCACCGCCGCAAAGATCGGCCGGTCGATGAAGAAGTAGATGAGCCTCATTGCGCCCCGGTCGCGTCGCCCTGTGCCGTGAGGTCGATCTGGGTCGGCGTCACTCTCTCGCCCGGTCGTGCCCGCTGCAGGCCCGTCACGATGACCAGGTCGTCGGGCGTAAGGCCCTCGCGGATCACCCGGAGGCCTTCGTAGAGCGGTCCGGGCTCGACCAGGCGGATCGTGACCACGTCGTCGTCACCCACCAGATAGACGAACTTGCGGGACTGATCCGTGCCGATCGCCTCGTCGGGCAGCAGGATCGCATCGTAGGCGCCGCTGCCGACCAGGCGGATCTTGGCGAAGAGTCCCGGCAGAAACAGCAGATCCTCGTTGTCGAAGATCGCCCGGCCGCGAATCGTGCCGGTATCGAAGTCGAACTGGTTCTCGACGAAGTCCATTTTGCCTTCGTGGAGAAACCCGTCCTCGTCGGCGAGAGAGAGGTAGACCGGGTTGGCGGTGTTCCGGGAGCTCGGCCGCTCGCCGCTGTTGGCCAGGCGGGTGTACTTGAGATAGGACTTCTCGTCGGCGTCGAAGTAGAACTGGATCGGATCTAGGGAGACGATGGTGGTCAGCAGGCTGGCGTCGCCCGTGCCGCCGGAGACCAGGTTGCCGACCGAGACCAAGTTGCGGCTGATGCGCCCGCCGACCGGCGCGCGGATCTGCGTGTAGTCCAGATTGAGCTTGGCCGCCGCGACCGCGGCCGCGCTGGCGGCGACCGATGCCCGGGCTTCCTCGAGCCCCTGAACCCGCTCGTCGAAGAGCGATTCCGGGATGTTGCCCCGGTCGAGCAGGGGCCGCGCGCGCTCGACCTCCTTTTCCGCCAGACCGACCCGGGTCCGGTCCCGTTCCAGCTCGGCCTCGGTCTGCTCGAGCGCCACCTCGAAGGGCCGTGGGTCGATAACGAAAAGCAGGTCGCCCTGCTCGACGATCTGGCCGTCGACGAAGTGGATCGAGTCCAGATAGCCGCTGACCCTAGAGCGCACCTCGACCGTCTCGACCGCCTGAAAGCGCCCGCTGTATTCGTCCCATTCGGTGATCTCGCGCACGACCGGATGGGCGACGGTCACCGCGGGAGGCGGCCGCTCTGCCAGGGGGGCCTCCGTCTCCTCGCAGGCGGAAAGCGCGAGGAGCGCCAGAAGGCCCAGCAGGGTAGGTGGCGCAGCGCGGCGGTCGAACATGGTCGAAGGCGATCCCGCAGGTTGATCCTCGCTCCGCCATAAGATCACCCTGCGTTCGGACCAGCAACCTTTATGGATCGCGCGCCGGACGCGGGGGAAGAGCTAACGGGTTGTGCAATAAAGCGTCAGGGCGGCGTCCCGTCTTAACGCGGAACGCCGCCCCGATTTCACGCTATGGTTTTGCTAGGACCTGTGCGCCCAGATCAGGCGAGGTCGAAGCGGTCGAGAGTCATGACTTTGTCCCAGGCCGCGACAAAGTCCTGCACGAACTTATCCTGCGCGTCGTCGCAGGCGTAGACCTCCGAGATCGCCCGCAGCTGGGAGTTCGAGCCAAACACCAAGTCGACCGCGCTGGCGGTCCACTTGACCTCGCCCGACCCGTTCCGGCCCTCGTAGACGTTGTCGTCGCCGTCGGACTTCTGCCAGGTCGTACCCATGTCGATCAGGTTGACGAAGAAGTCGTTCGTCAAGGTCTCGGGCCGATCGGTGAAGACGCCGTGTGCCGCGCCATTGCTGCTCGCCTTGAGGACGCGCATTCCGCCGACCAACGCGGTCATCTCGGGTGCGCTCAAGGTCAGCAACTGCGCCCGGTCGACCATCAGATCTTCGGCCGGCCGCTGGTGCCGCTGATCGAGGAAGTTGCGGAAGCCGTCCGCGGTCGGCTCCAGATGGGCCACGGAGTCGACCTCGGTCTGCTCCTGGGTGGCGTCGGTCCGGCCCGGCGCGAATGGCACGGTCACGTCATGCCCACCGGCCTTCGCAGCGGCCTCGACGGCGGCGCAGCCGCCCAGGACGATAACGTCCGCGAGCGACACCTTCTTGCCGCCGGACTGAGCGCCGTTGAAGTCCGCTTGGACCTTCTCCAGAACCGGAATCACCTTTGCCAACTCGGCGGGCTGGTTGACGGCCCAGTCCTTCATCGGCGAAAGGCGAATACGCGCCCCGTTCGCGCCGCCGCGCTTGTCGGAGCCGCGGAACGAAGAGGCCGAGGCCCAGGCAGTGGTGACCAGCTGTGAAATGGACAGGCCGGACTCGAGGATCTTACCCTTGAGGGCGGCGATATCCTGATCGTCGATCAAGTCATGGTCGACCGCAGGGACCGGATCCTGCCAAATATGGGACTCGGCGGGCACCAGCTTGCCGAGGTAGCGGCTCTTCGGGCCCATGTCGCGGTGGGTCAGCTTGTACCAGGCCTCGGCGAAGGCCTTTTCGAGCTGCTCCGGATTCTCCATGAAACGCCTGGCAATCGGCTCATAGATCGGGTCCATGCGCATCGCCATGTCGGCAGTCGTCATCATGGGCGCGTAGCGCTTGGCCGGATCGTGCGCACCGGGCACTGTGTCCTTGGCCTCGGGATTCTTCGGCGTCCACTGATTCGCGCCGCCTGGGCCCTTGATGCATTCCCAATCGTAGCGGAACAGCACCTCGAGGTAGTTGTTGTCCCACTTGATCGGGGTCTCGGTCCAGGCGCCCTCGATCCCGCTGGTGATCGTATCGTCGCCCTTGCCGCTGCCGAAGCTGTTCTTCCAACCGAGGCCTTGCTCTTCCAGGCTGGCGCCTTCGGGCTCCGGACCGACGTACTCGTCCGCGCTGGCGGCACCATGGGCCTTACCGAAAGCGTGTCCGCCGGCAACCAGCGCCACGGTCTCCTCGTCGTTCATCGCCATGCGCCCGAAGGTCTCGCGAATGTCCCGGCCCGAGGCGACCGGATCCGGATTGCCGTTCGGGCCTTCCGGGTTCACGTAGATCAGGCCCATCTGCACCGCGCCGAGCGGGGTCTCGAGCTCCCGGTCACCGCTATAGCGCTCGTCCCCGAGCCACTCGGTCTCGGCGCCCCAGAAGATGTCCTCTTCCGGCTCCCAGACGTCCTCGCGCCCGCCGGAGAATCCGTAGGTCTTGAAGCCCATCGTTTCGAGGGCGACGTTGCCGGCGAGGATCATCAGGTCGCCCCAGGAGAGCTTCCGGCCGTACTTCTTCTTAACCGGCCAAAGCAAGCGGCGGGCCTTGTCCAGGTTGCCGTTGTCAGGCCAGCTGTTGAGGGGGGCAAAACGTTGGGTGCCAAAGCCGGCGCCGCCGCGGCCGTCGGCCACCCGGTAGGTGCCCGCGCTGTGCCAGGCCATGCGAATGAACAAAGGACCGTAGTGGCCGTAATCCGCCGGCCACCAGTCCTGGGAGTCGGTCATGACCTTCTCCAGGTCCTTGATCACCGCGTCCAGGTCCAGGCTCTTGAACTCCTCGGCGTAATTGAACGTCTCGCCCATGGGATCGGACTTGGGAGAGTGCTGGCTGAGGGTCTTGAGGTTCAACTGATTGGGCCACCAGCGTTGGTTCACCGTGGATCCCATTAAGGCCTGCCTGTGGGACGCGCCCATTACCGGGCATCTGCTTTGCTCGTTCATCTTGTCTCCGATCGTGTTGCGAGGTTGGCCACTGAACGCACTTTAGAATTGTTCTAATTATATATCAAGTGTCTCGGCTTCAAGATCAATGCGAAGATTTAATGCGTCTTTTGCGCAATGATATGTCCCTCACGCCCGCTTCTTCGCCTTCGGTCGGGCCACGCGCAGATGAGGCAGAAGATAGGCGCCGGTGTAGCTTTCGGGCACCTCGGCGACCTCCTCGGGCGTGCCTGTCGCGACGATCTCGCCGCCCTTGTCGCCGCCCTCGGGGCCCAGGTCGAGGATCCAGTCTGCGGTCTTGATGACCTCCAGGTTATGCTCGATCACCACCACCGTATTGCCCTGGTTGACCAGGGCGTGGAGCACGTCGAGCAGCTTCTTGACGTCCTCGAAGTGCAGGCCGGTGGTCGGCTCGTCCAGGATATAGAAGGTGCGCCCCGTGGCCCGGCGCGACAGCTCCTTGGCCAGCTTGACCCTCTGCGCCTCGCCGCCCGAGAGCGTGGTCGCCTGCTGACCGACCTGGATGTAGCCGAGCCCGACCCGTTGCAAGGTCTCCATCTTCTGGCGGATCGAGGGCACGGCGCGGAAAAACTCGCCGGCCTCCTCGACGGTCATGGCGAGCACGTCGGAGATCGACTTGTTCTTGAACAGGACCTCTAGCGTTTCCCGGTTGTAGCGCTTGCCCTTGCAGACGTCGCACTGCACGTAGACGTCGGGCAGGAAGTGCATCTCGATCTTGATCACCCCGTCGCCCTGGCAGGCCTCGCAGCGCCCGCCCTTGACGTTGAAGGAGAAGCGCCCGGGCTTGTAGCCGCGCGCTTTGGCCTCAGGCAGGCCGGCGAACCAATCGCGGATCGGGGTGAAGGCGCCGGTGTAGGTCGCCGGGTTGGAGCGCGGCGTGCGGCCGATCGGCGATTGATCGATGTCGATCACCTTGTCGAGGAACTCCAAGCCCTTGATGTCGTCGTGGTCGGCCGGCAGCTCGCGGCCGCTGTGCAGGCGCCGGGCCAGAGTCTTGTAGAGCGTCTCGATCACCAAGGTCGACTTGCCCGAGCCCGAGACGCCGGTGATGCAGGTGAAGGTGCCGAGCGGGATCTCGGCCGAGATGTTGCGCAGATTGTTGCCCCGGGCCCCGGTCACCTTGACCCGCTGGCCCCGGTGGCCGGAGCGGCGCTCGCGCGGTACTTCGATCTGGCGCATGCCGGTCAGATACTGGCCGGTCAGGCTGGCCGGCGTGCGGAGCACCGCGGCTGGCTGGCCGGCGGCAACCACCTCGCCGCCGTGACGCCCGGCGCCCGGGCCCATGTCGATCAGGTAGTCGGCGGTGCGGATCGCCTCCTCGTCGTGCTCGACCACGATCACCGTGTTGCCCAGATCGCGCAGGCGTTTCAGGGTCTCCAGCAAGCGCGCGTTGTCGCGCTGGTGCAGGCCAATCGAGGGTTCGTCGAGCACGTAGAGCACGCCGGTCAGGCCCGAGCCGATTTGGGAGGCGAGACGAATGCGCTGGCTTTCACCGCCCGACAGAGTGGCTGAGGCCCGGCTCAGTGTCAGGTACTCAAGGCCCACGTCGCTCAGGAAGCGCAGGCGGGCGCGGATCTCCTTGAGGATGCGCTCGGCAATCTCGCGCGCCTGGGGCTTGAGGTGCTGCTCAACGTCCGCGAACCATTGGCCCGCCTGGTCGACCGAAAAGTCGGCCACCTCGCTGATGTGCAGGCCGCCGATCTTGACCGCCAGCGCCTCGGGCTTGAGGCGGTTGCCGTCGCAGGCCTCGCAGGGGTGGTTGGTCTGGTACTTGGCGAGCTCCTCGCGGATCCAGTCGCTGTCGGTCTCGCGCCAGCGCCGCTCCAGGTTGGGCACCACGCCCTCGAAGGGCTTGGAGGTCTCGTAGGCGCGCAAACCGTCGTCGTAGCGCATGGTGATCGGGGTGTCGCCGGAGCCGAACAGGATCGCCTGGCGGACCTTCTTGGGCAGCTCGCGCCAGGCGGTGTGGGTCGACACCTCGTAATGCCGCGCGATGGAATCCAGGGTCTGGGCGTAATAGGGCGAGGTGGTGTTGGACCAGGGCGCGACCGCGCCTTTCTTGAGCGAGCGTTCCGGGTCGGGGATCACTAGGTCCGGGTCGATGGTCAGCATGGTGCCGAGGCCATCGCAGGCCGAGCAGGCGCCGAAGGGGTTGTTGAAGGAGAACAGCCGCGGCTCGATCTCGTCGATCGTGAAGCCCGAGACCGGGCAGGCGAAGCGCGCCGAGAAGGTCGTGCGCTCGCCGCTCTTGGCGTCCTCGGCGAAGGCCAGGCCGTCGGCGAGCGCCAGCGCGGTCTCGAAGGAATCGGCCAGGCGGCTTTCCAGGCCCGGGCGCACGATCAGGCGGTCGACGACCACTTCGATGTCGTGCTTGCGCTTCTTGTCGAGCGCCGGGGCTTGGTCGATCTCGTGCAGCTCGCCGTCGATCTTGACCCGCTGGAAGCCGCGCTTCTGAAGCTCGGCCAGCTCTTTTCTGTACTCGCCCTTGCGGCCGCGTACGATCGGCGCCAGCAGGTAGAGGCGGGTGCCCTCGGGCATCTCGGCGACCCGGTCGACCATCTGGCTGACCGTCTGGCTCTCGATCGGCAGGCCGGTGACCGGCGAGTAGGGCACGCCGACCCGAGCGAACAGCAGGCGCAGGTAGTCATAGATCTCGGTCACCGTGCCGACCGTCGAGCGCGGGTTCTTTGAGGTGGTCTTCTGCTCGATCGAGATCGCCGGCGAGAGGCCCTCGATCGACTCCACCTCGGGCTTTTGCATCAGCTCGAGGAACTGGCGGGCATAGGCCGAGAGGGATTCCACATAGCGCCGCTGGCCCTCGGCATAGATCGTGTCGAAGGCGAGCGAAGACTTGCCCGAACCGGATAGGCCGGTGATCACCACCAGCCTGTCCCGGGGCAGCTCCACGTCGATGCCCTTGAGATTGTGCTCCCGGGCGCCGCGAACGGAGATCTTCGGCCCTTTGAGTGCGCGCGCCATCTGGTTCCGCTTCCTCCTCACCTACGACCTATGGCCGGGCACACTATGCGTCAAGCGACCGGGCAGATCGAGCCTGTGGATAAGATAAGCGCCGCACTGCTGTCATGCTGCTGGCAGGCGCCGGTCGATACGGTTATTGTGCCGCCCGACACCACAGCAGCTTTGGGGCAGAGTCATGGCAGGCAGCGTCAACAAGGTCATTCTGGTCGGCAATTTGGGGCGCGATCCCGAGGTGCGCAGCACGCAGGACGGCAACAAGATCGTCAACTTCTCGCTCGCCACCTCGGAGACCTGGCGCGACCGCCAATCGGGCGAGCGGCGCGAGCGCACCGAATGGCACCGGGTGGTGATCTTCAACGACCGCCTGGGCGAGGTCGCCGAAAAGTACCTGCGCAAGGGTTCCAAGGTTTACGTGGAAGGCCAGCTACAGACCCGCAAGTGGCAGGGCCAGGACGGCCAGGACCGCTACACCACCGAGGTGGTGCTGCAGCGCTTCCGTGGCGAGCTGACCATGCTGGATACCCGCGGCGACGGCGGCGGGGGCGGCGACTATGGCGGTGGAGGAGGCGGGGGCGGCGGCTTCTCTTCGGGCGGCGGCGGTGGCGGTCCGAGTGGCGGCCCGCCCTCTGGCGGCGATCTGGACGACGAGATCCCGTTCTAAGTTGTCTCGCCCGAAGGCGCTTCGGCCAAGGGCTCCCACAGCTCGATTTTGTTGCCCTCCGGGTCCATCAACCAGGCGAATTTGCCGTTGGGGTCGGACTCCTTCTGGCGCTCCACGGCAAGGCCGGCGGCCTCCAGCTTGGCGACCAGGGCCTCCAGGTCATCCACCCGATAGTTGATCATGAAGGGCGCCTGGCTCGGCGCGAAGTAGTCGGTGTCTTGTGCATGGGGCGCCCAAATCGTCATGCCACGGCGCGCCATTGTGTCCGGCTCGCGCCAATCGAAGGCGCAGCCCGGCCAGCCTTGATCCGGCATGCCCAAATGTTCCCGGTACCAGGCCGCCAGCGCCTCCGGATCGCGCGCCTTGAAGAACACGCCGCCGATCCCCGTTACTTTTCCGGTCATTGCAGTCCTCCCTTGTCGTCTGCACACTGCCTGTCACGACTAAGCCAGAATGGCAACGCACAGTCTTTCGGAGCCCCCTTTGCTCGAGCAGCTGATCGGCTGGTACTTCATCGCCATGGGCGCCGCCTTCATGGCTCTGCACCGCTGGCTCGCGCCGCGCTCCTGGCGCCTCCAGGAGAAGGTGGTGCGGCGGATCTTCTCGGACGAGACCGTCGATCAGGTCGAGCGGGAGACGGTGCTCAGAGCCTTCCGAATCGCCTATTTGGGCAGCGGCCTGCTGTTCCTTGCCGTCGGCCTCGGCGTGCTCTTGATATGAGGCTCTAACAGATCTGAGAGTTACGATTTAACCGTTTGATATTTAACACAAAAATTTTCATCTATTTCGGTGTGTTAAAGCCCCGCCCCACGCCCCATCAGGCCGGTTGTTCGCACCTGCGAAAACGGCTAAATTCCTGGCCTCTCCCGGTGCGAGTCGGGGGCCGTGTTTCGTGCGGACCCCCAAGGACGCCCGGCCCGCCGTAACAGGACAGCCTCTTGAGCGACGATACCCCCACGCCGCCGGAGTTCGACATCACCCCGGTCACCATCGAGACCGAGATGAAGCGCTCCTATCTGGACTACGCCATGAGCGTGATCGTGGCGCGCGCCCTGCCGGACGTGCGCGACGGCCTCAAGCCGGTCCACCGCCGCATTCTCTACACCATGAAGGAGGGCGGCTTCGACTGGAACCGCCCGTATCGCAAGTCGTCGCGCATCATCGGTGACGTCATGGGTAAGTACCACCCCCACGGCGACCAGGCGATCTATGACGCCATGGTGCGTTTGGCCCAGGACTTCTCCATGCGCCTGCCCCTGGTCGACGGCCAGGGCAACTTCGGCTCCATGGACGGCGACCCGCCGGCCGCCTCGCGCTACACCGAGGCGCGGCTCAGCCGGACCGCGAGCGACAGTCTGCTCGAGGATATCGACAAGGACACGGTCGACTTCAAGCCGAACTACGACGAGAAGGAGCAGGAGCCGGTCGTCCTGCCGGCGCGCATCCCGAACCTTCTGGTCAACGGCGCCGGCGGAATCGCGGTCGGCATGGCGACCAACATCCCGCCGCACAATCTGGGCGAGGTGATCGACGCCTGCACCGCCTACATCGACGACAACAACATTTCGATCGATCAGCTGATGACCCACGTGCCGGGCCCGGACTTTCCGACCGGCGCGCAGATTCTCGGCCGCGCCGGCATCCGCGAGGCCTATCACACCGGGCGCGGCTCGATCGTCATGCGCGGCACGACCCACATCGAGGATCTGCCGCGCGACCGCCAGGCGATCGTGGTGACCGAGATCCCCTACCAGGTCAACAAGGAGCGCATGGTTGGGCGCATCGGCGAGCTGGTGCGCGAAAAGACCATCGAGGGCATTTCCGACCTGCGCGACGAGAGCGACCGCCACGGCGTGCGGGTCGTCGTCGAGCTGCGCCGGGATGCGGTCGCCGAGGTGGTTTTGGCCCAGCTCTACCGCTATTCGGCGCTGCAGACCACCTTCGGCGTCAACATGCTGGCGCTCAACGGCGGCCGGCCCGAGCAGCTGGACCTGAAGCGCATCATCGCCGCCTTCGTCGAGTTCCGCGAGGAGGTCATCTACCGGCGCACCGCCTTCGAGCTGGGCAAGGCGCGCGAGCGGGCCCACGTCTTGATCGGTCTCGCCATCGCGGTCGCCAACATCGACGAGGTGATCGCCCTGATCCGCGCCGCACCCGATCCGGTCGAGGCGCGCCGCCAATTGATGGCGCGGGACTGGCCGGCAGAGTCGGTTGCCGAGCTGATCGCCCTGATCGACGACCCGGGCCACACGATCGACGAGGCCGGCCGCTATCGCCTTAGCGAGGGCCAGGCCCGGGCGATCCTCGAGCTGCGCCTGCAGCGCCTGACCGGCCTGGAGCGCGACAAGATCGGCGAGGAGCTTGCGGGTCTCGCCGACAAGATCCGCGAGTACCTGGAGATCCTCGATTCCCACGAGCGCTTGACCGAGGTGCTGCGCGCCGAGCTGATCGACATCAAGGAGCGCTACGCCGATCCCCGGCGCACCTCGATCGAGGAAAACGAGTTCGAGCACGACATCGAGGACCTGATTCAGCGCGAGGACATGGTCGTCACCCTGTCCCACAAGGGCTACATCAAGCGCGTCCCGCTCTCGACCTACCGGGCCCAGCGCCGGGGCGGCAAGGGCCGGGCCGGCATGTCGACCCGGGACGAGGACTTCGTGCGCAAGGTCTTCGTCTGCTCGACCCACACGCCGGTGCTGTTCTTCTCGTCGCGCGGCATGGCCTACAAGCTCAAGGTCTACCGCCTGCCCCAGGGCACGCCCCAGTCGCGCGGCAAGGCGCTGGTCAATCTCTTGCCCCTGCGCGAGGGCGAGACCATCACCACCGTGCTGCCCCTGCCCGAGGACGAGACCGCGTGGCACGAGATGGATGTGCTCTTCGCGACCTCGAGCGGCACCGTGCGGCGCAACCGTCTGTCCGATTTCAGCCGGGTCATGGCCAACGGCAAGATCGCCATGAAGTTGGAGGACGAGAATTCCTGGCTGGTCGAGGTCAAGACCTGCAGCGAGGCCGACGACGTGCTGCTGGCGACCGCCGGCGGCAAGTGCATCCGCTTTCCGGTCAGTGACGTTCGGGTGTTCTCCGGGCGCAACTCGGTCGGCGTGCGCGGCATCCGCCTGGCCAAGGGCGACCGCATCATTTCGCTTTCCCTGCTGCGCCACAACGAGATCTCGGTCGAGGAGCGCGACGCCTACCTGCGCTACGCCAACGCCCGGCGCCGGGCGGACGGCGAGGAGAAGCCTTGCGCGCCCGGCGAGCCCGGCGTGGAGCTCGATCCGGCACGCATCGCCGAGCTGGAGGCGGCCGAGGAGTTCGTGCTCTCGGTCGCCAACGACGGGCTCGGCAAGCGCAGCTCGTCCTACGAGTACCGCACCTCTGGCCGGGGCGGGCAGGGCATCACCTCGATGGATCTGACCCGCAGCCGCGGCCGGCGGGCCAGCGCGCCCACGGTGATCGCCGCCTTCCCGGTAACCCCCAGCGACGAAGTGGTGCTGGTGACCGACGGCGGCCAGCTGATCCGCTCGGGCGTCGACGACATCCGCATCGCCGGGCGCGCGACCCGGGGCGTCAACCTGTTCCGGGTCGCCGAGGACGAGCAGGTGGTCTCGGTCGCCAGGTTCGAGGACGACGAGCCGGAGGAGAACGGCGAGGCGCCGGACGACGGCGCGGGCGAGGCGTCACCCGGCACGGAGGAAACGCAATGAGCGCGCACCGCGAGCTGGTCGGGCTTTATCCCGGCACCTTCGATCCGATCACCAAGGGCCACCTGGACATCATCGCCCGGGCCACCCGGGTGGTCGACCGGCTGGTCATCGCGGTCGCCAGCAACGCCGAGAAGGCGCCGCTCTTTTCCACCGAGGAGCGGGTCGAGCTGGTCAAGGGCGACGTGCTGGCGCTGCAGCAAAACGGCATCGAGATCGAGGTCCGGCCGTTCGGCAACCTGCTCATGCATCTGGCCGAGGAGGTCGGCGCCCGGGTCATCATCCGGGGCCTGCGCGCGGTCTCGGACTTCGAGTACGAGTTCCAAATGGCCTCCATGAACGCCCGGCTCAACGGCGAGGTCGAGACCCTGTTCCTGACCGCCTCCGAGCGCCAGCAGTTCATCGCCTCGCGCTTCGTCAAGGAGATCGGGCGCCTGGGCGGCGACATCTCCAGCTTCGTCAGCCCCGCCGTGGCCGAGCGCCTGGTGGCGCGCCTGGCGGAGCAGGACGCGGGCTAGGGCGGGAGAGGCGCCGCAGCTAGCTGTTGACCCGAAGGAACCCGCCCCCTAATGTCGCGCCGCTTCCGGCGCCGGCGCCGGAGACCCCAAGCGATTCCCTTGGTAAGGGCCCGTAGCTCAGTTGGTAGAGCACCTGACTTTTAATCAGGTTGTCGTAGGTTCGATCCCTACCGGGCTCACCATCGTCCCCAGCAAGAGCTGGGGCCTCAACGGAGCTTAAGGGCGACTAGGTAGGGTCTCGCAGAGGGCATTCCGGCCCTCGAGCAAACGCAGTGGCGCCTAGGACGGCGCCTGCAGGTTTACGAAAAATCGCTGTTCCGTTCGATCTCGGCGATCTTCTTGTCGATCTTGCTGTTGTACACGCCGAGCCCGACCTGGAGCTTTTCCTTTTCCACGCCGCGCACGATGCCTACTCGTGCACCGCCGCACACCCCGCCGCTCTCGTTGCAGACTAAACCACCATCCTACGGTCCCGCTCACCAGTTACACGCCTTTCGGAGTGGCGCGATCTCCTCCGCAAGCCCGGCAATGGGGAAGCTCGTCGTGACTTCGCCGACATCAGGGGGGGTAAAGCTGAGCTCAAGCTGTTCTTTGCCAAACATCTCCTTGAGGAACGGAATGCTCGATTCATCGTCCCAGAGGCCGAGCGCCTTGTAGCTGGAGGCGGGCTGCCAAGGGGCCGTCCGCGCCTCCGCCTCGTCGAGGCGCGTGGTGACGGGCAAGGGGGACCTCCCGATGTAGGCGCCGAACGAGACGTAGAGCGATGTTGCGTTCTCTTTGCACCTGATCGTCAGCTCGGGTCTATTGAGCTGAAAGCGCCCGACCGGCGGCGCCTTGGGGGCCGAGCTGGTGAGGTAGACACTCGCTGGCGTGTCGATCGTCGATGGGTTGTCCACGAGACGCCACGGCGTCTGTTCTTCCGGGGACTCAGAGGCACTCTGCTCAGATCGCAGCGCCGTAACTTCTCTGTCGACAGCATCATCAAGCCAGATCGTGCCGACGAGCAGCCCGATTACGGCCAAAGCCAAGCCGATCAAGGTAACGAACAGAATTCTCAGAAATCGAATCACCCCACGCTCCGTCGTTCGATTTTCTCGAGTTTGATCACCGGCTCACCTGTTGCTGAGCAAGGGCACGAGTTTACTAATTTTGCGATTGTTTGGGAGTGTGGCCTGCTACCCGAGCAATAGAAATAAGAAAGGGCCTCTTACCTGGAGCCCAAAGGTCCGGGTTAGGATAGAGGGGACTCTATCCGACCCGCCGTCGAGCTAGGAAGCCCAGGCCGCCAAGAGCGACTAGGAAGAGGGTAAGAGAGGCCGGTTCGGGAATATCGTTTTGAATGCGAGAGAATGAGAGGCTCGCAACGCCAGGTACGCTGCCGAACACCTGGAAGAAATGAATATCATTGGTGGCCCGCTCAATACCCCGGAATCCGCCGGCATTGGCGGCTCCAGGCGTCGATATGTCGGCGACTGCTGTGATGTTGTAGGCTTCAAGGATCTGCATGGCGTTATCAAGCGCAAAAATCACCAAATCCGCAGGCTGACCGGTGCTCGGGTTGCAGCCGCTATCGGGGCAATAGTTCATAAAGCCGCCAACCCCTGAAACCGGACCATCATTGAAGGCAAAGAACAGGGAGCCTGGTCGAGCGTCGTTGGCCCCCACAAACCCATTAATTCCGACGTCCCAACTTCCGTTGGACAAAAAACCCCAACCTCCAGCCATCAAGAACAAGCCTGTGTTCGGGCTTCCAGTAACGTCCACGTCTTCGCCGACCAATTGGCCAACCTGAACTGGACCAGCCAAATCAGATTGTGGCGCCGCAACAAACTGCGAAAAATCGATCGTGGTCGGGTTCGTCAGCGTGTTCGATGTGATCAGCGCAGCCTGTGCCGAACCAGGCAGCCCAACGCCGAGTGCCATCTGGCCGATGGCTAGCCCATCTAACAAGCTTCCGAATTTTGACAACCCGCGCATCGTCTTCATGACATCCCCTCCTGCACCGCCTGCGATTCCCTGCACATCCTAGAATGAGGACCGCTACCCGCAGGCCGGACAGAATTCTCACACCAAATGGTTAACGAGTCAATCCTTGAATGGTACTCGCACAAGAAGCGCACGTTCACATGGTGTTATTGATTCTACGAGAAGGATAGGCGCACCCCGAGGTCACTCACACCCCGCCAACCTATCCCCCCTCCGCCAACGCCCCGGCTTGACGAACTTCCCACCCCACAGGCCTCTCTTGGACTGTGCAGCGCTATCCTCAAGGCCAATGTACCGGTCTTTGAGATCACCTGACAAATACCGCCTATAGGCCACGGCCCGGCCAGAATCGATCATCGCCTCATTCGGGCTCTTGCCGTCCAAGTAGCATATGGCAACCGGTCATCCGTAGGTGAACGCGCCTGTCGTGCACCAAGTTGGAACATTCTGGCGGCGCCGCCATTAGGCTCCGACCAATCTCCGATGGTTCTTCCAGTCACCCCAAGTAACCGGCCAATTTCCCTTGAGTTTGCTGTATTCTTCGCTCTCTTTGCGGTGGCGCTGGCTATTGCTGGCCGGTTGCCTCCAGCGAGGCCTCGGCCGCCGCCCGGCGCTGGGCGCCCAGCTTGTAGGCGATGTAGTACTTGTAGATGTTGCCGACGTATTGAACGGTCTCCCGGCCGACCCGCTTGGCGGCGATCAGCTCGACGTTCTGGAACCACTTGTTGGGGTCGAGCCCGGACTCCGCCGTCTCCTTGCGCAGGCGCGCGACCTTGGCGGGGCCGGCGTTGTAGGCCGCCATGGCGAGCAGCAGCCGGTCGTCCGGATCGATCGTCGGATCGTCGAAGTAGCGGTCGGCGATGAAGCGCAGATACTTCACCCCGGCGTGCACGTTGTTCTCGATCTTCTCGATGTCCGCTATGCCGACCACGGGATCAGCCGCCGTGCTCGGCAGCAGCTGCATGATGCCGACCGCGCCGGCCGGGCTGCGGGCGCTCTGGTCGAGCTTGGACTCCTGATAGGCCTGGGCCAGCACCATCAGCCAATCGAGCTCGTATTGGTCGGCGTAGGTCTCGAACAGCTTCGAGGTCGCCTTGAACTTCTCGATCGCCGAGTCCGAGAGGGCGTCGGTGATCCGCCTGGTGTCGCCAAAGTACTTCTTGAAGGTGATGTTGCCGAACACCGTGCCCTTCTTGTGGGTCTCGATGAAGGCGTTGACCGCGGCCAGCAGCTCGGGGCTGTCCTTGCGCACGGCCCAGGCGATCTCGGCCTCTTGGCGCAGGGCGGCCGCGCCGTGGGGCGTGATGTCCGGCAGGATCTTGCGCCACAGCTCGGCCTTGTGGCTGTCCAGCAGGATCATGGGCAGGACATCGGCGTTGACCAGCTCCAGGAGGTCTTCGTCCTCCAAATCCTCGTCGACCAGGGTCAGCTTGACTGGGGCCTTGCCGGCCGCCGCGAGCCGCTCGTTGAGCGTCTCCAGGCTCTCGTAGTAGCTGCTCGAGCGGCGCACGTAGACTTCCTTGCCCGAGAGCGCGTCGGGCGATTCGAGCGCCGTGCCGGAGGGGCCGGTGACCGGCACCTCGCTGATCCCCGTGATCGCCGGCACCGAAAAGGCGACCTGTTCGGCGCGCGCCGCGGTGACCGTGATGTTGCCGAGCGCGATGTCGCCGTAGCCCTCGACCAGATAAGGCAGCAGCTGATCGCGCCGCACCGGGATGAAGAGCACCTGGATCTGGCGCGTCTTCTTGACCTTGAGGCTCTTGTTGAGCTCGTCTTGGAACGCGGTCATGGCCTCGTAGGAGACGCCGTGCTGTTCGCCCCGGTCGACGAAGTAGAAGGTCATGCTGTAGGGCACCAGGGCGCGGATCAGGCGCCGCTCGACCATGCCGTCCAGATCGCCCAGCCACTTCTTCGGCGGCTGGAAGGAAAAATCGCTTTCGCCGGCCGGCAGGGGCGGGGCGATTGCCAGGGCAAAGCAGCCGATGACGAGTGCCGTGACGAGTCTGAAGGGGGCCATGGTCGGGTCCTCGGGGTCGCTCCAAGACACCTACCAAGCCTTCAACAGCCGGTCGCCGAAGACAAGCGTGAATCGCGGCCCGAGCCTGGGCAGGCGGCAAGCGCCCCGATATACTTCCGAGTCGACCGACCGGATCGAGGATGCGTGCGAGCATGGCGATACGAAGCGTGATCTTGGGCCTGCTTTTGGCATTCAGCCTGTCGGCCTGCTCCAGCTTCGCGCCTCGCCCGCCCGAGACCATCGGGTTTGCCGAGCGCGCCCAGAGCCGCACCCTGAACGGCGTGACCGTCACGGTCGCCGCGCTCGACGCGGAAGAGACCCATCAGCTGCTCGGCCGGCCGGCCAGCGCGTGGGACATCCAGGCGGTCTGGGTGCGTATCGAGAACCAGTCCGAGCACGGCTATCTCCTGGCGCCAAGGTTCTTGGACCCGCTCTACTATTCGCCCTTGGAGGCGGCCACGATCAGCCACGTCAGCTTCGGCGGCGAGACCAATGACGCGATCGACCGGCACTTCCAGGATCTCGCCATCGCGACAACGATTGCTCCCGGTGAGACCGAGGAGGGCGTGATCTTCACCACCTACGACGAGGGCACTAAGCTGGTGACGCTTGCCCTGTTCGGGCGCGGGTCACACCTCTTCATCGAGGTCCTGGCACCGGCCACCGGGGTGCGGCCGGACTACCTGGACATCGATTTCCAGGCGCTCTATCCGACCGAGGAGATTGTCGAGCTGGACGAAGAGGGGCTGCATGACGCCCTGGCCGACCTGGACTGTTGTACTGCGACTTCCGCCGAGCAGGGCGATCCGGCCGATCCGCTCAACTTCGTCCTGATCGGCGACCCGCTGCAGGTCAAGTCGGCGCTGATCCGCAGCGGCTGGGACGAGACCGAGCTGGTCACCTTGGGCTCGGCTTGGCGCACCAGCGCGGCCTTCCTGTTCGGCGAGCAGTACCGCACCTCGCCGATCAGCCCGCTCTATCTCTTCGGCCGGCGTCAGGACGGCGCCTTTCAGAAGACCCGGGTCGGGATCGACGAGCGCAACCACCTGCGCCTCTGGCTGACGCCCTGGCGCTTTCGGGGCAAGGCGGTGTGGGTCGGCGCGATCAGCCGGGATATCGGCGTAAAGCTCACCACCAAGGCCTGGAACCTGACGACCCACATCATCGACCCGGATGTGGATGCCGAGCGCTGGTATCTGGTGCAGGACATCTTGGCCGCCCATTCCCTGGCTGGGGTCGGCTGGGTCGAGGGCGTCGGTCGGTCTTACGCCGCCGAGCCGCGGGTCAACAAGACCGGCGATCCCTATTACACCGACGGTTTGCGCGCCGTCATGATCCTGGCCGACGAGCCCCAAGGGCTCGACGAGCTGGAGGTCTTCGACTGGCGCTTTCCGGCCGGCGGCCAGGCCCGGCGCGAAATTCTCAACCGCTTTTGAAGGACCCGTCCGTGGCACGAACGCTAATGGCGCTGCTTATCTTGTGGCTGAGTGCCTGCGCCAGCTATCCGGAGAACCCGCCGCTCGAGGCGATCGACTCGAACGACGGCTATCGGTTCAAGAACCTAACCCTCGGACCCAACAACAGCGACGAGACCTTCGTGCTGCTCAGCCTGTCGGGCGGCGGCATGCGTGCGACCGCCTTGGAGTACGGCGTCTTCGCGGCGCTCGAGGCGGCGACCTTCGGCGATCAGGGCGCGAGCCTGTTGGACGAGGTCGACGTGATTACAGCGGTCTCCGGCGGCGCCCTGCCGGCGGCCTACTATGCCGCCCACGGCCGGCAGAAGTTCCTCGCGGCCTTTCCCGACGATGTGCTTTACCGTCAGATCGAGACCGACCTGGTTCTGCGCTTTTTGGCGCCCTGGCACTGGCCCAAGCTCTGGGCGCCTTACTATGGCCGCAGCGAGCTATTCGAGGAGTACTTCGACCAGGTCCTGTTCCAAGGTCGCACCTTCGGTGATTTGCCGGACCACCGGCCGTTCATCGTGATGACCGCGACCGACATGACCCTGGGCGCGCAGTTCGCCTTCGTGCAGGAGCATTTCGACCGGCTCTGCTCCGACCTGGACGGGGTCACCCTGGCGCGCGCGGTGACCGCCTCGATCGCCTTTCCCATCGCCTTCACCCCGATGACCTTGAACAACTACGACAAGGAGTCTTGCGCTTACGAGCGTCCGGACTGGGTCGACCACGCGCTCGACAACGAGATCGAAGCCAACTCCCGGCGCTATGACCGGGCGGTCAACTGGACGACCTACGAGGAGACCGAAGCGCGGCCCTATATCCACCTGCTGGACGGCGGCATTTCCGACAACATGGGTCTGCGCATCAGCAAGCTGGCCATGGTCACCGGCGATACCTCCTGGGGCCTGGTGGAAAAGATCGCCCGTGGCACGGTCAAGCGCCTTGTGCTGATCGCGGTCGATGCCCGCTCCCGGGAATATCTCAACGAGTCGGCCGACCGCAGCCCGAGCCCGCCGGGCCCGGTCGACGCTCTGATCGCCGCAGCCGGCAATCCGGTCGACAACTACGCCACGGAAACGATTGAGCTGGTGCGCCACTTCCTGCTCGAGCTGCAGGAAGAACGGGACGATTTCGATCGTCAGCGCAAGAATTGCCAGGCCCTGGCCGAAAGCCTCTGCACGGCCGGTTCAGGGTCGGGTACTTGCGTGGAAGACCACCAGGCGCTCTGTTACCGCGAGTTCGGCCTGAGCGAAGCCGAGCGGCCGAACATCCCGGAGGTCTACATCATTCACCTGCGTTTCGAGCAGATCGACGACCCGGTCCTGCGCCAGCGTCTGCAACGCGTTGCCACCAGTCTCCAGCTGCCGCGCGAGGACATCGACCTCCTGATCGACAGTGCCAAGCTGATGCTGGAGCAGTCCGGCGAGTACCGCAGGCTGATGAGTGACTTGAACCGGGGCGCCTAGGATTAAGCCGGCTCGCCGGCAAGTTGGAACTCGGCGCCGACGAAGTCGCGCAACGAGATGACGCCCAGCACGTGATCCTCCTCGACGATCGGCAGATGGCGAAAGCCGATCTCGGTCATCAGGCGCAGGGCATCCACCGCCAGTGTCTTGGGCGTGATGGTGACTGGGTTCGCGGTCATGGCTTCGGCCAAGCTGGTCTCGTCGGGATCGAGGCCTTGGGCGACAACCCGGGTCAGGGCGTCGCGCTCGCTGAAGATTCCCAGAAGCGCGTCATCCTCCATGATTAGCAGCGCGCCGATGCCGTGCTCGGCCATGACTTGGCTGGCCTGCCGTACGCTGGTGTCGCGCGGCAGGCTGACGACCTGGGATTTTGTGACCAGTTGATCGACGGTGCGAAGCGCCATGGCAAAAACATTGGCTGTGAAGGATTTGGCCCGCGAAGCCTAGCAGATCGATCGGGAACCGTCCAAGAGGCCCGGTGGACCGCGCCGACGGTCAAGTGGATGGAGGCCTATAGGGCTGGCTTCCTTTCGGGTCTGTGCTAAGACCGTGGCGTGCAAAGCGGTAAGCGAGTCGCCCCTATGCCCCTGGCCCCAGCCGACCTCGCGCCATGGCCTTAAGCGTCGCCATTGTTGGCGCCGGTCCGGGCGGCTTTTACGCTGCTGAGGCGCTCGCCAAGGCCGATCCCGGAGTGCAGGTCGACATCCTGGAGTATCTGCCGACGCCCTACGGCCTGATCCGCTATGGCGTCGCCCCCGACCATGAGAAGACCCGGCGCGTGGCGCGCACATTCGAGCGCACGGCAAACCGCGAGCAGGTCGCCTACTATGGCAACGTGCGGCTCGGCCGGGACCTGTCGCTCAGCGAGCTGCGAGAGTTCTACGACGCTGTGGTGTTGGCGACCGGCGCGCCATTGGACCGGGCGCCGGAGATTCCCGGTGCCGCCATGCCGGGCGCCTATGGGGCGGCGGAGTTCGTCGACTGGTACAACGGTCACCCGGACTGGCGTGATCTACGGCCACGTGTCACGGGACCGGCCGCGGCGATCATCGGCAACGGCAATGTGGCGCTGGATCTGGCGCGCATCTTGCTCAAACGACCGGCCGATCTGGCCGCAACCGATATCGCCGAGCACGCGGCCAGCGCGCTCGAGCGCTCGGGCATCACCGAAGTCAGCCTGATCGGCCGGCGCGGACCGGTCGAGGCCAAGTGGACCAACGTGGAGCTGCGCGAGATGGGCCAGCTTCATGGCTGCGCCGCCACGCTCGACCCAGCGGTGCTGCCAGAGGTGGTCACCGGGGTTGCCGACGCGCGCGCCAAGCGCCTGGCGGAAAAGAACCTCGCGAGCCTGCGTGGCTTTGCCCAATCCAATGCCGAGGGTGCGACCAAGCGCTTGAACTTTCAGTTCTACGCCCGGCCGGTGGAGATCCTCGGCGATGGATGGGTCACTGGCCTGCGCCTGGAGCGCACCCGGCTGGAGCAGGGGCGGGCGGTCGGCACCGGCGAGCACTTCGAGCTGCCCTGTTCCATGGTGCTCCACGCCATCGGCTATCGGGCCGAGCCGATCCCCGAGGTGCCTTTCGATGGGGCCCGGGGCATCGTCAAGAACGACCAGGGACGGGTGGCGCCCGGGGTCTACGCGGTCGGCTGGATCAAGCGCGGGCCGAGCGGCGTAATCGGCACCAACAAACCTGACGGCGATTTGGTAGCGAAGCAAATCGCCCAGGACATCACGGCAAGCGGCAAACCTGGCCGACCGGCGCTGGAGGCCGCCTTGGCCGCGCGCTGTATCCGGTGGATCGGTTTTGCCGACTGGAAGCGGATCGAGGCGGCCGAGGTCGCGGCGGCTGCCGGTGGGGCGCCCCGCCGAAAGTTCGTCAAAGTCGAGGACATGTTGGGCCTGCTTGCGGGTCCGGCCCGACAAGCCTCCAGATGAGATGCACCTGATAGTGTCAATTTCCACACAAAAAATAGGGAGAAATATTTTAATTTCTCAAGTTTATTTGTGTTATATTATCCACAGAAGGGTGACAAGCGTCAGCTAAGGTGCCATATCTTTTTGCAGCGCAGCACTGACAGGACGAGTCGTTTCGGCCGCAGCCTCGAGGAAAGTTATCGATGGATATCTCAACGGCGTTGTCCGGCGCCGGGTCTAAACGTCACCGGATTGAGTCGGCCGTGGTCCGCTTTGCTGGGGATTCTGGCGACGGGATGCAGTTGACCGGCGGGCAGTTCACACTGGCAACTGCTCTAAGTGGCAATAACTTAGCGACCTTTCCTGATTTCCCAGCCGAGATCAGAGCGCCGACCGGCACGACCTTCGGAGTCTCCGCCTTCCAGATCAACTTCGGCGCCCGGGAGATCAAGACCTCGGGCGACGCCATGGATGTCCTGGTGGCGATGAACCCAGCGGCGCTGAAGGTCAACCTCTCGGACGTCAAGCTGGGCGGATTGCTTATCCTCGATAGCGGCGCTTTCGGCGAGAAGGCTTGCCTCAAGGCCGGCTACCAGAGCAACCCCATGGAAGACGCTTCGCTCGCCGGCTTCCGGGTTCTGCCGATCGATATGACCAAGCTGACCCTGGAGGCGGTCAAGAGCCAAGGGCTCAACAAGAAGGACGGCCTGCGCTGCAAGAACATGTGGGCGCTGGGCCTGGTCTTTTGGCTGTTCGAGCGGGAGCGGGCGCCGAGCATCCAGTGGCTCGAGAAGAAGTTTGCCGAGCGGCCAGAGCTGGCCGCGGCCAACGTCGCCGCGCTCAACGCGGGCCATGCCTATGGCGAGACGGTCGAGATCTCTGACGAGATCGCCCGCCTGGAGGTTCCGCCGGCGGAGATCGAACCCGGGCTTTACCGCAACATTACCGGCAGCGAGGCGGTCGCCCTTGGGCTATTGACCGGCGCGCGCCTGGCCGAGCTGGAGCTGATGTTCTGCTCCTATCCGATCACGCCAGCCTCCCAGGTGCTGCACCATCTGGCCAAGCACCGCAAGTATGGCGCAACGACCTTTCAGGCTGAGGACGAGATCTCGGCGATCTGCGCGGCGATCGGCGCGTCTTATGCCGGCGCGCTCGGCGTCACCTCGAGCTCGGGCCCGGGCATCGCGCTCAAGGGCGAGGCGCTTGGACTCGCCGTCGCCGTCGAGCTGCCGCTCGTGGTGATCAACTCCCAACGCGCCGGGCCATCGACCGGCATGCCCACCAAGACCGAGCAGTCCGACCTCTTTCAGGCGCTCTATGGGCGCAACGCCGACAGTCCCCTGGTGGTGCTGGCGGCCAGCTCGCCGGGCGACTGCTACCTCGCGGCGATCGCGGCGGTGCGCCTGGCGGTCAAGTACATGACCCCGGTGATCCTGCTGTCCGATGGCTACATCGCCAATGCCTCCGAGCCTTGGCGCCTGCCGGACGTCGACGATCTGGCGCCGATCGAGGTGAACGAGCCCCCCGAGGCGGCCGACTTCGCGCCCTACCGGCGCGATGCCGAGACCTTGGCCCGGCCTTGGGCGGTGCCCGGGATGCCCGGCCTGGAGCATCGCATCGGCGGGCTCGAAAAGGCCGACGGCTCGGGCCACGTATCCTACGATCCGGCCAACCACCAGCGCATGACCGAGCTGCGTGCCGCCAAGATTGCCGGTATCGCCAAGGACATTCCCGACCAGGAGGTCACCTTGGGCCCCGAGCGGGGACCGCTTGCGGTGGTCGGTTGGGGCTCGACATTCGGGCCGATCAGCCGGGCGGTCAGCAATCTCAATGAAAAAGGCGTGCCGGTGGCCCACATCCACCTGCGCCACCTTTCGCCGTTTCCGGCCAACCTGGGCGAGCTTCTGGGCCGCTACGACCGCATCCTGGTGCCCGAGATGAACAGTGGCCAGCTGGTCACCGTGCTGCGCAGCACCTACCTGGTGCCGGCCGAGGGGCTCAGCAAGGTCGCCGGCCGACCGTTCAAGATCGCCGAGATTGAAGAGGCGATCGAAAGCCGCCTGACACCGCCCCAGAACTCTGGTGAAGCCGCATGAACGTCGCATCTCCGCCGCCCGCCACGACCCTCGCCGCCAAGGACTATGCCTCGGATCAGGAGATCCGCTGGTGCCCGGGCTGCGGCGACTACGCCATTCTAAAGGCGGTACAGAAGACCTTGGCCAAGCTCGAGGCCAAGCCCGAGAATACGGTCTTCGTCTCCGGCATCGGCTGCGCGGCCCGCTTTCCCTACTACCTTGCGACCTACGGCTTCCACACCATTCACGGGCGCGCGCCGGCGTTCGCGACCGGCATCAAGCTGGCCAACCCGGCGCTTGACGTCTGGGTGGTGAGCGGCGACGGCGACGCGCTCTCGATCGGCGGCAACCACGTTCTGCACCTGGTGCGGCGCAACGTGAATCTTCAGTTCCTGCTGTTTAACAACGAGATCTATGGCCTGACCAAAGGCCAGTACTCGCCGACATCGCGGATCGGCACCCGCTCGCCCTCGACGCCCGAGGGCTCCTTGGAGACGCCGGTCTCCGCCGCGCTTTTTGCCCTTGGCGCCGGCGCGCGCTTCGTAGCCCGCTCGGTCGATACCTTGCAGGCCCATCTGCCCGTCGTGCTCGAGGCGGCCCAGAAGCACCAGGGCACCTCGTTCGTGGAGATCCTGCAGAACTGCATCGTCTACAACGACAAGGCCTTCGCCCAGGTCACCGATAAGGTGCGCGCACCTGACGCCCAGATCCACGTGGTGCACGGCCAACCCCTGACCTTCGGCAAGGACAACGGCAAGGGTCTCAGAATCAAGCCGGGGACCCTCGAACTCGAGGTGATCGACTTGTCCGAAGGCCAATTCGGTCCGGAGGATTGTCTGGTGCACGACCAGACAGACCGGACCCTGGCGACCTTGCTGGCCGGCCTTGAGCCACCGGCGTTTCCGGTCGCGCTGGGCGTGCTCTATTGCAATCCGGAGGAGGCCCTGGAGGTCAGCGCCAAGGCGGCGCGGCCGGAGACGCAGCGTTCGCGCTCCGAGCGGGATGATCTGGCCGCGCTGCTGCGCAATGGCCACACCTGGAGCGTACCGCTAGACTCCTGAAGCTGGCTTATTGGATCGGGGTTCGCGCTGTGGCCTAGTCGCCTCGGACGCTGGCGTCGACGTTGCTGGAGACGAAGTTGAACATCGTGTCAACCGAATCCGCCAAGCGGTCGATCGCGCCGGCGATGGCTAGGAACACCAGGCCAGCGATCAAGGCATATTCGATTGCCGTGGCGCCGGTCTCGTCCCGAAAGAAGGCTGCTACTTGCAAAGTGATGCCCATGCTCCACATTCCCGTTCTCACAAAAGCAATACAAACGCAAATCTCTTAAGATGTGCCTAAGAGCGCTTTGCATTTGCTCCAATCGTGAGACTCGGACCCCACGCACGGGCATCTGTGCGGTTTGGATCCGGAACGTTTTTACTTGTAAAATCAGATTACTGTAGGCTTCCGTCAACGCTCTGCGTGAAGTTGCTAGAAACGTGATCGAACATCGCCTCGTCGGAATCGCCCAAGTTGCTAATTGCGCCGAAAGCGGCCAATCCGACCAGTCCGGCGATAAAGGCATACTCGATGACCGTGGCGCCGGTCTCCTCGGTCTGCAGCCTTTTGATCTTCGACAGGAACCCCATGGCTCGCGGCCTCCTCATCCTTTGACAACCATAAGAGCCGAAAGTTCTTAAGAAGACTTTAACGGCGTATACTTGAAAGGTAATAGAATCGTCAAAATAAACCCGATCTATTAGCTGAAATCCGGAATATGTACTTAGATTCTACATTTCTGGCCGGAGTAATCCACTTCGATGCCCTACTGGATTAACCTTACCCGTGGTCCGTCAAAACGTTCTGGACGGGATCGGGAAGGTGCGCTAAGCCGCTAGACCCATGAGCTTGAGCGACATCGAAGCCCTTCTGCCGGCCAGCGGTCTGCTGCTGCGCGGCGCCTTTCACCCAGAGCCCGCCGACCGGGTGCCGGCCCTGGACGACGGCCGGCCTGCCGGCACCTTGGTGCTGCTGGGCGCCATCGGCGGCAGCTTTTGGCCTCGCTTCAGCCGCTCGCCCGAATATGGCGACGGCAATGCCGACAGCCTCGACCGCTGGAGCGCCCGGGTGGTCGGCGCCCTGGCGTGCAGGCTCGGCGCTGGCGCGCTCTTTCCCTTCGGCGGGCCGCCCTATCACCCCTTCGTCGCCTGGGCCAAGCGGGCCGAGCCGGTCGCGGAATCGGCGCTCGGCATGCTGATCCATCCGCAGCACGGCCTGTGGCACGCCTACCGGGGCGCGCTTGCCTTCGCCGAACGGCTCGCGCTGCCGCCGCGCCAGGAGGCGCCCCGGCCTTGCGATAGCTGCGTAGATAAGCCCTGCCTCAGCACCTGCCCGGTCGGCGCCTTTAGCGCACAGGGCTACGACGTGGCGGCCTGCGCCGCGCACATCCTGGGCCCCGAGGGTGCAATTTGCCTCGAAGGGGGCTGCCTGGCGCGCCTGGCCTGTCCGGTCGGCCGTGAGCACCACTACGGCGAAGATCAGGCGGCCTTTCACATGGCCGCCTTCGCGGATGCCCGGCGACGGGGCAGGGCGGCATGACGGCGCCCGCGACCAAGGGTCGGATACTGCTGATCATCCACCCGGTCTGTCAGCGTGACGACCGGGCCTCCGACTATCTGGCGCGCCAGGGCTACGAGCTGGAATGGAGCTGCCCGGGCAGCGGCGATTCCCTGCCGCCGGCCAACGGCGACTACGCCGCCGCCATGATCTACGGCGGCACCGAGAACCTCAGCGTCGATGAGAACTGCGACTACCTGCAGGCCGAGCTGGCCTGGATCGAGGCCTGGCTGGAGGGCGGACGGCCCTTGCTCGGCTTCTGCTTGGGCGGCCAGCTCCTAGCGCGCAGCCTGGGCGCGCCGGTCGGGCCGCATCCGGAGGGCCTGCACGAGATCGGCTACCATCAGGTGGCGCCGACCGCCGAGGCCCAGGACCACGGCTTCCTGGACCAGCCGCTTCACGTCTACCAATGGCACGGCGAGGGCTTCCAGGTGCCGGCGACAGCGACGCGCCTGGCCACGGGCGACCAGTTCGAGCACCAGGCCTTTCGCACCGGCACCGCCTTCGGGCTGCAATTCCACCCGGAGATCCCGCCGCCGGTCCTGACCCGCTGGATGGCGGAGGCCGAAGAGTCCTTGGCCAAGCCCGGCGCCCACCCGCGCGACCGCCAGCTGGCCGACGCCGAACGCTACGACCCCGAGATCAACCGCTGGCTGGAGGAATTCCTGGATCGCTGGGTGGTGGGCGAAGCCTAAGCCTCGACTTGGATAGGGACCCGATCTTATGAAGGACGTCGTGCGCTGCGCCCAGCAGCATCCCGTGCTCTACTCCGACGACTTGGACGAGACCGTCGCGTTTTACACGGAAACCCTCGGCTTCGACTTGGGCTTTCGCATGGAGACCATCGTCGGCCTGAATTTCGACCAGGTCTCGATCCATGTGGCAAAGGGGCCGCCCAATCCGGCGGGCGGGCAGGTCTACTTCGTGGTGTCGGATGTGGACGCCTTCTTCGGGAGCCTCGACCTGCCAAATGAATCCCTCCTGCAGGCGCCCAGCGACCAGCCCTATGGGATGCGGGACTTCGCGGTGCGCGACAACAGCGGATACCGGCTGAGCTTCGGCACGCACATGGCAGACTTCGGACCGCCGGTGGACATCCAGCGATCCAGCTTTGACGGCAGACTGGAAACGCGATTGCTGGCCGTTCTGCAAGACCTGGCCGCGCACAAGAAGATGAGCTTGACCGAGCTGCTCGAGGAAATCGTCCTGCATAGCTTCGAGCCGCTGCCCGACGGTGGGACAGCGAGCCCCCATTCCGAGGCCGACTTGCGCACCATCGAAGAGCTCAAGACCAAGCACGGCATCGACTACGGGGCTCACGAGGCCTACCGCTTTCGGGAACCCGAATGAGACTGGCCGTTTTGGTACCTGCCTAAGCGAGCGTTCCGTCATCGAGCCGATCAGGAAAGGACCCCTGTGTGACTGCGACAGCGAGGCGCGAGCTTGCCATCTTGACCTTCGTGACCCTCGACGGCGTTATGCAGGCGCCGGCCCAGCCGGAGGAAGACCTCTCTGGCGGCTTCCAGCACGGCGGCTGGGCCGGGCCCTATTGGGAGGAGGTGATGGCCCAGGTCAAGCAAGAGGCCATGGCCGCGCCCTACGACCTGTTGCTGGGCCGCAAGACCTACGAGACCTTTGCCCGGCATTTCTCCCAAGCCGGCGATCAGGACGGCGAGGCCGCCCTGTTGAACCGGGCGCGGAAGTACGTCGCGACGAACAGCCTGAAGGTGCTCGAGTGGAACAACTCGGTGCGGATCGCGGGGGACATCGCCGCCGGGGTGGCGGCGCTCAAGGCCCAGGACGGTCCCTTGCTGCAGGTTCACGGCAGCTGGCAGCTGATCCAAACCCTGTTGAAAGAGGGTCTCATCGATGAGTTTCGCCTGTGGACCTTCCCGGTCGTCGTCGGCGCCGGCAAGCGGCTCTTTGAGGAGAGCCCGGGCTTGGGCGGGCTGAGGCTGGTGAGATCGGCGGCGACGGAGAACGGCGTTTTGATGGGCATCTATCGGCCCGGCGGCGCGGGGTGAGGGGCGTTTGGGGTCTCGAGCCACGTTTCCTAAGTTCATGAGGCGTCTCTGCCATAAATCGCCTGTCTTCCATGATGAGCGGTGTGCATGAGGTGGTCTCCAGGTCAAGGACGCCCCGGGAGGGGCGCCAGCTCCGCTGGTCGCAGATCCTTGACCTGGAGACCGCCTCATGCGGCTTGGCGATCATGGAAGAAAGGGCAGTACCGGCGGTTGATGCGAAATTGGCAAAGGCTGGGTCAAAGTCTTTGAGGTGAAACGGATAATTTGAGAAAACAGAGTCCTTTCATCGTGGGTCGATGAAATTGGCTGGTATTGTAAAGGGTTTCTACTTAGTTCGCTTCGCTGCCTCTAGCCCGAGCTCTATCAGCTGGTGGATGGCTTCGGCCTCCGAACTTAGGCGGTTGTCTAGGCGATAGTCCTTGATCTGTTTGGAGAGTTCGTCGGACCCTACTGTCCCGCCAAACGCATTTTGGTTGCCTTGGGCTAATTCGCTACGGCCTCGGATCTCGTCGCAGATGCCGATCAGTACACCGAAGCCGATCAGGCAGAAGCCACCAATGATCCCTGCCAAAATGTAACCGACGGCATGGCCTACCAGCGCCGCGCGTACCGACTTGATGGCAACCTCTTCTCCAGGCCAGATTACGGAGGCGGCGATACCGCCCAGACACATGACAATGACTCCGACGCCTTGGAGACCGCTATGCAAGCTTGTTGATCGTTTGATGGCCATTTTCACATCTCAAGGGCATATGGAGTGCAATCTCGAACCGATAGTGACATGTTTTCATTTCAAAATAGTTGTCAGAACGAAATTTCAACTTTACTGAACGCACACCTAAGCCCCATCGCATCACCCCCTAATGGCTCGCCACCGCCCCGCCATCGATCGTCAGCGCCTCGCCCGTAATGAACCCGCCTGCACTGAGGCCAGGTACAGAATCGCCTGGGCGATTTCCTCGGGTTGGCCGATGCACTTGAGGGGCGCGAAGTCGACCACCTGGTTCTGCATCACCGCTGCCGGGTCCTCGGCCTGGTCGATCCAGTCCCGGCGCACCATGTCGGTGTCCACGTAGCCGGGGCAGACGCAGTTGACCCAAATGTCCGGCGCCAGCTCGGCCGAAAGGGCATCAAACCGGGCTGCGGCACTGCACGAAAAAACGCGAAATCGCCGAAAAACGCCTGGTGCATGGGGTCGTTTTCACCGGAAAACAAAAGGGGAAGGATACCTCGCCGCAATTCTCGAAAATCCAGGATTCAAAAGTGTATTATTTCAATATACTGAAATGTTATTCTCGTAAAAAAGGTCTAATTTTTGTGCCAAAACCCTATCATACATGGAGTTTCTTCAGTCGGATCCGGGAGGCGCCACCGCTTGGGGCGGCGCCTCCCGGCTCGCGATCGCTTTAGCTCCAGGGGAACGGGCTGTTGGAGACCGGGTGCAGCTTACCCTCGGCGTAGCGCGAGAAGCGGAAGGGCTTGAGGAGCTCGGACTCCTCGCCGCACAGCTCTTGGGCCGCCAGCTTGCCGACGCCGATCATCTTGTAGCCGTGGTTGGAGTCGGCCAGGATCGTCACGTTCTCCCGGAAGCGGTCGAACACCGGGAAGGAGTCCGGGGTGAAGCAGCCCAGGCCGCCCGAGGCCTCCTTCTTGTACTTGACGATCTGACCCTCGAAGCGCTTCTGGCAGAAGGCGAGCGCCGAGCACCACATGTGGGCGAACTCGTCGTCGACGATGAAGTCTGGGGAGTCCGGCCCGTAGGGATCGAGCGCCACCTGGTCGACCGGGGTCTTGACCTCGTAGGGCATGGCGCCGCCCTGGATACCGGCGAAGTTGAAGTCGGGCTTGTAGTAGATGCCCCACATCTTGTCGGTGATCAGGCGCCCGTCGACGTCGGAGTAGAGCGGCGCGTCGGTGTCCACGTGGATCACCGGCGGCGCCCCGCCGTCATTGGTCTTCTGCAGGTTGGGGTCGACACCGAGGGTACCTTCCTCCAGGCACCAATAGCGCCAGGTCGGGATGTTCTCGTGCAGCTTGCCGTCGGCGCCCTTGATGGTCACCGTCTTGGGCAGCTCGAGCATATCCCAGACCTTGCTGGCCCAGGGCCCGACCGCGACCACCACCTGGTCGCAACCGATCACCCCGCGCTCGGTCTCGACGCCGGTCACCGCGGCCGAGTTGTGGCCAGTCTGGAATCCGGTCACGGTCAGCCCGGTGACGATGCGCACGCCCAGGTCCTCGGCCTTCTTGGCGAGACCGTACATGGAGGCGGTGTTGTTGGCGAAGCCGCCGCGCTTTTCGTGCAGCACCGAGGTGATGCCCTTGGCCTGCCAGTCGTGGAACAGGCCCTTCATGTAGGCATCGGACTCGGCGGCGCCCTCGATGAAGGTGCTCTCGTAGCCTATCGCCTTTTGCTGCTCGTGAATCGAGCGCACGTCCTCGCGCATGGATTCCGCGCTGATCTGCATGTAGCCGACCGGGTGGTAGCTGAAGGCCTCGGGATCGCTTTCCCAGACCTCGACCGAGTGGGCCATCAGCTCGCGCATGGCGGGCTGGAAGTAGTTGTTGCGCACGACGCCGCAGGCGATGCCGCTGGCGCCGGCCGCGATCGCGGTCTTGTCGATCACCAGGACGTCCTGGCCGCCGCCCTTGCCTTGGGCTTCCAGCTTGGCGGCCAGGTGCCAGGCGGTCGAGAGGCCGTGGATACCGGCGCCGATTATGACGGTCTTGACGTGAGAGGGCAGGGCCATGGGGCTCCTCCAATGAAAGGCGTGGTCGATGAGCTGGGCATAGACCTAGGCCATCGAAAGCGACCGCCGTAGCGTGGAATCGACGTGGTTTGACCGGGCGACGACGAAATCGAGCGCCCTTGGGGTGAAACAATTGAAACCAAAAGGCCCGACCCGCGACATCTTGGTGAAACCTTGACCCCTTAAGTTCCTCACCATGACATCGCGGCCCCAACGCCCCCAGGGCCGCAAGAAGATGAGAAAGCGAGAGCCCGCCATGACCACGATCCACCAAGGCCACCAAGCCGCCGGCGCCCACGAATCTCCCTTCCAGCGCCATGCCCGCCAGTCCCTGCGCGACGCCATCATCACCTACGGCTGGGACCATCCCGTGGTCGCCGCCGCACAACGGAGCCTGTTTCAGATCCGTCGCTCCGACCTCACCTTAGGCGTCTGAAGTCCCCTCGTCACGACGCCCTCGCTCCGGGCCCTGCCTCCCGCCCGGAGCCTTCCAAGGAAAATGCGCCGCTCCCCCCGGCGCATTTTTCTTGCGCGAATGGCGGCATTTCAAGCGCCTGAATGGCCTACGAATTCAATAGCCTGGCGGGCCCGGTGGGACTGGGCCGCTGGGGGCGAGTGTCCCTTCCGCGTTGTGCTGCTCGTCGCCGATCAGCGGCGGGGAAAACACGCTCAAGAGATGAAGGTCGCTATGGGCGCGCAGGCGGTGGCGATCCTTAGGGCCCACGTTGTAGGCCATGCTGGGTTCGAGCGCCCAGGTCTCGCCGGTGGTGAGATCGGTCACCTCGCCGGTGCCGGATAGAATGTGGTTCGCCTCCCAGTGATGCTTGTACCAGAGGACGGCGTCGGCCCCCGCCTGAAGGTGGACGTCCGAGACGCCGAAGCCGACAGCGTCGGCCTTGGTCAGCATGCGGATTGTGCGCGCTTGGCCGTTCGCCGCGGTCATCTCCTTCCCGGCCCGGCGCATCTCCTCTGCCCGTTTGACGAACATGCGCCGGTCGGTCTTCTCGATCGGACCGCTGGCCTCGTAGGAGCCGTCCTCGTCGAAGCGCTCCTCTCCCGTAAGCGGCGGGCAGAAGATGCTGACGTGGCACTCGTCCTCGGTCAGGTGGAGGCGATGGCGGTCATTGGGTCCGACAACGTAGAGCACGCCCGCCTCGAGCGGCCACCTCTCATCGCTGGTCAGATCGGTGACCTCGCCCCGGCCCGAGACGATGTAGTTGGCCTCCCAGTGGTGCTTCAGCCAGACCTCCAGGTCCGTGCCGCCCTTGACCTTGTTCTCGTTGTAGGAGAAGCCCATGCCGTCGGCGGCGGTCAGGAAGCGCGCCGAGCGAAACGACGCGTCAGCTGGGAACTTGATGCGACCCAGCCTCTCGAGCTCGTCAAGCGTGCGAACGAACATGGGCGATCCTTCTCTCTACTCCGCCGCCTGGCGCCCGCCGGCGATCCAGGCGGCCAGGTCGGCCCGGGCCCGGGCGGCGTAGGCGGGCTTGCGGTCCTTCTTGCGCAGCTTGCGCCCGCCGGTCGGGGGCAAAGGCGGGAACAGCCCGAAGTTGACGTTCATGGGCTGGAAGGTGCTGGCCTCGGCGCCGCCGGTGATGTGGGCCAGCAGGGCGCCGTGGGCCGTTGTCGGCGGTGGCGGCTCGATCGGCAGACCCAGACGCTCGGCGGCCGCGAAGCGCCCGGCCAGAAGGCCGATGGCGGCCGATTCCACATAGCCCTCGACCCCGGTGATCTGGCCGGCGAAGCGGATCCGTGGCGCGGCTTTCAGGCGTAGGGCACCGTCCAGAAGGCTGGGCGAGTTAATGAAGGTGTTGCGGTGCAGGCCACCCAGGCGCGCGAAGGCGGCTTCTTCCAGGCCGGGGATCATGCGGAAGATGCGCTGCTGCTCGCCGTACTTCAGCTTGGTCTGAAAGCCGACCATGTTGTAGAGGGTGCCCAGCGCGTTGTCCTGGCGCAGCTGGACCACCGCGCGGGGCCGCTTGTCGCTGTTGGGATCGGTCAGGCCGACCGGTTTCATAGGCCCGAAGCGCAGGGTCTCGTGGCCGCGCTCGGCCATCACCTCGATCGGCAGGCAACCCTCGAAGTATGGCGTCTCCTCCCACTCCTTGAAGGCGGTGGTCTCGCCGGCCAGCAGGGCGGCGATGAAGGCTTCGTACTGGGCCTGATCGAGCGGGCAGTTGATGTAGTCGGCGCCGTCCCCCTTGTCGTAGCGGGACTGGAACCAGGCCTTGGAGAAATCGATCGACTCCTTGTAGACGATCGGCGCGATTGCGTCGAAGAACGCCAGGTAGTCCTGGCCGGTCAGTTGCCCAATCGCCTCACTCAAGGCCGGCGAGGTGAGGGGCCCGGTCGCCAGGATTACCGAGCTCCAGGCCTCCGGCGGCGGGCCGGCGACCTCTTCGCGGGCGATCGTGACCAGGGGCTCGGCTTCCAAGGCGGCGGTCACGGCGCCGGCGAAGCCGACCCGGTCGACCGCCAACGCGCCGCCGGCCGGCAGGCGGTGCTCGTCGCCGCAATCCAGGATCAGGGAGCCCAGCGAGCGCATCTCCTCGTGCAGCAGGCCGACCGCGTTGGAGTCCGCGTCGTCCGAGCGGAAGGAGTTGGAGCAGACCAGCTCTGCCAGTTGGTCGCCCTGGTGGGCCTCGGTGCCGCGTTCTGGCCGCATCTCGTGCAGCACAACGGGCAGGCCCGCCCGGGCAATCTGCCAGGCCGACTCGCTGCCCGCCAGGCCGCCGCCGACAACGTGGATGGCTTGCGCTTCGCTCATGGCGTTCCTATACCCCAGATGAGGCGTGCATGACAAAGGAGCGATGAGCCAATGGCGGAGGAGGTCGTCACGATCGACGGCAAGGAGATCCCGGTCTGGCCCGAGGGTCAGGAGATCGAGGCCCTGGACAAGGACCGCAAGGTGCTGCGCACCCGCTTCAAGGACCAGGCGCTCTACACGCCGGGGCTGATCACCAGGCTTCAGGAGCTGGCCGCTCGGCCGGAGCACGCCAAGCAGCGCAGCCGATCGCTCGGCGGCACCAAGCTCTACGCGGTGCACGAGTTCAATTGCCCCGAGGCCGATCTGATCGATGCTCGGGCCGTCGCGCTCTTTCGCCGGGCGCTCGGCGTTCAGGAGGCCGCGGTCGATATGTCCTGGGCCAATATCTACGGGCGCGGCGACTACATCATGCCCCACAGCCACGTGCGCACCCTGGCCAGCGTGGTCTATGGCGTGACGCCGGGCGACCCGGACCTGGAGAAGGATCCGGATTCTGGTGCGCTGGCCATCGTCGATCCGCGCTACCCGCCCTGCTGCCAGGTCGAGCGCGGGCGGCTTTCCAATCCCCAACGCTTCAAGATGCACGCCGGCACGATGGTGATCTTCCCCGGCGACATGGTGCACTGCGTCAACCCCTACAACGGCGAGGCACCGCGTATCTCCATCGCCTGGAACATGAACCGCCGACCCCAGCCCGGTTCGCTCTACCAGCAGGTCAAGAAACAGGAGGCTTGATGCCGTGCGTTTCGCCCTCCTGAGCTTGGTACTGCTGCTGGGCGCCTGCGTCGCGCCGCGGCCGCCGATCGAGGCGCCGGCGCCGGCCAGCGAGTTCGAGCTGCTGTTCGCGACCGACCGAAAGGTGGAGTCCGGCCAGCCGATCGCCAGCCGCTATGGCCGGGAACGGGGCGAAATGAGCTACGGCGCCGCCCGGGTCGGCCTGCCCGAGGGCCACCGGATCGGCAGCTTCGAGACACCCGCCTGGTGGCAGGAAAAGGATCAGCCCGACCTGGAGCACGATATCTCCTTGGTCGAGCTCAAGAGTCTCGAGCCAGATCAGCTGTTCGGCCAGTTGGCCGACGCCGAAGAAGTGCTGCTCTTCGTGCACGGCTACAACATGTCCTTCGAGGAGGCCCTGCGCCGCAGCGGACAGATCGCCCACGATCTGCAGCCCCGCGGCGCTGTCCTGCTGTTCAGCTGGCCGTCACAGGCCAGCGCCACGCTTTACACCCACGATGCCAGCAACGCCGAATGGGCCGAGCCCGATCTCCTGGTGTTGCTCGAGCGCCTGGCGGCGGCAAACCCCGAGGCGCCGATCCACCTGGCGGCCCACTCCATGGGCAGCAAGATTGTCATGGACGTCTTGGCGCGCCTGGCCCGGGAGCGGCCGGCGGAGACCCGGCCGCGGATCGGCCAGGTGGTTTTCGCAGCGCCAGACATTGACAGCGACGTGCTGGTCGCGACCGCGCCGGATCTGCTTCTGATCGCCGAGCGGGTGACAATCTATGCCTCGGAGCAGGACTTGGCCTTGGCCGCCTCCAAGCGGCTCAACGGTGCGCCCCGGGCCGGCGAGTTGGCCGCCCGCCTGCCGGCGCTCGAGGGTCTGGACGTGGTCGATGTATCGCGCGTGGAGACTGATTTCTCCGGCCATTCCTACTACAGCGACAGCCGCCTGGTGCTGAACGACCTGCACCAGCTGCTGACCGCCGGCCGGCCGCCGACAGAGCGCTTCGGCTTGCGCCCGGTCGAGACGGACGGCGCCCGCTACTGGCGGATCGCGGAGTAGCAAGTAAGAGGAGCGCCATTATGAAGCATCTGGCTGAAGGCAACGGCCAATGGCAGCAGGGCCGCGGCTACGCCAAGAAGATCCTTCTGGGCGAGGCCGAACTGGCGTCGCCCGGCACCTTGGTCCAGCTGGTCGAGATCGCGCCCCACACGTCGGTCGCCGATCATTTTCATGACCACTGCACCGAAGTGTTCCACGTGACCGGCGGGCGCGGCCGCTTCGTGATCGACGGGCGGACGGTCGACCTGGCGCCCGGCGACACCTTGGTCTGCCAGCCCGGCGAGGTCCATTCGACCCGCAACGACCACGACCAGCCCTTCCGCTATGTGGTCTTCAAGACCAACGCCCGAGCGGGTGACATTCGCTGGGTCGGGGACGAGGGGTCGTGAACGGGCTGGCGCCGCCGGCGGAGATCTCGGGCGCGCGGCTCACCCTGCGGCGGCCGCGGCTCGAGGACGCCCGGGCGCTCTTCGAGTCCTATACGCAAGATCCGGAGGTGGCGCACTTTTTGACCTGGCAACCCCACGGCTCCCAAGAGGAGACAGAGCGCTTTCTGACCTACTGTCTGGACGAGTGGCAAACCCGCGCCAGCTTTCCCTACGTGATCGAGCTTTTCGAAGCGATCGGCCCCTGCGGCATGATCCACCTGCGTCCAAAGCCCCAGCGCGTTGAGTTCGGCTACGTGCTGGCACGTGCCCACTGGGGCAAGGGCTACATGGCCGAGGCGCTGGCCCTGCTGGTCGAGTGGTCGCTCGCGCAAAGGGATATCTGGCGCGCCTCGGCTTTCTGCGACGTTGAAAACACGGCCTCGGCCCGAGTCATGGAGAAGGCGGGTATGGTCTTCGAGGGTACCTTGCGCCGCTACTCGCTGCACCCGAACATCTCACCCATACCGCGCGACGCCCACCTCTACGCCAAGGTCCGCCCTTAGCGGTTGTCTGCGTAGAGTGCATGCAAACAGTCGATCGCCCGGCCGTCGATGCCCTCTGGCGGCGTCACGCCCAAGAGCCGCAGCACGGTGGGCGACAGGTCGACGGCGCGGGCCCGGCCGCTTTGCGCCGGCACGCCGGGCCCGGCGATCCAGAGGCGGGATTCGGTCGTGTGGTCGCCGGTGCGCGGCTTGTGAGGCGAGAAGAGGGGCCGGCGGATCAGGCCGACCCGGTCCGAGCGGCAGGCCTCGAGCTGGCCCAGGTCCGTGCGGAACACGACCATGAGGTCGGGCACGTCCGGGTGACGGTCCGCGCCGAAGGCCTCCTGGGCGGTGAGGACGCGATCGACGATCGGCTCGCCCAGCTCAGGATGTTCGAGGGACATAAGCTCCTGGCGCAACTCGCCGATCAGATCGCCGGCCTCGTTGCCCGGCGCCACCTGGCCGTTGGGCTCCCGGCCCTTGAGGTTGAGGCGGATTGCGCCGACCCGGTTGTTGAGCGCGGCGGTCGCCTTGGTGTCCGGTGAATCCAGGGCGCTGATCGGCGTGCCGAAATAGGCCCTTACCCGGCGGCCCAGGGACGACTTGGAGAACGGTCGCTTGCCACCGGTGATAAAGCCGTAGCGGCCGCGCAGCGCATGGTAGAGCGCGCGGGCCTTGGTCTTATGGCCGCGCTCTGCCTGGGCGCCGGCCGGGCCGAGACCGAGGCGCAGCAGGACCTCCGGCAGCAGCTGATAGCCGCCGACGTAAAGCCCCATGCCGTGGCTCGCGACGACCAGCACCACCGTCTCCTCGCCGGCGGCTTCGATAACCGCGCCAAGCGCTTGGTCGAGCCGAGCGTAGATCTGCTTTACGGCGTCGGCGAACTCGGCCGGCGCCGCCGGGTCGTGGCGCGGGTGGCCCGGGTCGAGGAAATGCCAGAACTGATGGCCCACACAGTGGCTTTCGGCGAAGGTCGCGGCGAAGAGGTCCCAGGACTCGCGCCCGAGCAGGTCGCAGTAGATGTCGCGCTTTGCCTCGACGCTTCGGGTCAGCCCGTCGAGCAGGGACTGGTAGCCCTCTGGCGTCGCGCCGTGGTCGTCGCAGGAGCCAATCGGGTGCGCACCGTGGCGCTGGGTGATCTCGGCCAAGAGCTCCGGCGGCTCGCTCATGGTCGAGAAGTGGCGGTCGTGCAGGCCCCACTCGAAGAGCTGCAGACCGTTCAGGTTCTCCGCCGGCACCGTGTGCACCATGTCGAGCGCCGCGATGCGGTGGCCGGCGCGGCCGGCTTGGGTCCAGAAAAACTCTTCGGGATCGATCTCCGCGGCCGTGACCGGCCGCGGCTTGGCCTCGCCGTTGTGGATCTGGTTGGTCACGTAGTAGCGGCCGATCTTGCCGGCGCTCAAGCCCGTGTGCAGCTCGTGCCAGATCCCCTCGGGCAGGGTCTCCAGCGGGGTGTCCAGGCGAAAGACCGCGGCGCGCTTGGCGAGCGCGGCGAAGGTGGTAAGTGTGCCCTCGGCCGCCCAGCGCTCGATCAGGGTGGCTTCGGCGGCATCGAGGCCCAGAACCAGTATCTTAGCCGGCATCTCAAGTGCGCTCGTTAGGCAGCAGTCGGTAGCGCAAAGCGCCGACCGAAAACAAGATCATGCGGTGCAGCGCTCTGGCGCTTTCCGCCAAGGCCAGGGGCCGCCGGGCGAGCACCAAGAACGGGCGGCCAAGGGCGTTGCGAAACAGGCGCTTGGCCTGCTCGTCGCCGTTCGCCACGTGCTTCATGAGCAGGGCGCCGTTGGCCATCTGGTAGGTGTTGACCAGGGCGCGCACCTGCCACCAACCGCGCCGGCCATGGTCGTGGAACACCAGGACGTCCGGCTCGTAGGCAATACGGCAGCCGGCCCGGTAGGCGCGATACAAAAGCTCAGTGTCGTTGCCCGCACCGATCACGGAACCGGCGCCGAAGCGGGTGTCGAAGCCGCCAAGGTTGGCGAGAAAGGCGCGCCGGAAGGCCATGTTGCAACCATGGAGAAAGCCGAACAGCTGGTCGGGCTGGGCGAGCTCCTCGCGTTCCAGAACGGGCTTGATCGTAACCGGGCGGTCGGCCGGGTCGTAGAGCTCGATGCGGCCGCCCAGCCCCTGGAGCTCCGGGTGCCTGCGAAAGTGCTCGGCGAGCCGCAGCAGCCAGTCTTCGGCCACCAGGCAATCGTCGTCGGTGAACGCCACGACCTCGCCGCGGGCGACCTCAAGCCCTCGGTTTTGGGCCATCGCCAGGCCGCAGCGCGGTTCCGCTACATAGCGTGTCGGCAGGGTGAGCTTGGCGCGCAGGGTCTCGAACACCGGAGCGAGCGTGCCCTTTGGCGAGTTATCCACCAGGATCACCTCGGCCGCGCCCGCCTCGGGCAGCTTGAGCTTGGCGAAGCTGCTGAACAGCGCCGCCAAGCTGGCCCGGCGACCGGCGCTGCAGACGATGATGGAGATATCTGGGGTGAAATCCAAGAAAACGGTCCTGTGGCGGTCGAGTGGCGGCGATACTACAGGCCAATCCTGGAGAAATGGCAAATCGGCCGGAAGTAGCCTTGTGCGCGCGGCCTTAAGAGATGATTAATCGCACCGGGCCCAGGCCCTTCCACCGGCCCACGCTTTCCGCTTCAATGCGCCGCGCAACATGCACCTGACGGGGAGGGCGCCGGCGCCATGGAGAACCTCAAGACCGACGGCAAACGGCTGTGGGACAGCCTGATGGAAATGGCCAAGATCGGCGCCACCAAGAAGGGCGGGGTGTGCCGCCTGGCGCTGACCGATCTGGACCTGGAGAGCCGCCGCCTCTTTAGCCGCTGGGCGGAAGAAGCCGGTTGCACGGTCTCCTTCGATGCGATGGGCAACATCTTCGCCCGACGCCCGGGGCGGAACCCGGACGCGCCGCCGATCCTGACCGGCAGCCATCTGGACAGCCAGCCGACCGGCGGCAAGTTCGACGGCGCCTACGGGGTCTTGGCCGGCCTCGAGGTGGTGCGCAGCCTGAACGACCAGGGGGTCGAGACCGAGTCCCCGGTCGAGGTCGTGGTCTGGACCAACGAGGAAGGCAGCCGCTTTCCGCCGGCGATGATCGGCTCGGGCGCCTTCGCCGGCGTATTCGACCTGGACTATGCCCAAGGCCGGGCCGACCAGGACGGCCGCACCATCGGCCAGGAACTCGAGCGCATCGGTTACCGGGGCGAGGGCATCGGCGGGCGGCCGGTCGGCGCCTATTTCGAGGCCCACATCGAGCAGGGCCCGATCCTGGAGGCCGAGGAGAAGACCATCGGCGTGGTGACTGGCGCCCAAGGCCAGCGCTGGTACGAGATCACCCTGACCGGGCAGGAGGCCCACGCCGGGCCGACCCCCATGGCCCGGCGCCACGATGCCCTGGTTGGCGCGGCGCAAATCGTCGCCCGGGTCAACGAGCTGGGCCTCGACTTCCAGCCGGATGCCTGCGCCACGGTCGGCATGCTCGAGGTGCGGCCCAACAGTCGGAACGTGATTCCGGGCCAGGTCTGGCTCACGGTCGACCTGCGCCACCCGACCGACGAGCGGCTGTATGCCATGGACCAGGCCCTGCGTGCGGCCGCCACCGAGGCGGCCGAGGCCGGGGGCTTGAGCCTTCAAATCGAGCAGATCTGGCAGTTCGACGCGACCCCTTTCGACAGCGCCTGCGTCGACGCGGTGCGCGTCGGTGCCGAGCGCATTGGCGCCACTCATCGGGACATCGTCAGCGGCGCCGGACATGACGCGGTCTACATGGCGCGGGTCGCGCCGACCGGCATGATCTTCGTGCCCTGCGAGGATGGCATCAGCCACAACGAGATCGAAAACGCCACGCCCGACGATCTGGCCGCCGGCTGCGAGGTGCTGTTCCACGCGATCGTGGAGCGCGCCGGGGGGCGGTGAGGGACAGTTTACCGATGTTCCTTTCGGCTACATGGCGTAAGGGTTTGTCCGTATTTTCGCCGGCCGCGCGATCTGCGTAACTTCGCCGATCCCATGGGGCGCATATTGGCGCCAGGCACAGGAAACGCGAGAGGAGCAGAAATGGCGGGCAAGTTTGAGATTTACAAGGACAAGGCGGGGGAGCACCGCTTTCGCTTAAAGGCGGCCAATGGCCAGGCGATATTGGCCTCTGAAGGGTACAATCAACGCAGCGGCGCGGAGAACGGGATACAATCGGTCCGAAGGAACGCCCCCGACGATGCCAGGTATGAGCGTAAAGAAACTCAGTCAGGCAAGCACATGTTCAATCTGAAGGCCGGCAATGGCCAGGTCATTGGAACGAGCCAGAGCTACGAATCCGCTTCCGCTCGTGACAATGGGGTCGCGTCGTTCATGAAGAACGCCCCTGACGCGGAGATGGTCGATCTTACCTAGGAGGGATCACTATAGCTGACAGCCGAGGGTGCAAGGGGCTGACGCTTGATCGCGCTTTGACTTGCCGCCACTGTGGTTGCTCTGAATCTCTGATGACGTTTGGAGGCGAGAAATGGGTATAATTGCTTGGATTGTCTTTGGTGCAGTCGCGGGTTTCGTTGCCAAGTTCATCATGCCTGGCGACGATCCTGGTGGGGTCATCGTGACGATCCTCATCGGTATCGCGGGCGCCTTTGTCGGCGGGTTCCTCGGATCACTGATTGGATTTGGAGACATTTCCGGCTTCGATCTGCGTAGCATGGGCTTGGCGATCGCCGGCGCCCTGGTTCTGCTCTTTGGCTATCGGGTCATAAAGAAGGGTAGCTGACGTCATCTGGAGATAGGTCGACTGGGTCGTTTTCTTAGGACACCACGCTTGACCCAAGGCGGCTGCCGGGGAACCCTGGACCAATAAAGTCGATAAACAGGGGAGCGCGGCCATGGATGCGGCTTACCAGTACGACATGACGATCAAGTTGTTCGGCGCCCAAGCCGAGCCGGTGTTCGAGAGCGAGGAGCAGCTGAGCACCCTGTGGGGCCGGCCCTGGGGCTGCGACAACGATGTCGGGCAGATCCGGGTCGTGCTCATGCACCGGCCCGGCCCGGAGCTCGAAGTCGTCGATCCGTCGAAGCACATCGAGGCGCTCGGCACCTACGGCGACCCAGAGGTCGGGTGGTATTGGCAGAGCGCTACGATCCCGCCGCTCTCGGCCCTGCAGGAGCAGCACGACGCCCTGGCCGAGGCGCTCCGCGCCGAGGGCGCCGAAGTCGTGATGCTGGAGGGCGTCGAGGCGCCGCGCCTAAAGTCCTGTTACACCCGTGATCCGCTGATCGCGGTCAAGGGCGGCGCCGTGGTCTGCCGCATGGGTCCGCGCATCCGCCGGGGCGAGGAGCTGGCGGTGACCCGCACTCTGGCCAAGCTGGGCGTGCCGATCCTGCGCACGGTCCATGGCAGCGGCCTGATGGAGGGCGGCAGCTTCGCCTGGATCAACCCCGAGACTGCCGTGGTCGGCCGTTCGATCCGGGTCAACGAGGCGGCCTCGAAGCAGCTCGAGGAGGTCCTCGCGGTTCAAGGTGCCGAGCTGATCCGGGTCGACATGTGCGGCTACAACATGCACATCGACGGCGCCTTCGTGATGATCGACAAGGATGTCGCCCTGATCGATCCGGCCGCTTTGCCTCACTGGTTTATCGTCAAGCTCAAGGAGCTGGGCGTCAAAGCCGTCGAGCTGCATCCCGACGACAACGGCTGGATCGTCAACTGCCTGGCGGTCAGCCCAGGGCGCGTCATCATGCCGGAGGGCGCCTCGGCGACCACCTTGAAGGCGCTCGACGCACTAAACATCGAGCGAGTCACAATCCCCTATGACAAGGTGGCGCTCAACGGCGGCGGCATCCACTGCTCGACCTGCCCGCTGATTCGCGACCCGGTCGACTGAAGGCTCGGCTACCAGGAGACCTGCTTGCCCTGGAGCACGACGAAGGGGTAGGCGTCGCCCTTGCTGTCGATCCAGACGTAGCCCTCGCCCTCGCGCCCGACCTTGTAGCTGGTCCAGCCGGTTGCCGACCACCAGGACTCGTAGCTGTCCTCTGCGGCGTTGACCCGCCATTTGCCCTCGTCGTTGGCGCCGCCGGCCGGCACGTACATGGTGAAGCCGTCGGTGCCGAAGTACTGCTTGTACTCCGAGCCGCCCCAGGTTCCCGAGACCGTGTTGCCGTCCAGCAGAGCTTCGATCTCGGCCGCACTCAGCTGCTTCGAGCCGGCCGATGCACCCGAGCCAAGTGCCGCGAGCAGGAGCGCCGCAGCCAGTAGTGTGCGTCTCAACATCATGCATCTCCCCTTGGGTCCCTCGGGCATCGTGCGGCTTCGCATAACAGGATGCAAGGCGTGCCGTTGGCAGCTCGAAACAATCAATTGGCGGACCCAAACAGGGAACGCGGGGTGCCGAGAGGCCACCTTGTGCTCTCGAAAGGCGCCGCCGGGCCGGGCGGCGCATTCGATCGCAAGGGGGTCGTCATGATTGCTCGTAACTGCGCTTCGGAGCGCGTACCGGCGGCTGCGCAGCTGCTGGTTGCCGTGGGATTTTTCGTCATCGCCGGGGTCTGCGCCGACATCGCGCTCGACTATCACCAAGCGGCTCAGACCATGAACCAGTCCTTTGGCGTGGGCGGACCGGCGCCGATCGATCCTTGGCGCGCCGTCGACGGTGCGCTCTATCAGGACCGCCGGCAGTGCGTGCTGGAATTCGCCAGCTACGCGGTTGCCGCCATTACAGCAGGTTTGGTTTTCTTCCCCTGGCGGGTGTTCCAGCCCTAGCTCACGCCGCGACCGGGCCGGGACGAAAGCGCGAGGGCGGATGGCCGGTCCAGCGGGAGAAGGCGTGGTGAAATCCGCTCGGCTCCGAGTAGCCCAGCAAGTAGGCGATCTGCGAAGGTCTCAGCGCATCGCTCTTAAGGTAGCGCAGGGCGAGCTGGTGGCGGGTTTGGTCGAGCAGCTCCCGGTAGGTCACCTCTTGCTCGGCCAGGCGCCGGGAGAGCGTGCGGCTGCTCATGCCAAGCTCTTCGGCGACCCGGTCCATGGTCGGCTCGCCGCTTGGCAGTAGCTCTGTGATGTGTCGGCGCACCTGATAGACCAGGTCGTAGTCGTCCGGCTGGTCGCCAAGAATCTGCTCGCACAGGCGGGTCAAAGCGGTGAGCAACTGGTCGTCGGCGGTTTTGAGCGGCAGCTGCAGCATGGCGCTCTTCATGACGATGGCATTGCGCGCCTGCCCAAAGGCAAGCGGCACACCGAGGAGGGTCCGATAGTCGCTCAGGCGGCCATGGCGCTCGTGGGCGAACTCGACTCGCTTGATCTCCAGATCCGGGCCGGCGAGGCGCCGGCACAGGGTGACGCCGCCGCCGAGCACGAACTCGGTTGCCTGGAGCGGATCCTCGACCCGGGGGTCGATGATCTCGGCTTGGAGCGCGCTGAAGCCGCCTTCGCTCTCCATATGGACCCCCACGCCTTCGCTTAGCACTCGCTGGTAGCGCCGAAAATTGCGCAGGGCGTCGCCCAGGGTCTGGGAGCTGAGCGCGATGAAGCCGATCGGTCCGGCCTGGCGAGGCGACAGGGTGATCGCCAAACGCAGGGCGAAGCTGGCGTCGCCGGTCAGCTCGGCGGCCGCGCTCAGCAGGGCGGCGTGCTTGCGAAAGGCGATGCGACAGTCCGGGTCGTTGACCTGGGCGCGGGTCAGGCCGATCCCGCGGAGGAGGGGAGTCAGGGGCACGCGCCGGTCCTTGAGCCGCTGGCAGGCCAGGTTTGCCCAACGGGCATCGATCATCCGAAGCGCCGGCATATGGGACTCCCCTCATCAGGGCTCCAGCATCCACGCTTGGCGGCAAAAATCAAGATTCTGGCATTTGGTGACAGAGCGCAAGCGGCTCTTGGCGCTTAGGTATCGGGCTCTGATTTCGGCGGCCGGCAAACCGCAGACTTGTCATATCCAGACATTGGAAGAGCCATGATTAACCGGCGCACACTGCTTGATCTGATGATCATCGCGATCCTGTTGGTCGCGCTGATCTCCTTGGCGATGGCGTTCTGAGGCCGGCCGCCCCTCCGTTTTGCGCGGCTTTACCGTCTCTCAAATTTCTAGACCGGGTCCAGCCGAGCGACATTGGCGAGAAGCTCTCGGGCCGGCACATGCTCTCCTTCGACCAGCAGGTCGCTCACCCGGAGCGCCCCTGTGCCGCAGGCGATGGTGCAGCTTTCACCGTCAATCCGCACGCTGCCGGGTTCGCCGGCTTCGGCGGTCTCGATTGGCTGGGTTTCGAGAAGCTCCACGACCCGGCCGGCCGACATCGCTTTCGCGTAGCCCCAAGGGGAGGGGAAGGGATAGAAGTTGCAGGCGCGGACAAAGCGGTCGATGTCCACGGCGCCTCTGCGCCAATCGACAAAGCCGTCGTTTGGTATCTCCGGGCCATACCAGGCCCGCTTGGATTGGTCTTGGGGGATCGCGGGAATTCGCTCGCCGCCGGCGGCGGTGCGCACGAGCCGCTGCATCAGCGCCAGGCCCGAGCGCAGGGTCGTTCCGGTCAGGGAGGCGCCGGTGTCGTCTGGGCCTATCGGAAATGAATCTTGGTAAGCAATGTCCCCGGCATCGACCGTCGCCGTCATCCAATGGACGGTGACGCCATGTTCAGCCTCGCCGTTGTAGATGGCCCAGGGCACGACGTTGATCCCGGCATAGGCCGGCAAGGGCCCGCTGTGCAGATTGAACGCCCCGATTCGGGGCACGGCAAGCAGCGCCTCCGCCAGGACGAAGCGTGAGCGGATGGAGATCAGAAGGTCGATCTCCAATGCCCTCATTGCCTCTGAGAAGGCCGCATCCTTGGTCGCGGAGATGGGCGTTGCCGGGCGCTTGAGACTGTGCGCCGTGCTCCAGACCGAGTTGCCGGTCAGCGAGCGAGAACCTGGCGAGGCAGCGACCTGAATCTCATGATCCGTTCGGTCGAGCCATTTGAGGAACTGGATTCCCGAACTTTCCTCGGCGATGAGAAGGATCTTCAAGCCAATCCTCTCGGATTTCGAACCGGCCGCGGGAGAATGGGGCAGGTCTTGGAACCGATTGCCGAACTACCTTGCGGTCTTCGCGTCAACGTAGTGAATCACTCGGTTGATCGAATCGAGATTCTCAAGATTGAGGTCCAGGACGCCAAACTTTATCCCGGCCGTTTTTTCAATGAATCCGACCAGTTCTATCATGCCGAACGAATCAAGAACGCCGGTTGAGAAAAGCGGCGTATCGTCGTTGATGTCATCTTTGACCACGTCGAAGTTGTTCGTAAGGAAGCTGATCAGCGTACTTCTATCAACCGTCATGCACAATGCTCCATTGCTCTCGATTGAAGTGCAGATGACCTTGGCTAAGCCACGGTCAGCTGGGATTCGCGTAAGGCATTGACAACCTTAGGTCGATCTATCTTACCGTGCGCGGTCACTGGAAAAGGCCCGTTCCAGATCGCCAACTTGTGCGGCATCATGTAACTTGGCATCTCAGACCTGCAGAACTTCATGATGTCCGGAAGATGATCGTCCGTCAATTGATTGCCGCCAACCGCCAAGTGCACAACTTGTCCGAACTCTTCATGGTCGACGCCAAAGGCTACCGCCTCTTCGATTAGAGGCTCCCTACAGACGATATCCTCGATCTCGGTCGGGCTCATACGGAAGCCGCTGCATTTGATCATCAAGTCATTGCGGCCGACGTACCACATGCACCCATCGGCATCAACCGAGACGATGTCTCCAGTGTGGACCACCTTCTCATGACCTATGAGATCAACCAGATGTTGATTGGCCTTGATCTTATGGGCGGTAGCGTCGGGATCTTTCCAATACCCCATGCAGACGAAACTGCCTCTGTGGATCAGCTCACCGCTTTCACCTCTACCACAGAGCCCATTGACCGGATCCACAACGAATATCTCCGCGTTCGGCAAGGGATAGCCAATTGCGCCCTTCTTGGCCGCAAACAGGTTTGGCGGAAGGAAGGTCGAGCGAAAAGCTTCCGTTTGGCCGTACATCAAGAAGATCTTCTTTTCTCCGAAGTGACGCTCCAATGCGTCGAGCGCCTGTGGCGGCAGCTTTCCTCCGGTGTTGGTGACGTAGCGCAAATCAGGAAACTGGTTGGGGGCCTCGTCCAGATAGCGAAGCAATAGAACCCAGGATGTCGGCACCAAACCCAATCCTGTCACGCCTTGTTCAAGAACTGTGTTTACTATTTCCGCTGGCATCGCAACCGCTTGCAACGCAACAGAACCACCCACCAGGAACATGGAGGTTACTTGGTTAAGGCCAAAGTCAAAGCTTAGGGGCGAAAGACCGAGTACGCGATCTTCGGCGCTATTCTCGAGATGCCGTGCCGAGGCGATCGCGCTCTTGAGGATGTTGTCGTGAGACAGCATGACTCCCTTGGGCAGGCCGGTCGATCCCGAAGTGTACAGCAGGGCGGCAAGCTCCGTGTCGACCAGCGCCGTGGGTCTCACCGGGCTGGCGTTGGCGCCCAACGCGATGGCTTGATCGTAGGATACTGTAATGGGGTCCCCGGCTTCGCCCCGCAGGAGGAGAACGCGCTTTAACTGCGCGCCGCTCGCTTCGGAGATATGGCGCCAGCGGCGAAGGTCAGTGACAAGTATGCCAATGTTGCAATTCTCGATTACATGCGCCACCTGTGCGGCATTCCTTTGTGAACTAATATTCACAAAGACAGCGCCAATGTAGGCACAGGCAAATGTAACGATGACTTCTTCGATTGATTTCGATACGTAAATCCCTATCCGGTCACCACGCTGAACATCTTGCGAGACCAGCCAGGCGGCAAGGGCCCGGCAGCTTTCGTCGAGCTCACCATAGGTGATCTTGGTCTTGCCAAAGGTAAGTGCCGTGGTGGACTTGAGCTCAGGCAAATTCTTCGAGACCAAGTCGTAGAGGTTTTGTAGGTACATATTGCCAGCAAGTGTGAACTAGGATTGAAGGGGAGCTAAGCTCGGCACGCCTGTAGGATCGTCCACTAGGACCTCTGAGAGTCACGAACCTTGATCAAGTGGTTGCACTCTTCACACCCTGGCCGCGCTTCTGCTTTAGATTCATTTTATATGACTGAAAGATAAATTTAACGTGACTCCTGGTACCGGTAAACCTCCTTAATGTGCTTGTCACCACAAGGCGAATCGGGATCATCTCTCCAGATTCGCCGAGTGGATCCAGCATCGTTGGAGCGAACTGAATAAGAATGCAGTCTCAGAAACACAAGGCGCCACCGCTGCGGGTCTGGCTCGTGACGGCCATATTGTTGTTCCTATTCTTCGGTGCTGCCGGAGCTGTGGCCTTGATGGTGGAAGATTTCTGGTTGCTTCTTGCTTGAATGAATGTTGGGGCGGTCGTGTTTAGACAGGCAAGTGAATAATGAGTGTATTGTCCTTTTCCTGGCTTGTTTGGATGATGGCGACGATCGCTGTGTACTGGCTCTTGCCGGCCAGATGGCGTGACTATTTCTTGGCCATACTCAGTCTGGCGTTCCTGGTCATATATGATTGGATCTCAGCTGGCCTACTCGTCACGCTGACCGCGGTAAGCTATGTAGTGGCCAATCGCGGAAAGATAACAACGGGGCGCATATTGGCCGCTGCGGCGCTGGTCATTGCGGTGTTGGGCTTCTACAAAGCTCGAGCCTCCGGCGACCCGCTCGAGGTCATACGGGATGTCGCGATTCCCATGGGCCTGTCTTACTATTCCTTCCGCATCATCCACTATCTGATCGAGCGAGCACGAAACACGCTACCTGAGCATTCCTTTGGAGATTTCATCTGCTATCTGTTCTTCTTGCCGACGATCTTGGTCGGCCCCATCCACAGATTTGGCAGCTTCGTGGCAGATCGCCGCGAGAAGACGTGGGAGGCGGACAAGCTCTCCGAAGGCATGGAGCGGATCGTTTTCGGTTACTTTAAGATCACGGTCCTCGGAAACTACCTGCTTTCAGGAGTGGCGGCGCAAGCAATTGGGACAATCGACCCGGCCCATCAACCTCTTATTCTCTATCTTGAGGCAGTCCGCGGTAGTTTGAACCTCTACATGCAGTTCTCCGGGTACTCTGATATAGCCATTGGCTTTGCCCTGATGCTCGGCTACCGGGTTATGGAAAATTTCAATTGGCCCTTCCTGAAACGCAATATTGCCGAGTTCTGGCGGGCTTGGCATATGTCATTGACAGGATGGTCTCGAGATTACATCTACATGCCGACGGTGGGCGTGACGCGTAGCCCGATCATCGGGACCTTTGCCTCCTTGTTGCTGATCGGGGTTTGGCACGAGTTGTCGGTTAGGTATGTCATTTGGGGCCTATATCAGGCCGTCGGTATCGTTTTCGTCAGCCAGCTTGGCAAAGTCCGCCGAAAGCTTGGCTTCAAACCCCTTAAACCCGGAGTTCCGAAAACGTATCTTCACGTTGTCAGCGTACTTCTGACGGCAAACTACTTCTTTTTGGGTTATGTTATCATTCACCAACAGACGCTGGGAGACATTTTGAGGAGCTATTGGGTGATTCTATTCTCTTGGTGGTTGTGAGGTGGTGTAATGTATGCGGCGCTTGAAAATTACTTGGGCGAAAAGCTGGCAACCGTCGTTGCGGCTTTGGTCTACGCAGTGATGATCTTATTGACCCTGTATTTCGCCTTCGAGCCACAGGCGGAATTCAATTACCTAGCGCTCTAACGGATCGACTCGCTTGCGAGGTTGAAACTATGCCAGTTCTTTCTGTTCGACAAAAGGAGATCGCCACCGGGCTGGTCATCCTCTTTGTGTTTGGCGGTCTGTTTGTAGCTGGTGAAGTGAGTATCAGAGGATTGCAACTGCTGAAGTTCGGTGTGCAAAAGAGTGTCGAGAAATCTTCGGCGTTTTACATCGAGGATGAAAGTGGTTTGCGCTTGCCCAAACCAAATCGGCAACTCGGCAAGGTTCGGATAAACAACCTCGGATTCCGCGGGCCGGATGTCTCGTTGGAACGGGACGACAACGGCTTTAGGATCGCGTTTTTGGGCAGCTCCACTACCTATGATGCGGGTGTCGGAGAAGCTTCAAATTGGCCCGCCAGGGTAACTAATTTAGTGGACGACTCTATTGCTGATTGCGAAGTCGATTTCGTGAACGCGGGCTTGCCCGGATACAACACCTACCTCATGCATCGCTACTATGGTTCCCATGTTACCGATACGAAGCCCAATCTGGTCGTGGTGTTGCCAGGTGACATGAACCACGATTTGGATGATCTGGCGGGGAAGAAAGGGATCTCGAGCACTCATTTCGAACGAAGTTGGTTTGCGGATGTTTCAGTTTTCTGGGCCAAGCTTGAGAAGAATTTCAGGGTGATTCAGCTGCAACGAGCGGCTCATCTCAACACTGGAAAACTCCCCGTTGAGCCAGAGGAGATTACACCTCGATTCGAACAACGATTGCGTGACTTAGTCTCCGAGATCCAATCTGATGGTCGGCTCGTGGCGCTCGTGACCATCGGTAGCCAGATTCGGCGCGATCAATCGCCCGCGGAACAGGTCACTGCCGCGAACACGAACCTGTTCTACATGCCCTACATGTCGATTTCAAAGCTGATCGAGATTCGGGAAGCTTACAACAAGGTCATTGAAAGGGTAGCTAACGAGACTGGGGCAATCTTGATCGATGATGCCGATAGCATACCTGGCGACCGAAAACATTACGTCGACACGATGCACTTCTCGGAAGCTGGTTCGGAAAAGATGGCTGGCCGGGTTTCGAGCCAGCTCTTGCAGTCCAATCAGATGACGGACGTTCTCGAAGAAGCGGGTTGCATTTAGGCCGCTCCGGCCTGCTTTTCACATCGCGGTCCTCCCGTGGCGCTCGAAGACACCCACCAAGGCGGCCACATTGCGCCCCGTGAAGGCGTGCTCGATCGGGGCGATGAGGCGGTAGGCGCGGCTGGTGATCTCCACCTTACTGTGCGCGGGATCATGGCGCGTGGCATGCAGGGTGATGACGTCTTGGCGGACGCCATCGTCATAGGTCTTGAGTGCGACGATCTCGCCCTTGCCGGGATGCTGGCGAATCACCTCGATCGGACCCGTCAACGCCGCGAGGGCCCGCTGGCACAGCGTGTAGGTCGGCGTTACGCCGCCCGAGATAAGCACCGCCCGCCGGCGGACCACGGCGCGCCAAACGGGCTCGGCCCAAGCATTGTCTTGAAGAAAGGCCAATACCTGATCGCTGCGCGATGGCGAGGGCCGAAGGAGCAGGACCGCCGCTACGAATGTGGTTTCCAAGGCCAGCTGGCCAAGCAGGGGTATATGGGGTGCGAAGGCCCAAGCCATGTAAAGCGGCCCCAAGATGGCCGCCATTCCAATCAACCACCAGGGCGGTTCACGGCGAAGCCGGGCGATTGCACGGCTCCAGGGCCTCGTCTCAATCATACCTTGTCAGCCTGCCATCCTGGCAAGACGTTATCGCAACTCACTCATGAGTTTAACATGGGGCCGGGCGTGCCGTATTTCAGCCCCGCTCGCGCAACTTCCGGCGCATGATCTTGCCGGTCGTGGTCATCGGCAGCTCGGGCAGAAAGGCGATTTCACGGGGGTACTCGTGGGCCGCCAGGCGGCGCTTGACGAAGTCCTGGATCTCGGCGACCAGGGTCGGGCTCTCAGCGACGCCCTCTTTCAGCACAAGGAAGGCCTTGATCCGCTCTGTGCGCAAGGGGTCGGGCACGCCGACCGCAGCGGCCAGCGCGACCGCCGGATGCTTCAGGAGGCAATCTTCGATCTCGCTCGGGCCGATGCGATAACCGCCGGAGGTGATGACGTCGTCGTTCCGGCCGAGAAAATGCAGGTAGCCTTCGTCGTCTTGTTTGGCCATGTCGCCGGTCACCAGCCAATCGCCGCGAAACTTCGCTTCGGTGGCCTCGGGATTGTTCCAGTAGCCCAGGAACATCACCGGGTCCGGCCGCTTGACCGCGACGCTGCCGGCCTGGCCCGGGGGCAGGGGGGTGCCGTCCTCGCCCAGGATGGCCAGCTGGTGGCCCGGCACCGGGCGGCCCATGGCACCGGCCTTGACCGGCATCAAGCCGGCGCAGTTCGCGACGATCAGGTTGCATTCGGTCTGGCCGTAGAACTCGTTGACGGTCAGCCCGAAGGCCGCGCGCCCCCAATCCAGCAGCTCCTCGCCCAGGCTCTCGCCGCCCGAGCCGATCGAGCGCAGGCGGTAGTCCCAGCGTTTGGTAGGATCCGGCACCTGGCGCAGCATCTTGAGCGCGGTCGGCGGCATGAAGGCGTTGCGCACGCCAAAGCGCGCCATCAGCGCAAACGCGGCCTCGGGATCGAACTTCGCGAAGCGGTGGCTCAAGACCGGCACCCCGTGATGCCAGGCCGGCAGCAGCACGTCGAGCAGCCCGCCGATCCAAGCCCAATCGGCCGGCGTCCAGAACAGGTCGCCCTCTTGAGGGAAGAGCTCCTGGGGCAGCTCGACCCCCGGCAGATGGCCGAGCAGCACCCGCTGGGCGTGGAGCGCGCCCTTGGGCGGCCCGGTGGTGCCGGAGGTGTAGATGATCAGGGCCGGGTCGTCGGCCGCCGTGTCGCGCGGTGCAAACTCGTCCGAGGCCTGGGCCAATAGCTCGTGGAAGCCGAAGGCTCCGTCGTCTGGTCCGTCGATCGAGATCGCGGTCTTCAACGCCGGCAGGCGATCGCGAATCTCGGCAAGCTTGGCAAGACCGCCGCGGTCGGTGATCAGTGCCGCCGCGCCGCTGTTCGCCAGGCGGAACTCCAGGGCCTCCGGGCCGAACAGGGTGAAGAGCGGCACGGCGATCGCGCCCAGCTTGTAGGCCGCGAGGTGGGCCAGCGCGGTCTCCGGCGCCTGGGGCAACAGGATCGCGATACGTTCGCCGGCGCCAAGCCCCTGGGCCGAGAGCGCGTTGGCCAGGCGGTTGGACTGGCGTTTCAACTCCAGAAAGCTGTAGCGCCGAACCGCTCCGTCGGCGGCCAGGTGGATCAGTGCCTCGCGCCCGCTGTCGGCCCACTTGTCGCAGGCGTCCACGGCGATGTTGTAACGCGCCGGGATCTCCCAGCGGAAGGCCGCGCAAAGGGCGTCGTAGGAGTCCGCGGATGGCAGCATGGGCACGGGCGCCTGGGATCAGTTTCCGGTCGCCTTAGGTTAGCCAATTGGACCGGGAATCGGTATACCTGGCCCCAAGCGGGGTCCTGCGGGTGAGGGGGAGGCCATGTACCAAGCAGATCTCTTGATGGGCAAGCGGGTGTTGATCACCGGCGGCGGCAGCGGCCTGGGCAAATCCATGGGCCGCCGCTTCTTGGAGCTGGGCGCCGCGGTGGTGATTTGTGGCCGGCGCCAGGCGGTGCTCGAGGACACCGCGGCGGAGTTCAACCAAGCCTTTCCCGGCAAGGCCAGCTGGCATGTCTGCGACATCCGCGAGGCCGCGGCGGTCGAGGCCATGGTCGAGGCCGCCTGGCAGGAGGGCCCTTTGCAGGTGCTGGTCAACAACGCCGCCGGCAACTTCCTTGCCAAGAGCGAGACGCTCTCGCCGCGCGCGGTCGACGCGGTGCTCGGCATTGTACTCCATGGCTCGGCCTACGCGACACTTGCCTGCGGCCGGCGTTGGGTCGCCGAAGGGTTGCCCGGCACGGTGCTCTCGATCGTCACCTCCTACGCCTGGACCGGCTCGCCCTACGTCTTGCCATCGGCCATGGGCAAGGCCGGCGTGCTGGCCCTGACCCGCAGCCTGGCGGCCGAATGGGGCCCGCGCAACATAAGGCTGAATGCGATTGCGCCGGGGCCTTTCCCGACCGAGGGCGCTTGGGAGCGCCTGGTGCCTTCCAAGGCGCTCGAGGAGGAGTGGCTGGGCCGCATTCCGCTTGGCCGCGTCGGCGAGCACCGGGAGCTGGCCGATCTGGCGGTCTACCTGATCTCCGGTCAGTCGGGCTACGTGAACGGAGAAGTGGTGACCATCGACGGCGGCGAATGGCTCAAGGGCGCAGCGCAGTTCGCAATCATGGAGAACCTAACCGAGGAGGAATGGGCCGCCATGGGGCCGAATAAAAAGAAGTGAGAAGTGGGTGGGGAATACACACAGCAAGTAGATAAGTTCGGACGAGATTGTGTATTAAATAACTGAAAATTATCGACTTTTACATTTTACATACAATAAACATATGAATTATTGTGTTTACTATTTGGTTATGATCTCCTTATTTGTATGGATACCAAAGGCCTCGTGGATATGATCACGCTGTTCTGCCTGTTCTTGTTGATGGGCGGAACGCTTTTCTATCTATTTTTCTGACGCGACAAGAAATTTTACCTCACGATCGCGGAAATACTTCCCACCAACATTCGCCGCCTCGGTGTAACCCGATTAGCCCTTAGTTCGGCGCGGCGGGGTTGAATTCGAGCAGGCGCTCCCGGTAGCCCCGGCGCTCGCTCAGGCGCAGGATAATGCGGCCGATCTCGGGGGCGTAGAAGACCTGCTCGCGCTGCACCTCGACGACCTTGAGCTCGCTTAGGGCGCAATCGATGCGAAAGACTTCGAAGCGCCCGGCCGGGACCGTTGCGAAGCCCCGCTCGGCGACCTGGCAGGCGCGGGTCCGTTGAACCTGAGGCCCGCCGCCGGTATCGAACACTTGATAGGTCCGCTCCCAGGTTTTGCCGAGCGTCAGGGGAAACGCGAGCCTGCCGTCGTCCGGGTCGTAAGTCTCGCGCACCCCCGCTTGGTCGCGCAGCTGCACGAGCGCCATCTGGTCGGAGAAGACGAGGGTCTCGGAACCGCCGCCGCGCCGGAACAGCAGGCGCCCGTCCTCCTCGCCCTCGAACACCTCGACGTACACGCTCCGATTGGTGCTGTACCAAAACTCGTCGCCGACCGCGAAGCTCGGCGCTTGGATCTCGCCCTGCGCCGAAGCGCCGGCAGCCGGCTCGTAGGTGACCGGCGTCTCGCAGCCGACCAGAAGCAAGGCCATGCCGGATGCGTAGATCAGGCGCTTGGCAGAGGGTGTCATGACGGATTCGTCCTGGGACAGACCATTTGCGCCAACTATAGGCGGCGGCGTTCGCCGACGACAGGAGAGACTGCAAAAGAAAAAAGGCGGCCCTGCAAAGGAGGCCGCCTTAAGTTGATGTCTTGCTCACAGGGAAGTCGGAACAAGAGCCGAGATTCTAGCAGGATCAAATACTAAAGCATGTGACATATTTCATAGGCCTGCGCTCGGCCGCCCGCCGCCAACCTCTCGACGGTGGGCTGGATCGGGTGCCCGCCCGGTGCGATACTCCGCGCCGCGAAGGACTCTAGGCGAAGGACACCATGCCGCTCGACGTGCGCACCGATCCCCGTGTCGCCACCGTGTGCCCGCACGATTGCCCGAGCACCTGCGCGCTCGAAGTCGAGCGCCTGGCGCCGGACCGCATCGGCAAGGTGATCGGCGCGGCCGACAATCCCTATACCGCCGGCGTGATCTGCGCCAAAGTGGCGCGCTATGCCGAGCGGGTGCACCATCCGGAGCGCCTGACCAGGCCGCTCAGACGGGTCGGCGAGAAGGGTTCCAACGAGTTCCAGGAGATCACCTGGGACCAGGCGCTCGACGAGGTCGCCGAAGCTTTCCTTAAGGCCGAGCAGCGCCACGGCGCGGAGACCGTCTGGCCCTACTTTTTCGCCGGCACCATGGGGCATGTGCAGCGCGACGGCATAGAGCGCCTGCGCCACGTGAAGGGCTACTCCCGGCAGATCTCGACGATCTGTACCACCTTGCCGGAGTCCGGCTGGTTCGCCGGGGTCGGCCTTAAAGCCGGGGTCGACGCTAGGGAGATCGCCCAGTCCGACCTGATCGTGGTGTGGGGCGGAAATCCGGTCTCGACCCAGGTCAACGTGATGACCCACATCGCCAAGGCCAGGAAGGCGCGTGGCGCCAAGCTGGTCGTGGTGGACCCCTACCGCACCGGCACCGCGGCCCAGGCCGACCTTCACCTCATGGTCAAGCCTGGCACGGACGGCGCGTTGGCCGCCGCGGTGATCCACATACTGCTGCGCGACGGCCACGCCGACCGGGACTACATGGCCCGCCTGACCGACTGGGACGAAGCCGCCGAAGCCCATTTCGTCAGCCGCACGCCGGAATGGGCTGAGGCCATCACCGGAGTGCCGGTCGACGAGATCGAGGCCTTCGCGGCGCTCTACGGGGCCACCAAGGCGAGCTACATCCGGGTCGGCTACGGCTTCGCAAGGGCGCGCAACGGGGCGTCGAACCTGCACGCGGTCTCCTGCCTGCCGTCGGTGACCGGCGCCTGGCAGGTGCCCGGCGGCGGCGCCCTTTGGGGCAACGGCGCGATCTACCACCTGGACAAAACCTTGATCGAAGGCCTTGAACGGCGCGACAGCTCGGTGCGCGTTCTCGACCAGTCGCGCTTCGGCCCGGTGCTGACCGGAGACAAGCGGGACCTGGGCGAGGGGCCGCCGGTCACCGGGCTCTTGATCCAGAACACCAACCCGGCCGTGGTCTGCCCGGAAAGCGCCAAGTGCGTCGAAGGGCTGATGCGCGACGACCTCTTCACCTGCGTGCACGAGCAGTTCATGACCGAGACCGCGGCGCTCGCAGACATCGTGCTGCCGGCCACCACCTTCCTGGAGCACGACGACTACTACACCGCCAGCGGCCATACCTTCCTGCAGATCGCCAAGGCTGTGATCGATCCGTTGCCAGAATGCCGCTCGAACCACGACGTGCTGTGTCAGCTGGCTGGGCGCTTGGGCGCCGAGCACCCGGGCTTCCAGATGACCGCCTGGCAAGTCATCGAAGGCACCTTCGCGGCCTCTGGCCATCCGCCGGCTGAGCAGGTCTGGCGGGACCGCTGGCTGGACTGCGCCGAGCCCTTCGAAAAGATGCACTTTCTCGAGGGCTTTCCACAGCCTGACGGTCGCTTTCACTTCCATGCCGATTGGGCCGCGGTCGGGCGCGACCATGCCGGCATGCCCGTGCTGGCCGACCACTGGACCTCGTGGGACGGCGCCGACGCCGGGCACCCTTTCCGCTTGGTCGCGGCGCCGGCCCGCACTTTCCTCAACACCTCCTTCACCGAGACCCCGGGCAGCCTCAAGCGCGAGCAGCGCCCGACCGTGCTGATCCATCCCGCGGCCCTGGCGCGCCTGGGCCGGGCCGAAGGCGAGAAGGTGCGGCTCGGCAACCGCCTGGGCAGCATCGTGATCGAGGCCAAGGCCTTTGACGGGGTGCAGGAGGACGTGGTGGTGGTCGAGAGCATCTGGCCCAACGGCGCCTTCGAGGGCGGTCTCGGCATCAACACTCTGGTCTCGGCCGATGCCGGCGCGCCGCGCGGCGGCAGCGTGTTCCACGACACCGCGATCTGGATCAAGGCGGCCTAAGGCCTTACATGACAATGGAGTGAAAGGCTGGCCCTTTCCGGGCTCTGTTCGGCTATACTAAGTGCACTAGAAGGAGGTTGCCCTGGCCCATGGCCGATGACCGCAAGCTGCCGAGCGCGCCCTCGTCGCGCGCCGAGGTCGATGCCTTCCTGCAAAAGGTGGCGCTGACGCCGGTCACCCCGGACGCGGGCGAGCGCGGCCGGCTGATCTTCGCCATGGACGCGACCGGCAGCCGGGAGGCCCGCTGGGACCAGGCGAGCCATATTCAGGCCGAGATGTTCGTCGCCACCACGGCCCTGGGCGGGCTCGAGGTGCAGCTTGCCTACTACCGGGGCTTCCGGGAGTTCAAGGCGGCGCCTTGGGTGACCGATGCCAAGCAGATGCTGGCGCGTATGACCCGGGTATACTGCCTGGCCGGCAACACCCAGATCGCCCGGGTGCTCAGCCACGCGATCCGGGAAACCAAGGAAAAGAAGGTCAACGCCTTGGTTTTCGTCGGCGACTGTCTGGAGGAGGACGTCGACCATCTGGGCCACCTGGCCGGCCAGCTGGGCCTTCTGGGCGTGCCTTGCTTCATGTTCCATGAAGGCTTCGACCAGATTGCGGCCCGGGCCTTCCAACAGATCGCCCGCCTGTCCGGCGGCGCCTTCTGCCGCTTCGACGCCAACTCGGCCGATCAGCTGAAAGAGCTGCTCTCGGCGGTCGCGGTCTACGCGGCGGGTGGCCGCAAGGCCCTTGCCGACCTTTCCAACCGCCGGGGCGGCATGGTCCTGCAACTGACCCATCAGCTGAAGTGACGACCCTTCCCAACGTGCAGCCACGCATGAACCCTAGGCCCCGGACGGCGCGATGTTTCCCTACCTGATCCTCGCCCTGGTCTTGTTGATCGCCGGCGTGCTGCTGGTTCGCTGGTTCATCTCGGCGAGCCCCCATCAAGTCATGCAGGTGCTGCGCTGGGTCGCGATCGTCTTCCTGGCGGCCTTCACCCTCTTCATGGTGTTTGCCGGCAAGCAGGTCTGGTTCTCCCTGCTGCTGTTCCTGCTGGTTCCGCTGCTGCTGAATGCCCGGGCCATACGCGGGCGCATGAAGTCGGCGCGCGGGCCGTCGCCGGGCCAGGCCTCCGAGGTCAACACCCGATTCTTGCGCATGACCCTGCACCACGACAGCGGGGCGATGGACGGCGAGGTGCTGCAAGGCCGGTTCCAGGGCCGCCGCCTGAGCGACCTGCGGGCCGAGGAGCTGATCGAGCTATGGCGGGATTGCGCGACGCAGGACGCCCAATCGGCCGCCGTGCTTGAGGCCTACATGGATCGCACTATCGGGCCCGACTGGCGCGAGGGCGCCGGGGCCGACACGGCGGGCGCCAACCCGGGCGGCGGCGGGCCGATGAGCCGGGAAGAGGCCTATCGCATCCTGGGCCTCGAGGCCGGCGCCAAGCCGGAAGAGGTCCGCGAGGCCCACCGGCGCCTGATGCAGCGGGTCCATCCGGACCTCGGCGGTTCCAACTATCTGGCGACCAAGATCAACGAGGCAAAGGCGCTGCTGTTGGGCGAGTAGGGGCGCCTTGTCTCGGGCACGCCCCTATGGCATTACACCGCGTCTCGCCGGGCGATGCCTAGGCGAGTCGCCAGCATTCCCGCCAACTTACCGAACAAGCCAAACCACACATGACTCAGTCCGGCGCGCCCCGTCCAGTCCGCAAGGCGGTCTTCCCCGTCGGCGGCATGGGAACCCGTTTCCTGCCTGCGACCAAGTCCCTGCCCAAGGAGATGCTGCCGGTCGTCGACAAACCCTTGATCCAGTACGCGGTCGAGGAGGCGCGCGATGCCGGAATCGAGGAGTTCATCTTCGTCACCGGCCGGGGCAAATCCGCGATCGAGGACCATTTCGACCACAGCTGGGAGCTCCAGCACAGCTTGGATGCGCGCGGCAAGACCGAGGAGCTGGCGGCCCTGCAGAAGACCATGCCGGCGCCCGGCCGGATCGCCTACACCCGCCAGCAAGAGCCGCTCGGCCTGGGCCACGCGGTGTGGTGCGCCAAGCGCCTGGTCGGCGACGAGCCCTTCGCCGTGCTTCTAGCCGATGACCTGGTGATGTCCGAACGCCCTTGTCTCGGCCAGATGCTCGAGACCTACCAGGAGGTCGGCGGCAACATCGTCGCGGTGATGGACGTTCCGCGCGCCCAGACCGCCAGCTACGGCGTGCTCGACGTGCTCGAGGACGACGGTCGGCTGGCGCGCGCTCAGGGCCTGGTCGAGAAGCCGGTGCCCGAGGTGGCGCCTTCGACGCTCTCAATCATCGGCCGCTATGTGCTGCAGCCTGAGGTCTTCACCGCGCTCGAACGTCACGAGCGGGGCGCCGGCGGCGAGATCCAGCTGACCGACGCCATGAACCGTACGATCGCCACCACGCCCTTTCACGGCCTGCGCTTCGAGGGCCGGCGCTTCGATTGCGGCAGCAAGGCCGGTTTTCTGGAGGCGACCTTGGCCTTTGCCTTGGCGCGCGAGGACCTGGGAAAGGAAACAGCAAGACTTCTGCGGCAATACGTTCAATCAAGTGACACGGACGCTTAGTTAAGGACAATTTTCCATGCGTATCGCCATGATCGGCACCGGCTATGTGGGGCTCGTCTCGGGTGCCTGCTTCGCCGAGTTCGGCAACAGCGTGATCTGCGTCGACAACGACCGCGAGAAGACCGCGCGCCTGGAGGCAGGCGAGATCCCGATCTTCGAGCCCGGCCTGGACAATCTGGTGGCAAACAACCGATCGGCCGGGCGGCTCAGCTTCACCAACGACCTGGCCAGCGCGGTCGAGGACGCCGAGCTGGTGTTCATCGCCGTCGGCACGCCAACCGACGACCAGGACGGCCAGGCGGACCTCAGCTACGTGCGGGCCGCGGCGCGCGAGGTCGGTGCCGCGCTCAAGGGCTACACCGTGGTCGTGACCAAGTCGACCGTGCCGGTCGGCACCGGCCGCGAGGTCGCCCAGATCCTTTCGGAGGTTCGGCCGGACGGGGACTTCGACGTGGTCTCCAACCCGGAGTTTCTGCGCGAAGGCTCGGCGATCAACGACTTCATGCGGCCCGACCGGGTGATCATCGGCACGGACGGCGAGCGCGCTCGCGACGTCATGCGCCGCCTCTATCGACCGCTCTATCTGATCGAGCGCCCAATTATCTTCACCAACCGGGAGACCGCGGAGCTTACCAAGTACGCCGCCAACGCCTTTCTGGCGACCAAGATCACCTTCATCAACGAATTCGCCGATCTCTGCGAGAAGCTCGGCGGCGACGTGCACGACGTTGCCAAGGGGATCGGGCTGGATGGCCGGATCGGCCGCAAATTCCTGCACCCGGGGCCCGGTTACGGCGGTTCCTGCTTTCCCAAGGACACGCGGGCAATCGCCCATAGCGCGCGCGATTTCGGCTCGCCCTTGCGTATCATCGACACGGTTATCGAGATCAACGACCAGCGCAAGGAGCGCATGGCCGAGCGTGTCATCGCGGCCTGCGGCGGCTCGGTCGCAGGTAAGGAGATCGCGATCCTTGGCCTGACCTTCAAGCCCAACACCGACGATATGCGCGAGGCCCCGAGCCTTAAAATCGTGCCCGCTTTGCAGGCCGCCGGCGCGCAGGTACGCGCCTATGATCCCGAGGGGATCGAGCAGGCCAAGCGGGAGCTTTCGGATGTGGCCTGGTGCGAGGATGCCTATCAGGCCATGACCGGCGCCCATGCCCTGGTGATCGTCACCGAGTGGAACGAGTTTCGGGCGCTGGATCTTGAGCGTGCAAAGGAGTTGATGGCCGAGCCGGTATTGGTCGACCTGCGCAACGTCTGCAGCCCGCGCGACGCTGTCGCTGCCGGTTTCCGCTACAGCGGCATCGGCCGCCCCGTGCCGGCACCTGAACAGGAGCCGGTAACATGAACGCGACCCACCGCTTCGACCCGACCATCTTGCGCGAGTACGACGTGCGCGGCGTGGTCGGCGAGACCCTCGGGCCCGACGATGCCCGGGCGCTCGGCCGTGCTTTCGGCACCGTCGTGCGGCGGCGCGGCGCGGCCCGGGTCGCGGTTGGGTACGACGGCCGTCTGTCATCGCCGGAGCTCGAGGCCGCCTTGGTCGAAGGCCTCGTCGCGGCCGGCTGCGAGGCTTGGCGGATCGGTCGCGGGCCGACCCCCATGCTCTATTATGCCGCCTACACCCTGCCGGTCGAGGGCGGGATCATGGTGACCGGGTCCCACAACCCGCCGAGCCACAACGGGTTCAAGATGACCTTGGCCAAGAAATCGTTTTTCGGCTCCGAGATCCAAGCGCTCGGCCGTATGGCCGCCGAGGGCGACACGGAATCCGGAACCGGCCGGGTCGAGGAGCATCCCATCTTCGAGAGCTACGTGGCGCGCCTGCTGGAGGAGTCCGAGCGCGTGCCGCCCCTGAAAGTCGCTTGGGATGCCGGCAACGGCGCGGCGGGCGAGGCCATGGCGGCGCTGACCAGCCGTCTGCCGGGCACCCACTTTTTGCTCAATGAGGCGATCGACGGCACATTTCCGGCCCATCATCCGGATCCGACCGTGCCGGAGAACTTGGTCCAGCTGCAGGATCTGGTGCGCCGCGAAGGCTGCGACCTGGGCATCGCCTTCGATGGAGACGGCGATCGGATCGGCGCGGTCGACCAGAACGGCGGGGTTCTCTGGGGCGACCAGCTTATGCTCTACCTGGCGCGCGATGTGCTGGCGGCTCACCCGGGCGCCACCATCATCGCCGATGTCAAGGCGAGCCAGGTGCTCTACGACCAGATCGCCGCGGCCGGCGGCCAGCCGATCATGTGGAACACCGGCCATTCCTTGATCAAGACCAAGATGGCCGAGGAAGGGGCACCCTTCGCCGGCGAGATGAGCGCCCATCTGTTCTTCGCTGACCGCTACTACGGCTACGACGACGCGCTCTACGCGGCGGTGCGCTTGCTCGGCGCGATCGGCGAAAGCGGACAGAGCTTGGCCGCCTTCCGTGCCGCCTTGCCACCGGTGGTCAACACGCCTGAGCTGCGCTTTGCCTGCGACGAGACCCGCAAGTGGGCGGTGATCGACGAGGTGCGCGACCGGCTGAAAGCCGAGGGCGCCGATCTGGTTGATATCGACGGCGTGCGGGTCAAGACCGCCGAGGGCTGGTGGCTTTTACGCGCCTCGAACACCCAGGACGTCCTGGTCGCCCGCTGCGAGGCCCGGGACGACGCGGGCCTGGCCGCCCTCAAGGCGACACTGGCCAGCCAGCTCGCCGCCAGCGGCCTGGCGCCACCGGATGGTTTCTAGGGTCAGCCTTTCGCGCCACCATGCAGCTCTTCTTCTACGGCACCTTGCTTGACGCGGACCTGCGCCGGGCGATCCTGGGCGCGGCCGCAGAGCAGCGCCTTGTGCTGCGCCCGGCACTGCTGCCCGGCTACCGCTGCTTTCGGTCGAGTCACGGCGACTATCCGGTGCTGCTGCGGCGCAGCGGCGGTCGGGTCAAGGGCGCCCTGGCGACCGGGGTCGATCGCATCGGCCTGCTGCGCATCGGCCACTTCGAGGGCGAGGACTACGCGCCAGCCCAATCCCTGGTGATCGGCGCCGACGGCCGGCGCTCAATGGCTTGGATCTATCGGGCCAGCGTGCCAGAGCCGGTCGAGCGGCAGACCTGGAACCTGCGCGCCTGGCAACTGCGCAGCAAGACCCGGCTGTTGCCCCAGGTGAAACGCTGGGCCGGCGGATTTGGCGCCGACAGCTTGGAGGACTCCGACCTGCGCTGGCACGTACGGCGGCGCCTGCGGGACTTGGCGGATCTTTCGGAAGATTAGCCGCTCGGCTTAGTCTGCGCCGCCAGCTTGAGATTCTTCGGCAGCTGCACCACCAGGCAGTCGATCTTGGCCGACTTGAGGCGACTGCAGGCTTTACGCGCGTCGCCTTCCTGAATGCCCATCAACCGTGCCCGGTAGATCTTGCCCCGGTCGCCGGTGATCGTCGGTGTCATGACGACGGCCTGGCCCAAGAGGTCGGGCAGGCGCTCGGCGGCTTGCATGGCGGCGTCCCGGGCCGGACTCTCCCGGTAGTAGGCGCCGACCTGGACGCCCCAGCGGCCGCTTTTGGCCATGGCGGTCGGCTTGGGCGGCGCGACAGTCGGCTTCGGCGGCGCGGCGGAAATTGTGATGGTCTTCGACTGGCCCTTGTTTTCAACCCCATAGGCGACCTTCGTCACCGCCGGCTTGCGGGGCGGAGGGGGCAGAAGAGGTTGGGCCACGGCGACTCTCTTGAAGCCCTTGTCGAGCAGCTTGGCCATATGGCGGTTGCGCGAGCCTGAGGTCTTGCCGCCGAACACCACGGCGACCAAACGGCGGTTGTCGCGGACCGCCGAGGCCGCCAGATTGAAGCCCGAGGCCCGGATATAGCCGGTTTTGATGCCGTCGGCGCCCCGATAGGTCCTGAGCAGCTTGTTATGGTTGCGGTGCTTGCGATTGCCGTAGGTGAAGCTTTGAGTCGAGAAGTAGCGGTATTGCTTGGGATAGTCCAAGATCAGCCGGCGCGATAGGGTCGCCATGTCGCGCGCGGTGCTCAGCTGGCGCCGATTGGGCAGACCAGAGGCATTGCGGAAGGTGGTGCGGGTCATGCCGATCGACTGGGCCCGCTGGGTCATCAAGACGGCAAACTCCGATTCCGTGCCGCCCAGGGCCTCGGCCAGCACCACGGCGACGTCGTTGGCGGACTTGGTGACCAGGGCGAGGATCGCCTGCTCCACGGTTATCGTGCTGCCGCGCCTGAGGCCGAGCTTGGAGGCCGGCATGCCGGCCGCCCGGCGCGAGACAATGAGCTTCTGCTTGAGGCTGAGCTTGCCGGTTTGCAAGGCCTCGAAGGTCATATAAAGGGTCATCATCTTGGTCAGCGAGGCCGGATAGTTCCGGGTATCGGCATTGACCTGATGGAGCACTTGACCGGTGCGGAAGTCGACCACGATCGAGGCGTACTTAGCTTGCGCCAGGCTGGGAACCGTGGCCAACATCGCCAAGCCAAGCAAAAGTGCCGCGAGCCAAGTCAAACCGAGAGGAAACGGTCCTGAAAAGGAGTTATTTCTGATCCGACCCAAAAAATCCCCCCGACGAGGCATGGTTCATCCAGTGGTTCGACTTCGATTCTAAGAAATTAACCACGCATTGTCTAGGCTTATACCGATTCTCTTGACATGCTGTTAATACCTTGGGCTAGGTTGCTAGGAAATGGACAGAAAATGCGGTCTCGGATTTTCCTTCTCTTGAGCCTCACAGGGCTCCTGTCGCTTGCCGGCTGCACACTCCAGGAGACCGTGCAGAACCCTCTTACCCAGCGCTTCGCTTGGTTTCAGTACCTCAACGGCAATGACATACGCGAAGGCTGTTTCGAGGGCGGCCTGTGGCGGGTGCGCCTGATCTACAACGGGCGTTACCAGGAACAGCTGAGGATTTACAACGTTGTGGCCGACGGCGCCGGCGGCGCGCTCCTGGTGGCCCGCGCCCAGGGCGCCGGCAATCTGGTCGACCTGGGACTGAGCCTGGACGACATTTTGGCGCCTTGGCGTTGGCATCGCTCGGAGGCCCGGCTTGACATTGCGGAGACCGACAAGTTCTTCGCAAGCCTGCGGCAAAGCGGCTTTTTCGAGCCGGCGCCGACCGGCCTCAATCTGCCCTCGGCCGGCTTCTATTGGATTGGCATCAGCTGCTCGGGCGGTCAGGTCCACTTCAACGCCTGGCGCTACCCCTCGGACCGCTACGCCGCGCTGACCTTTCCCGCGTTCCTCTATGCCCGCGACCAGACCGGGCTGACGGTCAACCCGCCGCGCTCGATCGATGCGGCCGAGCTGATCCTAAAGCCCAACAACCAGCAGATTTCCGGCCCGCAGGGCACCAGATTCCAGCTCAGGGTCGGCAACAACGGCTTGGCTGGCTATTGAGGCGCGCTAATCCTCGCCGACCAGGCTGAGGCGGCCGCTGCCAGGCAGGAGATCGTCCGACCAGGGCCCGGGCGGCATTTCTCTGGCCGAGGCGGTCAAGCGCTCGTTCCACCAGGTGCGCTGCTGGAGCAGCTCGTCGTAATCGTAATTGCCGTGGCGCCAGCGCCGGTCCTTGGCGCCGAAGGTTAGCAAGTCGACCGGAAACCCCACGTCGGCCGAGCTGTAGCGGGTCGAATCGAATGACAGATAGGCGATCTTGAGCGCGGTTTCGAGCGGTGTGTCGTACTTCAAGGCGCGATCCAGGATCGGCTTGCCGTACGCGGTCGCGCCGATCGAGAGATAGGGCGTGCGCTGGCCGACCTCGATCCAATTGCCTTCGGGATAAACCAGGAAGATGCGCGGTTCGCCGTCTTCGGGCAGCTGGCCGGTGATCAGGGTATGAAGGTTGAAGCTGAGCTTGGATTCCTCCAGCGCGGCCCGGTCCTCGTCCTGCACCTGACGCAAACAGCGCGTATAGACCTGGACCGCGTCGAGCAGGCTGGGGTAGCCGCTGGTCTGGGCCCGCGCCGCCCGGTCGAAATAGGCCAAAACCTTGTCGCGCAGGGAGCGCAGACCCGAGGTCATAAGACAGAGTCGCGCCGATTCGGGGCCATGCAGGGAGAACTTACGGGCCGCCCGGACCTCGACGCCGCTGGTGATGCGGCCGTCGGACAGACAGACCAGTCCGTCGCGCACCTTGATGCCCAGGCAGTATGTCATGGGGCGTAGCTCCCGCAGTTTGCCGCTCCTTGCAAGGCCGTGGAGTGTGGCATGCCAAAGAGACTGGCCGCAAGGCCGCATGAGGTCCTTTCGGAGAAATTCTTGTTGCACTGCACAATAATCATTGACAACCGGTTTATGCGGTCTATTTGAGGATAATGCTGCACTGCAGCAAAAACCTTAATGACCTAGACTCATCAACCCGGGGCGCTCCCGGGATCGCAAGAAGGATAGAAACACCATGGCAACCAAGAAGACCCCCGCCAAGACCGTTGCCGCCAAGCCGAAGCGCCCGGTCGGTCGGCCGCGCAAGGCCGTGGCGAAGGCCCCGGCGCGTTTGACCCCGGTGACCCGGACCCCCGCCGTCGAGAAGGCCGTCGAGGCCCCCAAGGCCGTCGCGCCGGCACCGCAGGCTGCGCCCCAGGCGGCCGTTGTTGGCGGTTTCGCCAGCTTCACCAGCCTCGGCAAGGACAACCTGAGCGCCGTGATCGAGTCGGGCAACATCCTCGCCAAGGGCATCGAGGGCTTGAATCAGGAGATCCTGGCCTTCGCCGGTGCCGCCGTGCATCACAATATCGAGACGGCCTCGGCCCTGTTCGGCGCCAAGACCTTCAGCGACGTGGTCGGCGTGCAGCGCAACTACGCGCAGGAGAGCCTGGACCGGACGCTCAGCGAATCGGCCAAATTGACCCAGATCGGCGCCCAAGTGGCCCGTGACGCCTTTGCGCCCCTGCAGTCCCGAGTCGCGGTTGCGATCGAGACCGCCGCACGGGGCAAGGCGGCCTAAGCGCCAAGCCGAACTGCCATTAACGAAGAAAAGCCCGGCGAACTGCCGGGCTTTTTCTTTGCCGGCTGTGGCTTTATCCACAGCTGGGCGCAGGAATCTGGGCAAATCTGATTGGGCGATATCACAATTAGATAAAATCTTAGCCTCTTTTTCGTAAGACAGAGACACCCAATATGATCTCCTGGTATCCTGGGGTCCAGACACCGGATATTCTCGACAGGAGCATCGGTCCAAGGTTGTTTATGAGCGACGAGGACAAGAAACAAAAAGACCGTGACGACGACCGGCGCGGCACCGGCATAATCGTCGAGACCAAGGTCAAGACCAAGAAACCCTCTATGTACAAGGTCTTGATGTTGAACGACGACTATACGCCGATGGAGTTCGTGGTGCACGTCCTGGAGCGCTTTTTTGGCAAGCCCCACGAGGAGGCGATCCAGATCATGCTCCACGTTCACCGCAAGGGAGTCGGCGTCTGCGGCGTCTTCACCTATGAGATCGCCGAGACCAAGGTCACCCAAGTCGTTGAATATGCACGCCGACATCAGCACCCCTTGCAGTGCACTCTGGAAAAGGAATAATGGAGCCATGCTGTCGGCCAATCTAGAAAAGACCCTCCACCGGGCCCTGGCCTTTGCCAATGAGCGACGGCATGAGTTCGCCACATTGGAACACCTACTGCTGGCGCTGACCGAGGACTCGGACGCAATCGCGGTGCTGCGCGCTTGCGGCGTAGACCTGGACCGCCTGCGCCGCGAGCTGAACGACTATGTCGACAACGAGCTGGCCAATCTGATCACCACCGCGGCGGGGGACGCCAAGCCGACGGCGGGTTTCCAGCGGGTCCTGCAGCGCGCGGCAATTCATGTGCAGTCCTCCGGGCGCGAGGAGGTGACCGGCGCCAACGTGCTCGTCGCCATGTTCTCCGAGCGCGAGAGCAACGCGGTTTACTTCCTGCAAGAGCAGGAGATGAGCCGCCTGGACGCGGTCAACTACATCTCCCACGGCATCGCCAAGGTGCCCGGCAAGGAGCAAAAGCGCACGATTCAAGGTGCCGAGGACGAGGCCAAGGGCGAGAACGTGGTGCGCAAGGGCCACGAGGCGCTCGACGCCTACTGCGTCGACCTCAACGCCAAGGCGCGCGAAGGCCGGGTCGACCCCTTGATCGGCCGGGCCGACGAGATCGAGCGCACCATCCAGGTGCTGTGCCGGCGCACCAAGAACAATCCGCTTTATGTCGGCGAACCCGGTGTCGGCAAGACCGCGATCGCCGAGGGCCTGGCCCGGCGCATCGTCTGCGGCGAGGTCCCCGAGGTCCTGAGCGACGCGACCATCTTCGCGCTCGACATGGGCGCGTTGTTGGCCGGCACCCGCTATCGGGGCGACTTCGAGGAGCGCTTGAAGGCGGTGATCGGCGAGTTGGAGAACCACGACAAGGCGGTCCTCTTCATCGACGAGATCCATACCGTGATCGGCGCCGGCGCCACCTCTGGCGGCGCCATGGACGCCTCCAACCTGCTCAAGCCAGCGCTCCAGAGCGGCACCCTGCGCTGCATCGGCTCGACCACCTACAAGGAGTACCGGAACTACTTCGAGAAGGACCGGGCCCTGGTCCGGCGCTTCCAGAAGATCGACATCAACGAGCCCAGCGTCGAGGATGCGGTCAAGATCCTGCGCGGCCTCAAGCCCTACTACGAAGAGCACCACCGAGTGCGCTACACCGCCGAGGCGCTGCGCGCCGCGGTCGAGCTGGCGGCGCGCTACATCAACGACCGCAAGCTGCCCGACAAGGCAATCGACGTGATTGACGAGGTCGGCGCGTCCCAGATGCTGGTGCCGGAGAACAAGCGGCGCAAGACGATCGGGGTCAAGGAGATCGAGGCGGTGGTCGCCAAGATCGCCCGCATCCCGCCCAAGAGCGTTTCCAAGGACGACCGCTCGACCCTGCAGAACCTGCGCCGGGATCTGAAGACCATGGTGTTCGGCCAGGACAAGGCGATCGACGCCCTGGCGGACTCCATCAAGCTGGCCCGCGCCGGCCTGCGCGAGCCGGAAAAGCCGATCGGCTCCTACATCTTCTCGGGCCCGACGGGTGTTGGCAAAACCGAGGTGGCTCGTCAGCTGGCGCTCTCCATGGGCATCGAGCTGGTCCGCTTCGACATGTCCGAGTACATGGAGCGCCATTCGGTCAGTCGCCTGATCGGCGCGCCGCCGGGCTACGTCGGCTTCGACCAGGGCGGTCTCTTGACCGACGCGGTCGACCAGCATCCCCATTGCGTCATGCTGCTGGACGAGATCGAGAAGGCCCATCCGGACCTCTTCAACATTCTGCTCCAGGTCATGGACCACGGTAAGATGACCGACCATAACGGCAAGGTGGTCGACTTCCGCAACGTGATCCTGATCATGACCACGAATGCCGGTGCCTCGGACATGGCCAAGCCGGCGATCGGCTTCGGGCGCAAGATGCGCGAGGGCGAGGACGAGGAGGCGATCAACCGCATGTTCTCGCCCGAGTTCCGCAACCGCCTGGATGCCATAATCGGCTTCAACAGCCTGTCGCCCGAGGTCATGAACCAGGTGGTCGACAAGTTCATCATCGAGCTGGAAGCCCAGCTTGCCGACCGCAACGTCACGATCGAGCTGAGCGACGGTGCGCGCAAGTGGCTCGCAGACAAGGGCTACGATCCGCAGTTCGGCGCCAGGCCTCTAGGCCGGGTAATCCAGGAGCACATCAAGAAGTCCCTGGCCGAGGAGCTGCTGTTCGGCAAGCTTGCCAAGGGCGGCACCGTCCGGGTCGATATCAAGGACGACAAGCCGGTCTTCAGCTATGTGGAAAGTGGCCGGCCTCGGCGTCTGCCGCCGCCCAACGATGCCGGCTCGACCAGCAAGCGCACGGAGCCGGTCGACTAGATCTTCTCACGCAAAGGAAAGCAGGGCAGGGGGCAGATGCGGTGTCTTGACGGCCTGCGTGTGGTCGAGCTCTCGCAGTTCCTGCCCGGACCCTTCGCTGCCCAAATGTTGTCCGACCTGGGTGCCGAGGTGCTCAAGATCGAGCCGCCCGCGGGTGATCCTCTGCGCGCCTTGGGGCCGATGGACCGCGACGGGCTGTCGGCCTTCTACAAGCTGGTCAATGCGGGCAAGACGGTCGCCACCCTCGATCTCAAGACCCAAGCCGGGCGGGACAGCGCGGCCGGATTGATCGCGCGGGCCGATGTCCTGATCGAGTCCTTTCGGCCCGGCAAGCTGGCCGCGCTGGGGCTTGGTCAAGCGCGTCTGGCGAGCGACAACCCAGGCCTGATCCACTGCACGATCACCAACTACGGTCAGACCGGGCCCTATGCCCAAAGGGTCGGTCACGACATCAATGCCATGGCGCTAACCGGCGGCCTGGCGGGCAGCGGGACGGCCGAGCGGCCAGTGCTCGCCAACCCACCGACCTCCGACTACGCCAGCGCCTTGCAGGCGGTGATCGCGATCCTGGGCGCGGTGATCCGGCGCGGCCGGGACGGGCAGGGCGCCACCTTGGACATCAGTCTGAGCGAATCCGTGCTGGCGTGGCAGGCCTGGCAGCTGACCGCCGCCCGTCGTGGAAAGACGCCCCCGGGCCGCGCCAGGAGCCTGCTCGATGGCGGCGCGGCCTGCTATCAGATCTACCGTACGGCGGATGGCCGCTATGTCACCCTGGGGGCCTTGGAGGCGAAATTTTGGCAGGCTTTCTGCATCGCGGTCGGGCGGCCGGACTGGGCCGAGCGCCAGCAGGAGCCCTTGCCGCAAGAGGCCTTGATCGCCGAGGTGGCGGCCTTGTTCGAGAGCGCGCCCTTGAGCCACTGGACCGCGCTGCTGGATCAGGTCGAGTGCTGCTTCCAAGCGATCGTCGAGCCCGCCGAGCTGGCCGATCACCCGCAGATCCTGGCCAGAGGCCTGGTGACTGTCGGCGCCACGGTCGACCCATTGGTGCAGGTTGCCTTTCCCGCTTGGATCGACGGCGAACCGCCGGCACCGCGCGCGGCGCTCCGTCTTGCCTCGAGCGAGGCTTTGGTGGGGCTCTGGCGGGATCAAAAGTCGGAACCGGTAAAGTGGAAGAGTAAATCCGGTAATATTTATTAATGAGAAGTAAAGATTTGAGGTTAACATAACGTTAATTTAACAAATTTAAATAAAGATAAATAAATCGTATTTTTTTCTTTAATTTTCTTTTAACTTGTGGTATTCCTCTTGCCCTAGGTACGACATAGATCGCTCCAGGTAGGAGGACTTCATGTTGCGTAGGTTGTTTCGATCACGCTCCCTGATGCTCGGTGGGCTGTTTTCGCTTCTCTTCATGGCGAGCCCCGATCCGGCCGCGGCCAGTCTGGTCCTGGACACCAACATCGGTGGTGGCTCCAGTTGCGATAGCGTGGACTGTATCCTTGAGGTTCAGGATACGAGTGCGCCGGTTGCTTTGAACGGGATGCTCGTACACGACGTGGACTCCGGTTGCGTCGGCCGTTCGGGGTTCAGCAATCAGATCGGATCCGGAGCCTGCCTCTTTGGTCTCGAAGGCGGTGACGAGATTGTTCCTCCAACCAGGGCCGTCATGGCCGGCATTATCGACGACCTGACAGACTTCTCTCAGCTCGCGATCGTTTTCAACATCGCCGACACCGGCGATCTCGATGTCGATCTGGAGAACATCTACATCGCGATTTACGACCGCCTGGGCAATGTCGCGTTCTCCGTCGCCTTCGATGAGGACGACTCTTTGGAGCCCATCAATCTGGCGCTCGACAGCGGCCTGGGCACTTCGAGCTTCGCCTTCGTGATGGACGCGGAGAGCGCGGCCGAGGCTTCTGCGCTCGGCTACAACCCGCGCTACCACGTTGGTGGCGGGATCGAGCTGGCCGATGGCACGGACTTGAACAGCCCCTACACCGTTTTCCTGGTCAGTGTCGCCGGTGCCTGCATCGACGGCTGCGAGCAGCAGTGGCCGCCTTGCGCCGCGACCTGCGAACCGCCGCTGCCGCCCTGCGAGGCAAACTGCTCGACCATCCCCGAGCCCGGCACGCTCACCCTGTTCGGCGTCGGTTTGGGCGGCCTTGGCTGGATCACCCGGCGGCGTAAGGCGGCGCAAACCTAAGTCACCCCTTCCAATCAGGCGTAACCGCGTCCGCGCGCCCGGCCGATCCTCGGTCCGGGCGGGCGGTGCGTCTGGACTTCGTCAAACGCTTGGGCGCCGCCGCCATCGGGGCGGGCTGTAGTCCTGGGTAAAGCTGGTGAACATGATGTTGAAGGAGATCGAGACCCGCTCGCCGACGCCGCCGGTGATTTTGACCGAGTGTTGGAGCCAGGCGGGGAAGATGAACATGCGGCCCTCCTTGATCGGCATCATCTTGCTGTTGCAGGTGTAATCGGTGACCTGGCGCACCTTGGGCGAGATGATCGAGGTTTGGGGCCGGGGGTCGTAGAGAAACAGGCCATCCTCGTCGCGCGGCACCTGGGCGTAGTAGACCCCGCTCAAAAAATTGTTGGGGTGTATGTGGGGATGATGGTCGGTGCCGGTCGGGTTGACGTTGGCCCAGCAGCCGGTGATCTCGATGTCCTTGTAGTCGACCTGCAGAAACTTGAGCACGCCGTCGGCGGCCAGGTCGACGAAGCCCAGCAAGCCGGCGAACTCCTCCAGCTTGTGCAGATCGTGATGGGTCTGCCAGACCCGGTCGCGCATGGTTTCCTCGCGGGGGGTCAGCAGCTCTTCGATCTTGGGCAGGATTGTCGCCTTGATCGCCTGGGCGTCGTCTGGCTTGAGATCGTGCTGCCAGACGCAGGTCGGAAAGAGAAAAAAGACCTTGGCGTCGTCCAAGGCCGCGTTGGGGTCCGCCGCGTTTTGTGCCTGGTCCATTGGGCCTCCGCTTCCCGAAAATCGTAACCTAGCGGCGGGCGCAAGGGGTGCAAGGGTCTTTCGCTTGCTGGGCTGGGGTGGGCTGGCTATGGTAGCCGCGCCGTGTCTCGAGTCGGACAAAAGTCAGGTTCAGCGCTCCGCGCCGCACTGCTGGCCGCGGGTCTTGGTCTTGCTTGCGCCGGTGGCGCGCTGGCGCAGGACTTCGAGGCCGGGCTGGCCGCCTTCCGCTCGGGCAAGATGCAGGCGGCGCACGACATATGGCTGCCCCTGGCCGAGGCCGGCGACCCCAGCGCTCAATTCAGCTTGGGCAAGCTCTATGAGAAGGGCGATGGCCCGATCCCCGAGGATCCGGCAAAGGCGGTCGCTTGGTACAAACTGGCGGCGGCCAGCGGTCTGCCCCAGGCACAGAACGATCTCGCGATGATGTATGCCCAAGGCCGTGGCGGGCCGGTCGACCTGGATCAGGCCGTCGCCCTGTGGCGCCAGGCGGCCGCCCAGGGTTACCCTTGGGCCCAGTTTAACCTGGGCATTGCACTGTTTCGCGGCCAGGGCGCGCCGCCTGACCAGACCGCCGCGGTCGAGTGGTTCCGGCGCGCCGCCGAGGCCGGACTTGCCGAAGCCCAGTTCATCCTGGGCCAGCTGAGCCAAACCGGGCTGGTGGTCGTGCAGTCCCAGCGCCAGGCGCTCCACTGGTACCGTTTGGCTGCCGCCCAAGGTCACCGCCAGGCTGCGGAGCAGGCCGAGATCCTGGCCCAGGCCGGGGTCACGGTCGAGAGCGAGCCGGCGCCCGAGGCGGACCCTGCCGTGGAAGTCGCGGTTGACGCCGCAACGCCGCCGAAACCAAAGCCGGCTGCCCCGGTTACCGCCGCGAGCGAAACGCCGACCGAGGCGCCGGCCATTCCGACCACGGACCGGATCGAGGGCGATTTCCACCTCTGGCTCGCTTCCGCCGAGAGCGAGGACGAGGCGGCGCGCATCTGGCAATCCACGAAGGCGCGCCATCCGGACGCCTTGGCCGATCAGCCCGCGCAGATCGCCCGCCAGGAGCTCGACGGCGCCTCCGCCTTCTACCGGGTCATGGTCGGGCCCCTGCCCAGCCGCCAGGCCGCCGAGCGGGCCTGCGCCACTCTGAAGGCGCAGGATCCCTCGACGTTCTGCATGATTCGCACCAACTGACGGCACCTCATTGGAGTAGGGAAGGAAGGCGTGTATGGCACAGGCCACGCTCAAGGCGCGCTTGCGGTCGGGCCAGCCGGCGGTCGGTTGCTGGCTCAACCTCTACAGCACCATGGCCGCGGAGATCATTTCCCAAGCGGGTTACGACTGCGCCATGATCGACATGGAGCACGGCCAAGGCGATACGATAGACGCGATCGCCCTCATGCAAGCGATTCAGGGCCGGGACTGCACGCCCTATGCCCGGGTACCCTCGAACGATCCGGTGGCGATCAAGCGTATTCTCGATGCCGGCGCGCAGGGCGTCATGGTGCCGGCGGTCAATAGCGCGGAAGAGGCGGCGGCGGCGGTCGCCGCCTGCCGTTACCCGCCCGAGGGGATCCGAGGGGTCGCGCCGGTCATCGTGCGCGCCGCCGACTACGGTGCGGACTGGCAGTCCTACACGGCGGCCGCCAATGAGACCATTCTGGTGATCTGCCAGATCGAGAGCGGCGCGGCGGTCGCTGCGGTTGAAGAGATCGCCGCGGTCGAGGGTGTCGATCTGCTCTTCGTCGGACCCTTCGACCTCTCGGCCAATTTGGGGTTTCTGGGCCAGCCGGACCATCCGGAGGTGCGTGCCGAGATCGCTCGTGTGGAGCAGGCCGCCAAGTCCGCCGGCAAGCTGCTCGGCGCAATCCCGACCCCCGACCGCTCCCTCGAGGCCTTGCACCAGACAGGCTACGACTTGATCTTGGCCGACGCCGATGTGGCGCTCCTGCGCGACGGCGCCCGGGCCAGCGCCAAGCGCGCTCTTGCTGCCCTGGGGCGGGACGGCTGATGGTCTTCGCCTCGGACGACGCGGCGGCGCTGCTGAGCGTCGAGGAGAGCTATCGATGCGATAAGGCGGCCGAGGCAGCGGGCGTGGCCGGCATCACACTGATGGAAGCGGCCGGTGCCTCGATTGCAGAATCGATCCGCGCGCGCTGGCAGCCGTGCGAGACCCTGATCGCCTGCGGCCCGGGCAACAACGGCGGTGACGGCTTTGTGGTTGCCCGCCACCTGGCCGAGGCCGGCTGGCCGGTGCGCCTTGGCCTGCTCGGTGCGCGCGAGCGCCTCAAGGGCGACGCGGCCCATCACGCGGGACGATGGAATGGTCCTGTCCACCCGCTGTCCGTCGATCTTTTGGACGACTGCGCGCTCTTCGTCGACAGCCTGTTCGGCGCCGGCTTGAGCCGGCCGCTGGAAGGCGTGGCGCGCGAGGTGATCGAGGCGGCGCGCGAGCGGGACCTGCCGTCGGTCGCGGTCGACGTGCCGAGCGGCATTGGGGGCGACAGCGGCCAGACACTCGGCGCAGCGGTTCTGCCAGCCGCGCTCACCGTGACCTTTTTCCGCAAGAAGACCGGCCAGCTGCTGCTGCCCGGCCGCCAGCTCTGCGGCGAGGTGGTCGCGACCGACATCGGCATTCCGGAGTCGGTGCTGGCGGACATCGCGCCGCGCTGCTGGGAGAACGAGCCGCGGCTTTGGCGCGGTCTCTTGCCCCGGCGCGGCCCGGGAGACCACAAGTACCGCTTTGGGCACCTCCTGGTCGCCGGCGGCATGCCGATGACCGGCGCCGGGCGCCTGGCCAGCCGGGCCGCGCTCAGGGTCGGCGCCGGCCTGGTCACCGTGGCCTGCCCGCGGGAGGCCTTCACGGTCTATGCCCTCTCGGCAGCCAGCGTCATCGTCGAGCCTCTGGCCGCGCCCGAGGATTACGACCGGCTGCTCGAGGATTCCCGAAAGAACGCACTTCTGCTGGGCCCAGGCAACGGTGTGCAGCCGGAGACCAAGCGGCGCGTTTTGGCGGCGCTTGGGACCGGCCGCGCGATGCTGCTGGACGCGGATGCCCTCACGGTCTTTCAGGACCGGCCAGGGGCGCTGTTCGACGCGATTGCCGGGCCGACCGTACTGACGCCCCACGACGGCGAGTTCGCCCGGCTGTTCCCGGACCTGACCGAGGGTGACAAACTAAGCCGTACCCGCGCGGCCGCCGCGCGCGCAGGCGCGGTCGTGCTGCTCAAGGGGGCCGATACGGTGATCGCCGCGCCCGACGGGCGGGCGGTGATCAATGCCAACGCACCGCCGGCGCTGGCCACCGCGGGGGCCGGCGACGTTTTGGCTGGCCTAATTGCCGGACTCTTGGCCCAAAGAATGGACCCCTTTTCGGCCAGTGCCGTGGGCGCCTGGCTGCATGGCGCGGCGGCCAGCGCACATGGCCCAGGCCTTATTGCCGAAGATCTCCCTGACCGACTCCCTGCTGTGCTTGACGTTTTGATATAAAAATTTAAATAAATCAAAGAGTTATAGTAAATATTCTTCAATGATTCTTAACAGGTGAAGCACAGACTAAATCCGACGAAATGCCGGACAGGCGAGGATTGGGAGGTAACAACGAGATGACCATGCTGTCCATGACCATGGGACACCTGTTCCGTTCGCCGGCGCCTTTGCCAGAGATCAAGGCCGGCGCCGTCTATCGCCGCCGGGCGGCCGGCCAAACCATCGAGACCGCCCGGGTGACCGGTGTAGGGCCCGATGGCATGGGCATCCCCCATGTACGATTCGAGGTGCTCGTCGAGCATGCCCGGGCCCGGCGTACGGGATTTGCCGACCGGCGCATCCTGAGCGTGCAGGCCTTCAGCGACAGCTTCGTCGAGGCCTAAAAGAACACTTTCGAGGCGGCGTTTCGCGGCTAAACTCAGCACCGAGCCTGCTAGCGCCCAGTGACTCGGACTTCGCTACAACCCTCGAGTCGTTGAGCGAAGCACCAGGTTTTCACAAAATTTTAACATATTAACTATTTGAGTTCGTTAACTAATATTAACATCCTCAATAGGGTTAACAAAAAAGTAATCGAATCAGATTCGGAACTTTGATATAATTCCCGCCAAGCTGCGTGACAAAGCAAAACAAAGCAGCGTTACAGACTTTAGGGCCTATGGCTCTTCTCTTTGGCGGGAGACGTTAACATTTCTTACCGTGTCGGCGATCACTTGGTTGCGGTGGAAAATGGGCACAATAGCCCTGGCCATCGCTCGCCCCGCGTTCCGCGTAGGCTGATCGTCAAGGCGCGCATTGAATGGATCACCTCGACAAAGTTGCACGTCAGCTTGCCGGAGACGCAGGTCCTGATCAATGGCGAGGCGGTGATCCTGCCGCGGACCTGCCATAAGCTCGATCGCTATCCAGATTTGGCGCCTTGGGAGCAATCCAACGGCGACGAGGGCGCGCCCTGCGAATGGAAGCAGCAGCCGTTTTTTCCGAAGGTCCGCGGGCGCTGGTGCTCGTCGCCCAAGGCGACCTTCTACAACGAGGATGCCTGGACCGCCTATAGCCACCACATCACCGACGAGTCGGAGGCGCCAAAGGATATCGTCCTGGAGCAGTGCGCCCAGGTGCTCGGTGTCAACAGCGATGCCAACCGCAAGCAGATCAGCGCGGCTTTCCGGCTCAAGGTCAAGCAGGTCCACCCGGACTTCGGCGGCACGCCCGACGAGTTTCAAAAGCTCTTGGCGGCCCGCAACACCCTCTTGGTCAAGTGCTCCCGAGTCTGATCCTCTAGGGCTTATCCGATGCTTTCGCGGGCCGGCTCCAACAAGCGGTCCAGATACGATCCGGTTGGCTTGCCTCGGCCGGTCGAGTCCCCAAATAACCCTTGATTCCCGTGCTTGAGACCCCCGATGGAGCGTGCTATACACCGCCGCTTCTTCTCGGGGCCATGCGGGCGTGGCGGAATTGGCAGACGCGTCAGGTTTAGGTCCTGGTGAGGAAACTCGTGGGGGTTCAAGTCCCTCCGCCCGCACCACCGAAAACCCCTACGGCGACATCACCGGGGGGCCGTCCGGGGCTAGCCCCGAAAAGAGTAGCTCAACTCCACCAGCTTACGAGCGGACAAGTCAAAGAAAGGCCTAGCCACCCATGCAGGTGACGGAAACCAGCGCCGATGGCCTGAAGCGAGAGTTCAAGGTCGTCATCGCCGCCAACGACATCAACGAGAAGCTGGAGGCGCGCCTCCAGGAGATCGGCCAGCAAGTCCGAGTTCCGGGCTTCCGGCCCGGTAAGGTGCCGTTGCAGATCCTCAAGCAGCGTTTCTCGCAGCAGGTCCTTGGCGAGGTCTTGGAGCGTGCTGTCAACGACAGCTCGTCGCAGGCCATCACCGAGCGTGGCTTGCGTCCGGCGATCCAGCCCAAGATCGAGATCACCTCCTTCGAGGAGAACAAGGATCTGGAGTACAAGCTGGATCTGGAGCTCATGCCGGAGATCACCGTGATGGACTTCGCCGAGCTCGAGCTCGAGCGCACGGCGGTTACGGTCGACGACGACGAGGTCGATCTGGCGCTGGGCAACCTGGCCCAGCAGATGAAGCAGCCCAAGGCACTGGATGCGCCGCGCAAGAGCCAGTCGGGCGACGTGCTGGTGATCGACTTCAAGGGTTCGGTCGACGGCGAGGAGTTGCCCGGCATGTCCGGCGAAGACCACCACCTGGAGCTCGGCTCCAACCGCTTCGTCGAAGGCTTCGAGGAGCAGCTGACCGGCGCCGACGTGGGTGATGACCGCACGGTCACCGTGACCTTCCCCAAGGAGTACGTGAACGACAAGCTGGCCGGGCGCGAGGCGATCTTCGAGGTCAAGATCAAGGACATCAAGGAGCCGGTTGTCCCCGAGGTCGACGACGAAATGGCCAAGACCCTGGGCGAGGAGGATCTCAACGGCCTGCGCGGCAAGGTCAAGGAGCAGCTGGAGCGGGACTACGGCCAGGTGACGCGGGCGCGCATGAAGCGCGTGCTGCTCGACAAGCTGGCGGAAAAGCATGACTTCCCGGTGCCGGTCGGCATGGCCGATGCCGAGTACGATGTGATCTGGGAGCAGGTCAAGAAGGACCTGGACGCGGGCACCTTGGACGACGACGACAAGGACAAGTCCGAAGAACAGCTCCAGAAGGAGTACCGGGAGATCGCCGAGCGCCGGGTGCGACTCGGGCTGCTGCTGTCCGAGGTCGGCCGCGCCAATGGCATCGAAGTGAGCCAGGAAGAGGTGCAAAAGGCACTGGTCGCCGAGGCCCAGAAGTATCCCGGCAAGGAGCGCGAAGTCTTCGAATTCTACCAGAATTCGCCCGAGGCCATGGCCAATCTGCGCGCGCCTTTGTTCGAGGATAAGGTGGTCGACTTCATTACGGCCTTGGCTAAGGTCTCCGAACATGCCATGTCGTCGAAAGAGTTGAGGGATCAAGAAGGCATCGAGGTCGAGTCGGAAGCCGAGACCGCTTCGCAAGAGGCCTCGTCGAGCTAACAGGTCCTTCGATTGGCCGAGCCAGCAAGCGATAGACGAGGCAAGATGACCGACGCACGCGATCTGATGATGAACACCCTGGTGCCCATGGTGGTCGAGCAGACCAACCGGGGCGAGCGGGCCTATGACATCTACTCCCGACTGCTCAAGGAGCGGATAATTTTCCTGACCGGACCGATCAACGACATGGTCGCCAGCCTGGTCTGCGCCCAGCTGCTGTTCTTGGAGTCGGAGAACCCGAAGAAAGACATCGCGTTCTACGTCAACTCGCCGGGCGGCCTCGTATCGGCCGGACTGGCCATGTACGACACCATGCAGTACATCCGTCCGGATGTTTCCACGGTGTGCATCGGCCAGGCGGCTTCGGCTGGCTCGCTTCTGATGACCGCCGGCGCCAAGGGCAAGCGCCACGCCCTACCGAACAGCAAGATCATGGTCCATCAGCCCTCGGGCGGCTTCCAGGGCCAGGCGACCGATATCGAGATCCACGCCAAGGAAATCCTGGCGACCCGGGCGCGGCTCAACGAGATCTACGCCCAGCACACCGGCCAGAGCGTCGACGTGATCGAGGAGGCGATGGAGCGGGACCGTTTCATGACGCCAAACGAGGCCAAGGACTTCGGCATCATCGATTCGGTTGTGTCCCGGCACGAGCTGGCCGAGGATCCGGACGATCAGGGCGACGCCAACGATAACGATAACGGAAAAGGTTAGCCCGACGGCGATTCGGTCCCTCGCGGCGCGGTCACAAAGTTGAGTGATTCCAAGCGTGTGATCTTTAAAGCTTGCGATCGAACGCGGTCGATCATTAATAAATTGTTATCGACTTGAGGCCTAGCCTCACAGTTGCCCCGCGGCACGAGGCTGCGGTGGCAGGCGCCCGTCGGATCAGGTGCCGCGCAGCGAAGGTTTTTGTCGTTGTGTGCCGGCGGCGCGTGTGTCTAACATGGATGTGCCTGATCCGGGCCTAGTGTAGGGACGGCATGACGAAATCGAGCGGCGGCGACACGAAGAACACACTCTACTGTTCGTTCTGCGGCAAGAGTCAGCACGAGGTGCGCAAGCTCATTGCCGGACCGACGGTGTTCATCTGCGACGAGTGCGTCGAGCTTTGCATGGATATCATCCGTGAGGAGCACAAGACGACGCTGGTCAAGTCGCGCGACGGCGTCCCGACGCCGAGCGACATCTGCACCGTGCTCGACGACTACGTGATCGGCCAGGCCCACGCGAAGCGCGTGCTCTCTGTCGCCGTTCACAACCACTACAAGCGCCTGGCCCACGGCTCAAAGAACAACGACGTCGAGCTCGCCAAGTCGAACATCCTGCTGGTCGGCCCGACCGGCTGCGGCAAGACTCTTCTGGCCCAGACGCTCGCGCGGATTCTCGACGTGCCCTTCACCATGGCCGACGCCACGACCCTGACCGAGGCCGGTTATGTCGGCGAGGACGTGGAGAACATCATCCTCAAGCTGCTGCAGGCCGCCGACTACAACGTCGAACGGGCCCAGCGCGGCATCGTTTACATCGACGAGGTCGACAAGATCAGCCGCAAGTCGGACAACCCCTCGATCACCCGGGACGTCTCGGGCGAGGGCGTTCAGCAGGCGCTCTTGAAGATCATGGAAGGCACGGTCGCGTCGGTGCCGCCCCAAGGCGGGCGCAAGCACCCCCAGCAGGAGTTCCTGCAGGTCGACACGACCAACATCCTGTTCATCTGCGGCGGCGCCTTCGCCGGCCTTGAAAAGATCATCTCCCAGCGCCACCAGGGTACCTCGATCGGCTTCGGCGCCGAGGTGCGCGGACCGGACGAGCGCCAGACCGGCGAGATCCTCAAGGACGTGGAGCCGGAGGATCTGCTGAAGTTCGGTCTGATCCCCGAGTTCGTCGGCCGCCTGCCGGTGGTCGCGACCCTGGAAGACCTGGACGAGGCCGCCTTGGTCGAGATCCTGACCCAGCCCAAGAACGCCCTGGTCAAGCAATACCAGCGCCTGTTCGAGATGGAGGAGATCTCGCTCGACTTCACCGAGGACGCGCTCAAGGCCGTGGCCCAGAAGGCGATTGCCCGCAAGACGGGCGCGCGGGGGCTGCGTTCAATCCTAGAGGGAATTCTCCTGGATTCCATGTTCGAACTGCCGAGCCTCGAGGGGGTCGAGGAAATCGTGATCAATCGCGAGGCGGTCGAGGAAGGCCAGGCCAAGCCCCTCTACATCTACGCCGATCGGCGCGAAGACCTGGGCAACAGCGCATAAGCGCGGCTGCTTGGGGCGGCGCCGTGGGGAGCGTAGATTTCCCTACTTGAACTGTCCTGGTCTATGGACAATGTTCTAAAGCGAGGAAGGGGCGGTGCGAATCGACCTGCCGTCCTGCGCGTCGGCCACCGTGCCCCAATGAGATAGAGGTCCTATGTTGGAACTGCCCCGCGGTAACCTGTTTCCGGTTTTGCCCCTGCGCGACATCGTGGTGTTCCCCCACATGATCGTGCCGCTGTTCGTCGGGCGCGAAAAGTCCGTGCGCGCCCTTGAAGACGTCATGAAGGACGACAAGCAGATCCTGCTGGTCACCCAGAAGAACGCGACCCAAGACGATCCTACGCCGATGGACATCTACAGCGTCGGCACGGTCGGTACGGTGCTGCAGCTCTTGAAGCTGCCCGACGGCACGGTCAAGGTGCTGGTCGAGGGTGGCCAGAGGGCGCGGATCAACCGCTACACCGACAACGAGGAGTTCTTCCAGGCCTATGCCGAGGTCATGGAAGACGCCGCCGGCGAGGAGCGCGAGGTCGATGCCCTGGCGCGCACCGTGGTGACCCAGTTCGAGCAGTACCTCAAGCTCAACAAGAAGATCCCGCCGGAGGTTCTGGTCTCGATCAACCAGATCGACGACCCCAGCAAGCTGGCCGACACGGTCGCCTCCCACCTGTCGCTCAAGATCCCCGAGAAGCAGGAGCTGCTCGAGAGCGAGACCGTGAGCGACCGCCTGGAGAAGGTCTATGCCTTCATGGAAGGCGAGATCGGCGTGCTCCAGGTGGAGAAGCGCATCCGCAACCGCGTCAAACGCCAGATGGAGAAGACTCAGAGAGAATACTATCTAAATGAGCAGCTCAAGGCGATCCAGAAGGAGCTCGGCGAGAGTGAGGACGGGCGCGACGAGCTGACCGAGCTGGAAGACAAGATCCACAAGACCAAGCTGACCAAGGAGGCGCGCGAGAAGCTCCTGGCCGAGCTCAAGAAGCTGCGCTCCATGAGCCCCATGTCGGCCGAGGCCACGGTCGTGCGCAACTACCTGGATTGGATGCTATCGATCCCCTGGAAGAAGCGCACCAAGGTCAAGAAGGACATCAACAAGGCCCAGGAGATCCTCGACGCCGACCACTATGGCTTGGAGAAGGTCAAGGAGCGGATTCTCGAGTACCTGGCCGTGCAGCAGCGCATGGGCAAGGTCAAGGGCCCGATCCTCTGCCTGGTTGGACCGCCGGGCGTCGGCAAGACCTCGCTCGGCAAGTCGATCGCCCGGGCGACGGGACGCAACTTCGTGCGCATGAGCCTGGGCGGCGTGCGCGACGAGGCCGAGGTGCGCGGCCATCGACGGACCTACATCGGCTCCATGCCCGGCAAGGTCATCCAGGGCATGAAGAAGGCCAAGTCGTCCAACCCGCTATTCCTGCTCGACGAGGTCGACAAGCTGGGCGCCGACTGGCGCGGCGACCCCTCATCGGCGCTGCTTGAGGTGCTCGATCCGGAGCAGAACAACACCTTCAACGACCACTATCTGGAGGTCGACTACGACCTTTCCGACGTGATGTTCGTGACCACGGCCAACACCCTTCGCATGCCCCAGCCCCTGCTGGATCGCATGGAGGTGATTCGCATCCCCGGTTACACCGAGGATGAGAAGGTCGAGATTGCCAAGCGCCACCTGATCGCCAAGCAAATGAAGAGCCACGGCATCAAGGAGGACGAATGGTCGATCTCCGACGACGCGATTCGCGATGTCATCCGCTACTACACCCGCGAGGCGGGCGTGCGGAACCTGGAGCGCGAGCTGGCCAGTCTGGTGCGCAAGGCGGTCAAGGAGATCGCCATGAAAAAGTCGGAGAGGATCAAGGTCACGCGGCGCAATCTCAAAACCTTCCTCGGCGTCCACCGCTTCCGCTTCGGCGAGGCCGAGATGGACGACCTGGTCGGCGTCGCGACGGGCTTGGCCTGGACCGAGGTCGGCGGCGAGCTGCTTCAGGTCGAGGCGGTCAGCGTGCCCGGCAAGGGCAAGGTGACCTCGACCGGCAAGCTGGGCGACGTCATGAAGGAGTCGATCCAGGCCGCCGAATCTTTCGTCAAGAGCCGTTCGATCGCTTACGGCATCAAGCCGACCTTCTTCGAGCGCAAGGACATCCACGTCCACGTGCCAGAGGGCGCGACGCCGAAGGACGGGCCGTCCGCCGGTGTCGCCATGGTGACCGCGATCGTCTCGGTCTTGACCGGCATCCAGATCCGCCGGGACGTCGCCATGACCGGCGAGATCACCTTGCGTGGCCGGGTGCTGCCGATTGGCGGCTTGAAGGAGAAGCTGCTGGCGGCGCTACGCGGCGGGCTCAAGACCGTGGTCATTCCGAAAGAGAACGAGAAGGACCTGGCCGAGATCCCGGACAACGTGAAGCGTGGACTGGAGATCATCACGACCGAATCGGTCGACGAGGTGCTGGCTCATGCCCTGGTCGAGACGCCGACTCCGATCGAGTGGATCGAGTCGGAAGAGGTCGAGTCGGTCTCGCCGGCTAGCGCTGAAGGCGAGCGTAGCGGAGTCGTCACCCACTAACAGGCTCCCGGACCCGGAGAATCTGGCTGAAACCCGCACGAATCCTTGGGATTCGCCGGTTCGCGCATTGACGCCATAGATTGGCGCGACTAAAAGGGAGTCGTCTCTATGGTCCGAATTCCTTCGCACCCCACAGATCATCCCAGCACCTTGAAGGGGGTTCTAACGTGAACAAGAACGATCTCAATGCCGCCGTCGCTGACAGCACCGGTCTTTCGAAGAACGATTGCGCGAAAGCGGTCGATGGCGTGTTTGATGCGATCACAGCCGCTTTGAAATCCGGTGATGAAGTCCGCTTGGTCGGCTTCGGCACCTTTAGCATCACCCGGCGCCAGGCGTCTGAGGGTCGCAACCCGCGAACCGGCGAGCCGATCCAGATTCCCGCCTCCAACCAGCCGAAGTTTAAGGCTGGCAAAGGCCTCAAGGACGCTGTCAACTAAGTAGCCAGACGGCGTTCAGACATGCTTAGGTCCGGCCGCTGAGCGATCAGGCGGCCGGATCGGGCTTTTAGAAGTGTCGCTTTTCAGTTTGTGGCGGGCGATTAGCTCAGCTGGAAGAGCATCTCGTTTACACCGAGAAGGTCACCTGTTCGAACCGGGTATCGCCCACCAACTCATCTGTTCATTTAAAAGAATGGTTCCGGGTTCAATTCATCCCCGACGATAGCCTTTCTGCTGCAAGCAAGTCTCAATCCTAAGATCGCGAACGTCATTGCCGACACGACCGGTCCGCCCGCCGCCCTGGGGCCCGAACACGCATTCGCGCACGGCGGCATCGCGCGCGCTCTCGGAGGCGCCTGGCTTGCTATAGCTGGAAAAATCGTCCTCGACATTGCCGAACTGAGTTTCGCAAGCGCTGAGGGCCAAAAGGCCGATAAACGCGATGGCGCAGGTCGCGGGTCGCCGAATGGTCATGCCGGTTGTTTCCATTGGAAGAGTGTGGGCTCGGCTATAGGTGGGCCCTCGCGAAGCGCGCACAAGCCTGAACACGCAAAAGAGCAGCCTCTGTGAAGGCGACAAGCCGTCGACCTTTACAAGAAACGTTCTTTAACGCGAGCTCAATGAGGACTGGACAGCCAGTCGACCACCGTTACCGGCCAGATTGCCCCGTGGACAATCGCAGTGGGCAGCGCGTCGTCGACCCGTTGGGTTTTAAGGTTAACGGCAAAGATGAGCCCGCTGATCAGAATGAAGATGAAGATGTAGAGTTGCGCGAAGCGCGTTGCAGCGTGTTTCATGACCCTGGACTCTGTACCCGAAAGGATTAGCCGTAACAGCTGGATCCACGTCGGATTTACACAAATTTATCACAAATTTTATCTATTTGCCATAGGAATCGTTTTCGCAAGCAATCTGAGGCGGCGAGTTCGTGAAACGCCTGTTTCGCCGTTAGTCGGGAACGGGCTTGCAGCGGGCGCCGCCGACCACCAGCTCGACTTTCGCTGAACCGCCGACGAAGGGCAGCAATATTGCCCGATAGAGGCAATCGCGGCCCTCGGCGGTCTTGAATGCGCCGCTGTTGACGATCGGCTGCAGGCCCTCGTCGAAGACGGATAGACGCTGCAGCATGTGATGCAAGAGGCTACCGGAAGGAATCTGTGAGCTAGTGGCGTAGTCACACTTCAGTCCGGACTCCTTGGCCAGGGCCGGCCCGATATGGCGAAAAACCCAGTCCTTCCCCTTGTCTGATTGGGATAGAGAAAAGCAGTGATCCCAGACGTCGGCGATATCCGATGGGTCAAATCGGGCCGCCGTTGGACAGGAAGCACCAGCCCGCAGCTCTTGCCAATAGCCCATGAGACGCATGTTCAACCGGCGTTCCTGAACGGGCGAAGTCATTTTCATGCTGATGACGCCTTTCCAACGGGTCTTTTAGGGGCAAGGCCTCGAATGAAATGTGTACAGATTGAGTGTGGAGAATGTCCTAATATCAAAGGTCTTCGAGCAGAATGCCCGACTCGCGACCGAGTCGCCAAGGCCCGGACGCGATCAGCTGAGCTTCGTGATTTTCGAGGTTACTGAAGGGCGTCGGTGACATCGAAGAAGGAGTAGAGATCCGAATCCGATGCAAAGCTGTAGCTGCGGTCCGGCAGCAGCGGCAGCTGGGTGCCGAAGTAGGTGTTAAGCAAAACGCGGAATGTATTCACCGGCGTGACATCGCCCTGAAGACCTCGGTAGTCGCGGTCTGGAAAGTAGACCGCGTTAAGGATACCGAATTTTTCTTTCAGCTCCTCATCGCTGGCCTGGCGCCAATCGAAACCTTCCGTATCCCGGCTGTAGCGCGCCGGAAAAGGCCCTTCGTCGGCCTGCAGGATGATGATCGGCTGGGGATCCCGGGCAAGCAGCTCGTCGAGCAGCGCTTCGATCTGTTGGTTGCTGTAGAGGAGCTGGTCCAGGTAGTTGCGGCGCTCCGGCAGGGCTTGGGCCTCGGCCGCCGTCTTGAAGCGGCCGTCGGGGTGGAAGACGTAGGGCGGGTGGGGCACAAGCATGTGGGCGAACACGAAGAGCGGCGCGTCCTGGTGGCGCGCAGCGGCCAATTTCTCGAACTTTTTCCGAACGCGCTGATGCTGCTCGCGTTCCCGGTCGTGGCTTTGGCCGAGCAGCAGGTCGGCGGCGCGCACGAGCAGGCTCGGCTTGGCAAGCAGCCACTGGAATTCGTTCAGGCTGATGCCGAGCCAGGGCAGGGGCGGCGTGCCGTCGAAGCTCTCGTCTGCCAGATCGTTGTCTCTGGTCGGCTGCCACCAGGAGCCCAGGTGAAGATAGCGGTAGCCCTGGGCCTTGAGAAACTGGGCGGCACGGTTCTCCCTTAGCAGGCTGTAGACCGGCTTCCAGTCGCCCGATCCGCTGCCGATCTGCTCGGAAAGCCCATGCAAGTGCTGCAGATTGAGGCTGGAGGCCAGGGAATGGGCAGTTTTGGTGTAGTTGGCGCGGGCTTGGTCGGTGACGTGGAAGCCCCTTTGCCGGAGGCCTTCCAGGAAGACTCCATTGTCGAAGCCGTAGAGCTGCTTGAGGGTCCGGTTGTCGGCATAGCGGTCGAACACCAGGTAAAAGATGTCCGGCCGACGCGTCGGCCCCTCGGCCACCGAGACTGGTGGAAGCGGCGCGGCCTGGGCTTCGGCGATTTTCTGCCCGCCAACAGCACCGATCGCAAGCGATCCAAGGGGCAGGGCGATCAGGGCCAAGGAAACCAGGTTCAACGATCTGGTCAGGCTCTCGAAGCGCGAGCGCTTGGCCGCGATGACGCCGATGGCGGCGAGAAACAGAAGGCACCAGAGCACGAGGAACACACCGTTCGGCAACGTGCCGCCGAGCGCGGCATCCAGGCCGTCGAAGACCCGCCCATAGTAGGCCACGCCGATGATGATGATCAAAGCCAGGACCCCGCTCAGGCCGGCATTGCGGGTCAAGCTCCAAACCAGGCCGACAAGCAGCATCGCCGCACCCGTGATCGCCAGGCCGGCGCCCATGACGTCATGGAAGAACAGCTCGTCCCGGTTCGCCGCATAGGACGAAAGCCATAGAAAGCTCGCCAGGAGAACGGGGTGGATCGGCAGCATTCGGGGGCCCCATCGGTCACCTGATCACCAGGCGGATCCTGCTTAGCAGGAGATTGTTAATGTTTTGCTCCGAAGGCCCGGTGGATTGCTTGACAGGCCACGGGCCCTGGAGTACATGACGGCGGCCCGAGGCACCGGTATGCCCGTCTTGGGGGTGTAGCTCAGTTGGTTAGAGCGCTGGCCTGTCACGCCAGAGGCCGCGGGTTCAAGTCCCGTCACTCCCGCCATACCCTTGGGTCCCCACCCCAAACCCAACACCAGCCGGCGTTTTCAGCGCCGGGAAGCCCCGGTACCAGTCGCCGTGGTTGCCGCCGTTGTTGGCCATTCCCGGCTTGGTCAGGCAGCCGCGCGGCGCGATGAAACTGTCGATCCGTCTTATCGGGTGCTCGTGCCACTGTATGTTGAACGCGGCCAGCTTCGGGAAGAACTGTAGGTGGCTGTAGGGCAGCTTGTCGTGCAGGTACCAAGCGAGCGAGCGCCAGTCCTCGCCGTCGGCATAGCGGTCGGCGAACCAGGGAATTACGATGCAGGCGCCGGCGCCCATGTGCCCCTTGGCGTCCAGGTGGTCCCAGATGTGGTAAGCCGCGTTGGCGGCGTTACTGGCACATTGCCCGCCGGTCTTGTTGCCGAAGGCGTTGACCTCGGGTGCCCGGTAGCCCGAGCGCACGGCGATTCGCCCGAAGGTCGCCTGAAGCGGCTCGAGCAGCTCTTGGCACAGGCGGCGGCCCACTTCGATGGCTAAATCGGGCGTTTCCGGCAGATTCGGGATGCCGTAAAAGTCGGCGATCTCCGAATAAAGGAAGTCGCGCAGGAAAAAGTTCGGGCTTAGCCGAACCCGGCCCAGGTCCTCCAGTCCGCGCATTGATCCAGGTCTACGCATGGCTCACCACCTTGTGCTCGGAGCACCCCCTTGGCTCCTTGCGTTTGATCCTTTCCCCAAATGGGCGAAGCCATTATAGTTCGCCCGAAACACGCCGGGGCAGCCTTTCCGAAGGTCCCGGGACGCCTGGTCCACCAGGCCTTTAAGGGGCGAAAAGGAGCGATGGCCATGGAGGGGCTGCTCGTAGAATACCTGCCGATCCTGATCTTCATCGGGATCGCGGTGGCACTTTCGAGCATTATCGTCATTGCGTCCTACGTCGTCGCCAAGCAGCGACCCGATTCCGAGAAGGTCTCGTCCTACGAATGCGGCTTCGAAGCCTTCGACGACGCCCGCGGCAAGTTTGACGTCCGCTTCTATTTGGTGGCCATCCTCTTCATCATCTTCGACCTGGAAGTCGCTTTCCTGTTTCCTTGGGCGATCGCCTTGGGCGATATCGGCGAGTTCGGCTGGTGGTCGATGTTCGTGTTCCTCGCGGTTCTGACCATCGGCTTCGTCTACGAATGGAAGAAGGGGGCGTTGGAATGGGAGTAGGGGTCAGGAGGCGGCCGCAATGAGCACAGAGACCGGCACCGCGCCCCTGGCGCCCGGTGCCACCCAGGATGCCGTTCTGGGCCGGGTCACCAGCGAGCTCGAGGATAAGGGCTTCGTGGTTGCCAACATGGACAAGCTGGCCGCCTGGGCCCGATCGGGCTCGCTCTGGCCGATGACCTTCGGCTTGGCGTGCTGCGCGGTCGAGATGATGCACACCGCCTGCAGCCGCTACGACCTGGACCGCTTCGGCCTGGTGTTCCGGCCGAGCCCGCGGCAGTCGGACGTAATGATCGTTGCCGGCACGCTCACCAACAAGATGGCGCCCGCCTTGCGCAAGGTCTACGACCAGATGGCGGAGCCGCGTTGGGTCATCTCCATGGGCTCCTGCGCCAACGGCGGCGGCTACTACCACTACTCCTACTCTGTGGTGCGGGGCTGCGACCGGGTCGTGCCGGTCGACATCTATGTGCCCGGCTGTCCGCCGACCGCCGAGGCCTTGCTTTACGGCATCCTGCAGCTGCAAAAGAAGATCAAGCGCAGCGCCGGCATCGTGCGCTGACGAGAGCTCGTTTCGCTTCATGACACAAGGTCGACTCACATGGACCAGGCCCTGAACGACCTCGGCGAGCAGGTCTCGCTGCAGCTCGCGGGTGAGGTGTCCCAGGTTCTGGTCGCCCACGATGAGCTCATGTTGACGGCCACGCCCGAGGGCCTGCTGAAAGCGCTGACCCTTCTGCGCGATGATCAGAACTGCCAGTTCAAGCTACTGATGGACGTCACCGCGGTCGACCATCCGGATCGGGAGTACCGCTTCGAGGTGATCTACAACCTCCTGTCCCTGAAGCAGAACCAGCGCATCCGCGTCAAGCTGCCCCTGAAAGAGGGCGAGGTGGCGCCCTCGGCCGTCGAGGTCTTCAGTTCCGCCGCTTGGTTCGAGCGCGAGGTCTGGGACATGTACGGCGTGGTTTTCTCCGACCATCCGGATCTCAGGCGCATCCTTACCGACTACGGATTCGAGGGGCATCCCTTGCGCAAGGATTTCCCGCTCACCGGCTATGTCGAGGTGCGCTACGACGAGGAGAAGAAGCGGGTCGTCTACGAGCCGGTCAAGCTGACCCAGGAGTTCCGTAACTTCGACTTTATGAGTCCCTGGGAGGGCATGCTGCAGCCGCCGGGCGACGAGAAGGCCAAGACCGAGGACGAGGAGGCTGCCTCCTGATGGCCGAGACCCAGATCAAGCCGATGACCCTCAATTTCGGGCCCCAGCACCCGGCCGCCCACGGCGTGCTGCGCTTGGTGCTGGAAATGGACGGCGAGGTGATCGAGCGCGCCGACCCGCACATCGGCCTGCTGCACCGGGGCACCGAGAAGCTGATCGAGTACAAGACCTATCTGCAAGCCGTGCCCTACTTCGACCGGCTCGACTACGTCGCGCCGATGAACCAGGAGCACGCCTTTGCGCTGGCGACCGAGAAGCTGCTCGGCGTCAAGGTGCCAAAGCGCGCCCAGTTTATCCGGGTGCTCTATGCAGAGATCGGCCGGATCGCCAACCACATCTTGAATATCACCACCTTCGCGCTCGACGTCGGCGCCATGACGCCGATCCTCTGGGGCTTCGAGCAGCGCGAGAAGCTGATGGAGTTCTACGAGCGGGCCTCGGGCGCGCGCCTTCACGCCGCCTATTTCCGGCCCGGCGGGGTCCACCAGGATTTGCCGGCCGGCCTGCTCGACGATATCGCCCGGTTCTGCGAGACCTTTCCCAAGACCATCGACGAGTTCGAGCATCTCTTGAGCGACAACCGGATCTACCGCCAGCGCACGGTGGACATTGGCGTTGTCTCTAGGGAAGAGGCCTGCGACTGGGGCTTCAGCGGGCCCATGCTGCGCGGTTCGGGCGTGCCCTGGGATCTGCGCAAGGCCCAGCCCTACGAGTGCTATGACGAGCTCGAGTTCGGCATCCCGGTCGGCAAGAACGGCGATTGCTTCGACCGCTACCAGGTGCGCATGGAGGAGATGCGCCAGAGCCTCAAGATCATGAAGCAGTGCGTCGAGAAGATGCCGGACGGCCCGGTGCACTTGCCCAACAGCAAGATCTCGCCGCCCAAGCGGGGCGAGATGAAGCACTCCATGGAAGCGCTGATCCATCACTTCAAGCTCTACACCGAGGGCTATCACGTGCCGGCCGGCGAGACCTATACCGCGGTCGAGGCGCCGAAGGGCGAGTTCGCGGTCTATCTGGTTTCCGACGGCACCAACCGGCCCTACAAGTGCAAGATCCGCGCGCCCGGTTTCGCCCATCTGGCGGCCATGGACTACATGTGCAAGGGCCATATGTTGGCCGACAGCGTGGCGATCCTGGGCTCCATGGACATCGTCTTCGGCGAGGTCGATCGATGAAGACCACGAGCCATCCCGAGGGCCAGACGAACGGCTTCGCGCTGTCCGAAGAGCGCCTGGCCCAAGCCAAGCGAATCATCGCGCGCTATCCCGAAGGCCGCCAGGCCAGCGCGGTGATCGCGGTCTTGGATCTGGCCCAGCGCCAGAACGACAATTGGGTTTCCAACGAGGCAATCGAGTATGTCGCCAACCTGTTGGACATGGCGCCGATCCGGGTTCACGAGGTCGCGACCTTCTACACCATGTTCAACCTCAAGCCGGTCGGGCAGCACTTTATCCAAGTCTGCCGCACCACACCCTGTTGGCTGCGCGGCTCTGACGAGCTGACCGGGACCTGCCTCAAGAAGCTGGGCACCGAGCTGGGCGAGGTCTCCGAGGACGGGCACTTTTCGGTGGTCGAGGTGGAATGCCTGGGGGCCTGCGCCAACGCGCCCATGGTGCAGATCAACGACCTCTACTACGAGGACCTGACGGCTGAGAAGATGGCTCAGATGATCGACGACCTGCGCGCCGGCAAGGAGGTCGCCATGGGCTCCCAGATCGGCCGCATGGGCTCGGCACCCGAGGGCGGGCCCCAGACTCTGTTGGAGCCGACCTCGAGCGGCGAGGGGGAGGCGTGATGCTGCAGGACAAGGACCGCATCTTCACCAACCTCTACGGCCAGGACGACTGGAAGCTCGAGGGCGCCCGGCGCCGGGGCATCTGGGACGACACCAAGGCGCTGTTGGCCTTGGGCCGCGACGAGATCATCGACCAGATCAAGCATTCGAACTTACGGGGCCGGGGCGGGGCCGGTTTCCCAACCGGCCTCAAGTGGTCCTTCATGCCAAAGGACACCGGCGGACGGCCGGCGTATCTGGTGGTCAACGCCGACGAATCCGAGCCCGGCACCTGCAAGGACCGGGAGATCATGCGCTACGATCCCCACCGGCTTCTGGAAGGCTGCCTGGTGGCCGGCTTCGCCATGGGCGCGACCGGTTGTTACATATACATCCGCGGCGAGTTCTTCAGCGAGGCCTCGAACATCCAGGTGGCGATCGAGGAGGCCTACGACGCCGGCCTGATCGGCAAGAATGCCTGCGGCTCGGGCTACGACTACGACATCGCGCTCCACCGGGGTGCCGGCGCCTACATCTGCGGCGAGGAGACCGCGCTGCTGGAGAGCTTGGAGGGCAAGAAGGGCCAGCCGCGCCTCAAGCCGCCTTTCCCAGCGGCGGTCGGCCTCTACGGCTGCCCGACCACGGTCAACAACGTGGAGACCATCGCGGTCACCCCGACGATCCTGAGGCGCGGCGTCGACTGGTGGACAGCCCTCGGCCGGCCGAAAAACACCGGCACCAAGATCTTCTCGATCTCCGGGCACGTGGAGAAGCCCTGCAATGTCGAGGAGGAGATGGGCATCCCCTTGAAGGAGCTGATCGAAAAGCACTGCGGTGGGGTGCGCGGCGGCTGGGACAATCTGCTGGCGATCATCCCGGGCGGCTCCTCGGTGCCCTGCCTGCCCAAGTCGGTCTGCGACACTGTGCTGATGGACTTCGACTCCCTGGTCGAAGTGAAGTCGGGCCTGGGCACGGCGGCGGTCATCGTGATGGACCAGTCGACCGACATCGTCGAGGCGATCGCCCGCCTGTCGCACTTTTACATGCACGAGAGCTGCGGCCAGTGCACACCCTGCCGAGAGGGCACCGGTTGGATGTGGCGGGTGCTGACCCGCATGGTCAAAGGCCAGGCCGAGATCAGCGAGATCGACACCCTGCAAGAGGTCACCAAGCAGGTCGAGGGCCACACGATTTGCGCCCTGGGCGACGCGGCGGCCTGGCCGGTGCAGGGTCTGATCCGGCACTTCAGGCCGGAGCTGGAGCGGCGTATCGAGGCCTATAAGCAGGCCGGCCAGGCGGCGGCGGAGTAAGGGGCCATGCCGAAGCTGACAATCAATGGCCAGGAGATCGAGGTGCCGGCGGGCCTGACGGTGTTGCAGGCTTGCGAGTTGGCCGGCGCCGAGATCCCACGCTTCTGCTACCACGACCGCCTGTCGGTCGCCGGCAACTGCCGCATGTGCCTGGTCGAGATGGAGCGCTCGCCCAAGCCGATCGCGTCCTGCGCCATGCCGGCCGGCGACGGCATGGTGATCCACACCGACAGCGAGACCGTCAAGAAGGCGCGCAAGGGGGTGATGGAGTTCCTGCTGATAAACCACCCGCTGGACTGCCCGATCTGCGACCAGGGCGGCGAGTGCGATCTGCAGGACCAGGCCATGGCCTACGGCTTCGACCGCAGCCGCTACGAGGAGAACAAGCGCGCGGTCAAGGACAAGCATATGGGGCCGCTGGTCAAGACCATCATGACCCGCTGCATCCACTGCACCCGCTGCGTGCGCTTTTCCACCGAGATCGCCGGCATCGAGGAGATCGGCGCGCTCGGCCGGGGCGAGCATCTGGAGATCACCACGCTTGAGCGGGCGATCCATTCGGAGATGTCAGGCAACGTGGTCGACGTTTGCCCGGTCGGCGCGCTCACCTCCAAGCCCTATGCCTTCCACGCCCGCTCTTGGGAGCTTCGCAAGACCGATTCGGTCGACGTGATGGACGCAGTCGGGTCGAACATCAGGGTCGACTGCCGGGGCCGCGAGGTCATGCGGGTGCTGCCGCGCCTGCACGAGGATATCAACGAGGAATGGATCGCCGATAAGACCCGCTACGCCTGCGACGGGCTGCGCCGCCAGCGCCTCGACCGGCCTTATCTGCGCAACGATCAAGGCCGCCTCGAGCCGGTCAGCTGGGACAAGGCCTTTGGGGCGATCGCCGGACGGCTCTCCGGGCTCGACGGATCGAAGATTGCCGCCATCGCGGGCGACCTTTGCGATGCCGAGTCCATGCTGGCGCTCAAGGATTTGTTGACCGGCCTGGGCTCGGCCAACTTGGACTGCCGGCAGGACGGCGCCAAGCTGGGACAAGAGGGGCGCGCCAGCTACCTCTTCAACACCACGATCGCCGGCATCGAGGAGGCCGACGCGATCCTCCTGGTGGGCACGAACCCGCGCTGGGAGGCGCCGCTGATCAACGCGCGCATCCGCAAGCGCTTCCTAACCGGCAAGTGCCGCATCGGCCTGATCGGCCCTCAGGTCGATCTGACCTATCAGTTCGACTATCTCGGTGCCGGGCCGGAGACCCTGAGTCACCTGGCCGACGGCCAGGGCGACTTCGCCGAAGTGCTGCGCGCGGCCGACAAGCCGATGATCGTGCTTGGCAGCGGCGCCGTTGCGCGCCCTGACGGGGCCGCGGTCCTGGCCCTGGCGCGCCGCCTGACCGAAGTGTTCGGCATGGTCAAGGAGGGCTGGAACGGCTTCAACCTGCTGCACCGGGCGGCCTCCCGGGTCGGCGGGCTCGACCTCAGCTTCCTGCCGGGCGAGGGCGGCCGGGACACCGCGGGCATCCTTGAGGGCGCAAGCCAAGGCGATGTCGAGGTCGTCTACTTGCTGGGCGCCGACGAGATCGACATGGCGGCTCTCGGCAAGGCCTTTGTGATCTATCAGGGCCACCATGGCGACGCGGGGGCCCACCGGGCCGACGTGATCCTGCCGGGCGCCGCCTACACCGAGAAGAACGGCACCTACGTCAACACCGAAGGCCGGGTTCAGCTAGGCCGCCTGGCCGGCTACCCGCCGGGCGACGCGCGCGAGGACTGGACGATCTTGCGGGCGCTCTCGGGCGCGCTCGGCCAGGCTCTGCCATACGACAATCTGGGCGAGCTACGGCGCCGGCTGATCGAGCTCAATCCGGTCTTCGCCGCGGTCGACCAAATCGAGGCGGCGGACTGGGGCGACTTCGGCGCGGCCGGCCCGCTGGACGACAGCGCCTTCGCCCTGCCGATTTCGAACTACTACATGACCGACCCGATCTCCCGGGCCTCCGAGACCATGGCCGCCTGCAGCGCGGAGCTCGGTCTCTCCAGCGAAGGGGAGGCGACGGGCACGGATGGTTGAGTTCTGGGATGGCTACGCCCTGCCGACGATTCTGATCGTCGCCTACATCATCGCGATTTTGATTCCGCTCTTGCTGTCGGTCGCTTATCTCACCTATGCGGAGCGCAAGGTGATTGCGGCCATGCAGATGCGCAAAGGGCCCAACGTGGTCGGGCCCTTCGGCCTGCTGCAGCCGATCGCCGATGCGGTCAAGCTGCTGTTCAAGGAGACCATCCTGCCGGCCGGCGCCAACCGGGTGGTCTTCGTGGCCGCGCCCATGCTGACCTTCATCCTGGCGATGATCGGCTGGGCGGTGATCCCCTTCGACGAGGGCGTGGTGCTGGCCGACATCAACGTGGGCATCCTCTATCTCTTCGCGATCTCTTCGCTCGGCGTCTACGGCGTGATCATGGCCGGCTGGTCGTCGAACTCGAAATACCCCTTCCTGGGCGCCCTGCGCTCGGCAGCGCAGATGGTGTCCTACGAGATCTCCATGGGCTTCATCATCATCACCGTGCTGCTGATCGCCGGCTCGCTCAATCTGACCGACATCGTGATGGCCCAGCAGAACTATTGGTTCTGCTTCCTGTTGTTCCCGATGTTCGTGATGTTTTTCGTCTCGATCCTGGCAGAAACCAACCGCTCGCCCTTCGACCTGCCCGAGGGCGAGTCGGAGCTGGTCGCCGGGTTCTTCGTCGAATACTCAGCCATGACCTTCGCGCTCTTCTTCCTGGGCGAATACGCCAACATGATCCTGATGAGCGCGATGACCACGATCCTGTTCCTGGGCGGCTGGCTGCCGATCGTCGACATAGCGCCCTTCAACTGGATCCCGGGGCCGGTCTGGTTCTTCGGCAAGATCGCGTTTTGTCTCTTCGTGTTCCTCTGGGTGCGCGCGACCTTTCCGCGCTACCGCTACGATCAGCTCATGCGGCTCGGCTGGAAGGTCTTCCTGCCGCTCTCCTTGCTGATGGTCGTGGTGGTCTCGGGCATTCTGGTCTTCGGCGGCTTCCTGACGCAGGGATGAGGAGAGCGCTGGAGATGAACGAGCTGGGCATAAGAACGAGGCCAATGCCATGAGCGTCATAGAATCCGGCTTGAAGAGCCTGCTGCTGAAGGAGCTGATCGGCGGCATGAGCCTGACCCTGCGCTACTTCTTCCGGCCCAAGGTGACGCTCAACTACCCCTACGAGAAGGGCCCCCTGAGCCCGCGCTTTAGGGGCGAGCATGCGCTGAGGCGCTATCCCAACGGCGAGGAGCGCTGCATCGCCTGCAAGCTCTGCGAGGCGATCTGCCCGGCCCAGGCGATCACCATCGAGGCCGAGCCGCGCGAAGACGGCAGCCGGCGCACCACGCGCTACGACATCGACATGACCAAGTGCATCTACTGCGGATTCTGTCAGGAGGCCTGTCCGGTCGACGCGATCGTCGAGGGGCCGAACTTCGAGTTCGCGACCGAGACCCGCGAGGAGCTGTTCTACAACAAGGAAAAGCTGCTGGAGAACGGCGATCGCTGGGAGACCGAGATCGCTCATAACATCGCGCTCGACGCGCCCTACCGCTAGAGAGGGCAGAAGGGGGCAACCATGGGGAAGCTGGGATCAAGAAAGCGGCAGTGCGCCGAAGGGGGCCGGCCATGATCATTCAAGGCCTGGCCTTCTATCTCTTTTCCTTCGTCGCCGTGGCCGCCGCGGTCATGGTGATCTCGGCCAAGAACCCGGTGCACTCGGTGCTCTTTCTGATCTTGGCCTTCTTCAGCTCGGCCGGGCTCTTCGTGCTCATGGGCGCCGAGTTCCTGGCGATGATCCTGGTCATCGTTTACGTCGGCGCGGTCGCGGTGCTGTTCATGTTCGTGGTCATGATGCTCGACATTAACTTCGTCGAGATGCGCCAGGGATTCCTGCAATATCTGCCGATCGGCGCCCTGGTCGGCCTCATCCTGCTGGTCGAGCTGATCCTGATTTTCGGCTCCTGGCTGGTCTCGCCGGAGGCCAGCGCGGTCGCCTCGGTGCCGATCCCGCCGGTCGCCGAAGTGACCAACACCGAAGCCTTGGGCCGGGTGCTCTACACAGACTACATCTATCTCTTCCAGGTTGCCGGCTTGATCCTGCTGATCGCCATGATCGGCGCGATCGTGCTCACCCTGCGTCAGCGCGAGGGCGTGCGCCGGCAGTCGATCAGCCGCCAGGTCACCATGGACCGCACCAAAACCATCGAGGTCAAGGACGTGCCCACGGGAAGCGGAGTCTAGAGCGATGCTGGAAGTCGGCCTGGCACACTATCTAAGCGTCGCCGCGATCCTCTTCACCCTGGGGGTGCTGGGGATCTTCCTCAATCGCAAAAACGTCATCATCATCCTGATGTCGATCGAGCTCATGCTGCTCGCGGTCAACATCAACTTCGTCGCCTTCTCGACCCACCTGCAAGACCTGGTCGGCCAGATCTTCGCCATGTTCGTGCTCACCGTGGCCGCCGCCGAGGCGGCGATCGGGCTCGCGATCCTGGTGGTTTACTTCCGCAATCGCGGCTCGATCGCGGTGGAAGACATCAACCTGATGAAGGGCTGAGCCAGCGATGGACGTCATCGTCGTCTTTTCCCCGCTGATCGGCGCCTTCATCGCCGGGTTCTTCGGCCGCATGATCGGCGACCGAATGTCCGAGCTGATTCCGATCGGCTTCATGGGCATTTCGGCGCTGGCTTCCTTGGCGGTGTTCCACGACGTGGTGATCCAGGGCAACACCTACGTCACCCATATCTTCACCTTCATCGACTCCGGCACCTTCGAGACCTCCTGGGCGCTCAAGATCGATCAGCTGACCTCCGTGATGTTCTCGGTGGTCAGCGTGGTCGCCTGGATGATCCATATCTACTCCATGGGGTACATGGATCACGACCCCCACAAGTCGCGCTTCTTCGCTTACTTGAGCCTCTTCACCTTCTTCATGCTGCTGCTGGTCAGCTCCGACAACTTGATCCAGCTGTTCGTCGGCTGGGAGGGCGTCGGCCTGGTCTCCTACCTGCTGATCGGCTTCTGGTACCACAAGCCAAGCGCCTGCGCCGCGGCGATCAAGGCGTTCCTGGTCAACCGGGTCGGCGATATCGGCTTCGCGCTCGGCATCATGGCCTGCTTCGTAATCTTCGGCTCGGTCGGCTTCGACGAGATCTTCGGCGCGGCCGGCGACCACGCCGAGGACACCTTCGTCTTCATGTGGTGGGAGGGCCATGCGCTCACCATCGCCTGCGTGCTGCTGTTCATCGGTGCCATGGGTAAGTCGGCCCAACTGGGCCTGCACACTTGGTTGCCGGATGCCATGGAGGGCCCGACCCCGGTCTCGGCTCTGATCCATGCCGCGACCATGGTGACCGCCGGCGTCTTCATGGTCTGCCGGCTTTCGCCGATATTCGAGTACGCGCCGATCGCGCTCGAGCTGGTGACCTACGTGGGCGCGATCACCTGCTTCTTCGCGGCGACCATTGGCATCGCGCAGAACGACATCAAGCGGGTCATCGCCTATTCGACCTGCAGTCAGCTCGGCTACATGTTCTTCGCCGCCGGGGTCTCGGCCTATCAGGCGGCGATCTTCCATCTGGGCACCCACGCCTTCTTCAAGGCTCTGCTGTTTCTCTGCGCCGGCTCGGTGATTCACGCCATGCACGACGAGCAGGATATGCGCAAGATGGGCGGCCTGGCCAAGAAGTTGCCCTGGACCTGCGCCCTCATGTGGATCGGCAGCCTGGCGCTCGCCGGCATCGGCATCCCGGGCATCTTGCCGGAGTCCTGGCACCTGCCGGGCCTCGGCTTCGCCGGCTTCTACTCCAAGGACCTGATCATCGAATCGGCGATGGGCGCCCATACCACCCAAGGCGTCTTCGCCTATTGGATGGGCACGGCGGCGGCCGGCCTGACCGCGCTTTACTCAGGGCGTCTGCTGTTCATGACCTTCCACGGCAAATCCCGGGTCGAGAAGAAGACTTGGGAGCAGGTTCATGAATCGCCCTGGGTCATGATCGGCCCCCTTTGCGTGCTCGGCTTTGGCGCCACCTTCGGCGGCGGTTTGATGTATAACTGGATCGTCGGCGGCGGCATGGAGCAATTCTGGGGCGCCTCGCTCTTTACCCTACCGGGGGTGAGCCCGATCGAGGCCTCGCACCATATCGACGGGTTCTACAAGCTCATGCCGCTCGCCTTCGCGGCGGCCGGCTTTGCCATCTCGATCATCTGTTACGCCTGGTTCCTCGACTGGCCGGCCAAGATCACCAGCGCCTTCCGGCCGGTCTATCTCTTCCTGCTCAACAAGTGGTACTTCGATGAGCTTTACGACACGCTCTTCGTTCGGCCGGCACGTTATCTGGGTTACCACCTCTGGAAGAAGGGCGACGGCGACATGATCGACGGGGTCGGGCCGGATGGCATCTCGGCCGTGACCCTTAGGCTGGCGCGCCAGGCCGGGCGCCTGCAGAGCGGCTACGTCTACCACTACGCCTTCGCCATGCTGGTCGGCGTCGTGGTGATCGTGACCGGCTATCTTGTCTTCGCGGGTGGGTGAGAGCGATCATGTTGGAAGATTGGCCCATCCTCTCGCTCGTAACCTTCCTGCCGCTCGTCGGTGCGTTCTTGATTCTAGTCCTGCACAACAGCGAGGACGATGAATTGAATGCACAGGGTTCCAGGAAGCTGGCGCTCTACACCTCGGTCATCACTTTTTTCCTGTCGCTGTTTATCTGGATCGGCTTCGAGAACGGCACGGCGGACTTTCAGTTCGTCGAGCAGGTCGACTGGATTCCGGAACTCAATATCTCCTACCACATGGGTGTAGACGGCATCTCCATGATGTTCGTGCTGCTCTCGACCCTGCTGACGCCGATCTGCATCCTCTCGGCCTGGGAGTGCATCCAGGTTCGGGTCAAGGAGTATATGATCGCGTTTCTGGTGCTCGAGACGCTCATGGTCGGCATGTTCTGCGCGCTCGACTTTATCCTGTTCTACGTTTTCTTCGAAGGCGTTCTGATCCCGATGTTCCTGATCATCGGGGTCTGGGGCGGACCGCGCCGGGTCTATTCAGCCTTCAAGTTCTTCCTCTACACCCTGCTCGGCTCGGTCCTGATGCTGCTGGCCATCCTGACCATCTACTTCCAGACCGGCACGGCCGACATCCCCGAGCTGCTTGAGACCCACATCCCGTCGGAGCTGCAGAAATGGCTGTGGCTGGCGCTCTTCGCGTCCTTCGCGGTCAAGGTGCCCATGTGGCCGGTGCATACCTGGCTGCCCGATGCCCACGTGGAGGCGCCGACCGCCGGCTCGGTGATCCTAGCCGGGGTGCTGCTGAAGATGGGCGGCTACGGCTTCTTGCGCTTTTCCCTGCCCATGCTGCCCGAGGCCTCGGCCTTCTTCACGCCCTTCATGTTCGCGCTTTCGGTGATTGCCGTCATCTACACCTCCCTGGTGGCGCTGGCCCAGGAAGACATGAAAAAGCTGATCGCCTATTCCTCGATCGCCCATATGGGCTTTGTGACCGCCGGCATATTCGCCGCCAATCAGCAGGCGGTCGAGGGCGCGATGTATCAGATGCTGTCCCACGGCGTGGTATCGGCGGCGCTCTTCCTGGTGGTGGGCGTGGTCTACGACCGCCTGCACACCCACGAGATCGACCGCTTCGACGGGCTGGTCGAGCCCATGCCGCGCTATGCCTTCATCTTCATGGTCTTCATGCTGGCCTCGGTCGGCCTGCCGGGCACCAGCGGCTTCGTCGGCGAGTTCCTAGTGCTGCTCGGCCTGTTCCAGTTCAACACCACCGTCGCCTTCCTGTGCGCGACCGCCATGGTGCTGGGCGCCGCCTACATGCTCTATCTCTACCGCCGGGTGATCTTCGGTGTTCTGACCAAGCCGGATATCTCGGGCTTCAAGGACTTGAGCCTGCGCGAGGTCGGAATTTTCGTGCCCTTGATCCTCGTCATGCTGTGGATGGGGATTTATCCGAGCTCCTTCATCGACGTGATGGCGGCCTCGGTCTCCAACACGGTCGAGAACTACCACCAGGCCCTTGCCGCGGCCGGCCATGAGCCGAGCCTGGCCTGGCTGTGGCCGGCGAAGTGAGGGCAGGGGCATGATCGCACACGACCTCTACGTTGCGCTGCCCGAGTTGTTCATCGCGGTGGCCGCCATGGCGCTTTTGATGTTCGGCGTGTTTCGCGGCAACCGGGCGACCCATCTGGTGCTGGCCGCCGCGGTCGCGACGCTCGGCATTGCGGCGGTGCTGGTGGTCGCCTTGCCGCGCGGCGACGAGACTGCCTTCAACGGCCTCTTCAAGGTCGACGATTTCGGCGACTTCATGAAGTTCCTGGTCCTGGTCGGCGCCGCGATCACCATGGGCATGTCCCGGGACTACATGGACCGGGTGCAGATGGCCCGCTTCGAGTTTCCCGTGCTCATGCTTCTGGCGACGCTGGGCATGCTGCTGATGGTCTCGGCCAACGACCTTATCGCGCTCTACCTGGGCCTCGAGATGCAAAGCCTGGCGCTCTACGTCATCGCCGCCTTCCGGCGTGATACCCTGCGCTCGAGCGAGGCCGGGCTGAAGTACTTCGTGCTGGGCGCGCTTTCCTCCGGCCTGCTGCTCTATGGCTGCTCGATGATCTACGGTTTCTCGGGCACCACCTCCTTCGCCGGCCTGGCCGAGGTGGTGAAGGCGGTGCACGCCAGCGGCGAGCCGCCCTCGGTCGGCCTGATCGTCGGCCTAGTGTTCCTGATCTCGGGCCTTGCGTTCAAGGTCTCGGCGGTGCCCTTCCATATGTGGACGCCGGACGTCTACGAGGGCGCGCCTACCCCGGTCACCGCGTTCTTCGCCAACGCGCCCAAGGTGGCGGCCATGGCGCTGCTGGTGCGGATCCTGATGGGTCCCTTCGAGGAGATGTCGGGGTCCTGGCAGCAGATCATCGTGCTGGTCTCGATCCTCTCCATGGTCTTGGGCTCATTTGCCGCGATCAACCAACGCAACATCAAGCGCCTGATGGCCTACAGCTCGATCGGCCACATCGGCTTCGCCCTGGTTGGCTTGGCCGCGGCGAGCGACGTCGGCGTACGCGGCGTCGCGCTCTATCTCGCGATCTACCTGATCATGAACATCGGCACCTTCGCCTGCATCCTTTGCATGCGCCAGAAGGGCCTGATGGTCGAGCAGATCGATGACCTGAAGGGCCTGGCCAAGACCAACCCCATGCTGGCCTTCGCGCTCGCGCTTCTGATGTTCTCCATGGCCGGCATTCCGCCGCTCGCCGGTTTCTTCGGCAAGCTCTACGTCTTCATGGCGGCGATCGACGCCCAGCTTTACATGCTCGCGGTCATCGGCGTGCTGGCCTCGGTGGTCGGCGCCTTCTACTACATCCGGATTGTGCGCCTGATGTACTTCGACGAGCCGGCTGAGGCCTTTGACCGTCCGATCGAGCGCGAGCTGCGCCTCATCATCTCCCTCTCGGCGGTCGGCGTCTGCCTCTTCATCGTGGTCCTGCCCCTGGTCCTCCACCAGGCGGAACTTGCAGCCGCGGTGCTGTTCTAGAAAATGTTTCGTTCATTGAGAGTCGGCACCGGCCCGCTCCCCCACCCGGCCACCCACGACAGTATCCTGCTAGGGGTGGCCGGGTGGGGGAGCGGGCCGGTGCCG
>JBCCGG010000016.1:0-113779 GCA_039029395.1 Pseudomonadota bacterium | reverse complement strand
GGGGGGGGGCTCTGGGTTCGGATTTAACTGGTTTGTTGGCTTAAACGCTATTGTGGTGTGTGTTTACTTGGGGGGGTCCCCGGGGGGCCCCCACGGGGGCGGGCGGGGTAAAAAGGCATTCACTGTTTTTTCGCATTGCGCGACCTGGCCAGCATCGCAGTTAAGGTGGGGTGGAAGGAGAGATTCTTTGTCAGTCAGAATTGTATGCCTTAGCTTTCTCCATCATGAGTCAGTTTCAATTTTTTCATCAGCCACTCCATCGCTGGATTGGGATGGCGTAATTCGGTAGATTTCGCGTCCATCTTGTCGGCGGGGTTGAATGTCAATTCAAAGAACGTGGCTGCGGCAATCTGATCCTGATAGGGCGCTGCTTGTTGTTTGAATCCATCGACTGATGACGCTACAGAGTACTTGTAGGCGTAATGCTCCTTCAAACGAAACAACGCTGCGTGACGAGCTGCGGCAAACTTTGCGAACCAAGCGGCAGGTATCAACAAGAGCGCTCTCGCCGCTACTTGCCCTAGGAATTCTAACGCGCCTACCTTGTCATTGCCTTGCGTCAAACTAGCAGGCACCCCTCCCAGATCACCGAAGATACCTGGAAAAACGTAGGCCATGAGAGGAATAACGGACAGGAACAAAACCAAGATAGAGAAGTAGAAAATTCGACGAGCGTTTCTTAGCTCTATGGTTAAATCGTCACGAATGCCGCCAAATGAACTAGCAAGTCCCGCAACGGTCGCTCCTGAAAGCATGCTTTCTGACCGCTGATTTGTATCTTGAATGGTTTCCTCAATCTTCTCCAAGTTCTCCAGAAGCGACTGTTGCCGCTCCGTACCGTTTTTTATGGCCGTTTGCCGAGCATCCAATTGTGATTGAAAATCCGTAAACTGAGCTTGGTAGCTATCTACGTTCTGTTTGAGTTTCGCGGCGTCCTCACTTGTTGCTCGAATCGAGGCAATCTTATTTGTGCCTTCGCTTGCATACTCAGCGAGGGTCTTGCGGTCATTGTCGCCCTCAGATTTGACACGTGAAAGTTCTTCCTGAAGTTGGCTTGAGCTCTTTGTTATCCGAGATAGCTCTTCAAAGACCTTCTGTCCATTTTCTAAGACCTGTTTCATGTTCTCTTGCTGTTGCGAACACGCTTCATGAAGTTCCAGTCTTTCTTTTTCGAAACGTTTTGTCAGGTTGGACAACGCAGCGAAAGCTCCCGAAAAATCGCCGAAACTCTTCGTGCCAAACATTTGAATCAATGTATAAACATTAGATAGACCAGCTTCTGAGTTATTCCAAATATTCTTAAAGTTCCCGCCTAGCTCCACCACTATCTTTTCATTCTTGCTAACTATTCTTGGTGAATCCGTTAGATCAAAGCTACCAACTCCACCTCCTTCGCTCTCGACCTTTTCTAAGCCACCATTAACCGCACTATAGTGATTTATAATCTGGTTCAATTGTTTGCGAAAGCTAAGTACAAGGTTCTGTGGAACTATAAGGGAATTGTTTTCTGGTTTAAGTTCAAGAGCGAGTTCGAGCAATCCAATTATTCGCAGATCAACTTCTGTTATTGAGTAACCTACTCCTGGAATCCCAATAGTTGTATCGTACTTACTGCCATCTGCACTTGCTATTGAGTTCAATTTCGACGTAACTTCTTCTCTCAGTTCCCTCAATGTGCCAAGAGCTTCAATAGTTGATTCCCATTCGTTTACCATTGAATTGGTTCCTTTGAGGTCTTAGGAAAGCGCAAACGCAACTCCCTTAGATCGTTCGTGCCATGAAAGATTTGCAACCAATTTAATTGACCTAGGTGGCTGATCAAGAGTTTTAGGCATTTGCTAGATTTTCTTTGATCAATAGAAATGCTCAGAGTCTCGTTTAAGCGGACATAGATCCAACTTAGCTGTCAGCAAAGGATCTCGGCTTGGGCAAAGGAGCAGCATCGCAGTTAAGGCTTTCCCCGGCGCGCCGCGTGTCCTCGTCCAAGGGCGCGACCAGACCGCGGTCCCCCTTGGTCCTGCCGCCGGTGCGCTAGGACTACAATCCCATCGCCGGGTCACGCTTTGCCCCAACTCGCAGGCCATCTATCCTATTTGGCGTCGCTTCTTCTAACACCATGCATCATGATCTATCCGGAATTCCTAACATCATGCCCCATGATGTACCCGAAAAACACCCAAATCCGCGCCCTCGGCCCGCCCCCGGGCTGCACCAAAAAACGCCGATTCGCCCTATATGCCCGAGTGCATGGGGTCGTTCCTCACGGACTCCTTTTGGGAGGGGTTCCGGCAAGTTGAATAGGCCTCCACGCCCAACAACCTAGACCTCGGTCCTGCCCGCCGGCCGCTCGGCCTGGCGCCGCCGCTCAGCCCTCAGCCGTCTTGCCCCAGCACCGCCTGCAGCTCGCGCCATTCCCGGGCCGAGAGGCCGGAGTCCTCGAGACACACGTCCTCGCCCTTCAGCATCCTTCGCACCACCGCGAGCGCCGGGCCGGAGAGCTGGGCGCCCTCGATGACGTTGTCCTTGAAGGCGCCGAAGGCGATCGGGACCCAGCGCTTGACGGTCTCCTGCAGCACCTCGGCATAGGCCCGGATCTCGTACTGGGAGTGGCCGTCGGCGCGCAGGTGGACGAAGTGCAGCAGGTTATGGAGGTCCAGCTTCCAGTACCACTGGGTATAGACGTTGAGCGGCAGGTTCATGCGCGCCAGCTCGCGCGCCAGGCCCGAGCGCGCCGGGTCGATGACCTCGCCGTCCTGGCGCTCGTTGAGCATCTCCTCGTAGCTGTCGTAGCAGCGCGCCGCGTCGGCCTTGAGCAGCTCGAGCACCCGGGCCGCCTCCTCGCCCTCCAGCACGTCGCCCCGGCCCTGGCGGTTGCCTTGGGACTGCGCCGCCAGCTGCTCGGGCGCCGGGATGTAGAACTCCCGGTCCAACACCGAGTAGCGCGCCGAGTACTCATTCACGTTGGCCGTGCGGTGGCGGATCCACTGGCGCGCCACGAAGATCGGCAGCTTCACGTGGTACTTGATCTCGCACATCTCGAAGGGCGTGGTGTGCCGGTGGCGCATCAGGTAGTTGATCAGGCCGGAGTCCTGGCGCACGTGCTTGGTGCCCCGGCCGTAGGAGACCCGCGCCGCCTGGCAGATCGCCGCGTCGTCGCCCATGTAGTCGACGACGCGCACGAAGCCGTGGTCGAGCACCGGCATGGGCTCGTAGAGGATCTCCTCCAGGCCGGGCACGGTGGTGCGCCTGGTCTCGGCGCGCTGGGCGCGCAGCTCACGGACCTCGGCCTCCTGGTCTTCGCTCAGGAGCTTGCGGGCGGTCGGCTTGTGGGCGTCGGTGGTATCGTCGCCGCCCTTAGGGGATGAACCGTGGGGCGGGCTCTCGTGGCTCTGTTCCATGGCCGCCACCATAGCGGGTCGGCCCGAGTCGCTGGACTCCTAATCGCTGTGGAACCCGGGGATAAGTGCCGCCGCCAGACCGGCCCCGAAGCCGACCAGATGGGCGCCGGGCACCGGGCCCCAGAGCGCACTCGTTGTCGGCAACAGGGCGCCGCCCAGGTGGGCCTCGAGCGCGATCTTGGCGATGTCGCCGGCTGCCAGCAAGAGGAACAGCCGGCTGCCGCTCTGCCGCCAGAGGCCAAGAGCCAGCGCCACGAAGAGCCCGTTTAGAAGGCCCGAGAGCCCGCAGTAGCGCAAGAGCGCCGGCTCGGCCCACCAAAGCCAGGCGTCGATCGCGATGACTCCGAGGACAAGCGGCCCGATCAGCGCCCGGGCGCCCAGGCGCAGCTCGGCAAGGCCGCCCAGAAGCAGCAGCGCGCCCAGGTTCCAGGCCAGATGCACCCGGTCGCTGTGCACCATGTGGCCGGTGACCAGGCGCCACAACTCGCCGGCCTCGATCGCTGCCCGGTCGTAGAGCCAGGCCTCGGGCGCCGGCCCGAAGAGCGCGAAGAGTGCCGCCGCTCCGAGCCCCAGGCAAAAGGTGAGCCAGGGCACCCTCATGGCGCCCCGGCTCGAGTTTGCTAAGGAGGTGGCGAGGTTCACGGCTTGCGGGCCTTGAAGGCGGCCAGCGCCAGCAGCACCACGAGGAAGCCGCCGAACGGCCCGATCGCACCAGCCCCGCCACCGCCGCCGGCGCTGAAGCTCGGGCGCTGGCTTTGCATCATGGGCTGGGCCTGGTCGACCCGGTGATTGACCGCCGGCTGGCCCTGGCGTTGGGCTTGGGCGGCCCGCTCCCCGGCGACCCGGGCCTGGTTGGTGCGGTCGATACCGCGCTCGGCGAAGGCGGCCTCGCGCAGCACGACCATGGAGGTCAAGGGCGTGACCAGGCCGTGCTCGACCGCCAGATCGACCACCGCCTGCTCCCGGTCGGCGGTGGCGCCGAAGTCCTCGATCTCCTGAAGCCGCTCCTCGATCGCCGCGAAGGCCCAGAGGCGCTCGACCTCGGGGTTGGCCTCGGCGACCGCCGGAAAATCGAAGGTGGTGCGGTAGGTGACCGGCTGGCCGGAGACCTTGGCGGTCAAGGTAACGTTGGCCGGGCCGTCGCCCCAGTAGTGGCCGAAGAGCACCAGCTGCTGGCCCCGGTAGAGGCTGCCGATGCGGCTCGGCGCGAGGTCGCCGGTGCGCAGGCCCTCGATGGTCAGCGCCACGTCGTGGAGCGCCTGATGGCCGACCTTGGACTGGGCCGTGAGCACCGCGCCGGCGATGTCGTCGCTGGTCGACACGCTGATCGCCGTGCCGCCGGACTCCCGGGTCATGGCCTCCAGCAAGGGCCGGTTGGCGCTGTTGCCCATGACGAAGGTGAAGAGCCTGAGGTCCTGCTGGCGCACCAGGTCGAGAAAGGCGCGGTGTCGGGTCTCGCCCACATTGGCGACGCCGTCGGTCACCAGGAACAGGGCCGCGGTGCGGTCGGCGTCGCTGCCGTGCAGGCCCGTGTTGAGCCCGGCATAGAGGTTGGTGCCGCCGCCCGACTGCAGGCGCCGAACGCTGTCCAAGGCCTGCTGGATCTGCGCCGGCGTCGCCGGCTTGTAACCCTCGGTCAAGGTGTAGGCGGCGTTGTCGAAGGCGAAGATGCGAAAGCGGTCCTCGGGCCGGAGCTCGAGCAGGCCCAGGCGCACGCCCTCGGCCAAGCTATGCCACTTGCCGGACATGGAGCCCGACTTGTCGAGCACGAAGGTCCAGTCCCGGCCCTCGGTGATCGGCGCCAGGTCGTCGCCCGGCGTGACCACCAGCATGAAGGTGCCGCGCTGGGCGCCGACCGGCTTGTGGGCGACCAGCTCGACCGAGGCCGGCAGCCCCTCGGCCAGGCGCCAGTAGACCACGATGTCCTGGTCGAGCCGGGTTGCGGGCGTGACCGCGACCTGCTGCACGGCGGCGCCCGCCTCCTCTTGGGCGGCGGCGACCGGCACGCCGTTGTCCATGTGGACCAGCCAGTGGCCGGGGGCCGCCTTAGTCACCTGGGCCTGGGGGTGGGCCGGCAGGCGGAGCGCCGCGATCAGCGTCGCGGCTTTCAGCTCCAGGTCGAAGGAGAAGCGGCCAGTGACCACCTCGTTGGCGGTCCAGAACGCGAGCTTGTCCTCGTCGACCCCGCCCTCGGCGAGCGGATAGACGAAGCGGCCGATGCCGGTGTCCACCTTGGCCGCCTGAATGTAGCTGAGCGCGATGCGCACCTCGCCGCCGGCCGGCACCGGCCAGACGGTCATGTCGAAGGTCTTGTGACTGTCCTGCTCGGCCAGCGCCGCCTCTCGGCCGGCCGCCTGCTCCTCCTGATAGACCTGGCGGGCCTTGGCCTTGGGCAGGACCTCGCCGATCACCTCCTTTCCGTCGATCCAATAGGAGAAGTTGGCGACCGCCGCCTTTTCAGGCACCGGGAAGGAGTAGCGCGCCTCGAAGTCCCGGCCATGGGGATTGGCGAAGACCTGCTCGATGGTGGTCACGGCGTAGCCGTCCTCGACCACGACCCGGACCTGATGATCGCGCAGCTCCAAGGGCGGCGCGCTGCCGTCGGCGGGGCTGAGCAGCCCGGCGGCTTGAACCTGGGAGGCAAGCAAAAGCCCGGCCATGGCGGCGACCGCGGCGACCAGTCCCTTGCGCAGGGCTTGATAAGGCTTGGAGGACATGAAGGGCCTCGCTATTATTTTGAACGATGTTTAATTAATATTGAGCCTGCTCCCCGGCTCGTCAAGCAATTTTTATACAATGTTCAATTTATTCAGCGAGAGGTGGCGGGCGAACCTCGATCTCCACGTCTGGATTGCTCGCCCGTGAAGATCTATGCTCTTCGGGCACGACAAGGACGGGCAGGCTTGGGGCGCGGCATGGGATCGGCTTCACCAGGACGGAGACGCAGGGTCTGGTTTCGCAACAGGAGCCTGGTCCGCAACGGCGTGCGGCTTATCCTCTTCCTGGCCTTGTTGGCGGCCCTCTACCTTTTGGCCAAGACTTACTTTGCCGTTATGGCGGGGCCTTCAAAGACCCTGATCGCCGTGTTCGGCGCAGGTCTGCTCGCCATCGCCTTGGCCAGTTTGTGGCCGGAAAAAGTCTCGCTTCGCCGGCCTAAGAATGCGGCGCAGTCGAATGGCTCGGGTCGGATGGAGCGCCGGCGTTTCGTCGCCCATGGCAGCGCCGCCGAACTCTTCGATCTCTGCTTCGAGGCTCTGAGACTTCTGAAAGGCCGGATCCGTCTGCAATGGATCGACGAGCGCGCGGGCCGGATCGTCGCCCTTCGCTACACCGGCCCCTTCAAGCCCGCCGAGTCGATCGACTTCGCGATCACTCCGGTGACGGACCAACGGGCCGAGATCGTCATCACCTGCCAAGGCACCGGCCGAACCTCGCCGGTCAATCATCCCGAGGTGCGCGACAATCTGGAAGTCATCAGCGCCTTTCTGCTCAACAACACGCGGGAGCGAGGTATCCTGCTGCGGGAAGCGGAGGCGTGAGAGAGAGGCCATAACCGGCCTCCCACGCACATCGATGGAGATCCTCAATGACCGACGGCTGGGCGGAATCAGCCGAGGCCTGGATTGCTCGGATCGGCGAGCGCGGAGATTGGAGGCGCGAGCACGTGCTCGATCCTGCCATGCTGGAGCTGCTTGAGGGCCGGCGCTTCGCGCGGGCGCTCGACGTGGGGTGCGGAGAGGGGCGATTTTGCCGCCTGCTCGAGAACACCGTCGACATCACGATCGGCATCGACCCAACCGCCCGGCTGATCGACCAGGCCCGAGCGCACGACCCCGCCGGCCAATACTTTCTGGCGCGCGCCGAACAGCTGCCCTTCGCGGCGGCCAGTTTCGATCTGGTGGTAAGCTACCTGAGCTTAATCGACATACCCGACTTCCGCACCGGCATACTGGAGATGGTCCGGGTGCTCGCGCCCGGCGGCACGCTGCTGATCGCGAACCTGACCGGCCTGGTCACCGCCGGCGCCCCCAAGCGTTGGGTCGAGGACGAGAACGGTCAGAACCTGTACTACCCGCTCGACCGTTACCTGGAGGAGCACGACTATTGGGACAGCTGGGCCGGCATCCGGGTGATCAACCGCCACCGCCCGCTGTCCGCCTATATGACCGCGCTCCTGGAGGCCGGCTTGCAGCTGCGCGTCTTCGACGAGCCGAACCCGAGATCGGGCGATCCGGCACGCCAGGCCCGCTATCGCCGGGTGCCCTGGTTCATGGTCATGGAATGGCAGCAGCCCCTCACCACTTGAGCGCCCCAGCCGCCGCCTCCGGCGGGGGATCGTCGTCGGGCGGCGGCGAGCCGGGCACCTGGGCGTAGTGGCTGAAGCGCTGAACGTAGGTTGCCCGGCCCTCGGTTAGCGACCGCAGGCTGTTGGCGTAGCCGTAGAGATTGGCGATCGGCACCTCGGCTGAGATTGTCACACTGCCGCCCCTGCGGTCCGTGTCGGAAAGCTGGCTGCGCCGGCTGGCAAGGTCGCCGCAGACTTGGCCAATAAAGGACTCGGGCGTGGTCACCTGGAGGGCCATGATCGGCTCGACCAGGCGAGGCTCGGCCTGCCACAGGGCATCGCGCAGGGCGACCCGCAGCGCCTCCTCGAGCACCAGGCCACTCGCCGCCGGGTGGCCGAGGTCTAGCGCCAGCACCGTGACCAGGACTGCGATCATCGGGCAGTCCGCGACTGCGCCGCTGTCGAGCCCCTTGACCACGCCCGCCTCAATCGTCCGACGGGTCTCGTCGGAAAAGCCGGACACCGCGATATGGGTCTCGTAGCTCTGGCCCTTGGGAAAGCCCCGCGGTTCGACCGCGAGCATGAGCTGGCGCGGGCCGCCGGTCCTGTCATGGCGGCGATGATCGACCACCGCCGACCGGCCGATCACCTCCCGGTAACCCGCCTCCGGGCCGCCGACATCGAGCGCCTCGGTCATGTGCGCCAGGATCCAGGTAACATGGGCCTCGAGCGCCCGCTCGTCCCAGCCGCCCAGCCAGACCGCGCCAGGCTCCCTTGCCTCCAGCGTCAGGATCCCCGCGCGCTCGGCTTTGAGGGCTGCAATCGCCGCCTGAAGCTCGTGCGCACCCCGTCGGCTGCGCGGCCTGAGCGGGCAAGCGAGGACCCAATCTATGTTCCGTCTGTCGAACGGAGCGGCCATAGCAGGCTCGGTACTGGTCGCAATGAGCAAATTCTAGCAAAGAGTGGTCAAGAAAACCTCAAGTTGTGACTCTTCGAGCTTCGCCCGGGGCTGGGCAGCCTTGACCCGGGCCACGGCCTCGCCCGCCGTCGCGGCCTGGCCGCTTGCCAGCAGATAGGCCGCGACCACCGTGGCCGAGCGGCCGAGGCCAAGGGCGCAGTGCACATAGACCGGGCCCTCGGGCAGCCGCTCGGCGATGAAGCGCGCGCCCTCGGCCAGCTCAGCCGGGCCCGGCACGGTGAGATCCAAGGTCGGCAGGCAACGGTATTCGCGCCGGCGCAAGGGCGCGCTCTCGGAGAGCTCGGCGGTGAGGTCGAGCACGGCGGGAGCCGCCAGGCGCCGGGCCTCCCCAGCGGTGAGGCGCCGGCCCAGCAGGACGCCCGGTGCGACCTCCACGTAGGGCGGATGGCCCCGGCTCTGCAGGCGCAGAGAGACATGGGCGCCGGCCAGATAGGGCGCCAGCAAGAGACGCCGGCCCCAGGCCAAGCGCCCGGCCCGCTTGCCCAAGACACCGGGCCCGAGGCCGCCATAGGCGGCCGCGACTAGCGCCATGGCGAACGCCGGCCACAAGAGGATCAGGCTGGCCGGCGGGGCGATCAGCCCGGCCAAACCGAGGGCGAGGGCGCCGGCGCCGTAGCGGGCGGCGATCCGGCGCGGCCCGATCACGCGGCCTGCCGGCGGGCGAGGGTAACCGTGAAGATGCCGGCGGGATCGCGCTTGAGGGCGATCGGCGCGAAGCCGGCCGCGCGCAAGAGCGCATTCATCTCGGCCTGGCTGCGCCGGCGCATGACCCAAGGTTTGCCGTCTCGGTGGCTCGGCAGGACTCGGGCGATCATTTCCAGCTGAGGATGCCAAGGCTGATTGGTGACGATCAAGAGCCCACCCTCCTCCAGCGCGGCGGCGAGGCCGCTCAGGGAGTCGGCGACCATAAGGTTGTCGTCGAACAGCTCGTAGAGGCCGGAGACGATCGCCAGGCCGGGACGTGGCGCGGCGCGGGCGAGCGACGGCCCGTCGAAGGCGTCGCCCTCCTCGAAGGTGACATTGGCAAGGCCCAGGCGCTCGGCCAACGCGTGCCCGGCCTCTAGATTGCGCGGGTCGAAGTCCCTCAGCTCGGCGCTCACCGCCGGATCGCCGCGCCGGGCCAAGGCCTCGAGCAGGTAGCGCCCGTGGCCGGCGGCGATGTCGAGCACGTGACGGGGACGTCCCTCTTCTGCCAGAAGGTCGAGCGCCTGATCGATGGTCGCCTCCATGTTGGCTTTGCGCTGGCGGATGCCGCGCCAGCCGACCGAGTCCAGGAAGCGCCGATCAATCGCGCGGCCCAGCGGCGTCCAACCGCACGCCCGGTTTTCGTAGACGTAGTCTAGCATGGCGCCGGAATCGAAGCCCCGCCGCCAGCCCAGGCGGACACCCTGGCTCAAGCGCCCGAGGCTGGCGAGCGCAAGCTTTTGCAGGGCGAATCCCAGGCGGCGCGGCGCATGCCACGGCAAGGGTCGCCGCAGGGCCTCGAACTCGCCTTGGGTGCGTGCGGCCTGGCGCCGGGCGGTCTCGGCGGCCGGCTCGGGCGCCTGCGCGAAGGCCTGACTAATGGCATCCCGGGCGAGCGCGATGGGCAGCCCCCGCTCCCGCTCGCTGAAGATGTCGTGGCGAAAGCCGTCGAGCACCCGCAGCTCCTTTTGGGCCGTGCCGAGCTGCTCGAAGAAGCGTTTCTGGGCCGCGCGCTTGACCACCAGGTCGCTGCCGGCGGTGAGCATCAGGACCGGGGTCGCGATCGCGCCGCCATCGGCCAGGAGATCGGTGGCGGCGTCGTGCAGGCCGAGCAGAACCCTGAGCGAGATCGCCAGCGTGATCAGCGGATCGGCGTCGTAGGCCCGTGCCTGGGCCCGGTCGTGGGTCAGCAAGCGGCCCTTGACGGTACTGCGGATCGTCGCAGCTGGCTTAAAGCGCTGGACTAGGCGCAGGAGCGGCACTGCAAAAGGCACATAAAGCCGCACCCTGAACGCCGGGCTGGCCAGCACCGCAAGGCGCAGGGGCGGCCCGTAGGCGTGCAGCCAGGCACTCGCGATCACCGCGCCGACGCTGTTGGCGATCAGCGCCATGTCCCGGCGCGCGACGCCGTGGGCCGCCGTGACGTGGCTGGCGAAGGCCTCCAGGTCGTCAACCAGCTGGCCGAAGCTGGCGGCGTCGCCCCGGACGCCCGGCGAGCGGCCGTGGCCCCGGGCATCCCAGGCGAAGATCGCGTAGCCGGGTAGGTTCAAACGATCGACCACCTCCTGCCAGCGCCCGGAATGCTCGTGACCCCGGTGGAGCAAGAGCAGCGCGCCGCTGGGCGGCCCGTCGGGCAGCCAGGCCCGATAGAACAGCGCCGTGCCGTCCGCGCCGGCGAAGCTGCCCTCCTGGCAAGCCCGGGGCGCCGCGACAGCTGCGGCCATCGTTGCGGGCGTGGAAAGGCTGCCGAAATCATCGTCGTCCGAGGCAAAGGCGATGGCCATGGCGATCCCCCAATCGTGATTAATTGAACGATGTTTATTATAGCTGGGTTGACAGGCGGCGGCTGTCAAGCCTAAATCGAACATCGTTCAATAGGTCGTGCCGGGGGTAGGCAACGAGCCATGGGCCGGCGCAGCGATCACAGCCGAGAGGATTTGCGCGCCCTGACACTGGAGGCGGCGCGCGGCCTGCTGTGCGCCCACGGCCTGGAAGGCCTGACCGCGCGCCGGGTGGCGGCCGAGATCGGCTACACGCCGGGCACCCTCTACAACATCTTCGAGAACCTGGACGACTTGATCCTGCACGTCACGGCCGGCGCCCTAGACGGCCTGGGCCAGCGGGTGATCGCCGCGCGCCAGGGCGCCGAGAACCCCAAGGCCGCGCTGATCGCCATGGCGGGCGCCTACATCGAAGAGGTGCGCGCCGAGCCAAAGCTTTGGGACGCGGTCTTCGAGCATCGGCGCCGGGGCGGCCAACCCTTGCCCGACTGGTTCGAGGCGCGCATCGCCCAGCTGTTCGATCTGATCGAGGCCGAGCTGCACCCGCTCTTTGCCGAAAGCGACGCCGAGGCAGCCCGGCGTTCGGCCCGGGTGCTCTGGTCGTCCCTGCACGGCATCACCTCGCTCCTGGTGGCGCAAAAGCTCGAGCTGATCGCCGGCTTTTCCGCTGAGACCCTGGTCGAGGACCTGATCGCGACCTACCTGGCAGGACTGGAGGCGCGGGGCTAAGTCCGGCTCCTACTCCAGCCCCGCCTTTACCAAGCCGGCGACGAAGCGCTCCCGGCAGGCGGGGTCGGTGATCGGCAGGGAGAGGTCGACGAAGGAGAGATCCAATCCGGGCTTGAGTTCTTTGGCGCGAGCCAGCACCGCCTTGGCCTCCGCCAGGCGCTCCAAATGGCCGAGCGCGCTGATCTCCGATAGGTAGGCATAGAGCGCCGTGTTGGGCTGGCGGGTCGCCTTGCGGGCACATTCCAGCGCCTCCTCGGCGCGCCCAAGCATGGTCAGCGCGATCGACTTGCTGGCCAGGAAGGCCCACATGATCGGGTCCTGGGGGCTCAGACGGATCGCCCGGTCGTGAGACTGGATCGCCTCCTCCGGTCGGCCCGAGTGCCACAGACTATGGGCTCGACCGAAATGGGCCATGGCGTAGCTGGGATTGAGCGCGATGGCGGTCTCGCAAGCCGATATGGCCGCCTCGTGTTCGCCCTGGATGGTGTGCAAGCGGCCGAAGGCGACGTGGCCGAAGGGGTCGCTGGGATCCAGCATCATCGCGGTTTTGCCGGCCTCAAGGGCGCGCGCCAGGTCGCCCTGCCGGTCGCGCGAGTGGCCCATCAGGATGAAGTAGTAGAGCACGAAGGCCAGGCCCGCCTGGGCCGAGGCAAAGCTCGGGTCGAGCGCGACCGCCCGCTCCATGAACTCTAGGGACTTCTCGCCGTCGTCTCGGTTGCTCTGAAACAGATGCCAGAGGCCGCGCTGATAGCACTCCCAGGCGCCCAGGCTTTCGGTCGGCTGGCGCCGGGCGCGCTGACGCTCCCGGCTCGCCAGCTGGGGCTCGACCGTGGTCACGATGGCGAGGGTCACCTCGTCCTGGACCGTGAAGATGTCCTCCAGATCCCGGTCGTAGCGCTCCGCCCAAAGGTGCTTGTCCTCCAGGGCATCGATCAGCTGGGCGGTCACCCGCACCCGGTTGCCGGCGCGCCGCACGCTACCCTCGACCAAGTAGCGCACGCCGAGCTTGGCGCTGACCTCCTTGGCCTCGAGCGACTGGCCTTTGAAGGCAAAGGCCGAGTTGCGCGCGATCACGAACAGCGAGCGGAACTTGGAGAGCTCGGTGATGATGTCCTCGGTGATGCCGTCGGCGAAAAACGCCTGTTCCGGGTCGACCGACATGTTGTCGAAAGGCAGCACCACGAGCGACGGCTTATCCGGCAGCTCCAGGCTCGGCAAGGTTGGGTCGGCGCCGGGCCGCTCGCTGGGCGCGTCGTCCTCGGCGCGCACCCGGTAGACCCGGACCGGCTGGTCGAGGTTCTTGACCTTGCGCTGGCCCATATCCTCGAAAGCGATTTCGGGCCGGCCGTGAACCGTGTCGTAGGCGGTGCCCGAGAGACAGATGCCGCCCGGCTCGGCAAGCGCCTCCAGGCGGGCCGCCACGTTGACCCCGCCACCGTAGAGGTCTTCGCCCTCGACGATCACGTCGCCCAGATTGATGCCGACCCGGAACACGATGCGGCGCTCTGGCGCGACCGCCTGGTTGCGCGCGGCCATGCCCTTTTGAATTTCCACCGCACAGGTGAGCGCGTCGACCACGCTGGGAAACTCGATCAGCGCACCGTCGCCCATCACCTTGACAATACGCCCGCCCTGGGCCGCGACCGCGGGATCGATCAGCTCGGCCCGGTGCGCCTTGAGCGCCGCCAGGGTGCCGGCCTCGTCCAGCTCCATGAGCCGCGAGTAGCCGACCACGTCGGCGGCGAGAATGGCTGCCAGTCGGCGCTGCATCGTTCCTCCCCGAATCGCGGGCAGCTTATCCTGGACGGGAGGACAGGGATAGATACCTCAAGGCCGATGGCCGGTCATTGTGCGTGCCAGAACGGCGTCGGTCGCGCATCCTTCGGGCCGGACCCATGATCGACGGCCTCAATCCACCCGGCAATCTCGTCGCACAGCGCGCGCTCGCGAGGGCCGAGCGTCTTGACGTTGTCGGGCGCCGCGCGCCATTTGTCCCACGGCGAGGTTTCCTGGTTCTGAAGCGAGTGCCAATCGCGCGCCAGATTGACCCACAGGAACCACTCGCCCAACGCCGCGCCGTGGCCGAAGCGCTCCGCAGCGATGGCGCCCGACCGCTGGGCACGCCAGGCTTGGTCGGCGCTCAGGTAGGCGCCGACGGGCAAATCGGACGTATCGAAGGTGATGTTCAGATGCGCCCGGTGCGGCGCGTCCAACTGGCCGTCGGCGCGCGCCCAACGGCCTTCGTTGTCGCGCCAGTACTCGCAGATCCAATGATCTTCGTAGCGGTCTTCGGCGAAGTAGGCGGCAAAGCCACAGCGCACCCGGGCGGGAACGGCCTTCGCGCGGAGCATGCCGCAGGCCATGACGGCGTAGTCGCGGCAGGTTCCGACCGACCGGTCCCGCGGCGGCCGCTGCTTAGCAAGCGGCCGCGGGTCCGAGGCAAGCTGGCGATCGAGCCGCTGCGCAAGGGGCAGGGTCTGCCGGGACACCGTCGAGAAATCGCCATCCCCCATGTCGTAAAGGTGCAGGTAGTCACCGTGGACGAGCAGGCCCCGGGCGATTTCAAGCAGGGATTCCAAGTCCGACGGAAGCGCCTGGAGGGCGGCCTCGTGGCGTCCCGGCGAGGTGAAGTGGCTATGGCGTTTGAAGTCCATGCTTGAGCATAGACAACGAGGGGCCTTACGTCAGGCCCGCAAGGCCGTCTTGATCGGCTCCACGGCGCGCAGGCTGAGCGCCGCGATGGTCAGGGTCGGGTTGGCCGCCCCGCCGGTCGGAAAGGCCCCACTGCCGAGCAGGAAGAGATTCGGGTGGTCGTGGGCACGCAGGCTGGGATCGACCACAGAGGATCTCGGATCGTCGCCCATGCGGGTCGTGCCCATGATGTGGCCGCCCGGCATGGCGCCCGGCCTGTGGTGGGTCTCGCTTGTGCCGATCAGCGCGAAGATGGCCTCGTGCACCCGCTCCGCCTCGGCCAGGCCGGCTTTGGTGTAGTCGTCCAGGCGGAAGTGCAGGCGCGGGCGGGGCAAGCCGAGCGCGTCGCGCCGATCGAAATCGGCGACCACACGGTTCTCCGGATCGGGCAGCTGCTCGGTCAGGGCGGTCAAGCCGATCTGCCGGGAGGTCTGATCCAGGATCGCCTGCTGGAGGGCCGCGCCGCGAAGGCCCTGTCGGATCAGATGGCGCACGGTAACGGTCGGTCCGCCGAGCGGCCAGTTGTAAGCGCTGTTGTCAATCCCGCTGCGAAAGGCCGGCACCCGGGCGCGGCGGTCACCAAGGCGGGTGCTGTTGACGGCGGAGAGGCGAATTGGCCCGCGATAGGGCCACAGGGGCTCCTTGGTCAGCGCCCAGCTCAGCTTGTAGGGGTGATCCATAAGAAACCGGCCGAGCACCCCGCTGGAGTTGGCGAGCCCGTCGGGCGCGCCCTCGCCGCGGGACATGAAAAGAATTTTCGGCGTCTCGATGCCGTGGGCGGCGAGCACGAAGACCTTGGCGCGAAGCCGGACGTCGCTGCGGTCGGGCCGGCGGTAGAGCAGGCTCGCGATGCGGCGGTCGGGCGCCAACTCCAACTTGTGGACGACGCAGCGCTCCAGTATCCGAGCGCCGGCCGCCTCGGCCCGCGCCACATGGACCATGGCGTCGTACTTGGCGCCGCTCGGGCAGATTGGGATGCAACTGGCGGCGCCGCAGCAGGGCGGCCGGCCGTTCCAGTCCGCCGTGTTGCGGGCATAGGGCGTCGGCAGTGACGGGTAAGGCGAGCCAGCGAGCCGCTCTGCGACCTGAAGGTCGAGGTAGCTGAGCGGCATGGCAGCCATGGGATAACCGCTGGAGCGGGGCGATCCCAGATCATCCGCGTCGTCGCCGGCAACTCCCAGCGCCCGCTCGGCCTGGGCGTACCAGGGCTCGAGATCCTCGTAGGCGATTGGCCAATCGACCGCCCGGCCGAAGCGGCTTTTCATGCGGAAGTCGTCGGGCACCAGGCGCGGGCAGGCGCCCAGCCAGTGCCATGTGGTGCCACCAACCAGCCGGATATAGCTCGGACCGAAGGTGTCCGGCCCGCTCTCGATGACGTAGCCGTCGGGATCGCCGCGCCGGGGATAGGGCGCGGCGGCCGTGACCGGGTAGGGCGCATCCGGGCTGCGGATCGGCGCCTCGGCGAAGCTTTGCACGGCAGCTTCCCGGGTAATTCGCGGTCCGGCCTCCAGAATGACCACATCGATACCCGCCTCTGCCAGTTTCGCGGCCGCAAGCGCCCCCGCGACGCCGGAGCCGACGACCGCAACCTCCGTTGTCAGATCCGCGCTCATGACTTTGGCGGGCGCGACCAAAAGCCGAGCGCGCCATGGCAATATCCCGGCGCGCCGCGCAGCTCCATGGTGCGCCACATGAGCGCGCCGTTGTAGGTCGCAACCGCCGGGCCGCTATCTGTTGGAACGACACCGGTGAACCACTGGTCGAGGATCTGAACCTCAAGATCCGCCGGAATGGCTTGCCCCGGATCGGCGAACGCTTGTTCAAGCTGTCCAGCGAACAGGGACGATTGGCGCAGCGCCTGCAGATAGATTCGGCCCAAGCCAGGGTCGAGTTCCGCCTCGCCAGTCAGCTCCCGGGAGAGCTCCAAGAACCGCTCGACCTCTGTGTCCGTTGGAATTGCCCCGGCGAGCATCCAGGCGGCGCCGCACAAAAGCGCCTCACGACGGGTCAGTCTCCAAGCCATGGTCACTCGCCGCCGCCCGACAGGGCGACCGGGTAGAAGATATGCCGGCCGAAGGGGTCGCTGCGGTAATGAAGCACCTCCTTGCGAACCGCCTCCAGCACGTCGGCATGGGCGATCGCGATCCAGGGCGCCTGGTCCCGGAAGATCCGTTGGGCCTTGAAGTAGATCTCCTTGCGCGCCTTCATATCCCGGGTCGCGCGGCCCGCTTCGAGCAGGCGGTCGAAGTCCTGATCGCACCAGCGCGCCCGGTTGAGCCCACTTTCCGCCTTGGCATGGCAGCTCAGCAGCGCGAAGAAAAAGGCGTCGGGATCGCCGTTCTGGCCGCCGAAGCCGAGCAGCAGGGTGTCGTGCTCGCCCAGGCGCGAGCGGCGCAGGTATTCGCCCCACTCGTAGGTGACGATGCGCGTCCGCACCCCGACGGCGGCCCAGTCGGCCTGAATCAGCTCGGCCATGCGCCGGGCATTGGGATTGTAGGGCCGCTGCACCGGCATGGCCCAGAGCGTGGTGTCGAAGCCATTCGGATAGCCGGCCTCGGCCAGGAGCGCGCGGGCCTTTTCCGGATCGTAGGCGAGCGGCGCCAGGTCCGGGTCGTAGGCCCAGGAGGGCGGCGCGATCGGCGAGACGGCCGCGAGCGCGGTGCCGGCGTAGATCACCTCGAGGATCGCGGCCTTGTCGACCGCGTGGGATAGCGCAAGGCGCACCCGCAGATCGTCGAACGGCGCCTTGTCGGTGTTGAAGGCGAGATAGCCGATGTTGAAGCCCTCCCAACGCTCAAGTGTCAGATCGGCGTCCCGTTCGATCGCGCCTAGGTCGGCCGGGTTGGGATAGGCCATGACCTGGCATTCGCCGCGCCTAATCTTGAAATAGCGCACGGAAGGATCGACCGTGATGTCGAACACCAGATGCTCGATCTGGGGCTTGCCCCGCCAGTGCTCAGGGAATGCCCGGTAGCGCAGGTCGTTGTCCCGGCGGTAGGCGACCAGGGTGAAGGGCCCGGTGCCGATCGGGTCGAGATCGAGCCGCTCGGGCGTGCCGGCGGCCAGCATCTGCTCGGCATACTCGGCCGATTGGATCGAAAGAAAATCCATCGCCAGGGCATTGAGGAAGGAGGCGTCGGGCCGGCTCAGGTGAATATCGATGCGATGGTCGTCGCGTTTCTCGATGCGTTCGATCAAGTCCGGCAGGTCCATGCCGAAATAGACCGCGTACTGGCCGCCCGAGACCCGGTGATAGGGATTGGTTTTATCGCCCTGACGATGGAAGGAAAAGAGCACGTCGTCGGCGTTGAAGGGGCGGCCTGGCGTGAAGTGGCCGTTGGACTGGAACTGCACGCCCTGGCGCAGGGTCAGGCTGTAGAGCTTACCGTCGTCCGAGATCTCCCAGGACTCTGCCAACGCCGGGCGCACCTCCTGGCTCTGGCCATCGAACTCGGTCAGCTGATCGAAGATCTGCCGCGTTGCGTCAAAGGTGGTGACCGAGGTGTAAAGCGCCGGGTTGAAGCCCTCTGGGCTGCCTTCCGAGCAGTAGACGAGGGTTTGGGCGTGGGCGGGAAGGGCGTAGAGGATCCCGGAGATGGCAAGCGCGCACAGTACAGACGGGCATGTGTGCCAGCGGCTCATGATGGAATTTACTCATTGCTCGGCAAGTCTCAACGGCAGCCGCACAGTAGCGCGAACCGCCTGAAAGGAATAGGTAGATCATTTCAGGTTCACTGGAGGCAATTGCGGAATCTTGCCGACGCAGAAAACTCCGCCCAGATGTCGATAGACTTAGGTATGGGATCGTCAGGAGAGGGCAAAAGTTTCACCGTGGCCTGCAGGCCGACTCATGCCAATCTTGTTTGCATCGTCATCTCAAGTGGTTTTACGTAGTGAAGATGCGCGCACTACACCGGTGAGAGTCTTCATCCATGCAGATTATCGAGTCTTCAGCCTTCGCTGTGCGCAGCGCTGTGATCCGCCTGGAGGCCGATGAAGGTCGGCCGAGCTTTGTTCTCTTTCCCATGGTTCATGTCGGTGCGCCGGAGTTCTACGCTGAGGTCAGCGAGCGCCTTGGGGACTGTGACATTATTCTTTGTGAAGGTGTGAAAACACGTGCAGTGTCTCTCTTGACCCTTTCTTATCGCTTCTATTCAGAAAACCCCAAGCTGGGGCTTGTGACCCAGAACCGAGGAATGACCATAGCGCACCTAAAGAACCGCCTGGTTCATGCAGATGTTTCCGGAGATGCGTTTGATCGACGCTGGTGGGACTTAAAGACTTGGGATCGCTTTCTTCTGCTCATTCTCGCTCCCCTATATGGTCTCTACATGCGGTACTTTGGAACGAGAGCACAGATGGCTCGGGCCTTAAACTTGAATTTGCGAAAATCACGCGAAGAGATTCTTAGCAGCGAAGATAATGAAGAGATCATGACGCTCCTCTTCCATTGGCGTGACCGACGCCTGTTGGAAATCATCGACCAAACCCTAGATGAGGCGCATGACGGAAACCAGACGATCGGCGTTCTTTACGGGGCACGTCACATGAGAGCGGTGATACGCCACCTGATCGGGAGGCACAGTTACCGAGTGGCGAAGAGCGAATGGGTGACAGTTTTTCCACTCTAACTTCCGTGCGCCACATTCCTCTCCTCACCGCGCCGACTAGGCGATCTAGAGGATCTTGCAGCAAGCAAAGCACTGGAGCGGCACTTTTTGATGAATGCCGCTCCACGTACCGGATGTTTGATTAGTTGGCCAGCCACACCTGGAAGCGCTCGTCGAGCGAGGCCTTGTTGTCGGCCCACCAGACGTAATTGAACAGCAGCGTGTTCTTGGCGTTTTCCGGGTTGGTCGGCATATGGGGTGCCATGTCGATGCCGAGCGTGGCGTGCTTGCCGACCAGCGGCGCTGACGACTTGCGGGCCGGGCCGTAGGAGATGAACTTGGCCTGGTCCGCCAGGCGTTGGGTGTCGGTCGCCCACTTGACGTATTCCTTGACCGCCTCGACGTTCTTGCCGCCGGCCGGAATGACCCAGCCGTCAATGTCGAAGACCTGCCAGTCCCACATGATGCCGATCGGCTGCTTTTCCTCCTCGATGACCGAGAACAGACGGCCGTTGTAGGCCGAGGCGATGACCACCTCGCCATCGGCCAAAAGCTGCGCCGGCTGGGCGCCCTTGGTCCACCAGACCACCTGGTCCTTGATGGTATCGAGCTTCTTGAACGCACGGTCGACGCCTTCCGGCGTGTCCAGCACGTCGTAGACCTCGCTCGGGTCGACCCCGTCGGCGATCAAGGCCCACTCCATGTTGCCGATCGGCTTTTTCTCAAGCGAGCGCTTGCCCGGGAAAGCCTCCAGGTCGAAGACGTCGTTGATCGAGGTGGGTGCCTTGGGCAGCTTGTCCGTGCGATAGCCAAAAGTGGTCGAATAGACGATCTGCGGAATGAAGCAGTTGGAATCACCCGGCGTCAGGGTGCCATCGACAAAGTCCTCGGACGCCGGCGTGCCATCCGGCGCCGCCGCCAGGTCCTGGTCCGGATAGATCTCCAGAACCAGGCCCTCGTCGCAGGCGATGATGGCATCGGAGGCGACCATATCGAGCAGATCCCAGGTCACGGCGCCCGCTTCCGACTGGGCGCGCAGCTTGGACAGGCCCTCCGCGGCCGAATCGTCGTTGAGAAACCGAATGTGGGGATTCGCATCCATGTACGGCTGGTGATAAGCCTTTTGCTGGCTCGCCGTATAGGCGCCGCCCCAAGACACGACCACAAGATCGGTCGCGTCCTGCGCGAAAACAGCGCCGGTGAGGCCAATGGCCGCGACGCCCACCACCATGGCCGCCGTTGATTTTGAGAGTGATCTCACGTGTTCGCCCTCCACTATTACAGACTCGGACGCCAGGCCCGGCGCAACCTTGCCGGCTCAGCCGGGCACCAGCGTGAACGCCGGGGCGCTCAGAAGTTGTTGGGGTTGCCGTCGATCAGGATGCCCGTGCCATCCACCTTGCCGTCCTTGTAGAGGGTGACGGCCGGGCCGTTGATCTCGAGCCCCCAGCACTTTTCGGGGTTATCGCCGTAGGTGAAGCACATGGCGTCCTCGGTGACCCGCCATGTGCCCTTGTAGTCGCCGCCACGGATCGTGCCGTCGGCGTCGTAATACTCGACGAAAGAATCCTTGAGCATGCTGCCCTGGTAGGTCTTGCCGCTGACCGTGTCGGAGATCTGATCGCCCTTGGCCAACTCGCCGGCAGTGGCCGTGAGCGAGAGCGCCATGCAGGCCGCAGCCACCAGGCCGACCGCCGAAACGGCTTTAGGTATCGTGCGAAACATCGGTCCAAATCCTCCCCTTGCTGGACTTCGAGGGCGCCCGGCAACGTTCTCAAGAGCCTTCCGGTCAAGCTCCCTACCCCGCGCGCCTTAGGATGGAAATTTGTTATCACAGTTGTATTTTTGTGACAACTGATTTTCTTAAAGAATCATAACTTATTGTATAAACGCTTTTTTATTAAGATTCTCTTGTTATTACAATTTTGATTATTGAATCTTTCACGCTCGAAATTCGACCATGTTGCTAGATCCGCTCGAGCAACGCACAATCGGCCCCGACCGGGATTGCGCGACGAGCGATCGATCCCGCCCACCAGTCAAGATCGCGATATGTCACCTCGGAGCGCGCTGACAAAAATCGAAAGATCCTCCGGCGAGCCTCTCCGCGATCAGATTCTTCAGCGCTGCCGACTGCTGCTTATGGGCGGCCACGTGGTCCCGGGCCAAAAGCTGCCGCTTCGCCCGCTTGCCGAGGAGTTCAACACCAGCCTGATGCCGGTTCGCGACGCCCTGAACCGGCTGGTCGCGGACGGCGCGCTGGAGCTGTCGAGCAGCCGGACGATCCGCGTCCCCAACATGACCGACGAGCGACTGATCGAGCTGCACGAGATTCGCAGGTCCCTGGAGGGCATGGCGGGGCAGTACGCCACGCCGAAGCTGTCAGGAGGGGCGATCGACCGCATGGGGCAGCTGATCGACGAGATGGCGGTTGCCTTGAAGGAGGAGGACTACGACTCCTACATCTCGAACCACTACAGCTTTCATTTCACGGTCTACGGCGCGGCCGGCCGACCGACCTTGCTCGGCATGATCGACATGCTGTGGCTCCAGGTCGGCCCCTGGTTCCGGCAAGGCATCGAACGGGCCAACACGTCGGGCCGCAACACCAACGCCCATCATGTGGAAATCGTCGCGGCGCTGCGCGCCCGGGACGCCAAGGCGGTGCGCGAGGCCATCGAGGAAGACGTCTTCGCCGGCATCAAGGGCTTGAAGAGCGGGCTTTGACCTTGCCTGCTCATCTGGCCGTCATGACGCTCGGCAAGTAGGTGGCAATCTTCGGAAAGGCGACGATAATCGCGACCGCGAGCATGAGCAGTATAATCGCAGTGGTGGTCAGAACCACCACCGATGTGCCACCTAAGAAGCAGCCTAGCAAAATGAAGAACGGTGTCAACACGGGCAAGAACATGGGGCGAAAGCTCCATGATTTTGATCCACTCGGCCAAGGTCGAGGGAATGCGGGCATAGCCCATTGTGACCGACAGAAAGGCAGCGCCCGCCATGACGAAAGCGATCATGCACGACGAGCATGGCATGAGGAAATCGTTCTGAATGTTAGTTTTACAATCTTTCGATATCGTGTAAAATCTTCAAACGGATTAGAGATGAAGGTTAGGCTCAAACGTTGGATCACAAGAAAGCTTGTTCCAAATTCGTACATTTTTTGAGTTGAACAACTTTGATCAGGATGGGAGGCGCAAGTATAGCAAACTACTATCTATGATTTTTTGCAAGCTAGGACACTTGTTCAATGATCAAATGTACAATACCGGGTATCATTCGTGGCGTCTTGTTTTGCATCTTTTTTGCAGTTTTGCATGGCTGTCAGTGGCCTTCTCCTCAGAGTGACACGATCGTCAATCTTCCGAGTGATGGCCGAATTGTTCATATTGTACACAATGACCAGAGAGGTCGATTCACTGCGTGCGTCGAACCGTCGTTGAAGAGCAAAGATCAATACTTAGAACGCGTCGAAACACTCGTTAGCGCGACAACATCCTTCCATAATCTCGAGAAAGGCCCACTCGAGAGAGAGCGCCCGGCCGATGCTTCCCACCAGGAAAAAACCTTTAGCACTCAGGGTGCTGCGCGTCTGACTCATGAAAGTGGTCAACGTGTTCATAACATGCGGGAGCTATTGTTCGAACTGTGCCAAGCCTACCAGAATGGATTGATCGATCATTCATCTTATGAACGAATTTTCGTCCGCATTGTGGATCGAACCACCGCACTGCACGCCATGGAGATACTTATGTTCGAGTTAGATCAGAAACCCTACGACGATGATACAAGAGATCGATTGATAGAGTTAACAAAAAAAATTTTTGTATCTCCAACACCGATCCAACTTGATCATTTGGAAAAAGTTGGAAGTTCCAACTAGTCGCATGCATGAATGGTAGCTTCATGCGGATAGCAATTTTCGCCACTTGTAGCTAGTTCACTAATTCGATGAACAATATGGTCTCTTGTAACGCCTTCATCCATTCGCGATGTTATACCCAAAGAAAACTCAAAATCCCTAGCACAGAGCGACATATATGCTAAATCCCTGATGAGAAACTCACGAGTTAAATCGGGTTCCAGTTCATCAATAGCTTCAAGCGCTGTTTCAAATTTACCTTGGCACATCGCAGCTTCCGCAATGTCGACAAACTGAAACTCTCGCTGTAAGGTATTTTCCAACTGCCGAGCCGCAGCCAATGCAATGTTGAAATTGGAACCCGGATCTGAACGCGATGGTGGCTGGTGTTCGCTCTGAGTATCTGCGTTCAACACGGCGTCAAACAGTCTATTCATGAAACGCTCCATGCACGCCCGTGTGTCTGCTGCCAGTGATTGTTTCGCAATATCACCCTCGATCTCAGACACGATTGCTGGAAGTTCTTTTTTCTGAAATGAGACAGATCCCTCCGCACCCCTGCTAAGAAACATAGAAATGTTTCCGTCGCCTTCTACCTCAACTTCAAATTCCATTCCAAGTGAACAACCATCAATCATCAGCTGCTTGAGAAGATCAAAATTCTCTTTATCAAATGCGGTTGCAGAATTTGCCGCAAGAAGTATTGCGACGTACGCCACGATTTTCGCAACAGGGTACATGGCCAAACTCCAGTTACCAGGAAACCACTTAGATTCTGAGATCACGCAATCAACACTCCATCCTATCGCCCGATCAAGACTTACAACTTTTCTGAGATCATTTCATCAATAGCATAGCGAATTGGATTTTGCACTCCTTGTGACCATACAAACACCCCATCCCCCTCACCTGGCCGTCATCACGCTCGGCAGGTAGGTCGCGATTTCCGGAAAGGCGATGATGATCGCGACCGCGAGCACCAGCAACAGGAAGAACGGCAGGGCGGTTTGCGCAATGTTAAGAATGTTGCGGCCGGTGAGGCCTTGCAGCACGAAGAGGTTGAAGCCGACCGGCGGGGTGATCTGGGACATCTCGACGACGAGCACCACGTAAATGCCGAACCACAGGAGGTCGATGCCGGCCGCCTGGACCATGGGCAGGATCACCGAGGTGGTCAATACGACCACGGAGATGCCGTCGAGGAAGCAGCCTAGCACCACGAAGAAGAGCGTCAGCACCGCCAGCAACATGTAGGGCGAGAGCTCGAAGGTTTTGATCCATTCAGCCAGCGTCGAGGGAATGCGCGTGTAGCCCATGGTGACCGAGAGGAAAGCCGCGCCCGCCAGGATGAAGGCGATCATGCAGGACGTGCGGGTCGCACCCATCAGGCTCTCCCGGAAGGTCGTCCAATTGAGCTGACCGGTCACCAGGGAGAGCGCGAGCGCCCCGGCGACCCCGAAGGCGGCGGCCTCGGTCGCGGTCGCCCAGCCCCAATAGATCGAGCCGATCACGAAGACGATCAGCGCCAAGACCGGGATCAGGCGGCGCGAGGCATAAAGCCGCTCCAGGAGCTTGAGGCGGATGTCGCTGGGCGGCGTTTTGCCCGGGTGAAGCAAAGCCCAGAGAATGACGTAGCCCATGAACAGCACGACCAGAAGCAGGCCCGGCAAAACCCCGGCGATGAAAAGCCGCGCGATCGAGACCTCGGCCGAAACGCCGTAGACGATCAGAATGATCGAGGGCGGGATCAGCAGTCCCAGCGTGCCGGAGCCGGCCAGGGTGCCGATCGTCATCTTCTCGTCGTAGCCACGCTTGGAAAGCTCGGGCACGGCCATCTTGCCGATCGTCATGGCGGTTGCCGCCGAGGAGCCGGACACCGCGGCGAAGACCGCGCAGCCGATGATGTTGACGTGCATGAGCCGGCCGGGCAGGCGAGTGAGCCACGGCGCCAGGCCACGGAACATGTCCTCCGAAAGTTTGGTGCGGAACAGGATCTCGCCCATCCAGACGAAGAGCGGCAGGGCGGTCAGCGTCCAGGAAGCGCTCGAGCCCCAGACCGTGGTGGCCATGACCGAGCCGGCCGGCGCGTTGCTGAAGAGCACCATGCCGACGAAGCCGATCGCCAACAGGGACATGGCGACCCACAGGCCGCCGGCCAGGAAGAGCAGCAGCAGGACGATCAGAAAGCCGGCGTTGAGGGCGAGCTCCATCGGTCAGTCGTCCGGCTTGGCGAGCGGGCCGAGCACCACGTCCTCGGCGGTGGCATAGGAGGGCGTATGGCCGCGGATCACCTGAACCAGCTCGTCGACCAGCGCGATCGCCAGCACGATCAGGCCGGCCGCCATGCCGCACTGGGGAATCCACAAGGGAATCGCGATCAGGCCGTCGGAAAGGTCGTCGTACTCCCAGGAATCCAGCACCAGCAGCACCGCGTGCCAAGCGAAGAAAGCGATAAGCACGGCGCCGGCCGCGAGCGAGGTCAGCTCGAAGATCCGGCGCGTTCCCTCTGGCAGGCGCAAGATCACCAAGGTCACCCGGATGTGGCCGCCGGCGCGAAAGGTGTAGGCGAGCGCCAAGAACGACGAGGCGGCCATGGAAAAGCCGGCGAACTCGTTGGCCGAGGGCACCAGCACGTTGAAGAATCGGCCGATGATCTGAGCCAGGATAAGCACGGCGATCGCCGTGAGGAAGACCGCGGCCAAGGCCCCGGCCAGCTTGTAGAGTCCGTCGAGCAGCGCGCGCATGGCTGTTCAAGACAACCGGGCGCCCGAGGAGTCGGGCGCCCGGTCGCGCTCCGCCGCCTATTGGGCGTTATAGTTGTCGATCAGGGTCTTTCCCTGGGCCCCCGCCTTGGCGAGCCACTCGTCGGTCATGGTGCCGCCGATTGTTTCCAACTGGCCCATCAGCTTGTCGTCGGGGGTCACCACTTCCATGTTGTTGTCCCGCAGCTCCTGCACGGCAGCACTGCCGGCCTGGCGGCTCATCTGCCAGCCGCGCTCCTCGGCCGCGGCGGCGGCCTTGCGCACCGCCTCCTGGACCGCCGGATCGAGCTTGTCGAAGGACTTCTTGTTGACGAAGGTCGCGTTCTTCGGGTGCATCGCGTTGGTGTCGTAGAAGTACTTCACGAAGTCCCAGGATTGGGTGTCCACGCCGGTCGTGCCCGAGGTCAACATGGAGCTGACCAGCCCAGTCGCGAAGGCTTGGGGCACCTCGGCGTACTGCACGGTTGTCGGCAGCGCACCCATCAGCTCGGCCAGGCGCGAGGTAGCGGCGTTGTAGGCGCGGAACTTGACGCCCTTCATGTCGTCGACCGAACTGATCGCCTCCTGGGTGTAAAGCGCCTGGCCTGGCCAGGGCACGGAGAACAGCAGCATCAGGCCTTCCTCCGCGAGCAAGCCCTCGAGGATCGGCTTCTGGGCCTGGTAGAGCTTCCAGGCGTTGTCGTAGCCGGCCGCCAGGAATGGGATGCCGTCGACCTCGAAGATCGGGCTTTCATTGCCGTAGGCCGACAACAGAATTTCACCGATCGGCGCCTGGCCCGAACGCACCGCGCGTTTGATCTCGGGCATCTTGAACAGCGAGGCGCCGCTGTGCACCTGGATGTCCAGCTCGCCGCCGGTCATGGACTTCACGTCCTCGGCGAAGGCGCGCACGTTCTGGGTGTGGAAGTTGCCGTCCGGATAGGGCGTCGGCATATCCCAGCTATCGGCGGCCTGGGCCAGCGCGGTCGAGCCGACCAGCGCGCCGGCGGCGATCAGGGCTAGGGGTGCATGTCTCATGATTTCCTCCCGTTCGAACAGCTTTATGATTGGCTGTGACCGTACAGGAGGCAGGGGCCGCTTGTCGAGCCAGCGCGCTTGCCCCTGTCACCCCGCGCAGTGGCGCTCGACGAGATCCTTGTAGAGCCCGCGCAAGCGCTGAAACATGGGCCCTGGCTTGCCCTCGCCGATCACGCGTCCGTCGACCTGGACGACCGGGGTCTGGGCGCCGCAGGTGCCGGTGACGAAGGCCTCGTCGGCGCCGTAGACGTCGGCAAGCGAATAGTTGCGCTCGAACACGGGAATGGCGTTTTCCCTGCACAGCGCGATGATCTTGCCCCGGGTCACGCCATTGATGCAGTGATCGCCGGTAGAGGTCCAGACCTCGCCCTTCCGCACGATGAAGAAGTTGGTTGAGTTGCAGGTGTTGACGAAGCCCTGTGGGTCGAGCATCAGGGCTTCGTCGGCCCCGGCCTTCAGCGCTTGGATCAGCGCGGTCACGCAGTTCAGCTTGCTGTGGGAGTTCAGCTTGGGGTCTTGGGCGTCCGGCGCCTGGCGGTGCACGTGGACGGTGAAGAGCTTCAGGCCCTCGGCCGCCGCGGTGCCCTCCGGCCGATTGTGCTCGGCGATGATCACCACGGTCGAGCCGAAGATCGAGAGGCGCGGGTCCTGAAAGGGCGCGCACTTGCGCCCCCGGGTCACCATAAGGCGCAGGTGCACCCCGTCGGTCATGGCGTTGGCCTTAAGCGTGCGATAGAGCGCCGCCTCCAGCTCGGCCCGGCTTAGGCCGATCTCCAGATCGAGCGCCTTGGCCGACTCGTAGAGCCGGTCGAAGTGCTCCTCCAGGAAGGCGACCTTGCTGCGATAGACCCTGAGTCCCTCCCATATTCCGTCGCCGAGCATAAAACCGCTGTCATAGACCGATACCTTGGCGTCCTCCCGCGGCAGGAGCTCGCCATCGACGTAGATCTTGATCGTCGCGTTGCGCGGATCGTCGTTCGCCGCGTGGCTCCCGCGCGCGACCGGCGGCCCTCCACCCTTGCTTTGCAGCATGGCTAGAGCAGCCCGGCTTCCGTGAAGTATTTGACGGCACCCGGGTGCATGGGGGCGCTCAGGGCTTCGGTCACCATGTCCTGCTTGCTGAGGTGCGCCAGCGCCGGATGGAGCTTCTTGAAGTCGTCGAAGTTCTCGAACACCGCCTTGACGAACTCGTAGACCACGTCGTCGGGCACTTGGCTCGAGGTCACGAAGGTCGCGGCTACGCCGTAGGTCGGCACGTCCTGGTCGGCGCCCCGGTAGAGCCCGCCGGGCACCTTGGCGTGCCGGTAGTAGGGCTTGCTGGCGACCATCTTGTCGATCTCGGGCCCGACCGCCGGGACAAACACCACTTCGCAGGTGGTCGCCGCCTCCAGGATGTTACCGACCGGATTGCCGGCGACCATGTAAAAGGCGTCGATCTTATTGTCGCAGAGCGCCTGAGACTGCTCGGCCGATTTCAGCTCGGCGACCAGTGCAAAGTCGTCCTTGGTCCAGCCGAGGGCGTCCAGCATGGCCTCGGCCGTCGCGAGCGTGCCAGAGCCAGGGTTGCCCAGGTTGACCCGCTTGCCCTTGAGGTCGTCCAGCTTGGCGATCCCGGCGTCCTTTCGGGCCACGATGCTGACCGTGTCGGGATGCAGGGAGAACAGCGAGCGCAGTTCGGGGTCGGGGCCGTCCTTGTCGAACACGCTGGAGCCTTGAACCGCGTGATACTGCCAGTCCGACTGCACGACGCCCAGGTCGAGCTCGCCAATTCGGATGTTGCGCAGATTGTAGACCGAGCCGCCGGTGCTCTCGACAGAGCAGCGCAGCCCATGGCGCTTGCGCTCCCGATTGACCAGCCGACAGATCGCGCCGCCGACAGAGTAATAGATACCGGTGACGCCCGCCGTGCCGATGGTCATGAAGCGTTGCTCGGCCGCGTGGGTTTGCCCAGGTGCGCACAGCAGCGCCGAGGCGAAAAGCGCTACCGAAAGTGCCGCGCCGCCGCGCAGGACCTGCCTGGAAAGAGAATGTTTGAGATGCATCGCGCCCTCCCCGTTTTGTCCGTGATCGTATTAGACGGCGCCGCCCGTGGGATGCCGCGCCCTGCTCGGATACTGAATAGGCGCAATATGCGAACTCTCGGGCAGCCTTGAGCATGGGGTTCTAATGAAGAATCGTAGGATTGTCAACAATCTTATAATCCTGCTATCGCTCGTGTTGCCCCTAACCAGCGGCGGCCTGATGGATTGTCAACAATTGAACGATTTGCTAGAGCTGGCGGGCCGGCGCGCCTGGCCGGTCACGAGCTGAGGAGCGCTGTTCTGCCCATTACGTCCCTCAAGACGCCCCGCGACCGTACTTTGCGCGCCCAGGTCGCGCGCGAGCTACGCGAGGCGATCATCTACGGCGAGCTGCCGCCCAACACCCGGCTGATCGAGAAGGAGCTGGCCGAGCAGTTCGACGTCAGCCGCGGGCCCTTGCGCGAGGCCCTGCGCGAGCTTGAGGAGGAAGGCCTGGTCGAGACCCGGCCCCACGCCGGCAGCAAGGTCCGCGGATTTACCAACGAAGAGCTGGCGGACACCTATTCCCTGCGCCGGGTGCTCGAGCGCTACGCCTTCGAGCTGATCTGGGAGCGGCGCGACGAGTCCTTCCGCGAGGAGCTGGACCGGCGTCACGACGCCCTGCTGGAGGCGATCCGCGGCGGCGGCGCCCATCAGGAGGACATCGCCGAGCTCGCCTTCCATAGTCTGGTGTTCGAGTTCGCCGACAACCGGCCGCTGCTCGAGACCTGGGAGCGCCTGTCCCGGCGCATCGCCTACTGCTTTGCCATGTTCCGCCCGCCTAAGCGCACCCTCAAGACCAAGCTGGCCGCGCATCTGGACTACGTGCGCTGCGCCAAGGGCAAGGACCTAGGCACCATGCTGGCCGAGATTGACCGCCACACCAGCCTGGTCGAACCGAAGTTCTCCAAGATGATCGCGCTCAGGTCCGGCGAGGGCTAGCGCCCTAACGCCACATGGCCGAAATGCGTGTTAAGCTGCGAGGCGTCGAATCACGGAGTTCCAAACGCCCATGTCATTCTTGGAGCCTTGAACATGTCATCCGACCTAAAGGATGCCGTCGCGGCGATAGACGCCGCCATCGCGGTCTGCAGATCGGTGAGAGAAAAGACCAAGCAACTTACTCAGGAGCAATCCCTTGGCAGGAGCGCCCGCTCCCAAGCGGCCAGGGAACTTGTCGAGCTAGGTGCGACAATTCTCAAGCTCGAGAATCGAAAAGCGCACCTGATCGCCACCGGCGTCGTCACCTCGACGCCAAGCGCGGCGCAAACCGCGCAGATGGTGAACCTCGCCCAACAGGTTGAAAACCTTCCCCTGGCGCAGGCGGTGAAGACCGCCAATCTCGACGTGTTTCGCCGGGCTTCGGCAGACGCCTGGACCTTCTCGCTTCTGGTCATGAACGGGGGTGGGCAAACCCACGATTGATGCCATGTCTTTTTCCATCGAAGAGCTGCTGATCGCACTATTTTTGATCCTGCCAGGGTTCGTCACCACCCTGCTGCAGAGGGTATTTCACCCCAAGCTGTTCGACAGCGGTCTGGAGTGGACCGCGGTCTCCTTGCTTCGGTCTTTGCTGCTCAATGGGGTCGTGGTCCTTCTCGCGATCCTGTCGAAGGAGTTCTCGGCCGCGCTAACTCTTGAACGTCTCAAAGAGGCCGTCAAAACCACGACCCTTGGAGAGCTCGCGCTCTATTTTCTTGGTCTCTACCTGTTGGCCGCCCTGTGGGGCGTCGCGCTTGGCCGATTTCCGGCGCTCACGCCGCAACATTGGGCCCGCAGGTTCAAGTGGACGACCGTCACGCGCTACACCTCCATCTGGAACCAGGTGATTCACACTCGCCTCGATAGGGACGCAAGTTTGAAGCCCTGGCTGCGGCTCAAGCTGAAGGACGGACGAGAGGTCCTGGGGCGCCTGCGCGATTCTTCGCTGATCGTCGATCGGGACAAGCCGATCGAGATTTTCATGTCCCCGGTTTACCACATCACCGACAAAGGCCCGGTCGAAATCGAATCGACCGACGCCCTTCAGTTCAAAGGCACCTACTTTCGGCTCGAGCCGGACACGCCGCTCGACTTCTATGTCGCGGACCGGGGTTGGCGGCCCCCGGACGGCATGGAACTGCTGCGCCGACCGCCAGCGCCGCCATCGGCAAATGAACTGATCCAGACCCGGCCCGAGGCGTCCTAGTACTTCTGCGGCACGTAGAGCTTCTTGGGCAGCACCTTGCGCTCGTACTTCGGATTGAAGACACGCTCCGGCAAGGCGATCGGATCGTGGGGGATGTCCTCGTAGGGAATCTGGCTGACCAGGTGATTGATGCAGTTGAGCCGAGCGCGTTTCTTGTCGTTTCCTTCGACGATCCACCAAGGGGCCTCGGGAATGTTGGTGCGCTCGAACATCTGCTCCTTGACCTTTGTGTACTCCTCCCAGCGCACCCGGGACTGCAGGTCCATCGGGCTTAGCTTCCACTGCTTCATGGGATCGTGGACGCGCATCAGGAAGCGGCACTGCTGCTCCTGGTCGGTGATCGAGAACCAATATTTGATCAGCTTGATGCCCGAGCGCACCAGCATGCGCTCGAACTCCGGCACATCGTGGAAAAACTCGCCGACCTCGTCCTGTGTCGCGAAATCCATGACCCGCTCGACCCCGGCGCGGTTGTACCAGGAACGGTCGAACAGAGTGATCTCGCCGCGCGCCGGCAGGTGGGCGACATAGCGCTGAAAGTACCACTGCCCCTTCTCGCGGCTGGTCGGCGCCGGCAGGGCGACGACTCGGCAAACGCGCGGGTTGAGGCGCTGGGTGATGCGCTTGATCACGCCGCCCTTGCCGGCCGCGTCGCGCCCCTCGAAGATCACGACCATCTTGTAACCGGTGTGGACAACCCAGTCCTGCAGCTTGATCAGCTCGGCTTGAAGCCGGAACAGCTCGTGAAAGTAAACCCGCCGCTCGAGCGTCGAGCGGTGCCTAAAGTCGGAGATCTGGGAAAGCTCGCGGACCATCCGGTCATCGTCCAGTTCCATCTCCAGCTCTTCGTCGAAGCTGTCCTCGAGCTCGGCCGTGATCCAACTCTGCCCGTCGCCATCCCTCGGTTTCTTGCTCATGCTGCCCTCCAGCGCTCCACACCAACCGGCACACAGGGTGCCATCCTGATTGTAGGTGGGCAATGTGACAATCGGATGTCACCCCGACCACTTTGCGGGAAATCGGCTTCTAGGATAGAATGTAATGGGCTGAACGGGCCCTTGAGGGCCGAATCCGCGGGGGCGAAAGGGAGGGCACGATGGAGCTTAAGCGTAGAGCGGAGATCCCCGGGTACCACGCGCCCGGTCGCGAGCGCCTGGCGGAGATGGCGCGCTTTCTGGAAAGCCTGCCCCACGGCAAGCTGACCTTCGCCCAATGGTACGGCCACGGTCGGGGATGCGCGGTCGGCCTAGCGGCCCGCGATCCTTGGTTCATGGCCCAGGGGCTCGGCCTGGAAGCACCGGACAGTCTCAAGGATTGCCGGCCGGTGTTCGGCGGACGCTGCGACTGGTCCGCGGTCACCGCCTTTTTCGCAATCAGCGAAGCCGAGGCCAAGGCGCTCTTTACCCGAAACGGCTATGACGGCGAGGTGACGCCCGACCCGAGCCGGGTCGCGGCCAAGATTCGCCGCCACCTGTCGTTAGCCGGGACGCCGGCCCTAACCGCCTGAGGCACCGCCGCCGGCGCCTGGGTGCGATGGAGACGAGATGCTGCGCAAACTCTTCGGCGCGCGCGCCGGCGATATAGCGATCGACCTGGGCACGGCCAACACCTTGGTCTACGTCAAGGGCGAAGGCATCGTGCTCAACGAGCCGTCGGTGGTCGCCATCGTGGACAATGGCGACAAGAAGCAGGTGCTCGCGGTCGGCGAGGAGGCCAACCGCATGATTGGCCGCACGCCGGGCAACATCCGCGCGATCCGGCCCATGCGCACCGGCGTGATCGGCGATTTCGAGGTCGCCCAGTTCATGATCAAGCACTTCATCCGCAAGGCCTACCCCAAGCGCAGCTTTGCCAACCCCCGGGTCATCGTCTCGGTCCCCTCGGGCGCGACCCAGGTCGAGCGTCGAGCGATCCAAGAGGCCGCGGAAGCGGCCGGCGCCCGGCGGGTCTCCCTGCTCGAGGAGCCCATGGCGGCGGCGATCGGCGCCGGCCTGCCGGTCAACGAGCCGACCGGATCGATGATCGTCGACATCGGCGGCGGTACCACCGGGGTCGCGGTGATCTCGCTGGGCGGTATCGTCACCGCGCTGACCCTGAGGATCGCCGGTTACCGCCTGGACGAGGTGATCGCCGCCTATATCCGCCGGGCCCACAATGTGGCGATCGGCGAGGCGACCTCCGAGCGGATCAAGATCGAGGTCGGCTCGGCGATCCGCCCGGAGAACGGGGCCGGACGCACGGCGGAGATCAAGGGCTTCGACCTCTTTCGCGGGGTGCCGCGTGCCTTTCCGGTTTCCGAAGAGGAGATCGCCGAGTGCCTGGCCGAACCGATCGGCGCGATCGTAGATACGGTCAAGCAAGCGCTCGAGCAGACCGCGCCCGAGCTATCGGCGGACATCTCCGACAAGGGCATCGTGCTGACCGGCGGCGGCGCCCTTCTGGGCCACCTGGACCTGCTGCTGCGCTACGCCACCGGCCTGCCGGTGACCGTCGCCGAGGACCCCCTGACCTGCGGCGCGATCGGCGCCGGCCAGGTGCTGGAGGAGCTAGAGCAGCACGGCGATATTCTTCAGGAATAGCGCGCCACTTGTCTTTCTGCTGGAAAGCGGCGGCCTCTCCGCCCCCTATCCAGAAGCTAGTGGCAAAATTGGATCGGGCAGCGCCTCGGTCTCTGGCATGCGTTATTTTATCATTATGTTTCAGATAGTTAAGCGAATGCAAGGCGCGCTCGAATGCCCCTTTAACAATTTTAGGACAGAATTCGCGAAGAAAATAGGGTAAGATACTTAGATCAAGGAGAGTTCTTGACTGACTATTGGGCCCCGCCTCGGCGGGGTCTTTTTTTTGTCCCAGATCTGCTCTTCAACGGCGCTGGAACGATCCGCTGCCCCCCGATAGACTCGGCGCAGCCCTGGACCATCGCCCGAGGAAAGAATCGGCCATGATTAGAATGCGCCTCGTCGCCTGCTTCGTCGCGCTTGCCAGTCTCCTGCCCCTGCCGCAAACGGCCTTAGGCGAATACCCGCCGCCGGCGGTCGGCAAGAGCGAGATGGTCGCCTCGGCCCAGGCCCATGCCACAGAGGTCGGTTTGGAGATCCTGCGCCAAGGGGGCAACGCGATCGACGCCGCGGTCGCCATGGCCTACGCCCTGGCGGTGGTCCATCCCTGCTGCGGCAATCTAGGCGGCGGCGGCTTCATGACGATTCACTTGGCGGCAGAGAATAACGACATCTTCCTGAATTTCCGGGAGCGCGCGCCGCTGGCGGCCTCGACCGACATGTACCTGGACCAGGACGGCAACGTCGACCACGCCAAGAGCCTGAACGGATATCTCGCGGTCGGCGTGCCGGGGACCGTTCTTGGGCTCCAGACCGCGCTAGAGAAGTACGGCACGATGAACCGCGGCCAGGTCATCGCGCCGGCCTTGAAGCACGCCGAGGAGGGCTATGTGCTCGATCTGGCGAGCGCCAACATTCTGGCCTATGGCGCAACCGCCTTCCGTGGCGCGCCCAATGTGGCGGCGATCTACCTGAAGGACGGCCAGCCCCACCAAGCCGGCGACCGCTTCGTGCAGGCAGATTTGGCCAAAACTCTTAAGCTGATCAGCGAGTACGGCGCCGACGCCTTTTACGAAGGACCGGTCGCGAAAGCGATCGTCGCCGCCAGCGACGCCGCGGGGGGCATCCTCAGCCTCGAGGATTTCGCCCAATACACGGTCGAGGAACTCGACCCGGTACGCTGCAGGTATCGCGGCTACGAGATCGTTTCGGCGCCGCCGCCGTCCTCGGGCGGCACAACGATCTGCCTGATCCTCAATCAGCTCGAGGGCTATCCCTTGGGTCATTTGGGCTACAACTCGGCCGAGACGATTCACTACATGGTCGAGGCCATGCGCCGTGCTTTCGCCGACAGAAACAGCCTGCTGGGCGATCCCAACTTCGTCGACAATCCCTTGGAGCGACTCCTTTCGGACTCCTACGCGGCGGAGCTGCGCGCCACCATCCCGGCCAACCGGGCAACGCCGATCGGCGAGATCAAGGCCGATGTAGCCTCACGCGAGGGCCAGAACACGACCCACCTCTCGGTCATGGACAAGGCCGGCAACGCGGTCTCCCTGACCTACACCATCAACAGCTACTTCGGCGCCAAAGTGATCGCCGGCAACACCGGTTTCTTCCTCAACAACGAGATGAACGACTTCACCGCCAAGCCCGGCGTGCCCAACATGTTCGGTCTGGTCCAGGGCACGGCGAACGCGATTCAACCGGGCAAGCGGCCGCTCAGCTCCATGAGCCCGACCCTGATCAAGAAGGACGGCGAGGTGGTGCTGGTGCTGGGCTCGCCCGGCGGCAGCCGGATCATCACCATCGTGGTCCAGGGCATCGTCAACGTGATCGACTTCGACATGAACCTTTCCGAAGCGGTCAATTCGCCGCGCATCCATAACCAGTGGCTGCCCGACCGGATATTTTACGAGCCGCGCGCCTTCACCAAGGACACCCAGCGCCTATTAGAACAGATGGGCTATCATCTGGTCGAACAGCGGCCCTGGGGCGCCATGGAGGCGATCATGAAGGTGCCCGCAAGCGGCCTGCCCCGGGGACCCGCAATCGGCATCTTTGGCGACGATTCGGTGCAAGGCAGCTACGAGCTGCCGGGCCACCTCTATGGCGTCAACGACGCCCGCCGCCCGGCCGGCCTGGCGGCCGGCAGGTGAGGGAGCGCGAGGAGCTGGAGGACTCGCTTTTGGAAGCATTGTCTAGTCGCGCTGGGAGCAGTTGCTGAGTGCCCAGCCTCACTTCCAACGACCTCACTTTCCGCCTCGACGACCTTACCGACCCTGCCGCCCGCGTGCCGATCGGCGATCTCTTGGCCGATATCTTCGAGATCGCCCCAGCCGCCTTCAACACCCTGCCGTTTTGGTACGAGGGCTACCGAGCCTTCAGCTACCTGGACGGCGAGATCGTCGCCGCCAACGCGAGCTCCTTTCCCCTACCGCTCGTGGTCGACGGCAAGCCGCTATCGGCCGGCGGCATCCAGTCGGTGGCCACCCGCCCGGCCTATCGCGGGCGAGGCCTCTTCAAGGACCTGATGGCGCGCCTGATCGCCGACGGCGAAGCCCGCTTCGATTGTTTGCTGCTCTACACGGACATCCCGGCACTCTACGAACCCTTCGGCTTTCGCGTGTTGCAGCAGCACAGCTTCTTCGGCCGTCTGCCGGAAGATGGAACGGCGGCGGCGCGGCGCCTGTCGCTTGCGCGGGACGAGGACAGAGCGCTGGTCCGCCGGCTCTTCGCCGCACGCCGGGCACCGTCGGAGCGCCTGGGGCTACGCGATCACGAGGTCACCTTCTTCCTCAACGCCCTCTGGTACCAGGACTGGCGGCTCGACCACCTGCCCGATGTCGAAGCCATGGTGGTGCACGACCGCTGCGAGGGACGGCCGCGGCTGCTGGACATCGTTGGCCCCGGCCTGCCCACCCTGGAGTGTCTCGGCGCGCTCCTGGAGGCCGGCGACCAGGAAGTTGAGATCTGTTTCCCGCCCGACCGCTGGGACGCCACCTTCGCCGCCCGGCCGCACCTGGACCCGGAGGCCGGAACCTTGATGGCGCGCGGGCCCTTTCCGATCGAGGCCTCGAAGGTCCGCCTGCCGCCGACGGCAGACTTCTGAGCCCGCGGCTACTGTCGTCGGTTCAACACCGCGACGGCGGCGTCGATCAGCTGCAGCTGGCCCAGTACGCCCACGTCGCTCGGCTCGATATGGGAAAAGCCATCGATCAAGAAAAGCTCGCTGTCGGGTACGGCGGCGGCCAACGCTTGGCTTTCCGTATAGGGGATCAGGGTGTCTTCCCGTCCGTGCACCAGGATCAGCTTGCCGGCGAGCGGGCTGAGATCCCGCCCGGCGAGGGAGAGCTCTTGAATGCGCGCACGCACCTCGGCCGGCAAGGCGTCGCTGAGCGCGGCGACCCGCGCCGGGTCCTGGTTGGTCATCAGGTCGTAGAGCGCCCGGCCCTCGGGACCTAGAACCTTGGCCAGGGGCGTGACCGACGCGCCCGGACTGAGCAAGTGGCGTTCGGCGATCGCCCGAAGCTTCAATTGATCGTCGGCATCCGACAGCACGTCGACGTTGCTGGCCAGGAAGATCCACTTGGCGTCCGGCTCGGGCTCGATCCGATGCAAGGTTCCACTCGCGGGCTCCCGATAGGTGCCCGTGGTCATGAAAGTGATCAGCGAGGCGGTGTCATAATAAGCGCCGATGCCGACCAGGAACGCAAGACGCCCGGCGACCTCGGGCTGCTCGCTGGCCAGCACCGCGAGTCCGACCCCGTAGGAGATCGCGAGGATCCCGACGCCTTGGCCTCTCGCGGCAAGGCCCGAGAGATGGACCACCCCATCGGCGATGGCATCGGCATCCGCCAGACTCACACGCAGGTTCCGCGCGCCGGCCAGGTCGGGCACCAGGACCTGAAAGCGGACCCGCGCCAGGCTGTTGGCGAGCTCGACCACGCGCCGGTCGTTCTTGCCGTGGGGCGTGAAGCCCGGGACCAGCACCAGGGCCGCGCCGACCGGCTGATTCGGCTGGTAGAGGTCAGCCAAGCGCAGGCGGCCATCAATCTCATAGGAGAGTTCGCTGCGGGTCGGCGTAGGCGTCGCGGCCTTGAGGGCGCTCGGCCCGCTGCCCCGGTCGATGTCCTCGAGCAGGCGGGTCGCCTCCCGGCTTTGCTGAGAGATGCAGCTGACCAGCAGCGCTGCCAGGAGAATCGGCAAGCACCAGAGGCGGACCAAGCCTGCCATAGTCAAGGTTCCGGCGCGAGAGTCTTTCTCATGCGAAAATTCTTCAACTTTTGGCCGCGAATCGCAACGTCCTGTGCCGCGATCACATGAAAGCCGCGGCGCTCGAAGAACGGCCGGGCGGTTAGGCTGGCCTCGGTGACCAGCCGCGCGAGGCCGCGTGACCTGGCCTCGGTCTCGAGCGCGGCCAGGAGGGCGTTAGCGATGCCCCTGCCCTGGTGATCCTTGTGTACGAACAGCAGATCAATCACGCCGCGATCGATCAGGTTGCCAAAGCCCAATATCGTTCGGTCGCGCTCGGCAACCAGGCAATGGCTCGCCGCCAAGCGCTCAGCCCAGGCATCGGTATCGATCGCATCAGGCGCCCAGGCGCGGACCTGGTCCGCGCTGTAGTCCCGGCGATTGACTTCGCGCACCGTCGCGCGGAACAGATTGACGATCTCGCCGCTGTCCGCCGGGCGAAATGGTCTGATTATGGCGGAATCCATCGCCGCCTGGTCAGTTCAAGACCTAAAAGAACAGGCCATCCGAAAACGAGGTCGTGCCAGCGATCGGGACGAAGAGGTCGTCGGGCAGCAGAATCGCATTGTCGCCGAAGAAAAAGTCCACAATGAGCTGAACGTCGCCGGTCTCTCCGCCGCCGAGCCTCAGGTTGGCATCCATAAGAGCGTCCTGCCTGGCAGAGAGGAAGGATTCCAAGAGTTCGTTGTCGACCGCAAACGTGGCACCGGCGATCCGCACCTCGACGCCCTCCGCTAACAGGTCCGGGAGGCGCGAAGAGCCCTGGGCGTTGGGAAGCCGGCCTTCCTCGAAACCGTCGAAAACGAAGTGCGCGAATGCACTGGCCTCGGGCCGAAAGAAATCCCCAAACTGGCCGGTCGCGATGGCGAACAGGACATCGGGATTGTTGGCGAGATAGAAATCGGCGTCGAAGAACAGCAAATCGCCCGGTACATTGGCCCGTTCCTCGACCACGCCAATCAGCTCGTAGTGAGCAAGCGAGGTGTTGAAGATGTCGGTAGCGACCAGAATTGCGGCATCGACGTTGTTGGCGAAATAAAAGTTAACGTCGAAGAACTGATTCGGATCCCGGCCCTCGCGATCGCCAAATTCGATGTAGTGGTCTTCAGCAGTGCCGTCGAACGCGCCAGTCGCGATCGCTTCGGCGACATCGGGGTTCTCCAAAAGATAAAACTCCTCATCAAAGCTGAGGAGCGGAACATTGATGAAGACTTGATCTTCCATACCTGACTCCCTGCCCCCGAGGTACTCGCCACCGCGCGCTCAACACAGGACCTCTTGTCCCAGTCGAACGGCAATCCCTCCAGTCAGCGAAAATCCTCGACGTTTGTTATAATTTCGTGGCTACTGTATCACAAATGCCTATCTTTGGCTCCCACTTTTTCGTTAACGGAACACCATCATGGCGAGAATCCAACCGGCCGAACACACCGACCTCGATGAAAGGACCAAAAACCTTCTTGATAAGGTTAACAGATCCTGGGGAAAACCCTGGAACATCACCTCGAGCATGGCCAACAACCCTGCGGTTCTCGAGATCTTTTTGGCAATCGGCAAGCTGATGCCGCAGTCAGGCCTATCGCCGATGGACCGGGAGGTGATCTGCATGGAGATGGCCCGGCGCAACGGCTGCCACTACTGCGTGCCGGCGCATCGGTATGTCGCCCGGCAAGAGGAGGTCGACCTCCAGCTTATCGAGCAGATTGCCCAGGGCGCCACTCTGGAGGGCGACGACCGACCGGCGCTCATCCAGCGCTTGACCCGCCGCCTGGTAGAGTCGACCGGCAAGCTGGACGACGAGGAATTCGCGGCCTTCCAAGCGCACGGTGTAAGCCAATCCGATATGATCGCGGTGATTGGTGAGATCGCACACTGCACGCTGACCAACAGCTTCAACCGCCTGGCCGAGACAGAGCTGGACAGCTTCTTGGAGCCCTATCGCCAGGGCCCGCAAGATTGAACGCTTCTATTCACTAAGGAAGGAAAACCCTATGGACCCCTTGTACTTTCCCTTCATCGCGTCGATCGTTGCCGGCGTGCTAATCCTGATCATGCCGAAGCTGCTGAACTACATCGTTGCGATTTACTTGATCCTGTTCGGATTGCTCGGGATCTTGCCGGCTTTTCTGGCGGCGCCCAGCTAAAGTCGGGACACTAGGGACTTTAGGATGCGGCCCCACGCTGGCTTGGGAACCTACTTAGTATAGCGTGGGGCCAATCGCTAAAGCTGCGGTACTCATGGAAATGGGCAGGAACGGCACGCCTTGGAGTGACATTCGTCACAGTTTTTATAGAAAGACTTTTCTAGACTGGTTCAAGATGCCATAGCGCTCGTCTTGAAGGTGCCTTGTCGAGTGCCTTTGATTGGTCGCCTTTGAGCACCCGGTGAACCGGGTTTTCGCCGCTAGCAACCTGGCGTCGCGCTCTAGTTCCCTGAAGTCGTCTAGTTCGGCCGGAAGGCCGCCGCCAAGCTCTTGGCCTCGGCGAGCTGTTCGGCGCTCATGGCGTCGCGCAGCTTGGCGAGGAAATAGCCGGCGCTCTCGGGCTCCTGGGGCTCGGCCAGAATGAGCCAGGCATAGGAGCGGACATAGTCCTTGGGCACGCCTTCGCCCAGGTAATACATCCGCCCGAGGAACACCTGGGCTCGGCCATGCGCCTGGCCCGCCGCGATCTCGAACAGCTCGGCGGCCTTGGCATAGTCCTGCTCAACGCCTTGGCCACGGTAGTAGAGGCGGCCGAGGTCGAACTCGGCCCGGCCGATGCCGGCCGATGCGGTCTGTTGGAACAGCTCGGCAGCTTTCTCAAAGTCCTGGGGAACGCCTGCGCCGAAGTAGTAGAGATAGGCCAGGTTGCGCTTGGCCTTTTCATTGCCAAGGTCCGCGGCCTCGCCGTAGAGCTCGGCGGCGCGCTCCGGGTCGGCCGGCACGCCCCATCCATTCTGATAGAGCGTGGCCAAGTTGCGCATGGCCTTGTCATTGCCTTGCTCGGCCGATCGCTCGTACCAGCGGTAGGCCTCGCCGTAGTCCTGCGGGACCACCTTGCCTTCCTCGTAATAGATGCCAACCACCCGCTGTGCCTCGGCGTGGCCCTGAACGGCCGCGGCTTCAAACCATTTGAGCGCCTCTTTAGGGTCGCTCTGGACCCCGTGGCCGCTGTCATAGAGGCGGCCGAGCCAATATTGGGCCGCCGGGTCGCCGCCCTCGGCCAAGGGCTGGAACATGGCCAGCGCCGCACCGTAGTCACCGGCCCGGTAGGCCACTTCCCCCTCCGCCACGTCGGCGTGCGCCGGCGAGCCTAGCAGCAGGAGCCCCAAAGCGAGGACAAACTTCACCTTCATGGTACTTCCCAATCCCTCAACGGTTTCAACGACTGTCGCCCCCGGGCCCGCGCCGCCGCGAGCCGGCCCAAGGATAATAAAATTTCGCCCGGGAAGCCACCTGTAGGATTCAACCAAAAGCGATATGGTTAACGTCCGCCTGCAAACTTCGGGTCCTTCAAGCCCCTTCAAAAATAGAGGTCGTCTGATCGGGGCGCGGCGCCTAAACTGCGCGCCAAAACACACCCGGGGAGACAAACGTCGATGAAGATACGTGGCAAGCAGGTTCTGGCCTGCAATTGCGAGGCCACCATGCCGTTGGACGAGACCAAGCTGACGGAGGCCTGCCACGCGACCGGCGCCGAGGGCCCGCTTGCCCTCAATAGCCAGCTTTGCCGGGCCCAGCTCGGCAACTTTCAGCAGGCGGTTGCTGGCGGCCAGCCGTTGCTGATTGCCTGCACCCAGGAGGCGCCGCTCTTTAGCGAAGTGGCCGCCGAGCAGGAGTCCGAGACCGAGCTTGCCTTTGTCAACGTGCGCGAGACCGCTGGCTGGTCCGATCAGGCCGACGGCCCGGATGGGACCGCGAAGATCGCCGCCTTGATCGCCGAGGCCGCCGAGGCGGTCGAGCCGACACCCTCGGTCGAGCTGGCCTCGGAAGGCCAGTGCCTGGTTTACGGTCGGGACGAGCTGGCGATCGAGGCGGCCAAGCAGCTCACCAACCACCTCGAGGTTACGGTGCTCTTGACCGAGCCCGGCGAGATCCTGCCCCCCGGCCTGATGGATGTGCCGATCTTCAAGGGCACGATCGAGCGGGCCGAGGGCCGGCTGGGGCACTTTGCCGTCAACGTCCGGGGCTATGCCCCGGCCTCGCCCTCCTCGCGCCAGGCGCTCGCCTTCGAGGCGCCGCGCGACAACGCCTACACGGAATGCCACCTGATCCTGGATCTCTCGGGTGGCCAACCGCTGTTCCCGGCGCACCAGCGGCGCGACGGCTACCTCCGGCCAGACCCGGACAATCCGGCCGCGGTCCAGCACGCTCTGTTCAAGCTAGCCGACATGGTGGGCGAGTACGAGAAGCCGCGCTATGTGCGCTACGATCCAGAAATCTGCGCCCATGCCCGCAGCCGCAAGACCGGCTGCACCCGGTGCCTGGACGTCTGCCCAGTCTCGGCGATCACGCCGGACGGCGACCACGTGGCGATCGACCCCTACATCTGCGGCGGCTGCGGGGCTTGCGCCAGCGTCTGCCCAACCGGCGCCGCGACCTACCAAATGCCGGCCGGCGACAGCTTGCTTCAGCGCCTGAGGCGTCTGCTGGGCGCCTACTTGGCGGCCGGCGGCAGCCAGCCGGTCTTGCTGTTGCACGATGGCGGCCACGGCAATGACATGATCGGCCTGATCGCCCGCAGCGGCCGCGGCCTGCCCGGCCAGGTGCTGCCCTTCGCGCTGAACCAGGTGACTCAAGTCGGGCTCGACTTCCTGGCGTCGGCCTTCGCTTACGGCGCGGCCGGCATCGGGATCCTGGTCGGCCCGGACAAGGCCGATGAACTGGCCGGCCTGGCCGGGCAGATCGGCCTGGCCGAAACGGTGATGGCGGGCTTGGGCTACGAGGCCGGGCGCATCGCGGTGCTCGACCAACTCGACCCCGAGGCGGTCGAGCGGGCCTTGTGGGACTGGGCCCCGCCTCCGGCGCCGGCGCCCGGAAACTTCCTCCCAATGGGCGGCAAGCGGACTCGCACGCTCTTGGCCCTGCGCCGGCTGCACGACACCGCGCCTGCGCCGGTCGAGACCCTGGCGCTTCCCGCGGGCGCGCCCTTCGGCGCCATCGAGATCGACGCCAAGGGCTGCACGCTCTGTCTTGCCTGCGTCGGCGCCTGCCCGACCGGCGCGCTGCTGGACGACGAGACCCGACCCTGGCTCGGCTTCAACGAGGAAGCTTGCGTGCAGTGCGGCCTTTGTCGCAGTACCTGTCCGGAATCGGTCATGACCCTGGTGCCGCGGCTCAGTTTCGCCGAAGACGCCCGCGGCGCGGTCACCCTCAACGAGGAGCCGCCATTCCACTGTATCCGCTGCGGCCAGCCCTTCGGGGTCCAGCGCTCGATCGAGCGCATTGCCGACCAGCTCGCCGGCAAGCACTATATGTTCTCCTCGAGCGCTCAGGTCGAGCTGATCGCCATGTGCCAGGACTGCCGTATCATCGTTGAGTTCGAGAAGCCCGACCTGCCCTTGGCCGGCGCGCCGCGCCCGCGCATCCGCACCACCGACGACGACCTGCGCGAGCGCGAGATCGAGGAGGCCCGCGCCAAGCTGCTGGCCGAGCGCGCCGCCGAAGCGGACAAGAAGAGCCACTGAACGCGGCCATGGACTCGCTCGACCCCCGCCTCCACCCCCACCGGCCCGACCTGGCGGCCGCCTACCTAACCGGCCGGGTCGAGGCCGCGCGCTTCGCCGAGGGCCAGCACCGTCGGGTCAAGCAGGGCATCGCCAGCCTGCGCGCCCGACCCGAACCGTCGGCACCTCTGGTCAGCCAGCTCCTGGCCGGCGAGACGGTGGCGGTCTACGAGGAGGCCGACGGCTGGGCCTGGCTGCAGTGCGAGACCGACGGCTACGTAGGCTATATGCGCCACGAGGCGCTCTCCGCCGAGCTCCAGACGCCAAGCCACGCCATCGCGGTGCTGCGCACCCCGCTGCTCCCGAGTCCGGACTTGAAGACCCCGGCCATCGATTTCCTGCACCTGACCAGCGGCGTCCAGGTGATCGGCGAGGAAGGCAACTACAGCCAGCTGGTTGGCGGCGGCTGGGTCTACAGCCGCCATCTTGCCGCGCTCGACCAACTGGCGCCCGATTACGTCGAGACCGCCCTGACGTTTCTCGGCACGCCCTATCTCTGGGGCGGTCGATCGAGTCTGGGCCTCGATTGCTCGGCCCTGGTCCAGCTTGCCCTGGCCCGTGCCGGCATCGCCTGCCAGCGCGACAGCGACCAGCAAGAGGCGACCATTGGCGAGATTGGCGACCCGGACGCGGCACCCCGGCGCGGCGATCTTATCTATCTGCCGGGCCACGTGGCAATCGCCCTGGACGAGCGCCAAGTGGTCCACGCCAATGCCTACCACATGCTGGTGACGATCGAGCCTCTGGCCGATCTGGTTGCCCGGGTCCTGCAGGAAAGTGGCCGGGGCATCACCGGCCTACGTCGGCCTTAAGGACCGGCGGCGCGGCCGCCCAGGTGCTCGGCCAGAAACTGTTCCATCGCCTCGGCAACGACAAGGCGGTTGCGCCATCGGCGGATAGCGTGGCCCTCGTTGTCGAACACGATGTATTGGAACGGCAGCCCAGCCTCTGCCATAGCCTCGGCGATGCGGTCGGAGTGTGCGCGGACGACGCGAACGTCTTTGGCTCCGTGGACCATCAGCAAGGGCCGCTGAATCCGCTCGATGAAGTTGATCGGCGAGCGCGCGGCCATGTCAGCCCTGTCGGCGGGATCGTTTGGATCGCCGACGTAGTCGAGCCAGAGTTCGAGCCAGGGTCGCCAATAGGCCGGGAAAGTCTCCAGAGCCATAACCAGATCGGTCACGCCAACCACGTTGACGCCGGCCGCGAAGACCTCTGGCGTGAAGGTCAGCCCGACCATGGTCGCGTAGCCACCGTAGCTGCGGCCGTAGATCGCTATCTTGTGCCGGTCAGCGATACCCTGATCGATCGCCCAATTGACCCCGTCGATCAGATCGTCGTGCATCTTTCGGGCGAACTGCCGGCGCGCGCCTTGAGCGAAGGCGCGGCCGTAGCCGGTCGAGCCCCGGTAGTTGACCGACAGCACCGCATAGCCGCGGTTGGCCAGAAACTGATCGATTCGGAAGAAGCCCCACTTATCCCGAAGCCATGGCCCCCCGTGGACACGCAACACCATCGGCAGATTGCGTGGCGCAACGCCCTGGGGCAGCGTGAGATAGCCGTGAAGCGTGAGCCCGTCACGGGACGCGAAGGCGACCGGCTCGGTGCGCGCCAACGCGTCGCGGTGCTTGGCGATCGGCGCCTCGGACAGCAGGGTTGCGGCCTTGGTCCGCCGGTCGAAGAGGTAAAAGGCGGCGGCGGTGCGATCGGTCTCGACCTTCACGGTCAGAGTTTGCTTGTCCCGGGAGTGGCTGTTGACCCAGACGTTGGCCGGGCCGTCCTGCTGGAACGCTGCCAAGTCGCGGCCGAGCGCTTCGTCGAAGTGCTTGAACTCCAGATAGCCGGGCCAGGCCGAGGCACGCAGGGGCCGGTAGTCGCGGTCGTCGACCCAGACCCGGTCCACATCCACCGTGGGATGGCCATAGACCACCCGCTCCGTGCCGCTCGCCAGATCGATCCGCACCAAGGCCACCCGGTCGCGTCCGCGGTTGGAAAGCGCCCAGAGAAAATCGCCACCGACCGGTGGATGGCCCAAGACCCGAAAGACCTCGTCGAAGCGCCAATCGATCAGCAGACGCCACCGGCCACCCGACAACACCTCGAGCCCACGCCGTTTGTCCTCGAGCCGCCGGAGCCGGCCGATGATCGTACCTTCTTTATCGGTGACCCAGCCCTGGCCATTGCCGGGGTTGTCGGCGACACGCGCGAGCGCGCCGCTCTCGATGTTGAGCCGGTATAGGTCGTGGGTGGCGGGGTCGCGCTGGTTGATACTGACCAGCATGTGAACCGGGTCGTCGTAGAAGGACTGATGCCACCACACGGTCACCCCATCCATCGGAGTCAAGTCCCGTGGCGGTGCGTCCGGCGCCTGGGAGTCGGCGACCATAAGGTGGTAGTTCTCGTCCCCATTGTCGTCCCAGTAGAACACCAGGTGGCGGTTGTCATTGGCCCAATAGACCCGGTAGACCGGTTTGTCTGCGGAGACCGTCCGGACCGCCTTGCCGTCCAGGTCGCGCAGGTGGATCGTCGGTTGGCCGTCCTTGTAGGCGATCCAGGCTAGCCTTCGGCCATCTGGCGAGACTCTATAGCCCCAAGCGGCCGCCTGGTCGGCGAAGAAGGCCTCGGCCGGAATCAGCGGCGGCAAATGTGCGTCGACGAGGCTGGGGTGGCTGGCCGGGCGCTCGGCACCGGCTGAGGCGCCGACGCCCAAGACCAGTGCTGCAGCGAGGCACCAGAGGAGCGCAAACAGCCGCATCGGCGCAGCCATCGATCATCCCCTTGAAGTGGTAGAAGGCCTTAAGACGTGACCGTGATCATAGCACGGGCGCTGGCAAGGACGGAAGCGACCACCTACGCGGCTCATGCCGTGAGGTCGGCTCGGTCCTCAAAGTCCTTAAGCGGGCGCACCACAGTGAGGCCGGCGACCTCGCTGAGACCATAGGCCGCGCAAACTTCTGGCATCGGGACCCCTTCGGTGGAGTCCAATCGCACCAGGCCGGAGTCTGCCAGCTCTTCCATTGCCGGTCGTAGGCCATCAGGACAATTTTCACCCCAAACCTGAATGACCTGCAGGCAATCAAGGGTCACACCGACCCGGCTTTCCCCAATGAACCTGCGTAGCTCGCGAATCAAAGTTAACGCTTCCTGCGACAGCATGGCGTACCTGCCTGTGTTATTGTTCTCGGCTATAGGTTGTATAGAACAAACGTTAAAATCTGGTTGTTGTCTAAAATGCCAGAACAATTTGCCGCTATTGCTGCGGCGCCGCCTCGACTTGATGGGCGCAGAGCGCAGCAGCCCGCTCCAGAAAAAGGGCGGCCTGCTGGTCGGTGATAACGCCGTCGGCGCGCATCTGCTCGATCCCCGGCTGGCGCTCCGCCAGGCACAGCTGCACGGGATCGTCGGCCGCCACGGCCGCAGTCTCCGGCGGCAAGAGATCGGCCCGGTGGATCCAGGCCAGCAGCCCCGCCGCGGCCAGGAACAGGGCCAGCGCCACAAGGCGTGCCCAAGGCCGGTCCAGGGCCGATCCGTCGGAACGAGGTTTCATGGCTCGAGGCTATCGACACAGAGCGACATCCGCCAGGCCGCCATCACGTTATCGCCAGGATCGGCCACCATGGATCAACAGCTCGTCAGAAAATTGTTTTATATCAAAGCTCTGAGTGAAATCTTCCTCGACAATCATTTGATCGGTCCTGGCGGCGGGCTTGACGTCGGCGCCATTTCCGTAGAAATCTTGGGGACGAAAAATCACGGCCGGCCCGGATAGACTGTTCTTCAAGCAGTCTCGATGGAACTGGTCGGACTTGGGGAAGGAAGAGCTTGATGAGCCAGATGATCGATCCCTTCGGGCGCGCGATCTCTTATCTGCGCGTCTCGGTGACCGATCGCTGCGATTTCCGCTGCGTCTACTGCATGTCAGAAGACATGACCTTCCTGCCCAAGGCCCAGGTGCTGAGCCTCGAGGAGCTGGAGCGCCTGTGCGATGCCTTCGTGCGCCTGGGCGTTCGCAAGCTGCGCATGACCGGCGGCGAGCCGCTGGTGCGGCGCAACATCATGAGCCTGTTCCGCGGCCTCTCGCGCCACCTGGAGAGCGGCCAGCTGGACGAGCTGACCCTGACCACCAACGGCAGCCAGCTGACCAAATATGCCCACGAGCTGGCCGACCTGGGGGTCAAGCGGATCAACGTATCGCTGGATACCCTGGATCCCCACAAGTTCGCCGCGATCACCCGCTGGGGCAAGCTGGAGCGGGTCATGGCCGGCCTGGACGCGGCCAAGGCGGCGGGCCTGGCGGTCAAGATCAACACCGTGGCGCTGCGCGGCGTCAACGACGACGAGCTGCATCGCCTGGTCGCCTGGTGCGGCGAGGAGGGCTTCGATCTGACCTTCATCGAGGTCATGCCCATGGGCGAGCTGGAGGGCGAGACCCGGATCGACCAGTATCTGCCGCTCTCCATGGTGCGCGCCCAGCTGGGCGAGCGCTGGACTCTAAGCGAAAGCGACCACCGCACCGGCGGGCCGGCGCGCTATTTCGAGATCGCCGAAACCGGCCAGCGGCTCGGCATGATCACGCCCATGACCCATAATTTTTGCGAGAGCTGCAACCGGGTGCGCCTGACCTGCACCGGCACGCTCTACATGTGCCTGGGCCAGGAGGACGCCGCCGACCTGCGCACGCCTTTGCGCCAGAGCGACGACCCGGCCCTGCTGGACGCGGCGATCCACGAGGCGATCGCGCGCAAGCCCAAGGGCCACGACTTCGTCATCGACCGGCGCCGGCGCCGCCCCTCGGTCGGCCGTCACATGAGCGTGACCGGCGGCTAGACGGGCCCGCGCCCGGCCCCCATCTATGGGGCGAGCGCTTAGATCCCCGATCAAGGAAAGGACCCCATCATGGCCAAGGCAACCTTCGCGGCAGGCTGTTTTTGGGGCGTCGAGATGGCGTTCCGCAAGGTCGAGGGTGTCGTGACCACGGCGGTCGGCTACATCGGCGGCGAGACCTCGAACCCGTCCTATGAAGAGGTCTGCTACAAGGACACGGGCCACGCCGAGGCGGTCGAGGTGGAGTTCGATCCGGACCGGGTCACCTACGAGCGCCTGCTCGAGGTGTTCTGGGCCTGCCACGACCCGACCCAGCTGAACCGCCAGGGCCCCGACGTTGGCCGCCAGTACCGCTCGGCGATCTTCACCCACGACGCGGAGCAGGCCGCCGCGGCCGAAACCTCGAAAGCGAAGGAGCAGGACTCCGGCCGCTACGCCCGCCCGATCGTCACCGAGATCGTCCCCGCGCCAACCTTCTGGCTGGCCGAGGACTATCATCAGCAGTACCTGGAAAAACGCGGCAAGCGGCGGTTTGGGATTTTCTAGGGCGCGCCGCGTTCAGCGCTCGGCGCCTGGCCGGGACGAGAAACCGATCAATCCAGCTCGAATCATGAGAATTTGGTGGGCGCACAAGGACTCGAACCTTGGACCCGCTGATTAAGAGTCAGCTGCTCTACCAACTGAGCTATGCGCCCCCAAAGACGTCCCAACCGCGATGGGTCCCTCTTGACGGGGGCTGGTAGATAGCAACTCGAAGGGCCTTTGTCGAGGGGTACGGCGGTGTTTTTCCGCCCCTTTCGCCGGTGCCGCCTAGTCCCGCTGCAGGCCGCGCCGGGGGATGATCACGTCCCGGTGCACGTAGCAGGAGATCACCAGGCCCAGCGAGATCATCACCGCCAGCATGGCGGTGCCGCCGTAGGAGATCAGCGGCAGGGGCACGCCGACCACCGGGATTAGGCCCATCACCATGGCGATGTTGATGAAGACGTAGAGGAAGAGGTTGACCGTCAGGCCCATGGCGAGCAACCGGCCGAACTGGCTGCGGGCGCGCAGCGCGATGGCGAGCCCGTAGATGAAGACCAGGCTGTAGAGCCCGATCAGCACCAGGCCGCCCAACATGCCGAACTCCTCGGCCAGCATGGTGAAGATGAAGTCGGTCTGCTTTTCGGGCAGGAAGTCCAAATGGCCTTGGGTGCCCTGCATGAAACCCCGGCCCCACAAGCCGCCGGAGCCGAGCGCGATCTTGGACTGCAGGATATGGTAGCCGGAGCCCAGGGGATCGGTCTCCGGGTCGAGGAAGGTGAGGACCCGCTGGCGCTGGTAGTCGTGCAGGAATTGCCAGGCGATCGGCACCGCCGCCATGGCGGCGCCCAACACAGCGGCGAACTTCCAGAGGCGCACGCCGGCCAGGAAGAAGATCGCGCCGCCGGCCATCAGCAGCATCATCGCGGTGCCAAGATCCGGCTGCTTGAGCACCAGGGCGACCGGCGCCAGCACCAGGGCGAGCGGCACCAGAAGCGGCAGCGGCAGGGTGCGCACCACCTCTTCGTTGGCGACCCCATGAAAGTAGCGCGCCAGCGCCAGGATCAGGGTCACCTTCATGAGCTCGGAGGGCTGTAGCTGGATCACCTTGAGGTCGATCCAGCGCTGGGCGCCCATGCCGATCGAGCCCATCACCTCAACCGCCACCAAGAGCCCGAGCGCCCCGAAGTAGAGCCAATAAGCGAAGCGAAACCAGATCCGGATGTCGATCAGGGCGAGGCTCAGCATGATCACCAGGCCGCCGCCGTAGCGCACGGTCTGGCGCGAGGCCCAGGGCGCCAGGTTGCCGTCTGCCGCCGAATAGAGCATGGCAATGCCGATCCCGGCGAGCGCAGAGACGATCAGCACAAGGCCCCAGTTAATCTGCCAAATCTTTTGGCCCAAGCTCAGCTCGGGGGCGTGGCCGAAGGCGCGCGCCACCGCTCTAAGTCTCCTCGATCTGGCCGCTGGCCGCGATCGGCAGAGCCGGCGCGCTGGCCGGATCCCGGCGCTGGGTCTCGGTCAGAATGTCGCGCGCGATCGGCGCCGCCGCGGTCGAGCCGCCGCCGCCGTGCTCGACCACCACCGCGCAGCAGTAGCGCGGCTTGTGGACCGGTGCGAAGCCAACGAAAAGCGCGTGGTCCCGAAAGCGCCAGGGCAAATCCTTGTTCTTCTTCACGCCGACCTGGCGCTCGGCCAGTGTGATGCGTCGCACCTGGGCGGTGCCGGTCTTGCCGGCCATCTCCCAGCCCTCCACATCGATGCGCCGCTTGTAGGCGGTGCCGCGTTTCTGGTTGGTCACCGCGTCCATCGCCTTGCGGACGATATCCATGTGGCGCTCAGGGATATCGAGCGGCGCGAAATCGACCGGACCCGGCGCCAGCTCGCCCTCCTGGCTCTCGCGGAAGCCCCGGGCGACCCGCGGCACCACGGCGCGGCCGCTGGCCAAGCGCGCGGTCATGACCGCGAGCTGCAGGGGCGTGGTCAAGATGAAGCCTTGGCCGATCGCGGTCACCAGGGTCTCGCCGCCCTGCCAGGACTCGCCGATCGCGCCCAGCTTCCACTCCCGGGTCGGCACCAGGCCGGGGCGCTCGCCGGGCAGATCGATGCCGACCTGCTGGCCCAGGCCAAAGCGCTTGGCCATGTCCGAGATGCGGTCGATGCCGGCGCGCCGGGAGATTTCGTAGAAGTAGACGTCGCAGGAATGCTTGATCCCGTCGGTCATGTCCATCCAGCCGTGGCCGTGCTTCTTCCAGCAGTGGAACTTGGAGCGGCCGAGCTTCATGACGCCGGGGCAGAACACCTTCTGGTCCGGGCTGACGCCGGCCTCGAGCGCGGCCAAGGCAACGATCATCTTGAAGGTCGAGCCCGGCGCGTAGGCCCCCGCGATCGCCTTGTTGGTGAGCGGCGAGAGCGGATCGGAGGTCAGGGCGTGCCAATCCTTGGAGGAGATGCCGCCGGTAAAGGCGTTGGAGTCGTAGCTCGGCGTCGAGGCGAGCGCCAACACGTCGCCGTTGGTGATGTCCATGACCACCGCCGAAGCGCTCTTGTGGGGCGCCAGCTGGGCATGGGCGAAGCGCTGCAGCTCGGCGTCCAGGCTGAGCACAAGCTCCTGACCCGGCCGGCCCTCGTCGCGCGACAGCTGGCGGATCACCCGGCCGAGCGCGTTGACCTCGACCTGGCTGGTGCCGGCCGCGCCGCGCAGGGCCAAATCGTAGCGCCGCTCCACGCCGTTCTTGCCGATCCTGAAATCGGGCAGCTCGAGCAGGGGCTCGCCGGTCAGCTCCTTTTCGGAAACCGCGGCGACGTAGCCCAGGATATGGGCCATGGTCGAGCCGTGGTGGTAGAGCCGACTGCGGCCAACCTCAATGGAGACGCCGGGCAGGTCCGGCGCGTTGACCTCGACCCGGCTGACTTGGTCCCAGGTCAGGTTGTCGGCCACCGTGACCGGGACAAAGGCGCGCCTGGCCTTGCTCTCGCGCAGGATCCGCGCGCGCTCCTTATCGCTCAGTTCGATGATGCGGGCGATCGCGTTCAGGGTGCGCTCGAGCTCAGGGGTCTCCTCGCGCACCAGCACCAGGCGGTAATCCTGCTGATTGACCGCCAACGGCTCGCCGTAGCGGTCGACAATGCGCCCGCGCGGCGGCGCCAGCAGACGCAGGTTGATGCGGTTGTCTTCGGCCAGGGTCTTGTAGCGGTCGGATTCCAGGACCTGGAGGTAATACATGCGCCCGACCAGGGCCGAGAGCAGCACACCCTGGCCGCCGGCCAGGAGCAGGCTGCGCCGGGTGAAGGACTTGAAGCGGGCTTGGTCCTCGTGGCGCGCCATGGCCCGAGTCAGCTCAGGAAGGAGCGCTGGGCCTGGGCGAACAGCCAGGCCAGGCAGGGATAGACTGCGAGCGTGGTGAGATACTGGAACAGCGCCGGATCGACTTCGAGCAGCTGCTGCTGGAGCAGACAGTTGAGCAACCACATGAGCGCGACCGCGGCGGCCGCGATCAGCGCGAAGATCAGCCACAGAAGCTGGAAGGAGGCACGTGCGAAGGTGCGCCGCTGGGAGGCCACGAACTGGTGCACCAGAAGCAAAGCCAAGATGCCGACGCCGGGATAGCCGCCGCCCAAAAGATCCTGAACCAAGCCGATTATGAAGACTGCCCAGATGGGCATGAGGTCGGGCCGGTGGACCGACCAGTAGTAGACCGCAATCAGCGCCCAGGCGGGAATCACCGGCGTCACGTCAGGGATCTGCAAGGGCACCATGCCGAGGATCACCAGCAGGAGGCTGATCGCGACCGGCGAGGCGCTGCGCGCCAGCCAGTCCAGACGGTGCAAGGCGGCCGGTCTCACCGCGCGCCCCGTGCCTGCTCGGCGCCCTCGTGGAAGTCGCTCAAGACGCCCGGCAGCTCGTAGTTGGCAAGGCGCAGATACTCCATTGTGCTCCAGTCGACAAAGGGCTGGACGCGCACCGTTCCGTCGGCCAGGGAGGCCACAGTGCCGATCGGCAGGCCGGGCGGGAAGACGCCGCCGTGGCCCGAGGTGACGACCCGTTCGCCGGGCGCCAGCTGCGCCTGCCGGCCGAGATAGACCAGATGGGGCTGGGCGGTGTTGTCACCGGCCAGGACCGCGCGCTCACGGGACTCGCCGACGAACACCGGAATCCGGCTGTTCATGTCGGTGATCAGCAACACCCGGGCGGTGCGCTGGCCGGACTCGGCGACCCGGCCGGCGAGGCCTTCGCTGGTCAGGGCCGCCTGGCCGCGCAGCACGCCGTCGGTTTGGCCGGCGTTGACCAGAACCGAGCGCACGAAGGCGCCGCCCTGATCGCCGATCACCCGGGCGGTCGCGTAGGCGACCGCCGGCTCGGCGGTGACGTTCAGCACCTTGCGCAGGGCCTTGTTCTCTGCCTCCAGGCGCCGGGCGACCATCTGCCAATGCTCCAGGCGCCGGTTCTGCTCGCGCAAAATCTTGTTCTCAGCGGTCAGCGCGAGCAACTGGTGGGCGTGCTCGACCATGCCATTGAAGGCGACCACGGGCTGGGAGGCGACTTCCAGGATCGGCGCGACGCCGTCGGCCAGGGTGGTGCGCGCCCGCTCGACCAAGGCCACATCCGCTTTGCCCAGGACCATGAGGCCGACGGCGGCACTGATCAGCAAGAGCAGCGCAAAGCGCTGACCCCACGCCTTTACGGGCGTTGCCAAGCGAGCGACGGAGCCGGCACGTCTGTTCACAATCACTCCACGTCACGATCCGACCGACTCGGGGGCGAGTCCGATTCGGCCGAAAGTAATAATTCTTAAACCTACTGGAAATGTCACTAACAAAATCTTTAGATTTCAGTACTCAACGAGAACTTTCTTCATTGTTTCAAGCTCTTCGAGGCAACGCCCGGTGCCGAGCGCGACGCAGCTCAAGGGATCGTCGGCGATCGAGACCGGCAGGCCGGTCGAGGCCCTGAGCACATAGTCCAAATTTCCCAAGAGCGCGCCACCGCCGGTCAGGACGATACCCTTGTCGACGATGTCGGCGGCCAGCTCGGGCGCGGTATGCTCGAGCGCCACCTTGACCGCTTCGATGATCGCGCCGACCGGCTCAGCAAGGGATTCGGCGATCTGGCGCTCGGAGATGACCAGCTCCTTGGGCACGCCGTTCATCAGGTCCCGGCCCTTGATCTCCATGACCTCGCCTTCCCCGTCCTCGGGCGGGCAGGCCGAGCCGATCTCCTTCTTGATGCGCTCGGCCGAGCCTTCGCCGACCAGAAGGTTATGGTTGCGTCGGATGTAGGCGATTATCGCCTCGTCCATCTTGTCGCCACCGACCCGGACTGAGCGGGAGTAGACGATGCCGCCCAAGGACAGCACCGCGACCTCGGTCGTGCCGCCGCCGACGTCAACCACCATGGAGCCGGTCGGCTCGGTGACCGGCAAGCCGGCGCCGATCGCCGCCGCCATGGGCTCCTCGATCAGCTGCACCGTACGCGCGCCGGCGCTTTCCGCCGATTCCTGAATCGCCCGGCGCTCGACCGCGGTCGAGCCCGAGGGCACGCAGATGATGACCTGGGGCCGGGCGAAGCCGCGCCGATTGTGCACCTTGCGGATGAAGTGCTTGATCATCTCTTCGGCGACCTCGAAGTCGGCGATGACACCGTCTCGCAAGGGCCGGATCGCCTGGATATTGCCGGGCGTGCGGCCGAGCATCATTTTAGCCTCGTCGCCGACCGCGCAGACCTGCTTCTTGCCGCGCACATCGGCGATCGCGACCACCGAGGGCTCGTTCAGCACGATGCCTCGTGCCTTGACGTAGACCAGGGTGTTCGCGGTGCCCAGGTCGATCGCCATGTCGTTGGACAGCATGCCGAGCAGGCGGGAAAGCATTCTGGCTCCGGTCGCATTTCGGGCGGGACTCGGCCCCGGCGGGGATCAGGCCCGGAATAGCCTCCCGCCGGGGCGATTTCAAGGAAAGGTTAATGAAATATGAAAATGGCGGCCTCGAACCGCAAGCCGAGAACCCCGTGGGCGCCGATTTCTCCCGTTTCATCAAGAGCCGGTTGAGCGCGCTAGCCTAGGCTCCGGCCGAAGCGGCCAGGGGCAGAAATGAAGAAGCAGGCCAGCCGGTCAGGCCGGGCGCGGCTGGCCTTTCCACATGGCGTAGCGCCGGGTCACCGCCTTGCGCACCAGATGGGGCACCAGGATATGGGCCGGCATGCGCAGGTGGTGGGCCCGCACGTAAAGCAGCCAACGGGCGATCCCGCTCCAGCGGTTGTCGCAGGTCTCGTGGATCGGGCGCAGGGCCGGCACGAAGAGCCTATCCATGGCCTTGGCCGCCGTCTCGCCGGGCCCCCAAGGGCGGGCCAGTTCCATCACCTCTGCCGGGATCGGCGTCGCCAGATGACTAGAGAGATAGCGCAGGCTATAGAACAGCGGGCGACGCAGGTCGAGCAGCTCGGCGCGGGCCAGAAGCTGCGGCCAGAACGCCGGATCGGAGCCGAAATCGCGCAACAAGGCATCAAGGTCGGCCAGGTCCCTTAGGCCATGCGAGAACTCACCCTCGTTGAAGAGGTGCGTGGCGCTGTGCAGCACCATGTCGGGCGGCGCCAAGACCCTGAGATCGCCATTGGCCTCAAGCGGCTGGGAGGCGTCGCGCAAGGCCTGGGCGTCGACCTTGGGGCGCGCGGTCAGGGGCACAATCGTGTGGTGTACGTCGAGCGAGACCATGCGCCGATGATGGATCATGGGCGGTAGCTGGTGGGTCCAGGTTCGGTAGTAGTGCTGGTCGTAGTCGTCCTTCTTCATGGTCAACCAGCCGTTCGTCAGCAGCTTCTGCTCGACCTCGTCCAGGCGTTCGCGGGGCACCATCAGGTCAATGTCCCGGAAGATCCGGCCGCGCGCCGCCGGTAGGTCACCCATCACGTAGGCCGCGCCCTTGAGGAGGATCAGGGGCACTTCGAGCGACCCCAGCACCCGAGTGAGGCAGCGCGCCTCCCAGCGCACGTCGCGATGCTGCTTGGCCGAAATGTTCTGGGCCGCGACCAGGTGCCGGCGCGGCGCTTCGGGCAGCCGATCCAGCAGGCCGCGCGCGGCTAGCCGCTCGGCCAGATGGGCGACCATATCGGCGTGACGGGCTTGGCGAAGCAGCAGATCCCAGCGCGCCGGCGCGAGATCGGGCAGGCGCTCCGGCGCCCGGAGCGCGTCGAGCAAGGTGTCACGGGGATCGCTCACGAGGCCTCCGGCGGCGCCAAGCGGGCAAAGATCTCGCGTGCCTCCTCGAGCTCGCTGTAGGTGAAATCGTAGCAGCCGCAGCGCTCCACCAGGTCGGCCAGACAGCGAAAGCCCCGGAGGCCGTGAACCGAATAGTTGAAGGCATTGTTGCCAAGCTCCAGCAAGGCCTGTGCCTTGGAGCGCGGGGCGAGCTCGGCCTCGGCCGCCGGCTGGAAGCGGGGAAAGATCACCCATGCCGGTCGGGCCTGCTCCGCGACCCGGGCCACGCTGCCGGCCTCTACCTTCAGAAGCGCCACCGCGCCTTTCACGGTGTTGCCGGAAACCCGGCTGATCTGCGCTTCGGGAACGCGCTCGCGAATCACCTCAATCGATTGGTTCTTCATGCTGACCGGCCGCGCCAGGGGCGTCACCAGGCCGTCTTCGAGCGAGACCAGGGCCAGCTCGTCGGATAAGAGGCGCCAGCCATTGAACATCAGATAGGCGCAGAGCGTGCTCTTGCCGGCGCCAGGGCGCCCCGGCAGCAGCGCGACCCAACCATCGCGCTCGATCACGCCGGCGTGCAGCACCAGGTAGGTGTGGGCATGGGACGTGACGGCGCGGTTGAGGCCCCATTCCAGAAGCGGCAAGGCCTCGTCGTAAGGCAGCGGCGCGAACGGCGTGGTGCCGTCGAGGGTGAAGAGCGCCTGGCGCCGCCACCAGCGCCTGATACCGCCAGGTGCCTCGATCGCGACGTGAAAGTCGACGAACTCCTCCGGCCCGGCGATCCGGTTGTTGCCGTAAAGCAAGGCCATGCCCTCGGCGACGTACTCGATCGGCGAGCGGATGCGCGTCGTGAAGGGCCCAGTACACAGATTGATTCCCGGCCCGCGCAAACCCTCCGCAAGCTCGGCTGGAGATAGCTGGGACAGGTTCATGACGCCTCTGGCTCGATCAGGGCCAGCTGCCTGAATTTCTTTAAGATCGCCTCGACGTGGGACTCCAGGACCTGATTGGGCTCGATCTCCAGCTCCTGGGCCAGCTCGGCGACCAGCTGATCGGCGCTGGCCGGCCCCTGACAGAGGCGTCGCAGGACCCCGGCGGCCTCGTCGTCAAGCAAGTGGGTGTCGCCCGAACCGTCGTCGTAAACAACGTGCTCGTCGCTCCACACCCGCCACTCAAGCTTCGATGGATCGACGGACTTCCAAAGCTCCGCCACGGGTCAGGCTACCCTCCCAGTCCGGCCTTCGCGCGCCAAGGTGCGCCAGGCGACTCGCACGAGGATACCTAGCCCGACAGCGAAAAAATACAGTTAACGGATGGACCTCACACGCTCAGCGCCTAAGGCTGAACTACCCCATGGGCAGGAAGGGATTGGCGCCCTGCAGGTTCGCGTTCATGTAGGCAAGAATCGAGTGAAGCTGTTCAGGATCGTTGTGCAATAGGCTTGCGACAAGATTTCTCAGCCCCGTCTCAGAATAGCCGAAGTCCTGCGGCTGATGGTACAGAACGTTGCAGTAGGCGGCGACGCACTGACCATCGAGATTGCCCTCGTAGAGGCACTGCATCAGGGTCGCATCGGGCGGGACATCGATACCGATCGGCGTGACACCAAAGGTCTCCACAAAGGTCTGACCGGGATTGTTGTTCCGCTCTTCCTTGTATTCCTTGACCTCTTCAGGCGTGAGGATACCAGCCCGCCTGAGCTGTCTCAGCTCACGATTCGTTAGAACCGTGTAATCCGGGTGGCCATTGACCGGATGTTCCGGTCCCGTGTCGAAGAGCCCTTCGATTCGCTCCGGGTGGGCTTGCCACTCCTGAAGGTTATCGCCGTAGCAGGTGACCGGGTCTTCCGAAAGGTGATCGGACAAACGATCAGAATAGGGACAGTTCGCGCCCGCCCAGGCCGGACGGCTCGACAATGTCGCTATAACGGGGGCGGTTGCTAACCCCCCGATTAGAAACTTCCTTCGCCTGTCCAGCTTAGCGTTGCTTGGTTCCCGCTCCTTATCCGGAGTTTCTTCTCCTGAACGGTTCACGCTTCGCCCGGCGCCTACTTGGTCATTATCTGCCATTACCCTAATCCGCGCAGATTGCTGGCCCGTGATATATCGCATGCACGCGAATTTAAATCAAGGCCAAGATATCCCTTTTACCCATGCAAGAATCACACCAACTTTGATAAGTTATTGAAGTTGCTCGATTCATACGCGTGTGCTCCCTGCGGCAATGGCGAAAGTGTAAAGTTTTCCGACACTTTACGGCGCCCAAATCATCCTAAGTGATGGGATCATATCACGGGCATTCATACTAAACCCTTAAAATACCAGGCAAAATCGTTACAATCCTGAACCCGATGAGGTATCGGAAAACTTTACACTCTACCAGCGCTTGAAGAAAACCGCCGATGATGGCCGGACACCTCGGTGCCCCAGCCACGGTTCGTCCCGGACCCTTTCGAGCCTAAACCTCTCGTTAAGGTCGCAGCTCTATCGTCGTGGTGAGCGCCGGTTCCGGCCGCCCCTCCAAGACAGTGAGTGCGCGGGGGCAAAGCCGGTCCAGATGCTTCGCCCAAATGGTTAACGAGGCCTTTAGAACAGTGCTTGAAGACACCATAAAGACGGCATTGGACGGTGCTTTGGTTGAAGGCTGCGACGACGACACCGCCACTGTCTTCGCGGTATGCGCGGTCCTCGCCGAAAAGCCCGACATGGCGCTGCCTGAGATACTGAATACTATCGAAAGTGTTCGCCAGCACCGCCCAGCCCAGGCCGTCTAGCAGAACCGCCGCTATCGCGGCACACTGGCCCGATGGCAACGCCGTGGACTAAGGCGCCAGGGCCCATTCGGTTCGCTGGTGCGAGGACCGCGATCAAGCGGGACACCCCCAGTGTTTAGGCCCGGGGGCAGCTCCTTTTGCCAGATCCTATGCCTTGCCGCCCTCCTCGGCGTCGCCGCCCATACAACGGACGCAGCCGCGCCCCAGAGCGGTGATCTGCGGGTTTGCCCCGAACCGGAGAGCGCCCCTACGGCTTGCAGCTTCGCCAGCCTCCAGGCGGCCCTCGCTCAGGCGCGCCCCGGTCAAACGATCCTGGTTGCCCCCGGGACCTACCGCGAAGGCGTCAAGATCGCGGTGCCGGGCGTCACCATTCGCGGCGAGCCGGGCGCCCACTTCACCGAGCGGGTCTACAACGGCAAGGGCATCTTCACCGTGACCGCGCCGGACGTCACCATTGAGGGAATCGAGTTTTCCAAAGCCAGCGCGCGCGACGGCAACGGCGCGGCAATCCGCCTGGAAACCCCGCGCGCAACGATCCGGGGCAACCGATTTCGCGACAATCAGATGCACATCCTCGGTGGCACGGCCGGCACGCCCAGCCGAATTGTGATCGAAGACAACCGCATGACGGGAACCGTCCCGTCGGGAAACTACAACCACGGCGTCTACATATCCAAAAAGGTCGAGGGCGACCTGGAGTTCCGGCGCAACAGCGTCATCGGCACCAGTGGCCAAGGCCATGGCCTCAAGACCGGGGCCGGGCGAAACGTGATCGAGGATAACGTGATCGCCCAGTTGGACGGCGACGGCAGCCTTTGCATCGACATCGTGGTCGGCGGTCACAGCGAGATCCGAAACAATGTCTGCCAAGTCGGGCCGAACCGGGACAACCGCAACCTCCTGGGCATCGCGCTGAGCGGGCACAAGACCGCCTACCCGAAACGCCAGCCGGATTTCACGTTGATCGAGGGAAACACCTTCATCATCGATGGTGACGGAACGAGCCGAAATTGTCTTCTGATCACCGAGACTCCCGGGCCGATCGTGGTGACCGGCAACAAGCTGGTTGGCCCGTTCGAAGGCTGCCAGGGCTTATCCGAACCCTTGGGCGTCCGGCTCGACTACCTGCTTGGGCTGCCACTCGCCGCGACCCGCGCGAACAACCGCCTCTTCGCCGATCGTCAGGCCGCCGGCCTGCCGGCCTATCCTGACCTGCCCAGCCCTTGAATGTGGACCGCGGCCCATGGTCAATCCATGTGGCTTTGCATCCAAAGCTCGAGGATCATCATGTCCCAGATTGGTCCGGCATGGGGCGCGCTGCCCGGATGACGCTGTTGCTGTTTGACCAGCTGGTCAATGTAGGACTCGAGCACCAGGCCGCGCCGCTTGGCCATGTTGAGCGTGTCGTAGGCCAGGTCGCGCAGCATGGGCTGCTCGGCGAGCATTTGCGCCCAAGGCAAGCCGAATCCGTGCTTGTGCTTGGAAAGTACCGCCTGTGGCAGGAATTCCGCCATCGCCCGGCGATAAAAGTGGCGCAGCTTAAAGCGGTGTAGCAACAGGTCGGGAGGCACCTCCGTGGACATCTCCACCACGGCCTGGTCGAGCAACGGAAAGCGCACCCGGACGCCGGCCAAGGCGCACATCCGGCTGACCTTCCGAATGTCGCAGCCGGCCAACACGGTTTCCAAATCAAGGTGCATCATGCGTTGCACCAGGTCCTCGGAGCCGGCACGGAAATAGGCCGCTCGCAAGACCTCTAGGGGCTGGTTGGCGTCGACCTGTTCGTAGATGTCAGGCGCCACGATGTCGCGAATATCGGACACCACGGCAGCCTCCGGGCGAAATCCGCGATCGGGCATGGGTTGATTGGCGATGGTTATGTACTTGCGGGCCTTGCGCAGCAGGTCAATGCGCTCTGCGCCTGGCAAGCCAAAGACAAGCGGCTCGATCAAGCGCCTGCGCAAGGCCTTGGGCACCTTTTCATAGAGCGCGAAGACCTGTTGGCGGGGATACCAGGGGTTGCCGGCAAAGAGCTCGTCGCCACCGTCGCCGGCAATCATGAGATCGACGCCATGCTGCCGGGCCAGGCGAGCGCAGCAGTAGGTTGGCACCACCGAGGCATTGCCGAATGGTTCGTCGAAGGCGGCCGCGATCTGCGGAATCAGATCGTGAACATCCTGTGGGGTGACCCGGTAGAGATGATGCTCGCTCTTGAAATGGTGGGCCGCCGCCTCGGCATAGGGCGTTTCGTCATGGCTCTCGTTGGCGAAGCCGATGGTGAAGGACTTGACCGGCCGGTCGGTCGCCTCGGCAAGGACCCCGACAACCGCTGAACTGTCCAGCCCACCGCTCAGAAAGGCCCCGATGCGCTCCGGGGATTCGCCGACGATCGACCGATCGACCGAGGTCCGAAGGCTTTCAAACAGCCTTGATTTGAGCGACTCCATGTCGGTGCCGTGCCCTGACCCGTAGGGCGCCTGCCAATAGAAATCGCTGCGCACCTCGCCATCTTCGTAGAGCAGATACTGCGCCGGTAGCAGCTTGGTCTGGGAGTCGTAGATGCTGCCCGGCCCAGGGACATAGAAGAACAGTAGATAGTTGTATATTGCTTGCGCCGATATGGCCTTCTCGATCGAGGGGTGGGCCGCGACGCTCGTCGCGTTGCTGCCGAAAACGATCCCACCCTGTCGCGTTCGACCGTAGCACAGGGCGTGAATGCCCATGCGGTCGATCGCCAGCAGGCAACGCCTCGCCTTGGGATCGAGAAGCGCCAACGCGAAGGTACCCTCCAGGACTTCCAGAAAAGCGGCACCCCGCGACCGGTAGGCGTGGGCCAGAGCCGCGCCGAAACCCTGGGCAGCCGCCATGGCGGCCAGCGCCGGATCGCTCCATCTCGGGTGCCCCTCAATCGCGAGAGTCAGGTCATCGATCTGGCAGATGGTTGACGACTCGCTGCCGGGCGACAGGTGTAGGGCATGATCCCACTCGGCCAGCGGCCTCTCGGACGACGGCTTGGGGGCAAGTCCGGTCGCCATGGCCTCGAGCGCCTGGCTTGGGTCTTCAAGCTGCGAGCCGTCGCCAAACCAGCCGCAAAGCCCGGACGGCAGGCCGAACGGGGGATTGCTCGCACCTGTGTCCAAGTCTTGCCGCTCCCGGAGTTCAATCAACATGGCGAACTAGCTGAATTTATTGAATAATTCAAGCGGAACTTGATCCCATAGAGTGATATTGGCCGGTCTGAGGGCAGCCAGCGGCTCCTATCCTCTAGCCCAGCTCGGGTTAAGATTTCTCCTCTAGGCCAAGCGCTCGATCTGGTAAGGGATCCTTGAGCAGATCAAAAGCCCAGACCGACGGCTTGAGAATTCGGTAGCAGGCGGGGCCCGATCACCCTACTATCCCGGATCTTCTCGTCGGCGAGACCAGGCGCGGCGCGGATGCCGTTATTCGGTGGTGGATGAAAGGACAGGCCTCTAGAGAGTAAATTAACCACCGTAAACTAAGACCTTAGGGCTCATTGAACGCCGCCGCGGCGCACGAGCCAGCTGACCAGGACCAACGGACGATTCATGCTAAGCCTGCGCGACATTGTACTTATCGGCGTCATCGCGGTGCTGGTTCCGTTCATCCTCAAACGGCCTTGGATCGGCATTCTCGCCTGGTCTTGGATTGGCTTCATGAACCCCCATCGTTTGGCTTGGGGTATCATGCATTCCGCACCGGTCGCGATGGTGATCGGCCTTTTAACGATATTGGCCTACGGCCTTTCACGTGAGCCAAAGCGGCTTCCGATCACCTTCCTGTCTGGCCTGATGATCGTCTACTGCATTTGGATGAGCATCACCACGATATTCGCCCTAGTCCCGGATGACGCCTTCACGAAATGGGACAAGGCGATAAAAGTGATGATCGGCGTGTTCTTGACGCTGGCGCTCATGTACACGCGCGAGCGCATCACCCTTCTGATTTGCGTCATTGTCGGCTCCATCGGATTCTACAGCGTAAAGGGCGGCATCTTCACGGTACTGAGTGGCGGCAACAACATGGTCTTCGGACCAGCGGGGAGTTTCTTCGCATCCAACAACGCGCTCGCGCTGGCAACGATCATGGTCATCCCTTTGATGCGCTACCTTCATTTGCAGCTGGAGAACCAATGGATTCGCCTCGGCATGATTGGCGCCATCGGGCTCTCGATCATTTCGGTCGTCGGGTCCTATTCCCGCGGTGCGTTCCTCGCCTTGAGCGCGATGCTCTTCGTATTGATCATCAAATCGCCGCGCCGCGGCATTCTGCTTTGCGCCGCCTTCTTCGGGGCTGTGATCGCGCTCGCGATCGTGCCGGACAAGTGGTACGACCGAATGCATTCGATCACCACTTACGAAGAGGATGGCTCGGCCCAAGGCCGTTTCGAGGCATGGCGCTACGCTTACGAGGTTGCCAAAGAGCGGCCCTTCACCGGCGGCGGTTTTTTGCTCGGCGGCGATCTGCAGCGCTTCTTGCGCCTGGTGCCGGGCTCGAACTCTTCCCGTGCCGCCCATAGCATCTATTTCGAGGTCTTGGGCGAACATGGCTTTATTGGCCTTGCGATCTTCTTACTGATTGGCGCAACGGCGCTCTTGACCGGCACTTGGGTCATTAGCCGAACCAAGAACAGACCGGATCTCACCTGGGCAAGCCATCTCGCCGCCATGCTCCAGGTGAGCATGGTCGGCTACGCCGTGGGCGGCGCGTTCTTGAGCCAGGCCCTGTTCGATCTCTACTGGGTGATGGTCGTTATCATGATTCAGCTCAAGATCCTGGTGCAAAAGGAGCTCGCCTTTGAACGGGCCGCCCTGAAAGAGAGCTTCAGCTCGCCCCAACGTCGCCAGCCGCACCGCATCCAACCGGCCACAGCCCGAACACCGAGCCGCCCCGAGCCCGCCGCACCGACCATCATTGGCAAAAAGCTGGGCGGCATCAGGTCCAAGCTGGAAGAGCAGTCCTGAGGTCCTCGGCGTTAGTGCCCGGGAACTTATGCCAGGCGCGATTTCAAGTCCTCGGCAACGCGTCCCGCGGTTCGGCCATCCCAGAGGTCGGGACAGGCTCCCTTGGGCCATTCGCCCGCCAAGATCTTGTCGACCATGGACAGCATGTCTTGCGCCGTGGCCAGACTGTTCGTACCGCTCGCGATGGTCACAGGCCGTTCGGTCGTCGTGCGCAGGGTCAAACAGGGGATACCGAGATAGGTGGTCTCCTCTTGAAGGCCGCCGGAATCGGTCACCGCCAAGCCGCAGCTCAGCACTAGGCTCATGAATCGGATGTAGCTGAGCGGCTCGGTCAAGTGCAGCCCGCTGGCCGATTGCAAGCGCGTCATCAGATCCAAGCGCTCGAGCGACTTGCGGGTCCTGGGATGCATGGCGAAGACCAGGGGCATCTGCTCGGCGACCGCGGTCAAGCCCTCGATCAGCAGGGTCAAGGTCTCTGGATGGTCGACGTTGCTGGGCCTGTGCAGGGTCACAACGCCATAGCCGCCGGGGGTCAGCCCGAAGGCTTCATGGCTGTTCTCCGCTTCGATCTTAGGGCGCAGCAGCTCGAAGGAATCGATCATGATGTTGCCGACCCGAGAGATGCGCTCGGCCGGCACGCCTTCGCGTAGGAGATTTTCGTCGCCGTCCGGCGAAGGCGTCCAGAGCACGTCGGCGATGGCGTCGGTGAGGATCCGGTTGAGCTCCTCGGGCATGGTGCGGTCGTTGCTTCTAAGGCCCGCTTCCAGATGGGCCACCGGTCGGTTCAGCTTCTTGGCGGCGAGCGTGCAGGCGAGCGTCGAGTTCACGTCGCCGACCACGACCGTCATGTCCGGCGCGTCCTGGGCCAGGAGGCGCTCGTAGGCGACCATGACGCCGGCCGTCTGCTCGGCGTGACTGCCGCTGCCGATCTCCAGATTTATGTCCGGCTCGGGCAGGCCCAGGTCCCGAAAGAAAGCATCGGACATGTTGAAATCATAATGCTGGCCGGTGTGCACGACGACCGGCTCGCACCAGGGCGCGGCATTGAGCGCGTGGTAGAGCGGCGCGATCTTCATGAAGTTGGGCCGCGCCGCCGCGATGAGGTGAACCTGTTTGCTGGCCATGGGGCTTAGGCCTCAAGATAGTGGCGAATAACGCCGGAAAGCGGGTGATCGCCGTGGCGCTTGGCGAAAGCCCAAGCCTGGCCTTCAATCTGGGCCAGATCGCCGGCCGAAAGGTTGCTGCGCCACCGGACGTCCTTCTGGATCTTCGAGCTGCCGTGGCGCATCTCGTTGCCCAGCACATGATGCTCGCCGATCTTGAAATCGCCCGGGAAGGGCCGCGGCGCGAGGCCAACAAAGCGGTGAATGGCAGCCAGCGCCTGGTCGGTGCGGTCGGTCAAGTCTTCGTAGAACACGGTCATCTTGCGCTGCACCCCGGAGAGGTTATGAAAGATCAGTCGGTTCCGCGACAGCCAATTCTCGATGCCCCGCGCCGCCGACCAGTTGCGACCAGCTATGTCGCTGTAGATCACAGAGCGCGGGTCCTGGATCAGGTGTATCGCGTGGAGTTCAAGTCCGGGCACGTTCTTGAGAAAGCGCACCCGATGGCTGCGTGTCGACTTGTCGACGATGACCTTCGCGCCACTATAGGCCTGGGCGGTCTCGACGAACAGCAAGTTGGCTCGGTCCGTGCGCGCGATCATCGCGCGGGTGGACGGCAACAGGCCGAGCAGGCGGTCGCGCAGGCGCTCGGCGGCGGCGCTTTGCACCAACGGCAGACTGCCGATCAGATAGCGGTTTAGACGGAAGTTTTGACTCAGCTTGTAGTCGGTCCCGAAGTCGCGCGGATCGAACCGCAGGCCGGCGGCTTCATAGGCCGCCATGACGCTGCGATAGAACGGGCAATCCTCAATCAGTTCGCCACAGGAGCAGCGGAATTCCTCGTCCTCGGGAAAGGGCCAGCCGGTCATGTGACCGATCGCCATGATATCGGGATGGGTGTTGAGCAGCAGCGACAGCAGGGTCGAGCCGGAATGGGACGAATAGGTGATGTACAGCAGCTTCGGCGTGACCTGGCGGTCCATTTGCTCGCGCGCCTCCTCCTCACCGGCATAGCTTGCCGGTCCCGGATTAACCACTGCTGAAGGGCCGGCGCTCAAGAGCTTTCTCCTTCGAGTCCGCCGCGGGCCAGCAGAAAGCGCTCCAGCATTTGGTACTGCTCGTCCCGGGTATAGCCTGCGCGCGCCGAGTCCGGCAATTGGGCGACTTGCCCCGTTTGCCGCTTCTCCTCGAGCCACCGCTCGAGCTGATCGGCGATACCCTCTGGCTCATTGCAGTAGAGCCCGGCATCGCGCGCCTTGACGATCGTCGCCGGCACCCCGCCAAGTGGCCCGAGCCCGAGTATCGGCCGCTGGGCGCCCAGGTACTCGAACAGCTTGCCCGGCACGTTGCCGATTTCCTTTGGGTTGTCCCACTGCATGATCAGAAGCACGTCCGACGCGCGCTGCAGGCGGGCCGATTCCTCGTTGGTGACTCGTGGGTGGACCTCGACCAGGTCTTGGACCCCGAAGCGCTCGGCCAGGGGGTGGACGTGGGCAGCTTGGGTGCCCCAAAAGTCGACCCGCACCTGCTCGGGCGTCGCCTTCATCAGCTGAAGCGCCTGAAACAACGGCGAAGGGTCACGGCGGTCGACATAGATTGAGCCGGTGTAGCTGATCCGCAAGAAACCGTCTTCGGCCGCCCCGGGGCTCGGGCCCGGCGGGTAATCCTTGGGGTCGTAGCCGTTGAGGATCGCTATGGCCGGCTTGCCGGTGTCCCGGCGGTAGTCCTCGGCCCAGGGCTCGGACACGGTGACCAGGCCGCAGGAGTAATCGATGATGGCCCGCTCCATGCGCGATTCGACCGCCAGGCGAAAGCCCCCGGGCGGCCAGTAGGTGTCGTTGGTCCAGCGGTCCCGAAACTCGCTCACCAACGGAATCCTGTGCTTCTTGGCAATCAAGTAGCCGGCGTTGAGCGTGGTAAAGGGCGGCCCGCTGGCGAACACCAAGTCCGGCTGCCAGTCGGCGGCGATCGCCCGGCCCCGACGGACCGCGTGGGGCAACCAGCCGACCCGGGCATCGGGCCAGTTGGTCAGGGCCATGTAAAGCTTGGAGAGCCGGCCCGACTTGCGCGCGGGCGCCTTCTTAGGCTTGGTCCCAGTGGCAGCCGGCTTCGCGGTGTCCGCCTTGGTCGGCGGCTTGCGGCCAAGAAAAGCAGAGACCGAGAGTCGGTTGATCTCGATCCAGGGCGTGCGCGCGATCAGCGCCTCGGGCACCTCCGGGGTCAGGGTCTGGGGGTGGGGCGGATCCTTGACCGTGACCACCCGGATGTCGTGGCCCTGGGCCACCAAGTAGCGCGCCAGCTTGCCGTTTCGCAAGGCTCCCATGGTGCTGGACGGGGGGAAGTACCAAGATACAATCAGGATCTTCAACCTGGATCTCCGACCAGCAACCCTTCGAGCCGCGACATACCTCTATGCATCCTCGTTTGCGCACTCCACCACAAGCGACGCGGAGTCGGCCAGAACCCGGCCGGCACGTCTAGCGACAGCGGCCATGGGTGGGTTTTTTCTTCTTCGCCACGATCCAGCGCAAGCCCAAAAGCTTGATCCCGGTCCGGCCTTGGCCCACTTCGCCAAAGTCGGCTTCGCCCAGCCCCGGCGACTTTCGACCCCAATTGGTGAAATTTTCCTCTACAAGAAGCTGAACGCCGAAGAAGACCAGGCATACATCCGGGATTCTGAGAATTTCTGCCTGGCAAGCGGCTCGCTGATTTACCGCGAGGCGATCGGTCGTCCAGCGCTCGAATTGCTCTTTGCCGATCTGACCGACGGCGAGGTTCAATCCGATCGGCTCTACGGCAACTTTTGCATCATTCTCGGACATCAGGGCCGAATCCAGGTGATCACAGATGCCATAGGGGTCTACCCGGTCTGGCAGGCACGGGACGGGCAGGTCGTCTCCAGCTCCTTCGGGGCGCTGCTCGCGGCCTTGGGTAGGGCTACGGTCGACCCCCAATGCCTCTACGAGTATGTCTTCCAAGGCGCGACCTATGGTGGGCGCAGCCTGCTGCGGGAGATCGAGCTGCTCGGCCCGGAGCGGGCATTGGACGCGATCAGCGAGCCGGGCGACAGCATCGACCACCACCTGGCGCGCAACAGAGACAATTTGCGCGCCTACTATCAGGCGATCGCGCGCTGCTTTGGAGATCGCATCGACACCGCCTTGTCGGGCGGTTACGACTCCAGGCTCACCCTGGGCCTGCTGCGCGAACAGGGGATCACGCCCAAGATCCACGTCTACGGCCGGGACGGCAGCCCGGATGTCGCCGTGGCCAAGGCAATCGCCGCTGGCGAGGGCTTCGCGCTCAGCCACGAGGACAAGAGCCAGGCCCCCAGGATCACGCCGGACCGATTCCAGGAGGTGGTCGGCACCAATATTCTCGCCTTCCAGGCCCACCCTTCCGACGGCATCTTCGACAACGGCAGCGATCTGGAAACCCGCCGCAAGCGCTGCGCAGGGGACGAGCTTATGCTCAACGGCGGCGGCGGCGAGATCTTCCGCAACTTCTTCTACCTGCCCGACCGGGAGTTCCGGGTCGAGGAGCTGCTTTGGACTTTCTACAGTCAATTCGACCCAAAGCTCTGCGCGGGCCCCTTCGACGAGTTGCGATACCACCGCAACCTGGGCCTAAAGGTGCGCCGGGTGCTCGGCCGGCCCGACGGCATGCTTTCAAGGTTGGACGTGGAGCGCCTTTACCCGGGCTTCCGCTGCCGCTTCTGGATGGGCAAGAACAACGGCATCAACAATCAGCTCGGCTGGGCCTTGACTCCCTTCATCGACGCCAACGTGGTGCCCAGCGCGCTCGCCATTCCCCTCACCCTCAAGACCGCTGGCCGTTTCGAGGCGCGGCTGATCCGCGCCGTCGACCCAGCCTTGGCCGCCTACGCCTCGGACTATGGCCACAGCTTCGCGGCCGACCCGCCGCTTGCCTACCGCCTCAAGACCCAGCTCAACCAGATGCGGCCACCCTGGCTCAGGCGCTTGACCTACCGCCTGAAGCGGCGCGACCGGTCGAACTGGCCCTATACCCTGGGCAAGGATTATCTGGGCCGGGTGATCGACACGGACTTCCCCTACATGCGCCGCTTCTTCAAGGTAGACGAGATCGCCGACGCCGAGCCGTTCAAGCGTATCGCGACCCTAGAGTACCTCCTGCAGCACAGCGGCGCAGAGCTGCCCGATGTCCTCGAGCTACCGGAAGAAACCTACGACTGACGCGCCGCGGCCAGGCTTTCCTTCAGCTCTTCCAGTTCGAGCCAGCGAGTTTCGGCGGCTTCCCGCTTGGCCAGCGCTTCGCTGAGGCCCGTGCTAAGGCGCTCATAGGCGGCCGGGTCGCGACCATAAAGCTCGGGGTCGGCCAACGCCGTCTCGAGCTTGGCGATCTCGGCGCCCAGCTGCTCGATCTCGCCGGGCAGGGCGTCCAGCGCACGCTGGTCCTTGTGGCTCAGCTTGGTCGCCTTGCGCGGTGCGCGTGCTTGCACCGGCTTGTCGCGCTTCGCCACCGGGGCCGTTTGCTGTGGACCGGCTTGGCGCCTGTAATCGGCATAGCCGCCGACCACCTCTTGCCACCGCCCGCCAGCCTCCAGCGCGATCACGCCGGTAACCAGACGGTCAAGGAAGTCTCGGTCGTGGCTGATCAGCAGCAAGGTGCCGGGATAGTCGTCGAGCACCTCCTGAAGAAGGTCCAGGGTTTCCAGGTCTAGATCGTTGGTCGGCTCGTCGAGCACCAGCAGGTTGCTGGGCTTGGCGAAGAGACGGGCCAGAAGCAAACGGTTTTTCTCGCCGCCGGAGAGCGTGCGCACCGGCTGGCGCGCCTGGGACTCGGCGAAGAGGAAGTCGCGCAGGTAGCTGACCACGTGGCGCTGGCGATCGCCCACCAGGATCGAATCGCCGCCATCGGGCACAAGGGTGCGCCACAGACTGGCCGTGCCGTCCAGACTCTCCCGGCGCTGGTCGTAGTAAAGCGGCGCCAGCTTGGTCCCAAGCTTGAGACTGCCGCTGTCGGGCGCCAAGTCGCCGATCAGCATTCGGGCCAGGGTGGTCTTGCCGGCGCCGTTGGGCCCGATCAGACCGATACGGTCGCCGCGCCGGATGCGGATCGAGAAATCGCGCACCACGGTTTTGTCGCCGAAGCCCTTGGTCAGGCCCTCTGCCTCGATCACCGCTTTGCCACTTGCCTCGGCCCGGGCGATGTCGAGCTTGGCGCTGCCGGTCTGGCGCAGCCATTGGTCGCGCTGCTGGCGCAGCTCGGCCAGGTGGGCCAGGCGCCGCTGATTGCGCCGGCGCCGGGCGGTCACGCCACGCGCCGCGTAGCGCTCCTCCTGGGCGATCTTGACGTCCAGGCGCTGGCGGTCGTGGGCCTCCTTGTCGCGCGCCGCCTCGGCCCAGGCCTCGAAACGCTCAAAGCCTTGGTCCAGGCGCCTGACCTGGCCGCGATCGAGCCACAGGACCGCGCGGGTGACCCGGGCAAGAAAGGCCCGGTCATGGCTGACCAGCAGGAACGCCCCGCTCCAAGCGGCCAAGGTCTCCTCCAGCCATTCGATCGCCGGCAGGTCCAAATGGTTGGTCGGCTCGTCAAGCAGCAGCACCGAGGGCTGACCGACCAGGACACGGGCCAGGGCGGCGCGCCGTCCCTCGCCGCCCGAGAGCCCCTCCAAGGGCCGCGCGCCGTCGAGGCCAAGCGGCGGCAGAACCGCGTCGACCTTGTGCCAAGCCTCCTCCGCGCCCAAGCCCTCAGCGACATACTCGGCAATCGTGCGCTCGGGCGGCAGCACCGGATCCTGGGGCAAGTAGGCGATGGTTGTTCCGGCCCGGACCTGGCGCTCGCCGCGATCGAGCGCCAGCTGGCCGGCCATGACCTGAAGCAAGCTCGACTTACCGCAGCCGTTGCGCCCGACCAGACAGGTCCGCTCACCGGCGTGCAGGGCGCAGTCCAGCCCAACGAACAGCGGCCGTTCGCCAAAGCCCAGGGTGCCGTTGCGCACGGCGATCAGCGGGGGCGCGGCCATAGGAGCCTAGGTAAAGTCGCGCTGCCGGCGGATTTCGTCGTAGGCAGCGTTGATGCGCGCGAGCTTGGCGTTGGCCAAGTCGACGAACTCTTGGGGCATGCCCTGGGCGACAACCTTGTCGGGATGATTTTCCAGCACCAGCTGGCGGTGGGCATGCTTAATCGTCTCGGGCGTATCGTCGCGCGCCACGCCGAGGATCGCATAGGGGTCGGAATCCTGGGGGCCCAGGTTGGCGGCGCGCAGGCGTTCCCAACGCTCCTGGTCGAGACCGAAGCACTCGGCGACGTTCTCCAGGTAGGCGAGCTCCTCCTCCGACACACGGCCGTCGGCCCGGGCGATGTGAAAGAGGCCGTCGATCAGCTCCTCTAGCACGACCGGATTGTCCCGGAACAGCCGGCCCACCTGGCGGGCATAGGGCTCGAACCCCCGGGCATCCTTGCGCGCCTGATCGAACAGGCGCCCGACATTGCGCATCTCGTCGGGCGGGATCTGGAAGACCTCTTTGAAGGCGCTGATCTCGTCCCGAGTCACCACGCCGTCGGCCTTGGCCATCTTGGCGCCGAGCACGATGACCCCAATCGTGAAGGCAATGTTCTTGGTGGCGCCGTCGGGCTCCGCCTCCCGGCTGCTGTCGCGCATCTTGTCGACCGCATGGCCGGCCAAGCCGCCGAGCAGGGCACCGATCGGGCCGCCGACGGCAAAGCCGGCCGCACCGCCCACGATCTTGCCCCAAACGCTCATATCGATCTGGATCCCGTCTTCTGGGCCCGGCGGCCCCCCAAACGGCTTATATTTCACGTCGGCCGGGCCTGGGCAAGCCTGGCGAAAGCGCGGCGAAGGCACTATCGTCGGCCGACTGTGGCTGTTGTCGAGAGGGGGGGACGGAAGATTATGGCCAAGCCGCAATCCGGGGTGCTTCCCGAGGCCAACAAGAGCGCCAATCTCCTGACCCTGAATGTCGCGCCCGGCGAAGCCGCCGCCGCCGCCGTGCGCCAAGCGGCGGCCGGCCTGCCGAACTTGAACGACGAGATCGCTGCGCTCGACCCGGCGGCGCGCCTGGCCAGTGCCATCGGCATCGGCGCCGAGGCCTGGACCCGTATTTTCGGCGACGCAACGCCAGACGGCCTGACACCCTTTACGCCCTTCGAGGATGGCGGCCGCAGCGCGCCGGCAACGCCGGCCGACCTCTTTCTCCATCTGCGCGCCGAGCGCTTCGATCTCTGTTTCGAGCTGACCCGGCGCTGGGCAGCGGGACTTGGCGGCGCGGTCGAAACCATCGAAGAGGTGCACGGCTTCCGCTACCTGGACAGCCGGGATCTGACCGGCTTCGTCGATGGCACGGAAAATCCCAAGGACGAACACCGGGCCGAGGTCGCCCTGGTCCCCGAGGGTCCCCACGCCGGCGGCAGCTACGTCGACATCCAGCGCTATGTCCACGACCTAGCCACCTGGAACCGACTGAGCGTGGCCGCACAGGAGCAGATCATCGCCCGCACCAAGGCCGACAACGAAGAGTTCGCGGCGGAGGACAAGCCGGAGACGGCCCACATCAAGCGAGTCTCGATCAAGGACGACGGGGTATCAGTGGAGATCCTGCGCCATTCCTTGCCTTACGGCACGATGGACGAGCACGGCCTATACTTCATCTCCTATGCCGGCCGGCCGGACAGCTTTCGGCGCATGCTGGAGCGCATGATCGTGGCCGATCCGGCCGGTCACTACGATCATCTGATGGACTATTCCCGGGCGGTCACCGGCGCCAGCTTCTTTGCACCGTCGCGCGACTGGCTGGAGGCACAGGCCGACTAGTTGTCTGCAAGCGCCAAGCGGCCCACGCCGGGCAGCTTGATGGCCAGATCCAACGGGTCGACCCCCAGATTGAGGCCCAGCACGGAGAGCTCCAAGCCCTCTTCCGAGGCGAGCGAAAGGCCGAGCAGGCCGAACAGGGAGAACTGGTACCCGGTCCCGCTCGGGGTCGAGGCAACGAAGGTGGTAAGCCCAAGAAAATCCTTGCCGATCGCGGTTGGCGGCAGGTCCAGGCGCAGCTCTGGCACGGCCCGGCCGATGAAGGCGGTGAAGGTGTTGGAGTTGGGGCCCGGCCAGGTTTGGTAGCTGTCCGGGTAGGGGTAGTCGGCGACCGCCGCCTCGATGCGGTCGATCAGCTCGTCCGCCTCGCCGCCGCGCAGGTCCACGTAGAGCTCGGGCGCGGCGCCATACCAGCGCCGGTCCGGGTGGCGGTCCAGGCGCAGGGAAACCGGGCTGCGGCCATGCCAATGGCGCCAGCCGATAACCTCGTAGATCGTGTATTGGGGCGCACCCCGTCGCTTGGTTGCGACCCAGGTGTGCACCGCGAAGGCGCCACGCCAGCCGAAAGTGCGGGCGCCGTAGACCTGGATCACCGGATCCTCGTGCTTGGCCGGGTCGGGCGCCAGGCCAACGCTGGTGCGGCTCGCCGTGCGCCAGTCGCCGCCGACGTCCGCCAGCCCGGTCGCCGCCGCGATCAGCGGCCCGGCGAGCAGCAGTAGAAGAAAAACGAGAAGGATCTTGGTCACGCTTATCATAGCCTGAAGTTTAGCATTCTTGGCCCTTTTCGGGGGACACAACTCTTCGTGACGGCGCGCGGCTTGCCAATGCGTTGCCGTCATATGGGAGCGCTGGCGGGAATTCCAAGAAAGCGGGTGTCATTCGTAGAACTTGCCCGCATGGAGAATCTGCGCCGCGCGGGCCCAGGGGTTAGCCGGCACCTCGTAGAGCAGCATTCCGCAACGCGAGGCCCTTGCCCAGGCGGAGGCTGCATCGAGAAACCCGTCGATATCGCCGTTCTCCCAGCCATTTGCTCCCCGGCCATAAGGCGGGCTTGCGTTTACCTGCTCTTTCCGACGTTCATCGAGCCAATCGCTCCGCAAGGCATCTATGAATTCTATGAAGGAAGTTTCATCATGCACAGCGTCGGACAAGTCATAGAGATCTGGCATCGTTCTCTCCTGGAAACTCAATTCATTTCAATAGATTAGATCGAGTTCCAGTGCCTTAGGAACAGAGATTTTGTAGGAATTACTCATACACGGCGAGGTGAACGGCCGTGCTCGGCTTGTGATTGCAGCGGCCGGCATGGCTTCCCATATTAACTTTTACAGGATGCAGGATCGCTCCTGACAGTGATTTAGCCTCTCACTGTAACCAAACGACCCAGGAGCCCGGCTTTCCCCCCAAGCCGGGCTCCTATTTTTTTTGCGCCTGAAAGAACTAAAATACTTCATTGACATTTTATCTACAAAATATCTATAAATCGCTTTCGTATCCAATTCGAGCATAAGGGCGAGATGACCATGGGCGAGCTGCACACCAAGGAAGACTGGCAGTTTTGGATCGATCGGGGCGGCACCTTCACCGACGTGGTGGCGCGCCGGCCGGATGGCGCGCTGATCACCCATAAGCTTCTGTCGGAGAATCCGGAGCGCTATCCGGACGCCGCTCTCCAGGGCATCCGGGAACTGCTCGGCGTTGCCGACGGGGCCGAGATCCCGAGCGCGCGGATCGAAGCGGTCAAGATGGGCACCACGGTCGCCACCAACGCGCTTCTTGAGCGCAAGGGCGAGCGCTGCCTCCTGGCGATCACCAGGGGTTTTCGCGACGCGCTCAGGATCGCCTACCAGAACCGCCCCGACCTCTTCACCCGGCACATCCAGCTGCCGACCTTGCTCTACGAGCGGGTCGCCGAGATCGACGAGCGGGTCACGGCCGAGGGCGAGGTGCTCGAAGCGCTGGACGAGGCCGCCGCCCAGGCGAGCCTGCAGGCGGCCTTCGACGACGGCATCCGTTCGATCGCGATCGTGCTGATGCACGGCTACCGCTATCCGGCCCACGAGGCTGCCCTGGCCGCGCTGGCAACGGAGATCGGCTTCACCCAGATCTCGGTCAGCCATCAGGTCAGCCCGCTGATGAAGCTGGTCTCACGTGGCGACACCACGGTGGTCGACGCCTATCTCTCGCCGATCCTCCGCCGCTATGTGGATCGGGTCGCCGGCGAGCTGGGCGACACGCGCCTCATGTTCATGCAGTCCAACGGCGGCCTGACCGACGCCAGCCTGTTCCAGGGTAAGGACTCGATTCTCTCGGGACCGGCCGGCGGCATCGTCGGCGCGGTGCGCACGGCGGCCATGGGTGGCTTCGAGAAGCTGATCACCTTCGACATGGGCGGCACTTCGACCGACGTGGCCCACTACGACGGCACCTACGAGCGCACCTTCGAGACCCAGGTCGCTGGCGTGCGCATGCGCGCGCCCATGATGCAGATCCACACGGTGGCAGCCGGCGGCGGCTCGATCCTGCATTTCGACGGCGCCCGCTACCGGGTGGGTCCCGATTCGGCCGGCGCCAACCCGGGCCCAACATGCTACCGGCGCGGCGGACCGCTCGCGGTGACCGACGCCAACGTCATGCTGGGGCGCATCGTACCTTCCTTCTTTCCCAAGGTGTTCGGTCCGAACGGTGACGAAGCGCTCGACGGCGAAGCAGTCAAGGAGCGCTTTGCTGCGCTCGCCGAGGAGATCAAGCAGGCGACCGGCGACAGCCGCGCGCCCGAGGACGTGGCCGAGGGCTTCCGCATGATCGCGGTCGAGAACATGGCCAATGCGATTAAGAAAATCTCGACCCAGCGCGGCTACGACGTCACCGAGTACACGCTCTGCTGCTTCGGCGGTGCCGGCGGCCAGCACGCCTGCGACATCGCCGACACCCTGGGCATGACCAACATCTTCCTGCACCCCTTGGCCGGCGTGCTGTCGGCCTACGGCATGGGCTTGGCCGATCTGCGGGCTCTGCGCGAGCGGGCAATCGAACGGACCCTGTCGGACGAGACCTTGAGCGCGCTCGAGAGCGACTTCGCGGCGCTGGTTGAGGATGGCCGGAACGAGATGCTGGGCCAAGGCATCGCACCCGAGCGCATCCTAGTGGAGCGCAAGCTGCACCTGCGCACCGAGGGCTCCGACACCACCCTCGAGGTGCCGGCCGGCGACCTGGCCTCGGTGAAAGAGGCTTTCGGGTCGGCCCACCGCCAGCGCTTCGGGTTCGTATTGGCCGAGAAAGCCTTGGTGGTCGAGGCCATCTCGGTCGAGGTGATCGGCGCGACCGACAGCGCCCAAGACCCGGAGCTGGGCGATCAGACCCGCGGCGCACCCCTGGAGGCCCGTGCCAGGACGCCGCTCTACCGTGACGGCAGGTGGTTCGACGCGCCGGTCTACGCCCGCGAAGATCTGCTCGCCGGCGACCAGCTCGACGGCCCGGCGATCGTCATCGAGTCGACCAGCACGACGGTGATCGAACCCGGCTGGCAAGCCGAGCTGACGTCCCGCGACCATTTGGTCTTGAACCGGGTCGTGCCGCTCGAGCGCACGGCGGCGGTTGGTACCGAGGTCGACCCGGTGATGCTGGAGATCTTCAACAACCTCTTCATGTCGATCGCCGAGCAGATGGGCTCGACGCTGGCCAACACGGCCTACTCGGTCAACATCAAGGAGCGGCTCGACTTCTCCTGCGCGATCTTCACGCCCGAGGGCAATCTGGTGGCCAACGCGCCCCATATGCCGGTTCACCTAGGCTCCATGAGCGAATCGATCCGCGCCGTGATCCGCGCCCGCCACAACGCCATGACCCCGGGCGACGTCTACATGTTGAACGCGCCCTACAACGGCGGCACGCACCTGCCCGACATCACGGTGATCACGCCGGTGTTCGACGAGCCCGGCGAAAAGGTGCTGTTCTTCGTCGCGAGCCGGGGTCACCACGCCGACGTCGGCGGCATCACGCCGGGCTCCATGCCGCCGGACAGCGTCACGGTCGACCAAGAGGGCGTCTTGATCGACAACTTCCTGCTGGTCGAGGCCGGTCGTTTCCGCGAAGCCGAGACTCTCGAGCTGCTCGGCTCCGGGCCCTATCCGGCGCGCAACCCGCAGCAGAACCTGCACGACCTGAAAGCCCAGATCGCGGCCAACGAGAAGGGCGTCCAGGAGCTCGGCCGCATGATCGGGCACTTCAGCCTGGCGGTCGTGCACGCCTACATGGGCCACGTCCAGGACAATGCCGAGGAGCAGGTGCGCCGGGTGCTTGATGTGCTCAAGGACGGCACCTTCACCTATCCGCTCGACGACGGCTCCAAGGTCGCGGTCGAGATCCGCATCGACAAGGCGACGCGTAGCGCGGTGGTGGACTTCTCGGCCACGTCCGCGCAGCAGGAGAACAACTTTAACGCCCCCTCGGCGGTCTGCCGGGCGGCCGTGCTTTACGTTTTCCGCACCTTGGTGGAGGACGCGATCCCGATGAACGAGGGCTGCCTCAAGCCGCTCGAGATCGTGATTCCCGAGGGCTCCATGCTGAACCCCAACTACCCGGCCGCGGTGGTCGCCGGCAACGTGGAGACCAGCCAGATCATCACCGACACGCTCTACGGCGCGCTCGGCGTGCTGGCGGCGAGCCAAGGCACCATGAACAACCTGACCTTCGGCAACCAAACCCATCAGTACTACGAGACGATCTGCGGCGGCTCAGGCGCCGGGCCGGGCTTCGACGGTTGCGACGCGGTGCACACCCACATGACCAATTCGCGCCTGACCGACCCGGAGGTGCTCGAGTGGCGCTTCCCGGTGCTGCTGGAGAGTTTCGAGATCCGCCGGGGCTCGGGCGGTGCCGGGCAGCACCGTGGCGGCGACGGAGCAATCAGGCGCTTGCGTTTCCGGGAGCCCATGACCGCGGCGATCCTGTCCAGCCACCGAGTCGTCGCGCCCTTTGGCGTGGCCGGCGGCGGCAATGGCGCGCTCGGCCGCAACTGGGTCGAACGGGCGGACGGCGGCCGGGACGCGCTGACCGGCACCGACCAAGCCGAGATGGGCCCGGGCGACGTCTTCGTGGTCGAGTCGCCGGGCGGCGGCGGCTTCGGCGCCGCGGAGGCCGGGTCGTGAGCGAGGTCAAATCGCGCGGCCGGGCCATCGTCGCCTCGGCCCATCTGGTCTCGGACCAGGCGAGCGAGCTGAGCGAGCTGGAATACGGCCTGATGATCGCGAGCCACGCCTTCAACCGCTGGATCGTGCGCTGCATGGCGGCGACCGGCGTGGCCGAGCTGGGCGCGCTCGACGTCACGGTGCTCCATTCGGTCGGCCACCGGGAGCGCCCCAAGAAGCTGGCCGACATTTGCTTCGTGCTCAACGTGGAGGACAGCCACACGGTGTCCTACGCGCTCAAGAAGCTGCAGCGCCTGGAGCTGGTGAAGGGCGAGAAATCCGGCAAGGAGACCTTTTTCACCCTGACCCCGGCCGGCCAAGAGACCTGTCAGCGTTACCGGCAGGTGCGCGAGGACTGCTTGGTCAAAGCGCTGGGCGCCTTCGCCAGCGAGGCCCCGGACGAGCTGCACCGTCAAATCGGCGACAGCGCGGACCTGCTGCGCGCGCTCTCCGGCCTCTACGACCAGGCGGCCCGCGCGGCGGCGAGCCTTTAGCTCTTGCCGAACACGGCGTTCAAGCGCGCCAAGCTCTCCTCGGGCCAATAGGCCTTGCGGTCGTAGAAGGCTTTCTCGGCGGGCGCGCCGGCCGGGATCTCGAACCAGGGCTGCTTGGTGGAGGTGTAGATGTGGATGTCGGGCGGTACCCGGCCTGGCTCATCGAGTGTGCCGACCCGCAGGAAGCGCAGCTTGTCGCCGGCGCCGGCATAGTTGCTCCAAAGCGCGATCCGGCAGGACGGGCAGCGCACTATCTTTTGGCCCTTGCCGCTGTTGGACGGGATCGTCACGTCCTCGGTTTCGCCCTGGAGCAGCTCCACGCGGTCGGCCTCGATCATGGCGTTGAGCGCGAAGGCGGCGCCCGATTCCCGCTGGCACCAGGTGCAGTGGCAGCAGTGCACGAAGAGCGGTTTGGTGGTCATGCGGTAGCGCACGGTCCCACAGGTGCAGCCGCCGTCAAAGGAAGTGTCGCCGTTGCCGGTCATAAATCGCGTTTCCATCGTTTTCGTTGGAAGCTTTGTACACCAGGTAAGGCGCGCCATCCACGGTCCGATGGAAGACGGCTTTGCACCTTTCCGTTATCAGGCCGGATGGCGGTCTGGGATTTAGCCGTGGATCCCTCTAGACTGGACCGGTTGGACAGAACGCAGGGGGAGACATTCGATGCGTGTTGCATTCGTACTAGCTATTGGCCTGGCGCTTTTGCTCGGTGGCGCCGCGCGCGCCCAGGACAGCTATCCAAATATGCTAGGAACCTGGGTCGGCAAAGGCGAAGGTATCTTCGTGTCTTCACCGGGCGCTCGAAAACACGCCACCTTTTCGTCCGTCGACATCACCGTCGTCATCAATCAGCAAGAAGACAGGCGCTTTGGCGGCACCATCACCATGGCCAAAGGGACCCAACCGATCGTCGGCGTGATCACAGACGACGGCGGCGTCTGGTGGACAGAGCCTGGCGGTTTCGTAGAAGGACGCTTGACCGATCCGGACACCTTCGAAGGCTGTTACCTGCGCGCGACCCAGTTCAGCCAGCTGGCCGCGTGCGAGGTGTTGAAGCGGCAGAAGTAAGCGTCGGGGAATCGTCCCGGAGACTGCGACCGTATTCCGGCCAAGGCGCGCGCTGCGCCGGTTGGGCCGCCTGGAACAGGCCGACTAGCGCCGCGCCAAAGCCAGCCAGGCCCCTGCGCCGATCAGAAAAGTCCCGGTGATGCGCTCGCCGATCAGCACATGGCGCCGGTCTTTCAGCCAGCGCCGGGCGCGGCCGGCAACCAAGGCATAGCTGGAATCGAAGATCCCGGCGATCACGATGAAGGTCGGGCAGAGCAAGGCCAGCTGGGGCCCGGCCGGCGACCCCGGGTTGATGAACTGAGGGAAGAAGGCGGCGAAGAAGAACAGCGATTTGGGGTTGGTGAGCGCGATCACGAAGCCTTGCAGGAAGATCGCGCTCGGCCGCGCCGTGCCGCTCGGCCGCTCCTCGGGCAAAAGCGGCTTGGCCAGCCACTTCTGCAGGCCGAGGTAGACCAGGTAGATCACACCGATCCAGCGCAAGACCTCGAACCACTCGGCCATGACTGCCATCAGCGAGGTCAGGCCCAGCGCCACCACCACCATCTGGATCGCGATCGCCGCCTGGGCGCCGGCCACGGTCCACAAGCCCTTGCCGGTGCCGTGGGTCAGCGCATTGGCGATCACCAGGCTGACCACAGGGCCTGGCATGAGGATCAGAACGGCGGTCGCGAAGCTGAAGGCGAGATAGAGCTCCCAGGTCATGGGCGGGCATCCTTATCTTTTGGGCCGGGCCGCTATAATGGCGGCCGGACACGCGCGGAGCAAGCGACGGCAGTTCGCCGTTGAGCCGGCCTACGCCTTCTGGTTTTATGCGCCCCCAGCGACCGTAAGGCTATTTCTCAAGGAGACGGCGGACCATGGCGGATATGGACTACTTGGCGCTGGAGCTGCGCCTGGCTCACGAGGCGATCCGGGAAGCGCTCGGCTACGTCGCCGAGGCAACCGACGCTTACACCAGCGCCCACGCCGAGGCCGAGGTCAAGGCGGTCACCGATTCCCTCGGCTATGCCGACAAGAAGCTCGGCAACGCCGAGCGCAAGCTGGCCGAGATGCTCGAGCACCTCTCCTAGACCAGGCCGTCCGAGGCTCGGGCCTGCGCCATGCTCGATGGCGGCACCACCTTACTGAAGAACTTTTGGTACCTGGCTTTGCCCGGATCGGCCCTTAGGCCGGGCCGGATGACCGCCAAGCAGCTGCTCGGCGAGCGATTGCTGCTGGGCAGGGCGTCCGATGGCGCGGTCTTCGCGCTGCGCGACATCTGCCCGCACCGGGGCATCCCGCTGACCTACGGCGACTTCGACGGCCAGGAGGTCGCCTGCAGCTACCACGGCTGGCGCTTCGGCACCGACGGGCGCTGCACCGCTGTCCCGTCCCTGGTGCCAGGACAAAAGCTCGACTATGGACGCATCAAGGTCGCCAGTTATCCTTGCAAGGAAGTTCAGGGCAACATCTGGGTCTACGTTCCGGCCGACCGGCGGCGTAGCGCGGCGGAGCTTGAGGCCGCCGGCCTGCCGCCGGTGCCCGCGGCGCCGGGCTTGGGCGAACGCGCGCCCCAGGTGTCGATCTCCTCGCCCTTCCCTTGCCACACGGACCACGCGGCCTTCGGCCTGATGGACCCGACTCACGCCGCCTTCGTTCACGTCTCTTGGTGGTGGAAGCGTCAGGCCCGCAAGCTGCGCCCAAAGGAAAAACAATTCGAGCCGTCGCCGCTCGGCTGGCGCATGGTGCGCCACAAGCTGCCGTCCGAGCACCGGGCCTACCGCCTGCTCGGGCGCAACGTCTCAACCGAGATCACCTATGCCCTGCCCGGCCTGCGCTTCGAGCTGGTCGAGGGTGAGCGCCACCAGGTGGTCAGCTTGACCGCGATCACCCCGCTCGACGACGAGACCACCGAGGTCCATCAGTGCCTCTATTGGACCATAGGCTGGCTCGGGCCCTTCAGACCGATGATCAAGCACCTGGCCAAGACCTTCTTGAGCCAAGACCGCCTGGTCGTGGTGCGCCAGCAAGAGGGCCTCGCCCATGACCCAGCCCTGCTCTTGATCGACGACGCCGACACCCAAGCCAAGTGGTACGCCAAGCTGAAGCGCGCCTGGCTTGCCGCCGAGGCCGAGGGCAAGCCCTTCGAGAATCCGCTCAAGGCGACGACCCTGCGCTGGCGCAGCTGATCCGTGGTACCATTGGCCGCGATGGAGATTCGCCAGCGCCCTTCGCCCAACCACAACGCCCGTCCGGACGGCCAGGCAGTCGATATCCTGTTGTTGCACTACACCGGCATGGAGAGCGCAGACGCCGCCCTGGAGCGCCTGGTCGATCCCGCCGCACAAGTCAGCGCCCACTACATCATCGACGAGGCCGGTGCGGTCACTCAGATGGTCGCCGAGGATCGGCGGGCCTGGCACGCCGGAGTTGCAAGCTGGTCCGGCGACAGTGACGTCAACGGCCGGTCGATCGGCATCGAGTTGGTCAACCCGGGCCACGAGCTCGGCTACCGGGACTTTCCCGAGCCCCAGATGACGTCTCTGATCTCGCTCGCTAAGGAGATTCTAGCGCGTCATCCGATCCCGCCAGCGCGGGTGCTCGGCCACAGCGACGTGGCGCCTTTACGCAAGCTGGATCCTGGCGAGCGTTTCGACTGGGCCCGCCTGGCCGCTATCGGCATCGGCCTCTGGCCCGCCTTTATCGGTACCCGGGGCGACCCGGATGCGCTTGAGCATGACCTGGCGCGCTTCGGCTACGGTTTTCTAGAGACCGACCCGTCCGCCGTGATCGCCGCCTTCCAGCGCCACTACCGGCCCTGGTCGGTGACCGGCCGGGCGGACCCGGAGTCCGCGGCTCGCCTCGCGGCTCTGCTTGACCCACCCGTCTCATAAGCCTACCTAACACCCGCCAGACGGCCGGATGGCCGCCTTCGGCTCGCGCCGGGGGAGGAAAGTCCGGGCTCCACGGAGACACGGTGCCGGGTAACGCCCGGCGGGGGCGACCCCAGGGAAAGTGCCACAGAAAGCAAACCGCCGTGCCCCTGGCCTTCGGGCCGGCGCGCGGCAAGGGTGAAAGGGTGCGGTAAGAGCGCACCGCGGGACCGGCAACGGAACCGGCACGGTAAACCCCACCGGGAGCAAGACCAAGTAGGGGCGGTCGGTCCGGCGCCTTCGGGCGCGGGCCAAGCGGGTCTCCGCGCCGCCGCCCGGGTCGGTCGCGCGAGGCGTCCGGTAACGGGCGTCCCAGATGAATGGCCATCCCGCCAGCCCTCGGGCCGGTTGGACAGAACCCGGCTTACAGGCCGTCTGGCACTTTTCCTAACTTGAACTAAGACGGTGGTCTAGCGAGACTCCAAGAAGAATAAATATCTACTTTAAACAATAATTTTACATACAATACTACTAATCTTGATAACTAAACAGGGGCCCTTGCGTCTGCTAGTCTTGGTCGTAATAAGAAGCAACAAAGGACTTCGACCCGTGACCAACCAGGAGATCTATCGCTCCGCGCAGACGCTAATCGAGCAGTATGGCCGCGAAGCACCGATCTGGGCGACGACCTTGGCCGACCAGCACAGAGACAAAGGCGACCAAGAAGGCTTCGAGACCTGGGAGCGCATTGTCATCGCCTGTGAGAACCTCTTGGACACCGCACGGCCGCCGGGCGTCACGCTCCACTGACACAGGCGCTCCGGTAGGCTTGTCCGGCAAGCTAGAATCGCAGCTCGTAACTCAGCTCGAGTTCCAAACTGTCGAGCGACAGTCCCCGACGGCCCTGCTGCTCCAGATCGAAATCGGTCTCGAACGCTAAGCGCTCGAAGGGACCGGGTGCCCAAGCCAGCCCGGCATCAAAGCCGAAGCTGCGCCGCGCGTCAGCCACGCCGTCGTCCTCTTCCTCGGTCATGGCCAAGCTGGTGGCGGCACCGAACTCCCAGTCCCGCCAATCCTGGGCATAGCCGAGCTTGATCTCGCGCCCGGTTTCGCGTTCTTGCCAAGCGCCGTCTTCTCCATAGGCGTAATCCCACTGGGCGAAGCGCAGACGCAGCTTGCCGGATTCGAGCGCCCACTTGACGCTGAGGCCGAAGGTCTGGTCCAGCTCCTCGGCCGCGCCGTCGCCGGTGGCCGCCATGCGCGCCTGTTCGAAGTCTAGGAAAACCCTCTGGGGCAATAGGGGGTGGTCGCCATCGGGTCTGTATCCCAGCTCGCCTTCCCAAATGCGCCAGCGCCGGGTCTCGTCCTCGGCACCGCTCAGATTGTCGCGCGACAACCCGTGCTCGAGCGTCAAGTCGATACGGTCCCAGGCGAGCGCGGCGCCCAGGCGGGTGATCTCCCGGTCGTCCTCATAGTCGATGTCATCGTCCGCGAAGCCGGCACCGACCACGCCGTAGGTGCCGAAGCCGCTCAGCTCAAATGGCCCCTCGCGGATTACGTCCACCTCCAAGCGGGTCACGGACGCGCTCGCGGTCGCCGCCGCCTCGTCGTCACGGGAAAGCGCCAAATCGCTGGTCGCGGTCAAGCGCCCATCGAACAGGGCGAGCTGGCCGCGCCCGCCGAGAAAGCCCTCGAAGGCACCGCTTTCCGGGTCGAAGGCGCCGGCGTAGGCCGCCTCCCACTTGCCACCAAGGGCCCCCGAGGCATCCGAGAAGTCGGCGCCTAAGGTGGTGAAGCTGCGCCACGGCGCGTCGTCCTCGTCATCCGACAAGGGATCCCGGTCGCCGGCCTGACCCATCACTTCGTCCAAGGTCGGTAGGCGGGCTTGCGCGGTGCCAAAGCTGAGCTCGACCTGGCGTTTGAACAGGCCGGCTTCCCGGCCGTAGCCGCAAGGCACCTTCCAATCGGGCAAAAGTGCGTTGCCGCTGATCTCGGCGACCTCGTCGGCCTCCAGGTCGAATGGCAGGCTCGCGCCGGCTCGGTCCCAATCGAATCCCACGGCGTCGTTCTGGGCGCCGAAAGCGAGACTCTCTTCGAAGGCCGGACGGGCAAGATCGTCGCAGCGGGCCTCTTGGGCTGCGGCAGTCTGACCAAAGAGACCCGTAACCGCCCCAAGGCAGCTCACCATTACCGTGGCACGAAGCGCCCTCATACCTGGCACAGCGCCCCTCATACATCCCGCCCAAGAGCCCGCCGCCAATCGGCGGTTTTCCGCAGGTTAGGTACTAAAGCATAACACGCCGCAACGGAGCGGGCCTAGACCTCTTCGAGGTTGCTCAAGCCGGCGCCTCGGCCGCCAAGTCTTGAGCCGCCGAGAGCAGATCGGCAACGTCGTCCTCACGGGTGTTGAAGGCGGTCACCAGGCGCACCTCGCAGTTCTCCGCCGGGCCCCAGCGGTAGAAGGTGAAGCCCTTGTCGAGCAATCCCGCGATGACCGCCTCGGGCAAGACCACGAAGATCTCGTTGGCCTCAACCGGGTAGCGCAAGCGCGCGCCTGGCAGGGCAAGCAGGCCGTCGGCCAAACGCTGGGCCATGGCATTGGCGTGGCGCGCGTTGGCGAGCCACAGATCATCTGCCAAATAGGCTTCCAGCTGGGCCGACAGAAAGCGCATCTTGGAGAAGGTGTGGCCACCGCGCCGGCGCCGGTAGAGGACGCTGTCGGCCAGCTCGGGCTTGAACACCACCACCGCCTCGGCCGCCAGGGCGCCGTTCTTGGTGGCGCCGAAGGAGAGCACGTCGATGCCCGCCTTCCAGGTCAGCTCGGCCGGACTGCAGCCGACCGAGACCAAGGCATTGGCGAAGCGCGCGCCGTCCATGTGCAGACCGAGCCCATGGCGCCGGCCAACCTCGGCGAAGGCCGCGATCTCGGCGGGCTGATAGACCGTGCCGGCCTCGCTCGCCTGGGTCAGGCTAAGCGCCGAGGGTTGCACATGGCGCTCGACTCCGGCGCCGACGATGGCGCGCTCCAACTCCTCGGCCACGAGTTTCCCGTTGGTGCCGTCGAGCACGACCAGCTTGGCGCCGCCGCTGTAAAACTCCGGCGCGCCGCACTCGTCGACATTGATGTGGGCTTCCCGATGGCAATAGACCGCGCCGTAGGGCGGCGTCAGCAGGCTGAGACCAAGGGAATTGGCCGCCGTGCCGGTCGCGACCGGAAACATCTGGCAATCGGTCTCGAATATCTCCTTGAGCTTTGCCTCGACCGCCAAGGTGTGAACATCGGCGCCATAAGGCATCGCCGGACCGTCGTTGGCCCGGGCGATGGCCTCGACGATCTCGGGGCTGGCGCCCATCACGTTATCCGACGCGAAGTTCGTCATGATCTGCTCTCTGGATGTTAGGGCGCCGGCTTGGCGGTGACGCTGCCCAGCACCTGGCCGCTCGCCAGATCGACGATCAGGACCTGCTGGCAGCCCTGGCCGGCGGGGCCGGGTCCGTTGTAACGCAGCACCAGGCGCTCACCGCTCAGGCTTGCCTCGGCCAGGCTACAGCCGGCCGGCAAGGGCACATCGAGCGCGCCGAAGCTGGCCTGATCAGACTCGCTCGGGCCCGAAACGCGCTGGGCCACGGTCACGATGATGATGGCGAGCACGACGAAAATCGCGACGCCCATCCCGATGACCAACATCTTCAAGCCTTGCATGGAGCCTCGGATTGCCTTTAGACCTGCGCCTGCCATGACCGGGGAACGCGCCGACTACCAAGTGATCGTCGAGGACGGCGACCGGGGATCCCGGCTCGACCGCTGGCTCGCCGACCGCCTGCCGCAGCTCTCGCGCTCGCGCCTTAAGACCCTGATCGAGACCGGCATGGTCAGCCAGGGCGGCGCGACGATAAACGAGCCCTCCATGCGGGTCAAACCCGGCCAAAGCTTCCTGGTCAGGGTGCCGGACTCCAGCCCGCCGCGGCCAGAGGGCCAGGCCATGGCGCTGGCCGTGGTCTACGAGGACGAGCAGCTGATCGTGGTCGACAAGCCGGCCGGCCTGGTCGTGCACCCGGCGCCCGGCAACCCTGACCGCACCCTGGTGAACGCGTTGATCGCTCATTGCGGCGACAGCCTGATCGGGATTGGCGGGGTGCGTCGGCCGGGCATCGTGCACCGCCTGGACAAGGACACCAGCGGCCTGATCGTGGCCGCCAAACGCGACCAGGCCTACCACGCCCTGGCCGCACAGTTTCAAGACCGCACGATCGGTCGCAGCTACTTCGCCCTGGTTTGGGGCCGCCCGCAGCCGGCCCGGGGCAAAATCACCGGAAACATCGGCCGCAGCCCGCGCAACCGCAAGAAGATGGCGGTTGTCGCACGGGGCGGCAAACCTGCGGTGACCCACTACGAGCGGCTCGAATGCCGGGCAGACGGCGCGGTAAGCGCCCTTGCTTGCCGGCTCGAAACCGGCCGAACCCACCAGATCCGGGTCCATTTGAGCCACCTGGGCCACGCCCTTCTTGGCGACCCGCTTTATGGCGGGCGCGACGGCAAGAAGGCCCGCCAACTGCCCGATCGGGCACAAGCGGCGCTAGGGGCCTTCAAACGCCAGGCGCTGCACGCCCGAAGCCTTCGATTCCGCCACCCGACGAAAGCCAAGCAGTTGGAATTTCACAGCGATTTGCCCCCAGATTTAAATAACTTGACCTCTTCTTTAGAATTGTTATAGAATACGAATCTGCTCCCAAATGGGGCAGGTGTCAAATCACAGCTAAAAATTTCACAGGGGAACAAGCGCTGGGGATGGCCAGGGGCCACCGGGCGTACCATTTGTACCCGGTGTAACAAGGGAGGACCGCGCTTGCCTCGAGGCAGGGCCGGCGCGTTAGGGAGCGTTAGCCAGAGTTGCCCTAAAAAGGGGGGCGATTCCAACAGCGGAGTGTTCGATCGATGGCAAGCTCGCGGAGTAAAGTTCCAGTCGCCTTGACCGAGGGCAATCTGTCCCGGTACCTGCAGGATATCCGCAAGTTCCCCATGCTGGAGAACGACGAGGAGTTCATGCTGGCCAAGCGTTGGCGCGAGGACGACGACGTGGATGCGGCCCACAAGCTGGTCACCAGCCATCTGCGCCTGGTCGCCAAGATCGCCATGGGTTACCGGGGCTATGGCCTGCCGCTTTCCGAGCTGATCTCCGAGGGCAACGTCGGCATGATGCAGGCGGTCAAGCGATTCGATCCGGACCGGGGATTCCGCCTGGCAACCTACGCCATGTGGTGGATTCGCGCCGCCATACAGGAATACATTCTGCATTCCTGGTCCCTGGTCAAGATGGGCACCACGGCAGCGCAGAAAAAGCTGTTCTTCAACCTGCGCAAGCTGAAGGGTCAGCTCAAGGCGATCGAGGAAGGCGACCTTTCGCCCGAGAACGTGGCCAAAATCGCTGAAACCCTGAACGTGCCCGAGGACGACGTGGTCCAGATGAACCGCCGCCTGGCGGCGCCCGACCACTCGCTCAACGCGCCCCTGCGGATCGATGGCGAGGGCGAATGGCAGGACTGGCTGGTCGATGAAACCGAAGACCAGGAGAGCAGCCTGGCCGAGAGCGAGGAGCTCGGCAAGCGGCGGGTCCTGCTGACCGCGGCGCTCGACACGCTCAATGAGCGCGAGCGTCACATCCTCCAAGAGCGCCGCCTCAAGGAAAACCCGACCACCCTCGAGGAGCTGAGCCAGGAGTACGGCATCAGCCGGGAGCGGGTGCGCCAAATCGAGGTGCGGGCCTTCGAGAAGCTGCGCAAGTCGATCCGTAATGCCGCGATCGAGGAGCGTCTGGCGACCTCCTAGGCCTCCGACCAAAGGGGATGCTTGACCCCTTGCCGCGCGGCGCGACAATGGGCCATGGCTGAGCTGAACCAAGATGCCAAGACCGAGCGCTCGGAGGCCTGGGATCAGGCGGCGGCCGCTTGGGCATCGTGGTGGCCGATGATCCAGACCGGCGCCCAGCCGGTCAGCCAACGCATGCTGGAGCTCGCCGAGCTGGCACCGGGCCAGCGGGTGCTCGACCTGGCAAGCGGCATCGGCGAACCGGCGGCCAGCGCCGCGCGGGTCGTTGGGCCCGAGGGATCGGTGGTCGCGACCGACCTGTCCGACTCCATGATCACCCACGGGCGGGCGCGCATGGCCAAGCTCGGTCTCGACAATGTGGAGTTTCGCAAGATGGACGCCGAGGCGCCCGATCTCGCGCCGGGCCAGTTTGACGCGGTGCTGATTCGCTGGGGCCTGATGTTCGTGCACGACCTGGCGGGCTGCCTGCGGGGCTTGCGGGATCTGCTCAAGCCTGGCGGGCGGCTTTCGTTGGCGGTCTGGGCCACGCCGGACCAGGCGCCGGCGCTGTCCCTAGCCCAGCGGGTGCTCGACCAAGAACTCAGCTTTCCGCCGCCAAAGCCCGACGAGCGCACGGCCTTTCAGTTGAGCGACCGGCCGGCCCTAGAGGCCAGCTTGGCAGCCGCCGGGTTCGAGTCGATCGTCGGCGATTCGGTTTCCGTGGTGTATGAGTTCGAATCGCCGGCCCGCTTCATCGCCTTTCGCCAGGAAGTCTCCGCGATCAACCAGAAGCTGGCAGCCTACCGGCCCGAACGGGTTGCCGCTGCATGGCAAGCGGTGGAGAGGGCCGCAGAGGCCTACCGGACCGACGAGGGCACATTGCGTTTCGAAAACATCTCGGTCTGCCTGGCGGCAAGGAAGCCCGTGTGAGCCCTGCCCGGGCGCCGGGCGGCTTGGCGACCTTGCTGCTCTCCCTGCTGGCGCTCAACCTGGTGCTCACTTTGGCGAACCTTTGGCCGACTCCTTGGGTGCGGCCGACCGCAGCTCTCTCCCTCGACTTGGCCGGCCTGGTGCTACTTGCAGCCCTGCTCGCCGAGGTGCGTGGTGGCCCCGGGCGTTGGCTTGCCGTTCTGCTCCCAATCTTGCTTCTGGCGATGGTCCTCGGCCATTACGCCCAGATCACCCTGGCGGGCCTCTTCGGCCGGCCGGTCGATTTGGCCTCGGACCTGCGCCACCTGCCCAGCCTGACCCGCATGGCCACCCGGGTCACGCCGGCCTGGCTGCTCGCCCTAGCGGCGCTTGCCCTGCCTCTTGCGCTGGCAGCCCTTTGGTTCCTACTACGCGCACTCACCCGGCCCCTGCTGGACGCGCTCGGACAAAGCAGAACGCGACGTGCCTTGGCGCTCGGCGCCGCGCTTCTGCTGCTAGCCGGATTGGCCTTGCCTGCGGATTGGCGGGCACCCTCCTTAGCGGCCGGCGCATGGCACCAGATCGCCAAGGATCGGTCCCCGGCCAAGGGCGGCCTCGCTGTGGATCTCAGCGCCCTGCGGGGTCGCGATCTGTACATTGTCTTTTGGGAATCCTACGGCGCAACCCTGCTTGATGACCCGGCCAAGCGGGCCGCGTTGGCCCCCACCCTCGCCGCTTTCGAGGCGCCCGGCTGGCACGTCGCCTCGACCCTCGTCGAGGCACCGACCTTCGGCGGCGGCTCCTGGCTATCTCACGGAAGCCTTCTGACCGGCCGCATGTTGCGCGACGAGGGCCGATACCGTCAGGTCCTGACGGCACCCGGCGAGACCCTGCTGCACCAAGCTGTAACGGCCGGCTACCGCACTGTCGCGCTGATGCCTGGGCTGAAGTCCCACTGGCCGGAGGGCAAGACGCTCGGCTTTCAGGAGATCCTCGACGCCGAGGCGCTTGATTACCAGGGCCCGGCCTTCGGCTGGTGGGCGATCCCCGATCAGGCCAGTTTGGAGACACTCTACCGAACTGAGATCGTGCCCACCGGGCGCCCGCCCCTACTCGTGGTCTTCCCCAGCGTCATGAGTCATATCCCCTTCGCGCCCACGCCGCCCTATCAGCCCGACTGGTCACGCATGGCGGGCTCCACGCCCTACGATCCATCCGCGCTCGCTGAGGCCTTGGCCGATCTGCCCGAATGGCAGAATCTTGGTCCGGCCTATCTGCGGGCTGTCAAACACAACTTCACTTGGCTCGAGGGCTTCCTGCGGCAACGCGCACCTGGTGATGGCATCGTCCTCGTCTTGGGCGACCACCAGCCGCCCGCCCTCATCAGCGGGCCGGATGCCAGATGGGCCGTGCCGGTGCATGTCTTCAGCAAGGACCCGGGCTTGATCGAACGCCTGACGGCCGCCGGCTTGGCGCCGGGCCTCATCCCGCCGACCGAGACCTCGGGCGACATGTCCGGGCTGATAAGCCGCCTGTTCACGGGCCTTTCTAACGACTAATGTGTCAAAAGGACCCAGCCCAATCCAAGGAACGCCGATATGGGTGCCTGGACAACCAAGAGAGTGCAACCACTGCGGCGCTTGACGCTGAGCCTTTCGATCATGGTCCTCTTCACCGCGAGCGGGGCCGCTCGGGCGCAGGACCTCTGCGCCGAAATCGAGCAACTGGTCGATCAGTCGCGCACACAGTTTGTCGAGATCACGGCGGAAACGCAGGACGGCGGTGCACGCGAAGCCGCCATGAAGATCTCCGGCGCGGCCTCTTGCCGGGTGATGAAGGGATTGAACGGCAACCTCTACCGCTGCGCGTGGGAGTTTCCTCATCAAGCGAGCGAGGCCTACAACACCTTCGACAGCTTCGTCAGCCGGGTCGGCGACTGTCTCGGCGATCAGGCGACACAGCACGAAGACAAGAGCGTCAACCACCCGGACTACTTTGCCCTAACCCGCTACGAGCTGCCCGAGGCCAAGGTCAGCGTTTCGGTCAAGGACAAAGCCGCGCTCGGCCTCACCTACGTGTTCATTCGCGTGCAGGGCGCAAGCCAATAGGCGAAGAGCACGCGATCAAGAAGCCCCAAATGATCAGCGATCTTAGGCAAAACCGACGCGCTCGGCTTTGTTCGAGCGCGGCCCCGCACAGCCGAGCGTGACCGTCGTCTGAATAGTTTATGGGAGCGCAAAGAGATGATCTGGGTGGGTGTAGCCATCAAACATGACTTCCCTCTGATACCGCATGCCAAGCTTTTGCGCGACCCGGAGAGAGGCCGTGTTGCCCGGGTCAATCATTGCGACGATGCGAGACAGGCCTAATACCTTCAATCCAAACTCGCATGTGGGCCGGACGGCCTCGGTCGCAATCCCTTTGCCCCAATGCTTGCGCATCAATCGATAGCCAAGCTCGGCCTCATGGGGTTCACAGCGGTCAGGAAATCGGCTCAAGCCGCAATATCCGATCACGTCGCCGGAAGCCTTTTCTTGAACGGCCCACATTCCAAAACCCCATGTCGGGTAGCACTCCTCAATCATCCGCTTAAGCCATGCGCGCACCCATTCAGGGCTCTCAACGTCCTCGAAATACATCACCTCCGGATCGCAAAATATGCCCTCCATCGCCTTTGCGTCCTCGGGTACGAACCGCCGCAACAGGAGGCGCTCGGTCTCAAGAATGGTCTCGAAGCGCTCCGCCATGGCCCATTCCATGATGCTTGTTTCAACCCAAGTGCCCGTGCAACGTGACGCGCGTTCGGTCAACTGAGATCCGCCAGACTTTTTGCCGATCACGTCTTTGGCCAGGGGCAAAGCAATTCTTGTCGAAGCGGCCCACCTTCGAAACAGCCCGCAACTCTAATCTGCGAAGGGATCGCGCACCAGGATCGTGTCCTCCCGCTCCGGGCTGGTCGAGAGCAGCGCCACCGGCGCTTCGATCAGCTCCTCGATGCGCCGGATGTACTTTACGGCGGTGGCCGGCAGCCCCGCCCAGGAACGCGCGCCCTGGGTGCTGTCCTGCCAACCCTCCATGGTCTCGTAGACCGGCTCGACCTGGGCCTGGCGGTCGCTCTGGGCCGGCAGGTGGTCGATGGTCTCGCCGCCGACGCGGTAGCCGGTGCAGACTCTGAGCTCCTCCAGGCCGTCGAGCACGTCGAGCTTGGTGAGCGCGATGCCGTCGATGCCGGCGACCTTGACCGCCTGGCGCACCATCACCGCGTCGAACCAGCCGCAGCGCCGCTTCCTGCCGGTCACCACGCCGAACTCCCGGCCGCGCTCGCCGAGCGCCTGTCCGACCGCGTCGGTTAGCTCGGTCGGAAAGGGCCCGGCGCCGACCCGGGTGGTGTAGGCCTTGGTGATGCCGAGCACGTAGTCGAGCGCGCCCGGCGCCATGCCGGCCCCGGCGGCCGCGTGTCCCGCCACGGTGTTCGAGGAGGTCACGAAGGGGTAGGTGCCGTGGTCGATGTCGAGCATGGTGCCTTGGGCACCCTCGAAGAGGATACGCTTGCCAGCCCGCCTGATCTCGGCCAGGCGCTCCCAAACTCGCCCGGCGAAGGGCAGCACCCGGGGCGCGATCTCCTGGAGCGCGGCGATCAGCTCGTCGCGCGCGACCTCCGGCTGGCCCAGGCCGCGCAACACGGCGTTGTTGTAGAGCAAAAGAGCGTCGACCCGCTGGGCCAAGGCCTCGGGATCGGCCAGGTCGCACAAGCGCACCGCGCGCCGGCCGACCCGGTCCTCGTAGGCCGGGCCGATGCCGCGCCGGGTGGTGCCGATCGCGCCAGCGCCGCGCGCCTCCTCCAGCGCGCTCTCGATCTGGCCGTGGATCGGAAGGATCAAGGCCGCGCTCTCGGCGATCATGAGGTTGTCCGGCGTGACCTTGAGACCCTGTTGCTCCAGGCGGCCGATCTCCTCGATTAGCGCCCAGGGGTCGACCACCACGCCGTTGCCGATGACCGACAGCTTCCCGCCGCGCACCACGCCCGAGGGCAGCAGCGAGAGCTTGTAGGTGACGTTGCCGACCACCAGGGTGTGGCCGGCGTTGTGGCCGCCCTGGAAACGCACCACCACCTCGGCCCGGCTGGACAGCCAGTCGACGATCTTGCCCTTGCCCTCGTCGCCCCATTGGGAGCCCACCACGACAACATTGGCCATAGTCTTACGTTCCCCTCAAAGCTCTTCCAGCTCTTCGCCGCTTAGAATGTGGCCGCAGCCCAGACGCTTGGCTTCGGCCCAGTGATCGGCTGCCGGGTCGGTCGCGCCAAGCGTGACCCAGCCCTCGGCCTGGAGCGCCCGGGCCCGCGTGCGACCGGCGTCCGGCGCCAGATAGACCCGGGGCCGGCGCTCGCCCGGCGGCAAGGCGCCCATGATGGTGTCCATGTAGAGCGTGAAGCCGGTCGCCGGCTCCTTGCCCTGGCCAACCGAGCTTGCCCGGTAGCGGCCGCCCCGGCCGAGCTCGCCGCGCACCTTGGGCGCGAAGAAGGTGAAGCTAAGCCCGGTCTGGTACTCGAAGCCCCGGTGCTCGACCGGATCGATGGTGATCGCAAGGCCAGGCAGCGCCTCGGCGATCAGCGCGACCACCTCGGCCAGCTGGCCCACCTGGGCCGCGACAGGCTTGGGCAGGCTGAGGGACTTGAGCGCACGGAGGCCACGCTCGGCCGGCCCCGCGGCGCGCAGCAGGGCGATGAAAATGCCGGCCTTCTCGCCGGCCGCGGCCTGCACCGTCGCGGCGTCCTTGCGGTCGAGCGCTTCGCGCAGCAGCGCGACTGATTCCGGCGCGAAACCCAAGTCGCGCGCCAGATCGGACACCAGCGTCGGCTGGGTGAGATCGACCGAGAGCGCCTCGATGCCGAGACCTTGCAGCGCCTCGGCCGCCAGGCTCACCACCTCGACATCGGCCAGCAGGTGGCCGGCGCCGATCAGCTCTGCGCCGACCTGGCCGAACTGGCGCGCCGCGCGCAGCTGGCCGCCGCGCACCCGCAAGACCTGACCCGCGTAGCAGAGCCGCAAGGGCCGGGGTGCCTTGGCCAGGCGCGAGGCGGCAATGCGCGCGACTTGAGGCGTCATGTCGGCGCGCAGGCCCATCATGCGCTGGCTAATCGGGTCCATCAGGCGGAAGGTCTGCTGGGCGACCGCGGCGCCGGCGCCGGCCAGAAGCGATTCTTAGAATTCCAGGAGCGGCGGCTTGATCCGCTCGTAGCCGCGCAGCTCGAACTGCCCGATCAGGCGCTCGAGCGCGCCCGCCTCGCGCGCGGCGAGCGGCGCCAGCGTGTCCTGCAGACCGGCAGGCAGAAGGGCCTTGTCGCTGTCGTCGGTCATGGCCAGGGGAAAGATCTCTCGGTCGCGCTGAGATTTGGGGCCTTCGAATAGCCGCTTTTCGAGCCGGCGGCAAGGACTAGCGCTGGTTGGGTCAAGGCTGTAGTAGTGCCGTCATGAGCGAGCCGCCGATCCACCCCAGATCCCTCGCCGCGACCGCCGACGGCCCGGACCGTGTGCTCGGCTGGGCGATCGTCGCTAACATCCTGCTGCTAATCCTGGGCTGGATGCTGCCGATCATGACCGTGGAGCGCCTGATCTTCCTGTCCGAGCGATTCTCGATCCTGGAGGGCATCGGCCAACTCTGGGCCAACGGCAATTACGCCCTTTTCGTCCTGATCGCGGTCTTCTCGATCCTCTTTCCTTTGGGCAAGCTGATCCTGGCGCTCTTCCTTTGGTACCTGGTCGACGCCAGCAGCGCCAATCTGGCGCGTTCGCTCCGCTGGATGGAAGCGCTCGGCCGCTGGTCCATGCTCGACGTCTTCGTGATCGCCTTTATCGTCGCAGCGATCCAGGTTTCCTTTATCGACGATGTAGAGCTGCACGCCGGGATCTACGTCTTCGCCGCCGCGGTGTTGCTGTCGATCTTTCTGGTTCAGCGCATGACCGCGCTGGCCAGACGAGCGGTCGCCCGGGCGGGCTAGGAGCCTACTGGCCGACCACGAAGCCGCTTCGGTAGTAGCCGCCGATCGTCACCTTGATCGGCTCCTCCTGGCTGCCGGTCTCCTCGCTCGCCGCCGGCTCGGGCGCCTGGGCGCAAGCGGCAGTGAGGGCGACCAGCGCCACGCTCGCGGCAAGCCGACGGCGAATTCTCTGTCTCATACCCATTGGACGCGCGCTCTCGCGGTCGGTCATTTCCCGTTCCCGAAGGTGGTGCGTCGGCATCGGAGCAACCCTCCTTGCTCAACACAGGACGTCTGGAAACATACGACAAATCGCCAAAAGCTTCCACACTGCTGCGAGTTTGGCAGCGCTGAGCCTTAGCCCGGGGCTGGTTGGTCCGACCAGCACCCACCTTACGTCTCGCCGTCTAGAACTTGAGCGGCATGGCCTGCTTGATGTGCGGCAAGCCCTCGACCACCTTCAGCACTTCGGGCGCGACCGCTTCGTCGAGCTCGATCAGCGCCAGCGCCTCGCCGCCGGGCGTGGCGCGGCCGAGGTGGAAGGTCGCGATGTTGTAACCGGCATCGCCGAGGGTGGTGCCGAGCGCGCCGATCAGGCCGGGCTTGTCCTCGTTGGTGACATAGAGCATGTGGGGCGCCAGCTCGGCCTCGATCGGGATGCCCTTGATCTCCACCAGGCGCGGCCGGTTGCCGCCAAACAGGGTGCCGGCGACCCCGCGTTCCTGCACTTCGGTGACCACGGTCAGGCGCACCATCGTCTGGAAGTCGCAGTCCCGGTCGTGCTTGATCTCGTGCAGCTCGATGTTGCGCTCGCGCGCGATGATCGGCGCGTTGACCATGTTGACGCTGTCGAGCATGGGCGCCAGCAGGGCGGCCAAGGCGCATTGGGTCAGCGGCCGGGTATTGAGCCCGGCGACCTGGCCCTCGTACTCGATGGTGACGCCGCGCAGGCCCGAGCGGGTTAGCTGCCCGGCGAAGGAGCCGAGCTGCTCGCAAAGCGTCATGTAAGGCGCCAGGCGCACCGCCTCCTCCGCCGTCACCGAGGGCATGTTGAGCGCGTTGGTGATCGCCCCGGTCATGAGGTAGTCGGCGATCTGCTGGGCGACCTGAACCGCGACCTTTTCCTGCGCCTCGTTGGTCGAGGCGCCCAGATGGGGCGTCGCGATGACCTGATCGACGCCAAACAGGGGATTCTCCCGGGCCGGCTCCTCCAGATAGACGTCGAGCGCGGCGCCGGCGACGTGGCCCGACTCCAGGGCCGCCTTGAGGTCCCTCTCGTTGACCAGACCACCGCGCGCGCAGTTGACGATGCGCACCCCCGGCTTGGTCTTGGCAAGCGCCTCGGCGTCCAGAATGTCCCGGGTCTGATCGGTCAGCGGCACGTGCAAGGAGATGAAATCGGCGCGCGCCAGAAGGTCGTCGAGCTCGACCTTCTCGACACCAAGGTCCCGGGCCCGGTCGTTCGACAGGAATGGATCGTAAGCGACGACACGCATCTTGAGGCCGAGCGCCCGGTCGGCGACCACCGCGCCGACATTGCCGCAGCCGATCACGCCGAGAGTCTTGCCGGTCAGCTCGACCCCCATGAAGCGGGACTTCTCCCACTTGCCGGCGTGGGTCGAGCGGTCGGCGGCGGGGATCCGCCGGGCCAGGGCAAGCAGCAGGGCTAGGGCGTGTTCGGCGGTCGTGATGGCGTTGCCGCCGGGGGTATTCATGACCACGATGCCGCGCTGAGTCGCGGCCGGCACGTCCACGTTGTCGACCCCGATGCCGGCCCGGCCGACCACCTTAAGGTCCGGCGCGGCGGCCAAGATCTCGCCTGTCACCTTGGTCGCCGAACGGATCACCATGCCCTCGACCCCGGCCAGCTTTTCGGTCAGAGCCTCGGACGCCAGGCCGGTCGCGACCTCGACCTCGAGGCCGCGCTCGCGCAGAATCTGCTCGGCGAGCGGGCTCATCTTGTCGCAAATCAGAACCTTCGGCATGTCTCTATCCTTTAGGCGGCGGCCATTTGGTCGTGCTTGGCTTGGGCGAAGGCCCAGTCGAGCCAAGGTAGCAGCGCCTCGATGTCGCCGGCCTCTACGGTCGGGCCGCCCCACAGGCGCAGACCCGGCGGCGCGTCCCGGTAGCTGCCCAAATCGTAGCCGGCGCCGGCATCCTCGAGCAACGCGGCGACCGCCTTGGCGGCTGCCGCCTGGGCCGCCGGCGGAAGGCCTTGGAACCAGGGATCGACGATCTTAAGGCAGATCGAGGTCGAAGAGCGGCTCGCCGGGTCGCTCGCCAGGAAGTCGACCCAGTCGGAAGCTTCGATCCAGCTGGCGACCAAGGCCAGATTGGCCTGGGAGCGGGCGATCAGCGCCGGGCCGCCGCCGACCTCTTCGGCCCAGGCGAGCCCATCGAGCGCATCTTCGACGCACAGCAGGGAGGGCGTGTTGATGGTCGCGCCCTCGAAGATCGAGGCGTTGAGCTTGCCGCCCTTGGTCAGGCGGAACAGCTTGGGTAGGGGCCAAGGCGGGCGGTAGCTTTCCAGGCGTTCGACCGCGCGCGGCGAGAGCGCCAGCATGCCGTGGCCGGCCTCGCCGCCCAGCGCCTTCTGCCAGGACCAGGTCACCGCGTCGAGCTTGCGCCACGGCAGCGCCATGGCGAAGACCGCCGAGGTGGCGTCGCAAATCGTCAAGCATTGGCGGTCGTCGGCGATCCACGCGCCGTTGGGCACGCAAACACCCGAGGTGGTGCCGTTCCACGTGAAGACGCAGTCGCGCGCCGGATCGACTTGGCCGAGATCCGGCAAGGCGCCGTAGTCAGCCGAGAGGACCCGCAGGTCGTCCAGCTTGAGCTCTTTTTGCACGTCGCCGGCCCAGCCCTTGCCGAAAGACTCCCAGGCCAAGACGTCGACCCCGCGTGCGCCCAGCAGCGACCAAAGCGCGGCCTCCATGGCACCGGTGTCTGAGCCCGGCATAATCGCGAGCAAGTAGTCATCCGGCAGGCCCAGCAGGGCGCGCGAGCGTTCCACCACCTGGTTGATCTTGGCCTTGCCCGGCCGGCCCCGGTGGGAGCGGCCGAGCACGGCGTCGCGGAGCACATCTGGGGTCCAGCCGGGCCGCTTGACGGTCGGGCCAGAGGAGAATCGCGGGTCGCTCGGCCGGATCTGCGGCCGAAGGGGCGCCGAGGCGGTCATCGGAAATACCGTCCTTGCTGGAGCCGTGTGCCGGGCCCGGGACCCGGCGGGAGGGGTTGGGGAGCGCGATACTAGGCTTTATGCTGCAGTGCGTCAATGCAGTGCGGCATAAACCAGAAATGGCTTGCCAAGGGCGGCTTCGGACGTGCTTCCTTGCAGCCATGACGCTCGATCAATCGCTCATCCTGGTGATCCTCGCGGGCGCCCTGGCCGGCTTTATCTGGGGTCGCATCCGCTTCGATCTGGTCGCCGTGCTGGCGCTTCTGGCCGCGGTTGCAGTTGGCGTGGTGCCGGGCGGCCAGGCCTTCGCCGGCTTCGGCCACCCAGCGGTGGTCACCGTGGCAGCGATCCTAATTCTGTCTCATGCCCTGCGAGGCTCCGGACTGATCGAGAGCGCGGCACGCCAGCTCGGCCGCATGGCCGGCCAACCGAGCCGCCAGGTCCTGGCGATCGCCGCGCTGACCGCGCTCTGCTCGGCCTTCATGAACAACGTGGGCGCACTCGCCCTGATGCTGCCGGTCGCGCTCAAGGTGGCGGCCGATGCCAAGCGGGCGCCCAGCCAAATGCTTATGCCGATCTCCTTCGCCTCGCTGCTGGGCGGGCTGATCACCCTGATCGGCACGCCGCCCAACATCATCATCGCAAGCGTGCGTGAAGAGCATTTGGGCCAGCCCTTCGCGCTGTTCGACTTCGCACCGGTCGGCCTGGCGGTCGCCATTGTCGGCGTGCTCTTCATCGGCCTGGTCGGCTGGCGCCTCCTGCCCCAGGACCGGGACGGCTCCGAGGAGATCGAGGCCCAGTTCGACATCGGCGACTACATCGTCGAGCTCAAGATCCCCGAGGGCTCGCCCATGGTCGGCCATCGGGTCACCGAGCTGGAGGAGCTGGCCCAGGACGATCTCTCGGTGGTCGCGCTCGAGCGCCGGGGCGACCGCATGCTAGCGCCTTCGGCCTATTTGCGTTTCCAATCCGGCGATATCGTTATGGTCGAGGCCGACACCAAGGCGCTCGAGCAGGTGGTGCAGGCCGCCGAGCTGGAGATCATCGGCGGCGCCGATATGACCGCCAGCAACCTGCGCTCCAAACGGGTCGGTTTGGTCGAGGCGGTGATCGCACCCGGTTCGCGCCTGGAGGGCCGCACGACACAGACCATGAGTCTGCACACCCGCTTCGCGGTCAATCTGCTGGGCATTTCGCGCCAAGGCCAGCCGATCGTCGAGCGCCTCGGTCACGTGCCGCTCAAGACCGGCGACGTGCTGCTGCTTCAAGGCGAGCGGGTCGCCCTGCCCGATGCGCTCACAGCGCTCGGCTGCCTGCCGCTCGCCGGGCGCGACATCAAGCTGGACGGGCGCGCCGGCAAGCCGGTGGTGCTGGGGGTCTTCGCCGCCGCCGTGCTGCTCGCCACCTTCGGCCTGGCCCATCCGGCGGTCGCCTTCGTCGGCGCGGTCGCGGTTCTGGCGCTGAGCGGGCAGATACGCCTGCGCGAGATCTACGAATCGATCGAGTGGCCGGTCATCGTGCTGCTCGCCGCGCTGATCCCGGTCGGCCAGGCGCTCGAGGCGACCGGCGGCAGCGCGGTGATCGCCGCGCCGATCCTGGCGCTGGGCGCGGCGGCGCCGGCCTGGCTGCTACTCGGCGTCTTGATGATCGTCACCATGTTGCTGTCGGACGTCATGAACAACGCCGCCACCGCCGTCCTCATGGCGCCCATCGGCCTGACCATCGCGGCCGGCCTGGGCGCCAACCCGGACCCCTTCCTAATGGCGGTCGCGGTCGGCAGCTCCTCGACCTATCTGACGCCGATCGGCCACCAGTCGAACCTGCTGGTCATGGGCCCCGGCGGCTACCGCTTCGCCGACTACTGGCGCCTCGGCCTGCCGCTCGACATCCTGGTGCTGCTGGTCGCAGTGCCGATGATTCTGTGGGTCTGGCCGATGTAGGAGTCTAGGCCCCGCTCAGCGCCGCCCAGCGGCCTGGGCCATCAAGCGGCGCTTGCGCGCCTTGAAGGCCCCGTGGGACTCCTCGGTCCCATCGTGAAAGGAGCCGAGCCACTTGTCGAACGGCACCTCCAGATTGCCGTAATTGCAGTCGAAGTAGCGATGGTGCATCTGGTGGTGAAAGGTGCCGAGCGCGAGGCGGGTCTTGTCCTTGGGCTGAATGCCCTCGAAGCCCGTGTGGGAGGTCGCCGCCGTCAGCGCCTGGTGCTGCATGTGGAACAGAATGTGGATCGGATGGGCGGCGACGACCCAGTGGATCAGCACGGATGAAAAAAAGATCAGGTGCTCGATCGGGTGCATCGACAGGCCCGACCAAGGGGTGACGTTGGTGTTGCGGTGGTGCAGCGCGTGGGCCAGCCGGTAGAGCGGCGGCCAGTGCAGCCAACGGTGAACCCAGTAGAAGTGGACCGAGATCCACATCGGGGTCAGGAAGAACAGCGCAATGAACCAAACCGGATTTCCGCTCCAGGCCAGGATCGGGGCATAGCCGTTCGCCATGGCCCAAAACATCAGCACCTCGTAGGCCGTCCAAAAGGCCACGCCGCTGGCGAGCGTCCAGAAGACGTTGTCCCAAAGCTGGCTGTTGAAGGTAAAGCTGCCGCGGCGGGGCGCCAGATCGCGGCAATCGTAGCGCAGGCGCTGGCCCTGTCGTCGAAAGGTGTAGAAGTAGAGATGTAGGCCGCCGGCCACGATCGTTATCAGAAGGAGGTTGCGGATATAGATCTCCGCAATCCAGCCGACGGACAGTGTCTTCGAGACCTCGAGCGGCGGCTGGAACCAGAACCAGGACACCAGCGCGACGACCACGAGGATTGCGTTCTCCGCGAGGTTAAGCCACCGCCGGGCAATCCAGCGGAACATTCTCAGCGGGTCGAGCGGCCAGGCGAAGAGAGGCGAGTTCTCCACCGGCACCAACGGGCGATGATGCCAGTGACGTGAAACACCGCCGTCGCGGTTGGCGCGCGGGTCCCCGGGGGTGCCCTCAATTGCCATGACATCTTCCCAGCCAAAGGTTCAGGCCAACCGTGTCACAAGGCATAAGGCTTGAAAAACAGAACTTTATGATTAATAACATCTGATAATTCGATGTTATGGCATGCCGCTCAGGAGCCTGCCAATGCGCGTCTCGGTCAAAGCGCTGCGATACTTTCTGGTCGCGGCGGAACAGGGGTCTATCTCCCGGGCCGCCGAGCAGCTGAACGTTGTGCCCTCTGCGATCTCGAACGCCATCGAGCTGGTCGAGGCCGAGTTCGAGCTCAAGTTGGTGCAGCGCTACCCGGCCAAGGGAATTGCCCCAACCGCCACGGGTGTTGCGATGATGCGCAAGATCCGCCACCTGATCGAGGAATACGACAGCCTGCTGCTCGAGGGTGCGGAGCTGCGCACCGCCCTCTCGGGCAGCATCTCGGTCGGCTACTATGCGCCGGTCGCCCCGGCATTCATGCCTGAGATCGTCGGGCCGCTGGTGCGCGACAATCCCGACGTCGCGCTGCATTTCGTCGAGTGCGACAACGAGCGGGCCCAAAGCGGCCTGCTCGACGGCGCGTTCGACGTGATCCTGTTCGTCGCCGAAAACGCCCGCGCCGGGATCGTATGCGAAACCTTGATCGAGGCGCCGCCCTACCTGCTCTTGCCCGAGGGCCACCCCTTCGCCGCCCAGGCTGTCGTCGAGCTTCGGGATCTATCGAATGTGCCTCTGGTTCTGCTCGACCTGCCGTTCACCAGCGCATACTACCGCGGCCTGCTCGACGACCACGGGGTCGATGCGCGGATCGTCGCGACCGCGTCGACGACTGAGATGGTGCGCAGTCTGGTCGGCGCGGGCATCGGCTGCACAATCCTCAACATGCGGCCGTCGACCAGCTTGACCTATGCCGGCGACAAGATCGTCGCGGTTCCGATCCGAACCGCCGATCCGGCGCGAAGATCCCTCAAGCTCGTGATGGGTCACCTCGGCGGCAAGCCGCGCCGGCTGACCCGCACGTTCATGGGCGCCTGCAGCGACTACTTCTCGCGCCAAGAGGCGACGGACCTTATTGTTCCAAACGAAGCGCCGTGAACACGGCTATGCCCACGAGTCGACGGAGAAACGCGATGCTCACCTATAAGCCAGGCGACGATGTTGGGCCGCTGGAGGATTGGCCCTTCGAAAGCCCGGCCTGCGACTACCTGATCAAGGAGGGCAGCCCGCGGGCGTCGGGACGGTTCGACGTGGGTGGCCCGGGCCACACCACCCGTTTCGGGATCTGGCGCTGCACCAAAGGCGTTTTCGACTGCACCGAGCAAGGCGACGAGCTCATGACCATTCTGTCCGGCAGGTGCCGGCTCATAGACCATGGCAGCGGTGCGGTGAGTGAGTTGGGACCCGGCGATAGCATTCTAACCCGGGACGGCAGCCGCGTTACCTGGGACATTCTGGAAGACGTGACCAAGGTGTTCTTCGGACACAAGGTCGGCGGATTCTAGCCGCGCGCCTGGTTGCGGGAGTAACTGGCGACAAAGCGCGACAATTCGGCCCCGGGCGAAGCATCCGGTCTTCGGATTATGCAATGGTGGCCTCCGACGCCACCCCATGGCCTCATTGAAAGGGTGCAGACCAGCGTGAACGCCTCGGATCGGCCGAACCTCTCTGTCGAGCTGGGCCTGCTGGCAATGCTGGCGCTGCTTTGGGGATCGTCCTACCTCTTCATCAAAGTCGCCGTCGCGGAGATACCGCCGATCACCCTGATTGCCGTGCGGGTTTCCATCGCGGCCTTGTTCCTCCTGGCGGTCTTGCATTGGCGCGAAGAGCGCTTGCCGCGCGATGGCAAGACCTGGCGCCGGCTGCTTCTGCAGTCGTTCTTCAACTCCATCGGCGCTTGGACGATTCTCGCCTGGGGCCAGCAGTACATCGACAGCGCGCTGGCCAGCGTGCTGAACTCCACCTCGCCGATTTTCGTGTTCTTCATCACCTTGCTGTTCACCCGCCACGAGGCCGTCAACGCCACAAAGCTCTTCGGGGCGTGCCTCGGGCTCTGCGGGGTCGTCCTCATCGTTGGCGTCGACGCTCTGGCCGGCCTGGGCCGACAGGTTGCGGGCCAAGGGGCCGCCCTGCTCGGCGCCATCCTCTATGCTTGCGCGGCGATTTACGGCAAACGCTTCACCCATCTGCCGGCCGGCGTCACCGCCGCGGGGGCGATGCTTTGGGCCGCCGGGGTGCTTGTCCCGCTCAGCTTGCTTCTCGAGCAGCCTTGGACGCTCAGGCCCTCCGGTCACGCGATCGCGGCGGCCGTCGTGCTATCGATATTCTGCACCGGCGTTGCCCTGCTGATCTATTTCAGATTGGTCAGAACCCTCGGCTCCCTGGGCGTGGCCAGCCAGGCCTATCTGCGCGCCGGCATCGGCGTGCTGCTCGGCGTGGTCTTCTTGGGCGAAGAGATCACGCCGCTGATCGCTGTCGGATTGCTCTTGGCAATCCTGGGCGTTGCCGCGATCAACCTGCCACGACGCTCCAGTTGAGCGCGCCCTACTGCCCTTCGAGCGCTACCTTGTACTCCTGGATCGTGTTGCCGCCGTCGACCACGATGAGCTGGCCGGTCAGGTAGCTCGCTTCCTCGCTGGCCAGGAAGACCGCGACATGGCCGATCTCGTCGGGCGTGCCCGGACGGCCGATTGGCGTGTGGCGGCCGGCAACGACTTCCGCTTCGCTGCTTGAAGCGGTCTCGATCCAGCCGGGGCCGATGCAATTGACCGTGACCCCATGGGGCCCGGCCTCGAGCGCGAGACCCCGGGCGAGGCCCAGCATGCCATCCCCGGCAGCGGCGTAGACGCCGCTGCCGGGGATGGCAACGACCGGGCCGGTGACCGAGGACATCTGCACGATGCGCCCATAGTTGCGCGCCATCATGCCCGGCAACACCGCGCGAGTCGCCAAGAACGCGCTGGTAAGATTGATGTCGAGGCCATAGCGCCAGCCTTCGTCGGTGGTCTCGTGCAGGGGACGCGAGGGCTCGTCCCGGCCGACCTGCACCATGCCGGCGTTGTTGACCAGAATGTCTATCGGCCCGAGCGCGCCCTCGACCGCCGCGATCAGGCCGGCGACCGCGGCCGGGTCCGTAAGGTCGGCCGGCTGGGCGAAACCGTCCCCCAGCTCCTCGAGACGCTCGTGAATGCGCTCGGTCGTGGAGGTGATCGCAACCCTCGCGCCGGCGGCTTTGAGCAACCTGGCGGTCGCGAAGCCGATGCCGCCTGTGCTGCCCGCGCCGGTGACCAGCGCGACCCGCCCTTGGACGCCGGCCATCTCAAGCGCCCCCGTCCGGCCGCTTCAGCAGGATCATCGTGGTGCGGAAGGTCATGACCGCATCGCCCTCTTGATTCTTGATCGTGAAGCCGACCGTCATGGACCCCCGGTCCGGCTTGGAGCGCGAGGGCCGGGTCTCCAGCACCTCGGCAACGCTGTAGAGGGTGTCGCCGGGCCGGACCGGCGCGAGCCAGCGCAGCTCGTCCATGCCGGGCGAGCCGATCGAGCAGGCGTTGATGATGTTCTCCTGGTAGAACATGCGAAAACCGAGCGCCAGGGTCTGGAAGCCGCTGGCGATCAGCCCGCCATAGGGCGAAGCTTCGGCGGCCGGACGCTCGATATGAAAGGGTTGAGGGTCGTAGGTCAGCGCGAAGTCGAGGATCTGGGATTCCGAAAGGGTGACGCCCCGGCTTTCAAAGATATTGCCCGCCGTGAAATCCTCGAAATAGCGCTCGGCCATGCCTCTCCCCCACTTTGGTTCAAGGTCACCTGCTTAGCCGCGCCGCCTCCCGATCGCAAGCGGTCAGGTCGAGCTCTAGGTAGGCGACCTCCGGGTGGGGATTGTGATAGTAGGCTTCGGCCGGGCGAAACCCGAGTCTTGCATAAAGCCGGCCGGCCTCGGCCATCTTCGAGGTGATGGTGTCCAGGCGCATCAGCCGGTAGCGCTGGGCCTTAGCCGCCGCGATCGCGGTTTCGGTCAAGCGCCGGCCGAGACCGGCGCCCCGATAGCCGGGCCGGAGCCACAGGCGTTTTAGCTCGCAGATGCCCGGCTCCAGGGGCCGCAGACCGACGATACCGGCCGGCTCGCCGGCGATACGCGCGATCCAGATGCCGCCGGCCGGCGGCGCGTACTTGCCGGGCAAGCCCTCAAGCTCGGCCTCGAAATCTTGGAAGCAGAGGTCGAAGTCGAGCCAGCGGGCGTACTCCTCGAAGAGCGCGCGCGCCAACGCTATGTCGGCCGCGCCGGCCGCTGGGCCTATAACCGCCTCATCGCGGGACACGGATCTTGCCTTCCAGATAGGGCGCGACCCGGCCGGTCAGGCCGATGCGCTCGCCCCGGTCCTCGACCTCGAGCTGGCCGCCCCGTGCCGAGACCTGGCGGGCGGTGAGCTTGCTCTTGCCCAGGCGCTCAGCCCAATAAGGCGTCAGCACACAATGGGCCGAGCCGGTCACCGGGTCCTCGGGAATGCCGGCGTGGGGCGCGAAGTAGCGCGAGACGAAGTCGCAGTCCTCGCCCGGCGCGGTGATGATCAGGCCGTCCTTGACCGGCAGAGCCTCGATCCTTGGAAAATTCGGCACGACCGCCAGGACCTCGGCTTGGCTTGCCAGGACGGCCAGACCCTTGTCGGCGCTCAAGAGCGCCTGGGGCCGAATGCCGATCGCCGCCTCGACCTGATCGAGTGCGTCCCAGGGCGTTGGCCGGCGGGCCGGGAAATCCATCGCGAAGCGCTCGCCGTCCCGGGCTACCGTGAGCGGCCCGCTGCGCGAATGGAAGGTGACGCGCTCGCGGCCCGGCTCGAGCAGGGTCGAAACCACATAGCCGCTCGCCAGGGTCGCGTGGCCGCAAAGGTCGACCTCGATCGCCGGCGTGAACCAGCGCAGCTTGTAGTCATCCCCGTCGGGCACGATGAAGGCGGTTTCCGCCAAATTGTTCTCCATGGCGATCGCCTGCAGGATTTCGTCCGGCAGCCAGTCTTCGAGCGGGCACACCGCGGCAGGGTTGCCGGTGAAGGGACGCTCGGCGAAGGCGTCCACCTGGTAGAGCGCGATTTCTTGGGTCATGAGCAATCTCCTTCTATCAGGATCGGGCGGAACGGGCGACCGCGACGCCAAGCAGAATGGCAGCAGCCGCGATCAGCATCTCTGGCGAGAGGCTTTCCTGGAGGATGATGACCGCGAGCACCACGCCGATCACCGGTTGGGCGAACTGAATGACACCGGTGCGCGCGATCTCGCCCTGGCCGAGTGCCCAGTACCAGGCGGCGTAGGCCAGGATCGAGGAAAGCCCGGCCAGGTAGAGCACGCTGCCCCAGGCGATGGGCGAGGCTGCCGCCGGCCAGCTCGCGAAGGGCAACAGGGGCAACAACAATAGGCCGCCAAACGCCAGGCCCCAGAAGGTCACCCGCCAGGTGCCGAGCGCGCGCTGGGCAAGTGCGCCCGTCACGTAGCCAAGCGAAGCAGCCAGCGCCGAGGCGAGCACCAGCAGATCGCCGGCCAGGGTTGCCCCGCCGCCGGCCAAATCGTGGCGCTGGCCGATCAGTAGCCAGGTGCCGAGCGCGGCCAAGACCACGCCGATCCACCAGCGGCCGACCGGTAGGCGTCGCTCCAGAAGGGCCGCGATCGAGCCGGTCAGGACCGGCAGGATGGCCAGGATCAAGGCGCCGTGGCCGGCCGAAGTGCGCGCCTGGCCGAAGGTGAAGATCAACGGAAAGAGCACGAAGCCACAGAGCGCCGAGATCCCGAGCAGGAGCGTCGGGCGCAGCCCGCGCGGCGGCGCCAGGCGCGCCAGCAGGATCACCGGCAGAGCCAGGGTCGCGGCCAGCACCGTACGCAGCAAAGCAACCGTCAGCGGCGTCAGCTCGCCGACCGCGAGCTTTGTGACCAGGGGCGTCGCGCCCCACAGACCGACGGCAAGCAAGGCGGCGGCCAGAACCGCGGCTTGAGACCGCGGCGCAGGGCTCACGTCTGGCCGGGCTTGGCTCACGGGCGCCAGAAGGGCTTTTCCGCCTCGCTGAGGGCTGCGGCACGGGTGACGCCGATGTCCGCCAGCTCGTGGGGATCCAAGGCCCGCAAGGCGCGGCGCTGGGCGGCGCGCTCCTGCCAAAGCAGCAGAGTGGCCAGGATCCCGGACAAAGCAGAGCGGTGGCGCGTTTGTCTGAGTCGGGGCGAATGGAAGACCGCCAGACCGGCCGAGCCTTCCGAGGCTGTCCTGATTGTACTCATTTTCTTCATCCATTGTCTCGATTTTGGCTTGCCGAATAGCAAGCATTGTCCTAATTTACGCAGAGAATTGTCCTCGTCAATGAAAGTATTGTCACCATGACAAATTGGCTGCCCGACCTCCAAAGCCAAAGCGGCCCGCGCTACAAGGCGATCGTCGCCTGCCTTGCCAAGGATGTCGCCGCCGGCCGCCTGAGCCCGGGCACACGCCTGCCGACCCATCGGGATCTGGCCTGGCAGCTCGGCGTCACGGTCGGCACCATCACCCGGGCCTATGCCGAAGCCGAAAAGCGCGGCCTGGTGTTAGGCGAGGTCGGACGGGGCACATTCGTGCGCGCCGCCGTGCCCAACGCGCCGCCGGTGCCGCGCCGGGACCCCGGCGGTGCAGACCTGATCGACCTGTCCTACAACTTTCCGCCTCACAGCCCGGAGAACCACGTGATCTCGGAGGCGCTCGGCGAGCTCAGCGCCGAGGGCGGCTTGCCCCATCTTCTGGACTACCAGCTGGGCCTCGGCCACCCCCACCACCGGGCCGCCGGCGTCGCTTGGCTGGAGCAGTTCGGCCTCGAGGCCGAGGCCGATCAGCTGGCGGTCACCGCCGGCGCCCAGCACGCCATGCTCTTGGCGACCGCCGCCGCGACCCGGCCGGGCGACATTCTGCTGGCCGAGGAGCTGACCTTCTACGGCATCAAGACGATCGCCTCCCTGCTCGACCTCAGGCTCTACGGGTTGACCATGGACGAAGAGGGCCTGACGCCTGAGGGCCTGGACGCCGCCTGCCGCAGCAGCGGCGCCAAAGCGCTCTACTGCATCCCGAGCCTGCAGAACCCGACGACCGCGATTATGTCGGAAGAGAGGCGCCAGGCCGTCGCCGAGGTCTGCCGGCGCCACGGCGTTACGGTGATCGAGGACGACGTCTACGGCTTTCTGCCCGAGCCAGGGCCGGCGCCGCTGACGAACCGGCTGCCCGAGCAGGGCATCTACTTGACCAGCCTGTCGAAGTGCGTCGCGCCAGGTTTGCGCATCGGCTTCCTGAAGGCGCCGGCCGCCAAGCTGGAACGGATCACCACGGCGATGCGGGCCAGCACCCTGATGGCGCCGCCGGTCATGGCCGAGGTAGCGGCCCGTCTGATCGCCGATGGCCGGGCTAAGCGCCTCACTCAGTGGCAGCGCGGAGAAGCCCAGGCGCGCCAAGCCCTCGCCCGGAGATACCTGCCGGCCGAAGGACTCTCGACACAGCCCGATGCCTTTCACCTCTGGCTCGAGCTGCCCGAGCCCTGGCGAAGAGAAGACTTCACCGCGGCCGCCCGCCGGCGCGGCGTCGGCCTGGCCTCGGCCGAGGTCTTCGCGGTCGGCCGCCAACCGGTGCCTCACGCCGTGCGCATTTGCCTGCAAGCCGCCCAAAGCCGTGCGCACCTGGAGCAAGCGCTGGACATTCTGGGGGATCTCCTGCGCACGCCCGAGGCCACCCGGGCGCCGATCGTGTGACCGGCAATCGCCGCAAATTTCCATCAAATCCAATACGATCTCTTAAGCTTTTTTGCCAGTATGGGGCAGCTCGAAGTTGGCCATCCCAGGAAGGGAAGAGATCGATGTTCGGCAGGACGCTTATAGGCCTCGTCACGGGCCTGCTTGCCATTGTGGCACTTACCAGCAACGCCTCGGCGACGATTTTCACGGTCAACGAAACGATCAATACCGGCGGCGTCAGCGGCTTCATCGAGACCGACGGCACCCAGGGCACGCTTACCGCGGCTAACATCGTCGACTGGAATCTGACCCTGAGCGCCAACGGAACCTTCACTGTGCTCGGCCCGGCCAGCGGCGACAACTCCGAGCTGCTGATCGTGGGCACCGCGCTCAGCGCGACCGCGACCGACCTGCTGTTCGACTTCACCGCCGGCAGCGGCTTCGTGCTGTTTCAGAACCCGAGGATCGGAACAGGCATCAATTACTGGTGCCTGCAGATCCGCGGCTGCGCCCTGCCCCAGTTCCCCAACATGGTGGTACATACGACCGGGCGTCGCGGGATCTATTTCGAGACCCGACTCGGCCTCTATAGCTTTGGCACGGTGGCCGCGCCGGTCACTGTCGCCGAGCCCGCCTCTCTGCTGCTATTGGGCATCGGCCTGCTCGGCCTGGCCGCCGCGAGCCGGCACCGCGGTCGCGTGGTCTAGCCGTCCCGACGCACCGTGTGGCCGTGGTTGATCGGCCCGCTTCCCCGCCCGAAACCCGGCGCACTTTTGATCGCGGCCTGCAAATAGGCACGCGCCCGCTCGACCGCTTCTTGCAGCCCAAGGCCCTGAGCCAAGCCCGTCGCGATTGCCGAGGCCAGGGTGCAGCCGGTGCCGTGCAGGTGCCGGGTCGCGATGCGCGGGCTCTCGAAGCGTTCCTCGCCGTCGGCCCAGACCAGCACGTCGGTCAAGGTCTCGCCCTCCATGTGGCCGCCCTTGATCAGCACCGCCCGGGCGCCCTGGTCCAACAGATTGCGGCCAGCACGGGCCATGTCGTCGACCGTCGCGATGGTCAAACCGGACAGGCGCTCGGCCTCGGGCCGGTTCGGGGTCAAGAGGTCGGATAGGGGGATCAGCCGCCGCTTCAGAGTCTCGAGCGCGTCATCGGCCAACAGGGGATCGCCGCTCTGGGCGACCATGACCGGGTCGACCACCACTGGCAGGCCACCCGCCCGCGGCTCCAGCACTTCGGCGACGGCCTCGATAACCCGCGCGTCGTGCAACATACCGGTCTTGACGGCATCGGCGCCGATATCCTCCAGCACGACGTCCATCTGCTGGCGGATGAAGGCCGGGTCGATGCCGACCACGCCGAACACACCTTGGGTGTTCTGGGCGGTCAGCGCGGTCACCGCCGTCATGGCAAATCCGCCAAGCGCGGTCACCGTCTTGATGTCCGCCTGAATCCCCGCCCCGCCGCCGGAATCCGACCCGGCCACGATCAGCACCCGTCCCTGCACCTAAGCCTCCTGATCGATCGCTCGCTCAACCCCGTTCCTATCACGAACGGCCGGCGGAAACAGGCCGCATTCTCGCTTCGCGGGGATGGCATAGGCGATTGATTGTGCGTGCGGATTTCAAAACCGGCGACCCCTATGGTACTAGAGTCGCAAGAGGCCGGGGGAACATCCGTGGGGAAGGGGGGATGCAGCATTACGATATGGTCGTGATCGGCAGTGGGCCGGCCGGCCGCCGCGCCGCGATCCAGGGCGCTAAGCTGGGGCATGATGTCCTGGTCGTGGAGAAGGGCCGGCGCGTCGGCGGCGTGTCGGTCCATACGGGCACGATCCCGTCGAAGACCCTGCGCGAGACCGTCTTGAACCTCTCCGGGTGGCGTGAGCGCGGCTTTTACGGGCGGGCCTATCGGGTCAAGCAGGACATCTCGGCGGCCGACCTGCTGAAGCGGCTTTACATCACCCTCAACCACGAAGTCGAGGTGCTGGAGCATCAATTCGCCCGGAATCAGGTGACGACCTTGCGGGGCAAGGCCCGCTTCATCGATCCGAAGACCATCGAGGTGACGGGCGACGACGAGAAGATCCAGATGATCAGCGCCGACAGTTACGTCCTGACCGTCGGCACCGCCCCCTACCGCCCGAGTGACATTCCCTTCGATGGCCAAAGGGTGTTGGACAGCGACGAGATCCTCGACCTCAAGCAGATTCCGCGGAATGTGGCCGTGATCGGCGCGGGGGTGATCGGCGTCGAGTATGCCACGATCTTCTCCGCGCTGGACGTGCCAACGACCTTGATCGAGCCCCGCACGACCATGCTCGACTTCATCGACCAGGAGCTGATCGCCGATTTCCAGCATCAGCTGCGGGACCGCGGCATGGTGCTGCGTCTGGGCTGCGAGGTGGAGCGGGTCGAGCGTCCCGAGGGCAGCGGTCCGTGCATCGTTCATCTCGGAAACGGCCGTATCGTGCGCGCCGACGCGGTGCTCTTCGCGGCCGGGCGCACCGGGGCCACGAAATCGCTCAATCTCGACGCCTGCGGTCTGGAGACCGATTCCCGGGGCCGTCTGAAGGTCGACCCGACGACCTTTCAAACCGAGGTTCCTCACATCTACGCGGCCGGCGACGTGATCGGATTTCCAAGCCTTGCCTCGACCTCGATGGAGCAAGGGCGCATCGCCGCCTGCTACGCCCTGGGCGCACCGGCCCAGGAGCCGCCGGAATACTTTCCCTACGGCATATACGCGGTGCCGGAGATCTCCACAGTCGGCATGAGCGAAGAAGAGGTCCAGGCGCGCGGCATCCCCTATGAATGCGGCGTCGCGCGCTTTCGCGAAACCTCGCGCGGCCACATCATGGGTCTCGACACAGGCATGATGAAGATGATTTTCTCGCTAAAGACCCGGCGCCTGCTCGGCTGCCATATTGTCGGCGAGGGCGCGACCGAGCTCATTCACATCGGCCAGGCGGTTTTAAACCTCAAGGGCACGCTCGACTATTTCGTCGAGAACACCTTCAACTACCCGACTTTGGCGGAGGCCTACAAAATCGCCGCGCTCGATGCTTGGAACCGCATGCCGCCGCCCGACTAACGCAAGATCGGATCATATCGCCTCGATATGATCCAATCAGGGTCTAGGCCGCCGGCTCGGCGACCTCTTGGATGGTCTCGACGATGCCCTCGACCACTTGGCTGACCAGGCCCTGGTCCTCGCCCTCGGCCATGACCCGGATGACCGGCTCGGTGCCGGACTTGCGGATCAAGAGGCGCCCGGCATTGCCGAGGGTCGCCTCGCCGTCCTCGATCGCCGAGCGCACCCGGGGATCCTCCAGCGGGGCGCCGGCGTCGACCCGGACGTTCTTCATCAGCTGGGGCAAGGGGTCGAAAACGCGCATGACCTCGCTTGCCGCACCGCCGGCCTCGACCAGCACCGCCAGCATCTGAAGCGCCGCGATCAGGCCGTCACCCGTTGTGCTGTAGTCGGCCAGAACGATGTGACCCGACTGCTCGCCGCCGACGTTGTAGCCGCCGGCGCGCATGCGCTCGACCACGTAGCGGTCGCCGACCGGCGTGCGTTCCAGCTTCAGGCCCTTGCCGCTCAGGTGGCGCTCGAGACCCAGGTTGGACATCACCGTGCCGACCACACCGCCGCCCGACAGGCGCTGGCACTGGCTCCAGTTCTGGGCGATCAGCGCCAGAAGCTGGTCGCCGTCGATCAGGTGGCCCTGCTCGTCGGCCAAGATCAGGCGGTCGGCATCTCCGTCGAGCGCCAAACCCAGATCGGCGCCGTGCAGGACGACCGCCTCCTGCATATGGCGCGGTTGCATCGCGCCGCAGTTCTCGTTGATGTTGAAGCCATTGGGCGCGACCGCCAGCGCGACAACCTCGGCGCCGAGCTCGAACAGCACGCTTGGCGCCACCCGGTAAGCGGCGCCGTTGGCACAGTCAACCACCACCTTCAGGCCGTCCAGCCGCAGATGGCGCGGGAAGGTGTTCTTGACGAACTCGATGTAGCGGCCGATCGCATCGTCCAGGCGCCGGGCCCGGCCGAGCTTGGCCGCGGCGGCCCGGTGCTGGGTGCCGCCGTTGGACACGCGCTCCTCGATGATGCGCTCCACATCATCGGACAGCTTGAATCCGTCGGGCCCGAACAGCTTGATGCCGTTGTCGTGGTAGGGATTATGGCTGGCCGAAATCATGACCCCGAGATCGGCGCGCAAGGAGCGGGTCAACATGCCGACCGCGGGCGTTGGCAGGGGACCGAGCAGCACCACGTCCATGCCGACCGAGGTGAAGCCGGCGGTCATGGCCGGCTCCAGCATGTAGCCGGAAAGCCGCGTGTCCTTGCCGATCACCACCCGGTGGCGGTGATCACCGCGCATGAAATGGCCGCCGGCGGCTTCGGCGACCGCTAGGGCGGTGGTCGCGGTGACCGGCTCCTGATTGGCGGTGCCCCGGATTCCGTCTGTGCCGAATAGCTTGCGTGTCATGCTGCGTGCACCCCGTACCTCGTCGCGCGTTAACCTACATGCTGCCAGTTAAGTCTTTCAAATTGCTTGAAGTAAATCGAACCGGCTTCGTTCCACCACTGGTTATAGCAGGTTTTTGGTTAAATTGCGGCACCGGTCTTGGGCGCGGCCTGCTCGATCGCGCGCCAGACATCCAGCGCCTGCAATGTTTCGGCCACGTCGTGCACCCTGAGGATCTGCACGCCCCGCGCGACCCCTGCCAGGGCGGCGGCAAGCGAGCCTGGGCCCCGGCTTTTGGGCCGCTCTTCGCCGGCGATGCGGCCGATGAAGCTCTTGCGGCTGACGCCCAGAAGAATCGGGCAACCGAG
>JBCCGG010000015.1:0-118147 GCA_039029395.1 Pseudomonadota bacterium | reverse complement strand
GGCGGCTTCGAGACGATCAACCTGAACTCGGGCGGCCTGTTGAACCTGGTCGACCAGATCGGCTCCGATCCGACCATCACCGGCGCCTTTGCCGGTGGCGCGACCCTGCCGATTTCGCCTGCCAGTGAGGCCCACACGCTGATCGTGTCGGGTGACGCGATCACCCAAGTTGGCGTGATCCCCGATCCCTTCATCACCGGCACCTTCGGTCCGCCGCTGACCAACATCGAGTTCCTCGATGCCTCTGCGGCGACCAACACCCTGTGGGCTTCGCTCGACCCGGCGCTGGGCGTCTCGGTCAACGGCAGCTCGGCCAACGACGCGCTGTTCTTCGGCGCTGGCTTGGACGGCACCGACACGGTCGACGGCGGCACGGGCGACAACGAGGCAATCGTGACCTCGCCGTGGCTCGGCGGTCCCCAGAACATCCTCAACGTTCCGACTGTAATTCTGGGCTCCGGCTTCGCCTCAGCTGGCCCGGGCGGCGTCGACTACGACCTCGGCGACTTCGCCGCGGCCGACCCGACCATGCCCGTCCAGCGCGTCGAGCTGTGGGATTCGGCCGGTGCCGACCCGACCTTCGACGGCGTCGATCTTTCGACCACGATTGCCTTCACGGGCACGCCAGGCTTGGTGAACACGCCGGGCGCGTCTCCGGAGACGGTCGATAACGTGGTGATCAATGTGGTCGGCGCTGGCGGCACCAGTGACACCTTCAACATCGAGTTCGGCCGCGAGGCCGGCGTCGGCGCCTTTGCCGGCGGCCAGGAGCAAGTCGAGGTCGACACGCTGACGATCGACCTGGTCGAGGAGCTGCACATCAACTCGATCGGCGACAACGTGGACGATCCCACGAGCCTCTTCCCAGGCGTGGGTGCGGCGAACTTCCTTGACGATCTGTTTGGCGCGGAGCTTGAGGGTCTGGTCTTCACCGGCACCAACAACTTCGCCCTCGACAACATTATCGATTTCGCTGATGCGCCTAACCTGGTGTCGGCCGATGCCTCGGCGCTTGAGGCGGGTCTGGACATCGACTTTGCCGACGCCAACACCAACGACGTGACGATCCTTGGCGGAACCGGCGGCGACTTCCTGGAAGGCGGCGGCGGTAACGACATCATCAACGGCAATGACGGTGATGACGATCTCGAAGGATCCGGCGGCCTGGATACCCTTTCGGGCGGTGGCGGCGACGACCTTCTAGAAGGCGAAGATGCCAACGACGACCTGTTCGGCGATGACGGCGACGATATCCTGATCGGCGGCGGCGGCTCCGACGAGCTGGAAGGCGGATCCGGTAACAACATCTTCCGGATCAACGGCCCGGCCGACATCTTCGACTTCGGTGGCGGCGTGGCGACCCCGGACGTGGCGCCGGCCTTCGACCAGGGTGCAGACGACGTCTTCGAGTTCGACGTCAGCGGCTTCGAGGGCTTCGTGCTCTTCGGCCCCTCGACGATCCTGAACGCGATCACCGGGGTTTCGGGCTTCTCGATCACCGGCCTCCAGCTGGTGACCGGCACGATCTCGGCGCCCCAGGCTCTGGGTGGCGGCTTCACCTTCGCCAGCACGCCTGGCGTGACCGGGGCCCTTACCCGCTTCTACAGCTTCCTGACTGGGCTCTCTGGCATCCCGACGACGGCTGTCAGCCAGAGCTACATCGCCTTCGCGGTGAACAATCAGGGCACCAAATTGTTCGTGGGTGTTGCCGCCGACACCAACGGCGATACCTTCGTGGACGCTGCGGTCGTCTTCACCGTTGCGACGGCGACCCCGCTGGGTTCGCTCGACGTTCCCCAGGACGTCACCCTGGTGGTGTAAGCCTGGCAATTCAGTAGCTTTACCGGTGACGGGGCGGCCTTCTGGCCGCCCCGTTTCCTTTTGGGCAAGAGTCTTGGCCCCCTTCAAGCAAGCCCTTGTGCTCCTTCACCTTTCGGTGGGACAATGGACTTGCAGCGGGCGCTGCGCCCGCGAGGGGGCGGGGGTGAAGGATCGTGGCTGACATCAGCCTGGTGAGGGACAGCCTAAGGGCCCATCCGCCGACCGGCGCGTGGTTGGTTCGGGTGCGCCGCCGGGGCTACCAGCGCATGCTGGTCATCCACACCCAGTTCAACCTCTATTACTTCTGGGAAAAGCGCTGGTTCTTCCTGGCCATGGCGCTCGGCGCCTTCATGCTGACCCTGCCCCTGCCCGAAGGCTTAAGCCGTGAAGGCATGATCGTGCTCGCCATGTCGGTGGTCGCGACGGTGCTGTTCGTCACCGAGCCGGTGCCCCTGCCGACCGTGGCGCTCTTGATCGTGGTCGGCCAGATCCTCTTGCTGGGGATCGATTCCACCAAGGTGGCCCGCAGCCTGATGACCGATTCCGTGCTCTTCATCATGGGCTCCCTGATGCTGGCGGTGGCGATCGTCAAGCAGAAGCTGGACAAGCGCCTGGCCTGGCTGATCGTGCGGGCGACCGGCACCAAGACCACCAACATCTGCTTCGGCATCTCGGTGGTCTCGGGCGTCATGGCGTCGTTCATCGGCGAGCACACGGTGGCCGCCATGATGCTGCCGGTCGGCATCACCCTGATCTCGCTGACCTCGGAGGACACCAAGAAGGTGCGCGGCCTGGCGGCCGTGCTGCTGTTTTCGATCTGCTACGGCTGCTCGGTGGCCGGCATCGGCACGCCCTCGGGCGGCGCGCGCAACGCGATCATGATCGGCTATTGGAAGGAATTCTTTTACGATCCGACCAACCCGGAGACCCAGCGCTATCTGATCGACTACCTGCGCTGGATGACCTTCGCCTATCCCATGTTCCTGCTGCAGTTGCCCCTGGTCACCCTGGTTCTGTTCCTGACCTTCAAGCCGGAATACCGAGATCTGACCCGGCCGGTCGCCAAGCTGCGCGCCCAGGTGCGCCGAGAGGGGCCCATGAAGCCGGGCGACTGGGTGGCGATCCTCTTCTTCATCCTGATTCTTTTGTCCTGGATCTTCCTGTCGAGCGACATCGGCATGGGCACCGTGGCGATCCTCGGCGCCTCGGCCTTCCTGGTCGCCGGCCTGGTCAAGTGGGAGGATCTCAACTCCGGGGTCAATTGGGGAGTCGTGCTGCTCTATGCCGCGGCGATCTCGCTCGGCGTGCAGATGAAGGAAACCGGCGCCGCGCTGTGGATCGCCGAATCCTTCCTCAAGCTCCTTGCGCCGATCGGCGCCGATCAGGGCCTCGGCCTGTGGGTCTCGGTCTCGGTGCTGACCACCGGGGTCACCAACACCATGTCGAACGGCGCGGCGGTCGCGGTGCTCGGGCCGATCGTGCTCAAGATGGCGACGGTCGCGGGCGAGAGCCCGATCATCATCGGCTTCATCACCGCGGTCTCCTCGGCCTTCGCTTACCTGACCGTGGTCGGTACGCCGGCCTGCACGATCGTCTATGCCTCGGGCTACCTCAAGACCACCGACTTTCTCAATGTCGGCTGGCGCATGGTGCTGGTCTCGATCGTCGTCATGCTGGTCGCGGCCTCGATCTACTGGCCGCTCTTGGGGGTCTAGCTCCATGCGCTTCGACATCGGCGCCCAGGGCGAGCCCGACGAGCTGCGCGACTGGCGCGCCAGGCGCTTTCGCATCCTGGTCTGCATCGACGGCTCGGAGGAGGCCTACTCCGGTCTGCGCTTTGCCGCCGATATCGGCCACAACGAGGACTGCGATATCATCTTGGCCTACGTGCGCCCGACCGATCAGGGTCTGCGCACCGGCGGCCTGCAGGTCAGCTTGGCGCGTCAAAACATGCTGGAGTGGGGGCTCGAACTGCCGGGCATCACCCATCTCAAGCAAGGGCTCGAAGTCCTGAAGGAGGCGGGCCACGGCGAGCAGGAGTGGGATGCGACCCACACCCACACCGACGTCTGGGGCGATCCCGTGGGCGACAACAAGATCGAGTACCGCAACGACAAGGGCAAGTCCATCGTGCTCAAGCTCAAGACCGCGCCCGACGTGGTCAGCGGCATCTTGGATCAGTACGAGCTCGGCCCCTACAACCTGATGATCCTCGGCGAGCCGAGCCGCTGGCAGGGCGAGTTCCGCTCCTTTTGGGATGCCGGCGTGGTCCAGAAGGTCGCCATGTTGTCGCCCTGCTCGGTCATGGTGGCGCGCGGCGTGACTCAAGCCAAAGGCACCATGATCTGCACCGACGGCTCGGAGCAATCCTTCGAAGCGGTGCGCCGCGCCGCGGTCCTGGTACACACCTGCAACGGCACGGTCACCCTGTTCACGGTGGCCCGGGACCACGAGGGGCAGCGGCGCGCCCAAGAGGTCTTGTCCCGGGCCACGGAGATGCTGGGCGAGCTCGACATCCCGGTCGCCGAAACCAAGGTCGGGGTCGGCGACCCGGTCGAGCAGATCTGCGAGGCCGGGGCCGAGCATAACCTGATCGTGGTCTCGGATTCCGGCAAGTCCCGGCTCAAGCGCTTCTTGGTCGGCAGCGTCGCCTTCGGCGTCATGGGCCGGGCCAAAACCTCCGTGCTTAATGTCCGGTGATGCTGAGGGGATCGCCGAACCCCTAGTGGGACATCAGCACCGGCACGGTCATGTGGCCCAGGATGTGCCGGGTCACGCCGCCGAGCACCAGCTCGCGCAGGCGCGAATGGCCGTAGGCGCCCATCACCAGAAGGTCGACCGCCTGGTCGGCCAGGCGCGAGAGGATCGTGTCGCCGATGCTCAGGTTGCCGGACTCGACGCTCTGCACCTCGACACGGCAGCCGTGCCGGGCCAGGTGGCGCGCCAGGTCGCTGCCCGGCTCCTCGCCGTTTGCGGCTTTGCTCTTGCCGTCGACCAGAAGCAGGATGACGCTTTCGGCCGCGCTGAGGAAGGGCAGGGCGTCGGTTACGGCACGCGCCGATTCCCGGCCGCCGTCCCAGGCCACCATGACCCGCTCGCCGGGCGTTTCCCGGTATCCGATGTAGGGCACCAGTAGGGTCGGACAGCCGCTCGCCATGATCACCGATTCGACCAGATGGGACGGGGTGGAGAGCGGATCGTCCGGATCCGACTGGCCGAGCACGAGCAGATCGGCGCAGCGCGCGTGGCGCGCCAGAGCGGCGGCCAGCGCGCCTTCCTGGCAGGGCACGACCAGGCCCTCGGCCGAGACGTTGGCCTCGAGCGCCTCGCCGGCGAAGCCTTGCACCTTGGCCTGGCCGGCCTCGCGGATATCCTGGCGCTGCTGGTCAAGCACCTCGGCGGCCATATGGCTGTGCAGCTCGACCGGCCATTGGGGCTCGAGCGCGGGGTAAATCCCTGTGACATGGGCGTCCCGCACGCTCGCCAACTCCAGGCTCAGGCGGATACGATCGCCGCACGATGGGCTTTGGTCCAGATGCAGCAGAATGTCCTTGATCGCCATGTTCGTTTCCTTTTCTTAGGCCCGTAGGTCGGTTGCGCCATTGACGTAGTCGCGCACCGCCTCGACGCGAAATGTTCTGAGGGCACCGTCGTGCTCTTGGATCGAGACGTACTCGCCGGGCTTGAAGACGTGGCTGTCGAAGCGGTAGCCGGTCTCGTCGTCGTCAACCGCCCCCTTGAGATCGTAGTGAAAAGCCCAACGCCGTCCGCGCGTATGGATCAGGTGGCCGAGCTCGTCGTCCTCGCCCGGCCAGAAGCGCCGCACCCGGCAGTCGTCCCGATGCTTACGCCAGGCCGCGGGGTCGATGTGGCCGTCGGCCTGCAAGGGCGCGACGAACTCGTAGCCGCGACTGTCGCTGCCGAGGGGAAAGTCCGTATCCCGAGCCAGTGTCAGGCGAATTCGCTTCAAGCTCATCTCAACCTCGCATTCGCTGGTCACATATCGTGACCCGATCCTCGGGCCAGGGGAGGGGCGCGGTCATTGACCTGAATCAAGATTGGCCGACGATCTGCATTGCCGAAGGTCTCTGCTCTCGGATGCGAATTGACGTCCACGGCGGGTACCGGGTCGGACAACCACGGCTGGGTTGTTTTATCGGGCGGAGGGAGGAACCCGCCGGCTTGGCCTCAGATGCCTTCGGCCAGATCCTCCAAGGCCTCCCGGTCAAGCAGCTCCACGTAGCCGCCGGTGCGGATCGAGATCAGCCGCTCGGTCTTGAGCTGGGTGAAGCAGCGGCTGACCGTTTCGGTGGTCAGCCCCAGGTAGTCGCCCATGTCGGCACGGCTCATGGGGACGTGAAGCGTGGTCTCCTGTTCGCCCCGCTGGGCTGCCTTGCGGGCCAGCACCAGCAGGAAGGAGGCGATCTTCTCCTTCGCCGACTTGCGGCCGAGCAGGAGCATCTGATCTTGCGCCGCCGCCAGCTCGTCGGCCGCCATGGTCATCATGCGCTGTTCCATATGGGGAAAGCGCTTGAGCATCTCGTCGAGCTGGTCCTTGCGGAAGCGGCAGAGCGAGGTGGCGACGACGGCCTCTGCGCTGCTCACATAGATCTCCCGGTTGGCGATGCCCAGAAAATCGCCGGGATAGAGGAAGCCAGTCACCTGGCAGCGACCGTCGGCCAAGAGCTTGTAGAGCTTGAGGGTGCCGGCGGTGACGTTGAAGACGTACTTCGCCGGGTCGCCTTCGAACAGCAGCTGTTCACCGGGCTTGAGCACCACCGTGTTGAGGATCGTGGTGAGCTGATAGAGCTCGTCCGACGACAACACGCCGCAGACCGCCAAGTGCCGGGCCGCGCAAGCCTTGCAGGGCGATTCGGGCATGGCGGCCCGCGGCTTGGCATCGGCCAGGGCGGGGCCGCCCGATCTAGGCGCGGCGGTTTTCAACGTGCTGGTCATAACGTGGAGTGTCCCATCGCTGTCAGCCTCACAAAAGAGACATATGACCCGGCACAGCCCATTGCAATGTCGTCCGGTCGCTCCAGGCAATCCTGCGCCGAAATTTGATCCAAGTCAAAGACGAGCCCCGTCGATCCGGGGCATGGTGATCGGATTCAGCAAGCACGGCATCGGAGGCCGAGTGCGCCATGACATTCATGACCTGGACGGAAGACATGAGCGTTGGCCTGAACGAGCTGGACGAGGATCACCGGGCGCTGATCCGAATCATCAACCAGCTCGCCGAGAACGCCGACGACGGCGCCGACGGCAAGATCTTGCGGCAGTGTCTCTTCGCCTTGACCCGCTATGCCGAGTATCACTTCGGTCGGGAGGAGGCGGTCATGGCGGCCTGCGGATACCCGGAGCTGGTCGACCACAAAGAGGAGCACAAGGACTTCACCGCCAACATTCACAAAATCGCCAAATCGTTCAGCGAGATCTCGCCCGACGCGGTACCGACCGTGAATCAAGAGCTGCTGGATTACTTGAAGGAATGGCTGATGCATCACATCATGATCATCGACCGCTCCTACCAGCCTTTCGTCGTCGATAAACCGGCCGCCCGCAGCGCCGCACGGAGCTTCAAGGCGACCCACGTTTGGTGGCAAGCCTAAGACATCGAGGAGCCCTAAAGAGATGACCTCGGAACAAAGCCACGGCGCCGCGCACGGACGCCTTCCGGAAATCCAACAGATTGGATTGGACGAGCCCTGGACGTGGCTGGCCGCCGGCTGGCGGGACCTCTGGCGCAAGCCCTCGATCAGCCTCGGTTACGGGCTGGCGATCGCTGTGGTCAGCTGGGTTTTGACCGCAGGCCTGTTCTCCCTCCACCTGGCCTCGGTGGTGATTGCTTTGGCCGCTGGCTTTCTATTGGTCGCGCCTCTGCTCGCGGTCGGGCTCTACGAGCTCAGCCGGCGCTTGGAGAGCGGCGAGCCGATCGAGACCAAGGAGATCGTCCTGGTGTCGACCCATTCGCCGCTGCAACTCGCCTTCGTCGGGGTCGCTCTGCTGATTGCCTTTCTGGTCTGGGTGCGCATCGCAATGCTGCTCTTCGCGCTGTTCTTCGGCGCCGAGCCTTTTCCTGAGATCGAGGCCTTCGTGCCGACCCTGCTGTTCACCTGGAAAGGCCTGGTGATGCTGATCGTCGGCAGCCTGGTGGGCGGCTTGATCGCCTTTGCGGTCTTTGCCATCAGCGCCGTCTCGGTGCCGCTGCTGATGGCCCGAGACCTGGACGTCATGAGCGCGATCATCACGAGCCTGCGGGCGACCGCGCGCAACTTCAAGCCAATGTTGCTTTGGGCGTGCCTGATCGCGGCCCTGACCGCGTGCGGCATCGCAACCGGCTACCTAGGTTTGATTATCACTTTTCCGCTGATCGGCCACGCCACCTGGCACGCCTATCGGGCGCTGGTCGAGCCCTGAGCCTGATCGTCCGCGCCGGGGGCTTCCTCGTCCTCAAGCAGTATCCGCACGGCGGCACCGTCCAGGTCCTCGAACTGGCCGCTTTTGAGCGCCCAGAGAAAGCCGCAAAGGCCGAGCAAGCCGAGCAGCAGGGCGGCCGGGATCAGGTATAGGAGGGCGTCCATTCCGGTTTCTCCCGTGCGGGGGCTTCGGTCTCTTTCCTGGCGCCGTGCAGTCGGAGGGCATTCACGGTTACCAGGATCGAGGAGGCCGACATGGCGACCGCCGCGATCAGCGGCGTCACCAGACCGGCCATGGCAATAGGCACGGCCAGGCAGTTGTAGGCGAAGGCCAGGCCGAAATTCTCCAGCATTAGGCGCCGCGCGCCACGTGCCGTGACCAAGGCTTCCAGCACCGGGCTCAGGGACTCGCCCTGAAACAGGAAGTCAGCCGAGGTCTGACTGATATCGCTGGCCGTGGTCGGCGAAAGCGAGGCGTGGGCGCTGGCCAGGGCCGGCGCGTCGTTCAGCCCATCGCCGACCATCAGGACGCACTTGCCTTGGCTGCGCAAGTCCTCCAGCGCGGCGATCTTGTCGGCCGGGCTTTGGGCGGCCCGCCAATCGGCAATGTCGAGCGCTTCGGCTGCGGCGCCAACCGGGCCGCTTCGATCGCCGGACAAGAGCGCGATCTCACAGCCGGCCGCGCGCAGGGCGGCGACCGTTTCCTTAGCATCCGGGCGCATCTGGTCCTCGAAGGCAAAGCGCAAGGGTTGGGCGCCCGGCCGGCTGAACCACAGCTCGGAGCGCCGATCGTCGCTGTCCGCGCCCTCGGGGCCGCACCATCCCCGGCTGCCGAGCCTGAGCTCGCCCGCGTCGCTCTCGGCGGCCAGTCCTTTGCCCGGGACCTCCCGCGTTTCGCCGAGCGCTACCACGGGACCCGCCGCGCGCACCAGCGCCCGGGCCAGTGGATGGCGCGAACTGGCCGCGAGCGCGGCCGCTTGGTACAACTCGTCCGGCGCAATCTCGCCTTGATTCATCAGGCGAAAGCGGCCCGTGGTCAGCGTGCCGGTCTTGTCGAAGACGACCGTATCGACCTGGGCCAGGCGCTCCAAGCCGTCGGCCGACTTAACTAGGATGCCGCGCTTGAACAGCCGGCCCGAGGCGACCACCTGAACCGCCGGAACGGCGAGCCCAAGCGCGCACGGGCAGGTAATGATCAGGACCGCAACGGCGTTCATCAGGGCGACTTGCCAGCCCATCTCGCTCAGCAGCAGCCAGCCGGCGAAGGTCACCGCGGCCAAGACATGGACTGTTGGCGCGTAGATCGCGGCGGCCCGGTCAGCCAAGCGCAGATAGCGGCCCCGGCGCTGCTCGGCCGCTTCCATCAGGCGCACGATCTCGGCCAGCAGCGTGTCCTGGTCGACCGCGCTCACCGTGACCGTAAGGGCGCCCGAAAGGTTGATCGTCCCGGCATAGACCTGGTCGCCGGGCTGTGCCGCCTGGGGCAGGCTCTCGCCGGTCACCAGGGAGCAGTCGAGCTCCGAGCGGCCGCTGGCAATGGTCCCGTCGACCGGCAGCTTGTCGCCCGGCGCGACGGCCACGGTCATACCCGGGCGGATCTGCTCGATCGCCAAGGTCTTGTGACTGCCGTCCGGTTGTACCACGCGGGCGCTGCGGGCGCGGAAGGCGATCAGGTTCTGCGCCACGTCCCGGGCCTTGCGCCGGGCCTGGCCGTCGAGCACCCGGCCGATCAGCAGGAAGAACAGCAGCATGAGACCGGCGTCGAAGTAGACCAGGGCCTCGTGGGTCGCCGTGCGGTAAAGACTAAGCGCGGTCGCCAAGACCACGGCAAGCACGATCGGCACGTCCATGTTGAGTTGTCGGTTGCCCAGTGCGGTCAAGGCCGAACGAAGGAAGGGCTGGCCAGCCACCGCGATGCAGGGCAGGGCGATCAGGGCCGAGATCCAGTGGAACAGGCCGCGGGTCCCTTCGCCCATGTCGCCGGCAAGTCCGGACCAGACCGAAACCGAAAGCAGCATGACATTGGCAAGGCCGAAGCCGGCAACCGCGAGCGCGCGCAGGAGGGACTTGTTCTCCGCCTCGCCGGCGCCGCGCAGGCGCTCCGGATCGAATGGCACCGCCTGGAATCCCTTAGCCTCCAAGCAATCGACCACTGCCTCCTCCGTGGGGCCAGCCGGGCCGCGCTCCACGGCAACCCGCTTGGTGGAGAAGTTGACCCGGGCCGCGCGCACGCCCTCGAGTCCCTCCAGGCTGCCTTCGATCTTGCGGATGCAGGACGGGCAGCCCATGGGCTCGACCATGAAGTGGAGCGTGGCTAGTTCAGCCAAAGTCGCTTCTCCCATCTGTAGTCCGGCTGGCCGTCGCGCCGGGCGGTCAAGCGCAAGGTCCAGTTGCCCCGCGAGGGTAGCGGAATAGAAGCGCCGTAGCGACCCCCGCCGTATCTTGTGAACGCGGCCCCGCGGTCGAGCGCGGCGTCGGTCGGCCGGCGCAGCTCGGCCTCGATCTCGAGCCCTTCGATTCCATTTCCATAGCGGTCGACAATCTGGAGGGAAAGGTCCAGTTGATCGCCAAGATCCTCGTGATTCACATTGAACGCCCAGCCGAGCTCCCGCTGATTCTCAGCCGCTTGCAGCGTGTCGTTGTAGCCCAGGCCCTTCTGGTAGGCTTGTTCCGTGTCGATGCCGGTGAAGCTGCCGACCGCCAGGTAGATGAAGAGGAGGTTGACCAAAAGGATCACGGCAAAGAAACCGACCATCATGGCGAGAACGTGGCCGCCGCGAATCTCGAAGGGGCGCGCGCTCATCGCTCGGGCCCCCGGAACGTGGTCTCGCTGGTAACCCGTCCCGGACCGGACTGGTCCTGGATCACGAAGGTCAGCGGATGGGACTCGCTGGTCATTTCGCTGGCCGGCGCAGTCACGAAGAGCCGGATGCTGCGCAGGTTGTCCGGCTCGACCGCGACATCGAGCTCTTTGCCCTCTCCGAGCCCGACGCCGGACAGCTCGGCGCCCGGCAAGCCTTCGGTGGAGATGACGAAATGGCGCGTATCGTACTGCTTGTTCAGAATCTTGATGGTGTAGCCATTGCGCAAGTTGCCATCGGACAGGGTGACGAACAGCGGATTGCGATCGCGCAGCACGTTGACGTCCAAGTCGCTACGGGTCAGCAAGGTGGCCAGCATGACCAGCCCGACCAAGACGATGCCGGTGGCATAAATGATCGTGCGCGGCCGGATCAGGCGGATCCGCGCGTGGGAGCCCTGGGCCTCGGCCGCCAGATTCCGGTCGGTCTCGTAGGCGATGAGGCCGCGCGGAAGGTCTATCTTGTCCATGACCGTGTTGCAGGCGTCGATGCAGAGCGCGCACTGAATGCACTCGAGCTGGGGCCCGTCGCGAATATCGATTCCCATGGGGCAAGCGGCGACGCACTGGTTGCAGTCGATGCAGTGACCGCGGCCTTCCCAGCTCTCGCCCTTCTTGTGCTTGCCCCGTGGTTCGCCCCGAAAGGTCCGGTAGCTGATCAGGAAGGAGTTCTCGTCGAACATGGCGCCTTGGATGCGCGGCCAGGGGCACATGTAAGTGCAGACCTGCTCGCGGGCCAAGCCGCCCAGCAAGTAGGTGGTGGCGGTGAAGACCGCAATGAAGATGTAGGCGATCAGCGGCGCCTCGAAGGCGAGCAGCTGGCCCGCCAAGGTCGGCGCGTCGGCGAAGTAGAACACCCAGGCGCCGCCGGTCGCCACGGCGACCAGCAGCCAAATCAGGTGCTTGACCACGCGCTTGACGATCTTGTCCTTCGTCCAAGTCGCCTTGTCGAGGCGCATGCGGGCGTTGCGGTCGCCCTCGATCCAGCGCTCGATGGTGATGAAAAGATCGGTCCAGACGGTTTGCGGGCAGCTGTAGCCGCACCACACCCGCCCGGCGACGCTGGTCACGAGGAACAGGGTCAGGGCGGCCAGGATCAAAAGGCCGGTGACGTAGTAGATCTCCTGGGGCCAAATCTCGATGAAGAAGAAATAGAAGCGCCGGGCCGGAAAATCCAGCAGGATCGCCTGGTCCGGCAGGTGCTCCCCCCGGTCCCAGCGCAGCCAGGGGGCACCGTAATAGATCCCCAGGGTGATCGCCATCACGAACCACTTGGTGGTGCGGAATGTCCCCTTAACCCGCTTGGGAAAGACCTTGATGCGCTTGGCGTAGAGCGAACGCTCCGCCTTGGCATTGACCGGCTTGACGTCGATCGTCTCGACCGGCGATTGGGGCGCCGCAGCCTCCGTCGTGGACATCGGGACAGGCCTCCAACTTCTACTGGCCACCGCCCAAGGAATGCACGTAGATCACCAGCTGCTTGATGGTGTTTTCATCCAAGCGGTCGATCCAGTGGGGCATGACGCCCCGCCGGCTGTTGGAGATGCTGTCGATCACATCGGCCCGGTCGCCGCCATAGAGCCACAGGCCGTTGGCCAAGTTGGGCGCGCCCAGCTCCTGGATCCCGGTGCCGCCTTCGCCGTGGCAGGCAACGCAGTTGTCCTCGAAGATCTGGGCACCCCTTTCGACCGCCTCGGGGTTCTCGGTCTGGCCGCTTAGCGAGAGCACGTAGTCGGCAACGTCGGCGATCTCCTCTCGGCTCAAGATCTCGTCCCGGCCGAAGGCCGGCATGTCGTTGACCCGGGTGTCCTCGTGATCGGTGCGGATGCCGTAGTTGATGGTGTGGTGGATGTCGTCCAGCGTGCCGCCCCACAGCCAGTCGTCGTCGTTGAGGTTCGGGTAGCCGGTGAAGCCCTGGGCGCCGCTGCCGTGGCAGGGCGCGCAATTGTCGCCGAAGGAGGCCCGCCCGCCGGCCAGGGCGAACTCGAGCAGCGACGGGTCGGCGAGGATTTCGTCCAGGGGCTTGGTGCGGATCGCGTCCCGGTAGGCTGCCTGATTGGCGCTGGCGCGTTCCAAGGACGCGGCGACCGCCGTGCGGTTGGTATAGCCCAGCACGCCCTTGGTATAGCTCGACACCAAGGGCCAGGCCGGCATGGCGATCCAATAGCAGAAAGCCCAGACGATGCAGGCATAGAGCACGTAGAGCCACCATTTGGGCAGGGGATTGTTGAGCTCTTTGATGCCATCCCACTCGTGCCCTGTGGTTTCGACCCCGGTGATGCTGTCGATGTCTTTGTTCTCTGCCACGGCTCTCAACCTCGCTCGGAATTCTTGTCAGGGCGCTCGTCGTCTTCGCTAAGCGGCAGATGGGCGGCGCGCCGGAACTTGTCCTTGTTGCCTGGCCAAAGGGCGTAGACCACGGCGATGGAGAACAGCACGACCAACAGCACCAGGCCCCAGGTCTCGGAGAAGCGCGCGACTTCCTCGTAGGTCATGGCGCTCACCTCAGATTCTCGCCCTCGGCCTCGTAGACCGAGAAGTCGACCAGAGTGCCGAGCATCTGCAGGTAGGCGATCATGGCATCGAGCTCGGAGATGACCCGAGGGTTGCCGTCGAAGTCGCGTACCTGGGCGCCCGGGTAGCGCTCCAGAAAGGCGTCCAGATCGTCGGAGTCCGGGTCGGTTTGCGCCCGAGCATCAGCGACCGCCGCCTCGATCATGGCGTCGTCGTAGGGCACGCCCACGGCGCGGTTGGCGGCCAGGTGCCCCGCCAAATCGTCGATCCTGAGCCGGGTCTCGGCAAGGAAAGGATAGCCGGGCATGATCGATTCCGGCACCAGGGCGCGCGGCTTGGCCATGTGTTCCCGGTGCCATTCGTCGGAATACTTGCCGCCGACCCGCGCCAGATCCGGGCCCGTGCGCTTGGAGCCCCACTGGAAGGGATGGTCGTACATGCTCTCGGCGGCCAGGGAGTAGGGCCCGTAGCGCTCTACCTCGTCGCGCAGGGAGCGGATCATCTGGCTATGGCAGTTGTAGCAGCCCTCGCGGATGTAGATGTTGCGCCCGGCCAGCTCGAGGGGCGTGTAGGGGCGCATCCCTTTGACCTTCTCGATCGTGCTCTCGACGTAGAACAGAGGTGCGATCTCGACCAGGCCGCCGATCGCGACCGTGATCAGAATGCCGATCAGGAGAATCATCGAGTTCTTTTCGAAGATCTCGTGCTTGAGCTTCTTGATCATCAGTGTGCCCCCCCTCACTCGGCCGGCTGGGCCGCGGCAAGCGGCGTGGGCGCACCTTCTTCGACAGCGACGTCGCCCCGTATGGTGCGCCACAGGTTGTAGGCCATGATGAAGGCGCCGATCACGAAGAGCAGCCCGCCGAACGCCCGGATAACGTAGAACCAATGCATCTCGGCGACCGTCTCCACGAAGGAGTACTTGAGGAAGCCCAAGCTGTCGTAGGCACGCCACATCAGCCCCTGGGTGATGCCCGAGCCCCACATGGCCGTGATGTAGAACACGATGCCGAGCGTGGCGATCCAGAAGTGCCAGTTGACCAGCCGGAGCGAATAGAGCCGCTCGCGCTTCCACAGCCAGGGCACCATGCAGTAGAGCGCGCCGAAGCTGACGAAGCCGACCCAGCCAAGCGCGCCGGAGTGCACATGGCCAATCGTCCAGTCGGTGTAGTGGCTGAGCGAGTTGACATACTTGATCGACATGAAAGGCCCTTCGAAGGTGCTCATGCCGTAGAAGGCGATGGAGACCATCAGCATGCGGATCACCGGATCGGTGCGCAGCTTGTCCCACGCGCCAGAAAGCGTCATGAGGCCGTTGATCATGCCGCCCCAGGACGGCATCCAAAGCATGATGGAGAAGGTCATGCCGAGGGTTTGGGCCCAGTCGGGCAGGGCGGTGTAGAGCAGGTGGTGAGGCCCGGCCCAGATGTAGAGGAAGATCAGCGACCAAAAGTGCACGATCGAGAGGCGATAGGAGTAGACCGGCCGCTCGGCGCGCTTGGGCACATAGTAGTACATGATGCCGAGGAAGCCCGCGGTCAGGAAGAAGCCGACCGCGTTGTGGCCGTACCACCACTGGGTCAGGGCATCCTGCACGCCGGCGAAGAGCGAGTAGCTCTTGACCCCGGTGATCGAGACCGGCACCGCCAGCGCGTTGACCACATGGAGCATGGCGACCGTGACGATAAAGGCCAGGTAAAACCAGTTGGCGACGTAGATGTGCGGCTCCCGGCGCTTCCATAGGGTCGCCAGGTAGACCAGCAGGTAAACCACCCAGACGGCGGTCAGCCAAAGGTCGATGTACCACTCGGGCTCGGCGTACTCCTTGGACTGGGTGATGCCCAGCACGTAGCCGCTGGCCGCCAGAACGATGAAAAGTTGATAGCCCCAAAAAACGAACCAGGGTGCATAGACCCCGGCCAGGCGCGCCCGGCAGGTTCGCTGAACCACGTAGAACGAGGTCGCGATCAGCACGTTGCCGCCGAACGCGAAGATCACCGCCGAGGTATGCAAGGGGCGCAATCTTCCGAAATTGGTCCAGGGCAGATCGAAGTTGAGCACCGGGAAGGCGAGCTGTATTGCGATCACCAATCCGACCAGAAAGCCCACCAGGCCCCAGAACATCGAGGCGATGGCACCGGCCTTTACGACATCGTCGTTGTAGGCAACGTCGCTGGATTCCGCCAAGGGGATGCGTCCGGCGGCGTCCAGATGGCGTTTGACCATGACCATTATGCCGACCAGGCAGAAGGCGATGAACACCCACCCGTGGAACGCCATCCCCGGATCTTTGGTATTGGCCACCAGAAACAGACCCAAAATCGCGCCGATACCGAGGATTGCGCCGAATAGCCAGGCAAGCGCCGTGGTGTCGGCTTCGGACTGCCGATGCATGGACATTGAACCCCTTACCCCTCTTTGTGCGGCACGGTTTGAAGATCGCCGCGACAGACCGGACTTAAGACCAGCTGACCGGCCGAAGCATTGATCTGAGTCAATATTTGAATGGCGTGAGGGCGCTTAGGCGCTCAGGCTGAGCTCGTGCCAGGCCACCACCCTGTGGCGCAGGTCGCGCAGGTCGGCGACCGGCGCGCTGCCGAACAGGGGATCGTCCGCGACTCTTAGATCCCGCTTTACGTCGGCCCAGTCCTCGGCGATCAGATGATTCAGGGCGACCGGGAAGAAATACTCCTCCTCCATCTCGATGTGATGGCGGTAAGCGGCGATGAACTCCTTGCCGAGCGCCACCACCGCGCCCCGGTCAAGCTCTTCACCGGAGACGATCTGATGGATCGCGGCGGCCAGCCGGCGGGTCAGCGCGCCGAGTTCGCCATGGAGATTTTCCAGATCGCCCATCTTCTCAACCGCCTCCGGGCGACGCTTGCGCAGGGCGCGAAACACCACGTCTTCCTTGGGATGGTGATAGAGGTCCGGGTAATTGAGGCAGTAGTCCATGATTCCCGAGACCACTTCGTAATCCGGGTCGCTGCCCTGCTCGAGGGCTTCGACTTGGCTCTCCAGGATCTCCAGCAGGCGCAGCATGTTGATATGGTCGCTCTTCAGTGCGTCTATCACTCCGGTCATGGGGATCTCCTTGAAGTGTCTCAGGTCTTCGTGCCGTCCGCCAAATCCTGAAGCAGCCGCCGGTCGAGCAGCCGCACCTTGGTTGGCTTGGGCAAGGCTATGGCGCCGAGCTGAACCAGCTTGGCAAAGCCGCGGCTGACCGTTTCGACCTGCAGGATCAAATGATCCGCGATGTCGGCCCGGCCCATGGGGATCGCAAAGCAGTCGTCCGCCATGCCAGGCGCCGGACAACGGGATTGGAGCGCCAATAAAAGCGCCGCGACCCGCTGCAAGGCGGTGGTGCGGCCCAGATTGAAGAGATGGAGCTGGTGCTGCTTGATCTGCTGCTGGGCGGCCACCAGGAGCAAGTGGTCGAATCCGGGAGACCGCCGCCGCAGCGCTTCGGTCTGCTCGTATTCCAAGCTGCACAGGCGGCAGGCCGTGACGGTCTCAAGATCCGCGTCCCAGATCGTCTCGTAGTCGCCGAAGCTGACGATGTCACCGGGATAGTGGAAGGCCAAGACCTGTCGGCAGCCGTTGTAGATCGTACGGGTCAGGCGGGCGACCCCGTGGGTCAGAATCAAAAGCCGGTGGTGGGGGCGGCCGTGGGTCAGGACGGGTGTGTTCCGGCCGAAGCGCAGGTGGCAGACGTGGGCCCTGTAATAGGCTTGCCCGCGCTCGTCCAAGCGGGCGCAAAACGCGCTCTCCGCGACCGGACAAACGTCACAGGCCGGCCCGGATGCGCCAAATCCGCCGTCAATTTCCGCCAACTCGTGCCGGAGGTGTGCCATGCCGCATCTTCCAAGTTCTCGATCTTGGCAGAAGCTATCCCAATGGGCCGGCGCTGAAATTGATCCAGGTCAAACCGGAATTTCCCCTGTTGAAATGCGGCCTTAGCGGATACTATCTATATCAGGGGAGGTTGAGGCTGCCGATCGATGTAACAGGCAAGGCTCGCCATGGCCCAGTCTACAGCCGCGATCGATCACCGTGCCGCGCTGCCGCCATCGGGTGGGCAAGCGGAGGTGATTGCATTCCTATCCGATCCCGCGACCTATGGTCACGGGGTCGAGCAGGTCGAGCGAATCGACACACACGGCGCCATCGTCTTTCTGGCCGGCGAAATGGCCTACAAGATAAAGCGCGCGGTGCGCCTGCCTTACCTCGATTTCTCGACCCTGGCCTTGCGGGCCGAAGCCTGTGAGCGCGAGTTCTCCTTGAACCGCCGGAGCGCGCCAGAGATCTATCGGGAGACCCTGCCGATCGTCCGTGGCGAAGACGGCAAGCTACACACCAGCGGCCGCGGCAAGGTGGTCGAATGGGCCGTCGTCATGAGGCGTTTCAAGCAGTCCCAGCTGTTCGATGTCATGGCGCGGGACGGCCGCCTGACCGACCGGATGATGGCCGAGCTGACCGATCGGATCGTAGGGTTCCACGATCTTGCCGAACCTCTGGCGCCGGATCCCGAGGGGCCGAGCGAGGCCAAGCGCATGACCGAAATCATCGCGGAGACCGTGGCCGAGCTGACCGACCGGCCGGACCTCTTTCCGCCGGACCTGGTCGCGGCGTACGATCGGGCATGGCAGGCTCAGATCGCATCGCTGTCCGGCGCGCTCGACCGGCGCCGGGCGGAGGGCTGGGTGCGTCACTGCCACGGCGACCTGCATCTGGGCAACATCTGCCTCCATGACGGGCGGCCCACGCTGTTCGACTGCCTGGAGTTCAGCGATAGCTTGGCCACCACCGACGTGCTCTACGATCTGGCCTTTCTTCATATGGACCTAGAGCATCGCCACCTGGGCGGCTTCGCCAACCTGGTGCTCAATCGCTACCACCAGGCACGGGACAGCTTCGACGGGCTGGCGCTGTTGCCGCTGTTCCTCTCGACCCGCGCGTCGATCCGCGCCAAGGTGGCGGCCAGCGCCGAAGCGGCGCAGTCGGCATCGGACGCCGCTGAGTCTCTGCGCACCGCGGCCCGGCGCTATCTGGAGGAGACCTGCGCCTATCTCGAGCCGGCCGCGCCGAAGTTGGTCGCCGTGGGCGGTCTGTCGGGCAGCGGCAAGACCAGTCTGGCGCGCCGCCTGGCGCCGCTGATCGGGCCGGCGCCGGGCGCGATCCACCTGCGCAGCGACGTCTTGCGCAAGCGCCTGCACGGCGTGGACGAGTTGGAACGCCTGCCGCCCGAGGCCTACAGCCAAGATCGTCATGAAGAGGTCTACGAGGGACTCTTGGAGCGCGCCCGCGCGGTGCTGGCCGAGGGACACGGGATCGTGCTCGATGCGGTCTACAGCAAGCCCGATGGCCGCGCGGCCATTGAAGACCTGGCGCGCGAGGCGGGCGTGCCCTTCGTCGGCTTCTGGCTGAGCGCCCCCGAAGAGACCATGGTCGAGCGGGTCTTGGCCCGGCGCAACGACGCCTCCGACGCCACCGCCGCCGTGGTCCGCAGCCAGCTAAGCGAGGACACCGGCGAGATCTCCTGGCACCAGGTGCCGGCCGCGGGCAGCCCGGACAACGTCCTGGCGCGGGCCCGGGCGTTGCTCGACGCCCCAAGCGACTGAGGCCCATCAAAGCCGAGGCGGTGTCGATCGGGGCGCAGCACGTTCATGGTCGCGGCGACTCGGTTGGATGATGGTGCAAGGAAACCGATCCGCCACAAGAGATCCCAAGGGCCAAAGTCCCGTTGGGTCACACACAAGTTGCGTATCCATCACGATGTGGTACTGGTGACGGTAACCGGGAGGGAAACTGATGGCCGACACTGAGACTCTTCTGAAGCAGTCGGTAGGCGAGCTGGACAAGTTGCTGAAAGCGCAGAACGTGATTGGCGAGCCTACGACCCACGGCGGCGTGACCGTCATCCCGCTTGTGAGCTTCGGCTTCGGCTTCGGAACCTGCGGTGGCACGGGAAAGCAATCGGAAAGTGGCGCGGGCACGGGCGGCGGTGGCGGCATCCGCCCGGTGGCCGTCATCATCGTCGACAAAGAGGGTGCCCGTATCCAATCGATTCGAGGCGCCAACGCGACGATGCTGGAAACGCTGGGCGAGACCGTCGGCAATGTCGTCGAGCGCGTGCGCAAACCGGAGGATGGGACCGGCAAGTCCGAAGACTGAACGCCCGGGGACGGCCCTATGCTCGAAGGCCTGCTATGGATCCTGTTAGGGCTGGTCGTTTTCACGTTGGCTCTGCTCGCCGTGCCCATCGACGTGAAGGCGCAGCTCGACCTTGGCGCGCGGGCTCGCTGTAGGCTCCGCATCGGCTGGCTCTTTGGCCTGGTTTGCCTGGAGAAGGACATCGGCGCTCGGACGCCATCCGAGCCGAAGAAGCCAAAGGAAAAAGGGGCAAGTCGCGGCCTCCGCAGGCCTAGCCTTGCGGTCATCCGGCGCGGATTTCGTCTCCTTGGCGAGCTGATCCATCACGTGCGCGTCCGTCACATGGAGCTCGATCTCTCCCTCGGAACCGAAGATCCCGCGTCCACCGGTCAGCTGGTCGGCTACGCGGCGCCCATCGTGGCGATGGCGAACGCGCAACCGCGAACCCGCGTCACGCTCAGGCCCAATTTCGCCGGCGCGCGGCTCGAAGGCGTTGGCGTGGGCGAGATCTGCCTGGTGCCCATTGGATTGGTGGTGCCGGTGGTCGGCTTCGCGCTGTCGCCCGAGGTGCGCAGATGGCTCTTCGCACAGCCCTAGGGTCCATAGAGCGGGCGCTTCGGCGCGGCCCATCGGTCTCGGCCGGCGGGCTGGTCTTGACGCCGGTTGTGGTCGAGGAGCGCGGGGCCGGCGTGACCGGGCGGGGCTGTTGGATCGTCGCATCGACCCGTCCGGTTGCCGTCATCGTCGCGGGCCCCAACGGACGCCGCCTGGTGCGCCTTGAAGATGGGGCCAAAGGCCGGGGGCGTTAGCTTTTAAGAGCTGTGGTATCAGCCCCGCGAGTCAGTTATCCGCCACCAAGCGGCTGTGGATCGAGGGCTGCACGAGGGCGAGGCTTGCAGGGCGCCCGATAATTGGGTCGCGGTGCGCCCTGCTGACGCAGTCTGGTTTGCGTCCCTTTACAGCCGAAATGGTCGACAGATTTGCTGGACCGTGTGTAGCCATTCCCAGTTTTCGAGCGTGCTGTCCGGAAAGTCGGGAATGAGCTCTTCCTTACCAATCTACGCCAAGCAGTTTAGGTGAGCAGAGCTGGTTGAGTTTGTTCGAATGTAGGAGAATTCGGCTAAGAAGGCTCAAGTAGGTTCGAGCATGTCCTGCATGACTGCGGCGACTTCCTGATAGACGTCGAGAGAAGGCAAATCTGAATACTCTTCATAGGCACCAGCGGCCGCTCTCAGGGCGAGTTGCAGCCGCCCTTCTGTATTGGCATTGCGTTCGATCAGCATTCGCACAATGTCTTTGCGCCCATACATGATTGCATAGTCGAGAGGCGTGGCATCACGATCTTGATCCTTCCTTTCGATGTCCGCGCCATAATCGAGAATCAGCTCGGCAATCCGAAGTCGGTCACGGAATATCGCCCAATGTACGGGTGGCGGTGTTTCTTGCGAAGCATCGGCCAGTTGCTTTTTCGCATCCAGAATTTCCCGAACCTGTTCGGGAAGATCATCGTCGATTGCGCGATAAAGACCTTCCAAAGAGTGTGTCATGGCACACCTCTCCTCGCAAACGTCGGTGCATGTTAGCGCAGGCGCCAAACAATGCACATGTCCGCTTCTCCCTATTTCAGACGTTGAGGTATCCGCGTCTCAGTTCGTTCAGGGTCACAAATAGGCCTCGACGCCATGCGCTATCCAATTCTGGAGCCAAGGAGGTAGCGGGCGAATCCGGCAGAAAAGTGACGTTTGAGCTTTGAGTTCGGGTGCCGGGGCGATGCTGTCGTGGCTGATTTTGCCCCAGATAAGGCATTCATAGCCAATACCAGCCATTTACGTTGGTCTGAGTTAACTGCGCGTGTGGCGTAACTTCGCTGCCCACTCTTTTGCCGCCCATTTCTCCAAGGTGACCCTATTGACCTTGCCGGTGGCGTTCAGCGGCATCTCCAGAAGGACCTTGATCACCTCCGGGGCTTTGTAACCTACGCGCTCGCGCGCGAATCGCACCAGTTCCTTTTGAGCTGGAGCGCGCTGGCCTGCCGAGAGCGTTATGTAGGCCCAAACAATCTCTCCACGGACCTGGTCGCGCACGCCGACCACGCCTGCCCTCTCCACGGCGTCGTGGGCCAGAAGGGCTGCCTCCACGTCTTGCGGCCAGATGTCGGAACCGTCATCGACGATAAATTGCCCATTCCGCCGGCGTGTGGTGGGCGACCAGGACTTCGTGCACTGGCTTGTTGCTGCGCCGCCGACCCAGAGTTGACGGGACGGATCAATCAAGTCGTCCTGAGTCTTCGCGATGTAGCGGTGTATGGAGGCTTCGGCGTAGGTTCCGCGATTACGGCCGATGGCGTCGGAAAGCTCGCTCATCAGCGCGCGGAAGTCCGCCGCGAGTCTTGGCCAGTCCCCGCTAACGTGTCCGGCATGGGACAAAAGCCAAATGCTGGTGTTGTAAAGACGCGGCACGATTTGCCGGTATTGGCTGTTTCCGGTTGCCTCCACCATCGTGGTGAAGAACTTTCGTCCTATTGGGACGAACGCCTCGAAGGGGAGCGAGGGGTCGAGCTTGAAGAGCTCGATTGTCAAGCGGTTCAGGGTGTCGGCTTGCTGGTCGGAACGGCGAATTGCCGCAAGCTTTGCGATGCGGCATTCGATCGATATCTTGAAGTCATAAGTGTCGAGCAGGAGTTCGGCCGTTGGTTCGCAGACGAAGAAGCCTCGATGGGCCCGGCGGCAGAGTAAGCCCTCTCCCACAAGCCGCAGGAGTGCCTCTCGAACCGGCGTGCGACCGAGGCCCAGCGCCTCCGGCAGAGTCTTCTCCATGAAGAGCTTACCGGGCGCCAGCTCCAGGCGCAGGATCTTGTCCAAGATCAAGTCGTAGGCTTGATCGGAGATGGTCTGGCACTCCGCTGTGCCATAGTCCCGCTCGTCGTTGGCGGCCCGCGTTGCCACGCCGCCTTCATGCAGTTTAAGATTCGGTCTGACTTTCACGCTTGCTGCTCCTGCTGCTATGTGGGGCATTGCAGGGAGCGCAAGGCGCGACGCCATCTTGTCTATCGTCAAGATCAGTCATCACTTCCTCCCCAGGCGCCCCGCCCGGTTGGTGGTGGAATCCATGATGGCCGGTCTCCTGGCTCGCGGGTCTTAGCTTCACGCCACCTTCCCAGCCAAACATTGGCCAGTGGTGCTTGGGTGTCGCTCGCCGCTCACAGTTGCGGGGGCAGCTGCGGCATTGGCCGTCACCGGACGACCGCACCGCATTCCCGTTTCATCCCTCCAGCTCTTACACCTTCGGGAACCATCCTCTTAGAATGCTACGATCACAACGGCGTCAATGCAAGGTGCGCATTTGCTTCAAACAATAGAGCAGGTCAGCGCGTCATAACTCCGGTCCTCGATTGCTTCGCAACGAATAGCCGCGAGAAGAACCACGAGGCTATCTCCCGACACTGCTGTACCTGAAGCCGACACGCGTGCCCTTGCTGCTATCCAATGTCGAAGGGTTGGATCCCTTGTGATCGATGAACCTCTCCTTCCATAGTGATAGACCGTTGCATGTTATAACATATCATTCCATACCACAACTACGGAATTGCCCCGGCCTCCAACAAACCATCCCAATCGAATAGAGACCCGCGGGGCGCCCGACGAATGCGAAACCATGGTGGCGACCTAAGACATGAGCGATTGATCGCTATGGCTCCGCGTGGAGCGAGATCACCGGGATGTCGCTTTAGGGTCAAGAGTTTCCTACAAGGCGTTTGTCTAGGGCCCGTCGCTATTGAAAATGGATACTGTGATCTTCCATGTGCCGTCTGCGTCGCGTTTCAAGATGTTGAGGAACTTGCCCTGCTCTGGAGGGTTCGCGCCGGTCACTGCGTAGGTTCCTATCTCATAGGCTAGGTTGCCGTCGACGCCGTATTCTACCAAGGCGTTGGTATGTGTACCCCCGGTGCTTTCCTCTATCCGCGATAGGTAGGTTTCTTCGAATGCCTTTCTGCCACGTGTCATGGGCTGACCGTGCGCCATCAAGACGACATCTTCGGAAAAAAATGCGGCGCAGCCCGCGGCATCACCTCGGTTGAACGCCTCGTTGTAGGCGGCGTGAAAGTCCTCCAAATACTTTTTCATATCCATGAACCTCTCCTTTCACTCGAAGCTTGGCTGCGATTGGCTGAGGCCGTTCTATAAGTCCGATCTCGGGATCAAGCGCTCCGCGTGATCCTGCCTGGTTCGCCGGTCTTTTCGCAGTGGCGACGACGCCCTGTGTATCATGGCGTCAGTTGACATTGAAGGATCCGCATTGCAATTGCGTTTGCTTCATTGAGGACTCGCAAGCCTTGGGCCATCTCGTCATCGTCATCGCTCCGATAGGAACAAGCTATTGGCCGTTGCGAATCTGGTTCGTGCCTGAACCATTTTACGACTGCTTTCCTTATTGACCGGAAAACCGCGATGCCATTGAACCCCATGCGCCGCGACAAGGACGAGTTCTTCTGGTTCTGCGGACGCAAGAAATAGATCTTGGATCTGGTGTTCCCCAGATTAGGCGGGATTCTGGGGCAACGGTCGGGGCGCGGAAGCTTTGGCGTGGATTTGAGATGTGTTTTTGTTCATTCGGATCGCATGAGGGTCAAACATGTGGATCCAAACAGCGTTGCGAGACTCCGGATCGAGTATCTGGTCTTTCCCTACCGCTTCGCTTATTCCTCTGCGGATTGATGCTTACACCACCCGCGGCCGCACCATAAGCCCCAGACCGACCAGCGCGATCAAGAAGAGGGCAAGGGACGTGGGCTCGGGGACCTTCAGTGTCCAGGTGCCCGGGTTGTCACGCACTTCGCCTAGATCTGTGGAGGACGTTGTTCCGCGATCGATCGTGGTCGCGTCCGGATCGAAGATTGTGATCAGAGCAAGCGTGTTGTTGGTGTCGGTGAACTCCACAAACCAAGTGACTATGTCGCCTGCCCCGTCGGTCTCGATAGAGAAACCAACGATCACCGTGTTGCCACCGTTGGATACCGTCTGCACACCGTCGGAGAACGAGAAAGACACCAGGTCGGCTGTGATATCTTCGATCGGCGTAATGTTCAGGTTCGTCGGGAGATCAACGGTGAACCATCCCCTGATGAAGTCGGACGTCGTGTATTCTCCAGAAGCATCTGTGAATAGATTGCCAACATAGTCATAGGTGAAAAGGGCGGCGCTAGCGCCCGATGGCAACAGCAGCAGTCCGGCGCTCAGGACCAGAGATCTGACAAATTGCCTAAAGGCCGTTTTCATTGTGACCCCCTCCTGAGTTGCTTTTGCATGGCGCGCGCCTCGGGAGCGCGCACCCGCAGGGCGGAAATCATTCTCGAATGAGTAGGGTCAAGGTGTCAAATCAACTCCTTCTTTTTTTTCAACCGCCCCAATTGGACCGCCCTCAACAATCCGGCACCATGTGGCGAATGCACCAAGACTTCGACGATAGATTCCAATGTGTTTTTGCTCGAGCAAATCAATCCGGGCAGTGAACAAGTCATCGTCAATTGAACGGACCAGTTCGAGATAGCTTCGAACTCGGCAAATGAGATTGGCGGTTCCCACTTCACTCATATCCAATCATCAGCAATTGGATTTCTAGCGATTCAGATTTCTCGGCTCTAAGGAGGTGCGCTTCAACGGTCCCCCAACGCAGTCGCGCCCTGATGGCGAGTTTAAACTCAATGAGTACGATGACCTTGCAAGGATCAAATCTGACCAGTCAACGAACTCGTCGGAGCAGTATTAAAAAACCAACTTGCACCAGTTTGCTAATAACTGTCTTGCGGCTGCCTTGTGGGAAGGTAAGTGGTTGGCAATTGCGGATTTGAAAGCCTCCAGCCCCTCAGTACCGAGGAGGCCAGCTAAGGCTTGAGGAATGCCCGGGATACCCATCCACCCGTCGACGGTTGCGTCGCCGACCTCAGGGTGGAACTGGCACGAGAAGGCGAGCTCCCCGATCTGCATCATATGGACTTTGCACCTATCGGACTCAGCCAGGATTATCGCACCTTTCGGCGGTTCGCTTACTTCAGCCATATGCACATTGACCCATGTCCCTGGGGTCGCCAAGCCCTGCATCAATGGATGGCCCTTGCCCTCCGGCGTAGGACGCACATCATAGAGGCCAATCTCAAATTCCTGTGCCCGTTCGACCTTGCCGCCCATTGCTTCGGCCAACAATTGGTGTCCTAGGCAAATGCCAAAAAACGGCATCTCCAATTCACTGACAGCATGACGAATGGCTTGCTCTTCCTCTGCCAGCCACGGGTATTCCTCCTCCCAGACGTCCATTGAGCCGCCCATCGACCACAGCCCATCAAACTGGCTTATGTCCGGGATCTGGTCACCAGCGTGCAGATCAATTTCGAAAAACTCGATTCCCTGATCACTGGCGAACTCTCGGAAGATGCCCGGATTTTGACTCGGCATATGTTTGAGAACCAGAATCCTTTTCATCGTTGAATTTTAGTGGAGTGCTGGTTATTGGAGAAGCCTGATACGATTTGTGACCCACGTCTGGCTCTGTTTTTCCTTGGCGGCCGAGTCAGTTGATTGGCGCTTTGACTCCTCATTGTAAACGTTCGTCCCATCGGCCAACAGTCCGGTTCACCAGCCGCCGTACCACGCCCGCGCCGGCGGCCTCGGCGCACTTCTTTGCGTGATCCGCTGAGCGAGGACACGCGCGCGAGCTCCCAGCGCTTGAGATAGATCAAAGCCGCCGCTTCGGCCGGTCCCTAGGCTTTGCAGAGTCGGAAGCTGTCTTCAGAGGTCGAGGTCATGCGGGTCTACGATCCAAACCCGTCGGAAAGTTTTTGGAAGCGCTTGAGAAAGCTGTTCCGTGTTCCCGAGGCACCGCCCAGCACGCCCGGCGGCGGGGAGATGGCGCGCATGCTGGCCGAAGCCGGCGTGAGCCAGGCCGAGGCTCAACGGGGCAAACCGGCCGGGCCCAAGCACCGTCGGCGCATGGCGGCCATGATGGGCCACTTCGGCATCGATCCCGCGCGCGCCGATCCGCGCTATTGGGGCGCTATTCGGGACGCCGGGCGGGTCTGCGTGAACTGTCCGACCGAAGGCCGCTGCCACCGCTGGCTCAACTGGGGCCGCGCCAACGACGCCCCGCGCGTCTTCTGCCCGAACGCCGCCCTGTTCGACGAAATCGCCAGCGACGCCCGGACCCGGGATCCTCGATAAGCCGTTAGCTGCCAGCCTGGCTGGTTAATAATACAACGTTCAAAATTTAATTGAACATTGTATTATTATTCCCATATGTTTCCCCGACATGAACCGCAGGGCGGGGCAGGGGAATGGATATGTTCGCGCTGATCGGCTTCGGGCTTTTGGGCCTGCTCTTGGTGACCGCCATCGTTCCCTGGGTGAACCGCGCGCAGATCAGGAGCCTGCGGGCCGAGGTCGCCGCCTTGCGCGTGAACCTGCGCGACATGGCGGCCCACGTGGACTCACCCGGGCCCAGGTCCGACCCACCCAGTGAGCCGGACCCAACGCCCGACCCGAGACCGGAGCCGGCGCCGGCGGCACAGCCCGCGCCCGCGCCACAGCAAGACGGTGGATGGGACCATCAGCCCCCAGCCGCCGCGCCGGCTCCGGACCAAAGGCCCAAGCGGCGCTGGCCGCGCGCCGGCTTCGAGCTGCTGCTGGGCGCACGCCTGCCGGTTTGGGTCGGCGGCATCGCCTTGGCGCTGGCCGGCTTCTTCCTGGTCAAGTACTCGATCGAGCAGAACCTGCTGACCGAGACCGTGCGCGTCGTGCTCGGCGGCCTGCTGGGCCTTGGGCTGCTTGGCGCCGGCCACTGGGTGCGCGCCCGGCCGGGCTTCGCCAACGGCCGCCGGATCGGCCAATCGCTGTCCGGCGCGGGCATTGCGGTGCTCTATCTGGCGCTCTACGCGGCGACCGCTCTTTATGGCCTGATCTCGCCCATGCTGGGCTTCATGGGTATGGCGGCGACCACGGCGGCGGCGCTCGGCCTCTCCCTGCGCCATGACGCGCCCATCGCTCTGCTTGGGCTGATCGGCGGCTTCATTACGCCTCTGCTGTTGGGCACGCGGGAGCCCGCCACGGCCGTTCTCTTCATCTACCTCTATCTGGTCTTCGCCGGCTTGATGATCGTGGTCCGGCGCCAGAACTGGTGGCTGCTCTCCCTGCCGACCCTGGCCGGCGTGTTCCTGTGGATCGGCCATTGGATGGTGAGCGGCTTCTCCCCGGACGACACGATCTGGATCGGGCTCTTCCTGCTCGCCATCAGCGCGACCATCGTCATCGCCTCGCGTCCCGGCGGGCGCGCCGAGGAGCAACGCTTCGGCGACAAGATCGCCGCCAGCGATCTGCTCAACTTCGTCGGCCTGGCCGGGGCGCTGGGTTTGATGGGCCTGATCGCCGGGCATGCCGGCTTTGGCGCCACGGAGTGGAGCCTCTTCGGTCTCTTGGCGGCCGGCGGCGTGGGGCTCGCGGCCTTCGACGAGCGGCGCTACGGCTTCGTGCCGCTGGCCGCGCTGGCGGTCACCGCGGTCATGCTGGTGGTTTGGCCGACTGTGGACCGCGGCCTTTTCACCGTTACCCTGATGGCCTTCGGCGCGCTCTTCCTCGGCGCCGGCGGCTGGATGCTGTGGCGCGCCCGCTGGCCGCTGCTGTGGGGCGCTTTGGTCAGCGCGACGGCGCTGGGCTTCTACGGCGTTGCCTATGGCAAGCTTGTCGCGACCACCGATGTGCCTGGCGCGCCGTACTTGTGGGGCGGCATCGCCCTGCTGCTCGCGGCCGCCGTGATCGCCTTGCTGCAACAGGTGCAGGCACGCTTTGCCGAGGGCGAGGCCAAGGACCATCTGCTTGCGCTCTTCGCCGCCGTCGCGGTCGCCTTCGTCTCCCTGGGCTTGACCGTCGAGCTGGAGCGCGAGTTCCTTTCGGTCGCCTTCGCCGCCGAAGCGCTGGCCGTCGCCTGGATCAACAGCCGGGTGCGCATCGCCAGCCTGCGGCCGATCGCCGGCATACTGGCCCTGGTTTTCCTAGGCCTGCTGACGCCGCAGGTCCTGCTCCTGGTGCAGCTCACCGCCTACAGTCTGGTCGAAGCCAAGCTGTGGCTGCAGCAGAGCGTGCCGATCGTCCAGTGGCCCCTGTTCCAGCTCGGCCTGCCGGCGCTCTTCCTGGCGGCGGCGAGCCTCCTCCTGCGCCGCCAACAAGACGATCATCTGGTGCGCGCCCTGGAGCTTCTGGTGGTCGGCCTGATCGCGGTCATGGGCTACTACCTGACACGCCACGCCTTTCACGTCGATCAGGACGTGCTCTTCGTCAAGGCCGGCTTCCTGGAGCGCGGCGTGGTGACCAACATCCTGTTTCTCTATGGCCTCACCTGCTTCTGGATCGGGCGGCGCTTCGAGCGCAGCGCTCTTTCCTGGAGCGGCGTTGTGCTCTCGGCCATCGCGCTCTTCCGTATCGCCTACTTTGATCTGGTGGTGCTCAACCCGATCTGGGCCCATCAGGAGGTCGGCGCCTGGCCGCTCTTGAACGGTCTGCTGCTGCCCTACGGCCTGCCGATCCTGTGGATCTGGCTGGCCGGCCGAGAGCTTGGTGCCATGGGCAAGCCCAAGTGGGCCGCCTGGGGCGGCGGCGCCCAGCTGCTGCTGCTCTTCGCGCTCATCACCCTCAACGTGCGCCAGCTCTACCACGGGCCGACCTTGGCTTGGGGCGTCACCGGCGACGGCGAGATCTACAGCTACTCCGTCGCCTGGCTGCTGCTCGGCGTCGGGCTGCTGTTCGCCGGCACCCTCAAGAAGGACGCCCTGCTGCGCGGCGCCTCGCTCGGGGTCATGGTGCTGGTGGTCGGCAAGGTGTTTCTCTACGACGCCAGCGCCCTGGACGGGCTGTGGCGGGTCTTCTCCTTCTTCGGGCTGGGGCTCTCCCTGATCGGGCTCAGCTGGTTCTACAGCCGCTTCGTGTTCCGTGGCGGCAAACCGGCCCTTCCGGCCGGCGGCGGCGGCTATCCTGGAGCGGATCCATCCGAGGGGGAGACACCATGACCTTGCCGCTGACCGTGCCGCCGCGCCACGATCCCTTGAGTTATCTTGGGTTTCCGGTCGCAACGGACCTGGACGCGCTCGACGCCCATGTGGCGATCCTGGGCTTGCCCTACGGCGATCCCTACACCATCGACGAGGTGACCAACGACCAGACCAACGCGCCGACCGCGGTGCGCAAGGTCTCGGACCAGGTCATGGTCGGGCTCCGCCATTGGGACTTCGACATCGGCGGCACCCTGTTCGACGGCAAGGCCATCAAGGTGGTCGACTGCGGCGACGTGCCCGGCGACGCCCGGGACCTGGGCGGCCACTACGCGCGGGCCGAGCAGGCCGCCCGCAAGATCCTGGGCGCCGGCGCCCTGCCGGTGGTGATCGGCGGCGACCACGGCGTGCCGATCCCGGTGTTCCGGGCGCTCGACGCACATGGCCCCGTGACCCTGGTCCACATCGATGCCCACCTGGACTGGCGCGACAACGTGAACGGCGTGCGCGAGGGCTACTCCAGCCCGATCCGCCGGGCCTCGGAGATGGCCCACATCGGCGAGATCTTCCAGATCGGCATCCGCGCCCAAGGCAGCGCCCGGGCCGAGGAGGTCGAGGCGGCGCGCGCCTACGGCGCCCACATCATCACCGCGCCCGAGCTCCACCGCATCGGCATGGCCGCGGTGCTCGAGCGCATCCCGGCCGGCGGCAACACTTACCTGACGATCGACGCCGACGGCCTCGACCCGGCGGTCATGCCGGCGGTCGCCGCGCCCGCGCCGGGCGGCGTGACCTACTACCAAACCCTCGAGCTGATCCAGGGCCTGGTCGCCAAGACCAAGCTGCTCGGCATGGACATCGTCGAGATCACGCCTAAGCGCGACCTCAACGGGATCACCGCGATTACCGCCGGCCGGCTGATCTACGGGCTGATCGGGGCGACCGTGCGGGCGGGGTACTTCGATTGAACGGAGGGCAGGCGGTGCCTGTTTGTCAAGCACCGCTAGGGAGATGGCACGAAGTGTTCAAAGCCAAGCGTGATCTCGGCCACTAGCCCGCTGATATAGAAGGACTATTTTTTCGAGTTTTCGGCCAAACCGGGGAAGGGGGTAGGTCCTTCTTCGATTCTCGTTGGAACGACCCCATGCACCAGGGCGGGATGAGGCGCCGGATGAGCCTGTCTCGATGTAAATTATTTTAATTATTACAAAAGGTTGTTGATTATATTTAATCATATGCATAAGATTCATGGCCATGCTGCGAAGTGCATGGCTTGTGCGCTTCCAGGTCGGGTCTCTCCCGGCCTCTCCATTGCTTGGCGCCGGAGATGTGACATCCCAATCCTGGGGACGCGGGTCGCTCACTATGATTTCCTGTGAGCGCGCCGGAGAGAGCCTTAACAGCGATGGATGCGGGGTTGCCCAGGCCGGGAGGTCTGTCAAGTCCGCAGCCGAGCCAAGGCTCGGTGAGCCTTCGGCTCAGACTTGACAGACCTCCCGACCTGGGCGAAGGGGCCAGCATCGCTGTTAAGGCGGGTTGCAAGGCTCGGGGTTTAGGGGCCGAAACCTCGGATGTGACCTACGCGCCGCCTCCATCACGCATGCCGCGCAAGAGCTGGGCCGTGGCGATCTCGCCACCCACGCCCCATTGTCCTTCCGGAACGTCCTCGATCAGCACCCAGGTGACCGGTCGCAGGCCTTCGCCTTCGACCGAGAGGATGGCGTCCGTGACCTTACCGATCAGCTCCTTCTTTTGGCTGTCACTGAGGTAGCCGCTAATTCCGGCCAGTCTTGCCAAAGGCATCGTCGTTTCCTTCCGTAGAGTCTGAGTTGGTTGCAGGAAGCGGCCGCTTCTATGGACAACGCTAGACCATTAAGGTACTATTCGTATAGTACGCACCTTTTGGTAACTATTGTTTATCGCGGTGAGGAAGACTGATGAAGGCGTCCCAGAAGGTCCCGGCGAGCGTTTTCGTCAGGGCGTGCCCCTCGCGGCTTTTGCTCGGCAAGCTGGCCAACAAGTGGTCCCTGCTGATCATCGATGCGCTGGCGAACAAGCGGCGCCGGAACGGCGAGCTGCTGCGCATGATCGAGGGGATATCCCAGAAAATGCTGACCCAGTCTCTGCGCGAGCTGGAGGAGATGGCCCTGGTGCGGCGTCACGACTTGCAGACCGTGCCGCCTCATGTGGAATACGAGCTGACTGATCTCGGCCGATCTTTGCGCAAGGAGGTCGCGCGCCTGGACCGTTGGCTCGAGGACAACATGCAGGAGATCACCTGTGCGCTCTCGGGCCAAAGGCAATGCATCTGATTGGGTGAAACGGCCAAAAGCGTGCGGCCCAGTGGAACCTTCGTCTCCCCGGTTCTTGTCTGGTAAACTTCAGGCCGACAAAAGGGTTTGAAGGAATTTTTCATGACCCCATTCACGCTTTACGCCACCTTCCACGGCGGCAGCGACAAGTCCGATTGGAACAACATTCACGCCTTCACCGACCAAGGCGCTACCGCCGACCCCTCGAAGGTTCTCGACAAGGACACCTTGCCCGACGGCGTCCAGCTCCGGGAGCTGCGCGCCATGACCTGGGGGCCGGACGGCAACCTCTACGTGGTGAATGCCTACAAAGATTACAGTCAGGTGCTCTGCTTCCATGGCGCGCTGCAAGAGAACTGGCGCCATGGCTTCGGCGCGGTGTTCACCTCCGTGCCTGGAACCCATCCCTTTCAGTGCCTCTTCGGACCGGACGGCTACCTCTATGTCGCCAACCAGGATACCCGCGATGTTCGGCGCTACTACGGCCCGAGCTCGACAGGCGGCACGCCGGGGCAACCCGTCGAGTCCGGCGACGGCGTTTTCCTCGACGGTTTCAACGCCGTGCGCGGCATTGCCTTCAACGACAGGTCAAATCAGATATTCGTCGCGGACGAGACCGCGCCGGACCCTGATAAAGCAGAGGGCAAGATCGATATCTATGACCTGGGCACTGGGACGTCGTGCGGAACGGTGCCGGATCCCGATGGACATCTCCACGAGCCCGTCCATTTGGTTTTTCATAAGGGGATCCTCACCATCGGCGATTCCAAGAACGACAACCTCCTGTACTACGATCCTTCCGCCGGGGAATCCGCTCGGGTGAAGGTTTACGTCCACAAGGATGAGGCGCAGCTCGATGCGCCATCGGGCCTGCTGTTTGCGCCCGACAGCCTTCTCTACGTGGCCAGCCGCAAAGGTCAGCAAATCAATCAGTTTGCACCGGCGGCCGACGGGCATTCCGCCACCTTCGAGCAGGTGTTCGTGACGAGCACCCAACTGAAGGACAATCCGGAATTCCTGTTGGCGGCGAGCCTTGACGGCGGACCGATCAAGCAGAGCGCGGGCTGACGCTCCCCAAAACAAAAGGGCCGCCCGAAGGCGGCCCAGTTGGACAGTTGGAAGCAGGGAACGCTTCCGGGGTTTACCCGCTGTAGTACATCTTGAACTCGATCGGGTGGGGCGCCTGCTCGAAGGCGAAGATCTCCTCCCACTTGAGCTCGGCATAGGCTTCGATCTGATCCTTGTTGAAGACATCGCCGGCCAAGAGGAAATCGTGATCGGCCTGCAGGCTCTCGATCGCCTGGCGCAGGGAGCCGCAGACCGTCGGCACGTCCTGAAGCTCCTCGGGCGGCAGATCGTAGAGGTTCTTGTCCATGGGATCGCCCGGGTGGATCTTGTTCTGGATGCCGTCCAGGCCGGCCATCAGCATGGCGGCATAGGCGAGGTAGGGGTTGGCGAGCGGATCGGGGAAGCGCACCTCGACCCGCTTTGCGTTCGGCGAGGCGCCGTAGGGAATGCGGCAGGAGGCCGAGCGGTTGCGCCCCGAGTAGGCCAGCAGCACCGGCGCCTCGAAACCCGGGACCAGGCGCTTGTAGCTGTTGGTCGAGGGGTTGGAGAAGGCGTTGATGGTACGCGCGTGCTTGATGATGCCGCCGATGTAGTAGAGCGCGGTCTCCGACAGGCCGGCATAGCCGTCGCCGGCAAAGAGCGGCTTGCCGTCCTTCCAGATCGACTGGTGGGTGTGCATGCCCGAGCCGTTGTCGCCGTAGACCGGCTTGGGCATGAAGGTCGCCGATTTGCCGTAGGAGTGGGCGACGTTGTGGACCACATACTTGTAGATCTGCATCTGGTCGGCGCAGCGCACCAGGGTGTTGAACTTAAGGCCAAGCTCGTGCTGGGAGGGCGCCACCTCGTGATGGTGCTTTTCCATGGTGAGGCCCATCTCGGCCATCACCGAGACCATCTCGGCGCGGATGTCGGTGCCGGAATCGACCGGCGGCACCGGGAAGTAGCCGCCCTTGATGCCCGGCCGGTGGCCGCTGTTGCCCTCGGCGATCGCCTCGCCCGACATGTAGGGGCCTTCCTCGGAGGTGAACTTGAAGAAGGAGTGGTGCATGTCGTTGGCGAATCGCACGTCGTCGAACACGAAGAACTCGGCCTCGGGCCCGAAGTAGGTGGTGTCGCCGATGCCGGCCGACTGCAGGTAGGCCTCGGCCTTGAGCGCGGTCGAGCGCGGATCCCGGTTGTAGGGCTGCCCGGAATCCGGCTCCATGATGGTGCAGAACAGGATCAGCTGGGGCTGGGCCGCGAAAGGATCCATGACCGCCGTGGTCAGGTCGGGCCTGAGCAGCATGTCGGACTCGTTGATCGCCTTCCAGCCGGCGATCGAGGAGCCGTCGAACATGATGCCGTCCTCGAGGGCATCCTCGTCCACCGCGTCGGCGAACATGGCCAGGTGCTGCCACTTGCCCCGCGGGTCGGTGAAACGGTAGTCGACGTACTTGACGTCGTTTTCCTTGATCATGTTCAGAATTGTGCTGGCATCTGACATCGTCTTGGTTCCCTGCTTGCTTCGTGTGCCTGGTGGTAGAGAGTGGGGGCGCTAGACCGCGTCGGGGCCCCGTTCGCCGGTCCGGATACGGATCGCCTCGTCGATGGTGGAGACGAAAATCTTGCCGTCGCCGATGCGGCCGGTTTGCGCCGCCTGCTGGATCGCTTCCACGGCGCGCTCGACCTGAGCGTCGTCGATCACGACCTCGAGCTTCACCTTGGGCAAAAAGTCGACCACGTACTCGGCGCCGCGATAGAGCTCGGTGTGGCCCTTCTGCCGGCCGAAGCCCTTGGCCTCGGTCACGGTGATCCCCTTGATGCCGACCTCGTGCAGGGCCTCCTTCACCTCGTCGAGCTTGAAGGGCTTGATGACTGCTTCGATCTTTTTCATTCCGGTCCCTAACCCGTCTCCAGCGATAACGGCCTGCGCGCGCGAGGGCGCTCGCAAGCAATCTCTCCTATGCAAGAACCGTGCCAAGTGCGGCGGGGGCGGGGTTCTGGCGCGGTGGCGGCTTGGATGGTCCGGCATCTGCCTAAGGATTGGGCAGCTTGCCTATTGTCTGTGCTGGAGATGGCGGTTGCTTGCCCTGTCACGGCACGCCAGGATGTCATCCCAGGTTTAGCGGAGAAGAACGATGCAATGCATGGGCCTTTCTTCCCTTGCGGGCCTTGGCGCCAAGACAGTCGCCCTCTGCTTGGCGGCACTTCTGACCGCCTGTCAGCCGCAGCCGATCTACGAGGCCTATGACGGCCAGTCCAAGCGAGTCTATCCCGGCAAGAGCTGGGCCAAGGCGGAAAGCCCAGAGGCGCTCGGCTGGTCGTCGGCGCGCTTGGCCGAGGCGCGGGCGCTTTCCGACGAGATCGGCACCACCGCGGTGATGATCGTGCACGACGGCGTCGTGGTCGACGCCTGGGGCGAGGTCGCGGTGAAATCCAACCTCCATTCCGTGCGCAAGAGCCTGCTCAGCGCCTTGATCGGCACCCAAGTGGACGCAGGCGCGATCGATCTCGGCGACACCATGGCGGCGCTGGGGATCGACGACAACGCGCCCTCGCTCACCGAAGTGGAGAAGCAGGCCACGGTCGGCGACCTGATCAAGGCGCGCTCGGGCATCTACCATGCGGCGCTCTATGAGACCCGGCAGATGACCGCATCGAAGCCGCCGCGCGGCAGCCATGCGCCGGGCACCTACTGGCACTACAACAACTGGGACTTCAACGCGCTCGGTACGATCTACGAGCAGGAATCCGGCGAGAAGATCTTCGAGGCCTTTCAGGAAAGGATCGCCGGGCCCTTGGGGATGGAGGACTTCGAGGTCGGCGACGGCGAGTACTTCACCGGCGAGCAATCGATCCATTCGGCCTATCCCTTTCGCATGACGGCCCGGGATCTGGCGCGCTTCGCCTTGCTCTTCGAGCGTGACGGCCGCTGGCGCGACACCCAGATCGTATCCGCCGATTGGGTCGCCGAAAGCACCTCGGCCCACTCCGAGACGGGGCCGGGGCGTGGCTACGGCTACATGTGGTGGACGGTCGATGACGAGGCGGCCTATGCGAACCTGGGCGGCCACCACCGGTTCTATTACGCGGCCGGCTACGGCGGGCAGTACGCCTTCGTCTTTCCCGATTTGGACCTGGTCGTGGTGCACCGGGTCAACACCGACCGCGCCTTCGAGCGGGCGCCCGAGGCGCAGATCGGCCGCCTGCTGTGGCTCATTCTCGCGGCCGCGGGGGTCGAGGATATCGGGCCGGATCCGTCTTTGGAGGCGGCTGCCGGCGAGCGGCTCGACAATGCCGGGCTGCGCCGGGTGCTCTCCGGCCAGACCTTCAGGGGGAATGACCGCGACGGCAATCCTTGGCGGGTCACCTTCAATGAGGACGGCGATCTGATCGGGGTCGCCGGCCACAACGACGAACAGGGGGACCAGGGGACTTGGCGCATCGAGGACGACGCCTATTGCCGCCAATGGAAGAAATGGGCCGGGGGCAAGGACGGCTGCTTCGTCCTGGTTCAAGAGGGCACGATCTTGAAGGCCTACGATTCGACCGGCACCTTGATGCGAAAGATCGATCTGGCGGCGAGCTGAGCGGGACCCAGGGGTCGAGGAGACGGCAGCCTAGCCGTCGGCCCGGATGACGAAGTGCTCGCAGACGGTGTCAATCTCGATGCGGCCGTTCTCGGCGAAGCGGTCGAAGAAGCGCACCAGGGGCGCCGGATCGATCTGGGCGAAAGTGTCCGTCATCAGAAAGCGGATCAGCTTCAGGCGGTTCGCCTCGCTGTCGGGGAAGCTGACCCGGTGGGGCACCGGCTCGATCTCGTAAGGGGCGCCCAGCTGGTCGAGGGCGGCGGCCATCTGCTCGGTCAGGTGATAGGGCACCTGCTGGCCGATCGAGCGGAAGCCCAGCTCGACCAGGCCGTAAAGCGCGTTCTTGGTGCCGGCGTTGGCGGCCAGCAGCAGGCCGCCCGGCGCGCGTGCTGCCAATAGCTGACCGAGCGTGGCCATGAGGTCGCGCACATAGGGGATCACGAAGTTGCTGACCATCAAGTCGAATCCGGCGACCTGGTCGTCGGGCAGGGCCGGCCAGTGGGCGATCGGCCGCGTCGTGAAAGATGCAAGCGCCGCGGCGGCCCGCCGGCGCTGGTCCTCGACCGGCTCGACCAGGGCGATCTCCAGCCGATCCGGCGGCCAGCCGGCCCGGGTCAGGAAGTGGCCCGTGAAGGCGCCGGTGCTGCAGCCGAAGTCCAGGAAGCGGAGCGGTCGGTCTGCCGGCAGCGCGATTCCGTCCAAATGTCGGCCGAACGCCGCGAGCTGGCGCTCGGTCTCGTCGGTGTTGGCCAGATAGAAAGTGTATTCGTTCTCGATCGGCTCGAAGTCGACCGGCTTTTCGCTGTCCGTCATGGCACCCTCAAAAAACGTCCCCGTCGCTGAGGGGATCTTACCAGGCGCCGGTCACGGGTCCACTTTCCCGGGCCACTAGGCTCGGGCACACTGACTCCATGACCACGGACGACCACGCCACGACGGAGGCCGCGCGCTTGGCGGCGCTGAACGACCGCTTCGTCGCGCTCAACGAGGCGGCCAAGGCAGAGCTGCTCGCGCGCCTTAAGCGCCGGGGGCTGATCCTGCTGGTCCAGGATCGCCTCACCTTCTACCACGGCGACGGCCCGCCCCGGGTCTTCACCGGTCTGCGCCCGCCGCGCTACAGCCAGCTCAAGACCCTCGCCCACCTGCCGGGCGCGGTGATCCATCTCTTGAGCCCATCCTCGGCCGACGGTGCGCTCTCGCCCGCGACCCTGGGGTCCTTGGCCGCCTATCGGGAGGCCATTGAGAGCGCGGCGACGGCGCTACAGACCGGTCAGTTGCCGGACGCCGAAGGCCGTTTGCGGCCGGTGCGGGTTCTCGGGATCGTCACGGACTTTCTGGACCGGGCGATCGCCCGGCGCCAGGTCAAAGCGGCCCAGCTGACGGCCTTCGCCCGGGCGGCCAGCGAGGACCTGCCGTTGCTGTTCACCGGGGCGGCAGCAGCCCAGCTTCAAGTCTGCCGGGACGTCATGGACCAGATCCGCGACGCGCTGCCGCCCGAGGCCTGGGCTGACCTGCGGGTCGCCGTGACCGGCCCGCAGACCGCCCGCCGGGATCAGAGTCTGCTGCATTTCTTTGCCGAGATCCTTCAGGTGCCCATGCATGGCGACCCGCGCCTGGTCTATGTGGAGGTCGAGGAGGAAGAGGCTGCCCTGCAAACCCTGGCCGCGGTCAACCTGGACGCGCTGACCGCCGACACCCTGTTCGGCGATCCCGGCCGCCTGGCCCGGGACGTCATGGGCGAGGGCGCCCGGCTCACCCTGGGACGGCCAGCGCCGGCGGTCGACCTCAGGGCGCGGCCGATCCCGATCCGCCCCGGGGCGCCGACCTCGCGCGACTACGGCGCCCTGGCGATCGATCTGGAAGACCCGCGCGCCGGCGAGCCCCTGGTCGACGTTGCGGCCTACGGCATCGCCGGGATTGGCTTTTATGGCCGCACGGACGGCCACAACGCGCCCTATCACCGGGCCTTCGACGGGGCGCTGCCGGGTGTTTGGGTGCGCCGCTCGGTCGCCGAGCGCCTGGTGCGGGTCAACCGGCGCTTGGCCGCTTATGGGGTCGAGCTTTTCCTGCTCAACGGCTATCGTCGGATCGCCCTGCAACAGGCAATCTGGGACTTCTTCATGGCCCAGGCCCGGGCTCAGCTCGACGATCCCAGCGAGGCCGACTGCGCCACCTTCGCCAGCACCTACTGCTCGGACCCGCGCGCCTTCGATCCGGCCGACTCCCGGACCTGGCCGGTTCACGCCACGGGCGGCGCTGTCGACACCACCCTGCGCCTACGTGCCGACGGCCAGCAGCTGCTCATGGGTGGCCTGTTCGACGATCCCGCCGAGGTCAGCCACAGCGACTATCTCGAGGCCAAGCTAGGGGCTCTTGGGGGCGACGCCTGGCGCCTGACCTTGAGCGAGCGCGAGGCGCTGGCCAACCGCCGGCTGCTCTGTTGGGCGATGGCCGAGGAGGACTTCGCCAACTACGCGTACGAATGGTGGCACTTCGATTGGGGCACCCAGCTCTGGGCCCTGGCAGCGCCGCCCGACGGGCCGCCGCGCAGGGCGTTCTATGGCTTGGCCCAAGATCCGGAGGAGACCCCATGACCGCACCCTTTCGCATGAACTCCTTCCAAGGCAAGCAGGTGCTCGCCCTGGTGCGCGACGGCGACTATGCCCACGCCGGGGAAGAGGAGGCGATCGAGCAAGCCATGGCGGCCTTTCCCAAGGACCCGGCGCGCCGAATTCTGGACGCCGGCTGCGGGCGCGGCGGCACGGCGGCCTACCTGCAGGCGCACGGCTGGGGCCAGGTGACCGGCTTCGACCGGGAAGCGGACTCGATCCCCTGGGCACGCGAGCGCTATCCGCATGTCACCTTCCACGACTGTGACCTCTACCACGTGGCCGGCGTGATCCAAGGACCGTTCGATATGGTCACCTTATTCAACGTGCTTTACGCCTTGCCGGAGCGTGCCCGGGCGCTGGAGATTCTGGCCGGCCTGACCGCGCCCGCCGGACGGCTGATGATCTTCGACTACGTGGACCCCGGCAATTTTCCCGACTCCGATTCGGCCCACATGACCGCGCCCGAGCTGCCGCCGCCTCCCAAGCTCGCCGATCTGCCCGATCTGCTGGCAGCGGGCGGCTGGCGCCTCGACGAGACCCAGGAGCTCCACGCGCCCTACGAGCGCTGGTACGCGGACCTGGTCGCCCGCATAGAGGCCAAGCGCCCGGCGATCGAGGATTTGGCCGGCGCCGAAGGCTATACCCATGTCCACGAGACCTATGCCGACATGCTGCACGATATCCGCCAAGGTACCCTGGGCGGGGCGATTGTTTATGCGCGCAAAGCCTAATCAAGTTCGTGCCAAGTGACACCTCGCGATTGAGATCAGTTTAAGAGTGTTCTTTTCCCGAGCTGCCATATCCCTTTGTTCTCAGACGGAACGAGGCAGGCTTGGCTTTGGGGCAACATAAATTGTTGTGAAGTTCAAAGCGGCCAATTTACAATCTAACGTTATAGCTTTGTACTGAAGTATCGAAAGCGATAAATCGCAACCTTGGTCTCCCCTCAAGTGGAGGACGTAAAGGAAGGAGTGCTTGGATGCCTGTTACGATCAACAACTACAAAGTCGCGATTAGCGGCACGCCGGTTGCTGGAAATGTACGCGGAAAAATTTTCCTCCGAACGGGAAACATAAAAAGGGGGGTCGCCCGTTTCTATCGAACCGGAGTTGCGATCCCAAACGATCAAGTTTCGAACAACAGAGTCTACATGAACTTACCTGAGTCGGTGATGAACTCAGTATTGTCAATGCTCCAAAGGGAGGCTCCAGTGAAATTGGACTTCCATAACGGCAGAGGCATTCTATTTACCGGCACGGAAATCGTTGAGGATTAGCTTGGGTATCGGTTCGGCGTGCTTACTGGAATGGCGGCGATCCTGGAACTACCTACGTACATCAGCGACGTTTTGTCAGAATTCGATTTTAGGTCGACCTCCTGGGTGGTGTCGTCACCTTGGCGTTAAAGGCGGTGTGCGCTCCTCCAAGAGCTCCCGAAAGCGCCCCATCGCCTCCCGGATGTTCTCCTCGCTGTTGGCGTAGGACACGCGCAGGTAACCCTCGCCCAGATCGCCGAAGGAGGTGCCGGCGATGGTCGCGACGCCGGCCTCTTCCAGCAGGCGGTGCTCCAGCGTTGCTGAATCCATGCCCGTGCCGGTGACGTTGGGAAAGGCGTAAAAGGCGCCGCCCGGCATCTGGCAGGTCACGCCCGGCAGGCAGTTCAGCTCTTCGACCACCACGTCCCGGCGACGGGCGAAGGCGGCCATCATCTGGGCCACCGAGTCCTGGGGACCGGTCAGCGCTTCGAGGCCGGCATACTGGGCGGCGGCGTTGACGCAGGAGTGGGAATTGATCGCCAGGCGCGTCGCGCTCTCCACCAGGGCCTCGGGCCAGACCCCGTAGCCCAGGCGCCAGCCGGTCATGGCATAGGTCTTGCTCCAGCCGTCGAGCAGGATGACCCGCTCGCGCAAGGACTCGAACTGCAGCAGGCTTTGGTGGGCGGCGCCGTCGTAGAGCATCTGGCCGTAGATCTCGTCCGACAGCACGGCGACATCGGGAAAGGCCGCCAGGCCCTCGGCCAGGCGCGCGATCTCCTCGGGCGCGGTTACCCCGCCGGTCGGATTGGCCGGGCTGTTGAGGATAATGAGCCGCGTGCGCGGGGTAACGCGGGCCAGCACCTCGTCGGCCGAGAAGCCGAAGCCCCGGTCTTCGGTGAGCGGGATCGGCACCGCCGTGGCGCCGGTGAAGTCGATCACCGAGCGATAGGTCGGGAAGCCTGGGTCGGGATAGAGGATCTCCACGCCCGGCTCGCCGAACATCACCATGGCGAAGTACATGGTGACCTTGCCGCCGGGCACGATGAGGAGGCGCCCTGGATCCACCTGGATGCTCAGGCGCCGGGCAAGATCGGCCGCCACCGCCTCGCGCAGGGGCGCGACGCCGCCGGCCGGGGTGTAGCCGTGGTGGCCGTCGCGCAGGGCCTTGATCCCAGCCTCGACGACCGCTTCGGGCGTGCGGAAGTCAGGCTGGCCGATGCCCAGGTTGATCACGTCTTTGCCCGCCGCCGCCAGGGCGGTGGCGCGGGCCAGCACCGAAAAGGCACTTTCCGTGCGCAGCATGGCGATGCCCTGGGCGGGGATCACCATGCCCGCTCAGGACCGGGACCAGAGCAAGGGAAAGGCCGGGCAATCGAGCGGGTCGCCCTCGCGCAGGCCGTAGTGGGCGAAGACTGAGTAGAAGTCCGGGTCGACCCCGCCCGGGCGCACCGAGGCGCGCACGTCGTCGCCGATCCAGTTGGTGGCGAAGACCCGGAGCTCCCGGTCGGGCGCCAGGCGGCCCGAGCCGCCGTGCAGCACCATGGCGTCGAACACCACGCAGTCGCCCGGCGCCATGTCCCAGGACACCACCCCGTAGCGCGACTGGTTCGCCTCGACCGGCGGCAGCGCGGCATAGCTCTCGGCCTCGCTCTTCAGGTCGTGGGGATCGCTCGCGCTGAACTTGGGGCGCGCGAAGTCCTTCTCCCAGCGGTGCGAGCCCGGCACGAACGCGAGCGCGCTTTGCTTGGCGACCGGCACCAAGGGCATCCAGATGCTGCAGGCCTGGCGCCCCTTGACCGGCCAATAGGGCATGTCCTGATGAAAGGGCGAGGGGGCCTGGGTGCCGCGGGCGCGGAAAAAGATCGTGTCGTGCAGCAGACGGGCCTGATTCGCGCCCATGAGCTGGCCGGCTATGGCGGCGGCCGGCGCCTCGGCGAGAAACGCCCGGAACGCCTCGATCCGGGTCCAGTTGACCATGTCGAAGAGGAAGTACTGGCCGGCGCCGTCGCGCTCGTCCGCATAGACCCGGGAAAGCGGCCCGGGCCGTTCGACGACCTCGCCGAACCCGGCCAATAGCCGCTCGATCCAGGCCTCCTCGAAGACCGCTTCGAGCCGCACCACACTATCGGCGCGGTCGCGCGCGACGGTCTCGTCCGAAAGGGGCAGGGCGCGTGCCATCTCTCCAGGCTCTCCGGCGGTGATCCAGGCCTCGGTGCCGATCCTAGCCGACCTTGCGCGCCGGGCGCCAGCGATCCGACGCTTGACGGCGCCCGGCACCCGCGTATAAAGCGAGCCCAGAGCCGTCCGGCCCGTGCTAAGCTGGCCGGCGAGATGGTGGCTGTAGCTCAGTTGGTTAGAGCGCCTGGTTGTGGTCCAGGAGGTCGTGGGTTCAAATCCCATCAGCCACCCCAATATTTTCAAGCGGTTAACTTAGCTTTCTAAAGTAAAAAATTATCCCTCCGGTGGGGTCTTGGGCCCTTCGCGTGCATTGACTTCGTGATGAGGCGCGCTCGGCGGCGGGACCTTGCGCTCAGCGGCAATCGGTGCCTGGCATGCCGGCTAGGCGACGGGTCTCAGGAGGGACCGCCTCGCCTATCCTCCTCCATTCTGGAATGGTCGCCGGCTAGATAGGAAATCGTTCTGCCCTCTCATTGAAGAGAGGCCAAGCTTCAAATCCAGATCTCTTTGTGCTATTGTAAAGGTTCTGTGACCCGCAGCGATTCCTGACGGTTATCGCAGCGTCCGCGTCCCGGGGCGACGATACAGCTCACATTGCAATTTTTTCTTTGCAATGGGCCCGTTGGCCGCGAAATGGGGGTCCTGGGCCGTGTAGACCTCTGGCAAGGGCGCGGCCCAGGACGTGTTCTTTTCAGGAAAACTCTTTCAAGACCTTCCCCGTTAAGCAGTGCACCGAAAACGCTCAGCCTAATAGCCGAATCGCTCTCGGCCCCCATTCCCTTCTCTAACCCCAAAAGCATACCTCGCGGCGGAGATACCTGAGAAGAAGGCATTTTTACCAAATTTTAACAATCGAATCAAGGCGAAATTTACCATGAATTTCTGCGCCGCCAGCGCGCTGGGCCCGCTTGTCCCTGCACCCAATGTCGATCAAATTTGTCGAGAATTTTCTTAGCTTTAAGTTAGTACTTTAAGCGCATGCTTCTACGGGATCCCAGGAAGAGATCTGGAAATGGGGAACCAAAAGTCATGAAGACGCGCAAGGATTCTGACAAAGCCGGGGATCCCTCGACCGCCGGGCCGGCTGGCGCGGCGGCGGCCACGGTGCTCTCGGTGCTCACCCTCAAAAAGCTGGATGACCAGGTCGATGCCCTGGTCGCGCGCCTCTCGGAAGACGTGGAGGCGCGGGACAGAATCCTCACTGTATCCCGGCCCAAGCCAAGCGATCGCTCTGAGCCGAGCTAAGCGGCCGGCTTAACAGGGGCTGGTGAAGCTCACCCCGCTGGACTTGGTCGTGGGGTGGCATAAGTTCGAAAGCAGGCCTCCGGTAGAGCCAGACCAAACCGTCGCGCGGGCTGGTATCGCCCAAGACAGGGGCTCGGCGTCACGCGCGGTTCATGCGACTCCGGATTTTGCGCTAGCCTTCGATCGAGCCGTTGCAACGAGGTAGGAAAGCCCTCTTGTGCGAAACGTCCTTCTGATCACCGCCGACCAGTGGCGCGCCGACAGTCTTTCGGCGGTCGGCCACCCGCTGGTGCGCACGCCCCATCTGGACCGCCTGGCGGCCGAGGGCGTGCTGTTCCGCCGCCACTATGCCCAGGCGACGCCCTGCGCGCCGTCCCGCGCCAGCCTGCACACGGGCCTTTACCAGCACAATCACCGACTGGTGGTGAACGGCGCGGTGCTCGACCGGCGCCACGCCAACGTGGCCCTGGAGGCCCGCAAGATGGGCTACCGGCCGGGCTTCCTGGGCTACACCGACGTGGCCGCCGATCCCCGCGTCCTGGCGCCCGGCGACCCGGAGCTGCGCCGCAGCGACGGCATCCTGCCGGGCATGGAGCCCCTGCTGCGCATGGACAACGAACAAAGCCAGTGGTGCGCTTTTCTGCGCGATCGGGGCTATGCCTTGGGCGAGGACCCGGAGGCCCCCTTTCGTCCGGCCGCCGATGCCACCTATGGCGACGGTCCGCTGCCGCCGGCGCTCTACGAGGCGGAGCACAGTCTCAGCGGGTTCCTGGTCGACGGCACGATCGAGCAGTTGAAGAAACAGAAGGACCGGCCCTGGTTCCTCCACCTGTCGATCTATCCGCCCCATCCGCCGTTTATCGCCGCCGCGCCCTTCAACGGGCTCACTGACCCGGCCGCGGTCGACCTGCCGGCGCGCCGTGCCACGCCGGAGGAGGAGGCCCGCCAGCACCCCTATCTGGGCTATTACCTGTGGCACCAGCAGGGCAATCGCATGTGGCCGGCCTGGCCCGAGGAAGACCGCCTGGCCTTCAGCGACCTGCAGGTTCGGCAGCTGCGCGCCGCCTACTATGGCCTGATCAGCGAGGTCGATGCCCAGCTTGGCCGCCTGATGGCGTTCCTCAAGGAACGGGGCCTTTACGACGAAACGCTGATCGTCTTCACCTCGGATCACGGCGAGCAGCTGGGCGAACACTGGATGTTCGCAAAGTACAGCTACTTCGAGCCGACCTACGCGATCCCCCTAATCGTGCGCGACCCGCGCCCGGGCGGCGCCCGGGGCCGTGTGGTCGAGGACTTTTCGGAATCGGTCGATATCATGCCGACGATCCTGGAGTGGATCGGCGCGCCGATCCCGCCCCAATGCGACGGCCGCTCGCTCGTGCCTTACCTACAAGGTGATGTGCCCTCGGCGCCGCGCGCGGAGGTCCATTGGTCGTTCGACTTCCGGGATCTGGCGGAAAAGGCCGGCCGGCCGGTGCTCGGCCTGACCCCGGAGACCAGCTCGATGATGGGCATGCGCGACGAGCGCTACAAGTACGTACACTTCGCCGGTCTTCCGCCGGTCTTCTTCGATCTGCAGGAAGATCCGGACGAGTTCCACAATCTGGCCGGCGACCCGGCCCACGCCGCGCGCGTGATGGACTATGCCCAAAGGCTGTTGTCTTGGCGCATGGCCCGGGACGACCGCACACTCAGCCACTTGCGCATCACCGAAAGCGGTCTGGTCGACGTGATGGCGAGCGGATCATGACCCCGGACCTGGTCATCTTCGACTGCGACGGGGTCTTGGTCGACAGCGAGATCATCGCCTGCCGGGTCGATGCGCGCGAGCTCGGGCGGCTCGGCTTCAAGCTCACGGTCGAGGAGGTCGCCGCGCGCTTCGTCGGCTACAAGACCCAGGACATGATCGACACGCTCTCCGCCGAGCAGGGGATTCCGGTGCCCGAGGACTTTCGCGACCACATTCTGGCCAGGGTGCTGACGGCGTTCGACAGCGAGCTCACCGCCGTGCCGAACATGGCACGCGCCCTGGAAGCGATCGATCGGCCGGTCTGCGTTGCCTCCAGCAGCGACGTGCCCCGGATCGAGCACAGCTTGGAGCTGACCGGCCTCAGGCGCTTCTTCGACGAGCGAATCTTCTCGGCCCAAATGGTCGCCCGGGGCAAACCCTTTCCGGATCTCTTTCAGCTGGCCGCCCGCAGCCTTCGGACCCCGCCTGAAACCTGCCTGGTGATCGAGGACTCGGTGACCGGGGTCAAGGCGGGCGTCGCTGCCGGCATGCGGGTGCTCGGCTTCGCCGGCGCCAGCCACTGCTTGGATGGGCACGGCGATCGCCTGCGCGCGGCCGGCGCGGCCGAGGTGTTCGACGACATGGCCGAGCTGCCGGGCTTGATCGAGGCGGCGTGACTAGAGCTTGCGGGCGACCTGCGCCTGGCGCGATAGCACCTTCAAGCGGCGAAAGCGGTTGCGCACCTTGTTGAACAGCCGTCTCGACAGCTGCGGCTCCTGGTCGTAGCTGCGGTTGCGCGCCGCGGCGACCACATCCTTGGGTACCGCCTCTCCGCCGTAGCTGTTCGGCTCGAGCTCGCCGGTCGCGATGTTGACGATGTCTCGGAAGTAGACCCGGCCCGCGATGACATCCGAGGCCAGCGGCGTGTAGTAGCAGCAGTCCTCGAAGTAATAGTGGGTGACCTGGCTGTGGCGGCTGCGGCTCGGGTCCTTCTGGGGCGCGCCGCCGTGCAGAAGGTTCGCGCTCCAGATCAAGGCCTGGCCTTTCTTGGCGGTGAAGGTCTTGGGCTTCAGGCCATGGAGCGCGACGAGCTCTTGCCACAGGGACTCGTAGGCCTGATAGCGCGCCAGCGGCTTGTCCGGCGGCGGCGCGGTCAGCCCAAGGTGCTCGTTGGTGAAGATCGGCAGGCGGTGGCTGCCGGGGTAGTAGAGCAGGGGGCCGTTGTCTTCGTCCATGTCCTCCAGCGCGACCCAGACGCCGGCCATGAAACGTTCGGGCACCGCGCTGAAGTGCAGGCTGTCGCTGTGAAAGCCCTGCTGAGTGCCGCGGCGAAAATTGAGGGTCTGAAAAGGAATCGCCCGGCGCCCGTAGAGGGTCGCCAAAAGGGTCATGATCTCCTGATTGATCGCCAAGGCGCGCACGTCCCGGTCGAAGCGCCAAGCGTCTTGCAGGCGCACCGGGTCCCGATAGCGGCTGTCCAGGGACGAGATGATGCGATCGGCCATCTCCTCAAGCTTCGGCTCGGGGAAGTCGAGCACCGCGAAGCCGTCGTCCCTCAGCGTGCGGGCGATCTCCAAGGTCACCTCATCGCAGCTCTCCGGCCCGAAGATCCGGTCGAAGAACGGCGATTCGATGCTCGGCACGCCGGGCAAGGGCGTGGGTACAGGCTCGGCTTGCGAGGTCACGGAGATCAGCGCTCCTAGCTTACGATCCGGCCCTTATAAGGGATCGGCCCGGGCCGCAACAAGGTAGCCGTTAGATCTTGTGGCGCAGGCGGCCGCGTGCCACGCGCCGACCGCGCACGCCTTCCCGGTGAATGATGTAAAGCCCGGCGCCGGCCACCAGGCTGAGCCCGGTCAGGGTGGTCGAGCTCGGCACCTCGGCCCAGAACAGGTAGCCCCAGAGCACCGCCCAAGGCATGGAGCAGTACTCGAAGGGCGCCACCGCGCTCACCGAGGCGATCCGGTAGGCCTGGGAAAGGCAGTAGAAGCCGACCGCGGCGATCAGCCCGCAGAGCGCCATGAGGCCGAAGTCATGCAGCGACGGCACGGCCCAGGCGCGCAGCAGGAACTCGCTGCTCGGGTGTCCGCCCGTTGCGTAGCGCCCGTCTCCCAGCACGAGGGCGAAGAGCGCGCTGGCGAAGAGGTAGGTCACCGTGGTGTAGAAGGCCAGGGTCGAGCCCGCCTCGGTGCTCGAGAGCTTGCGTGTCATGATCGATGAGAGCCCGTAGCTGAGCGCCGCCAGCAGGGCCAGAAGCATGGCCGGCTCGAAGCCCTCGGGACTTGGTTGCGCCACCACCACGATGCCGGAAAAGCCGACCAGCACCGCCATAAGACGCCGGGCGCCGACCTTTTCCTTCAGCAGTGGCACGGCCAGCAAGGTGACGAACAGCGGGCAGGAATAGAACAGGGTCACCGCGTCGGCCAGCGGCATGGCGGTCAGCGCCAAATAGTAGGAGCCGAAGGAGATGAACATCAGGCTGCCGCGCAGGGCCTGCATCACCGGCCGGCGGGTCTTGAGCAGGCGAAAGCCGCCCTCCAGCCAAACGATCAGCAGCGCCGGGCCCAGGGTGAAGAGGCTGCGCAAAAGGACGATCTGATGCACCGGATAGCCGTCCGACAAAAGCCGGACGATGACGTCCTGCAGGGTGAAGATCGACAGGCCGAAGACAAGGTAGGCGATCCCCTTGTAGGGCGCGCTCTCCTGTCCAATCGCAGCCGTTGTCTGGCTCATGGACCGAGCCCCCTCCCGCCTAACTTGATCTGAGTCAAGCTCGCCTCAAGCGAGTCGCCGGACAAGCGATAAAATTTGCGGGCAGGATCGAGAAACCCGATTGCGCCTGCTAGTCCGCCAACTGCGCTAGGATCGGGGCAACGGCGCGCAGGGAAAGCGCCGCGATGGTCAAGGTCGGGTTGGCGGTGCCGCCGGTCGGAAAGGCGCCGCTGCCGAGCAGGAAGAGGTTGGGATGTTCGTGGGCGCGCAAGCTCCGGTCGACCACCGAGGTCTTGGGGTCGTCGCCCATGCGGGTGGTCCCCATGATGTGGTTGCCGGCGGCGGGTTCTGGGGTGTGCCGGGGCTGGTCCGTGCCGAGCCGGCCGAGGATCTCCTCGTGGGCCCGCTCGGCCGCCGCCATGCCACGGTGGGTGTAGTCATCGAAGCGGAAGGTGATCTTGGGGCGCGGGATTCCCAGTGCGTCCGGCCGCTCGAAGTCCGCCTCTATACGGTTTTCCGGATCGGGCAGCTGCTCGGTCATGGCGCCGATCATGACCTGGCGAGAGAGCTGGTCGCCGATCGCCCGTGCCAGCGCTTCGCCCTCCAAGCCCTGGTCGATCAGCGCCTCGACCGTGGCGATCGGCGCGCCGGTCGGGATCGCCCAGCCGTTGTTGTAGATCGCGATACGGTAGCCCGGGCGCTCGGATCGCCAGTCGCCCCAGCGGGTGTTCTCGATGCTGGAGAGGGTCATCGGGCCTCGGTAGGGCCACTGCGGCTGCTCGGCCAGTGCCCAGCTCATCTTGTAGGGGTGGTCCATCAGGTTGCGGCCGACTAGGCCGCTGCCGTTGGCGACGCCCTTTGGCGCGCGCTCGCCGCGCGACATGAGCAGGATTTTCGGCGTCTCGATGGCATGGGCGGCCAGCACATAAAGCTTGGCGGCGATCGCCCCTTCGCTGCCGTCGGGCCGCTTGAAGGCGAGGCCGGCGACCCGGCGCTCAGGATCGAGTTCGACCCGGTGCACCACCCGGTCGGCGAACACCCGGGCGCCGGCCCGCTCGGCGGCCTCCACATGGATCATGGCGTCGTACTTGGCGCCGCTCGGGCAAATCGGCACGCAGCTGTTGGCGCCGCAGCAGGAAACCCGTCCGCCGTAGGCCACCGAGTTGCGGGCCGCCGGCGTGGTAACCAGTCGGTAGGAACTGCCGGCCAGGGCCTTGGCGAACTGCTGGTCCATGTAGCTCAGCGCCATGCCCGGCATCGGGTAGGCGCCGGTTCGCGGCGCACCGAGATCGGCTTTGCCGTCGCCGGCGACGCCCAGCTCCCGCTCCGCTTCGTCGTACCAGGGCGCCAGCTCCTGGTAGGAGAGTGGCCAGTCCGCGCCAAGGCCAGTCTCGCTCTTTAAACGCAGGTCGGAGGGCGTCATGCGCAGGCAGGTGGCCTCCCAGTGCCAGGTGGTGCCGCCGACGATCCGCTGGTAACTGACCGCGAAGGGATCGGGGCCCTCCTGCACCAGATAGAAATCGGGCTCGCGCAGGAGCGGGTGGGGCGCGTGGCGTGCGTTGGGATAAGTCGCACCCGGCAGCAGCCGTTCCGGCGAGGCACGGTAGGTCTCGAGCGCCGTCTCGCGGGTGATACGCGGGCCGGCATCGACCACCAGGGTGTCGACGCCCTGTTCGGCCAGCTTAGCGGCGGTCAGGGCGCCCGCCACGCCGGCCCCGACGATCGCCACATCGGCGGTGAGGTCCGCGCTCATGTTAGGCCGGCGGCTCGGACCAGAAGCCGGTCACCCCGCGGCAGCTGCCGATCGGCTGGTCCGCGCCGGTCGCCGGCCACAGGAGGGCGCCCTCGTAGGTCACCACCCGCGGTCCCTCCGGGGTGGGCGTCAGGCCCGTGTACCATTGCAAAAGGATGTCCCGCTTGAGGGAGTCCAGGCTGGCATCGGTCGGCAAGGCCTCGAGATAGCGCGCGCCCAGCGCCGAATCCAGATCCTCGCGGCCGGTCAGGCGCCGCGAGATCTCCAAGTAGCGCGCCAGATCGGCCGCCGCCCCAGGTGCACCGGGCGCGCCGGTCAGGAGTGCGCAGAAGGCGGCCCCGCCGAGGGCCACTTGTCGGCGGCTCGGTCCGACGGAACGAGGTCTTTTCATCGCGGCGGTCACTCCACCTTCAACGTGTCGACGTAGGCCTGGATATGCTCGATCTCGGGCAGCTCCACGTCCAGATCGAGGGCGATGTGGGGGCGGCGCTGGTCGAAGGTCATGACCCGCTCGGTGTAGACCTGGGGCTTGCGCGCGAAGATGAAAAAGGACGGGGTAGAGTTGATGCCGCCATAGGGATTGTGGTCGCCGATCACGTGGCACTTCGCGCAGTGCTCGACCGCCAGCTCCTTGCCCTTGACCGGATCGCCCTCGGCGGCGGCCGGCAGCGAAAGTGCGCTCCACATCACCATGGCGAGCGTCAGGGCGCGCGCGACCTGAAGCATGGGGACCCGTACCTCCCAAAGATTGGGACCGATGATAACCGCTCCGCTCGCACGGGGCTACGGTGCAGTAGACCTACCACTGAATTGGCCCCTTCCGCGTGCGCCAGAAGATCCAGCGCTTTAGCTCTTTCGGGGCATTCCAGCCGATCGCCCGGTCCGGCGCTTCGACGCTGTCGGGGTCCAACATATGAAGCATGCCGGAGTAGCTCCCGATCAGAATACGGCGACTGATCGGGCAAACGTCTACGCTTCCGGCGGACGAGCCAAAGATCAGCTCCCAGAGCACTTTGCCCTTCGGCGTGACCGCGGTTGCGACAGCGCCGCCGGCAAGGAGAAACGCGCCCTTGTGCGCGCCGCCGAGACCGGCGGGGGTCCAGGTAGAGGCATAAACGCGCAGGTAGGAGTCTATGGCTGGCGCGAGGGGGCTTTCCTCGTAGGGCTCGGTCGTCTGTCCTCTTGCCTTCGCAACCCGGGCCGCAATGGTCATTCCGCAGTAGAAGTGGCAGGAATTGAAGGCGACCCAGACGCTGTCATCACTGAAGCAGGCGTTATGGGGATACTCACTCAGATATCCCAGTTCAGATATGACCGACGCACCCCCAGGCGCGTCTAGATCCACGATGAAATGCCCATAATCTTGAGTGCCGAGGCCAACATAGCGACCGCAGGGCGAGAGTGCGGCGTGGAGCATATCCAAGGAGGGGAAGAAAGTTTCGTTTCGGTCGTCCTTTAGGACCTCGGTGGCAAACTCCACCAGTCCGTATTTTGGATCCACACTTGGATAGAGCAACTCCAAAGACGGGCGTCCACCCTCGGATCTTGCGACGAAGATTCCACCTTGACCATTGACCGCGAGCAATCGCCGACCGTCGTCTGACACTGCGAGCGTCTCGAGACGAAGCGCCAGACCGGAAACATCCCAAGATTGTGCGATCTCGTCCGGTAGCCCTTCTGGTCTGAAGAAATCCGAGGGCGGCCAGGAGAGGGAGGAGACGGCATCGCCTTGTAGGCCCAGGCGGATCGTTATCGTTCCACGCGAGTCCAGGAGCGCCACATACTTTCGGTTTCGCGATATGGCAAAGGCCTGAAGCTCCGGTCGCTCGACGGCCTGGTCTCCGCGAATGTGGTAGACCTGACCGTTCTGATAGAAGCTGCCCTTGCGGATCAGAAACTCGTCCGGTCCCAAGATGATGGCAAAGGTGATGCCGCTATTGTTGCGTTCCATCTCCTCGATGAAGGGGGCGTGTGCGGGATCGAAGATCGGGCGCGCGTCCCTCCAGCGGCCCGCCAGGTTCATCTGCTCGACTGCGTCCATGACTTGCTTTGCCAGGTTCGGGTCGCGAGGGTCATCGCGCATGTCTACGTCTTCGCTTTGCCCGGTGTGAAAGGCGCGCAGCTGCTCGCTGTTGGCAAGTGCGACCTCGCGACCCGGCGGGTTCCATCGCGCGGCCAGCGAAGCGTTTGAAGGTCTAGACGGAGCCACGGATCGATCCTTCCAAGCGAACCTTTCTTTAACCCGGAGACCTGACTCAGCTCTCCCCGCTCTCTTGCTTGTAGGGGCTCTCTTCGGCCAACAGATCGATCTCCTGGGTGATCGCCCGGCGCTCGCGCTCGAGGAAATGCTCGACCGCGTCGCGCAGGCCTGGGTCGGCGATCCAGTGGGCGCTGTAGGTTTCCTCGGGCAGGTAGCCCCGCTGGATTTTGTGCTCGCCCTGGGCGCCGGCTTCGACCCGTTCGAGACCGTGGGCGATCGCGTAGTCGATCGCCTGGTAGTAACAGGCCTCGAAATGCAAAAACTTGGCGCGTGCCGTGGCGCCCCAGTTGCGGCCGTAAAGCGCGGTCGCGCCGCGCAGATTGAGGGCGCCGGCGACCAGCTTTCCGTCCCACTCGGCGACCATAAGCACGACCGCTTGGCCCATGCGCTCGCCCAGCAGGTGGAAGAACTCCCGGTTCAAATAGGGGTGGCCCCACTTGCGGTCGGCGGTCGAGAGATAGAAGCGGTAGAAAGCTTCCCAATGGCGTCCTTCGATCTCTTCTCCGGTCAAAGCCTTCAGGACGATGCCGCTCTCGGCCACCTTGCGGCGCTCCTTCTTGATCGCCTTGCGCTTTCGCGAGGTCAGCCGGCCGAGGAAATCCTCGAAGCTCTCATAGCCCCGGTTGGTCCAGAAATACTGCAGCCCGATGCGCGCCAGCATCCCGGCCTCGATCATGTGACGCCACTGGGCCTGCTCGGGAAAGGTGATGTGCAGGGAGGAGGCGCCGTGCCGCTCGGCCAGCTGCACCATGCCCGCCAGAAGCGCAGCCGACAGCTCGGGCGTGGCGCCGTCGGGCCGGATCAAAAGGCGCGGGCCGGTCACCGGGGTGAAGGGCACGGCGCACTGGAGCTTGGGGTAGTAGCGCCCGCCAGCCCGCTCATAGGCCTCGGCCCAGCCCCAGTCGAAAACGTACTCGCCGTAGGAATGGCTCTTGAGGTAGAGCGGCGCCGCGGCGACCAGCCGGCCGCTTGAATCCTTGATGGTCAGGTGCTGGGGCAGCCAGCCGGCCTCGGCGCCGACCGAGCCGCTGTCCTCCAGCGCCGAGAGGAAGCCGTGGCGCAGGAAGGGGTTGTCTGGCCCGGCGCAGGCGTCCCACTCACCGGCCGGCACCTCGCCGACCCGGTCGATCACTCTAATCGCAATGGCATCGCCGCCGTCCGGCATGACCGCTCCCGCTTCTGGCAAGCCGGGAGCCTAGCACAGGCTGGCGCCGAGGGGAGGGGGCTACTGGCCGAAGCTGTTGCCGACGCCCTCGAAGCTCGAGCCCACGGAGCCGCCGAGACCGCCCATGGAGTCGGTCACGCCGCTGGCGCCGCCGGAGCGCGACTGGTTCCAGGCGTGGATCAGGTCCTCGTGGAAGACGCCGCCCAGGACCAGAACGCCGACCGCGCACAGCATGAGGAATTTCACGACTGTTCTCCTTTGCTCTCCGCTGGCCGCCAGCATAGCCGGCCGAGCCTTAAGGATCTGGTAACGGCGTTGGACGCCTTGAAATTTGAAAACCAATTGGTTATTTTATTAAACCTACCAAGCGCCAGGAGGTGGCCGCCATGAGCGAGCCCTCGGACCAGCGTATCCTGTTTCTGATCAAGTCGCGCGGCGCCCAGAGCGCCGAGGACATCGGCCGTCGCCTTTCCATGACCGCGGTCGGCGCGCGCAAGCACCTGGCCAAGCTCGAAGCGCGCGGTCTGGTCGTCTACAAAGACCAGCGCGCGCGGGTCGGCCGGCCGCGCCGCACTTGGTCCCTGACCGAGAAGGGCCACGGCCGCTTTCCCGACAGCCACTCCCATCTGACCCTCGAGCTGCTCGGCTCCCTCAAGTCGATCTTCGGCGAGGACGGCCTGGAGCGCCTGATCGCAGACCGGGAACAGGCGACGGTGGCCACCTACCGCAAGGCGCTGGCCGGCTGCAAGAGCCTGCGCGGCCGGGTCGCTCGCCTGGCCCGCCTGCGCAGCCAGGAAGGCTACATGGCAGAGGTCGAGCGCGGCGCCGACGGCGCCCTCTTGCTGGTCGAAAACCACTGCCCGATCTGCGCCGCCGCCAAGGCCTGCCAGGGGCTTTGCCGCTCGGAGCTGGCGGTCTTTGCCGCGGCACTGGGCCCCAATGTCACTGTGACCCGCATCGAGCACATTCTGGCCGGCGCCCGGCGCTGCGCCTACCGCATCGCGCCGGCCGATGAGCCAACCGGCTGACGCGCCCTCCGGTTGGCAGGAGCTCAAGGCCGGCGGCCAGCTGCCGGTCTTCGCCTCCTTGCTGCTCGGCATCTGGCTGCACGCGGCGAGCTCCATGCTGGCCGCCACCACGCTGCCCCGAGCGGTCGAGGAGATCGGCGGCACGGCCTTGGTCGGCTGGGCCTTCTCGCTCTATCAGCTGGGCTCGATCCTGGCCGGCGCGGCGACGGGTCTGTTCGTCGCGCGCTTCGGGCTGCGCCGGGCGTTCCTCTTGGCCGGCGGGCTCTATGGCCTCGGCTGCCTGGTCTCGGCGCTCGCCGTTGACATGCCGATGATGTTGGGCGGGCGTTTGCTCCAGGGGCTCGGCGGCGGCTGGATGCTGGCGCTGTCCTACGTGGCGCTCGAGCGGCTTTTTCCAAACCACCTGCTGCCCCGTCTGATCGGGGTGATCTCGGTGGTGTGGAGCGTCTCGGCCTTCTGCGGGCCTCTGGTGGGCGGAACCTTCTCGACCTTCGGCCTGTGGCGCCTGGCTTTCTGGGCCTTCGCCGGGCAGGCCGGGATTTTCCTCGCCGCGGTCCTGTGGCTGATGCCCCGGGATCAGGGCGGCGCGGGGGCGGCGGCCAGCGGCCTGCCGATGCGGCGCCTGCTGGTGCTGGCCAGCGCCATCCTGATGGTCGGCGCGGCCGGCGCCGAGGTGCGCCCGCTGATTTCGCCCCTGCTTTGCCTGGGCGGCTTGGCCTTGCTCTGGGCGTTCTTTCGCCTGGACGCCCGGGTCGGCGTGGTGAAGATGTTCCCGTCCCGGCCGCTCAGCTTGGCGACGCCATTGGGCGCTGGGCTGGTCATGGTCTTCATGCTCTCGGCCGCCTCCATGTCCTTTCTGGTGTACGGCCCCTTCCTGCTGGACCGGATTTACGGGGTCACGCCGCTTGCCGCCGGCTACATCGTTGCCTTGGAGTCCATTGGCTGGGGGCTCGCTTCGATCGTCGTCTCGAGCCTGGGCAGGCCCCCGGAGGGCATTCTGATCCGCCTCGGGCCACTGGTGTTCCTGGCGAGCCTGCTCGGCTTCGCGGTCTTCATGCCGGTGGGGCCGCTTTGGGCGATTATTCTCTGTGCGCTCGCCGCCGGGGCCGGCTTCGGCATGATGTGGCCCTTCGTGGTGCGACGGGTCATCGCCGCGGCCCCACCCGAGGAACGGGACCGGGCCTCGGCGGCTCAGCCGACCACCCAGCAAATGGGCTTCGCCCTGGGCGCGGCGGCCGCCGGAATCGTCGCCAACGGTGCTGGCTTCGCCGAGGCCGCCAGCCTTGCCGTGGTCGAGAACGTCGCGCTGTGGGTCTTCGCCGCCTTCGTTCCGCTGGTCCTGATCGGTGTTGCCGCCGCCTGGCGCCTGGCGCGCTGAGCTTGCTTCGCCTAGGATCGTCGCTCTTCCAAACCGGCGAGGGCGAGGCGGAATGTCACTGGAGGAGCACAAGGCGCTGTCGCGCCGCGCGATCGAGATGTGGGGCAGCGGCAACGACGACCGGGCCGAGGCGCTTTTCACCGCGGACTACGTCAACCACCAGGAATCCGATGTGGAGGGCGGCGTCACGGCCCGTGGCCTATCGGAGTGGCAGGCGCTGGTGGCGGGCTACCACGAAGCCTTTTCGGATTCCGAGGCTCTAGTCGAGCGTCAGATCGCCGAAGGCGACCAGGTGGCGAGCCGCTTCGTCTTCACCGCGACCAACACGGGCGCCTTCCTGGAGCGCCCGCCGACCAATGCGCGTTTGACTTGGAGCGGCGTCCAGATCGACCGCTTCGAAGGCGGCAAGATCGCCGAGAGCTGGGTCGACTGGGACAAGTACACCTTCTTTCAAGGCCTCGGCCTGGTCAAAGCGGTGCCGTGAGATGAGCGAGACCTACGATGTGGTGGTCGTCGGCGCCGGACACAACGGCCTGACCTGCGCCGGCTACCTGGCGCGCGCCGGGCTCAAGGTCAAGGTGGTCGAACGCCGGGGCGTGGTCGGCGGGGCGGCGGTGACCGAAGAGTTCCATCCGGGCTTCCGCAACTCGGTTTGCTCCTATGTGGTCAGTCTGCTCAGCCCCCGGGTCATCGAGGAGCTTGAGCTGTCTCGCTTCGGATTGACCATCCTGGACCGGCCGTCCGGCTCGTTCTGCGCCCTGCCCGACGGCCAGCACCTTTGGCTGAGCCGTAACGGCGAGGTCGCCAAGCGCGAGATCGCCAAGTTCTCCAACCGGGACGGCGCGGCTTTCGATGCCTTCGACCGGGAGATCGGCCGTCTCGCCGAGGTGCTGCGCGACGTGGTCGAAAACCCGGCGCCAAATCTAGGCGGCGGCCTAAAGGACATCTGGCAAGCGCTCAAGCTGGGCAACCGCCTGCGCCGTCTTACGGTCGAGCAGCAGGGCGCCCTGGCCGAGCTCATGACCATGAGCGTTGGCGACTATTTGGACCGCTGGTTCGAGAGCGACCCCGTCAAGGGCGCTTTCGGTTACGAGGGCATCGTCGGCAACATGGTCAGCCCCTATCATCCGGGCACCGCCTATGTGCTGCTGCACCACGCCTTCGGCCAGGTCAACGGCCGCACAGCTGCCTGGGGCCACGCCAAGGGGGGCATGGGCGCGATCACCCAAGCCATGGCCCGCTCGGCCGAGCACCGTGGTGTTGAGATCGAGGTCTCCGCCCCGGTCCAGGAAATCGCGCTCAGCGACCAAGGCCAGGCCGAGGGCGTGCGCTTGGCCGACGGCCGGGTCATCAAGGCCCGGGCGGTCGCCGCCAACACCAATCCCAAGCTGCTCTATCTCCAGCTCCTGGACCCAGGCGTGCTGCCCGAGGCCTTCCGCCGGCGCATGGAGGGCTGGCGCTGCCGCTCGGGCACTTTCCGCATGAACGTGGCCTTGAGCGAGATGCCGCGTTTTGCCTCCCTGGACGGACAAGACGACGCCGAGAAGCTGAACGGTACGATCGATATCTGCCCGTCGCTGCCCTACATGGAGCGGGCCTACGACGACGCCAAAGGGGGCGGCTGGGCGCGCGAGCCGATTGTTTCCATGTGCCTGCCGACTACCCTCGACGACACGCTCGCACCCGAGGGCTGTCACGTCATGAGCCTCTTTTGCCAGCACTTTCACCCGGAGCTGTCCGACGGGCGGTCCTGGGACGACGAAAAGGAGGCGGTCGCCGACCACATCATCGCGACGGTCGATCGCTATGCGCCCAACTTCAAGGCCGCCGTGGTCGGCCGCCAGGTTCTGAGCCCGCTCGATCTGGAGCGTGAATTCGGCCTGATCGGCGGGGACATCTTCCACGGCGCGCTTCACCTGGACCAGATCTATTCCCTGAGGCCCGCCGCCGGCTACGCCGACTACCGGGGGCCTATCCCAGGCCTTTACCTCTGCGGCTCGGGCGCGCACCCGGGGGGCGGCGTTTCGGGCCTGCCGGGTCGCATGGCGGCCGAGGCGGTGGTCAAGGATCTGGGATCCGGGCGTAGGAAGGCCGGATGAGGCTGCCCACGCCAGCGGAGATCGCGGTGGCTGCCGGCGTGCGCCTCTTCAGGACGGATCTTCATGTGCCGACCTATCGGGACGCGCAGTACGGCCGCTGGAAGATCGTGCGTTCGGGCTTTCTGCTCGACAACGGCTATTGCGGCGACACCTATGGGGTCGCCGGAACGCCGGTCCTGCTACGCCGAAACGGAAAGTCCTGGGAGACCTGGATGGCAATCACGCCCTTCGAGGTGGAAAGTCAGGAGATCGTCTGCCGGCACGCCTGGGGGCACACGGTGGTGATGGGCCTGGGCATGGGCTGGGCCGCGCTCAACATCGCGCTGAGGCCGGAGGTCACCAAGGTTACGGTCGTTGAGCGCGATCCGGAGATCATCGAACTGTTCCAGGTTTCCGGTGCCCGGGACGGGCTTGCGGACGAGGTCTTGGAAAAGCTTGAGATCGTCGAGGCCGACGCGCTGACGTGGCGCAGCGCGGTGCCGGTCGACGTGCTCTTCGCCGATATCTGGCGCAAGTTCGCCGACCGCCGAACCTTGGACCAGGTGCGCGCCATGCAGGCCAATCTGGCTGCGGAGCAAATCTACTTCTGGGGCCAGGAGGAGGTGATCCTGGAGCAGGCCTACAAGCGCGGGATTACGAAGATCGACGATGCCCTGGTCGCGCGTTGCCTCGTGGCGTGGATCGAGCTGCCGCTGCTGGTGCCCCAAGACCGGGACTACCCGGCAATGCTCCACGCGGTCAGCCGGCGTCGCTCATAGGGCCTTCAGCAGCATCAGGATGTCGCCGCCCAGGTGCAGCATGGGATGCTTGGCGGCCGGGTGGCGGGCGACCTCCTCGAAACCATGGCGGCGGTAGAGGCGGAGGGCGCCCTCGTTCTCCTCGAAGACCGCCAGACTCAAGGTGGTAAATCCTCCCTGCCGGGCGTGCTCTTCGGCCTGCGCCATCAATGCGCCGCCGATGCCCTGGCCGCGATGCTCCGGATAGACCGCGATGGCGTTGATGTAGTAGCTGTCCGGCGCCGCTACATCCAAGTGGTCAAAGACCTCGACCACGGCATAGCGGTCATCGGGCACCAGCGGGTCCGGCGGGTCGTTGAGCACCGCATCGATCGGATGGGCGTGCAGCTTGCCGACCACCCGGCCGCTCTGCTCCGCCACGTGGCAGCAGTGGAATGATTTCGTCGTGCCCTTGAAGTGAAAACGCCGCTCAACGATCTCGTTTGTCGGCTTGCCGGGGATGAGATCGTGGTAGATCGCTTCTGTGATTCCCTCGGTTGCCAGCATTAAAAGCTTCGCCAGGTCGGGTACGTCCGCTTCTCCTGCCGGCCGGATCAGGATGCTCATGCTGTCCCCTCCACGTGACTGCTCCAGGCGATTTCTCATAAGAAAATCGCAGGGAAAAGCTGTGCGCCGCCGTTTCAATCGAACGAGCCGATCCATCCTATCGGATCTTTTCGCTGCACAGGAGACTGTTTTGGGCGCAGAATCATTCTCGTTCGTTTGTTCATGCGATCTTTCTCAGGTGATCGCCACTTGGCGCGCCTGTCCCCGATGAGGGCAGGCGCGTCCCTTCTCCCCAGTCTTCGGGGGCGTCATGTCGAACCTGGCCTTGGAGCCGATGCCGCGACAGTGGCCCGATCCGGGCGCGGCCTATCGGCGCGGCGTCGTCTTGGTCCTGCTCACAGCGACCTTCTGGAGCTTCTCCGGCTTGATCGTGCGCGGTATAGAGGTGGCCGGACCCTGGGAGGTGCTGTTCTACCGCTCGCTCGGCGTCACACTCGGCGCCGGGCTGATCGTGCTGTGGCGTCACGGCGGAAGGGCGCCTCGGGTGCTGGGCGCGATCGGCTGGCCTGGCCTGCTGGCGGCATTTTGCCTGGCCACGGCCTCGGTCAGCTTCTTTCACGCGCTGTTTCAGACCACGGTGGCCAACGTCTCCTTCATCTTTGCGGCCCATCCCTTTTACGCCGCCCTTCTGGCCTGGCTGGTGCTGCGCGAGCGGGTTGCCCGGCGCACTTGGGTCGCCGCCGGCTTGGCGCTCGTTGGGGTCCTGCTGATGGTCGTTGAAGGCCTGGCGGTCGGCGGCCTTTCAGGCAACCTCTTGGCGCTGCTGGCATCCATGCTTTCGGCGGGCTATGCGGTCGCGCTCCGCTGCGGCCGGCGCCGGGACATGACCCCTGCGGTCGCGCTCTCTGGCGCCTTCGCGCTGCTGGCATCGGCGCCCATGGTGAGCGAATTTGCCGTGCCCTGGCAAGACATCGCGCTTTGTTTGCTTCAGGGCATGGTGATCAGCGCCTTTTGCAACAGCGTCTTCGCCTTTGCGGCGCGCGCTGTGCCGGCGGCCGAGCTGACCTTGCTGACTCTGCTCGAGACCGTGTTGGCGCCGACCTGGGTGTTCCTGGTGATCGCCGAGCGCCCGAGCCCGACCACCCTGATCGGTGGCACGGTGATCCTGGCTGCGGTCATGGGTCACGCCCTTTGGAGCCTCAAGAGCGCGGCGCCGTCACGCGCGTTCGGTAGGCCGCCCGGCTGACCCGGTAGTGGGCCATGCCCGGGCTGGCCATGCCGGCGGCCACGCGTTGCTCGACGATTTGGCGCGAGGCCGGTCCGGCGACCGCGATGAGGGCCTCGGTCAGCTCGTCCCGAGATCCGATGCCCTCGCCGAGAAATTGGCCTATGCGGAAGGCGGTCTCCTCGAGGGTCCGCGCGGCTTGGTCGGGTGCGGCGGTCTCGAGGCGCCAAAGATCGAAGGCCTGGGTTTCCCGGGCGCGGGCCTCGGTTAGGTGATGGCCGACGATCGGCACCCGGCCGACCAGCGTCATGCCGAGCTTCTCGGCGAGGCGCACGGAGCCGGGATTGAGTTCCGCGAAGATCAGCGCCTCGAGGGCCGGCTGTTCAAGCACCTCGAAGAGATAGTTGCACATCAGCGCCGTGGCCTCGCTGCCCACGCCTTTGCCCCAGACCGTGGGCGCGAAGAGGTAGAAAATCTCCGGCCCCTGGCCGATCTCGGCAATCGCTTGATCGGCCGCGACCAGGCCGAGCAGGACGCTGTCCTTGCTATAGACTCCCCAGGCGCCGAAGCCGTTCTGCGCCCAAGCGTCGGGTCCGTCGAGCCAGAGCCGGGCCTGGGCCTCCAAAGCCTCGAGCGTGGATATGTCGCCCAGCAGGGTCTTGACCACCTCGGGCTCGGAAAAGAGCCGCGCCTTCATCTCCGGCAGGTCGGCCTCGGTTAAGGGCCGTAGGGTGAGGCGCGCGCTCTTCAGGACGTGTCGGCTCAAGCCGGCGCCTCGTGACGATAATCGAAGGTGGCGTTGATCATGTCGAGCAGATGCTGACCGCCGGTGGTCGGCGGATAGCGCGGCGGGCGATCGGCGCTTTGGCAGGTCTCCAAGCAGGCGACCTCGGCCTCGAAGTTCGGGTCGTAGAAGAACGGCATGGAATAGCGGTCGGAACCTGAGAGGTTGATCACCCGGTGGCGGGTCGAGGCGAAGATGTCGTTGGTCCAGCGCGCCATCATGTCGCCGATGTTGACCACGAAGCTGCCCGGAATGAAGGGCGCGTCGATCCATTGGCCGGCGGCGTTCATGACCTGCAGGCCGCCGACCGGATCTTGGGACAGGATCGTCAGGCAGCCGAAGTCGGTGTGGGCGCCGGCGCCCAGGCGCCGCTCGCTGACCGGCCCCTGGTGGGGCGGGTAGTGCAGGGGGCCGAGGGTCGCCATGGGCTCGGTCAGCTTGTCGTCGAAGAAGTCCCCGGGCAGCTCCAGGGCGAGCGCGAAACCGCGCATCAGCTCGAAGCCGAGACCCGAGAGCGCGCCGTAGCAGCGCTCGATGGTCTCGCGCCAGCCGGGCAGATCGGCCGGCCAAAGGTTGGGCCCGTGGAGCGGCGTGCCGGCCTGGACCAGGGGATGGTCGAGCGGCAGGTCGCGGCCGATCTTGAGGCCCTCCTTGAAGTCGCCGGTCTCGGTCTGCTTGGCCGGATCCAGGTTCTCGCCGCCGAGTGAGAAGTACCCCCGGTGCGCGGCCGAGCGCTCGATCGAGATCTCCTGCTTGAGAGCGTCCGGCAGATCGAAGAAACGCTTGGCCTGGGCGAAAGTCTCGTCGATCAACGCCTGGGGCACGCCGTGATGGATCACGTAGAAGAAGCCGATGTGGCGACAGGCCCGGCCAATTTCCTGAGCGACCTCTTGGCGGTGATCGACTGTGCCGCCCAGGAATGGCGCCAGGTCGATCACCGGGATCTCTTCCAAAGGCAAGCGCTTGGCGATCAGCTCCGGGTCCAAGTGATGATCTGTCATGGCCGCTCCTATCGGGCCCGCAGCCGGCGGGCCAGCAAGATCACCCCGTAGCCGCCCAGGAGCACCAAGGCCGCGCCCAAGGTCGTGAGCGCGCCCAAGGTCGGCACCAGGGGCGTGTAGCCCGAGACCATCTTGGCATAGAGCCATTCGGGGATCGTCTGGTCGGCGCCGGTGGTGAAGAGCGACAGCGGGAAGTTGCCCCAGGACAGGAGGAAGGAAAAGAGCGCGCCGGAAAAGATGCCGGGCCAAAGCACCGGCAAGGTGACCTCGCGCAGCACCTGCCAGCGGCTCGCACCCAGATCGTAGGCGGCCTCTTCCAGGGCCGGATCGAAGGAGTAGGCCTGGATCGAGATCACGAGCGTCGCGATCGGCACGATCCAGATCAAATGGGCGAAGGCCGCCGTCTTCCAATCGGGGATGATGCCGAGCGCGCTGAACCACAGCAGAAGGGCCAGGCCCAGCACCGCCTGGGGAAAGAAGATCGGTAGCAGAAGGATGCGCTGATAGATCTTGCGGCCGCGCCACTGGAAGCGCGCGAAGGCCAGCGCCCCGAAGAAGGCCAGCACCACCGAGACCACGGTGACCACCAGCGCGATTGAGAGCGAGGTCTCGAACAGGCCGCGCACGGTGAGCGACGTGAAGGCCTTGCCGTACCAGACGTCGTCCCAGCGCGGGATGGGAAAGCGGAAATAGCGGTTCTTTGAAAAGGAGGCGAGCGCGACGCAAACGATCGGCAGATACATGAAGACCAGGATGCAGCCGGCCCACAGTGTGATCAGTCGCCGGGCCATCAGCGCCGTCCCAGGATCTGGTCCAGATCCAGCTTTTGCAGAAGATAGAGCACCAGGGCGCCCGAGAGGCCGATCAGCAGCACCGAAAGCGCAGAGCCGAGCGGCCAATTCTGGCCGAAGGTAAAGGCGGTCTCGATGTCGTCGGCGATCATGATCACCGCCTGGCCGCCGAGGATCTTCGATTCCGCAAGGGATCCGAGCGAAAGCACAAAGGTCAGCAGGCAGCCGATAAGGATGCCCGGCATGGCGAGCGGGATCTCCACCTCCTTGAAGATCTGCCAGCGGCTCGCGCCCAGATCACCGGCCGCCTCGGTCACTTCCCGTGGCACCATGGCGACGCCCAGGGTGACCGGAAACAGCATGAAGGGCAGATAGACGTAGACCAGGCCCAGGACGATCGCCGGCACGTTGTAGATCATCCCGCCCAGCTCGAGTCCGAACCAGGTCTGCAGCGTGCCCGAGACAACGCCGCCCTTGATCAGGAACAAGACCCAGCCAAAAAGCCGGATGTTTTCCGACACGAAGAGCGGAATCACCAGCAGCAAGGTGAGCAGATTGGCCCAGCGTCCGAACACCTTGGCGAGGCCAAAGGCCAGCGGATAGGTGATGACCAGGAGCAGCGCCACCGTGGTCGATGCCAGGAAGAGCGCCCAGAGAAAGGACTGGTAGTAGGTGCTGCCGAAGATTTCGGCATAGTTCTCCAAGGTCGGCAGATGGACGAAGTCGAAGGTCTTGGCCGGCATGAAGCTGTAGCCGAAGACGACGAGCAGGGGCGCCGCGAAGCCGAGCAGCAGCAAGGTCATGATCGGCACCGCCGAGAGCACGCCCGGCTGGCGTGCCCAGGTCCGAAGGCCCGAGAGCGCGGGCCCCCGCGCTTGAAGATGGTCGGCTTCGACCGCCATCACTCGCTCACCAGGATGGAATCGCCGGCGTCCCAACCGATCACGACCGCGTCGTCCAGGTCGCCCCGATAGCGGTGCTCGCGCAGCTTCTCGACCAGGAAAACCTGCTCGCCGACCCGCACCTGATACTGAATGCGCGAGCCCAGCGAGTACTCGTTGTAAAGCGTGCCGGACAGCGCGTTTTCCGCATCCTCGGCCTTGGCCAGAAAGCGCAAGGATTCCGGGCGGATCACCAGGTGGCCGGCGCGCACCCCGTTGGCGCCCGGCGGCGGGCGGAAGCGCGCCTCGAAGCCGGGGCTGGCGAGCTGGCCGTCGCCGGTCGCTTCCACCTGAAGCAGGTTGACTTCGCCCATGAACTCCGAGACGAAGCGGTTGGTCGGCTGATTGTAGATCTCGTCCGGCGTGCCGACCTGGACCAGCTTGCCGGAGCGCATGATGCCGATGCGGTCGCTCATCACCATGGCCTCCTCCAGGGAGTGGGTGATGTAGACGAAGGTCTTGCCGGTCTCCCGGTGGATGTCCTTGAGCTCCTTTTCAAGGGTCTTGCGCAGCTTGTAGTCGATCGCCGAAAGCGGCTCGTCGAAGAACAGGATCTCCGGATCGAACGCCAACGCCCGGGCGAGCGCGACCCGTTGGCGCTCCCCGCCCGAGCACTGGGTCACGTTCTTGCCATAGTAGTCGAGCGGCAGGCGCAGCTGGGCCATCAGCTGCTCGCAGCGTTCCCGGCGCGCGGCCGCGGATACGCCCTTCATCTTGAGGGAAAACTCGATGTTCTGGCCGACGCTGCGGTGGGGGAAGAGGGCGAGCGACTGAAACACCATGCAGGTCGGCCGCCGGTTGGCCGGGATCTCGTTGATCTCTTGGTCGCGCAGCAGGATTTGTCCGCCGCTCGGCCGCTCCATGCCGGCCAGCATGCGCAACAGCGTGGTCTTGCCGCTGCCCGAGGGCCCGACCACCGTGAAGAACTCGCCGTCGTTGATCTCCAGATCGACGCCGTCGACCGCGTTCAGGGCGCCGAACTGCTTGGTCAGGCCGACCAGGCGCAGGATCGGCGAATCAGCCATGGATCAAACCCAACTCCCTCTGACGCGGCCTCCTCCGGCGCCCGAAACTTACGCCTCGCGCTTGGCCGCGTTGTAGATCGTGTCCATGCGATCGTAGTCCGGGTTGATCTGGTAGTCGACGCTGTTGGCCAGCTCCTGCTCCAGGCTGTCCCACTGGATCGCGTCGAGCTCCTCCTTGTTGAACTCGGCGAAGACCTTGGGGTCGCCCATCTGAGTCACCGGATTGTAGGTGCCCTCGGCGAAGGCGACCGCGTGGCACACCTCGGGCTCGTGCACATAGTGGAAGAATTCTTCGACCAGTGGCGAGACTTGCGGATTGTTGACCTTGGAGGTGACCTCGACCCAGACGATGCCGCCCTTGCCGCCCATCGGACCTTTGTTGGGGGTGATGCCGCGGATGTTGGTGGCGCCGTCCAGGCGCGCCGGCGAGGCGGTGTAGGTGCCGCCGGTGCAATAAAAGTCGATCTCGCCGTTGATCAGCGCCAGGTTCATCTGCACCAAATCGTCGGTCAAGAGCTTGGCGCCCTTGAACCACTTGCGCGCGGTTTTCTCGAAGGCGGCGATCTCGTCATCTGTGTGGGACGTGAAGGGATCGATCCCGGCACCCACGCACATGTGGTAGATGTTCCAGTTGTCGTAGGTCAGGATGCCGAACTTGCCGGCATTGGCGTCGTCGTTGAAGAGATCGAAGCCCTCGTCCTCGGCCGTGGCGCGCGAGACCTTGTCGGTGTTGACCACGAAGTTGAAGGGCCCGAAGCGCTGCACGATGCCGAGCAGGTCCTTTCCGTCCTCCGAGTAGCACCACTTGTAGTCCTTCTGAAAGGCGCCCATCATCTTCGCGAAATAGGGCTCGAACTGATCCCTCGGGATGGGCAGGATCAGGTTCTCGGGGAACATCTGATTGCGCGCCCAAGGCTGGTTGACGTTGATCACGTCCCAAACGTTGACCTCGCCCGCGCGCAGCTTGTTGATCATGTCCGGGTCCGAGGTGCCGCTCTCCGCCGAGACCTTGGCGCCCGAGGAACGGCGGAAGGGATCGAGCACTTCATCGGAGTTGTACCCCTCCCAGCAGAGGATGTTGAGCTCCTTCTCGCGCGCCGCCCAGGCGCGGCTGGTGATCACCGCCGGCGCGGCAAGCGCGGCCGTCGTGGCGCCGGTCATCTGCAGGAAAGTGCGGCGGTTTGCTGTCGTGCTCCCGGTCATGCTCCTCGTGCTCCCTATCGTCTCGCGGCCGGCCGCCCAAATGGCCAGGTCTGTGGAGGCTCGGACGGGCACAGCCGCTCTGCTGAGCGACGAGAGGTCTCGCCGCCGTTTTGACAACGTTACCACGGCGAATTTGGTAATTCCAACATTTCTTGTTGGGGAGGTTGCGTGGGCATTGAGACGCCGGATGCGCGCCTTTGGTTGTATCCTCTCGTCCCAAGGGTCATGCTATCTCAAGGGAGCGGCAGCATAGCGCATAGGCGCCCGCGCTGATGGCTCCTCTTGGCAGCGGATCTCCTGCGAGCAAAGTGAATTGTCCGACACATCCCTGACCAGGACTCAGTGGTGCACGATCGCGACGGCGGTCCTGCTAATGGCTGGCATTCAAATGGACTTCTCGGGCATCGCGGTGGTGCTGCCGCCGATGGGCGTGGCACTCGATGCATCCTCGTCGAGCCTGGAATGGATCTTGAATGCTCAGCTGCTCGCCTTCGCGCCGCCGGTGATTGCAATCGGGCGAATGGCGGATCTCTTCGGCCAGCGCAGGATAGCGGTGCTGGGCGGGCTGCTCTTCGCGGCCAGTACGCTGGCGATCGGCTTTCTGTCTGATCCCGCTTCGATCATCGCCTTTAGAGCGCTGCAGGGAATCGGATCGGCGATGGTCTGCGTCACCAGCCTTTCTCTGGTTAGCTCGGCCTTGGATGAGCCGCGAAGGGCGCTCGGGATCGGCATCTTCACCGGCGGGTTCCTGATCTTTGCGGCGGCGGGTCCGATGATCGCCGGCTTTCTCGCCGATGCGCTCTCGTGGCGCTGGCTGTTTTTCGTCAATGGCGGGTTCGCCCTAGCGGGCGTGGTTCTTCTCTATTGCTTCATTGCCCCCGCGGCGGGGACGAGGTCCGGCGAGCGCTTCGATTTTTTGGGCTTTCTCGTGCTGACGGCCAGTCTTGGCGTACTGGTGCTCGGACTTCAGCTGGTTGGGGATACGGGCTGGGGGTCGACCACCGTGGTCTCCTGTCTTGTCGCCAGTCTGGTCCTGCTTGCAGCGTTCTACAAGATCGAGAAACATGCAGCCTCGCCGCTCGTGGACCTTTCGCTGTTCGGCGACCGGAACTTCGCCGGTGCCTGCCTTTTTGTGTTCTTGAGCAACCTTCCGGTCGCTGCCCTTGCGTTTCTTTTGACGCTCTACATCCAGTATGTGATCGGGTACTCGGCCTGGGTGAACGGCATGCTGTTCTTGGCGATGATGGTGCCCGTGGCGCTCTTCGCGCTTTTGAGCGGCCGCCTACTGCAGCACATCAGCCCGCCCGTCGCGCTCAGCCTTTCCATGGCGCTAATGGCGCTCTCTTTTGTCTGCCTCGGGCTGGTTCATCCAGACTTTGGGATGGGTTTCCTGATTCTCGGCCTTGTCCTTTTCGGCTCAGGGCGGGGCCTAATGTTTGGCATCGCGAGCCCGGTGGCGATGGGCGCCGTGCCGGAGAGCAAAGCGGCCGCGGCTTCGGGTATCCTGTTCTTCTCCATCAACATTGCTCTGCCGATTGGTGTCTCCTTGTTGACGGCGCTCTTTCGCGACTGGGAGAACTTGCACCTGAGTCATATCCTGGCGCTTGCCGGCGACCGCGTGAGCGACGACATGCGCGCCGAGATCGTCGGCTTGCTTTCGGGCTCGGACGCGGCCCGGAACGAGCTCGCACGACTCGCGCCCGAGATTGCGGAGCGAGTCCATCAGGTGGTCGACCACGCCTTCGCCCATGGCTTTCGCAATGTCATGTTCGTCTGCCTGGCCCTATCGGTTGCCGGTATGATGAGCGCACTTATCGTCCGCGGCGGACGGCTTCACGATCCAAAGTGATCCAGCGCCGCACCGCTGGGCGATGAGAGGTCTTACAGCGCTTTGGAGAACGTCGCGCCGGCAGAGTTGGTAGTTCCCGTATTCTTGGAGAGAGCATCGATGAGTTTCCCCACGCACGTTCGATGACTTTTGATCCTATAGAGAAGTCGCTTTGCGACACGCGTTGGCATCGCTACCATGTTGGACCAATTGGCGCTTTTCCCGCCAAGCGACCTATGTTGGGTTGGCTGGGCACGACAGCGCAGGTTGGGCAAGTGATTGCACCGTGACGTCGCCGATCGAACCCTATCGCAGCAGCCTTACGGTTTTCTACCGGATTGTCATGCTTGCACTCTTGGGAACGGTGATCGGCGGTGTGGTCTCGCTCCTGGCCATTGGCTTTGTGGAGAGCGTCCTCTGGTTGAATGACCGCCTTCTGGTCTCGCCGCGCACCCGCATTCAGCATGAAGAGAACCCTTTCCTCGTTGCCGCCGCCACCGTGCTCGTGCCGGCGATCGGCGGGCTCGTGGTCGGGCTGATTCTCCGGTACCTCGTGGCGGAAAGGCGGCCGCTTGGTCCGCCCGATACGATCCTCGCGGTGCAGACGCGCAGCGCACCGCCGTCCGTGCGCAGCGGATTGCTGTCCACGCTCGCCGCCATCGTCTCCCTCGGTGCCGGCGCCTCGGTCGGACAGTACGGACCCATGGTCTACCTGGGCACGCTGGTCGGCGCGGTCCTCAGCCGCTTGCGCCTGGCGATTCCCAACCTTCAGGCGATCGCCATCGCTGGCGGGGTCGCCGCCGCGATCTCGACGGCATTCAATGCGCCGATCGCTGGCCTGGTCTTCGCCCACGAGGTCATACTGCGGCACTATTCCATTCAGGCCTTCGCCCCGACCGCGGTCGCCTCGGCGGCGGGCTATGTGGTCGCCAATGTCATCTTCGAACGGCCGCCGCTGTTCTTCGTGGCCTTCGAGGGGGTCGAGCACGGCCATGAGTTTCTTCTCTTCGCCCTGGTGGGCGTGCTGGGCGCGCTGCTCGCCATCATCTTCATGAAGGCAATCTTGGCCTGTTCGGCGTTCGCAGGGCGAAGCCGTATTCCACAGGTCTTTCGGCCCATGCTGGCCGGTCTGATCCTGGGTGTTGTCGCCCTCCAGCTGCCCGACGTGCTGGGGATCGGCAAGGAAACCTTGCGTTTCGCGACGATCGAGGGCGCCTTCGGGATCGGCGAACTGGCCCTCATCTTGGTTGCCAAGCTGGCCGTCACGGTGCTCTGCCTGGGCTTTGGTTTCGCCGGCGGGGTGTTCAGCCCGGCACTGCTGATCGGGATCCTGTTCGGCGCGCTGTTCGGCAGCGCCCTAGGCGACTTCACCGCGATCGCGCACTCGGGTGTCGTGCCTTACGCAATCTGCGGCATGATGGCGGTCACAAGCCCGGTCATCGGCGCGCCGCTCGCTATGATCCTTATCGTGTTCGAGCTCACCAGGAGCTACGATCTGACAATCGCGGCCATGGTCGCGGTGGTGTTTGCCAATCTGCTGTCCTATCGGCTGTTCGGCCGCTCGTTGTTCGATATCCAGCTGCTGCGACGGGGATTTGATCTGTCGCTCGGCCGCGGCAGCGCAATTCTGGTCGGCCGCCGCCTCGCCGAACTGATGCATGACGATTTTCTGCGGTTCTCGCCGCAGGACGAGATCGGCGAGGCCTTGCGGCGCCTCGGCGAGAGCGGACGCGCGGAAGGTCTGGTGGTCGAGCGCGACGGAACCTATGTCGGCGTCCTCCGACTAGGCGCCTGCCTGGCGCGGGACGGGTCGGCGCGGGTCGACGAGGCCGTGGACCGAAATGCCCTTGCTTTCGATGAAACCACGAGCGTTTGGCAGGCAATGGAAGGGCTGCGGCACTTTCTTGGCGAGATCGCGCCGGTCGTTTCGGCCTCCGACGGCCGGCTGCTCGGCGTGGTGTCCGAAAGCACCGTGATCGACGCCTATTTGGAGACCGTCAACCGGCTGAGGCGTGAGGAAAATGAATCGCTTTAGCGCTTGCTTTTTGATTCTTTGCCTGTGGGTGCCGGCCCTGGCGCGCGCGGACGACGGCCGAAGCCTGACCATTACCACCTGGGGCGGGGCCTATGAAGCCAGTCAACGGGCGGCCTACTTCGACTCCTTCGCTGAGGCGACGGGCGTCGAGATTCGCCTGAAGCCCTACAACGGCGGGGTCGCGCCCTTGCGGGGTCAAGGCACCTCCGGAAAGGACCAATGGGACGTTCTGGACATGACCGAGCCCGACGCCCTCGCCGCCTGCGAGGAAGGCTTGCTCGCGCCCTTCGACCCCCAAGACCTTCGACCGGCCCCCGACGGCACGGCGGCGCGCAAGGATTTTCTGAGCGGTTCCTTCTTGGACTGCGGTGTCGTGCATCTGGTCTATTCCACGGTGCTCGCCTACGACGATCGCGCCTTTCCCGGCGATAAGCCCCAGAGCGTCGCCGACTTCTTCGACATCGAGCGCTTTCCCGGCAAGCGCGCCTTGCGACGCCAGCCCATCGCACTCTTGGAATGGGCGCTGCTGTCCTATGGCGTGCCGATTTCCCAGCTCTACGACCTGCTCAGCACGGAGCGCGGCTTGACCTTGGCCTTCCGGAGACTGGATCAAATTCGCGACCACATCGTGTGGTGGGAGAGCGGATCGGAACCGGTTGAGTTTTTGAAGCGCGGCGAAGTGGTCATGGCGTCGGGCTTCAATGGCCGCTTTTTCAATGCCCGCGTAAACGACGGCATTCCGATCACCGTGATCTGGGACGGGCAGCTGCTCGACAGCAGCGTCTGGGCGATCGCCAAAACGTCGCAGCATCAGGACCTTGCAAGGGATTTCATCCGCTTCGCGACGCGCGCGGAGAACATGGCGGCCTTGGCCGGGCTCATCCCCTACGGCCCCATGCGGCGTTCGGCGATGCGGCGGATCGGGCTGCACGCACACTCGAACGTGCCCATGCTCCACCACATGCCGACGTCACCCGGCAATCTCGATCGGGCGATCCGTTCCGATAGTCAGTGGTATGCCCACACCGAGGCGATCCGGCAGCGCCGGTTCGAGGCGTGGCTGGCTAGGAGTTTGTATTGAAAGGGGGCGAGTGACAGGTATCGAGGCGGTTCCGGGAGGCTGCCTGGACCAACCCTTGCGGCGCTAGGTTCCGCGCGTGCCCCAGCGCACGTTGTAATCGATGTCGTATCCGCCGCCTTGACCGTCGCCCAGCACCGAGCCGTCGAAGTAGACGCTGTAGAGACTGGTCTTGGGGACCTTGAACACGATCTCGCCACTGCCGCTTTCCTTTAGGGATTTCACGAAGTGCGGCTTCTTGCCGATCTCGCCGAAGGTCTCGAGCAGGCCGATGCGCAAGGCGCCTTTCCGGACCGTCGCGTCGTAGACCACAAAGACCTCCTGACCCTCGAAGAACACCATATGTTTCAGGCCAAGTCCGCCGCCCGAACCGCCGCTGCTGGCAAAGCCGGAGTAGGTCACGTGGCGTTGCTCGTAGCCCAGTGTGTTGATCAGCCCCGCGGCGTATCCAAGGATCGCGCAGATCAGAGCCGCGGCGACCAGCAACGCCGCCCAACCGCCGATCCGGCCGCGGCCAAGGGTAATCTCCATGGCGTGCCATCCTTTCGCTCTTTGCGCCGATACGCGAGTCAAGAAGCTGCCGCCTAGTTCTGTCCATTTCGTTAACCGCCCCTAGGCTCGGCGGTTTGCAAATGGACCCTTGCAACATATGTTGGAATTGCCAAATTTGCTGTGGTAACATTGTCATCACAGCTGGGAATTCCATCGGGAACGCCATGATCGACTTCATCTTCATGCTGACGCGCCACGACCAAACGATCGAGGATTGCTTGGAGACCTTCGATTCCATTGCGCGGCTCGGCCTGAGGCACGTCGGCTTCAAGGATGTCGGCGTCGATCGCGCGACCCTGGAAGAGCTCAATCGGCGCATCAAGGACTCAGGCGCGACCAGCTACATGGAGGTGGTGAGCGAAACCGCGGACTCCTGTCTCGCCTCGGCCCGCACGGCGGCCGAGATCGGCGTCGACCGGCTGCTCGGCGGCACCGATGCCGAGTCGATCCTGCCGCTCCTGAAAGGGACCGGGATCGGCTACTTTCCCTTCCCGGGCCGGCCCGAAGGCCATCCCACACTGCTCGGCGGCACGCCCGACCAGGTCGAGGACCACTGCCGGCGCTATGCCGCGCTGGGCTGCGCCGGAGTCGATCTCTTGGCCTACCGGGCGACCGAAGCCGATCCGCTCGACCTGGTGCGCGCCGCGCGCCGGGCGACGCCAGGCACGCTGATCGTCGCCGGCAGCGTGGACTCGCCTGAGCGCATCAAAGCCTTGGAGGACGCCGGGGCTGATGCCTTCACGATCGGCTCGGCGGTGTTCGACGGCTCCTTCTCCCGGCGCAAGGGGATGATGGCCTCTCAGGTCAAGGACGTGCTGGCGGCCTGTGCCTGACGGACTTCTGGAGCGCCTACTGGCCGGCCGGCTGCCTGACCCGGACGGCGACGGCCTGCTGCGGGTGCCGACCCGCCTAGTCGCCATCGGCCGCGGTTTGGCGGCGGATGCGCCGGCGCTGCTGGGAGAGGCCGGCTTGAATGGCCGCCTCGCGGTGGTCAGCGATCCCACGACTCGTGCGGTCTTGGGCCGAGACATCGAGCGGGCCTTGACCTCCGCCCAAGCGGTCGTGTTGCCCGAGCGGCCCAAGGCGGACCAAGCGACTGTCGATGGGCTGGCCCAAGAGACGGCGTCGGTGGACGCTCTGGTGGCGGTCGGCGCGGGCACGGTCAACGATCTTTGCAAGGCGGTCGCCGCGGCGGCCGGCAAGCCCTACGCCGTGTTCGGCACGGCGCCCTCGATGAACGGCTACGGCTCGGCCAACGCGGCCATCATGGTGGCGGGCCACAAGACCTCGCGACCGGCCGCGCCGCCGCTGGGCATCTTCCTGGACCTGGAGGTATTGGCCGCCGCGCCGAAGGCCATGATTCGCGCCGGCTTGGGCGACAGTCTCTGCCGGCCGACCGCCCAAGCCGATTGGCTGCTTGCCCACCTGCTGCTCGACCGGCCTTACCGGAGCGCGCCCTTTGCCCTGCTGGAACCTGACGAGGCGGCGCTGCTCCAGTCGGCCGGGGCTCTGCTCTCGGGCGACCTGGAGGCCATGGCCGGCTTGGCGCGCACCCTGGTGCTGTCCGGCTTCGGCATGACGATCTGCGGCGCTAGCCATCCGGCGAGCCAAGGCGAACATTTGATCGCTCACTACGTTGAAATGATGGGCCCGGGCTTGCCCGAGACCCTGCACGGCGAGCAGATCGCCGTCACGACCCTGACCATGGCCCGCTTGCAGGATATCCTGCTTGAGGGGCCGGCGCCGCGGGTCGCGGCCGACGGGGCGAGCGAGGAAGATGTTCGCCAGCATTTCGGTGCCCAACTGGGCGCGGCTTGTTGGCGCGAGCTTTCCGCCAAGCGCGCCGATCCCGAGGCCCTCAACCATCGGCTCGAGACCGGCTGGGACGAGATCCGCGTCCGTCTCGGTGCCGTTCTGCGCCCGGCTTCCCGGCTGCGGGCGGCGCTCGAGGCGGCCGGCGCGCCGACCCACTTCTCGGCCCTTGGTTGGCCGGCCGCGCTTGCCAGCGATGCGATCGGCCATGCCCACATGATCCGCAACCGCTATACTGCGCTCGATTTGGCCGCGGCGAGCGGGCTCTTGCCGGCATTCGCCCGCGGCGAGACGGAGGGGGTTTATGGCTGAGGCGAGGGAGCGGCTTCTCGGAGTCGACTTGGGCGCGGGCAGCCTCAAGGCCACGGTAATCGACCGCCACGGCTCCTTGCTGGGCGAAGCCTCTGCGCCGATCGAAACTGCGAGCCCCAGGCCTGGCTGGTCCGAGCAGGATCCGGAGTCCTGGGTGGCGGCGTTCCACCAGGCGGTGCCGCAGGCCCTGGAGCGGGCCGGCGCGGCCGCCGAGGATCTGGCGGCGCTTTGCATCAGCGCCGGGGCCCACACCCAGGTGCTGCTCGACCGGGAGGATCGGGTCATTCGTCCGGCGATCCTGTGGTCCGACCAGCGCGCCGCCGCGGAGTCGGATGCTCTGCACGCCCGGGCCGGCCAGCGGATCATCGAGGTCGGCTATAACCGGGTCAATCCGACCTGGACCATCGCTCAGCTGTACTGGCTGCAGAGCCACGAGCCGGAGGCGGTCGCGCGCACGGCGCGGCTTTTTTTGGCCAAGGATTACTTGCGCTTTCGGATCACCGGCGATTGGCACACGGACCTGAGCGACGGGGTCGGCGCCCTGATGGCCGATCCGGCCCAAGGCACTTGGTCTGAGGAACTCTGCGACCTGATCGACTGGCCGCTCGAGCGCCTGCCGCCGATCATCGGCGCCAGCGACATCGCCGGGCGGGTCACGGCCGAAGCGGCCGCGCGCAGCGGGCTCAAGGAGGGCACGCCGGTGGTGACCGGCTCGAACGACACCACGGTCGAGATCTTCGGTGCCGGCGTCATCACCCCGGGCCAGGGCGCGATCAAGCTGGCGACCGCCGGCGTGGTCTATCAGGTCGCCGAAGGACCCAAGGTCGCGCCGCCCGTCTCCTGCTATCCCCATATCATCGAGGGCCTGACTTACACGGCGACCGGCACCAACGCCTGCGCCTCGGCCCACCGCTGGCTGCGCGACGAATTCTTCGCACCCAACGCAGCATTCTCCGGCGGCCAGCTCTTCGCCGACATGGACAAGATGGCGGCCCTGGTGCCGGCCGGGTCCGAGGGCCTGCTCTATCATCCCTTCATGCTGGGCGAGCGCGCGCCCTATTGGGACCCGCGGTTGAAGGCGCACTTTCTCGGGCTCTCCTTTCGCCACGGACGCCAGCACTTCGCCCGGGCGCTTTACGAGGGCGTGGCCTTCTCGATCCGGGACCTGATGGCCGCAGCCGGCACGCCGGCCGACAGCTTCTCGGAGATCCGCATCATCGGCGGCGGTGCCCGCAGCGCCCTGTGGCGCCAGATCGTCGCCGACGTGCTGGGCGTCGAGATCGCGCGCCCGGCAAATGGCGAGGCCTCCTATGGCGCCGCCTTGATCGCCGGGCTCGGCGTCGGCCTTTTCGAGACGCCCGAGCAGGCGGCGGCGATCGGCGGGCGGGCGCTGGACGCGAGCCGGCCCGATCCCGCAAACCACGCGCTCTACACGACGCTGTTCGAGATCTACAAGGACGCCCAAGCGCGCTTGGTGGAGATCGATCATCGTCTCAGCGAACTCTTCGGATAAGCGCCATGACCAAGCCCAACAAGGCGGAACGCAAACGGCGCATCGTCGCTGAGCTTAGGGCCAACCCCACGGTGCGCATCTCGACCCTGGCCGAGGCCTTCAGCGTCTCGGCCGAGACCGTGCGCCGGGACATCGACGAGCTTTCAGCCGGCGGCCTGGTCAACCGCACCTACGGCGGCGCGGCGGCGACCTCCATGAGCCACGAACCGGCGGTCGACCAGCGCTTCGACGCCATGGTGACCGAGCGCCGACGCATCGCCCGCCTGGCCGCCACGATGGTCGAGCCGGGCGACGTGGTCATGGTCGACGCCGGCTCGACCGTGACCCACTTCGCCCAGCAACTCGCGGTCGAGGGCACCGAGTGCACTGTGATCACCAATAGCCTGGGCGTGGCGACTGCGCTGGGCACCGCCGAGCCAGTCCGGGTGATCTTGGCGCCCGGCCACTACGTGGGCCGGGAGCATGCGGTCTACGGACCCGAGACCGCCGATTTCATAAAGGGATTCCACGCCAACCGGGCGATCATCGGCGCCAGCGGCCTGACCGTCGAGGGCGCGACAGAGGCCCATTCGGCGGCCGCCTGGGTCAAGCGCGCCATGCTCGCGCGCGCCGAGCGCTGTAGCCTGCTGGTCGATCACGGCAAATTCGCCCAGCGCTTTCTAGAAGTGGTCTGCCCGCTCGACGGGCTCGACGACCTGGTCAGCGACGCCAAGCCGCCCAAGGCGCTGGGCGCCGCGCTGAAGCGCGCCGGCGTGGCGCTGCGGCTGGGGTGAGGGCTAAAGTGGCCCCGAAAGCTAGTCTCCGCGGTGGTCCTTGATGATGACGTCGCTTGCCTTCTCGCTGATCATGTAGACCGACGCTAAAATGAAAAGACCCGGGATGCGGGGAAACACCGAGGCATCCACGACCCGAAGGTTCTTTGTGCCGTGGACTTTGAAGTCGCCGTCAAGCACCGCCATCTGGTCCTTGGCTCTCAACCCCATTTTGCAAGTGCAGGAAGCGTGATGGCCCCAAGCAGTGCTGCGGACGAACTCTTCTAGATCGGTCCCTTCCTCCGGTGCCACGACGCGTTCTATGACATCGTCATCCTTGAGATTCTTATAGACCTCAAGCGCGAGTTCGACGCCTTCGACCACGCTCCGAACGTCGCTTTGCCAATCTCCGCCACCTTCTTCGAAGTACTTGAAATGAATCTCAGGCGTATCAAAGGGGTCTGCCGACTTTAGCAATACGTAGCCGGAGCAATTGTTGGTGTGCCCCTTCAGAACCGCCCAGGTGAAGTGGTCTTTGACGACGCCAATGTTCCGGGTGTAGCCAACCTCGTAACCGCGGAAGTCACCGGGGACGCCAAATATGTAAAGATCCGGCGGCTTCGATTGGTCATCGGTGGTGTCTGCTGAGCTGTCGCTTGCCGAGCGTTTGATGATGCCCAGGACGGCACCATTGGTGCCATAGATTCCCTCACCATTCCTATGCCATTTCTGAAACAGAGGGTCGTCCGCAAGAGTCTGATCTCCATTGCCTTTTCCGAAGGTTGCCTGCTCTAAGAGCCGAAATGGCTGTTTTGCCTTGGCGACAACGCCAACTTCATATCGATCTTGAAGATTCTGGCCCACGCCCGGCAGATCAACTCGAACATCAATTCCCTTGTCTCTTAGATGCTCCGCGGGGCCAATCCCCGACAGCATGAGTATCTGAGGTGAATTGAAGGCACCGCCCGAGAGAACAACCTCCTTGCTGGCCAAATACTGCACGCTGGTTGCTGAGCTTGGTGGCGGGGAGTTGTGGTGGCGGGCGCCATAGAGGTTCTTTCCTTCCAGGCAATCAACCCCGACCGCTCGTGTCGGGTTGCCCTGGTCGAACAGTATTTTGGTAACGAGCGTGTTGGCAAGAACGTCCAAGCAGCCGTGCTCGAGACCTTGTTCCTTTCGGTCCTCCAATATCTCCTGAACCTGGAGCACCCTTTCGCGCGCTCCGGTCCTGTGACCTTTGTTGATTGAGGTCGGGATCACATTGATTCCTTCTTGGTTCTCCTGTGCGACTCTTGGGTCGTTCGGATTCAGTCCAGTCATGAAATTAAACTTCGCCGTTTTGATGGCTTGCTTTACACATGCCAGGACGCCATTCACATCTTTGAGCAAGAGCAAGGGGTCCGCCTGGTTGATGGCGAGCCACCCGGCGCCGTGCTGGCCCCGCGCACCTTCCTCGGACTCGCTCGCAGTTAGGCGACGAAGCCACCGCCCGAATAGTCTGCCAGGCTTCAAAAGGTCGATCAGAACGTTTGCGTCGCGATACTCAGCCCTCTCGATACGATCGAAGTATCGCCGCATGTTCTCGGCGCTCCAGCTATCATCTTCGACGGCTTTGGCTATCCCGTTCCAGTCGCTCTCATGAGGGTAAACCGTGATCATGGCATGGTGCATCGTGCAGCCTCCGAGGCCGGAGGCCCTGGGATAGAAGATTCCCCGATTGCCCTCGTAGGAGGCGTTGGGGTGATGCTTAGGATCGCGCTCGGGATTGTTGTCGTCGTCATAGTGCTTGACGAAGAACTCCCAGCTGAAGGCCGGATCCTCGGTCGCGAAAGGATGAAAGGCTGGGATAGAGTAATTGTAGTTGTCGTCAATTTGATCGCTACCGGCCTCGATGAGTCCGACGTTGAAACCTTCCAGCGCCAGATTTGCTGCCAGTGGCCCGCCGCCCGCGCCGGAACCAACGATCAAGAAATCGTATGTCTTTGTCATGAGTCCCTCTCTTGCTGCCGGGCGTAACCCGATTTTTCCGAGAAATTCCGGATAGGATAGACTATCAAACGCCGCCGGGTGCCGATGTGAAATAGGACACCTCACGTCGTGTTAATCAAACATCCCTAGACAAGGCGACGCCGCCTCCCGATGGGCCGCGCCATCACGGCTCCACGCGCGAGTCGCACGCCGTTGAAGCGCGCCGGCTGGGGTAAGGGAGCAATCGGCTCCTTAGTCGTTTGCGCAGCTTGGTTCCGTAGTGGGCCGCGAACCAGTCGGCGAAGGTCTCGGCCTTTCGAGCGGGTTTGGTGGAAAAGTTGTGCCGATCGACATGGTGTCCCAGCTCGTGCATCAAGACCTCGCAGAGATAAAACACCCGCAGGGACCTTCGGTCGAAGTCCATCCACCAACCCTGGTCTCGGCGCCGAAACTGCCCGCCCGCGCGCTCGTACTCCCGCACCAAGGTTGGCTTGGGCAGATCCCGCCAGTACTGAGAGAGCCATTTGCGCGGATAGGGATGCAGGAAGACTCTGGCCGCACAGTAGTGTCCGTAGGCAAAGAGGCCGCTTGCGGCGCGGTTTTGTTTGCCGGAGCCGCCCAAGAGAAAGATCCCCTCCAAGCCGCTCAAGCAACGGCTGGGCACCAGGGATATCGCCTGTCTGACGTCGGCCTTGGAAACCGGCATGATGAAAGCCGGATGAATCGGCTGCTGCGTGATCGGGATCTCGCTGGGCGTTTGATCCTGCGTTGAATGGTCCGCAAGCACGCGCCGGAGCTCGCAGAGACTCGGATCGAAGCGGGTCAGGTTCGTCCACTTAGATTCCGACCAATGGCCGCTGCGTTGCGCGCGATATCGGAGCTTGCGTCGCGATCTCATGAGACCGTCATTATCATGTTCGGCTAAGAATTTAGTTTAGCACAGAATCTAAACCTTGAGTAGATGAGTCCTCGAAACAAAGTTGTTCCTGTCCGATTCTTTTATAGGGCACGAGCAACGTGGTTTGTCGTCTTACCGGAAGCGGTGGCGCTGCGGCTGGGGTGAGGGGGCGTTCTCGGCTATACTGCGCGGTCCACGTCACCAATTGGATGAACCGCCATGACCGATGGCAAGAAATCGACGCTGCCTGAATGGGTTCGCCGGGAGATTGTGGTGCTCGCCCTTGGCTTCGCCGGCGGCGTCGTCGGCGCGCTCTTTATTGGCTCGATTTGGCTGTGGCCCGAGCTCGACAAGGACCACGCCCTTCTGTCGGGGCCGTTGCTCTTGTTCGTGGCGGTCATCGTGTTGCTCGCGGTCTTTCACCGCCCTCTCGGCAATCTTCTGAACCGGGGCAATCTGACACTTTCGTGGGGCGACAAGAAGATCTCTATCCAAGAGATCGAGGAGAACTTCGACCAAGAGCTCGAGGCGCGCTTGGATGCCTTGAAGAGCGACATCGAGGATTTGCGCTTGCAAATCGGCGAGCCGGCCGGCGGCCCGAAGCCCCAAGCGGATGGCGAGCCTTCGGCCAAGCAGGCCGCCCAGTCCGACTCCCTTTCGCGGCTTAAGGAAGGCTTCGGCCTGGACAGCCGGGAGCAGGCCTTGCTGGTCTATCATCTGGGCGCCTCGCCCTACAAATGGCGCAATCAGCGTACGCTGGCCAAGCGCAGCGGCTTGCCGGACAGCACGATCGGCCAGCTCGCGAACGACATGCCGAGCCTGGTCATCAGAAGCCGTGGCAAGTCGGGCAACACGATCTTTCGCCTCAACGACGATGCCAAGCGGCGCTTCGGCGGCATCATCACGTCGGAAGATTGACGGACACGGTGGGCGCCCAGATCGCGCTTGACAAAGCGAGGCACCCTCTCGATGGTCCGCGCCACGCGGCTTCACGAGCGAGTCGCGCGGCGGGGAGGGCCCAAGTGGCGAAGACGCACTACGACTGCAGCAAGTGCCCGGGCTACTGCTGCTCCTATCCGAATATCCCTTTGGAGAACGGCGATCTTGAGCGCTTGGCCGATCATTTTGGGATGAGTCGGGCGAAGTTCAAAAAGCGCCACACCAAGAAGGGCACGGAGGAAGAGGACGGCACGCGTCCAACCGTGCTGCGCCACCAGGACGATCCCTACTTCGGCTCGATCTGCAGCTTCTTCGACATGGAAAAGCGGCGCTGCTCGGTCTACCAGGCACGGCCCGACATCTGCCGCGAGTACCCCGGCCGCCCGCGCTGCGGCTACTACGAGTTCCTCTCCTTCGAGCGCGACGCCCAGGAAGACCCGGACTACGTTGCCGTGACGGGGAACTGAGGGGCGCTGCCTTAGTACACCTCCATGTACTCCGTGCGCTCCCAGTCGGAGACGTGGTCGTGGAAGCGGGCCAGCTCGAAGCGCTTGACCGTGGTGAAGACCTTGACGAAGTCCGCGCCGAGCAGGTCGCACATCTCCTGGTCGGCCTCCAGGCCGTCGAGCGCGGCCTCCAGGTTGCCGGGCAGCTTCTCGAGATCGCCGTGGTCTTCGCTCGGGCCCTCCACGCCGGGGCGCAGGTCTTGCCCCGCCTTGATGCCGAGCAGGCCGGCGGCCAAGACCGCGGCGGCCGAGAGGTAGGGGTTGGAGAGGCCCGAGGCGGCGCGCATCTCGGCGTGGGCGTTATGGTCCTGCAGGTCCTTGACGCGCACCAGGGCGCTGCGGTCCTCGATGCCCCAGCTGATGTTCGACGGCGCGAAGGTGTGGGGCTTGAGCCGCCGGTAGCAGTTCGGCGTCGGCCCGATCAGGGGCATCATGGCCTTGGCGTGGGCCAGCATACCCTCTGTGAAGTGGCCCAGGCGCGGGTGCACAGCGCCGGGCGCGGCCGGGTCGAAGAAGGCGCTTTCGCCGCTTGCCTTATCGATCAGGCTCATATGGACGTGGCAGCCAGAGCCCGACATGTCGCTCGCCGGCTTGGACATGAAGGTCGCCAGATAGCCGGCCCGGTGGGCCAACTCCTTGACCGCGTTCTTGAAGGTGAAGGCCTTGTCGGCGCCGGCTAGACCCATCCCGGGCCCGAAGTTGATCTCGAACTGCGAGGGCGAATACTCGCAGTTATGGGTGATCACGTCGACGCCGACCCCTTCCAGGTCGTCGAGCAGACCGTCCAGAAAGGGCACGTAGTTGTTGCGCAAAGAATTGAAGATGTGCAGGCCGCCGAACAGCGGTTCCTTGGTTTCGCCGTCCAACAGATAGAACTCGAACTCGTGGCCCATCATGACGTCGAAGCCCATGTCGGCGGCGTCGTCGATCAGGCCTTGCAGCACCGTGCGCGGGGTGCCGCCGACCGGCTCGCCCGGGGACCAGACGGCATCGCAGATCACCTTCGCGGTGTCGTCCAGCCAAGGCACCATTTGCAGGGTCGCCGGGTCGGGGAACAGCATCTGGTCCTTGTAGTTGATCTCGTTGTGCAGGCCGCAGCCGACCACCACGTTGGAGGCGGTGTCCAGGCCGATCACGCTGCCGTAGAGGTTTAGGCCGCGTCTCGCGTAGCCCTCGACCTTGTCGATCGGCACCACCTTGGTGCGGCTCACCCCGTGCAGGTCGGGCAGCTCGAAGCGCAGATAGCAGATCTCGTTATCCTTGAGCTGGCCCATCATCTGGGCGATGGCGTCGTCGGCGGCCATTGAACTCGTCCCCCCTTTGTCTCACTCTGGCCGCCAAGCTTAGCGGCCTGTTTGTGGGTGGTACAACACTTAACCTGGGGATCGCCAAACATGGGGGGCACGAGGTGAGCGGCCGGCCGCGGCCGCTGTGGGACATGGCGCGGGCCGAGGCGGCCGGCGTCGAGGGCCTGCTGTTCGATATCGATGACACCCTGACCACGGCCGGGCGCTTGACCGCCGAGGCCTACCGCGCGCTCGAACGTCTGCAGGACGCCGGCCTCAAGCTGGTGCCGATCACCGGCCGGCCGGCCGGCTGGTGCGATCACATCGCGCGCATGTGGCCGGTCGACGGGGTGGTCGGCGAGAACGGCGCTTTCTACTTCCGCTACGACCACCGGCGCCGGCAAATGACCGAGCGCTTCGCCCAGGACGCAGCGGAGCGGGCCGAGAACCGCCAGCGGCTCGACAAGCTGGCGGAGGAGATTTTGGTCGCCGTGCCCGGTTGCGCCCTGGCCTCGGACCAGGGCTACCGGGCCTGCGATCTGGCGATCGACTACCGGGAGGACGTGGCGCCCCTTTCGCCCGAAGCGGTCGGGCGCATCGTCGCCCTGTTCCGCGCGGCCGGCGCCACGGCCAAGGTCTCCTCGATTCATGTCAATGGCTGGATCGGCGATCACGACAAACTGACCATGACCCGTACCCTGTTTCAGGAGGTCTTCGGCTACGACTTCGAAGCCGCCAAGGGGGCTTTCGTCTTCGTCGGGGATTCGCCCAACGACGCGCCCATGTTCGAGGCCTTTCCCCTATCGGTCGGGGTCGCCAACGTGCTCGACTTCGCCGACACCATCGAGGCCTTGCCGGCCTATGTTACAGAGCATCGCTCGGGTGCCGGATTTGCCGAACTGGCGGCGGTCCTTCTGGCCGCGCGCGCAGCAGAGCAAGGGAGATAGAAAATGCTGGATCCAAACGGTCGGGTGATCATGGTCTCAGGCGCCAACCGGGGCATCGGCCTGGCGATCGCCAAGGCGCTGGCCCAGCGCGGCTACAGCCTGAGCCTGGGCGCCCGGGACCAGGAGGCCCTGGCGGCGGCAACCGCAGATGTACCGGGCGAGCGGGTCGAGCGCTGCTTCTACGAGGCGACCGCCCCTGAGTCCGCCGAGGCCTGGGTCGCCGACACGATCGCCCGCTTCGGGCGGCTGGACGGCTTGGTCAATACCGCCGGCATCCTGCGGCGGACCGCGCTCGAAACGCCGTCCGAGGAGATCTTGAACGAGCTCTGGCAGGTCAACGTTCTGGGGCCCTTCACCCTGACCCGCGTGGCGCTGCCCCACCTCAAGGCGGGCGGCCAAGGCCGGGTGGTCAATCTGGCCTCGCTTTCAGGCAAGCGGGTCGCATCCGGCAACGGTCCCGGATACCCCATGACCAAGTTCGCCGTCGTCGCCTTAACCCACGCCACGCGCCAGCTCTTGTGGGACGACGGCGTGCGCGTCACCGCGGTCTGCCCGGGCTACGTCTCGACCGACATGGTCGCCGACGTCACCAGCCATGCCCAAGAGGCCATGACCCAGCCCGAGGACCTGGCCGAGCTGGTCGCCACCGTGATCGCCCTGCCCAACAGCGCCAGCGTGCCCGAGCTGCTGGTCAACTGCCGGCTGGAGGATACGGTTTAGAAGACAGAGGACAGAAGGGAAAGGCGGCCTACTTCTCCACCGACAAGGTGGCGTTGGAGGCCCAGAGGGTACCGCGGCCGTTGATTACGATGTTGAGCGTTATCCGATCGGGGCGTTGGCCGGCTTCCAGCAAGAACTTCGTGCTCAAGGTTTGCCACTCGGTCGTGCCAGTCAGCACGTCGTCGAAGCCGCGGGAAAAATAGCTGCCGCCGTCGGCGAAGTGGCACCACATCTCCAGGTAAGCCTGCCCCTCCAGGTCCTGGCTGCGCACTTGGGCGCTATAGACCAGGGTCGCGTCTTCGACGTTCGGCGACTGAACTTCGGTCAGATTGACAACGGTTGGCCAAGCGGTGGTCACCTTGGTGACGGTCCGACCGTCGCTCGTGGTGTCGCTCTCGATGGTCAGGCCCAGTTCGGCCGGGTCGTTCAGCTCGAACTGCTTGAGGACGTCTGCCGCCTGGGCAGCGCCCGCCATCCAGACGACGGACGACAGTAGGCAGATGATTGTAGCCACTGGCCGCGCCAACTCTTTCACCATCTGTCCCCTGTCCTCGGCTAGTGCCGCGTGATCAGCCGCGAGAACACGACCGGCAGGATCTCCTCGGTCGTGGTGCGGCCGTCCAAGCCTTTCTCGATCACCATCAGCTCCTGGGCATCCTCCAGGCCGGCCGGGATGACCAGGCGGCCGCCGGGCTTGAGCTGCTGGAGCAAGGGGGCGGGCACCAGCTCGGGCGCGGCGGTGACGATGATCCGGTCGAAGGGTGCTTCCTCGGGCCAGCCCTGGCCGCCGTCGGCCAGGCGCAGCTCCAGGTTCTCGTAGCCGGCCGCGGTCAGGCGCTGGCGCGCGCCCTCGGCCAGCTCGGCAATGATCTCGACCGAGTAGACCTGGCCCGCCAGCTCGCACAGCACGGCCGCCTGATAGCCCAGGCCGGTGCCAATCTCGAGCACCCGCAGATCGGCCTCGACCTCAAGCAGGTCGGTCATGAGCGCCACGATGAAAGGCTGAGAGATGGTCTTGCCGTAGCCGATCGGCAGTGGTCCGTCGGCATAGGCGTAGTCGCGCACCTCGTCGGGTACATAGACGTGGCGCGGCACCCGGGCCATGGCGGCCAGCACCCGGGGGTCCAGCTCGCCGCGCCCGGTGCGCTCGCCCGACAGCGAGGCATAGGCGGTGATCAGCTCGATCATCAGATCGCGTAGCTGCTCGAAGTCGCTCTCGCTCGGCTGGCTCATGACGGCGGCCCGTCGTTGGTGCAAGAAAGCGTGGGCGACAATGAAAGCACCTAGCGGGGCGCAATGCGAGCTTTTTGCGGGGGTGGGGCAAGGGGTGTCAGCCCATAGTGAGACCAGTCACCGCGCCTTGCGTCCCTTTTCCATTCAAGGCAGTCGAGGCGTTTTTGCCTTGTCTGGCTTGCGCTTTCCTCTACTCGGCCACTCCCGCCCGTTCGGCGATCGCGAGCACCCGCTCCATGGCGCGCAGGACCGGCTTTTCGATCAGCTTCCCGTCGATCACCACAAGTCCGTCCTCGCTGTGGCGGAAGCTCTCGAGAATGCGCTTGGCGCGGGCCACGGTCGCGGCGTCGGGGGTAAAGACCGCGTTGAGCGCCGGGATCTGCTTGGGGTGGATCGCGCCCTTGCCGCAGAAGCCGAGCTCGCGCGCGGCCTCGGCCTCCTGGGCCATGCCGTCAGCATCTTCGAGATCTAGGTAGGGCACGTCGATCACGTCGAGCCCGGCGCCGGCCGCCGCGTGCACCACCCGCGAGCGGGCATAGAGCAGGGCCCGCCAAGTGGGCTGGCAGCCCAAGTCCGCCGACATGTCGACCCCGCCGAAGAACAGCGCCTCCAAGCGGCCGCTCGCCCGGGCGATCCGGTAGGCCTGCTCCAAGCCGTCGTTGCACTCGATGATTACATGCAAGCGGGTCACCAGGCCGGCGGCGGTGAGGCGCCGGTCGAGTGCTTCGATCTCCTCGGGGCCGGCCACCTTGGGCAGCATGAGGGCCGGCGGCGGCGCGGGGCTGGCCAGGATCGCGGCCACGTCGGCCTCGCCCTCGGGGCTGCTCAAGGCGTTGATCCGCACGACCCGCTCGACCCGGCTCTGGTCGCTCGGCCCGTCGGTGAAGAGCGCCAGGGTCTTGGCCCGGGCCGACTCCTTGTGGGCTGGCGCGATCGCATCCTCCAGGTCGACACAAGCGATGTCGGCGCCGCTGGCCAGCGCCTTGGGGAACATCTCCGGCCGGGTGCCCGGGCAAAAGATGAAGCTGCGCCGGGGCCGGGCGGCGGTCATCTCGGCGAGGCCTCTTGACGGCGCCTTGCGCCGGGCAGAGAGTGGCGAAATTCACCAGTGCGGGTCGAAAGGTCTGTCATGAACGGGACGATACAGCAGCTCTCCGGCGAGAGCCACATGGCGCTTGCGCCGCTGGCCGGCTTTGCCTCGGTCGAGGCCATGATCGCTGCGCGCCGGCCGAGCGAGCCGGTCTACTGCCTCTATCCGGCGGTCCAACGGGCGGTCGCCCGGCGATTCCTGGAGGGCTTTCCAGGCCGGGTGCTCTACGCCGTGAAGGCCAACGCGGACGCCCATGTGATCCGTGCCTTGTGGGACGCGGGTGTGCGCCACTTCGACACCGCGTCGCTCGCCGAGATCGAGCTGGTCAAGGAGCTACTTCCCGAGGCCCAGTGCTACTTCATGGCGCCGGCCCGGCTGATCGGCGCGGCCCAGGCGGCCCATCGGCGCCATGGCGTCACCACCTTCGTGGTCGACTGCGCGAGCGAGCTGGAGGCGCTGTTGGGCGAGACCGGCGGCGGCCAGGGGCTCACCATCTTCGTGCGCCTGGCGACGCCCGCGCCCGAGGCGATGTACGACCTCTCCACCAAGTTCGGCGCCACTCGGGAGGAGGGCGTGGCCTTGCTCAAGGCGGTCGCGGCGTCCGGCGCCACCCCGGCCCTCGCCTTCAACGTGGGCTCCCTGGTGCTTCAGCCGAGCGCCTACGGGGACGCGCTCGCTTTCTGCGCCCAAGTGTTGAAAGACTGCGGCCTGCCGATCGGCTTGCTCGACGTAGGCGGCGGCTTTCCCTCGGGCTATCCGGGGCTCGATCCGGCGCCGCTGGAGGCCTTCTTCCAGGCGATCGCCCAGGCCCGTGCCCAACTGCCGCTCGCGCCCGACGCCGAGCTGCTGGGCGAGCCGGGCCGCGCCCTGGTCGCCGAGGGGCTGTCCCTGGTCACTCAAGTGGTACAGCGCAAGGAAGGCTCGATCACCTTGAACGACGGCATCTACGGCTCGATCTCCGAGCCGGCGATCTCCAAGGGTCAGGTCATGTTCCCGACCCGAACCTACCGGGCGGAGGGTGCCCTGGCCGACGCCACCAGGCCGCTCAAGATCTACGGCCCGACCTGCGACTCCCTGGACGCCTTGCCCGAGCCCTTTACCCTGCCGGGCGACATCACGCGCGGCGACTGGATCGAGTTCGGCCTGATGGGCGCCTACACCATCTCCATGCGCACCCGCTTCAACGGCTTTCATCCAGAGGCCATGGTCGAGATCGCCGACCCGGCCGCACTGCCGCCGGGAGTCGGGGACTAGCTGCCACGTAGTCGCTGGCGCACGGCGGGAATGAAAATGAACCACTGGAGATGGCCCCAGCCGTGGAAGAAGACCCAAACCAAGAGCACGGCGAGCAAGGGGTCGTCGACGGCCGTTTCCAGGTGAAAGCCGACCAATTCGGCGAGCAGGATCACCAGCACGGCGGCCAGGGGCCCGAGGGGAAAGCTCATCAGGGCCATGACCGTGAGCGGATAGAACAACGCCTCGGGCGTGCGGTAGCCGAGGGCGATGACGATCAGCCAGGTGGTCAGAACCAGGATTGAGATGACGGTCCAGAGGACTATGGGGCGTGTCATGGCGATTGAGTCTGCCTATTTTCCTGTCAACTCCGAGCCTTCGAAGCGCTAAGATAGCCCAACCCAGCAGGAGGAGCAGCAAGATGATCCGACCCTTCAAACTTATGACAATTCTTGGCCTCGGCCTGCTTTGGGCCGCGGGACCGGCCTGGGCCGGCGACGAAGCGACCACCAAGACCGATGCCTCCCAGCAGGACATGTCCGCCGAAGAGGCGGTCGACAACCTGGTCGAGGACTCCAAGAAGACCGGCGAAGCGATCTCCGAAGGCGCTAAGGACGCCGCCGACTGGACCGAGGAGAAGGTCAAGGAAGCGACGGATTAGGGGTACGACGCGCCCATCGCTTGGCGCTCCCCTGAAACAATTGAAACAAAACATCGCCGCCCGCGACATCAGCCTGAAACAGCGCGGCACTATCCCTTGGGCCGAGCCAACATTCACCCAAGGAGATCTTGACCCATGCCGCTTACCGATTGCCGAGGCGTTCCCGTCTCGACCGATAACGCCACGGCGCTGGCCGCCCTGGAAGAGGCCCACGACCTTTTCCTGGGCTATTTCAATGATCCCCTGGCGCCGGTTGAGGAGGCCTTGGCCGAGGACCCGAGCTTCGTCATGGGTCACTGCTACCGGGCCGGCCTGCATGTGATCTCCTCGGAAAAGGGCGCCGTGCCCGAGCTCGCCAAGAGCGTCGAGGCGGCCGAGGCCCTGTCCGCCACCGCGAACGAGCGAGAGCGCGGCCATATGGCCGCGGCGCGCGCTTGGCTGGCCGGCGACTACCACCGGGCCGCCGCGCTCTATGGCGAGGTCTTGGTCAAGTATCCCCACGATCTGATTGCGCTTCAGATCGGCCATCAGTGCGACTTCCTGCTCGGCCAATCCTCCATGTTGCGCGACCGGGTGTCCTGGGTGCTGCCCCAGTGGTCCGAGAGCCAGCCGGGCTACGGCTATCTGCTCGGCATGCATGCCTTCGGCCTGGAAGAGATGGGCGACTATGGCCGCGCCGAGCAGGCCGGCCGCCGGGCGGTCGAGATCTGCCCCGGCGACACCTGGGCGATTCACGCGGTCGCCCACGTGCTCGAGATGCAGGGCCGCCTGGAGGAGGGCGTCGAGTGGCTTGCCGGCCGCAGCGACGACTGGTCGCCCGACAACGGCTTCGCGTTCCACAACTGGTGGCACCTGGCGCTCTACCATTTGGATTTGGGCCAGGTCGACCGAGTGCTCGAACTTTACGACCAATCGATCCATCCGGCGCCGACCGAGGTCGCGCTCGAGCTGGTCGACGCGGTCTCCCTGCTGTGGCGCCTGCGCCTGCGCGGCATCGACGTGGGCAACCGCTGGACCGAGCTGGCCGACACCTACGAGCCGGTCGCCGAAGACGGCTACTACGCCTTCAACGACATGCACGCCATGATGTGCTTCACCGCCGACGAGCGACCGGCCGCGGCCGACCGCTTGCTGCAGTGTCTGGAGCGTACCGCCGGCGGCACGGACTCCAACGCCATGATGACCCGCGAGGTCGGCCTGCCCGTGGCGCGCGCCATCAAGGCCTTCGCGCGCGGCGACTATGGCACTTGTGTCAGTCTGCTGCTGCCGGTGCGCGCCCTGGCCCATCGCTTCGGCGGCTCCCACGCCCAGCGCGACGTGATCCAGCAGACCCTGATCGAGGCCACCCTGCGCGACGGCAACGGCGCGCTCGGCCGGGCGCTCGCCAACGAGCGCACCCAGCTCAAGCCGACCAGCGCCTTCAATTGGTCGTCCACCGCGCGCGCCGCCAGCCTGCTGGGCGACGGCGCCGGCGCAGAGCGCGCCACGGCTCGGGCCCATGCCCTACAGACGACGGCCTCGGTGGCCGCCTAATCAAACGCTCCGCCTCTTTCCCCGAGGCCTTGGGGACGGATTGCCAAAACGCTCCTGGTGATCCGTCCCATTTTTTCCGACACTTTACCACCGCTCGCCGCAGACCACCGCGAGCCGCCATCCAAGGAGAACCCCATGACCTCGACGAACGGCATCAGGACGACCAACGGGCGGGGCCGCCTGTTCGACAGCATTCTGGACACCATCGGCGACACGCCGGTCATCCGCGTCAATAACCTGGGCCCCGACCACGTGCGGATCTACGTCAAGGCCGAGGCCTTCAACCCGGCCGCCTCGGTCAAGGATCGCCTGGCCGTCAACATCATCGAGGCCGCCGAGCGCAACGGCACCCTCAAGCCCGGCCAGACCGTGGTCGAGGCGACCAGCGGCAACACCGGCATTGGCCTTGCCATGGTCTGCGCCCAGAAGGGCTATCCCCTGGTGGTCACCATGGCCGACAGCTTCTCGATCGAGCGCCGCAAGCTGATGCGCATGCTGGGCGCCAAGGTGGTGCTGACCCCGCGGGCGCTTAAGGGCTACGGCATGTATCAGAAGGCGGTCGAGCTGGCCGAGGCGAACGGATGGTTCCTGGCCCGCCAGTTCGAGACCGAGGCCAACGCCGACATTCACGAGGCGACCACGGGGCGCGAGATACTGGCCGACTTCGAAGGCGAGCGCCTGGACTACTTCGTCAGTGGCTACGGCACCGGCGGCACGGTGAGCGGCGTCGGCCGGGTGCTGCGCGAGGCGCGACCGGAGGTCAAGTTCATCCTGAGCGAGCCGGCCAATGCCCAGCTGATCGGCAGCGGCGAAGCGCAAGCGCGTAAAGAGGATGGTGCGCCGGCCGGCAGCCACCCGGCCTTCGAGCCCCACCCGATCCAGGGCTGGACTCCCGACTTCATTCCCCTGGTGCTGCAAGAGGCGCTGGATAAGGGCTTCTACGACGACCTGATCCCCGTGCCTGGCCCGGTCGGCGTCAAGTGGGCCCAGGAGCTGGCCCGCAAGGAGGGCATCTTCACCGGCATCTCCGGCGGCTCGACCTTCGCGGTCACCTTGCAGGTCGCCGAGCGGGCGGCGCCCGGCTCGGTCCTGCTCTGCATGCTGCCCGACACCGGCGAGCGTTACATGTCCACGCCCCTGTTCGAGGAGATCGACGCGGAGATGGACGACGAGGAGCTGGCGCTCTCCCGCTCGACGCCGGGCTACCAGATGGAAGAGATGGTCACCGTCTAACGGCCCTCGGCCGGCGCCCGCTCTCTCCAGTTTCCCCTCGCCAAGCCGGCCGGAATTTGCTTACTCTCGGCCAGGTAGGCGGGAGGTTTCGACATGGCGGAAGGATCGCTCGGGCGCGCTTTGGGCGCGGTGGGGCTGAAGGGGGCGGCGCTCGGCCTGGTGCGCAGCTTCGGCTACGAGGTTGTCAAGCGTCCGGAGCTGGAGCGCCTGATGGCGGCGCCGGAGCCCGCGCCCGAACCGGCGCCGGACCCGGAGCCCAGGCCTGAGCCTGAGCCCGACAACCCGACCGAGCTGGAAGACTACCAGCTGCAGGAAGCCAAGCACCACCTGGACGTGGGCACCAAGGATTTCGACCCGGCCTTCTTTCCGCTTTACGAGCGCTGCAAGCCCTACACCATGACCTCGCCCGAGCGGCTCTACGGGCTCTACAAGGCGACCCGCTTCGTGGTCGAGGCCGAGATCCCGGGCGACATCGTGGAGTGCGGCGTGTGGAAGGGCGGCTCCATGATGATGATGGCCCTGACCCTTCTGTCGCTCGGCGCCGACGACCGGCGCCTGGTGCTGTTCGACACCTATGAAGGACTGCCCGAGCCCGACAAGGAAAAGGACATCAACATCTGGGGCGGCAGCGCCCACGAGGGCTGGTCCCAGCACCGCATCTCGGAGACCAGCAGTACCTGGGCCCGCTCGCCGCTCGACGAGGTGCAGGCCAACATGGCCTCGACCGGCTACCCGGAAGCGCGCATCGATTACGTGGTCGGCATGGTCGAGGAGACGATCCCGGGCCAAGCGCCGGATGAGATCGCGCTGCTGCGTCTGGACACCGACTGGTACGCCTCCACCAAGCACGAGATGGTCGAGCTCTACCCGCGCCTGGCGCCCAGCGGCGTCTTGATCATCGACGACTACGGCCACTTCGAGGGGGCCCGCCAGGCAGTCGACGAGTTCCTGGCCGAAAGCGGCACGGCGCTCTTGCTGAACCGGCTGGACTACTCCGGGCGCTTGGCCCAGAAGCCGGGGTGAGGGGCGGGGTCAGAACTCGTCGTACTTGCCGTTCGCCCAATCGGACCAGAAGGGAATGTGTCTCGGGTCACGATCCACTTGGCGGCCGTTCGGCCCAAACTCGTACCGCAGATAGCCCGCCAAATCTGAGCCAAAATAGATGATGTCGGACTGGTAGACCGAGAAGATCGGGTTGCCCGCCTCCAAGGGCTCTTGAGGGATGAAGCGGTGGCCGTAAATCGGAATCAGCTTGGGCACCTTTGCATAGGCGTCGTCGAACACTTCGAATCGCTCCGCAAGGATGGTCGGCGGCTCGCCCCATTCGGCTAGCCAGAGATCGTTGTGTTCGATATCGAAGTGGAAGCCCCGACGCGGCCAGTCGAGCCGCGCGGCTATGTCGTCCTTCGGCGTCTCGGTCCAATGAATGAATCCCTTCGACGACGAGGCCATTGTCATCAGGAAGGCGCGCAGGTCGGGCGGAAAGCGAATCTCCCAACGCTGTTCGGCGTGTTTGACCTCGGCGGCCTTGAGACCAGGCTCCCAAACCACACCGGCTTCGTCGCCCCAGCGGCGAAGGTCTTCAATGAAGTCCCCGTCGAACATCATTGGACACCGTCTTCGGGTCTACACCACGTTCTGCTCGTAGATCGGCCGCCCTTCCACAATCCGCGCATAGTTAAAGACGCTCAGGTCCAAACTCCGGTACTCCCCATGCAAGATCAGCTCGGCGAGCGCGCGGCCGGCGGCGGGGGACTGCTGCAGGCCGTGGCCGGAGAAGCCGGTGCAGGCGAGGAAGTTCGCGACCTCCGGGTGGGGGCCGAGAATCGCGTTCTGGTCCAGGGTGTTGTAGTCGTAGTGACCGGCCCAGGCGCCGGTCAGCTTTATCGCCTCGAAGGCCGGGATACGGTGGGCGATCGACGGCCAGATGATCTCTTCGAAGATCGTATAGTCTTCGTCCAAATCGTGACTGTCCGGGTCGCTTTCGGGATCCGGGGACACGATAGAGATGTACTGGCCGCCTTCTGGCCGGGCCACCACGCCGTTGGTGTCGATGGTCAGCGGCATTTTCGGGATCTCGGTCCGGCAGTCATAGACGTAGCTCATGCGTTTTCTCGGCCGCACCGGCAGCTCGAGCCCGGCCAGCGCCGCCAGGTAGCCGGACCAGGGCCCGGCCGCTTTGACCAGTTGCCCGCAGGCGAAGCGGCCGTTTGCCTTTGTCTCCAGCCCGACGATCCGCCCGCCGTCCCGCTCCAGGGCGACCACCTCGTCCGTCAGGTAGGTGACGCCGAGCGACAGCGCCTTGCGCCGGAAGGCGTGGAGCAGGGCGCTCGGGTCGATCCAACCTTCGCCGCTCTCGCCGTAGCACCCGAGCGCCAAGCCCTCTGTGTTGAGCCAGGAAAAGCGCGCTTCCATTTGAGCGGGTTCGAGCAGGACGGTATGGGCGCCCAGCTCCGCCTGCAGGCGCTGATTGGCCTCCAGCACCGAACGGCCCCGTTCGCTCGCCAGGAAAAGATAGCCGTTTTCCTTGAAGCCTAGGTCCGGCGGATCCTCGCCGTCCACCGCCAAAATCTCGTGGGCTCGGCGGACGAAGTCGACGCCGTAGAGACCCATCAGGATGTTCTCCTTGTTGGAGAACTGCTGGCGCACGCCGCCCCAGGAGCGGGTCGTGGCGCAGGCGCCATAAGACGGGTCCCGCTCGATCACCAGTACGCGGCCGTCGAAGCCCGGATCGCTGGCCAAGGCGTAGGCGATGGAGCTGCCCATCACGCCGCCGCCGGCGATCGCCACGTCCCAGGTCTCGCCCATGGCTCAGTCGGTCCCCAACAGCGCCCGGCGGAATCGCATCTTGAGCGCGACCCCGTCCTTGGGCGGCAGCACCAGGGGGAGGTCTTCGGCGCGCACCTTGATGTCGATCAAGAGCGGCCCCGGCGCCGCGAGCAATCGCGCCTTGGCGGCCGCCAGTTCAGTTTCCTCGGCGACAGTCTCGGCCTGGGCGATGCCGAGGCCTCGGGCGGTTGCCGCAAGGTCGGTCGCGCCCGCGGTGTGGGTCGCCTGCATGCCGGTCTCGCCATAGCGTTCGTTATCGAGCACGGCGATCGCCAGGTTGGTCGGCTGCTTGGCGGCAACCACGGCCAGGGACCCCAGGCCCATCAAAAGCTCGCCGTCGCCGGTGATCACCAAGACCCGGCGCGCAGGCTGCGCAAGCGCCAGGCCGAGCCCGACCATGACCGCGCCGCCCATGGCGCCCCACAGGGGAAAGCAGCGCGCGTCCTCGCCGGCCGCGGTAACGTCCCAGCTGGGCGCGCCAAGGCCGCTCACCACCAGGGTCTCGCCGCGCTCGGCCAGAAGATCCGCGACCACCTGGCGGCGCATGAGGGGATAGCTTTCGCTGCGCGTGGGATCGAGGGTCATGGAGCGCCTCACTCTTCGAAGGTCTTGACGCCGATCATGCGCTGAGAGATCAGCACGGCGGCCGCGGTGTTGCCCTCGAAGGCCATGCGCCCGGCGGACGCCACGGTCTCGCCCGCTTGCTCCGGATCGTCCAGGTGGAAGACCAGGCTCTCGGTCAGGCGCAGGACCGGCTCGGTGGCCTGGCCCATGGGGATTTGCCAGGGATTGAACTCGCCCCACTGGCCGCGCATGGTGATCACCATGAGCAGGGGAAAGCGGCAGGTGCGGGTCAGCGACAGCATGTTGACGCAGTTGCCCAGGCCGCTCGACTGCATCAGCAGCACGCCGCGCTGACCGCCCAGCCAGGCGCCGGCCAAAAGTGCGATGCCTTCCTCCTCGGTGGTCAGCGGCACGCAGGCGAGCGCGCCCGTGGCCTCGGCCCCTTGGCAGCGTTCGATCAGCTCTCGGTGGCCGGCGTCGGGCACATAGGCGACCTGGTGCACCTCGAGGCCGGTGAGCGCGTCGAAGATGGCGGTGGGCCAGGCGGTCGGGCTGCGGGCGTCCAAGGGGGCTCCTCAAGGCGGCGGTTGGTGCGACGATCCTTTTAGCGGGTCGGCAGGCTTTGATCTAGCTCTGTGCTATAGATGGACGTGCGATCTGCCAATGGAGGGCGAGCTCATGATCAAGACCCTTCGACTTGCCGCCATTCTGCTCATCGGCGGCGTCCTCACAGGCGCCGGCGCGAAGACGCCGCCCGACAAGGAGGCCGCCGCGCTTGCCGTCGCCGAAGCCTGGCTGGCGCTGGTCGACGCGGGGGACTACGCGCAGAGCTGGGATGAGGCCGCGGTTTTGTTCCGGGACTCGATCTCTCCTGAGCAGTGGCAGGAGGTTCTGGACGCCGTGCGCCGGCCGCTCGGCGAGACGCGCTCCCGCGAGCTGCTCTCGACCTCCTATTGGACCGAGCTGCCCGGCGCGCCGGACGGCCACTACGTGCTGATCCAGTTCGACACCTCGTTCGAGAACAAGCGCAACAGCGTCGAGACGATCACCCCGATGCTGGACCAGGACGGGAAATGGCGGGTGAGTGGGTATTACATCAAGTAAGCCGCAGAGGACTCGTTCAAGCGGCTCGGCCTATTTGAGTTTCAAGATGTCCGCGACGCCGTAGCCGCCGCGCTTCAGGATCTCTCCTTCTTTTCCAAATTGGGCCGGAATATCTGCAAGACCCAGACCGTTGGTGAAACGGTTCATGAAGTTGAACACGCAGCAGACTGAAACGACATCGTAAAGTGCGCGCGACGACCAACCGGCCGCAAAAACCGCGTCGGCGTCGGCTTGCACCACAGTGTGCAGGTCAAGCGTTAGCTTTTTGGCATACCTGAAGAGAGGCTTTAAGGCTTCGTCGATCTTGGCGTCATCGATATTTTCCAGCAATTGATCGACAAGCCCCTCCTCGACCCCGAAAGCCACGGCACAAGCGGTGTGAGCGCCCCGGCAATAGGCACAGCGGTTGAGCGCTGACACATAGGCCGCGATCAGCTCCCGTTGGGCGACTGTCAGAGGGGAGTCGTCGGAGCGCATGATGACTTGCTGCATGTCGAGCAGTGGGCGCTCCATGCCCGTGTTGAAGGCCATGAGCGCGTTGTGAACCTTGGCGTCGGACTTGAGCTCTGGAACAAACGGCATCGGATCGCTCCTATATTATATAAACTATCTAAAAATGGATATATTGTTAAAAAATGATCTGTCAATGTTTTTTGACAGGCCCTCCAATTTTGGACTATATCTAAACATGCAACAGGAAGATCCATCAACGGAGTTGCCGGCCGATGTACGGCGCTTTTTTCGCGACCGTGCACGTGGCCGAGGCAAGCGTGAACGGACACATGCGCTGATCCTGGATGCCGTGGTTGATGCCGTGTACCAGCACGGTTTCCAAGGCGTGGCCGTCCGCGACGTAATCGACATCGCCGGCATTTCTCATGGCACCTTCTATAATCATTTTTCGACTCGGGACTCGGCCATTCTCGAAGCCGCCTCGACTGTAGCCGTCGTGCTCGACGGCGCCGTTCGCCAGCGCATCGGAGTCGCGGATGGAGCGGATCAAGAATTGATTGCTGGCGTTTTGGTTTTCATGAGGCTCGCCTCACAACGGCCGCCGTGGGGACGTCTCTTGGTAGAGACAATGGGTCCGCTGGAGGGATTGTCTCATCCTTCGTCCAAGAGCTTCAGACAGGTGCTCGCGAGGGCAGGCTCGGAGGGACACTTCAAGGCGCCAATCACCCCGTTGCTCGCGCAACAGATTGGGGCGCTTATCGGCCTTGGGGTCACGCTTAAGATGGGCGATAAACCACCGAAGGGCGTGATGGAAGAAACCGGCACGGCAATCCTTCGTCTTCTGGGATTGGAACGCGATGCCGCCAAGCGACTGGTCGGCAAGGTCGCGGCGAAACTAAGCCACTGATTCGACCTTCGGCCTGAACATCGTTGGCAAGGCGCTCGCGACCAACGCGCCGGTCAAGCAGTCCGAGCGCCAACCAATCCATGCTACAGCGACAATCCTACCGGCGCTCGAAGGCCAGGCGGGCGGCTAGGCCGAAGAACACCAGGGCGCTGATCGTCTGCAGGATACGGGCGGCCCGGCGGCTAGTGGTCAAGGCGCGGCCAAGTCGGCTCGCGAAGACGGCGATCACCATGTTGATGGCCGTGCCGCCAAGGGTGAGGATCACGCCGAGAATCAAGAACTGTAGCAGGGTCGAGCCTCTGGCGGGGTCGACGAACTGGGGCAGGAACGCGAGCGTGAAGACCGCGACCTTCGGATTGAGCAGGCAGACGACAACCCCGGCGCGCCAGGCTTGCGTGGCGCTGCCCTGAGGGGCGGCCGTCGGCGAGAGCGGAACCACCGGCTTGCGAAAGGCCTGAATGGCCAGCCAGATAAGATAGGCCACGCCGGCCCAGCGGATCGCTTCGAAGGCGATCGGGTAGGTCTGAAGGATGACGGCAAGACCCAAAGCGGCCATCAGGGTGTGCAGGAACGCGCCCGTGGCGATCCCCAGACTGGCCGCGATGCCGGCCCGCCGGCCGGACCTCAAGCCTTGCCCCAGGCAGAACAGCATGTCCGCGCCGGGCGTGAGGTTGAGCGCCAGCGCGGCGGGGATGAAGAGCAGCAGGACATTTGGATCAATCACCATGGCAAAAACTTAGATCGCGCCAGTTCGGGCGTCAAAAGGTGGCGCCTGGCGCCGGCCGATCGAATCCCCAGCTGGCGCTTTCACAAAGCTTGCCCCGCGCCGCCTTCTCCCCATAGTCTCAGCTTCCCTTTGCGGCCCGTCCCGCGCTCCACCTAGCCCATTCACCGGAGGCTCCATGACCACATCCACTCCCTCCGCGCGCCTGGCGGTCGACATCGGCGGCACCTTTACCGATCTGGCGCTCGAGATCGGCGAGCGCATGGTCACCACCAAGGTGCTCACCACCCCGGCCGAGCCGGAGGCCGGCGTGCTGGCTGGCGTCGCCAAGGTGATGGCCGAGGCGGGCTTGGCGGCGGGGCAGGTCGGCTTGATCATCCACGGCACGACGCTCGCCACCAACGCGCTGATCGAGCGCAAGGGCGCCAAGACCGCCCTGGTCGTGACCGAGGGTTTGCGGGATTCGGTCGAGATGGCCTACGAGAACCGCTTCGAGCAGTACGATATCAACATCGACCGGCCCGAGCCCCTGGTGCCCCGCTACCTGCGCTGGCCGGTGCCCGAGCGCCTCAATGCCCAGGGCGAGGTGCTGCGCCCGCTCGAGGAAGGCAGCGTCCAAGCGCTGACCGGCAAGATCGCCGACGAAGGCATCGAGAGCCTGGCGATCGGCCTGATCCACGCCTACGCCAATCCGGCCCACGAGCAGCGGGTCGCCGAGATCATCGCCAAAGCCCATCCCGACCTGCCGCTCACCCTATCGTCCGAGGTCTGCCCGGAGATTCGCGAGTACGAGCGCCAGTCGACCGCCTGCGCCAACGCCTACGTCCAGCCGATCATGGCGCGCTACTTGAAGCGCCTTGAAGCCGAGCTGCGGCGCTTGGGCTTCCAATGCCCCTTCCTGCTGATGACCTCGGGCGGCGGGCTCACCAGCTTCGAGACCGCCGTGCGATTTCCGATCCGCCTGGTGGAATCCGGCCCGGCCGGCGGCGCCATCCTGGCCAGCCGGATCGCCGCCGAATGCGCGCTAGACGAGGTGATCTCCTACGATATGGGCGGCACCACGGCGAAGATCTGTTTGATCGACCAGGCGACGCCGCTGACCAGCCGCACCTTCGAGGTCGCCCGGGTCTACCGCTTCATGAAGGGCAGCGGCCTGCCGCTCAGGATCCCGGCGATCGAGATGGTGGAGATCGGCGCCGGCGGCGGCTCGATCGCCCGGGTCGACGCCATGAAGCGGATCAACGTGGGGCCGGACAGTGCCGGCGCCGACCCGGGCCCCGCGTGCTACGGCCGGGGCGGCAGCGAGCCGACCGTGACCGACGCCGATCTGGCCATGGGCCGCATCGAGCCCGAGAGCTTCGCCGGCGGCTCGGTGACGCTCACGCCCGCGGCCTCCGAGGACTCTCTGGCTCGGGCGATCGGCGCGCCGCTCGATCTGTCGCCGGCCCTGGCCGCCTTCGCGCTGGGCGAGGTGGTCGACGAAAACATGGCCAATGCCGCGCGGGTGCACGCCATCGAATGGGGCAAGGAGATCGCCAAGCGCGCCATGATCGCCTTCGGCGGGGCGGCGCCGCTCCATGCCGCACGCTTGGCCGAGAAGCTCGGGCTCGACCAAGTGGTGGTGCCGACCGGCGCCGGTGTCGGCTCGGCGATCGGCTTCCTGCGCGCGCCGATCGCCTACGAGGTGGTGCGCAGCCGCTACTTGCGCGTTTCGGACTTCGACGCCGCCCTGGTCAACGAGACCATGGCAGAGATGGCCGAAGAGGCCCACGCCATTGTCGGCCCGGCGGCCGGCGGCCAGCCCCTGGTGGAGCGGCGCGAGGCCTTCATGCGCTACTTGGGGCAGGGCCACGAGATCGCCGTGCCGGTTCCGGTGCGGGCGCTCGAGGCGGCCGACGGGCCGGCGCTTCAGGCGGCCTTCGACGACTGCTACACCCGGCTCTACGGCCGCACCATCCCGGACCAGGACGTGGAAGTGCTGAGCTGGACACTGACCGTCGCGACCCAAGTGCCCGAGCCCGCCAAGGCCAGCCTACCGGATGCACCCGAGAGCCCGCCGGCGCCCGCCAAGGAGACTCAGCTGTTCGATGCGGAAAGCGCCGCCCACCAGGCGGTGCCGGTCTATCGCCGCTCGGACCTGTTGCCGGGCGCCCGGGTGGCGGGTCCAATGCTGATCGTCGAGGACCAGACCACGACCGTGGTCACGGCGACCTTCGAGGCGGCGGTCAATGACCTGGGCTACATCGTGCTCAACAGGCGGGCGTCCTAAAGCCGGCGCCTCTTGGCTTGTCTCGCGCCCACGCCCAGGCCTGTCAGGCCGATCAGGAACAGCGCCCAAGCCGCGGGCTCCGGCACCTCAGTGACCTCTACCTGGGTCTGCGCGAAGTTGTAGGTCACCGGCTGCGGAAAGAAATCGCAGACGTCCGTTGGGGAAAGTTGCTGTCCGCAGGCGTTTACGTGACGGATCTGGAAATCGCCGAGCCGCACCGGATCGAAGTTGTCCCGCGGCCGGTCGGCCGGGTTGTTCGAGGTGGCGTTGCTCCGGAACGAAAAAACGGCTTGGTCGGACAGACCGCCGAGAAAACGCAGGGCATCGGCGATTGTGCAGCCATTGATCCCGGTTGCGGTGCAGGTGGGATCCGTGGCGCCGACATCCAGCAGCACGCTGCGGATCGCGAGCGTTGGGTCGAGAACCGTAATCCGGAAGTCGAAATCCAGCGTGTTCGAGATGAGGGCGCCGCCCGTTATTTGCGCGTTGAAGGCGCTGTAGTCGATGCTGAAGCCCGGCCCGGGATCCAGGCTGTCGGGACTGTCGATCAAAAGGTCAGCCGCACCTCGAGCGGAGCGCCCGCGCTATCGAGAAAGGATTTTTCGTCGACGACGAAGCTGTCGAAGACCTTGTCATCGATTTGAAAGCTACCGCCGGCCGCGAGATCGCCCAAGGTGCAGGACAGGTTCGTGTCCGCGCAGCCGCTCGTCATGATCAAGGCCTTGGCGCCTTGCGGATAGGATAAGCCGACCACGGCGACCGCCACCAAGGCCAATGCGGCCGCGCGGCCAGATTCGTACAGCTTCGTCACTATACCCCTCCCTGGGTCAGCAATCCTCTCCACTCAAAAATATGAACGTTCGTTTTTCAAATCGTCAAGACCAAGCTGTGACAACCAGGCACAAGGGCGCCAGAAAGCCGCCCGGCTGGACCGAATCGACTTTTGCCGAAACAACCCGGCCCGAGACGACTCGGGCGGTCGTCGACAGGCGTGATTTCGGGGCCTTGGCGCGCGTGCGTCAGGCGACGCCAAGCAAGGGGTTCAGTGCGCGGTTGCCTTGGTGGCGCCGGCGGTCTCGGGGGTCCGGATCAGGCCAAGCTGAAGCATCATGTTGACCCGGTCGGTCTCCTGCCAGTGGCCGGCGACCTTGCCGTCGTCCAGCTGGAACAGGGTCATGCCGGTCATCTCGACCGTCTTGCCGGTCGCCGGGAAGCCCGGCAGGTCGCCGCTGTGGGTGCCCTTGGAATGCCAGCGCACCGCAACCTTGTCGTCCTCGCCGAAGAGGTCCTCGATCACGTAGGTGAGGTCGGGCAGGGCGGCGCGCGTCTTGGTGATGCGCGTTCCATAGGCCGCGTGGTCCAGGGTCTTGCCTTCGAAGGGATCGCCCGGCTCCCGGTGGATGCGGTAGGCCGGCGCGACCAAGTCGGCCAGATTGTCAGAGTTGCCTTGGTTCCAAACCTTCTCGATCAGGGTCCTGACCGTGGCCTTGGGATCGTTTGACGACATGGCGCTGTTTCCCCTCCCGGGACTTTGTCTAGGCGAGGGGGAACTTGGCGGCTGGCGCCCGGCTTGGCAAGCCGATTCGCTTGAGCGATCCAAGGCTATGTGATCTGCTGAAAGCGGCTCTGGAACGGTCGGGAGGGCCTCCATGCATATCTTCGAGAAACGCGCCGGGAAGGTGCTTCTGCTCAAGGTCTGCGGACGGCTTTACAGCAAGACCGTGCCCAGTTTCGAGCGCGAGCTGGCGCGTCATCTGGAGGGCGGCGTCAGCGAGCTTGGGCTCGATTTGGAGAACCTTCACGGTGTCAACAGCGCGGGCCTGCGGGCGCTCCAGGCGGTCGCCCTGAGGCTCGAGGCGGCTGGCGGCAAGCTCGCCTTTTGCGCCTGTGGCGAGCTGCTGCGGGACACCTTGGCGCGCAGCGGCCTTTGCGCCAATGCGCAGCTTTTCCACAGTCTGGAGGATTCCCTCGACTTCTTCGGCCTGCCGCCGGGCGACGGCGACTGGGTGCGCACCCAGATGCCCGACGAGGAGAGCGAGGTCACCATCGTGGCGCCCGATGGCCGAAGCTAAGACCGCCGCCTTGCGGCGCCAGCCGCGCAACATCACGCTCGGCGTCGACGACCCGGTTCCGCCCCCGGCAGCTTTCGCCATCGCGCTCCAGCATGTGGTCGCGGTCACCGCATCCCTGGTTTACGCGATCCTGATCGCCCAGGCCGCGGGCAGCGACATCGGCGGCACCCATGGCCTGATCCAGGTCACCGTCGCCGTCTCGGGGGTGACGACGATCCTGATGTGCCTGAAGCGTGGGCCAATCGGCTGCGGCTACCTCTGCCCCTCGCTCGGCTCGCCGACCTATTTGGCGCCCTCGCTCCTGGCCGCCGGACTCGGCGGGTTGCCTTTGGTTTACGGCATGCTGATCTTCGGCAGTGTGATCCAAGTGCTGCTGTCGCGGGTGATCCAGCGCTTGCGCAGCCTGCTGACCTCGGAAGTCTCGGGTGTGATCATCACCATGGTCGGCGTCTCCCTGGTGCCCAAGGGCGTGGCGCTGATCGCCGGCTACGACGAGATCACCCCAACCGCCAAGCCGGCCGAGAGCCTGGTCGGCCTGGTCACCCTGGCGGTGATCTGCGCGGTGACCGTGTGGGGCGGCGCGCGCTTTCGTGCCTACAGCATCCTAGTGGGCGTCGCGATCGGCTACCTGATGGCCTTGCCGCTGGGCCTCTTGGCCGAGGAGTCCATGACCTTTTGGCGGGCCGCCGCGATCTTTGGGATGCCGGCCTTCCACGCGCCTTGGAACCTGCGCTTCGAGGCCGACCTGATCTTGCCCTTCGCGATCGCGGCGCTGGTCGTCACGGTCAAGGGGATCGGCGTGATCTCGACCGCGCAGAAGATCAATGACCAGGCCTGGACCACGCCGGAGATGGGCTCGGTGCGCGGTGGCCTCTTGGCCAACGGGATCGGCTGCCTTCTGGCCGGGCTGGCGGGCGGCATCGGCGTCGCGCCCCAGGCCGGCAACGTCGGCCTGTCCCTGGCGACCGGCGTGACCAGCCGGGTGGTCGGCATTGCCGTCGGCGGCTTGTTGATCCTGCTCGCTTTCTCGCCGCTCTTGACCGCGGTCTTCGTGATCATGCCGGCGCCGGTGATGGGGGCGGTGCTGATCTACATCGCCTGCTTCGTGATTGTCTCCGGTCTGCAGCTGGTGATGAGCCACACTATGACGACCCGCTCGATCCTGACCATCGGCGTGCCGCTGGTGGCGGGCTTGAGCGTCGACTTCCTGCCCGAGCTCTACGACACCCTGCCGCCGGCGCTTGACTCCCTGACCGGCTCGCCGCTCGCCTTCGCCAGCGTCGTGGCGGTGCTGCTCAACCTGCTCTTCCGCATCGCGATCTGGCGCCGGGCCGCGCTCGCGCTCGACCCGAAGGACCGCAGCAATCGCCAGCTCTCCGCCTTCCTTGCCGAGCAGGGCGCCGAATGGTCCTTGCCGGGCTTCTTGGTGCGCGACGCCACCGAGACGGTGATCGAGGCGCTCGACGTGGCGCTCGCCGATGCCGACCACAGCCCGGTCGCGCTCGAGCTGCGCTACGACCAGATCGTGCTTGAGGTCACCTTGCGTTATCGGGGCCCGCCGATCGAGCTGCCGAGCGCGCCGCCCGAGCCCCGCGCCCTGGTCGACGACCCGGCCGCCGTCGCCCGGCTCTCGGGCTTCCTGATCCGCCAGGCCACAACCGAGGTATCCCAACGGCAGGACGGCGAGGAGAACCTGCTACGTCTGCGCTTCGCAAGCTGACCATGACGCCACGCTGGGGCGCCGCTCAGGCCATGGCGACCAGCACCCGGCGTGGGCCCTGGAAAGGTTTGCGGCCGTGAAGCACCAGTAGGTTGTCGAGCAGGAGTAGATCGCCGGCCTGCCAGGCAAAGGAAACTTCGGAGGCCCGGTAGGCCGCGCGCACGGCCTCAAGGTCGGCCAGCGGGATCTCGCCGCCGTCGCCGTAGCGGGCGTGGTGATGGGGCTCCGGGTCGTCGGGCGGCGCGTTCCAGTTCTCCATGCCGCCGAGCTGGGCGTGCCACTGGTCGGCCTGGTTGAACCAGACCCGTTCTCCGGTGACGGGATGGGCGATCACCCCGGGCCGATCGATCGCGGTGCTGAGCCCGCGTTCGCTCCAGGTGATCTCCATGGCGCCCGCCTGGGCTTCGACGGCCTTCTGATCTTCGGTCTCGAAGGTTTCTTGCCAAGACTTGCCCGGCCCCGGCGGGCCGTCGCGGTCCCGCAGGTGTTGGTGATAGCGCACCCCCTTGTCGGCGAAGCGCTGGCGCACCGCGGGGTCGAGCGCGGCCAGCACCCGGCGGCCATCGGCGATGTGGGTCGCGCCGCCCCGGGCGGCCGGCTGCTGGCAGAAAAACATCAGGCGCTCGGGCCACCAGGCGGCGTAGGACAGCTCGTTGTGCAGACCGATCTCCAGATGGGGCGGGAACTCGGTCGAGCTATAGACTCCCTGGGCGATTCGTCGCCGCGGTGAATCGCCGCCCACGTAGGCTTTCAGCTCTGGCCGCACCGCCTCGGCCACTGTGCGAAAATCGTCAGCGTCTTTAAGGCTAAAACGGCGCAACAGCAGCCCGCCCGACTGCTGCAGCCAGGCATCGATCTGCTGCCGGTTGGACACCGCCCAGTCGGCCAAGTCGGCCGGACCGGTCGCCCCATCGCCTTCGACGACGAGCGGCAGCGGGCTGTCCTCCAGGAGCGGCCGGGCCTCCATCATGGCCTGGACGCTAGCACGGGCGGGGCGTTTGAGCCACGGCTTGACGCCCGCGTGGTTCCGGCTAGACCTCAGGATCATGAAGTTGCCCCGTCCAACGACAATCGCGCTCGGCGCGCTGCTTCTCGTCCTGGTTGGCTTTGGCGTGAGCGCCTATGGGGTCGGCTCCTGGCTGGTGGCGCCGAACCGAACCGGGATGCAAGCGCCACCGGCCGAATTGGCCTTGGCCCCCGTGTCCTTCGAGAGCGCTTCGGGCAGCCGCCTGGCGGGCTGGCGTCTGGAGTCAGATCGGGACTGCGGTACGGTCGTGTTGATGCATGGGGTGCGCGCCGACAAGCGCTCCATGGTGCCCCGGGCGCGTTTTCTGCTCCAAGCCGGCTACGACGTGCTGCTGTTCGACTTTCAGGCCCACGGCGAGAGCCCCGGCGAACACATCACCTTCGGTCATTTGGAGCAGAGGGATGCCGCCGCCGCTCTGGCCTTCGCCGCCAAGCAATGGCCGAACCAGCCGGTCGCCGTGATCGGCCAATCCCTGGGCGGCGCTGCAGCGGCTTTGAACGGGCCGATCTTGGGCGCGGACGCCGTCGTGCTCGAGTCCGTCTATCCGACCTTGGAGACCGCCACCCGTAACCGGGTGCGGTTCCACACCGGCGGCCTGGGCGTTCTGGACGATGTGATGGCGACAGCGCTGCTTCTGCAGCTCGAACCGCGCCTCGGTTTTATCGCCGAAGATCTGCGGCCGGTCGACCGCATCGGGGAGATCGATGCGCCCGTGCTGATCATGGCGGGCGGCGAGGATCGCCACACCACGCCCGAAGACAGCCGACGGCTGTTCGAGCGGGCCGGTCACCCCAAGCGTTTCTGGCTGGTCGAGGGCGCCGGCCACGTGGACTTTCACCGTCACGATCCGGAGGGCTATGAGAGAACAGTGCTCGGATTCCTGGACGAGCACCTGCCGTGCGAAGAGGCGCAATGATGCGCCGGAATGAAGTCGGTCTGGACCATCGCTACAAAGCTTGACGCCCGCGCGCTCAAGGTGTCCGATCGAGCCCTTGCAGCGAACGGGAACCCACCGCCATGACAGACGCCTCCGGCCTTGCCGCCATCCAGATGCAGATCATGTGGAACCGCCTGATCTCGGTCGTCGAGGAGCAGGCCCAAACCCTGATCCGCACGGCCTTCAGCACCTCGGTGCGCGAGGCCGGCGACCTTTCGGCCGGGGTCTACGATTTACAGGGCAACATGCTGGCCCAGGCGGTCACCGGCACGCCGGGCCACGTCAATGCCATGGCCGCTTCCGTGCGCTATTTCCTCAAGAAGTTCCCGCCCGAGGCCATGGAGGAGGGCGACGTCTACGTCACCAACGACCCCTGGATGGGCACCGGCCACCTGCACGACTTCACCGTCGTGACCCCGACCTTCCGGGACGGCAAGATGGTCGCGCTCTTTGCCTCGACCAGCCACGTGGTCGATGTGGGCGGGCTCGGTTTCGGGCCGGATGCCAGGCAGGTCTACGAGGAGGGGCTCTATGTCCCGATCATGGCTCTTGCCAAGCGCGGGGTGATGAACGAATCCCTGCTGGAGATGGTGCGCGCCAATGTGCGCGAGCCGGTCCAGGTCGAGGGCGACCTCTATTCCCTGGCCGCCTGCAACGAGACCGGCAGCACCCGTCTTCTGGACATGATGGCCGAGTTCGGCCTCGACAGCCTGGACGACTTGGCCACCCACGTGATCGAGAATTCCCGCAAGGCCATGCTGGAAGAGATCGGGCAGCTCACCTTCGGCACCTACGAAAACGCCATGCGGGTCGACGGCTACGAGCGGCCGATCGACCTGGTCGCAAAGATGACGATCGGCGCCGACGGCATCGACGTGGACTTCGACGGCACCTCGCCGGTCTCCTCCTACGGCATCAACGTGCCGCTGACCTACACCCAAGCCTACGCCTCCTTCGGGGTGCGCTGCGTGGTCGGCGGGCGGGTGCCCAACAACGCCGGCTCGCTCGCGCCGATCCGGGTCAGCGCGCCGGCCGGCTCGATCCTCAACGCGCCGCATCCCTGCGCCGTGGCCATCCGCCACGTGATCGGTCAGATGCTGCCCGACGTCATGCTCGGCTGCCTCTACCAGGCGACCGAGGGCCGTGTGCCGGCCGAGGGCACCTCGTGCCTCTGGGTGCCGACGCTTCTAGGCGGCCACGGGGTCAGCGAGGATCTCGAGCAAGGCCGGGAGTTCGTGATCTCCATGTTCCATTCCGGCGGCACCGGCGCCCGGCCCGCCAAGGACGGCCTCTCGGCCACCGCCTTTCCCTCGGGCGTGCGCAACACGCCGGTCGAGATCAACGAGACGGTCGCGCCGATCGTCATCTGGACCAAGGAGTACCGGCCCGATTCCGGCGGCCCGGGCTACCACCGGGGCGGGCTCGGCCAGGTCATGGAGATCAGCCACGCCGAGGGCGCGCCCTTCGCGATCTCGACCATGTTCGACCGGGTCAAGTTCCCGCCACGCGGCCGCGCCGGCGGCGAAGAAGGCGAGGCAGGGAAGGTGCATTTGGGCAACGGCACCGAGCTGCGCTCGAAGGGCCGCCAGCCGGTGCCGCGCGGCGAGCGCCTGGTGCTCGAGATGCCCGGCGGCGGCGGCTACGGCGACCCCAAGAGCCGCGAGCCCGAGCGGGTCCTGGCCGACGTCAAGAACGGCCTGGTTTCGCCCGAGGCGGCGAAGCGGGACTACGGGGTCGAGGCGGGGTAGGGGGCTTACGCCCGATGTCAGGGCGCACGCGACCGTCGCCGTATGGTCAATCTCCGTAGAACTTCAAATATACGTGCGGCTGTTCTCCGTGTTCTCGGATCATGTCCAGCAGCTTCTCGCCGTGCTCTTTGACTCGGGGATCTCGAAACCTACCGGCTTTTTTGGCGCGCGCGCAAGGCAACACTGTCGAGGATCTGCTCTGCGGCTTTGGCGCAGGCAGAGTCGATCAGGGGCTTTTCCGTCGCCGAGAACGCGCCCAGGACAAAGTCCTTCAGCTCGTCTTTGCTCTCGGGCTTGCCGATGCCGATCTTGAGTCTGGGAAGCGCCGTTGACTGAAAGGCCTCGAGAATCGAAGAGATGCCTTTGTGACCGCCGGCCCCACCTTTCAGCCGCTTCTTCGTGGCGCCGACCGGCAGATCTGTCTCGTCATGGACCAAGAGGCACCTGGTGGGCTCCAACCTCAGGTGATCGACGACTCCCAACAGAGCTTCGCCAGTATGATTAACGTTGGTTAGGGTCTTTATCAGGTAGACGGTCTCGCCTTCCCACTGACCCTGGGCCACCATCGCCCGATCCAGCTGGATCCACTTGGCCCCCATCGGCTCGACCAAGAGATCGAGCACGCGCTGACCGACATTGTGGCGCGTCTCCTGAAAGCTCTCTCCGACATTGCCGATACCGGCAACGGCCAGAGCCTGCTGCCTCGGCTCGTCCTGCGATGGGTCTTGCGGTTCAACTTCGGGCGCTCGTTCGCGCGCGCAAGGAGACTTCGCCCCGTTAACCCCGTTTGTCGTCCCGGTCGGCGGGTTGAGCGGTGCGGCCATGCAGGCGTCCACGAGGTCAGCCAGATGATCCAGCCTGTTCCTGCCCTTGAGCAGCACCAGATCTCCAGGCTGCACGAAGGATTTCATGAAGGTGGCGAGCGCCTCGGACTCGGCGTAGGCCCGGATCCGGTCATCGTTCGGGTCGCGCTTGGCGCGCAAGCCACTCGTGCTCCGCGGCCCGACGAAGAAGACGTAGTCGGCGATCTCCAAGGCATCGTTGGCGACGTCCACGTACTTGTTCGTCGAATCGCCCCGGTAGTCGGAAAGCGTGCCCAGCACCAGGATCTTTCGCTTGGCCTGGGCCGTCCTCAGGAACTCGAGAGCCGGCGCGACGGTCCACAGAGGCGCCTTGAAGTCATCTCGAACAAAGGTCGCACCGTCGGGGTGCTCGAGGGGAAACATGCGTCCCTCGAAGGGCTCGATCGATTGAACCGCTTCGGCCGCGGTGTCGAGGGCAATGTCGCTTGCCACGCCCACGGCGATTGCGGCCAAGACGGAATGGGCCCAATGCTCGCCGACCAACTGTGTCTCCACCTCGGCGGACTGCCCGTCGTAGGCCACCGTGAAAGAGAGACGGTGGGGCCAGACTGACCGAACGTCCAGCGCGCGAACCGTCGCATCGGGCGACAGCCCATAGGTGACGATTCGGCAATGGCAGTGGGATTGCATGGACAGTACATGGTCATCATCGCCATTGAGAACTGCGATTCCTTGCCGTGGCAAGGCGGACAGCATCTTTGCCTTCTCGAGCGCGATTGCCTCCAGGGAGCCGAATTTGCTCAAGTGATCGCTGCCAATGTTGGTGACGACGCCGATTTCCGGCTTGACCATGTCGGTGATGCCCTGGATCGGAACGTGCCCGCCGATGGCGATCTCCTGGACGTAAAAATCGTACCATGGCCGCACTTTCAGCATGGCACGAGAGATCTGATTGATGGTGTTTGAGTTTTGCTCGCTCCTGAAGCCTTGGTCGCGCGCTGCGAGCACGGTGAAGATCAGCTCCTTGGTCATCGTTTTGCCGCAACTTCCCGTGACGCCAATGACAGTGACCCCCCGCAGGGCCGAGGTCCTATACTGTGCCGCCAGCTGAACCAGGGAACCCGCCGTAAGGGCATCCTGGCGCCATTTCAAAGCCTGCCAGATCTGATCGAGTTGGGTTAAGACTGTCATGTCAGAATGTTTTCCTACCTGGAATCGCCAACTATCTCGCATTCTAAATAAAGGCCCCTAAAAAACCGTGAACCCGGCGGTGGGGGTTGCGGTGGCCCCAAAATCAGGGCGACCGAGCGGTTAGGGGGTCGACGTCAAGACTGTCCTGGTCTCAAAGGACGCCGGCGAAGCGGAGTAGGGGACGAAGCGGGGAAGGGGCGGAGCGCGGCCCTGGGTCACTCCACCTTCGCTCAATGCGTCACGCGAATAAGGTTAAACAAAAGGTCGACAGGGAGAGCGCCGAGAGAATTGGAGCTTGACCGAGATGCTAGTCCAGGCAAGCGCACTTGAAGGTCATGCGCGGCTTATCTTTATCGCCGCCGGCTGGCTGTCGCTATCGCTTGCAGGAACACCGCACTTAGTTCACTCGCAGACAAGCACCTCGCCGTAGAGCTCTTGATGCATTCCAGCCCCGTAGCGATCGGCCAGGCAGAACCAGTCCTTGCCCTTTGTCTCGTCCCGCGTTGCCAGCTCGCCATCCAGATAGACTCGGCCCAGCTCGACCATGGCGAGCTCGCTGCCGAGCCCGGCGGCCTCCTCGAGCAGCGCCAGGCCGCGCGGCACGTCCTGTTCGACGAACTGGTCGCCGGTCAGGTAGGCATAGCCCAGGGAGTACGTGGCCTGGGGTACGCCGAGCGACGCGGCTTGCTCGATCAGCGCCAGGCCCTTCGCCTCGTCCTTCGGGGCGCCCTCGCCGTCGGCGTATCGCAAGCCCAGTATGTACATAGACCCGGCGTGGCCTTGGGCCGCGGCCTTCTCGAGCCAGAATGTCGCTTGCTCGTCGTTCGCGCCGGCGCCGATCCCTTGGTCGTAATAGAAGCCGAGGAACGCTTGGGCGCCCATATGGCCCATCTCGGCGGCTTTCTCGTACCACTCCAAGGCCTGCTCCGGGCCCGCGCCCTCCACGTCGCTCGATGCGTAGATCAGGGCGATGAAGAACGCGGCCGAGCTGTCGCCGGCCTCGGCCGACGCCATCAAGGGGATAAGCGCGTCCTGTGGCCTATCGTTGCCGAGCAAGGCCAGGCCATGGAACAGAGCCAAGCGCGGATCATCGGGCGCCTGGCGCGCGGCTTCGGCGCAAATTTCCAAGGTCCCCTCGGCAAGCTCCTCGACCTCGTAGCCCGGATCGACTCGCTCGATCGCAAGCACAGGCGCGGTCAGGCGCTGGCAATCCGCGCGCGCATCGGCGCGGGCCGGCAGGGCGCCGAAGCAGCAAAGGGCAGCAGTGCAAAGCAACAACCGGCACGGTCCGGGCATTCGGCGGTCAGCAGGCAAGCGAGAAGACCTCCCTCATTGCGCCGATTGGAAATGTTGCGAAATCTGTCAGCTAGCCGATCCGGCGCTTACCCTCGGCGAAGCCGCTTGCCGGGAAGGGTAGCACAACCGAACCGCTTGAGTCGGCTGCCGCGCCGTCGCCCCTGCGCGGCCGCAGGCGGACCACGCGGGGGTCCTGCGGGCCGAAGCCCCAGGCGGCGAGCTCGCGCGCTCGGTCGCCCGCCTCGGGATAGCCTTCGACCAGGCCGAGGGCGGCGAGCTCCGCGAGCTCGGCCAGATGGGCGTTGAGATCCCGGGTCAGCAGGCGCCGGATCAGCCGTGGGCTCTGCGCCTCGGCGAAGGTCTCCTGGTCGTCGAACAGGAGGCTCGCCAGGCGCGCCAAACGCGTCGCCGCGCCCTGGGCATCCTCCAAGCGCTGGCGGTGGCGGTGCTGGAATCCCGGATGAGCCACCGCGAAGTCCTCGATCAGGACCTGCAGGGTTAGACAGCGCCGCCACAGGGCGGGCAAGGTGCCGTCAGGCGCGGCCAGCACCGCGTCCGGCGCCAAGCCCTGCTCGCCGAGCCGATGGCAGAGCGCATCCTGCACCTCGACGGGAACAAAAGAAGGGCCGCGCCGCAGCACGCGACAGAGCCTCAAGGCGGGGAGCGGAACACCGCCAAGGGCCCTGAAGAAGCGTCGCGTGCTGCGCTCGATCGCACCGGCCCACGGCAAGTAGGGCAGGCACACGATCGAGATAAGCGCGGCCACTAGGGGGGCCGCCATCGGTAGGGGGGACAGGGACCCGCCGACGACGCCGGCCCCCGGGGCCTGCATGGCCCCGAGGTTCGCGATCAAGGGGCTCGATAGCAAAGAGCCTAGATAGACAAGGAGATGAAAGGCGCCGATCAGCGCCAGGCTGAGCCCGGCCAGCAGCGCCAGCTGGCAGGCGGCATAGCCGCCGAAAGCCAGGCGCCAACGCAGGCCGCCGGGCCCGCCGGCCCCCTTGAAACGGCTCTCCGCGCAAAGCAGGACGCAGAGCGTGGCGATCAGCGCCGACCAGCCGATAAGGGGCGTCATCTCAGCATGTCTCCCAATATCCGGTGCCGGCCCGGCAGGGGCCAGCACCTGGGCCAATCTAGCCCCGCGCCGGGCCGCCTGGCTGTGAAGAAGCTCACACGAATCTCTCGTCTTGGAGGTCGGCTCGTGGTATCCATGGTGTCACCGAGATCACACTCGAAACTGGGCGAGGTTCATGCAGCAACTGCCGGTCGTTGCACGACTTTTTCCGTTGATACTAAGCGGCGAGAAAACCTCTACGATCCGCTTTCGGGAAGCGCCCATCGGGCCTGGCGCCATGACCTATGTTTGTGTGGACGATCCCGCGAAGACCGCGGTGGTTTGGGTCACCCGTTGCACGGACATGGCGCTTTCAGAGGTAGCGGCCTACTTGGGGCGGCAGACCGAGTGGCCCGACGCCGTCATGCTGGAGGGCATGCGCGAGCACTACCCGGAAATCGAAATGACCGACACCGTGCAGGTAATCGAGCATTTAACGCCCGCCCAGACGGTAAAGCTCATGGGTTCGACGCCAGGAAGCGAACGTTGAGGATCTCGAAGGTGAGCGCCGCCTGCGCGCCCTCTACGCGCACATCGTAGAGCTTGAGGATCTCCGGCGGCGTTTGCGCGATCAGCGCGCTGTAGTGCGGGTTCAAATCGCGGGTAAAGGAGAGCTTGGAGCCGAAACGCTCGGCCGCCTGGAAGCCGTGAGGGCGGAACAGCGCGACCAGCTCGGCCGGATCATAGATCCGGATGTGGCCGTCGGGCTTGAGCGCCTGGAAGCGATTGATGAAGTCGACAGTATCGGCCGGGTGCCGGACCGCGTCGGCGATGGCGAGCGCGCCGCCGGGGCGGAGCACCCGCGCCAGGTCGCCCAGGGTCGTTGCCGGTTCGGGAAAGTGGTGCAGCGCGAAGCGCGAGGCGATGCCGTCGAAATGGCGGTCCGGGAAGTCGATCGCCCGACCGCCGGTGGTGTGGAACTGAAGCCTGTCGTGGCCCTGCGCCCGTGCCGCTGCGCGGTTGCGGGTGATCGCCTGGTCGGCGATGTCGATGCCGTGGACATGGGCCTCGGGATGGCGCGCGGCGAGCGCGAAGGCGACCGCCCCTGCGCCGGTCGCTAGATCCAGATATCGTCCGTCCGCCCTGGGCGCGAGAAAGTCCAACAGGCGTCCGATCTGATGATCGTCGCCGTGGATCTCCGGATAGTCGGCCGACAGCAGCTCGGCGTTGAAGCTGCGCCGGGCCGCCGCGACGCTGTCTTCAGAAGGGTCGGCCATGGCGGACCGAGACTAACGGGTTTGGACGCTCCGCGCCACGCGCCCGACCAGATAGACCAGAACCAGCCCCGGCATGATCAGGAAAGGCAGCAGATTGAGCGTGCGGCAGAGGCCAAGGCGCTGCCAGGCCACGGCGCAGGTCTCGGGGCTGGCCTCATGACCAAAAATCACCAGGTCGAAGACGCCGGGCGAGGTCAGGCCATGGAACGCGAAGAAGGCGCCGTTGAGCGCGAGCACGAGCAGGAAGCCCAGGCAAGCCCGGCCCAGGCTGAGTTCCTTGCGCGGCTTGCGCGTCCGCCGAGAGACCACGTCCTCGTCCCGGTCGAACAGGGGATTCTTGTGCTTGCCGATCAGATCGATGCGCTTGACCATGGCGCACGAGCCTAGCGGCGAAACCCTAAGCGAAGGTTTGCGCTTTCTTTTAGAGGTCCTGGCGACCGACGGCGATCTTGAGGAACGAGCGATAGGCCTCGACCTCCCGAGCGCGCCGGGCCTCGTCCCAGCCCAAGCGCTCGCCGGCGATCTCGGCCGCGCGCGGAGCGGCTTCCCATCCGTTGGTCTCGCTCCACAGGGCGCCGATGCGACGGACCATGATATCGCACAAGGACTCCGGCAGCTCGTGTTCGGCGGCGAAGGCCACATGGCTCTCCTTAATGTCGGGGAAGTGGTCGAGTAGGGGCGGGGCGTTCTGGTTCTCCGGAAAGACGCGCGCCCGATGGGTCAGGGCGACGGGATCGCGGGTCGGCGCCAGGCGGGGACGCACCGCCTCGGTGAGTTCCCTACCGGCGGAGCGATGGGTCATGATCGGCCCGGCGGTCATGGCAAGCACATTGGGCAAGCCCTGGTCTGCCAGATCATGAATTTCCCGCGCGCGCTTGCCTTCGGGAAAGCGCGGATCCGCGCCGAGCGGCCGGACCCCAGCCCAGGTGAAGAGAATGTCCTGACGTCGCAAACCGAGCCCCGGGAGCAGATGCTTGGCTTCGTCCAGCAGGAACGCGATGTCTTGATCGTTGGCCGCAACCTGGTCGAGGGGGCTGTCGTAAGGGGTTTCGGTCGGGCCGACGTAATGTAGGCCGCGCCAGGGCACCACATAGAACGGCAGGCCGATGCGGTTGATGGTGGCGATGCCAAAGCCAGCCAGCTCCGGCGCCAGCTTGAAGGCGATATGGGCGCCTTTGGTGCCGTTGATCAAAGGCTTCACCGCACGGCCGCCACGGCCCAGCAGACCGTCCATCCAGATGCCGGCGGTGTTGAGAACGATCGGGCTGGTAACGTGCGTGGTCTCGCCGGTGAGCGAATCTTTCAGATGACTGACCCAATGACCGTCGTCCCTGCGCTCGAGACGCTCGACCCGCGTGTAGGTGTGCAGGCGCGCGCCCAGATCGCGGGCATCGAGCGCCAGGTCGACCGCGATGCGTTCGGGCCAGTCGAATCGGTACTCCCTGAAGCCGGCGACTCCGGCCAGTGCGTCCCGGTCCCGCAAATGCCTGAGCAAAGGGTGGGCCGCCACCTGGTCGCGCGCCAGGCTCAGGCGGCCCAGTGGAACTTGCCGGTCGCCGCCGATCGCCTCAAGCGTCTTGAGCGCCAGATCGATTTGCCATTTCTTGAAAGAGGTGTTGCGATAGACCGGGAAGTAGAAGGTGAAAAGTTTGGCCTGGCCCGGCTTGCTGGTGACGAATGCGCTGCGGTCCTTCATCGCCTGGCGGGCCATCTTGAGCGCGATCACGAGCCGGTCCGGGCGCTTGGCGAAGGTCCAGAGGTCTGGGCTCGGCTCCAGATAGCGCAGGCCGCAGTGAAGCAGCCCGCTGGAGCGGCCGCTCGAGCCCGAGGCGATGTCGCCCTTGTCCAGCAGCAGCACATGGTAGCCGGCCGCGGCCAGATGTTGGGCCGCGCTGCAGCCGTTGATGCCAGCGCCCACGACGACCACGTCGAAGATGCTGTCCCGCAAGGTGCACAAGGGCGCGCGTTGCGCGGGCGTGGCGGATCTTTGCGTCATAACTCCATTCCGTGACCGATCGCCAAGATCCTATCGTTACGGGCGGAAAAGTGTGATGCCCGGTTTGGCGTCCACCGTCCAGGCCGATTGGGCGACGGGACTCAAGCTTCGACCCGCTCCGCTTGGCCGGTGACCGTCGATTTCGCGAGCGCCTCGAGCACCGCGACATTGGCGATGCGCTCTTGGTCGGTGAAGCGGTAGAAGTCCTTGCCGGCGACGGCCGCGGCCCAGGCGTCCAGGTTCATCACCACCGTGTCGATCGGCTGATAGTCCGTGCGGGTCCGCTTGCCCGCCTCGTCGCACAGCGTCAGCTGGGTCGGGCCGGGGGTCGACACATGGGCGCTTTCCTGAACTTCGACCCAGCCTTTGTCGCCAAAGACCGCCAGGCGGCCGTGGAACGGGGTTGCGGAAACCACGGAGATCGCACCGGTAGTGCCGTCGACAAACCTGAGCTGGGCGCTGACCACGTCGCCGCTCGGCAGATCGAGCACCCGTTTTGCCGAGAGCGCGCGCACCTCGACGATCGGCCCGAGCATGGCGATGAAGAGATCGCTGAGGTGCACGCCCATGGCGGTCCAACCGGCCGCCGGCGCGTCGGCCATGGAGCCGCGCCAGTTGTCGGCGGTCAGCGCCGAGAAGAGATTGTGGGAGGACTGGCCCTCGACGTGCAGAATTGTGCCGAGTGCGCCGCGCCGTACCAGGTGCGCGACCTCCTCCATGGCCGGTTCCCATCTGCGCTCGTGACCCACGCCGAGCACCAGGCCGCGCGCGGCGCAGGCTTCAACCATGCGCTTGGCGCTTTCGGTGGTGAGCGCGAGCGGCTTCTCGCAAAAGACCTGCTTGCCGGCCGCCACAGCCCGCAGGACATTTTCCTCGTGGGTGCCGTGCGGGGTGGTCACGATGATGCCCTCGACAGAGTCGTCATCGAGCGCGTCTTGCAGGTCGCTGGAGAGTGTAAAGCCGATCTCGGCGGCGAGATCGCCATGAGGCGTGGGATGCGGCGTCACCGCGCGGACGACGCGGATGGCCGTGCTCTTGGCGGACAAGACCTTGCAAAGGTGCGTGCCCCACCAGCCGAGCCCAACAATGGCAGCATTCATCACGGTTTCGACCTCCCCCTATCGGGCACCAGGGGTAACAACCCAAATGGGAGAAGGCAAATTTGCGCTCGAACATCGATAGGATAGATTTCATGACCCGATCCCGCTAGGCTTTCGGTCGAGGGAGGGGATCTCATGACAAGCGACGCCTTGAAAATCGGCCACATCGGCCTTGGCATGATGGGCAGCGCCCTGGCCGAGCCCATATTGGCAAAGGGCTTTTCGCTCACCCTGTGGAACCGCACGGCGGCCAAGGCCGCGCCTCTGGTGGCGCAAGGCGCGACCCTGGCCTCGAGCGCGGCCGAAGCGGCCCGCCAAGCGGACGTGCTGGTGGTTTGCCTGCTCGATCACGCGGCGACCCGGGCGGCGGTGATCGGCGACGAGGTCGGCGAAGCCCTGGCCGGCAAGGCCCTGCTCGACAAGACCTCGGCCGCCGGCTATGGCGATCAGGATATCGCCGCCGTCTTCGAGACCCTGATCGGCGATAAGCGCTGAAATCAACTGGCGAGGCAGGAAATGTCTTTCGACCCCGTCGCCTACAAGCAAGCGATCACCGCGGAGTGGCAGCGCACGGCCGAGGGTTGGCACCGCTGGATCCCGGCGATCAACGCCTGGCTTGCCGAGGCGACGGAGCTCATGCTCGACGGCGCCGGCGTGAAAGAGGGCGCTCGGGTGATCGACATTGCATCCGGCGACGGCGGGCAGTCGCTTGCCGCCGCGGCGCGTGTCGGGGCGTCCGGCGAGGTCCTGGCCACCGACATCGCGCCGGCCTTCGTCGCGCTCGCCAACGGCGTTGCCCGGCGCATGGGCCTGAGCCAGCTTCGGGCCGAGGTGATGGACGCTGAAAGTCTCAGCCTGCCCGATGGCCGTTTCGACGGGGCGATCTCCCGGCTTGGCCTGATGTATCTGCCAGATCTGGCGCAGGGCCTGTCGGAGATCAAACGGGTGCTGCGGCCGGGCGGTCGTCTGGCGGCGGTTGTCTTCACCACGCCGGAAAAGAGCCCCTTCTTCTCGGTGCCGGCGAAGCTGGTGCGCGAGGCGCGCGGCCTGCCGCCGCCACCGCCCGAGCAGCCCGGTCCCTTCTTTCTCGGCGCGCCGGGGCGCTTCGCCGAAGGTCTCGCGCGGGCCGGCTTCCGCGAGGTGCGCGAAGATCTTGTAAAGGCGCCTTTGCGCTTCGAGACGGCCAAGGAATGCGTCCGCTGGCGACGCGAGGCCTCGGGCACCATCCACCACATGCTGCGCGGCCTGGACGAAGCGGGCAAGGAGGCGATTTGGCGCGACATCGAGCGGGCCATGGAGGCCTACGAGACCCCACAAGGGTTCGAATCCCCTTGCGAGCTGCTGGTCTGTTCCGCCGTCAAATAGGGCGCTCGTAAACTATGGCTGCACCGTAGGGAGCCGTGGCTTTATCGCGACCTGCGCAACTGATGCCCGCCGGTGAGGCGCTCGGCACGAGGGCATCAGTTTGACGCCCTTTATTGACCATGGCAGCACGACCCGTTTGGGGCTAGACTTTCAGAGTATTAGAGCGCGTGAGGGGTAACCGAGGAGGCAGGTTTCCGCCATGACGATCCGCCGAATCGCTTGGGCCTGCGCCGGTCTGTCCGCCTTCATGCTCATCTTCGGCCAAGTCCGGGCCGAGACCTTGACCGTCGCGGTCGAAGACAAGAACTACGTGCCCTATTACCTATGGGTCGAGGGCCAGCCGAGCGGACTTTGCGTGGAGGTTGCCGAGGGCGCCATTCGCCTAATGGGCGACGAGGTGGAGTTCCTGCGCAGGTCCTGGGTACGCGTGCTTCGCGATGTCGAGCGCAAAGTGGTCGACGCCGGCCTCTGCGGCACCAAGAACCAGGAGCGCGCGGCCTACAGCCACTACCCCGAGGAGCCGCTCACCACATACGATGCGACACTATTCGTAAGTGCGGATTCATCCCTGGTGTCCTCCGACATCGACGACCTGGACGGCCGGCGCTTTGGGCTGGTCAAGGGCTATAACTACGGCGAACTGGATAAGGACATGGAGGAAAAGGGCATGATCCGCATCGAGGCGCCGGACCGGGAGACGCTCTTCAAGCTGCTGATCAAGGGCCGCCTGGATGTCATGCTGGACAGCGTCATGCCGACCCTGGCCGACGCGCGCAAGCTCGGCTATCAAACCAAGATCCGCCCGCTCTTCCCCAGCCTGTCGGAAAGCCCGGGCTATCTCTTTTTCAGCCAAAAGCCGGGCCACGACGAACTGGCCAAGAAATTCTCCGAGGCGCTCAAGGAATTCAAACAGACCGAGGAATACGCCACCATCAAGGCGCGCTACGGTCTGTGAGTGAGATCGCCGTCAGTGTATCCAGAAGGTTTCGGTCGACGACGGTGTAGGCCTGCTGGACCCGGTAAATAGCGATCTTGCGGAGCGGCTAATCATCAGAGTTGTTTATGCTGTTGTCCGCTGCTATGAGCGGGGGTTGCTGTGCGCAGGGAGCAGTCGCCATGAGTCCCGCAGTGTATCGCGAGAGTGCTTTCCGTAATATGGACAGTGTTCT
>JBCCGG010000014.1:0-121230 GCA_039029395.1 Pseudomonadota bacterium | reverse complement strand
CTCTCGATCGCGCCGACCAACGCCGATCAGAGCGAGGGGGATGCCGGGACCACGGCTTTCACCTTTACGGTGACCCGGACAGGGGACCTGTCTGGGGCCTCCTCGGCGAGCTTCGCGGTTGCAGGCAGCGGCGGCAATCCGGCGGACGGCGACGACTTCGGCGGCGTCCTGCCGTCGGGCATGGTGAACTTCGCGGCGGGTGAGGACACGCAAGTTCTCACGGTGCTTGTGTCCGGCGACACGGCCTTCGAGGCGGATGAGGGCTTCACGGTAAGCCTCTCCGGGGCGTTGGGCGCGACGATCGATCCCTCGAACGACACGGCGGACGGTGTAATCGAAAACGACGATGTTCAGATCATATCGTCGATCTTTCTCGGTGACGCGCCAATGTTCCCGTCCTTCTTCAATCGCCGGCAGTGGGTCGAACTATGGAGCGACGACGAGGTCACGACGACTCACGTTGCCGACTTCACCGACGCGGCAGAAGACTTCTCGCCGGTCATCCTTACCTCGGTGGGTGGGCGTTTCCTTGAAGATGGCGACATCTTCTTCGGTGATCTGGGGGTCAGCGGCGTTAGCAACGGCGGTGCCTTCAACCAGTCCAACCGGGAGATCGACGGCACGGAAGCTTTGCGCTTCGAGCTTGTGGAGGAGGCGGTCGAGCTCACCTTTGGGGTAAATCTCTTCAACGCCGAGGAGCCGGACACTGGCTTTACGGAAGCAGGGCGCGTGCTGCTGCTCGATGCCGATGGCAACGTTGTCGCAGAGGAGTACTTCTTCGCCGACAATGCCGATGGCCTTCAGGTCGTCACGGTGAGCGCGTCCGAAGGCTACACACAGGCGATCTTCAATGCCGGCGCCTTCGATGGGGGTGAGTTCATCTTCGGCGCCTACGCGAACGCTGACGGGAGTTTCGCAACCGAGCAGTTCGAGCAAGAGGGTGTTCTGGAAGGAAGCAACTACGTTCTCGATTTCGTCGAGTTCTCCTTCGGGATGGTGTGACGTTCGGATAGCGCGCAGGGCGTCACAATAGGCTAGGCCCACCTGATCACCCGGTGTTCAGGGCCGATCCGCTTCATCTCGAAACGGTATTGCCCCGAACTGTCATTTACCCACTGTCAGCGGGGTAGCGCGGGATCAGGAGATCTTGATCAAGCCGCGTTGAACCGCCTCGAACACCGCTTCGCTGCGCGAGTTGACCTCCAGCTTGCGATAGATGTTCTTGATGTGGGTCGGCACCGTGTTGCTTGAGATCTCGAGCCGCTTCGCCACGTCCTTGTAGGTGAAGCCCTTGGCGATGCCCCAAAGGATGTCCATCTCGCGCTCGGTCAGCAAGCCTTCGGCGTTTTCCGCCGGCTCCACCTCCTGGACCACCCGGATGATGTAGCGCGCCACCGCGGTCGAGATCGGCGAGCGACCGGCGACTAGGTCGCGCACCGAGCGGACGATATCCAGGGCCCGGGCATCCTTGAGCAGGAAGCCCGAGGCGCCGGCCGAGATCGCCGTCACGACGCTTTGCTCGTCGCCCAACACGGAGATCACCATGATCTCCATGTCGGGCTGCTGTTGGCGCGCCCTGCGGATCAGCTCGAAGCCGTGTCCGTCGGGCAGCTGCAGATCAGTGATCAACACGCGCGCTGGCGTCGCGCCGATGGCTTGGGCGCCGGCGGCGAAGGTCGAACAGTCGGCGACGACTCGAAAGTCCGGCTCCAGGCCCAGGCTCATGACCAGGGAACGGCGCATGGCATCGTCATCTTCGACAAGTATGATCGTGACCGGGCTATCGGCCATCGCAGGTCCAAACTCTCAACGCTCGAGAATCACCTAAATTGTGATCATGCCTCTTGGGCTCCGCGAGGCGCAGCTGGGACCGCGCTCCGACTCCGCTCCATCGGGCGTCTTTGACGCGCAGTAGACCATGGCGGCGCGCGAAAACACTATCCCATCTTTATGGGATTTCCAATGTGAGATGGATTGTCCATTGTCGCCTTCGAGCTTCGAAGTTGCGTACTTCCTTCGGGATGCCATCGCCCTTCCAGGCCGGTTGGACAGAGGCTGTGATGGGTTCGATCGCTGGCGCTCAGCGCCTTGTGTACCGCGAGCGGACCGATCCCTGTTCCGAATGTCCCGATGACTCCCAGGATCTGGACATCGGGTCACGGCGCCTCATGACCAGCCGGCCTGGAAATGCCGTGCGGGGCCGTCGGGTTCGAAAAGGATGGGCTCAAAACGGCCGAGGCCAATGACGATGAGCAGAACCTGAAAAAGCTGCACAAGGGTCGGGTCGATCTGGTGCTGGCGGACAAGGTCGTCGGCACCCACGTCATCAACACGGCGCTGCCCGATGCCAAGGGCGAGCCGGTGTGGGTCGATCCGCCGGTCACGGTCGACATTCAGTATCTGGTGATGTCCAAGCAGGCCGACGGCTACGAAACCATCATGGCCGACTTCAACGAGGCTCTGAGCACCATGGAGTCCGACGGCACCCTGGCCGCGATCATGGCCAAGCACGGCTTCTGATGGTCGCTTGAAACCGGCACGTCTTCCCGGGCGTGCGGGCTTCGGCACCTGCCGCAAACTGACCGTCGATCTGCCTGATCGACCGGCGGCGCAGTTAGAGCTGGCCGCCCACAGGGTCAGTGCGGACTTCGAGGCCGAGCCGATCGCCGGCGCGCTCACCGACCTGAGAGGCGGCGCCGGGCGCGCGCCCATCGCGCTCGACCGGAACAGCGGCCGCACGAAGCTGGCCGTCCCGAGAGGACCGCAGCGCTGGCAGCTCCAGCTGCCCTAGATCTTCGTTTACGGTGTGGCTCTATAGGATCACGGGAAGCCAGGCGCGGGCGATCTTGAGGATGATCGCGCAGCCGACCCCGATCAGCACCAGGGCGACGACCCGGCGCAGATGCTGCTGGGCGATCTTGTGGGCCAGATAGGCGCCCATGGCGACGCCGAGCGCCAGCGCGCCAGCGAGCACCAGTCCGACCGTGAAGTCGACCCGGCCATAGATCAGGTGGCCGGTGGTCGCCAGGGTCGCGATCGGCAGCTGGACCGCCTGGGCGAGCCCGATCGCGGTCAGGATCGGCACACCGAGGCGGATCATCAGTGGCAGCAACACCAGCGGCCCGCCGGTGCCGGTCAGCGCCGAGCCGATGCCGGTGACCGCGCCCGTCGCGAGCAGGGTCGGGCGGCCGAGTGCTGGTATCTCCTGGGCGCTACTGGCGGCCGGCCGAAGGGCGCTGATGCCGGCGAAGACCACGAAGGCGGCGATGCAGATCTCGATCAGGGCGCCCGGGATCACATGGCTCGCCCAGGAGGCGGCGAAAGCGGCCGGCATGGCGGCGAGACAAAGCCAGATCGCCATGGGCCAGCGGATCGAACCTTTGCGGGCATAAAGCGCGGCCCCCATGAGGCCCGTGAAGATATAGCTGAACATGGCGACCGCGATCGCCTCCTGGATCGCCATGCCGCCCAGATAGGTCAGCGCCGGCACCAACAAAATGCCGCCGACCCCGATACAGCCGATCAGGCCGCCGACCACGAAGCCCAGCGCGCCTAGGGCGATCACGGTGACGAGGGTCATGGGGTGGGTTTCATCCTCTGGGCCGGCGCCCGTTCCGCGGGGCCGGTGGACTTTAGGAACAGTGCCGGGTCTTTGTCCAGGAGGATCAGGCCGTTCCGGGCGCGGCGGGCGGCGCAACAGCAATCTGGACATTCGCCTTGATTGACGCCAAGACCCTAGCGGTCTGGCTAACGCAGTGAAGCTTTTCCCCTATCGAAGAGGCCCCCCGATGACCGACCTCGAAATCCGCGACTACCAGCCCGGCGACCGCGCCGCTCTGCTCGCTCTGGTGCGCGAGCTGCAGGCGGCCGAGGGGGCGCTTTACGACCGCATGAAGCCGCCCGAGGCGATCGGCGACTGGTACGTGGATGGGTTGCTGGAGAGCTGCCGCACCAAGCAGGGCCGCATCCTGGTCGCTTGCGACGGCGGGGCGCCGGTCGGCTACGCGGTGATCTTGACGGAGGTTTCCTCCGAGGACGAGTTGGACGAGATCGATTTCACCTATGCCTACGTTCAGGACATCGCCGTCGGCGCGCGCATGCGCAGGCGCGGCATTGGCGCTCGGCTGCTTGGGGCCTGCGAGGAGATCGCCCGCGCGGCCGGCGCGCGCTGGCTCAGGATCTCGGTCTTGAGCGACAACCAGCCGGCGGTCGGGGCTTACCTGAAGACCGGTTTCAAGCCGCTCTTCACCGAGCTGGAAAAGCCGCTCTAGGCGCTCCGTCGCAGCCACCAGACCACGGCGAGCACGGCCAGGGTGATCCCGTGAAAGGCGACCAGGCCGTCCAGATAGGCGACCTGCTCCGCGGTCGGCCGGAATGCGGCGGGGACGTCGAGCACCCAATCCCGCAGCAGGGTGTAGAGCAAAAGCTGGCTGAGCGCGGCGATCAGCACGGCGATCCAGCCGAAGCGGCGGTCCAGGACCAGGCCGACCACGGCGATCAGATCGAGCGCCAAATAGACGATGTCCAAGAGCTGCCATTTGAGCGGCGCTTGCGTCCACTGGAAACCGGTCATCGAGGCCATCTTCAGGACATGGACGGTGGCGCCGTAGGCGTAGAATCCGGCGATCACCAGAAGCAGGATCCGCGCGGCGCGCCGCTTCATCCGGGACTCTCAAGCGCCATGGCCGGAGGATTGCAGATACCGTCAGCCCGCGCGGTTTGGGCTTTGGTTTCATCTGGAGAATGAAAATTCCGAACAGCACACGACTCACACATCGAAATGCTGGGATGGACGAAGACCGTGGAAAAGGACTCTGCTGAACTTCTGGGTTTGTCTGCAATTGGCCGGATGAGTGCGTGCTGCCAGATCCCGGAGTGCGTGCCGTTCCGGGCGCTTGTCTAGGCTAGGGCATCATCTCGCCGGGGCCTTCCTGTCGGGCGAGCTCGATCGCCCGGTTGTAGACTTCCAGCACCGCCTCGTGGCCGAGCTCGTCGTTCACGAAGTCGAGCCGTCTGTGGTAGAGGGAGCCGGCCGCCTTGAGCAGGAGGTCGTAGGCCGCCTTGTAGAGGCCGACGGTCGGGCTGCAGTGTTCCAAGGCGCCCACGGCGCACCACTTTCGCGCCGTGGCATCGGAGGGATTTACGCCCCGCTCGGCCTCATCCTGGGCAAGTGCGCAGCGGCACCAGCGGGTCTTGTCGGAGATCAGGTTGCGGGCCTGAACAAGTATTTGTTCCTTCATATTCATGCAAGTCTACCTAACTTGAGCCGAATATTCTCAATACTCGACGGGGTGCGATCTCTCCCGTCGCGCGCAGTATAACAAATATTTCACATGGATGCTGAACTATTCTTTGCCGCTACGACAAATGATCGAATCATTATTTGACAGCCGGGCGGACCCGTCCGACCGGGCGATTGGAAACGGCCGAAAAAATAGGGTTAGAGGCTTTCCAGGTCGCTTTCGGTCTTGGCCAGCAACTGGGCCTTCAAGTTGGAGGCCATGTCCTTGCCGCTGGTCGAAAAACTGCCGGTCGAGCGGGGCTCCCACTCGCCATTGCGCTCCATTTCGCCGATGATCGCCGCCTTGGCATCGTCGAGGCGGGTGTAGATCTGAAAGGCGCTGCCCTGCAGGGCAAGCTCGGTCTCGATGCGGGCCGTCTGACTGGCTGGAAACTTGAAAATATCCAGGTTCATGCCGTTGTTGAGCACGATGAATCGCTGTTCCACCGGATTGCCCCCTATATGGATGCCCGATTCGCGGCGGAATTTTACTATTTTGACAGAATCCTGTCTATCGGCCGGAGGCGGTATTCGGCCTAAGCGGCGCCGCGGGCGGCCCCGCGGCGTCTACTCCGCCATGCCCAGCGCTTGCTTGTAGAGGTCGAGCAGGTGTTCCTGCTCCTGGCGGTCGTCGGCCTCCATCTTCCTCAGGCGGATCACCTGGCGCATGATCTTGACGTCGAAGCCCTCGCCCTTGGCTTCGCTGTAAACCTCGCGCACGTCGGCGGCCAAGGCCGCCTTTTCCTCTTCCAGGCGCTCGATACGCTCGATGAAGGACTTCAAACGCTGTGCCGCGATGCCGCCAGCCTCGGCCATGATTTTCCAGCTCCCATACCCGTGCTTTTCAGAAGGACACGCCGCCGAAGCGAGTCGGCGGCGCGGCGCGGAGACTAACGCTCCGGGGACGGCGGAGCAACGGCTTTGGCGCTGCCTTGCAGTGCCGTTTCGACCTAGGCTCTGCCGCTTGCAAGCACGCTTGAGGTCCCACGGGTTCAGCTCTCCCAATCAACCCCTGCGCCACTTTCGGTCATAGGTTGGTCCGAACGACTTTTGGGCTCGAGAGGCCTCGAAAATCTCGGTCCGATTGCACGGATACGATTATCTACCTTCTGCCGCTAGGGGCCCTTTCGAATGCGCGAATGCAATTGAAATTTGCATTCGCGCCGTACGTACCGGTTTCAGGAATTTAGTCTAACTTATGGGCTGATACACCAAAGAAACGGAAAATCCGATGTGCGAGTGTAAAGAATCTTTACACCTATAGGTTTTAGCTAAGTTATTAATAAATATGGTTAACAAGCTCTTGGCACGGTGGCGCAGACAATTGTCCAATGATTCTGTAAAGCGCTTTTCCAAAGACCTAAGGCATCGAAAAACCGTATAAACATTTGTTTTTAATAGATCAATTGTAAAATTAGGCAATTTATCTTAAACTGTGTGCCGAGTGGATTTATCTAAAATTTTACACTTTTCTGCAACCGGTTCAATTCCTATTTCTTAACATATTGAATTTTCACGATTCGTCAAGTTGGCACGATTCTTGCATGGTCTGGCCCAGTTGCCGATTTCGGCTCGCAGTTCCCGAGAATCGACGGAAACAGCGGGCCGGGCGACAACGGTAGGCGAATGGTCCGCTGATGGTACGTGTGAGACTGTACGCATCAGTTCGAGTGTCGGTCGGACGGCATTCCCCGGGGCCAAATCGCCTTATAGGTGAGAATTGACTGCGGCCGATGGGCTCGCGGTTGGCCGGGCGTCCTAACCCAACGCTCGGGTGGAGTTAACGAAAGAGAATCCAGGAGGACTAAGAGAGTCATGCAGAGAGTCAGGAAACTCCTACTGGCCTGCGCCTTCGCTGCGACAAGCGCGTTGGTTGCGAGCGGGGCCCAAGCCGCCGTGGTTACGCTCAACAGTATCACAGCGGCCTGGGTCAACATCGATCCGGCGAGCATCTCGGCCATCAACAACGGCACCACCAATCCAATGATTCGTTGGGGCAACCCGGCCACCAGTCGGGGCCAAAGCGGTTACGACTTCGATTCGGCCACGCCGCCCGCCATTGCCGTCAACATCCCGCCAAGTCCCACCCCGGACTTTGTGTTGGGCGAGTTTATACATCGCAATAACCCCATCACCGGCACGACCTTGAGCTCGGTGACCCTGCAGGTGACCGCTGACATCTCGGTGGACGGCAACAACATCGGCACTCGGGACTTCTTCTTCGATTTCACCCATGAGGAAACGCCGAATGGTGCCGATCCTTGTGCGAATGGCGAACCCAATGGCGGTTCTGGTGTGAACCGCAACGGCTGTGCCGATATCGTGACCATCACCTTCAACGACCTGTCCGAAAACTTCATGGTCGGCAACGACCTCTACACCCTCTTCGTGAGGGGCTTCCAGGATGGCGGCAACCTGGTCGAAGGTTTCGAGACTGTCGAGAAGAAGAACAACAAGGCGGACATCATCGCTTTCCTCGAGGTCGACACGCGGCCGGGTACCCCGGGTCAAGAGATCCCTGAGCCCGGTACCCTTGGCCTCATGGCGATCGGTCTGCTCGGCATGGGTGCCGTGCTTCGCCGGCGCAGGCACAGCTAACGTCTTAGACACAATCCTTTCAAGACAGACTCCGGCGGCCTTTGGCCGCCGGTTTTCTTTTGCCCCGTGGGCTTGGGCGGCTAGGCGCCGAAAATCCATCCCTCGTGGCTCATCGCGATGCGCTCTTCCGTGCGGTTGATGCCGACCGGCCGTGCAAGCCACGAGCGCAGCTTGCCGCGCGCCTGAAGACCGAGCGCGTGGTCGCGCAAGGCGGCCACTTGGCGGGCATCCTTGACCGCATAGGGCTGCCCGTCGCTGGCCACCATGCCGGGCCAGGCCTCGATTATTGTAAAATCGGCCAGGCGCCGGGCCCACACGGTCTCGAATGGCCAGACCCCGGCGCGCGGCGCCAGAACCGGATCGTCGAGCAGTCGGGCCACCGCCGCTAGGCCGACCAGGCTCTGGCCGCCGACCGCCCCCACGCCGCCCAGCTTCCAGACCGATTGCACCAGCTTGCCGGCGGCCCGCAGGCGCCGGTCGACGATGCGGTACTCGCCGTGGGGCCGCCCGGCTAAGCCGGGCTTCTTGACGGTCAGATGGGGTCCAGCTTCCGCCGCCGGGCACATCCAGAAGGGGCCGGGCCGGTCGGGCGACCAGTCGGCGTTGAGCGCGGCGGCGACCGCGAAGCGGTTGTTGGCGTTGTCGGGGCCGTCCTCGATCCGCGCCTTGAGGAGGCGGGCGAGTGGGCGGCCGCCGGCCGGTCCGATCTTCCAAGGCAGCCCGAACACGAAATCGAAGCCGATCAGGCAGCGCTCGCCGGCCGCCATGGCCTCGTGGGCGAGTTCCTTGATGAAGTGTTCCGCGGCGGCCCGAGTGCGGCAGTACCTGGGCGCGGGTCGGCGCTCAACGGTGCCCCAGGCGACCCAGCAGCTATCGGGCGCCGGTTGGCGCGGCCCGGGGCTCGAGGCAGCCGACCAGTCGGCGAAGATCACCCGGTCGAAATGCCCAGCGGCCACGCCCGACTAGTGCTGCTGCTGTGCGACCGTTCTTGCGTAGGCGGCCTTTTGCTCGGCGGTGGCCTCGGACTGATGCTTGGCCTTCCATTCGCCGTAGGGCATGCCGTAGACCAATTCGCGGGCCGCTTCGTAGTCGATCTCCAGGCCCTTTTCCTCGGCCGCGGCCTTGTACCATTTGGACAGACAGTTGCGGCAAAAGCCGGCCAGGTTCATCAGATCGATGTTCTGCACGTCGGTGCGTTCGCGCAGATGCTCAACCAGGTGGCGGAAGGCGGCGGCCTCCAGTTCGGTGCGGGTCTTGTCGTCGATCGTCATGTCATCGCTTCCTGTGATTGTCTTGAGCGAGCATATTGGTGCCCAGCCTGTGCTTGTCTAGCGCCCGGCGGCGGCGGCCCGCTCGGCATCGCCCGCCGCATCCAGGCCCTCCACGGTCTCGGCGATCAGCTGATCGACCACCTGGTGCAGCGCTTCGCGCGGGTCGGCGCCGGCGCTGCAGGCGGCCTTGTAGGTGGCGATTTGGCGGTGGGCGCTGGTGCCGCGCTTGAGGATCTCGCGCGCGCCCTTGACCTCGTCCCAGCAGTCGAGCGCGGCGGCGTCCACCTGGACCAGGCTCAGGAGCTCTTCCAGGAGGTCGTGGTAGGGCACGATCTCGCCTTTGCCGAAGTCCACCAGGCCTTCGTCCAGGCCGTAGCGTTGGGCGCGCCAGCGGTTCTCCCGGATCAGCATATTGGCGTACTTGCGCCAGCGCTGATTGGAGCGCTTCAAGCGGTAGAGCATGCGCAGCAGGCAAACGTAGAGCGCGGCGATCGTGGTGCCGTCGGCGGCAAGGGTGCAGATGTCGGCGACGCGCATCTCAAGGGTCGGAAAGCGCGCCGAGGGCCGCACGTCCCACCACAGCTTGCTGGCGTCCTCCAACAGGCCGGCTTGGATCAGGATCGCCAGGTGTCGCTGATACTCGCCCCAGGAGTCGAAGTGCTCGGGCAGGCCGACCCGGGGCAGCTCGTCGAACACCGCCAGTCGGTAGGACTTGAGGCCGCTGTTCTCGCCCTTCCAAAACGGCGAAGAGGTCGAGAGCGCCAGGATATGGGGCAGGAAGTAGGCGACCTGGCCCATCAGATCGATCCTCAGTTCGTCGTCGTCCAGGCCGACGTGGACATGCATGCCGCAGATCAAGAGCCGGCGCACCACCGCCTGCATGTCGCGGGCCAGGATGTTGTAGCGCTCCTTGTTGGTGTGCTTCTGCTCGTCCCACAAGGCGAAGGGGTGGGTAGAGGCGGCGATCGGCGCGAAGCCGTGCTCGGCGGCGACCTCGGCCACGGTCAGGCGCAGCTGGGCGATCTCGGCCGCGGCGTCCTTCAAGGTCGCGCACTTGCTGGTGCCGACCTCGATTTGGGACTGCAGGAACTCCGGGCTGACCCGGCCTTCCAGGCGGCGCTCGCACTCGCTCATCAGGCTGTCGGGCGCCTGGTCGATCAGGTTGCGGGTTTCCTTGTCGACCAGGAGGTACTCCTCCTCGATGCCGATCGTAAAGCTCGGTTCGCTCACAGCGCAGCTCCTCTCTTGCGCAGGTCCGCGGACGACAGCATGTCGTCCAACAGGTTGCTCAGACGCAGCGCCCAGTCGGCGGCGCCGTGATGGGTGTCGATCAAATCCTGGCGCACCTCGATCAGCACGTTGGGCAGGCCCCGCTGATCGGCGTGCCGGTGCATGGTGTAGCCATGGCCGCCGCGACCGGAGTAGGGCTCGTTGTCGCCGACCGTCAGGCCCACGGCGCGCAGGCGGGCGATCATGGGCAGGGGCAGGCGCCCGTCCTCGTTCCACAGCACGCCGATCTGCCAGGGCCGCTCCTTGCCCTTCATAACCGGGGTGAAGGAGTGCAATGAGACGATCGCCGGGCGGTGGCCGGCTGCGTGCGCGTCGTCCAGGTGGCGCGCGATCGCGGCGTGATAGGGTTTGAAGAAGCGTGCCAGGCGCTGGTCCCGCTCGGCCGGACCCAGGCCCTTGTTGCCGGGGATCACCACGTCGTCGCTGATCTGGGGTATCAGGGTCGGGTCGTCGAGCGGCCGGTTGGGATCGATCAAGAGCCGCGAGAAGCGGCTTAGGATGGCCGGTGCGTCGAGCCGCCGGGCCATGTCGCGGGTCACTTCGGCGATGCCGATGTCGAGCGCGATGTGGCGGCAAAGCGCCGCCTCGTCCAGGCCAAGCCCGGCCAGATCCGGCGGGATTTGGTTGCTGGCGTGGTCGCACAGCAGCAGCAGGTCGGTCCGGCCGCCCTGGTTGAGCAACTCGTAGGGCTCGGCCGCGCCGGCCTGGGTTGCGGAAAGGTCCAGGGTCTCGCTCATCGTTAAACTATAGCCAGAGCGCCCGGTTGCACCAAGGCTGGATCGCGCCTTATAAGGTGCCCATGACTGTCGCCCAGACTACGCTCAAGCCCAACACCTTCTTCTGCATCGACGGCCATACCTGTGGCAATCCGGTGCGCCTGGTGACCGCCGGCGGGCCGCCGCTGGAGGGCGCCACCATGAGCGAACGGCGCCTGGATTTCCTCGAGCGCTACGATTGGATCCGCACCGGCCTGATGTTCGAGCCGCGCGGCCACGACATGATGTCCGGCTCGATCCTCTATCCGCCGACCCGGCCGGACTGCGATATCGGAGTGCTCTATATCGAGACCAGCGGCTGCCTGCCCATGTGCGGCCACGGCACGATCGGCACCGTGACCTTCGCCCTGGAACGCGGCCTGGTGCAGCCGCGCGAACCCGGGCGCTTGATGCTCGACACCCCGGCCGGGCTGGTCGAGGCGGCCTACACCATGACAAACGGCAAGGTCGAGTCCGTGCGCCTCACCAACGTGCCGGCCTATCTGGCGCTCGAGGGGGTCGAGGTCACCTGTCCGGAGCTAGGTCCCTTGAAGCTCGACGTCTCCTATGGCGGCAACTACTACGCCATCATCGAGCCTCAAGAGAACTTTCGCGGGCTCGAGCACCATTCGGCCGGCGACATTCTGCGCCTCTCGCTCACCCTGCGCCCCATTATCAACGACGCGGTTGAGGTGGTGCACCCGGACAATCCGGCGATACGCGGCGTCAGCCATGTCATGTGGACCGGCAAGCCGAGCGAGGGCAGCGGGGCCCACGCCCGCAATGCCGTGTTTTACGGCGACAAGGCGATCGACCGCAGCCCCTGCGGCACCGGCACCTCGGCGCGCATGGCCCAGCTGGCGGCCCGTGGCGAGCTTTCGGTCGGCGACAGCTTCATCCACGAATCGATCATCGGCTCCACATTCCACGGCCGGGTCGTGGCCGAGGCGAAGGTCGGCAATCACGCGGCCATCGTGCCTTCGATCGAGGGCTGGGCGCGGGTGACCGGCTTCAACACCATTTTCATCGATGACGCCGATCCCTATGCCAAAGGCTTCCAGGTGGTGTAAGCTCGGCGTCAAGGGGCTGAAAACAGAACCTGGCGCAGATTGCCAACCAGGCACTTGAGCAGGAGTTGACCGGTGACGGAGACCAAGTCGCTGGCGCAGATCGAGCTGTTTGCCGATCTCGACCGGGAAACCTTGGACCGCCTGGAGGCGCGCTGCCGTTGGCGGCGCTACAAGGCGAATGAGCGCATCCTGGAGTACGGCTCCGAGGCGCGCGAGGTCTTTTTCATCCTCGAGGGCTCGGTTCATATCGTGAACACCGGCCTGACGGGCCGCGAGGTCGCTTTCGCCCGGATCTTGGCCGGCGACTGCTTTGGCGAGCTCTCGGCGATCGACGGCAAGCCTCGCTCGGCAAGCGCCGTGGCGGCCGAGCCGGCCTACGTTGCCCTGCTCCAGGCGGCCGAGTTCCATCGCCTGCTCGAGGAGCGGGTCGAGGTCACCTTCAAAGTGCTGTTTCGTCTCGCCCAAATGGTGCGCGCCGGCGACGTGCGCATCATGGAGCTCAGCACCCTGGCGGCGACCCAGCGGGTCTATGCCGAGCTTTTGCGCATGGCCCAGCCCGACGCCGCGGTCGACGGGCTTTGGGTGGTTCGGCCTCTGCCGCCTCTGCGCGAGATCGCCAGCCGGGTTAGCACGACCCGGGAGACCGTGGCCCGCGCGCTCAGCCAGCTCTATGCCGACGGCCTGCTGCGTCGCAAGGGGCGCAATCTATATCTCATGGACCGGGATAAGCTGACCGGCTTCCTGGCGGCCAGCTCGGGCTCGAAGGCGACCTGAGCGGCGGCCTTGGTGCTCGCGGGATCTCAAGGATATGTGATGGCCGTCACTTAAATTTGCGGCAAATTCGCGCCAAATACCTGAAACCGCATCATTTTGGCGGTCCAGGTCGGAGGATTTGAGATGCCGAGTCTATTGACGACACTCAGTCGAAAAATGGCAATGGTCTCGTTGGACGTGGTTGTCGTCCTGGCCGCCGTGATCATGGCCGGCCCCTTCCTCTTGATGCTGGCGACCCCCTTCCTTCTGGACTACTAGCGCCTTCCCAGCCAACGCCCCGCCGCTTTTTGGTTGTCCCATCCGCGGCGCGCGCCCATTCTTGTCCCTCGGCAGGCAAGAGCCTGATCGGATCATGTCGATGCGATATGATCCGTGAATCAGTCTCTAGCATATTGTGGCAGCGGAGGATTCACGGATCAGATTGAACAAATCTGATCCGATCTTGCGCTAGGACCGGGGGGAATCGGGGGTTGAGCACGCTCAGACGGCAACGCAAGGCCAAGATCATCGCGACCTTGGGCCCGGCCAGCTCGGATCAGGCGACCATCAAGGCGCTGTTCGAGGCCGGGGCCGACGTTTTCCGGCTCAACTTCAGCCACGGCGAACATGACGACCACAAGGGGCGCTACGAGCTGATCAGGGCGCTCGAGCGCGAGTCCGGCCGGCCGATCGGCGTGCTCCTGGACCTGCAGGGCCCTAAGCTAAGGGTCGGCAGCTTGAAACGGGGCACGGTGATGCTCGAGGCCGGCGCCGGCTATCGGCTCGACCTGGACCCGGCCGAGGGCGATTCGAGCCGCGCGCCCTTGCCCCATCCCGAGGTCTTCGCGGCGCTCGAGCCGGGCACCGACCTGCTGCTCGACGACGGCAAGCTGCGCCTCAAGGTGGTCGACTGCGGGCCCGGCTTCGCGCGCACCGAGGTGATCGCCGGCGGCCCCTTGCGCGACCACAAGGGGGTCAACCTGCCAGGCGTCGTGCTGCCGATCTCGCCGCTCACCGATAAGGACCTGAGCGATCTCGCCTTCGGGCTCGATCTGGGGGTCGACTGGGTCGGCCTCTCTTTCGTCCAGCGGCCCGAGGACATCGCCGAGGCCAAGCGGCTGATCGCCGGGCGCGCCGCGGTCATGAGCAAGATCGAGAAGCCCGCCGCGCTCGCCTGTCTCGACCAGATCGTCGAGCAGTCGGATGCGATCATGGTGGCGCGCGGCGATCTGGGCGTGGAGATGCCGCCCGAGGAGGTGCCCGGCCGCCAGAAGGAGATCATCCGCGCCTGCCGCCTGTCCGGCAAGCCGGTGGTGGTGGCGACCCAGATGCTGGAATCCATGATCAGCGCCCCGGCGCCGACCCGCGCTGAGGCTTCCGACGTGGCGACCGCGGTCTACGACGGCGCCGACACGGTCATGCTCTCGGCCGAGACCGCGGCCGGCCAATACCCGGTCGAGGCGGTCGACATGATGGACCGCATCGTGACCAGCACCGAGCAGGACCCCTCATACCGGCGCCTGCTGCACGCGCTCCATCCCGAGCCCCAAGCGACCGCCGCCGACGCGATCTCGACCGCGGCCGCCCAAGTGGGCACGACAATCGGGGCTGCGGCCATCGTGACCTACACCATGTCGGGCTCGACCGCCATGCGCGCCGCGCGCCAACGGCCCGACGTGCCGGTCATTGTCCTCACCAACAAGATCGCGGTGGCCCAACGCCTGGTTTTGCTGTGGGGTGCCCACTGCGTGCACACGGACGACGTGAAGAACACCCAGGAGATGACAGACAAGGCCTGCGCGATCGCGCTGGAAGAAGGCATCGCCAAGGCTGGCGAGAAGATCGTGGTGACGGCTGGGGTGCCGTTTGGCACACCGGGGACGACGAACTTGCTCAGGATCGCGTGGGTAGGGAAGTAGAGGGCAAGTGAGGTGGCGGAGGCGGTCACGTACAAATTGGGTTCGCAAGCAGCTCACAAATTGGAGGTCAACAAAAGGAAATATTTGACCTATTGCTGATTTCAGGCATGCCGCGAGACAAGTGACGGCCATCGGCCAGATATACTTTTTCTATGGCTTTGCTGTCGATAGCGGCTTCAAGCCCATGTCCGGATCTTCCCAAACTAGATTGAGGCGCGTACTGCAGAACAGCAACCTGCCAATTGTTGACAAGTAGTTACAAGCAAATCTCACGCGAGAAGATTCGTCGGTATTGGGTGGAACTACACTTATTGTCAGACTTAGCTCCGACCGATCGGCGAAATTCGGTGAGATGAACAACGCGCCGAAACGAAGACTCCACGAAAACTCCACACTTGGCCGCACTGAGAATACCTAATCTTGGTCACTGCAGCCCAAGACCTGCTTCTTCCTTTGTAGGGGGCATCTCAGGTGGACTTCGAATGCGAGTGTTGAACCCGGTTGCAAGGCCAATGACACACTGGTTTGTCACCCAGTCGAGTGCTGGCGCAGTAGGGAGGTGTCGACTTTCATAGTTTCCAAACAGGTGGAAGAGCAATGCAAATTGAGCATCGGTACCCATAAAGCGAAGCTCTGGCTCGACCGTGGCTTACAGATTGGCGCCTTTCTTCTCCGTGTCCAGATGCGGTTGAATCGCTTTAAGAATCGACAGTAATCATCGCGAAAAACATTCAACCATGAACAATTCGGGTGGGGCGCATTATGGGTCTTTCCATATTCCTGTACGTAGTCGTTTGCAGCGGCGATCTTCTATATTGTGAAGACAGATCATTACCGATTCAATTCGAGGACAACGCAGCCTGTGCTGCAGCGAGACAGAGCGTTCTTGAGCATCCGCTCGTCGATGTCCGCCATGGCGAAGTCGTAATGGCGAAGTGTCAATATGTTCTGACAACTCCAAACGAACCAGGCATGCGCGATGTGCAAACGAGTCCGGTCGAGTTAGAGCGAACCAGCGCTGATCGACGCGATACCAAACCAACTCCTCCTCGTTCATCCTTGCGCACTTTGAAAGAGTTCAAGCACTTGGCTGCGCATTACCGCGAAAGATAGAACTTGCGATTTGTTGCTCTAGTCAAAACATCTCTTGCTATTGTGCTCGAGGTCCATGCGCATTATCGTGAAAGAATTATTTCGTAGATCTGGAAAATTCTTTGTCGGCTGAGTTGTCACAATGCAGATTTGGTCTTTCGATCCCTCAGCAAACAGCCTCTCCTCAGGCAACGAAATCGCTCGCTTGACGAGGAAGGCCACGTCGGTTTTGACGGTGCTCGTCGCACGCCAAGGAGAGGTTGTAAGCCGGGATGAAATCTTGAGGACGGTATGGAGAGACATCCATGTAACTCCGGACCTTGTCAGGGAATACATTTCTGATCTGCGCCAAGCCCTTGGGGATTCGGCTGCCAATCCAATCTATATCGAGACCATTAGGGGGAAGGGGTTCCGCCTTTTGGGTGGTGTCGATCTCGTACGGAGGAAGGCCATCGAGCCAGGGGTGACTCAGCGTGCGCGTGTCGCTGTCCTTCGTCCGGAGTGCTTAGAAGGTGGTGAACGCTGGCAGCGCTTTGCAGATGGGATGGCGGATGAACTAGTCACCGATCTTGCGCGGTTTAGCGATATTGCCGTGATCGCCCGAGCTGCCTCATTTGACGCAGACAAGTCAATTCCCATAGCTGAGATCGCTGGCGCGCTTGGATGTGACTACGTCGTGGAAAGCAGTCTCTCGGCCTGGACCGATCGTTTGCGGGCGAACTTCCGACTAGTGGATGGCAGGAGCGGTCTTTATGTTTGGGCAGATCAGTATGATCGGGCGATCTCATCCTTGCCAGAACTCTCCGGAGGAATTGCGCTAGCCGTGGCAAACGAGCTCGGCGGCACTGGAGGAGCAATTCTTCGGGCCGAGCAACGGTATGCAGGGCGTCGACCACCGTCCGCATTGGACGCCTATGAGAATTATGTGGTCGCAAGCCGTCTGGAAGAATGCTTTGATAACAAGAGCATGCGAAGAGGATTGGCGCATATCGATGCGGCGATTGGGCTTGATCCTGACTTTGCCCGAAATCACCTCGTTCGAGCGTTCTTCTGTGACAAGGGGGAATCCATCTCGAATGAGCGGAGTCAAGACGAGTGGTTGAATGAGATGGTTTCTTCGACGGAATGTGCGCTTCGACTTGATGATCGAGATCCCATGATATTGTCTTACTGTGCGCGGGCTTTCGCATCAACCGGTAGGCTTGCTGAAGCAAACAACGTAGCCATCCGGGCAGCTGATCTTTCAGAAAATGAATCGCACGCGGCGCTGACTTGTGCATCTGCATTGACGCTTATCGTCGGCGAGTACGAGCTAGCCCAAAAACTGATTGATGTCGCGGACAACCTCTGTCCTAAGAAGCTGGATTTCCAAATCTTTGCGAAAGGGCGGAACCTGCTTTTTTCCGGAAACGCAGAAGAAGCGGAATCTCTGACGAGTTCTGGGCCAGATTTCGAATCTACTTATGTCATCAGGTGCCTCTCGCAAAGTCTCCAAGGCAAGCGTGAAGAGGCTCGAAGAACCTACAACGCGCTCATTTCGAAGTACCCAAGTTTCAGTTTTGCGAGTTATCCAAAAACGATGGGAATGGTCTCAGAAACAACGCTCGGCGTTTTTTATGAGGCTGTGGAACGGCTTAAGTTGCAAGGAGTTTGAGCTTGTGAGTCATGAAATGAAACCTCAATCGCTTCACTTCTGATTGGCGACTTTTAAGGCGGATCGATCCTCGGTGGACTTGAGTCTCGTGAAAGACGCGGTTGCATAGCGGCTGCTCACATCGCCTGAGCTGCAAGGTCGGTTCGGGTTGATTTCGACCGATTGATAGGGGGCGTTAGCACATACTTTGATAGCAGCTCATTGCTATTGTGGGACCAGGAACCCTGGTTCTGGTGATGGAAGAAGCAAACTGAAAGATTGACTTTCCCGCTGCCGGCCTACAGCCCGCCCTCACGCCGCCCCTTCGGCCGCCATCGGCGCCGGCTCTTCCTTGATCGGCCAGTTGCAGGCGGCGGCCAGGAGGCCCAGCAGCACCGAGATGATCCAGACCGAATCGTAGGAGTTGGTCATATCCCAGCTGAGGCCGCCCAGCCAGGCGCCGAAGAAGGCGCCCACTTGGTGGCTCAGCATGACGATGCCGACGAAGGTCGCCATGTAGCGCGGGCCGAAGAGGATGCCCACCAGGCCGCTGGTGAGCGGCACGGTGGAGAGCCACAGCAGCCCAAAGGCGCCCGAGAAGAGCCAGACCGCGATCTCGGTCTTGGGCCCCAACAGGAAGGCGGCGATCACGATGGCGCGCGCCAGGTAGATCAGGGTCAGCAGATTCTTGCGCTGAAAGCGTTGGCCCAGCACGCCGGCCATGACCCCGCCGATGATGTTGAAAAAGCCGACCACGCCCAGCGCGGTGGCGCCGACGAAGGGCGAGAGGTTGCAGCTGACGATATAGGCCGGCAGGTGCGTCGCGATGAAGGCGACGTGAAAGCCGCAGACGAAAAAGCCCACGTTGGCGAGCAGATAGCCCCGGTGGCGCCCGGCCTCGGCGAGCGCCTCGCCGATCGACAGACCGCCGGCTTTGGGCGTCTCGGGCTTGCCCTTGAGCGCCCGGGCCAGCGGAATGATCAAAAGGCAGGCGGCGGCCAGCACCAGCAGGGTCGTGGTCCAGCCGATCTCCTGGATCATGATCTGGCTGCCCGGCAGCAGCACGAACTGCCCCGCCGAGCCGCCGGCCGAGGATAGCCCGAGCGCCAAAGCGCGCTTTTCCGGTGGGCTGTAGCGCGCGACCGCCGCCAACACCATGGGAAAGCCGCAGGCGCTGACCGCGATGCCGATCATCAGGCCCGAGCCAAGATAAAAAGTGCCGGCGCTCTCGCCCAGGGCCATGGTGACCAGGCCAAGCGCGTAGATCAGTGCGCCGACGACCAGCACCCGGCCGGTGCCGTAGCGGTCTGCTATGGCGCCGAAGAAAGGCGTCAGAAGGCCCCACAGGAGGTTCTGCACGGCGACAGAGAGCGCGAAGTTGGAGCGCGACATATCGAACGCGGTGGTGACCGGGTCCATGAACAGGCCGAAGGTCTGGCGCACCCCCATGTTGAGGGCCAGGATGATCGCGGCCGAAAAGAGAATCACGCCCGGCGCGCGCCAGGCGGAGGTCGATGCCATGGCTCGGTCCCTTGATCGAAGGATCGATGAGAGAGCCTACACCACCAAGGGGTGATCCCCTAGCCCGGCCGGCGCATGGCGGCCATGCGCGGGATCGGACGAGAGGCTTAGATTTCCTTGTCCTGCAGGCTCTTGCGCAGGGCCTCGGCATTATGCCGGGCGCCGGCCATGTGGGGGTTGACGGCGAGCGCCGCCTCGAAGGCCTCAAGCGCCTTGTCCCACTCCTCGAGCTCGGCATAGATCAGGCCGCGGCCCGACAGGGCGCCGAAATGGCGCGGCTCCAGGTCCAGGGTGACCAGGATGTCGCCCAACGAGTCCTCGTAGCGGCCCATCAGGTAGTAGAGCGTGGCCCGGGCGTTCCAGCCTTCGGCATAGCGCGGCGCGATCTTGACCACCTGATTGAAGGACCGCTCGGCCGAGGTGAAGTCGCGCCGGCTCATGGCGCCCCGGCCGTCGCGCATCAGCAGCCGAATCGCATTGTCGTCATGCTCGTACCAGATCTGCCAGATCAGGCCCTCCAGCTGACGGGCGTCTTGCGGGTTCTTGGCGGCGAGCAGCTCGTCGAACAGGCCGGGCAGGCGCTGGTCGGTCTGGTCGGCCGCGGCCGGTAGCCCAAGGAGGCTGGCGAACAGCAGCAGAAGGCTTGCGCGCAGGAGTTTCATGGGCCCTATTATGCCCCAAAGGCCGTCCCAACCCAAGGGCAGGCCCTTCACAATGGGATGATCTGGGAGAGAGGCCCGTGGCAGCAGAGTCTTACTTCGCACAGGACTATTCGGCGGCGCGCCGCCGTTTTACCGAGGCGGCCAAAACGGCCGGCGCCCGGCAAACCCGCTTCGAGAGCCCGCTGGAGGGCCCGGAGGGGGAGAGCCTGAGCTGCGATCTCGCCTGGCTCGGCCCGCAGGATGCCGAGCGGGTGCTGGTGACCATCTCGGGTACCCACGGGGTCGAGGGTTTCTGCGGCAACGGTTGCCAGGTCGCCTGGCTGGAAAGCGGCCTGGCCGGAGAGCTGCCGGCGGGCACTGCCCAACTGCACATTCACGCCATCAACCCCCACGGCTTCGCCTGGCTGCGCCGGGTCACCGAGGACAACGTGGATCTCAACCGCAACTTTGTTGACCACGGCGCCGCCTATCCGGAAAATCCCGGTTACGAGGCCCTCAAAGACGCGATTTGCCCGGAAAGCTGGGACGACTCCGTGATCGCCCAGACCCAGAAGACGTTCGATGACTACGTCGAACGCCACGGCCAGGACGCCCTGCGCCAGGCCATCTCGGCCGGGCAGTACAGCCATGACGAGGGGATTTTCTATGGCGGCCGGGGCCCGACCTGGTCGCACCGGGTCTTGCGCCGGATCTTCGCCGAGGAGCTTGCCCGGACCCGCAAGGTTGCGGTCATAGACTTCCACACCGGGCTCGGGCCGCGCGGCTATGGCGAGCGGATCTGCGTGCATGCGGCCAATTCGCCCGGGCACCAGCGCGCCCAGGAGTGGTTCGACGGCGACGTGACCTCGCCAGCCCTGGGGACCTCCAGCTCGGTGGAGATTTGCGGGCCCAACGTGATCGGCATGGAGGCCGAGCTTCCCAACGCGGAGCTCACCGCGGTTGCCCTGGAGTACGGCACGATTCCCTCGCCTGAGGTGCGCCTGGCGCTGCGCGCCGACAACTGGCTGCACGTCCACGGTGAGGTCGGCTCCAAGAAAGGCCAGGCCATCAAAGGCCAGATCCGCGATGCCTTCTATCAGGACGCGCCGGATTGGAAGGAGATGATTTGGGAACGCGCGGTCGAGACCACGCGCGCCGCGGTCAAGGGGCTACAGGGCTAGACCATGACCGGCCGGCCACGGGTCCTGGTGCTGGACGCCATGGGCGTGATCTACCGGGCCGGCGACGACGTGGCCGAGCTGCTGGTGCCCTTCGTGGAACGCAACGAGGGCAAGCGGGATGAGGTCGAAGGGGCTTACCACGAGGCCAGCCTGGGCCGGCTCAAGGCCGCTCAATTCTGGCGCCGGGTCGGCCTCGCGCCGGCACTTGAGGACGACTACCTGGCGGGCCACGCCCTGTCGGACGGCTTGAGCGATTTTCTGCCTGCGGCGCGGGAGCGGGCCGAGGCCATCTGGTGCCTCTCCAACGATCTTTCCGATTGGTCGCGCAAGCTGCGGCGCGCCTTTGCCATCGAGGCCTACTTCGATGGCTTCGTCATCTCGGACCAGGTCGGCGTTCGCAAGCCGGACGCGGCCATCTACAAAGCCTTGGAACGGGCCGCCGGGTGCGCGACCGGCGATGTTCTCTTTGTCGACGACCGGCCCAAGAGCCTCGCGGCCGCATCCGCTTTGGGCTGGCATACCTTGCTCTATGATCCCACCGGTCGGGCCGAAGGCGCGGTGTCCCGTCTGGACCTTATTCTCGAGCGGCTGTGACGGCGCCCTGGCTGTCGCGCTCGCTCATGCGGATCACCCAGTCGTAGAGAACCTGGCTTTCCGGCGAGAGCCTGATGTTCGCGCGCTTGAGCACGTAGTACCCCCGGTCGGTGCGCAAAGAGAGGTCGAATGGCTGCACCAGGGTGCCCTCATCCAACAGGTCGTCGACCAGACAACGCCAACCCAGACCGATGCCCTGGCCTCGGCAGGCGGCCTGAATCAAAAGCGGCAGGTTGTTGAACGCTAGGGTGCGCGCGTCCTCGGGCAGCGCAACGTCCTTCGCGGTCAGCCACTGGCGCCAGTCGACCCAGTCCCAGCGTTCGCCGCGCAGGTCGAGCAGCACCTGATCGGCTAGGTCCTCGGGACCCTCGATGGCAGGACGGTCGGTCAGGTAGCTCGGGCTGCAGACCGGGAAGATCTCCTCGCGCACCAGAAGCCGCGCGTCGAACCCGGGCCAGTTGCCGTCGCCGTAAAGCAGCGCCAGGTCGATGCCTTCCTTGAGGCAATCGGCTTCCCGCTCCGAGGCCAGGATCGAGACCACGATGTCGGGAAAGGCATCGCGGAACAGCGGCAGACGCGGCAGCAACCAAAGGTGTGCCATGGAGAGATCGGCGGCGATCGTCAGATCCGCGCTGGTTACCTCGCCGCGCAGCTCGCTTGCCGAGTTGGCCACCAGATCGAGCGCGACCGCGACCACGTGCTGAAAGCGCTGGCCTTCCTCGGTCAGGGTGATCCGGCGATGGCTGCGCTCGAAGAGGCGCACGCCCAGGTTTTCCTCTAGCACCCGAATTTGCCGGCTGACCGCGGCTTGGGTGACGTAGAGCTCGGCCGCCGCCTGGGTGAAGCTGCGCAGCCGGGCGGAGGCCTCGAAGGCCGGCAGCGCGGTCAAGGGAGGGAGCAGTTGTCGGATTCTACGCATAACTATTCCTTATGTATTTGGCATAGTATTCCTTTATTGAGCTCACGTATTCACAAATATAGTTTATGCTTGAAGAATCAAGAAGCGTGTAATCGCTAGCCAAAAATGGGGCGGCTGATCGGAGACACAGGGTGACCGTAGGACGATTCGAGATCTCGGCAACCAGGATCCCCATCACCGCGTCGACGTTCGACACTTTCATCCGAAGAACAGGATTGGAGCAGATCCATGGCTGAACCGGTGTTTTTCCAGTTCTCGACGCCCATCGTCCTTCTTTTATTGCTGCTGTTCTATGGCCTCACCTTCTTTATGTCGACTTACGTCAACCAAAAGAACGAGAACGTCGACGGCTACATGGTCTCCAGCGGCGAGGTCGGCTTCGGCATCTCCGCGGCGAGCATGACGGCGACCTGGATCTGGGCCGCGTCCTTCTACGGCGCCGCCATATCGGGCTACAACTACGGCCTCTCAGGGCCCATGCACTACGGCTTTTGGGGCGCCTTGATGATCCTCTTCATCTATCCCTACGGCTTGCGCTTCCGCAAGCTGGCGCCCCATGCCCACACGCTCGCCGAGATTATGCAGGCGCGACATGGCAGCGGTAGCCAGCTGATCCTCGCGGTCTCCAACCTCCTGGGCAGCGTGATCAGCCTGATGGTCAACTTTACGGCGGCCGGCGCCCTGGTTTCGGTGCTCTCGCCTTTGTCGTTCCAGACCGGCGTCTTGATTGCCGGCGTCGGCGTTCTGTCCTACACCCTGTGGTCCGGCTTCCGCGCCTCGATCCTGACCGACTTCGCCCAGGTGGTCGCCATGATGGCGGTCGCGGTGATCATCATCCCCTGGGTGTTCTTCAGCCTGGGCGGCACCGACGTTCTGCGCGAGGGCCTGTCCCGGGTCACCGCGGAGCAAGCGGACTTCTTCTCCACCAAGGCGATCTTAGAGCAGGGCGCGCCCTTCTTCGTCGCCGTCCTAGCCTATGCGATCGGCAACCAGACGATCGCCCAGCGGCTCTTCGCCGTGCGTCAGGATCTGATCAAGCCGACCTTCATCACGGCCACCATCGGCTACGGCTCGATCGTCATCGGTCTCGGCATGCTCGGCCTCATGGCGCTCTTGATCGGCATGGCGCCCCACGAGGGGGATCTCAACAACATCATTCCCCAGATGGCCTCCAGCTATCTGCCGCCCTTCGCCATCGCACTGTTCTTCATCCTGGTGATCGGCTCCCTGTCGTCGACCGCGGATTCCGATCTCTCGGCCCTCTCGGCGATCATGATGACCGACATCTACGGCCGCAATATTGCCAAGGGCCGGCCCAACACCAAGAAGATGCTGCTCCTGGGCCGCATCACTATGATCGTCGCCACGGCGATGGGACTGATCTTGGCCAGCTTCTCCTTCAACATCCTGGTCATGCTGGTCTTCGTCGGCGCGCTCTGGGGGGCCATCGTGTTTCCCGTCATCGCCAGCTGCTACTGGAACCGAGTGACCAACGCGGCCTTCATCTGGGCGGTGATCGGCGGCCTCGGCTTATTCTGCCTAGTGCGCTTTGAGGTGGTTCCCTTGGATGGCCCAATCGGCGCGATCTTTGAGATCATCGCCGGTGTCGGCGGCGGCGTGGTGGTCGGTCTGATGACCTTCGGGTTCTTCGGCCGCATCGCCGGGCTTGTGGTCGGCGCGATCGGCGCCGTGGTCTGCTCTTTCTATTTCCTCAACTTCCTGCACGACTACACAGTCTTGTTGGGCTCCCTGACCGCCTACGGCGCCAGCACGATCATCTGCGTCGGCGTCAGCCTTGCGGCCAAGCAGGAGTTCGACTTCGCGCTGATCGGCCAGCGGGTGACCTCCTTCCAGGAAGGCGGCGAAGGGGACGCGCCCGAAGCGTCACCCAACACCGTCAAGGCCACCAACTGAAAATCCCAAGCGGGAGAAAGCAAATGCTAACACTTTACATTCTCATGTGGCCGATCATCGCGGCCGTCGTCCTGGTGATCATCGTCTACAGCTTCATCCGAGACCTGCGCCAAGCCAGACGCGAAGGCAAAAAAGTAGTCTAGCAGGTGGACCACGAGCTCCTCGGGCAGCTCGCGCGCACGGCACCCTTCTCGGGCTTCTCCAAGTCCGAGCGGGGTGCCTTGGCGCGCGAGATCGTTTTGGCGAGCTATCCCGACGGCGCGGTGATTCTCGAGCAGGGCCACGAGAGCCACGACCACCTCTATTTGGTGATGGCCGGCCAGCTGCGCCTGATCGAAGCGGGGCCCGGCGGCACGACCCGAACCTTCGGCGTCGGCAAGATGTTCGGCAACTATGGCCTCCTGCGCGGCGGACCCTTGCCATATCGGGCCGAGGCGCTCGGCGAGGTCACCCTTGGGCTCATTCCTGCCGAGGTCTTCCACGGGCTCTGCGACAAGCACCCCCGGGTGCTGGCCTTTTTCGAAAGCGACATCCGGGCCTACACCCGCCATCACGTCACTCTTTACGATCTCTCCGGCGCCCAGTTTCTCTTCGGCACGCGCCTGAGCGACCTGATCCACCGGCCGGCGCCCTGCTGCGGGCCCGAGCTCTCGGTGCGGGACGCGGCCGAGCTGATGTGCCGACACAGCACCGATCATCTGGTGGTGATGGCCGAGGGTGAGGTTCTCGGCTTGCTGACCGACCGGGACCTGCGCGGCAAGATCCTCGCCGCCGGCGCGCCGCCGGAGTCGCCGGTCGAGTCGGTGATGAGCCGCGAAATCGGACTCCTGACCGCCCGTAACTCTCTCTTCGAAGGGTTGATCGAGATGGCGACCAAGGGCCTTTCCCACCTGCTGGTTCGCGCCCGGCCGGACGGCCCGCTGCTCGGCGTGGTCCGGCACAAAGACATCGCCCGGTCCCACGGCTACAGCCCCATGCTGCTACTGGAACAGATCGGCCGCGCGACCGCACTGGCGCAGCTTGCGGAGCTGCGCCGCGAAGCCGACCGGCATCTGCTGCAGCTCTATCGGCGCGGCGTGCGCGCCCAGGACCTGATCACCATCAACACATTGGTCAACGACCAGCTGACCGGCCGGGTCATCGCCCTGAGCCAGGCCGCGTTGGCCGAGGGGCGGCCCGATGGCGACTTCTCCTGGGCCTGGCTTTCCCTTGGCAGCGAAGGCCGGGGCGAAATGAGCCTCAAGACCGATCAAGACAACGCCCTCGTCTACCAAGCGCCGGAAATCACCCTATCCGAGGTGGAAAGGTGGGTGGCCACCTGGGCGGCGCGGGTCAACCAGGATTTGGACCAAGTGGGCTTGCGCCTCTGCCAGGGTGGCATGATGGCCGGCAATCCCCTATGGCGCCATAGTCTGGAGCGCTGGCCGCGGCAGTTTGACGACTGGCTGTCGGGGACGACCGGCCATCACGTCATGCAGGTCGCCGCCGCCTGCGATCTCAGGGCCGTGCACGGCGCCTGTTTCCTGGCCGAGCCGGTCAAGCGGGCCCTGGTGGAGGCCTTGCTGAACCATCCCCGTTTCCTGCGGCACCTGGCCCAGGGCGTAATTCGGAACCGTTCGCCGGTCGACGGCCTGTTCGGCCGCATCCGCGCGGTCAAGACCGAGAGCGGCCGGGCGATCGACATCAAGCGGCGGGGCCTTCAGCCGATCACCGATTTCGCCCGGATCCTGGCGCTTCGACACCGCTATCTGGACTCCAGCAACACCTTCGACCGGCTGGAGCACTTGCGCCAGGTAGAGCCGAAGCTGGAGGCGCCCTTGCAAGACGCCTTGGAGGCCTACCGTCACCTCAACGACATTCGCCTGGGCCAGCATCTCCATGATGCCAGCACCGGCGTGGCGCCAACCAACTGGATCTCGCTAGACAAGCTCGGCGCCACCCAGCGCGAGATGCTGAAAGCGGCCTTCGGCGCCATCGACTCCATTCAGGCGGTCTTGGCGCAGCGTTACTGAAGCCCCACTGGCTTCGGCCCGCCGGTCGCCCAGTCGAGCAGCTCGACCGTGTGGACCACCGGGGTCTCGGTGCCGCTGGCCAGCTGGGTCATGCAGCCGATGTTGCCGGTCGCGATCGCTTGGGGCGCTTGACGCGCGATGTTGGCGAGCTTGCGCTTGAGCAAGCGCCCGGCGATCTCCGGCTGAAGGATGTTGTAGGTGCCCGCCGAGCCGCAGCAGAGGTGGCCCTCGGGCACTTCCAGCACCTCGAAGCCGCAAGACCGCAGCAGCGCCTTCGGTTCGGCCGTCACCTTCTGGCCGTGCTGGAGCGAGCAGGCGGCGTGGTAGGCGACCCGCTGGCCGGTCTCGCGGGTCTGGTCCGGCAGGCCCAGCTCGCTCAGCAGCTCGGAGATGTCCTTGGCCCGCGCCGAGATGTCGGCCGCCACCTCCGCGTTGCCCGGCTCGTTGCGCAGCAGGAAGCCATAGTCCTTGACCATGGTGCCGCAGCCCGAGGCGTTGATCACCACCGCGTCCAAGCCGCCGTCGTCTGCCATCAGACCGCGCCAGGCGGCGACGTTGGCGCGGGCGGCCTTCCGGGCGGCTGCCTCGTCGCCCATGTGGTGGACCAGGGCGCCGCAGCAGCCGGTGCCGCCGGCGACCACCACCTCGACTCCGGCCCGGGTCAGCAGGCGCACCGTCGCTTGGTTGATCTGGGGTGCCAGGACCTGCTGCGCGCAGCCGGCCAACAGCGCCACCCGGGCCTTGCGCGCGCCCTCCGCCGGAAAAGTCAGGGGACCCTGAAGCGGCTGATAAGCGGGCAGGCGGGCCGGCGCCAGATCGAGCATGGGCCGGTAACGCTTGGGCATCAGCGCCTTGAAGGGCCTGGCGAGACCGGCCGCGCGCAGGGCCAGGCGGAAGCGCCCCGGGTCGGGCAACATCACGGCGAGCGCCTGGCGCACCAGCTGTTCGAGCGGCGGCCGCCGATGAGTTTCTCGCACCTTCTTTCGGGCGTGGTCGACCAGGTGCATGTAGTTGACGCCTGACGGGCAGGTGGTCATGCACGATAGGCACGACAGGCAGCGGTCCACATGCTTGGCGACCTCGGCCGAGGCCGGCCTGTCGTTTTCCAGCATGTCCTTGATCAGGTAGATGCGTCCGCGCGGGCTGTCCAGCTCGTCGCCGAGCAGCACGTAGGTCGGGCAGGTCGCGGTGCAGAAGCCGCAGTGCACGCAGGTCCTGAGGATCTGCTCCGAGGCGGCGGTGTCCGGATCGGCCAATTGGGCCAAGGTGAAACTGGTCTGCATGGCTCAAGCGGGCCCCGCCGCCATGCGCCCGGGATTGAGCACGCCGTGGGGATCGAAGGCCTCCTTTACTCGCTGGCTGAGCGCCGCCAATGCGGGCGCCTGAGGCTGGAACACCGGCACTGCGGCCCGCACCGTCTCGGGCGCCCGGATCAGGGTCGCGTGGCCGCCGTCCGCGCCCAGGGCCGCGCGCACCGCCTGATGATGGCCGTCGTCGGCGCTGGGCAGGGCGAGCCAGATCAGCCCGCCGCCCCAATCGCAGTAGTGGCTGAGGCCCTTGAGCGCGCCCAAGCGCGCCAGCACGTCGGGCGCTTGGCTCGGCGCCACGGAAAGGCGCCAGACCACGGCTTCGTCCCATCCGACGAAGGGCTCGACGTTGCCGACTGCCTGCCAGAGGCGACCGGAGTTGTGGCCGTGCAGCTCCTCGGTCTCGGCCAGATCGCCCAGCTCCCGGCGCAAGGCGGCGGCCCGGTACTCGGCCGAGGGCGCCGGGCCCTCAACCCTGAGCGCGGTGACCGCGCCGCCCACCGCGCCCACATAGGCGATCTCGAGTTCGCTGGCGACTCCGGCCGGCAGGTGGGCGGCGCCCGACACCTCGTGCGAGGAGGTGACCGCCCGGGTCATGGCGGCGACCGCCTGGCGGTCGTCCAGGCCGTAGAGCAGGACCGTGCGGGTCTTCTCCGCCTTGGGCAGGACTTTGAGGGTAATCTGAGTCATGGCCGCGAGCGTGCCGTAAGAACCGGCCAGGAGCTTGCAGAGGTCGTAGCCGGTGACGTTCTTGACCACGCGGCCGCCCGACTTGAAGGACTCGCCGCGCCCGGAAACAGCCTCGAGCCCCAGGAAATGATCGCGCGCGGCGCCGGCCTTGAGGCGCCGCGGGCCGGCCAGATTGCAGGCGACCAGGCCGCCCGCCGAGCCGGCGCCCGCCGGCTGGCCCAACAGCGGCCCCAGGTCCGGCGGCTCGAAGGCGAGCTGCTGACCCTTTTCTTCCAGCGCCTGGGCAATCTCGGCCAGAGGCGTGCCGGCCCGGGCGGAAAGCACCAGCTCCTCGGGCTCGTAGAGGGTGATGCCGGAAAGACCCGAGAGGTCGAGCCCGTGGGCCGCCTGGACCGGGCGTCCGAGTCCGCGTTTGCTGGCCCGCCCGACGACCTCGAGCGGCTGGGACTCCGCCGCCGCCCAGGCGACCGCCTCGACCACCTGGGCCTCACTTTCCGCTTTCCAGGTATCGGCCATCAATCAGAAGCGCGGCAACTCGGGGAAGGGCAGGGCGCCCTTGTGGATGTGCATGCGGCCGAGCTCGGCGCAGCGGTGCAGCTCGGGAAACATCTTGCCCGGATTGAGCAGGGCGCCCGGGTCGAAGGCGCATTTGACCCGCTGCTGCTGCTTGAGGTCGTCCTCGGTGAACATCTCGGGCATGAGGTCGCGCTTCTCGACCCCGACGCCGTGCTCGCCGGTCAAGACGCCGCCGACCTGGACGCAAAGCTTCAGAATATCGGCGCCAAAGTCTTCGGCCCGCTCCAGCTCGCCGGGCTTGTTGGCGTCGTAGAGGATCAATGGGTGCAGGTTGCCGTCGCCGGCGTGGAACACGTTCGCGACCTGAAGCTCGTACTTCTCGCTCATCTCGCGCATGGACCGCAGCACCAGGGGCAGCTGGCCGCGCGGGATCGTGCCGTCCATGCAGTAGTAGTCGGGCGAAATCCGGCCGACCGCCGGGAAGGCCGCCTTGCGACCGGCCCAGAAGCGCTGGCGCTCGGCCTCGTCCTGGGACAGGCGCTTGGTGACCGCGCCGCAGTCGTCGGCGATGGCGGAGACCCGCTCGACCAAGTGGTCGACTTCCACTTGGGGGCCGTCCAGCTCGACGATCAGAAGCGCCTCCACGTCGAGCGGATAGCCGGCCTTGACGAAGGCTTCGGCGGCGTGGATCGCAGGCTTGTCCATCATCTCCATGCCGCCCGGGATGATGCCCGCGCCGATGATCGCGGCAACGCAGTCGCCGGCCGCCTCGCTGGTCGCGAAGCCGAGCAAGAGCGCACGCGCGGTCTCGGGCTTTTTCAGGATGCGCACGGTGACCTCGGTGACCACGCCGAGCAGGCCTTCCGAGCCGGTCATTAGGCCGAGCAGGTCGTAGCCCTCGGCCTCCAAGTGCTTGCCGCCCAGGCGCACGACCGTGCCGTCGATCAGCACCACCTCGAGGCCCAGCAGGTTGTTGGTGGTCAGGCCGTATTTCAGGCAATGGACGCCGCCGGAGTTCTCGGCCACGTTGCCGCCGATCGTGCAGGCGATCTGGCTGGAAGGGTCGGGCGCGTAGTAGAAGCCCTCGCCCTCGACCGCTTGGGTGACTCCGAGGTTGGTCACCCCGGGCTGGGCGACGATGCAACGGTTGTCCACATCGATCTCCAGGATGCGGTTGAACTTGCCCAAGCCCAACAGCACCCCGTCGGCCAAAGGCAGGGCGCCGCCCGAGAGCGAGGTGCCGGCGCCCCGGGGCACCACCTTGATGCCGTTTTCCATGCAGTAGTTGAGGATCTCGCTGACCTGCTGCGTCGTCTCCGGCAACACGGCGATCATCGGCGGCTGGCGGTAGGCGGTAAGGCCGTCGCTCTCGTAGACCTTGAGCGCGTCGGCGTCGTCGATCACCCCTTCGCCCGGCACGATAACCCTCAGCGCGTCGACGATCTCGCGCCGGCGGGCGAGCACGCCTTGGTCCGGATCGGGCATCTTCATAGGCGTTTAGTCTCCACGAATGGGACGGGCGAACACTATGGGGTGGGGGGTGAGGGGGGTCAACTGGCCCCACTGGAAGAAGAGCTGTCGGTCGGCGATCCAACAGCAGACAAAGCGCAAACTTCTGCTATGATACGTATCATAGGTAGCAGACGTACTGACTGTAGTTGATGAATTCGAAAAGGTGAGACGGGGACCCTGACGATGTATCTCAACGCCCAAAGAAATGTCTCTTGGGCAGGCATGGCCATGTTTGCGATGCTCGCTGGAGCCATCGCCTTCACACCGGCCTCCAGCCAGGAGCCGACTCCTTTGACTTGTGACGTCGGGCCCGTCCACAAGATTTATGGTGCGACAGAGTGGTTGGTATATAGCTGCAATGACCAGCAGACCGTTGTGATCGTATCCGCGAAAGGAAACCCCGCCACACCCTTCTATTTCGTATTCTACCCGAAGGGTAACGGCTATCAACTTTCCGGCGAAGGTACCGGGGACAAATCGGCGACCTCTGCCGCATTTGAGGAGCTCAGAACACTGAACGCCAAGGATGTCTCCGGATTGATTGAGCAAACGCGGAGTAACTGACCGTGGTTGGTGCCGGGCTCGTTTGGCAAGTCCAGCTCTGAACTCTCTTCGATCAATAGGACCCGCCCATGATCCTGACCCTCGCCGTTTCCGGCTATCGCTCCCTGCGCGAGCTTGTGCTTCCGCTCGGCCAGCTGACCGTGATCACCGGAGCGAACGGCAGCGGCAAATCCAATCTCTACAAGGCGATCCGGCTGCTCGCGGACGTCGCTCAGGGCCGGGCGATCGGCGCCTTGGCCAGGGAGGGCGGGCTGCCCTCAACCCTCTGGGCTGGGCCTGAGGCTTTCTCCCGGGGCATGAAGCGCGGGGAGGTGCCGGTCCAGGGCACCCGGCGCACGGAGCGGGTCGGGCTCAAACTGGGCTTCGCCGCGGAGGACTACGGCTATGCCATCGATCTCGGCTTGCCGAAGGGCGGCGGCTCTTTTTTCGGCCTGGATCCGGAGATTAAGGCCGAGGCCTTGTGGATCGGCGAATGCCTGAAGCGCTCGAACGAGATCGCGACGAGGCAAGGCCCAGGCGTCCAACTGCTGGACGATGCAGGCAAGCGCCGGCGGGTGCTGAGCAATCTGCCGCCCTACGACAGCATGATGACCCATGCCGCCGATCCGGACGGCGGCCGGGAGCTGCTTGAGCTGCGCGAGCGCATGCGCGGTTGGCGGTTCTACGACCGCCTGCGCAGCGACCCGGAGGCCCCGGCACGCCGGCCCCAGATCGGCACCCGCACGCCGGTTCTGGCCGGCGACGGCGCAGACATGGGGGCTGCACTGCAAACGATCCGGGAAATCGGCGACCCGACGGCTCTGGAAGAGACGGTCGAGGATGCCTTTCCCGGCAGTAGCCTGGAGGTGCAAGCCGCCGATGGGCTGTTTGAAGTGGTGATGCACCAGCACGGCCTGCTGCGGCCTTTGAGAACCGCTGAGCTGTCCGACGGCACCCTGCGCTATCTGCTGCTCGCGATCGCGCTTCTGAGCCCGCGGCCGGCGCCTCTCTTAGTGTTGAACGAGCCGGAGACCAGCCTGCACCCCAGCCTGTTGGCCCCTTTGGCGCGGCTCATCGCCAATGTCGCCCGGCGCGCCCAAGTGATCGTCGTGAGCCACGCTAGCGAGCTGGTCGATGCCCTGCAGGACGAGGAGGCCGCCGTCAGCCACAGCCTCGCGAAAGAGCTTGGCGAGACCGTCATCCAGGATGTCGAGGCGCCGCCTTGGGCCTGGCCCAAGCGGTGAGCGCGGCGCCCGCGTCATGACCATGGCTCCGAAGGACGTGGCGCTGGGCGCCGGGGCGGCGCTGATCTGGGGCGCGACCTTTCCGGTCACCGCCGTGGCGCTCGAGGCGACGCCGCCGATATTCTTCGCCTGCATCCGATTCCTGGCCGCCGCCCTTTTCATCGCCGTGGTGCCGCGCCCGGCGGTGCCCTGGCGCACCCTGATCTTACTCGGCCTGCTGTTGGGCGCCGGGCAGTACGGCTTTCTGTTCCTTTCCATGACCCACGGCATCGCGCCGGGCCTGGCCTCGCTTCTGGTCCACACTCAGGCATTCTTCACCATCGTCATCGCCATGGTCGCCTTTTCAGAGCGCCTGACCCGGCGCCAGGCGCTTGCCATGGGGTTGGCGCTTCTGGGCCTCGGCTTTCTGGTGATCAACCGCGCCGAGGCAGGGGCGCTTGGCGGTCTCGGCTTGATCCTCCTGGCCGCTTTGTCCGGCGCGCTCGGCAACAATCTCCTGAAATCCTTGGGCAAGGTGGAGATGCTCGGTGTCGCGGTCTGGATGAGCCTGGCGGCGCCGCTGCCGCTGCTGATCCTGTCGCTGGTGTTCGAGAGCGGCGGCTCCCTGACCGGCCTGCTTGCCACGATCACCTGGACGACCCTGGGCGCGGTCGCCTACTCGGCGCTGCTGGCGACCCTGCTGGCCTTTGCGATTTGGGGCCGGCTCTTCGTGACCTATCCGGCGGCCTCCGTCGCGCCTTTCTTTCTGCTGGTGCCGGTCTTCGGCATGAGCCTATCGGCGTTGCTTTTGGGGGACAGCTTGAGCGGCCTGCAGATCGCCGGTAGCCTGGCGATCTTCACAGGCCTTGCCTTGGCGCTTTGGCCTTCCAAGCCGGCGAGGTGACAGCGATGGCGGCGAAAGTGCTTCTGCTCGGCGGCGGCGACGTCGGCCTGCGCATGGCCGACGGCCTGTTGCGCCTGGGCGGCGTGGCGGAGCTGACCGTGGCGGACCGGCCGGGTTCGCCGGCCGGCGCGCAGGTCGCCATGCTGGCGTGTTGCCACGAGGCAAAGGTTGGCTTCCAGGAGGTCGATGGGTGCGACGCCCTGGCACTCGAAGCGCTGCTACTCAAAGCCCGGCCCGATCTGATCATCCAGGCCGCCAGCCTGATCAGCCCCTGGTCGATCATCGGACGGGACCATCCGACCGCGCGTGCCCTGGCGGCCGCCGGCATCGCCCTGCAATTGCCGGCCCAGCTGCCGATCGTGACGAACCTCATGACTGTCGTGCGCGAACTCGGGCTTTCGGTGCCCGTGGCCAACATCTCCATGCCCGACGGGATCCATCCGATCCTGGCGACCCGAGGGCTTGCGCCGACGATCGGTCTCGGCAATGTCAGCATCCTCCAGCTGCGCATCCAAGCGGCGCTCAAGGCACGCGGCGACGAGCGTCCCCTAGTCCGGGTGGTCGGGCATCACCACCATGTTTACGGCGCCATGACCGCCAAGGCGCCGGCCGACCCCGAGCTGTTCGCCCGGGTCTATCTGGGCGAGGACGGCGCGCGCGAGGACGAACTAGCCTACGCCGGCCAGGCCTTTGCTCCCGGGCCGATCTACAACGTCATCACCGCCGCGGCCGCACTGCCGGTCTTGAGCGCCCTGCTGCCCGGCGCGCCGCCGCGCCGCCTTTCCGCACCCGCGCCCCAAGGCTTGCCTGGCGGCTATCCGGTGTCGATCGACCGGGGACAGGTCACGCTTGACCTGCCCGAGAACGCGAAGCTTCAGGACGCGGTCGCCTTCAACCGGCGCATCGGCAAGCTGGACGGGATCGAGGAAATCGCCGCCGACGGTGCTGTTGCCTTCACCGAGGCGGCCCGGGACGCGGTGGGCGACCTAGATCCAGGGCTCGCCGCGCCGCTCGACCCCTGGAACTTGACCGCACGGACCAATAGGCTGCTCGACCTGATCCAAGCGATGGGACCACGGTAGTCGGGAGCGTTTCATGCCGAAGGTCGAGAGCGTTTTTGTGGGCGATGCCTGGGCCAATGCCGAGCCCGGCGCCGATCCGGTGCTCTACGGCAGCGCCCATCTGACCCCGAGCGGCGCCTTCGAGGCGCGCAGCCTACAGAGCTTCTCCCTGGTCTATACCGCCGGGCGCTTCGGCCTGGACGACACCGGCTCGATCAAGATCGTCCATCGCTACTCCAACGACTGGGGCCGGCTGCAGATGGACGACCCCCGGGCGGTCAACTATGTCACCGCCCGGGCCAGCAACGGCGCGCGCCTCCAGCTCGCCTATCAGGACGGCGGAGAGCAGCGCCCCTGGTACCGCTCGCTCAGGGTCATGGTGCGCGGCGAGGGACTCTACGAGGGCGAGACCATCACGATTGTCTTCGGCGACCGTTCTGAAGGTTCGCCTGGCCTCAAGCTCCAGACCTTTTGCGAAAGCGGCTTCGAGTTCAAGGTGCTGGCCGACGTCTGCGCGACCGGCCATTTCGTGCCGATCCCCGACACCCCGGTGATTGCCATCGTGCCTGGCCCGCCGGCGGTCTGGAAGGCGGTGCTGCCAAGCCTGCGGCGCCCCGGCGAGATCTTCCGGCTCGGCCTCAAGGCCGAAGACCGCTGGGGCAACCCGACCGGCCAGGCGGCCGAGACCCTGACCTTGCGGCCCTCCATCGCGGTTGACGGCCTGCCGAGCGAGGTTGCTTACGGGCCGGAGCAGCGGGCGATGGTACTTGATGGCCTCTCGGTGGCGGGTGAGGGCATCTTGCGGGTCTCGGTGTTCGGTGCCGATGGGGCCTTGCGCGCCGAGTCGAGCCCCCTGGTGGTGCGCGATGGCCCGGTCGCCGGCTATTGGGGCGACATGCATGGGCAAAGCGGTGAGACCGTCGGCATCAACACGGCGCGGGAATATTTCGATTTCGCGCGCGATCTGGCCTTCCTCGATGCGACCAGCCACCAGGCCAACGATTTTCAGATCAACAAGGCCTTCTGGGCGCTGATCAACGATCTGACGGCTGAGTATCAGGAGGACCACCGCTTCGTCACCTATCCCGGCTACGAGTGGTCCGGCAACACGGCGGTCGGCGGCGACCGCAACGTTTACTTCAGAAAGGAAGGCCGGCAGATCCACCGCTCCTCCCACGCGCTGCTGCCCGACCGCTCCGACATAGACAGCGATTCCATCACGGCGGCCCAGCTGTTCGAAGACCTGCAGGGCGAGGACTGCGTGGTCTATGCCCATGTCGGCGGGCGCTATGCGGACATCAAGCAGGCCCACGACCCGCGCCTGGAGACGGCAATGGAGATACACTCGGCCTGGGGCACCTTCGAGTGGCTGCTGACCGACGGTTTCGCGCTTGGCCACCGGTCGGGCGTGGTGTGCAACAGCGACGGCCATAAGGGCCGGCCGGGCGCCAGCTATCCGGGCGCGGCGAGCTTCGGGGCCTATGGCGGGCTGACCTGCTTCCTGACCGACGAGCTGACCCGCGACGGGCTGTTCGACTGCCTGCGCCGGCGCCACCATTACGGCACGACCGGCAACCGCCTGCACCTGGAGGTGCGCGCCCGGTTCGAAGACGAGGCGACGCTGTTCGAACGGGACCCGCGCTTTTTTCAGGTCGAGGGCCGGGCGACCCGAGAGGCCATCATGGGCGACATCGTCCAGAGCGACGCGGACAGGCTCGAGCTGTTCGTCGAGTGCATCGCCGGCACGTCGATTGAGCGCATCGATGTCCTGAACGGCACGGCGCTGGTCGAGACCCTGCGCGGCTACGATCAGGCCAGCCTGGGCCAGCGCATTCGGGTGATCTGGCAGGGGGCGGAGTATCGCGGGCGCGGCCGCCAGACCACCTGGGCCGGTCACGCCCGGCTCCACGGCGGCACCTTCGCGCGGATCGCGCCGATCAATGCCTGGAACCACGAGCGTCCCACCACGCTGGTTGACCCCGATCTTGTGACCTTCGACACGCTAACCACCGGGAACTTTGGTGGCTTCGACGCCTGGATCGAGACGGGCGCGGACGCCAGCCTGGAGATCGAGACCGGCCACGTCTCCGCGACCCTCGACCTGGATGAGATCGGCTTCGAGGACAGCGTGCTCGAGGCCGGCGGCCTGGAACGCAGGATCCGGGTGTTTCGCTTGCCCCACCGGCTCGAGTGTCGGGAGATCGCCCGGACGGTGCCCGTGGCGCTCGCGGCCACCGGCGACAACCCCTTGTGGGTGCGGGTTACCACCGAGGACGGCTTCAACGCCTGGTCCAGCCCAATCTTCGTCACCCGGCAGGCCGCGGACGGTGCTTGAGCGATGACATTTCGGCTTTCGATCACGCCCAACATCCGCAAATCGCCCTATTTCGAGGCGACCCTAGCCGAGGGTGTGCGCGCCTTTTCGGTCTACAATCACATGTACATTCCCGGCCACTATGGCGATCCGGAGGGCGAGTACCGGCGCTTGATCGAGGGCGTCGCCCAGTGGGACGTGGCCGCCCAGCGCCAGGTCGAGTTGAGCGGGCCCGACGCCGGCGCGCTGGCTCAATACCTGACCACCCGGGACCTCACGCGCTGCGCCGTCGGCCAGGGCCGCTACGTGGCGCTGTGCGATCACGACGGCACCCTGATCAACGATCCGGTGCTCCTGAAACTGGCCGAGGCGCGCTATTGGCTCTCGATCGCCGACAGCGATATCGCCCTTTGGGCCGCCGCGATCGCTCGGGAGCGCGGGCTAGATGTGCGGGTCTTCGAGCCCGACGTCTCGCCCATGGCGATCCAGGGGCCGAAGGCGCTGGATCTGGCGCGGGATCTTTTTGGCGCTTGGGTCGAAGACCTTAAGTACTTCTGGTTCAAGGAGACGGAGCTTGAGGGCATCCCCCTGGTGCTGGCGCGCTCGGGCTGGTCGAAACAGGGCGGCTTCGAGCTCTACCTCCAGGACGGTGCCCGGGGCAGCGAGCTTTGGCAGATCGTGAAAAACGCTGGCCGCGCTTACGACATCGGCCCGGGCGCGCCCAACGATTTGGAGCGGCTGGAAAGCGGCCTGGTGTCCTACGGTGCGGATGGGCGCGCGCAGAGCAACCCGGTCGATCCTTTCGAGATCGGCCTGGGCCATCTGGTCGAGCTGGAGAGCGGGCAGGATTTCATCGGCCGGGATGCGCTCGTGGAGATCAAGCGGGCCGGGGTTCGGCGCCGGCGCGTCGGGCTCTTCATCGAGGGGCCGCCGGTCACCGGCAACCAGCATCCGCTGGACATCCTGCGCGGCGACGAGGCCGTCGGGACGCTCAGCGAAATGGCCTATTCGCACCGCTTGCAAAGGAACATCGCCCTCGGAATCGTCAGCAACGAGGTCCACGACGGGGCCGACGACCTTCGCGTCATAGTCGGCACCGCGCCCCGCGCGCTTGCGATCACGACTCTGCCCTTCATCGCCCCCTAAGCCCTCAGGTCTCGGTCCAGACCGCGAGCTCGTAGCCGTCGGGGTCCGTGAAGTGAAAGCGCCGGCCGCCGGGGAAGGCGAAGAGCGGCTTGACAATCTTGCCGCCAGAGTCCTCGACTCGCGCCATGAGCGCTTCCAGATCGCTGCCATAAAGAACCACCAATGGCCCGCCGGCCGGTGCCGGCTCACCTGCCTCGAAGCCACCGGTCATGTGGCCGTCGGAGAATTCGCAGTAGGCAGGCCCATAGTCCTTGAAGGTCCAGCCGAAGGCCGTGCCATAAAACGCCTTGGCCCGGGCGATGTCGGCGACCACGAATTCGATATAATTGATTGTGCGGTCGCGCCGCGACTCTTCTGCGCCCATGGTCGACCTCCGGTTCGGTCTCAAGTTGAGGCACCCATGGGTACAGCAGAAGCTAGGGCTCTCAAAGCAGAACAAGGACCGCGGCGCGGCTCAGTCTTTGAGCGCTCTTGCCGCTTGCTCCGCGACACAGAGAGGGGTCGCCGCCGAAGCACCGTCCTCGATCAACCAGGCCGCCGAGAGACCGGCCCAGGCCAGGGTCCAGCGCAAGAGCCGTTGGCGCTCGAGCCGCGCCGCCTCGGCGACCACCGCCACCTGCCGGGCGAAGCGGCCGGGCGCTGTCGCGGTCTCATGGTCCGGGTTGCAGAATAGGTTGGCGTAGTCGAAACAGCGATCGCCGACCAAACCCTTGGGGTCGATCGCCAGCCAGCCCCGCTCTCCGAAATGGAGTACATTGCCGTGGTGAATGTCGCCATGAAGGGAAACAACCTCGCGCTGGGTGGCGAGCAGGTCGCGGGTGGTCGCGCCGGCATGTGCGACAACGCCGTCGTGCGCTTCCGTGTCATGGGTCAAGGCCCGAAACCACTGTTCCAAGGGTACGAGAGGTGGCGGCGGCTCGCTCCTCGGTTCATGGAGCGTCGCGACGACACGGCATAGAATCTTGCTGGCCTCGTCGTCATCGCCGGTTCTGGCCATCGCAGCCAGGGTACCGTTGTGGTCGGCGCGCTCCAATAGTAGCGCATCCTCGTCCCAAGCGAGCACCTTGGCCGCACCGGACCCGTTCCACCACGCCATGAGCTTGGCACCGGCCCGCTCCTCCGCCGCGGTCGCCACCTTGAGCATAGCGGCCACGCCGTGCCGGCGAACCGGCAGAAGGTGACTGTTGTGGGTTTCAATTGGTGTGCCGTCGGCAATCAGCGCCCACCGATCCAGGTACTTGGCGAACATGGTTTCAGAGCCGATCAGCGCTCTGACGCTGGCCTGTAGGCTGCAAGCACTTCGCCCAGTATACGCTCGCCGATCCAGTCGCTGCGCTGATTGTAGAGGTCGGCGAAGAGCGTAATCACAATCCCCTCGTCGGGCAGGATGTAGAGCCGCTGGCCGCCGTTGCCGGCCGCCCGGACGATCCTGGTGGCGCGCTCGTCTTTGCTGCGCCCCGGGTACCACATGAAGCCGTAGCCATAGACACCCGAGGGGCTCCAAGGAATCTCCGCCACGTGGCGCTCGGTCGAGAGCGCGACCCAGCGAGCCGGGATTACTTGGCGGCCCTGCCAAACACCGTCGTGCAGCATCACAGACCCAATCTTGGCGAGGTCTCGGGCGCGCAGACGCAATCCCGAAGCGGCGCTCGGCGAGCTGCCCTCGGCCCATAGCGGGGAGCCCAGCCACTCATAGTCGGTGATTCCCAAGGGTGCGAACAAGGCGTCCTCGGCGAAGGCGTCGATCGGCTGGCCGGTCTGCCGTTCGATAACGCCGGCCAAGACCTGGGTCAGCCCGCCATTGTAGTACCAGGCGCTGCCCGGCGGGTCGCGCAAGGGGCGGGCCAGCACCATCGCCACCGGGTCCTCGGCATAGACCATGCGGATCTCGTCGTTACTTGGGTCGGTATAGGGCACGGACATCTCGTTCCACTCGAGGCCCGCGGTCATTGTGAGCGTATGATACAGTGTGACCTGCGCGGCGCCGTCGTCGAAGGTCTCCTTCAAATCGTCGAAGGTCACGATCAACGGCCGCTTCAGAGACTCGTCGATATTATCGGCGAGCGCGATACCCAGTAGCGCGGAGGTCACGCTCTTGGTCACCGAGCGGAGGTCGTGAAGGGTATCTTGGTCGAATCTGACCGTCCCAAGAGGTCTGCCCCAGCGCTCGTCCTCGCCTTTGAAGTAGGCTTCGTAGACCAGGCGACCGCGATGCTCGATGACAAGCGCGTGGGTGTTGGAGAGCGCACCAGTGCGGATCGAGTCGGTCAGCGCGGCCATCGCCGCTTCGTCGAATCCGGCCTCGCCCAAGGACGCGACCGGCCAACCGTCGTCGCGCTCGGCCGGCGGGCTGACTGGCGGCGGAGGCGGTTCTGGCGCCTGGGCGCAGGCGATACTCAGGAGCCCGAGTGCGGCCAGACCCATGAAGCCAGGGCGAGCGCCTGCGAGCAGAGTCATCATCATCGAACTCCAAAGGTGCGGTCGGACGCGCGATCATAGACCGCGGCCGCCAATTCGCGCTATTATGGCATCACCATCGGTCCTTGTTGATCGGAGCTTCGGGGCTCCAGGGTGCCACGGATGCCGGCCAGGCAGGCGGCCAGCGCAAGGAGATGTCAAACATGAGAACAATGATCGCTTTCGTGCCCGCGCTCGCGCTGCTGCTGACGGCCGCGCCTGGCCGGGCGGCCGAGGAGCTCGCTATCGTCGGCGACGAGGACGGCAAGTACTATGAGCTCGGTCAGATGCTCTGCGCCCTGGTCAACCGCAAGGCCGACTCGCTCGACTGCACGATCACGCCGGTCCCCGCCGGCGACGCGGCGGAGTCCTTCGCCAACCTTGTTAACATCCGCGACGGCGCCGGCGACATCGGCATCGCCCGCTCAGACTGGCAACACTTCGCGGTGACCGGCACCGGACCGGTACGTTTCATGTCGAGCGACTTCGAGCCGATCCGCAGCCTGTTCTCGATCGACACCCGGCCGTTTACTCTGCTCGCCAAGCGCAATGCCGGTATCGAGGGTATAGACGACCTGGCGGGTAAGCGTGTCAACATCGGCCGCCCCTATAGCGAGAACCGCGCGACCATGGACCTAGTGATGGCGGCCAAGGACTGGACCAAGCAGGACTTTCAGCTGGCCGAGGAGCTGGCTGCCGGCGAGCAGTCCATGGCGCTCTGCCACGGCTGGGTCGAAGCGGTCACCTATGAAGTCGGCCACCCGGATTCGACGATCGAGCAGATGACCAGGATCTGCGATGCCGAGATTGTCCCGATCAGTGACGCGGCGCTGGACAAGGTGATCGCGGAGACGCCCTATCTCGCGCCCATGACCATCCCGGGCGGGATCTATGAAGGCGTCGACGAGCCGGTGCCGACCTTCGGCTCGACGATCACCGTGTTCAGCTCGTCCGACGTGCCGGAGGAGGCCGTCTACGATCTGGTCGCTACGGTGTTCGAAAACTTGTCGACCTTGAAGGCGCTTTATCCGGAGCTGCGCCACCTAGAGCCCGAGCAGATGCTCAAGGCCGGGCTTTCCGCGCCGCTCCACGACGGCGCCAAGCGCTATTATAGCGAACAGGGAATGATGTGATCTGGCCTTGCCGACCGATTCAGCCCTGGCGCGCCTTGAAGCGCGGGTTCTTTTTGTTAATGACGTAGACGCGGCCGCGCCGGCGCACCAGACGACATCCCTTTTCCCGCAGCTTGGCGGTGCGAAGCGAGTTTACGACTTTCATGGTCCCGATCCTCTTTGGCGGCTCCGGCGCCTTCTCGCGCCGCCGCCGGAAAGCGCGCGAACATAGGCGAAGCGCCGGGCCCTGTCAATCCACCGGCCGACGCTTTTCGACACACGAGCCATGGCGAATTGCGTTTTAAGGAATTGGCGATAAGTATTTGATGTTACAAACGAATCCTGGATTTGGCCGCGCTCGCCTCCTGGTGATCGGCGGGCGCCGTCGGGACGCAGGGGCTCCTCGTGATCAGCTTGGCGATCAACGCCTCCAGGTCGACCGGATTAAACGGCTTGTGGGCCAGTGCGCTGCCCGAGGCCTCGAGTTCGGTGGTGACCTCGGGGTCGGTATCGCCGGTCATGACGATCGAGGGGATGTCCCTCCCGAGGAAGTCCTTGATCTCCTGGATCGTCTCCAGGCCGGTTTGGCGGTTGGCCAGGCGGTAGTCGGCGATCACGATATCGGGCCGCGCACGCTGGCCCTTCAGCCGCTCGAGCACGGTCTCGCTGTTCGGTCCGGAGATCACCCGCGCGCCCCACATGCGCAGCAGCCGGGTGCCGGTCGCCAGCATGGTCTCGTCGTCCTCGATCAGGATGATTGTGGCTTTGTCGAGCACGTCGATGACCTGGCGCGCCACCGGCCGGGTCACGCGCTCGGGCTGGCTGCGCAGGACGAAGGGCAGCTCGATCGCGAACATCGAGCCCTTGCCCGGGGTCGAGCGCACAGTGATCTTGTGCTCCATCAGCTTGGCCAAGCGCTCGACGATGGCAAGGCCGAGGCCGAGGCCCCGAGCCGGGTCGCGCGAGGGATTGGCCAGCTGGGTGTAGTCCTGGAAGATCTCGGAGAGCTTGTCGGCCTCGATGCCGGGCCCGGTGTCCCAGATCTCCAGGCACACCCGGTTGCCCCGGCGTCGGCAGCCGACCAAGATCTTGCCTTGGTTGGTGTAGCGCACCGCATTGGACACCAGATTGGCGGTGATCCGCTCAAGCAGGATCGGGTCGCTGCGCACCACCGTGCGGGTCGGCACGAAACGCAGCTCCAGACCGGCTTTTTCCGCCGGTAGGCGGAACTCGTTCTCGAGCCGCGCGAGATGCTCGGCGAGCGGCACATCCTTGAAGTTGACCTGGACCCGACCTTCCTCCAGCTTGCCGATGTCTAGCAGCACGTTGAGCATGTTGCCGATGGTTTCGAGCTTGCTGGTCATCTGGCCGTAGATCGCCCGGCGATGGTGCCAGTCGGTGGTCCGCTGCAAGATCGCAAGGAGCATACTGAGCGCCTGGAGCGGCTGGCGCAGATCGTGGTTGGCGGCGGCCAAGAAGCGGGACTTGGCTGTGTTGGCCTGCTCTGCCGCGTTGCGGGTCTTGACCAGTTCGGCCTCGGTCTCGTTCGATTGACGCAGCAATCGCTCTGTCTCGCGGATCTCGCGAATCAACAGGGTAATCAGGATGCCGCCGCTCATGATGATGCCGGCGAAGGAGACCGCCAGCTCAAGCCGCAAGGATTGGCCTTCGTCGGCCCGGTAGATGCGCTGCCAGTCCTGCTGCCAATGGGCGTCGACCACCAGCTGGTGCAAGCTTGGGCCCATCGGCGCGAGGGCGTCGTAGATCGCCGTGAAGCTCTGCTCGTCGTCGCGCGCCAGGCTGAAGACCATGGGCTCGATCAGGCGCAGGGTCTCCATGATCGGGTCAAGCCGGGCCTCCAGGTCGATGATGTTGCGCAAGGGGCGGACCTCGGGTCCGTCGATCAACACCGGCACGCGGCTCCAGAAGATCTCGAAGCGCTCGGCCACGGCCGCCCCGTCGACCGCCGGGTCGCCCGCCTGATATGCCTGCAGGGCGTTGAGCAGGCGATAGTATTCGATCTCGGTCTGGGCCAGGGTCCAGATCGCCGCGTTGACCGCCGAGGCGACATCGTTCTCCAGCTCCCGAGTGCGCTGGAAGGTGATCATCAAGCTGACCAGAAAGACCGCCAGGGTGGCGACCAGCACCAGCATGCGCTTGCTGCTGCGCCGCGCGATCATTGGATCTCCAGATGCCGAAGCTGCCAGACCGAGCGCGCCAGGAGCTCCCGCTCAGCCAGCCCGGCGGTTTGCCCGGCCGGATAGATCACCCAAATCGGCCCCTTGTTGCGGATCTTCAGGTACTCCCCGTCCTGCTTGAGGGCCAGCATCACGGCGTGATCGGTGAAGTCGCTGAGTGGGATCTCGACTTGATAGTCGTTGAGCGCGGTCGCCAAGGCGCGCGAGCCGTGTGCGCCGACCCGGTCCAACAGCGCGCGCCCGTCCACGCCCTCGAAGAGATGCTCGCCCTTGGTCCAAAAGGTGGTGGTCTTAAGCGCGCTGGCGCCCAGAGCCTCGAACATGGTGCGGTCGAAGTGGGCGGCCCGGCGGCCGTCCAGGAGGTCGTTTGCGTGGCGAATCATGCCGGTGACGCTGAGCACGACCTTGCCGGTCGGCGCCGGCAGCTCGGCGCCAGCGGCAAGCCCCGGAACGGTCATCAGGGCGGCCAAGAAAGCGGCGGCCATGAGCCGTCGCACGCGACCGGCGGTCGGTCGGCTGGTGCGCGGACGCGGGTCCCTATGCCAGATCATCGCGGTGGCCGTCCGTTTGTGTCCAGGTCGCGCACCCATGGGCGTTCTTGAGCGAGTTGAACCTATCACGACCAGCCCAGCTGGGCGGAGCGAAATTTGGCCGCAACGCACGCTGGCTGCCAAGGGGTGGAAAGCCCCGTGCACCCTGCCAGCGGAAGTAAGCGGGGCGTCTTGCGCACGGGGCCTTTCGCCTTCTTGGCGAAGCCATCAGCTTGCCAGATTAGGCTTTCGGTCCGGTAAACGCCCACGGAATACAGGGTGCGTATGGGTACTCGTCGAACTGATAAATTGTTTTAGAAAATATCTTCAATCATTTGAAATTAAATGATTTTCTCGTCAATCAACGTCTTGGGTTACACGATTGAGCTCTGCTGCAGCATGGCAATTTCTTCCTCGATGTCTTTGAAGCGCTTTGTAATTTGACTGAGCTGGCGGTCGTTCTTGCGCTTGGCTTCGGCCAGCTGCTCGGCTTCGATGTCGAGCTTGGAAAGGTCGTCGCCGGCGCTCTCCGCCGCGGCGCGGCGCTCGGCGAGAGCAGCACCCTGCTTTTCCAGGCTGGCCTTCTCCTCCTCGAACTTGTCCATCTCGCTTTCGATGCGGTCGCGCTCGGCGGTCAAGGCATCCAGGCTTGAGCTCATCTTAGGTCTCCCCCTTCGAGGGTTCTTTGCACGGAAGCGTCAGCCCGCAAGCTTTCCCTCTTCCGGGGCCGTTGGCAAGCCCGTCGTTGAGACTGCCAAGCATCGGCTGGACCTGATATGCTCTCGCCTCGGCCAGCCAAGCGCGGCCGAGCGGGGATCAGGGGGTGGTCTTGGCCGAGCGCAAGCAGCTCAAATCGATCATTGCCGGCGCATACGGCAACGGCATCGAATGGTTCGATTTCGCGCTCTACGGCTACTTTGCGCCAATCATCTCAAGCCTGTTCTTTCCCAGCGACGACAAGCTGGCGTCCTACCTCGCGACCTTCGGCGTGTTCGCCGTGGGCTTCGTGGTGCGGCCGATCGGCGGCGCGCTGTTCGGCCACATCGGCGACCGTATCGGCCGGCGCCATGCCTTGCTGTTTTCGGTCGTCATAATGTCCCTGCCGACCGCGGCGCTCGGCCTTCTGCCGACCTACCATTCCGTGGGCGTGCTGGCGCCGATCCTGCTGGTCGTGGTGCGCCTGGTCCAGGGCCTGGCGGTCGGTGGCGAGTTCACCAGCTCGATCTCCTATCTCTCGGAGTACGCGCCGCCGGCGCGCCGCGGGCTGTTCGGCTCTTGGAGCATGACCAGCTGCTTCATCGGCATCCTGGCCGGATCGGCGACGGCGGCGCTCGTGACCGTGCTCTTGAGCGAAGAGCAGCTGCACGACTGGGGCTGGCGGGTGCCCTTCCTCCTGTCCCTGGTGCTTGGCGGGATCGGCCTCTGGCTGCGCCGCTCCATGGAGGAGTCGCCGGCCTTCAAGGACGCCAAGGAGGCCGGCCATCTGGTCAAGAACCCAGTCGCCCATACCCTCAAGACCCAGAAGAAGAACCTGGTGACCGTGATCGGAATGCTCTGGGTCAACGCGGTCTGCCAGTATTACCTCTTTGTCTTCTTCACCACCTACATCCATCACTTCAGCGGTCTGTCGCTCGCCAAGACGCTGGGCATCGGGACGATTTCCATGGCGTTCGTCACGCTCTGCTTGCCGTTCTTCGGGTGGCTCTCCGACAAGGTCGGCCGACGCCCCGTGCTGATCGCCGGAAGCCTTGGGTTTCTTCTGCTCTCCATCACACTGATGGAGCTCATGGGCGGCGGGGAGTACGCCTTGGTGTTGGGCGCCCAACTCGGCTTCTGCCTCTTCGTGGCCGCGCGGAGTGGGCCGGTGCCGGCGACTCTGGTCGAGGTTTTTCCGACCCGGGTGCGCCTGACCGCGCTATCGCTCGGCTACAATCTCAACTTCGCGATCTTCGGCGGCACGGCGCCGATCCTGGCGACCTGGCTGATCTCGGTGACCGGCGACAAGACCTCGCCGGCCTGGTACCTCATGGCGGTCGCGGCGGTCTCAATCGGCATTGCCATGATGATGCCCGAGACTCGCGACCGGGCGATCACCGGCGATGCGGCCAAGTCGGGGGCGTGAGGAAGAAGGGGCGGTCATCGCCGGACGGCGACTTCAGATGAACCGGCCGGGAGAATTCGGAGACCATTTAGGCGCCTAAGGATCGTTTCTGATTGCTAAGAGCACCGCGAAGAGCACGAGCGTGCCGCCAAGAAAGGTTGCTGTGTTGGGGATCTCCGCGAATAGAAGGAATGCGAACGCCGGTGCGAGCGGCGTTTCCAAGGAACTTAGGAGAGCGGTCTGGCCAGATGGAATTCGTTTGGCGCCTTCTGCCAAGGTTACCGACGCGATGGCGAACAGCAGTCCGAATGCGGACAGAATGTAGATTTCCGTAGGTTCAACATCGAACGGGTCGCCGAACACCGCGGCGAAGGGCAGCAAGAGAATTGATTGGAGCGCCGCGGGGCCCGCCCCCGGCGTTTCAGGATACTTTCGGTAGATGACCATGATCGAGGCCATCGCGGTGGTCATCCACAAGGCCAGCACGTCGCCGTTGAGGCTGATTTGACCAAGGGATCCCGAAACGATGATGCCGACGCCCAAAAGCGCGCAAAGGCATCCCACCATCGTCCGTGCTGATACTCGTTCTCCAATGAAGAGCCATGCAAGTAGCGCCGCGATAAGCGGAGAAACCGCATAGATCAGCGAAACATTGGCGATCGATGTGAGCTTGAAGGCCGGGATGAACGCCGCCGTACCCAATGCGCCTACCACCGCGACCGCCCATCCGCTGTAACCCATGGCAAAAAAGTTCTGTCGAAATGCGCCTCTTTTTATGATCCAGAGCGTTGTGAACGCGGCAGCGAAAAAACCTCTCCAGAACATGACCTCCCACGACCCGGCCGCAACGCCCTTGGTGAACAACCCCGCCGTGCTGTAGGTCACAGCCGCAATCGCGACCAGAATGACACCGACAAAGTACTCAGATTGAGTGCGCTCAGCCATGCCGGCGTATGTGAATCTCTGCCGAGGTTGGCGCGCAGGTGGTTGAACTTCACGGGGGCCTCCCGAGGGGTTCGATTCGACCATTCGTCGATACGCTCATGATCTAGATTGATTTGACTTAAAGGCTGCCTGCGAGGTTCCGCAGAGAGACAGTAGTACCTTGATTAATAGTTAGAATATGAATATCTAGATCATTCAACAAACGAGAAGATCTCGGCTCATATCCTAGAAAAATTCGGCTATAGAAAATTGTCTCGCCCGCTTCCGCCCTTAAACGCCCTCAAGGCCTTCGAATCGGCCGGCCGGCATCTCAGCTTCACCAAGGCGGCGGCCGAGCTGAACGTCACGCCGGCCGCGGTCGGTCACCAGGTCAAGGCGCTCGAGGAGTTGCTTCAGGTGCCCCTGTTCCGCCGCCTGACCCGGGCGCTGCGCTTAACCGATGCCGGCCAAGCGGCCTTGCCGACGATTAGCCTGGGCTTCGACACGCTGGCCCAGGGAGTCGAGCAGATGCGCGCCAACCGCGAGAGCGGGGTGCTGACCATCAGCGTCAGCCCCGCGTTCGGCGCCTTGTGGCTGGTGCCCCGGCTCGAGCGTTTCCGTGCGCGGCATCCGGACATCGAGATTCGCATCGACGGCACCGACCGTCGGGTCGACTTGGCGCGCGGCGATGCCGACGTGGCGCTGCGCTACGGCCCTGGCGGCTACCACGGGGTGCGGGTCGACTGGTTGTTCGGCCAGGTCAACACACCGGTCTGCAGCCCCGTCCTGATGAAAGGCGCCTATCCATTGCGCCGGCCCGAGGATCTGAAACACCACACTCTGCTGCACATCGACTGGAAGGACGCCGAGGCGAGCTGGCGCATGTGGCTGCTGGCGGCCGGTTTGCACCACATCGACCCGACCCGCGGGCCGCACTTCACCATGGAGAACATGGCGGTCCAGGCCGCGCTCGACGGCCAGGGCGTGGCGCTGACCGGCGACATCCTGGTGGCCGACGATCTCGCCGCCGGCCGGTTGGTGCGCCCCTTCGACCCGCGCCTCAGCACGCCGCTCACGTTCTCCTTCTATCTGCTGAGCGCGAAAGACGGCGCCGACCGGCCCAAGGTCGCAGCCTTCCGGGAGTGGCTGCTCGAAGAGGCGCGCGTCGCCCGAGGTCTCACGCCGGCAGCCCAGCCAGCCGAAGCCCCTCTAGGTAGTGGCTCAAATCGCCGTCCCGCTTCAGGATCGTGATGCGCCCATGCTTGGCGACTGTCCAGTCCGGACGGCGCTTCAGAAACCCCTCGATGTGGCGACGCGCTTTGGCCTGCAAGCGCGCGGCTTCTTCATCGCGGCCCTCAACCGCCTCGGCCTCGGCCAGGCGGGCATGGCTGGCGGCCAGGATCAAATACTCGTCGTCCGACAGGCTGACAATGTTGCCGATTTCGGCGATCGCCTCCTCGTAGTCGCGCAGCAAGTAGTAGGCCCAACCGAGAATCGAGCAGTACCAGTCGGGAAAGTGCGGGTTGATCTGCATGGCGAACTTGAGCTGGTTGATCGCCCGGTGATGCTCGCCGGCGTGGACCAGCATCTCGCCCATCTCGGCGAAGAGATCGGCGTCGTTGCGGTTGATCTCCAACGCTTTCTGGTATTCCGCCAAGGCCTGCTCGGTGTGCCCGGCGTGGGAGAGGACGCTGCCCAGCGCCCAGTGGGTGTCGTGGTCCATGGGTTTCAGGCTGACCGCCTTTCTGGCCATCTCGCAAGCTTGCTCGACGTTTGCCTCCGACTCCCAACCGTGGCGCCAGGCCTGAATGTAGGTGTAGGCCAGCCAACCCCAGGCGCGGGCATAGTCGGGGTCGAGCTCGATCGCCCGATTGAGCCAGGCGCGGGCGCTGGCAAGCGTGCTTCTCGTTTCGTCCATGCCGTAGAAGTGGTTCATGAAGTACTGGCCCTTGAGGAAGGCCTCGTAAGCGCTAGCGTCGTCGGTCTGCTTGTGGGCCGCCCGCTCACGCTCGGCGATGCCCAGGCGCGCGGCCAGCGGCGCAATGATCGCGCGCACGACTTGCTCCTGCAGGGTGAAGAGGTCGTCGAACTGGCGCTGCAGTCGGTCGGCCCAGACATGGTGCCCGGATTCGGCCTCGATCAGCTGGGCGTTGATGCGGATGTGGTTGCCGAAGCGCTGCACGCTGCCTTCGACCATGTAGTCGACCCCGAAGCGCTGGCGCACCGTCTCCGGCGTCGGGTGGGCCCCCTTGAGAGAGAGCGCCGTGTTGGCCGAGATCACGAAGAGGTTAGCAAACTTCGAAAGGTCGGTCGTGATGTCGTTGGTCAGGCCGTCGCAGAAGTATTCTTGCTCTGGGTCCTGGCTCAGGTTGTCGAACGGCAGGACGATGAGCGACGGCAGACTCTTGCCGCTTTCTGCCCAAACCTGCTTGAACTTCGGTGCGCCGGCCTCGGGCCCGGCGGGCGGCAGGGCCGGCTCCCGGTCAGGCGGCGGCGCCAGCGCGTTTGCGTCGCTGGCCACGTCCCGGTCGCGCACCAGTCGATAAACCTCGATGGGTTCTGGGATGTTCTTGAGGGACAGGAAACCCATTTCCTCGAACTGCAGTTCGGTTTGATCCTTGATGCTCCAAAAAGCGGCGCCCGACAGGATGATGCCGCAGGGCTCGGCGAGCGCCTCGAGACGCACCGCGACATTGACGTCGTTGCCATAGACGTCGCCGCGCTCGATCAGGATATCGCCCAGATTGACGCCGACCCGATAGGTCAAGTGGTCGCCGGGCGACTCCCCATCGTGCGGCCGACAGAGGTTGCGCTGGACCTGGTCGGCGCAGCGCACCGCCTGGATCACGGTGGGGAAGAGCGCCAGGATGCCGTCGCCGGTGGTCTTCACCACCTCGCCCTGGAAGTCGCGGATCGTCGGCTTGATCACACTCTCCAGATCGTACTTGAACTGATCGTGAGTGCGCTCTTCGTCGCGACTCATCAGGGTGCTGTAGCCGACCGCGTCGGCAACCATAATGGCCGCGAGGCGTCTTTCCCGCTCCGGCTCGCGCAACGCTTCCGCTCCTTCTCGCGCCGAGGCCCGGCGTCGGCCCGGCCCGGCCGATCAATGGCGTTTATGTTAAGCCGAGGCCCACCGCTTCGAAAGCATCAATCCCCGTTGCGGCGCCTAGATTGGGCGAATCACCGGTCATTGTTTGGGGTTTTCAATCGAATATAGTTGCAAGCTGAGGTGAATAATTTCTAGTTGAAACATTCTGCAGCGGCTCAAACCTCTTCCGCCGCCACGTTGGGCCTTGCCCCCGCTGGGCGTTCCGGCACACCGGCGGCGCGCAGGGCGTTGAGCCAATGGGCGCGGTCTTGTGGCCGCCTGCGGCGATCTGTTTGCCGCAGCCCTTCGACCGAGGTGCGCGGCTCCTCCTGGAGCACCTGGCCGACGATCGCGCGCGCCCGCTCCGGCTCGCCTAGATGGACCAGCGCGGCGGCCAAGATCAGGCGTGCATGGCAAGGCAGTGCCGGGTCCCGCTCCAGACGCGCCACCGCGCGCCCGTAGTCGCCGCTCGCGAAGTAAGCATGGCCCAAGGTCCAGTCGTACCAACGCGGGTAATCCTGGGCGATCTCGATGGCCCGCCTCATTTGATCGATCGCCAATTTCGGCGTGCCGTTGCAGATCGAGAACTCCGCCATCTCGGCCAAGAGCTCGGCGTCGTTGGGATTGAGCCGCCATGCCCTCTGGTAGGCCCGCTCGGCCTGGACGAAGCGGCCGCAGTTCTGATGCAGGAAAGCCAGGTCCCAGATGTTGTAGTAGTCGGTCGGATCAAGCTCCAGGGCCCGGCGCACCCAATCTTGGGCCTGGTCCATGGCGGCGGGCTCGATCCAGCCGTAGGTGACACCGCGGATCGTGGTGTAGGCCAGATAGCCCCAGGCTCGGGCGAAGCCCGGCTCCAGCTCGGTAACCTTCCTGAAGAGGTCGAGCGCGGCCTGAAGCTCCTCCTTTGTGTTGTGCGAAAAGCTGTGAATCGCGCGCTGATAGGCCTCGTAAGCGTTGACCTCGCTGGGCCGCTTGTGAAGCGCGCCCTCGGTTTCAACCTGAGCGATGTGGCGATCCATGCCGGCGACGATCTGGCAAATCAGGTCGTCATAGTCGTCCAGGCTGAAGGCGCCGAGCCGCTCGAAGCGCTCGGCCCAAAGCTCCTCATCTGCGGCGGCCCGGATCAGCTGAACCGTTACGACCAAGCGGTCGCTGCTCAGCTCGACACTGCCTTCCAGCAGATAGCGCGCGCCCAGGGCATCGTGCAGCCGCTGGGGCGGCACGGGCCAACCCTTGTAGGTCAGCGCCGTGTTGAGCGAGAGCACGCGCAGGTTGGGAAATCTGGCAAGCTCGGTGGTGACGTCTATCGTCAAGCCGTCGGCGATGTGCATCGGATCCGGCGCCAGGCTCAGGTCGATGAACGGCAGCACCATGACTCTCGGCGCGAAACGCTCGATCGGCGCCGCTGGGACGCCCCGGTCGACCAACTGTGCGTCACGCCCAGTATTCTTACCGCCCATATGCCGCGCCCCCCAGCGCCTCTATTCCGCTTGAACTTGGTGTTTTCATACGCCGCCAGTGGCGTTGCCGATCACCGGCCGCGACCAATGGCCCTGATTCAGCTGTAGGGCCAGATCCGGCGATGAGCCGTCGGTGTAGAGGCCCTCTTCACGGTCGTTCTGCAGGTAGAGCGTCGACAGCAGGATCAGGGCGCCGAGGAAGACCAGGTAGATCATCCAGGCGGAGAGAACGTCCTGTGTGCCGATGCCGCGGTTGTTCGGGCGTTCCGCGGCGGGTGCTTTAGACATGGCTTTTGGCTCCACTTGTGTGACCGCCCATTAGCGCGGCGGTGTCGTTGTCATGGCGCCAATTTGTCAGAAGGAAGGGGATCGCGCTGTGAGAATATTCACATGATCGCGTGTTTTTCGAAAAAATTTTGGACGATCTGAAGGGTCAGTGGCCGGTCACTTCCTGGACCAGCTTTGAGAGCTGAGAAACGTTTAATATCAACAGCTTGCCATCTTTCCGTTCAATCAGGCCGGAGTGCGCTAGATGGTTGAGCTCGCGGGTCACGGCCTCCCGGTGGGTTGAGATTCGGCTGGCGATCTCCGCGTGAGTCGGCGCTGGCGAGATCCAGGCCTGACCGTTGTCGTGGGGCGTCTTGCGGGCCAGACGCAAAAGCTCGGCGTGAATCCGGTTCTTGACCGCCAATGTACTGAACTCGAAGACCCGCTCGGTTAGATGGCGCACCTGGGCGGTCAAGCGCTGCAGCAAAGCGGCCGAGACCGCCGGATAGATCTGCAGCACCTCCCTGAACAACTCAGGTGATAGGGTGGCGATCGTGCAGGGCTCGAGCGCTTCGACGCTGGCCGAGCGCTCCTGGCCGTCGATCGCCGAGAGCTCACCGAACATGTCGCCGGCGGCGATGTCCCGGAAGGTGACAGATTTGCCGGAGACCGAGTAGATCACCACCCGGGCCTTGCCCTGAACGACGAAGCAGATTCCCTCCGAACGATCCATGTGGCCGAGGATCTGCATGCCTTGCTCGTAGTGCTGCCATTTGCAGCGCTCCGACAGGCGGTTGAGATCGGCAGGCGGGATCTGGTCGAGCAGCGTGATGCCGTCGAGCGATCTGGCGAGCAAATTCGTGGTCATGGTGCGGGCCGCCTCTTAAAGAGACTGGAAAAACCCGGCAAGCGCACCAGAAAGGCGCGGCCGGCCGAGCGATTTTACGGAATGAATGCGGTCGAGCAAAGCATGCAATTGGGGCAGCAATGTGTCGGCTTCGGCGCCGCGCCGAAGGCCTCGAGGCTGAGACAGAACAGAAGGCCGAACGCCAGGCCGAGTCCGACCGCAAGACGTTGCGCCGCCTTTGCCGACACCATGATCCGATCCTCAAAAGCAAAGTTCATGGCGCGGGGCTTTAGCACCGCCGGTTGGGTCGGGCTGTGAGATGGTTCACAGTTCGGTTGATTTAGTTTTCGAGGGCCGCCTTGACGTCTGGGGCGGGCTTTAGGCGGGCGACCACGGTGCCGTAGCTGGTGTCGACCTCGGCGCGGACCAGGGCCCAACGGCCTGGCGCGATCTCGGCCGCCCAAACCACCCGGCGGGTCGCTTCAGGCGCCTCGGAATCCCGCCAAAAGCCGCCGATTCGCTGGTGGCTGAGCGCGCAGGCGACGGCCGGCCCGCCGTAGGCCCAGGGTCGGTCCGGCACCAGTGTCTCGGGGCCGATGTGGGCAACCGCGAGATCATAGCGCCGCCGGCCGTCCCAGACCTTCGCTTCGGCCTCGCAGCGTCCGGTCTCGGCCAGACTGTCGAGCAGCTGTAGCACCGCGGTGAAGGGGTCGCTGGTGCCGGCCGTGGCATCCTTTGGCACGGGGGTGACCAGCTCTAGGTCGGGCGGCGGCTGGGTCTCGGTGGTCGGCGGGCCCTTGCCCGGCCAGGCGACCCGGGTCGAGCGGGTACTGTCGTTCCAGGTGCCTTCGCTCTGATGCGCCAGGGGCCGGCGGCCCGTGGCCTCCAAGAGACCTTCGGTCTCGGCCGTACCGTGCCAGGTGAAGAACCACTCAAGAAGCCCCTCGGTGCGTCCCTGGCCGGCCAGGTGGTAGCGGGTCTGGTCCTCGCGGTATTTGACCTCGGCCTCGGCCAGGGTGAAGTTGCCCCAGGCGACCTCGTAGCCGAGCCGCAGGGTCTCGGCGCGTAGTGAGCTCGGCCAGAGAAGCAGCGCGGCCAGGATTGAGGCAGTCAGCTGGTTATAGCGAGTCATAAGGCCCATCATAGCTCCGGTCGTGCCACACGAGAACACCCCTTGTGGTTCTCTCTCCTCACGTCCTAGCGGCGAATCACCGTCACCAAAATAGCAAAGAGGAGCAGCACCAGTCCCGCGCTGAGTGGCGCGGCGGGCGGTCCGAAGAAGTCCATTGCAAGGCCGGTCGCCGTCGATCCTGACGCGCTGCCGATAGCATAGGCGAGCGCAAACACGGCGCTGCCGGCGACCAGCAAGCCGCCGGTGTAGCGCTCGCCGAGCAGGGTCAAAGCACAGGTGTAAAGCGCGAAGCTCGCCGCCCCCATGACCGCAAAGACCGAAAGAATTGCCACCTGCGACTGGAGGTAGGGAATTACCAGAAAACTGACGGCGGCCAAGAAGGCGCAGGCGGTCGCGACGGCCGGCCGAGAGAGCCTGTCGAGCAGCATACCAATAAGAGGCTGCGCGAGCGCGGTCGGCAACGCCATGATCGTGACACTCAAGGCGGCAAAAGCTTCCGAGTGACCCACCTTGATGAAGTAGACCGGCATGACTGAAATCGCCGCGATGTCGGCGAAACCGAAGGCGAAGACCATGCCAACCAGGATCGGCGCGCGCTGGAGGAATTTCATTAGGCCGCCGGCAGGCGAGGGCTCAGGCTTGGTGCGGGCCTTTCGGCTCAAGATTGCCGTGCCGAACGCCACCAAGGCCGTATAGACCGCGATCAGCGCGAAGGCGAAGCCGTTGTCGGTGCCGAACAATGGGATCGCTAGCGGTCCCGCCGCGAAACCGGCGCACATTCCGCCGCCGTAGAGGCCCGACGCCCGCCCGCGAAGCCGGTCGGGGCAGGCCGTGTTGAGCCAGGCCTCGCTCAGCATGAAGACCACGCTGGCGCAGAAGCCGAGCAGGAAGCGCGCCAAGAACCAGACCCAGAGCAGGTCGAAAAGGGCGAAGCTGGCAAGGGAAAGCGACGAGCCGAGCAGACCCGCGATGATCAGTTTATCGCCCGCGGCCGAGGCCGTCAGCCGACCAATGAGGAGCGTTGCCGACGCCATTCCAATGGCGTAGGTGCTGGCGTTAAGGCCGATCAGGCTGCCCGAGGCGCCTTTGCTCTCGAGGAGCAGCGATATCAAGGGATAGGTGAGCCCCTGGGCAACGGTGAAGGCCGTGACGCCGAGAATGACCACCGTGAGGGCGGACCAGTCCGGCATAATGTCTTCCAATGGCCGTCGCGCGTTCACATCTATCTCCTCGCAGCAGGTGGCTGCAGGGCGTTTCTACACCCTAGAACATCCTTGGTTCGTGGTCCGTATGCTTGGTCAATTGCGACGCCGCTGGCCGCTTGGCGATCATGCCCTGAAGGATCGTTTTACAGACCCGGCATTGCCTCATGAGTGCGAGGCACGTGCCTACCGAGTCCTTGCTGCTGGGACCACCGATGGGACAGTACGTGCGCTTTCTCCTGTTCGGCCTGCTGCTCGGCCTGTTTACCGAAGCCGAGCTCAAACTGGTCGCCGGCATAAAGCCCCAGGCCTTCTGGATCGCGCTTGCCGCGTACCCGGTGATCGTCAGCCTGGCCTACGGGCTCAGCCGGCTGCTTGACCGGCTGATTGCCGCGCGCTGGCGGGCCGACCTTGTGCACTACGCCCTGGTCGGCATCGGCGGGCTTTCGGTGGAATGGTTTCTTCTGGGCAACGGCCCCGGGAGCAACGCCTTCCAGCCGGGCATGTTCGCCATGTGGACCACCTTCTGCTTCGGCCCTCGGGTGCTAGCCCGCCCGGCGCCCGGGATCGCCCGGGCCAAGCGGGCCTTTTGGGTCGCCTTTTCAGTCGTAGCAGTGCTGCTGACCGCGGCCGTGCTGCTGACTCCCGACCCCAACGCCCGCGTGGTGGTCGTGGTGCTGGGCCTCAGCGCGAGCTACATCGTCTGGTCACTCTGGCTGCTGGTGATGGCCTGGCGCTCGCGCGAGGCCTAGATTCGGGCACGGCCCGGATTCTACCGATCGGGCATCTATTCGGTCATTTCAAAGAGTTGGATGGTGGGCACGCCTGGACTTGAACCAGGGACCTCTTGCATGTCAAGCAAGCGCTCTAGCCACCTGAGCTACGCGCCCCACCGGGTGGCGTCCCGGGCCACTGCCGGGAGCGGGGGCGGTATACCTCTAAGTCCGTGGGCTTGGCAAGTGGAACTAGCTGGCCGCCAGCATCATGTCGACTTGGTTGACCAGCTCGCGCAGATGAAATGGTTTGGAGAGCACCCGGGCGCCGGTCGGCGTGGCGTCGCGCGCTTTCAGCGCGACCGCGGCGAAACCGGTGATGAACATAACCTTTATGCCGGGCTGTTCCTTGGCGGCGCGCCGGGCCAGCTCGATGCCGTCGAGGCCGGGCATCACCACGTCGGCGAGCAGCAGGTCGATCGGGCCTTCGCCCAGGGTGGTCAGGGCGTCGATGCCGTCGCCGACCGCGCGCACTTGATGGCCGGCACGGGTCAAGGCCCGGGCCAGAAAGTCCCGCATGGAATCGTCGTCTTCGGCCAGCAGAATCTGTGCCATGTCACACTTTGCGCCAGTTCGGATCCAGGGCGGCCGACTCGAGCCGAAACCGCAGGATAGTACTCAGGCTGGAAGATAGAAAACAAAAGTTAACGAGCCTTTACCATGACTCGAAAGGACGCGCTACAGCGCAAACCCCGGTGACAGGCGCGCGCAGATGGCCTAGACAGGAAGAGGGTCCCGAGAAGGTTCGAGGAGTGATGGACGCGGAGTTTCAGATCGCCGAAGCCGAGGCCTCTCACGAGGTGCTGGCGCCCTCGCGCCAAACCATGCCTCTGGTCTTCGCCTCGCCGCACAGCGGCAACCGCTATCCCGAGGCCTTCGTCGCCGCGTCCAAGCTCGACCGCCTGATGTTGCGCCGCTCGGAGGACAGCTTCGTCGACGAGATCTTCGGCGCCGCGCCCAACCTTGGCGCGCCGCTGCTGCGCGCGCTCTTTCCGCGCGCCTATGTGGATCCCAACCGGGAGCCTTTCGAGCTCGACCCCGGGATGTTTGACGAGCCCCTGCCGGCCTATGCCAACACACGCTCGCCCCGGGTTGCCGCCGGCCTGGGGACGATCGCCAGGGTGGTCGCTAACGGAACCGAGATCTATGGCGGCAAGCTCAGCTTTCGCGAGGCGCTGGGGCGCATCCGCAGCTGCTATTGGCCCTACCACACGGCGCTCAAGGAGCTGATCGAGGCGACCCAGGCGCGCTTCGGCTTCTGCATCCTGGTCGATTGCCACTCCATGCCGTCCACGGTGTCCAGCAGGGGTGGTTCGGCCGAGCGTGGCGCGGCGCCGACCAAGGCCGACTTCGTGCTTGGCGATTGCCACGGCACGGCCTGCGCGCCGGCGGTGACCGAGCTGGTCGCCGAGGAACTGGCACGCCTGGGCTACCGGGTGGCGTGCAACGCGCCCTATTCGGGCGGCTTCGTCACCCGCCACTACGGCCGGCCGCGCGAGGGCGTTCATGCCCTGCAGATCGAGATCAGCCGGCGGCTTTACATGGACGAGATGAAGATCAAGCGCTCGGCCAGCCTCGACGCCCTGGCCGCCCAGATGACACCGATCATGGTCGCCCTGGCGGGCCTCGACCGGCGCCGCCTGGCGAGCTGATGACGGCAAGCGCGCCGAGCGTGCGTGCCGCCAGTGCGGCCGACCTCAGTGCGACCCACGAGATCTATGCTCACCACGTGGCCCACGGTTTGGGCTCCTTCGAGGAGACGGCGCCGGATCTGACGGATTGGTCGGCTCGCTATCGCGGCCTGGTTGCCGATGGCTACCCCTTCTTGGTCGCCGAGCACGAGGGCCGGGTCGGCGGCTACGCCTATGCCAGCGCCTACCGCTCGCGGCCGGCCTACCGCTTTGCCGTCCAGGACTCGGTCTACGTGGCGCCGGACTGTCAGGGGCATGGACTGGGCCAGGCCTTGCTGGCCGAGCTGATCGCCCGCTGTACGGCCCAAGGCTTCCGACGCATGGTCGCGGTGATCGGCGACAGCGGCAACCACGCCTCTGTCGGTTTGCACGAGCGTCAGGGCTTCGCCCTGGTCGGCGTGCTGCCGGCGGTTGGCTTCAAGCACGGCCGCTGGGTCGACACGGTCCTGATGGAGCGCGCCCTGGGCGAGGGCGACCGGACCCTGCCAGGCCCCGAGCGGCCGTGACGATCTACGGCCTGATCGGCCGGACCCACAGTTGGGGCCGCCTGCTTACCGTCATGAGCCCAGCCGGCAATGAAGCCCTGATGGCGGCGATCCAGACGGTCGAGGGCCTCGAGGTGGTGGCTGGCCCTGGCCGCCTGACCCAGTTCCACGAGAAACGCGGTGGGTCGCTCCAAGCCTTGATCCAGGCCAACGGCATCCAGGTGCTCGAGAAGCCCGACTGGGACGCCAAGAAGGCGGAGCTGGGCGCGGCGATTTGGTGAGCGCCGCAACATTCTTGACAAAACACGATGTAACCTATAATACTAGTTACATTCGATCGAAACTTTTTGAGCTTGGCGCCGATGCGGCGCCAGGAAATGAAACTGCGGTCAGGAGCGGGATCATGAGCGACAAACGGGTGCAGTTCGACTTCGAGGTGGATTTTTCGAACGGCGGCGGCATTCAAGGCCAGGGCTTTCGCCTAGATATCGAGGGCGAGCAGATCTCCGACGAGGACTTGGCGGACTACATCGTCGAGGACATGCGCTTGCTGATGGTCGGCGCGGTTCGAATCCTGAACAAATCCATCATCGAGGAGGCCCACAAGCGCGTCGCGCCACCTGCTAACAGCTGATCTCCGCTCAAGGGCCTTTCTGCTCGAGGCGCCTCGCGTAGTGCCGCCTGGCCTTGGCGCGATTGCCGCAGTCGGCCATGGCGCACCAGCGCCGGGAGCGGTTGCGCGAGGTGTCCAGGAAGAGCCAGCCGCAGCGCGGATCGGAACAGGCGCGCACCTGGCCGAGCCGCTCGGAGGTCAGCAGATCGGCGGCGCTCCACAAGACCGGCCAGAGCGGGCGCCAGAGGGACTCACCGCCGCCGGCCCAGGCGAATCCGCCATCCGCGGCCGATAGGACGCCACGCGCCGGCGCTTGGGCGAGCAGACGGTTGACCCGCGCCAGGTCCGACTCTTCGGGTAGATCTGGGCTCCGCAGCAAGCGTGCCAGCGTCTCGCGCAGGTCGACCGCTTCCTTAAGGACCGTTTGGGCCGCATCTGGGTCGCGCTTGGCGGCGCTGAGCAGCCGTTTGGCCTCTCTGCGGGCCACCAGGCCAGCCGCTCCCGCCCAATGGATCAGCTCGCCGTAATTGATCAGGTGCTCGCCCCAAGCCGTGGGATCGCCGCGCCACTCCACCGTGTTGACGAAGTCCAAGCAGGGCAGGCCGCCGATCAGCTTGGGCGTCCGGTCGCCATAGGAGGGCAGGGGATCAAGGGTCGTCATTTCTAACCACCATGATGGTTGACGAATGAAAGCAGGCGCCCTAGGTTCTGTCAAACTAACCCTTAAGGAGGTTAGATTGGCTCGCCGGGACCCGGTCCCCTTCACCCTTGCCGGCGCGCGGGCCGGCGCCCGGGCGATCACCGCCTTCGCGGCCAGCACCGTGCTCTATGGGCTCGCCTTCGGCGTGTTGGCCGACCAAGCCGGCCTCGACCTGACGGCGGCGCTGATGATGAGCGCTCTGGTCAACTCCGGCTCGGCCCAAATCGTCGCCCTGCAGATTTGGGCCGAGCCGATCCCGCTGGTCGCCTTGCTGATCGCGATTTTCGGCATGAACGCCCGTTACCTGTTGATGGGCGCCGCGCTCAGACCCTGGTTTGCACGGCTCAGCCGGCCGCGCGCCTACGGCTCGCTGTTCTTCATGGGCGACGCCAATTGGCTCCAGGCCATGGGCGAGTGGGCCGCCGGCCGGCGCGACGGCGCCTTCCTGGTCGGCGGCGGGCTCGCGCTCTACGCCGCCTGGCTGGGCGGCACCCTGCTGGGCCACCGCCTGGGCCGGGCGATCGGCGCGCCGGAGGCGTGGGGGCTGGATTTCCTGCTGGTCGCCTTTTGCGCCTCCATGGCGGTTAGCCTGTGGCGCGGGCGCGGCGATCTCTGGCCGCTCGTCGCCGCCGCGGCCAGTGCGATTGCGGTTCATTGGGCCCTGCCCGGGCCTTGGTACATCCTGGCCGGCGGCCTGGCCGGCAGCTTGACCGCGGCCTGGCGCCATGAGCCCGTCGCCTGATCTCCTGATCGCGTTTCTGGCCATGGGCCTGGTCACCTACGTCTGCCGGGCGGCGGGCTTCTTCGCCATGGGCTGGGTGCGCCTCACGCCCCGCGTGGAGGCTTGGCTGCAGGCTATCCCGCTTGCCGTGGTGGTCGCGATCCTGGCGCCGGCCGCCGCCTCCGGGCGGCCGCCGGAGCTGCTCGGCATCTTGGCCGCATTTATAGCCCGGCAGCTCTCCGGCAACGACTTCGCCGGCGTCGGCGCCGGGGTCGCGGCGGTCGCCGTGGCGCGCTATCTGCTTGCCTAAGCTGGCCAATAGCCACAGAATTTTCGGGTCTATCGCTAAGCCGCCGAAGCCTTTAAAGTGCCGGCTCGATGCGGGGGAGGTTTGCGGCCCCCGTCTGTTCAGATGAGGGACGGAATGCATAAAGCGCTACTGATCGATCCTGAAAAGTGCACCAGTTGCCTGCAGTGCGAGATGGCCTGCTCCTTCGAGCATGAAGGCCGCTTCAACCCGGCCAAATCGCGCATCAAGATCTTCGAGTTTGAGCACGGCCGGCGGGCGATACCCTACACCTGCACCCAGTGCGCCGAGGCCTGGTGTCTGCACGCCTGTCCGGTCTCCGCGATCTCGCGCAACGCCGAGACCGGCGCGGTCGAGGTCAGCGATTCCATCTGTGTCGGCTGCAAGGTCTGCACGATCGCCTGCCCCTTCGGCACGATCAACTACAACCAGGACACCGGCAAGGTGATGAAGTGCGACCTTTGCGGCGGCGATCCTCAATGCGCGCAGGCCTGTCCGACCGACGCGATCACCTATGTTCCGGCCGACTGGACGGGCTATGAGCGCATGAAGGACTCCGCGCTCGCCGGCCACGGCCGGCCCGCCTAAGCGGCTCGATCTTTTCTAGCATGAGGACAGTGCATCATGTCATGGCAGCGTAAAGTTCTCAGGATCAACCTGACCGACGGCACCCACTCGACCGAGCCCCTCAACATGGAGTGGGCCAACGACTACCTGGGCGAACGGGGTCTGGCGAGCAAGTACCTGGTCGAGTCCATAGACCCCAAGGTCGATCCCTTAAGCCCGGAGAACGTACTGATCTTCGCGACCGGCCCGCTCACAGGCACCATGGCCTCGACCTCCGGGCGCTACGCGGTGGTCACCAAGGGGCCGCTGACCGGGGCGATCGCCTGCTCCAATTCGGGCGGCAAGTTCGGTGCCGAGCTCAAGTACGCTGGCTACGACCTGCTGATCCTCGAGGGTCGTTCGCCCAAGCCGGTCTATCTCCATATCGTCAACGACAAGGTGGAGATCCTGCCGGCCGACGAGATCTGGGGCACCACGGTGTGGCACACCGAGGAATGGCTGAAGAAGCAACACGGCAACCCCCTGATGAAAGTCGCCTCGATCGGCGAGGCGGGCGAGAACGGCGTCTTCTTTGCTTGCGTCGTCAATGACCTGCATCGGGCGGCCGGGCGCTCCGGCGTCGGCGCGGTGATGGGCTCGAAGAACCTCAAGGCGATCGGCGTGCACGGCACCCTGGGCGTCACGGTCGACGATCCCAAGCGCTTCATGGAGGCGGTCAAGGCGACCAACAAGCTGCTCGCCGAGAGTGATGGCCGCAAGGGCCTGACCGAGCTCGGCACCAACGACATGATCGACGCCATGGAGACCTTTGGCGGCCTGCCGACCCGCAACTACAACGAGGTCCAGTTCGACGGCACCGAGAGGATCAACCCGGCTGCCATGACCACGCCCAACGAGCACGGCCACGTCAACCTGATCACCAACAAGGCCTGCTTCGGCTGCACCATCGCCTGCGGGCGCATCGCCCATATCGACGAGCAGCACTTCACGATCGTCAATCGGCCGGAGTACCGCCACGCCTCGGGCGGGCTGGAATACGAGACCGCCTATGCCTTCGGCCCCATGCTCGCGGTCGACGACATCGACGCGCTGACCTTTGCCGGCTACATGATGAACGAGCATGGCATGGACCCGATCTCCTTCGGCGTGACCTTATCGGCCGCCATGGAGCTCTACGAGCTTGGCGCGCTCACCAAGGAGCAGACCGACGGTATGGAGCTGAACTTCGGCAATGCCGAGGCGCTGACCGTGATGGCCGAGAAGACTGGAAAGGGCGAGGGCTTCGGCAAGGAGCTCGGCCTTGGCGCCAAGCGCCTGTGCGAGAAGTACGGCCATCCGGAGCTCTTCATGGGGGTCAAGGGCCAGGAGTTCCCGGGCTACGATCCGCGCGCGCTCCAGGGCATGGGCCTGGGCTACGTTACCAGCAACCGGGGCGCCTGCCACCTCAAGCACGACACCTTCCCCGAGGACATGGAAGACCAGACCGGCAACGGCAAAGCAAAGCCTTGCAAGGACTCTCAGGACCGGGTGGCGATGATCGACTCCACTGGGCTTTGCCTCTTCACCGTGGCGGCTTGGGGCGTGCCGGAGTTTCAGCAGCTGGTCGACGCCGCCTGCGAGGGCGAGTGGAGCGAGGAGCGCTTGGTGGAATCGGGCGAGCGGACCTTCAACCTAGAGCGCCAGTTCAATCTGGCGGCGGGCTTCACCAAGGCCGACGACAACCTGCCCAAGCGCCTGCTCGAAACCCCGGCGCCCACTGGCACCGCCAAGGGTAAGGTCGCGGAGATCGCCAAGATGATACCCGAGTATTACCAGGAGCGCGGCTGGACAACCGAGGGCGTGCCGACCAACGAGACACTCTCCAGGCTCGGGCTCTAGGCGCGATGAAGATCTCGCTCAAGACATCGAGCAGCCTGGCCAAGTATCTGCCGGCCGGCAGCGTCGGCAACAAGGCCGAGCTAGAGGTCGAAGAAGGCGCGACGCCCCAGGGCGTCATGCGCCAGCTCGGCTTGCCCGAAGGCGCGACCTATCTGGTGGTTTTGAACGGCGAGAACGTGCCCAAGGCCGATCAGGTCGCCCGCCAGCTGGCCGACAACGATGCCCTCGCGATCATGCCGCCGCTCAAGGGCGGCTGAGAGCCGCGGGTTAGGAGTCCTCGTTCTGATCGACCCGTGGCAAGTCGATCCGGCGGGCGCCGGCGTCCTGGGGGGCGAGCCCGTGGGCGCGCCGGATTCCGATGTTTCGCAGCAGCAGCTCGAGACAGATCTTGTCGTCGAACTGACCGCTGACTGGCTCCTGATACTTGGCGCGCAGGCTGCGGTAGAGTTCCAGCTCGTTGCCGGTCAGCTCGCCCTCGTGGGGCGCGAGCTCGTCGAGCAGGCGCTGGATTTCCGCGAAGTCGATCAGCTTTACCATGATGCCCTTTCCGATCTGCCGCCGGGCCAGTCTAGCCTGCCGGCGGCACCCATGGCGAGACCGGCGTCATGAGATTGGTCTTGACCGATCCGCTGTTCCTCTGCGGCCTGGGGGTGCTCGTCGGCCTCCTGCTGCGGCCTTGGCTGCGTCGCCTGGGCACCTTCGTCGCGGCGGCGGCACTTGTGGTGCTCTATGGTCTTTCCACGCCTCTGGTCAGCGCCTATCTGTCGGCCGCGGTGGGCGATGGCATCCCCCTGGTACGGCCGGCGGCCGAGGACGGCGCCGGGGCGATCGTGGTGCTCGGCGGCGACATCCGCACACGCACCCCGGAGTACGCTGGCGACACGGTCGGCCGGCTCACGCTCGAGCGCTTGCGCTATGGCGCGCGCCTCCAGCGCGAGACCGGATTGCCGCTCCTGGTCACCGGCGGGCCGATCGGCCAATCGATCATCTCGCTCTCCGAAGCGATGCGCGCGACCCTCGAGGACGAGTTCAAAGTGCCCGTGCGCTGGGTCGACGACAAGGCGCGCTCGACCTTCGAAAACGCCCGCTTTGCAGCGGAGTTGCTCGGCGATGAGGGGATCGAGCGGATCTATCTGGTGACCCACGCGGTGCACATGCCCCGGGCGGTTGAGGCCTTTTCCTATTGGGGCCTGGACGTGGTGCCCGCGCCGACCGTGCTGACAATCATCGGCGAAGGCTCCACGATCTACGACTTCCTGCCCTCGACCCGGGCACTCCTGGCCAGCCGCTACGCGATCTACGAGGGAATCGCCCGCTACTGGTACCGATATCGATTCTATTGAGCGGAAGCGCCCGTTGGCTCGGTCTGAGCCGGCGCGTTAGATAATGTTGCCGGCGACCTCCTCGATGATCCGGCCCCGCAGACTGCCGTCGAGCTCGAACTTGTGCATGACGCCGTCGATCAGCAGCACGTTCACACAGCGCAGACGCATCGGCGCGTCGCCCTTGATCCCGACGCAGACATGATCCGATAGGTCGGTGGCGTAGAACCCCGTCAGCGTTTGATTCGAGCCGACTGGCTTCAAGATCGTTCCATTCTCGCCATCGTAGTATACGAGCACCTTGGCGCCGCTGTTGAGGTTCTCGAAGGTCACGGTCTTGTCAGCAAGGCGCTTCGTGATCTCCTCGGCTGTGAGCTTTCGAGCCCCATTGGCGAGCGCATCTTCCATCTGGCTCGCCATGGCCGGCATGGCGGTTAGGGATCCTAGGGCGAGGGCGCCGATAAGGGCGGGAAGGCACTTGATCATGTTTTGAACCTCCTGTGGAAATAGCCGTGTTGAAGATTTACGCGCCCGACGAAACGCGGGCCGAATCCACTGTGCCGGGGGCCTTGCACTTGTGCTTGAGGGCGCTTTGAGGAACTCTAAGGATGGTCTGAGTTTTCCTAAAATCGACCCGGGAGTTGTGCTGTGTCCTATCGCTTCGGGGATTACTTCTTTGATCGGGCCCGAGGCCTGAGAAAGGGAGAAGACCCCGTGCAGCTGGAGCCCCGGGCCTCCGACCTGCTCGCCTATCTCCTCGAGAATCCTGGGCGGCTCGTCACCAAGGACGAGCTTTGCGAGCACATTTGGGACGGCAAGGCCATCACGGATGCTGCCATCAGCACTCAGATCCGCGCCGTACGCAAGGCCCTTGGTGACGACCGGGCGCAGCAAAAGTTCCTCAAGACCCACCCGCGACGGGGCGTCCGGTTCGTTGCCGCTGTCGAGCGGCTCGAATCGGCGGGGACGAAAGATCAGGACCCGCCGGACCGCAAGACACTTTCACAGCCGCCGGGCCGCTTGGTCGCCGCCCCATCGGTCGCGCTGCTTTGTTTGGCCGGGCTAGCGGTGGTGGCGGTCTGGGTCTTCGGCGAGGGCTCTGACGGCGGCGTGGCCCAGGACAGAGACCTGTCGATCGCCGTTTTGCCGTTCGACAACCTTTCCGGCGATGCGTCTAAGGACTATCTGGTGGACGCCTTCACGGAGGATTTGATCACCGATCTCTCCCGCATCCGGGACGCTTTCGTGATATCCCGCAGCACCTCCTTCACCTACCGGGATAAGGATGTGGATGCCGCTTCGGTCGCGGCCGACTTGGGTGTGCGCTACGTGCTCGAAGGAAGCGTGAGTCTCAATGGCGACAAGGCCCGAATCAACGCCCGGCTGGTCGACGGCGAGACCAGCAGCCACCTCTGGTCAGATCGCTATGAAACTGAAATCGAAGACGTTTTTGGCGTTCAGGACAATGTCACCGGGCGCATTGCCTCGGTGCTTCGGGCCGAGCTGCGCAAGGCCGATACCGAGCGCCAGCATCCCGAGATCGACAAAGACGCTTGGGACTATGCCTTGCGCGGCAACGTGCTTCTTTACAACCACGAAAGCGTAACGGACTACCAGGAGGCCCATGACCTCCTGAGCAAGGCGGTTGCGCTTGATCCAGGGATCTCCTCGGCTTGGGGCGGGCTCTCCTTTGTCCACTTCATTGCTGGCTTCACGCCGATCCCGGGGGTGACCCGGCCGGATTCGGCCCAGCTTTCGCTCGACGCGGCGCTGAAGGCGACAGAGGCCGATCCCATGAACGCAGAGCCCTACTGGTTGGTCGGTGCGGGATACGCGCGCATCGGTCAGCCCGAGCTCGGCATGACGGCCTGCCAAACCGCGATCGATCTCAATCCGAACATGGACTGCGGCCATGTTTGCGCGGGGCTCGTGCATATGGCGAACGGCGAGCCCGGCAAGGCCATTCCCTATTTCCAGCATGCGCTCGAGCTGAACCCGAGGTTCCGGCCTTTCACGAAGGAGAAGTATCTCGGGCTCGCCTATATCCAGAACGGTCAGGACGACCTGGCCATCGCTGCCTTGAACCGGGCGCTTGCCAAGGCGCGCATGGACGGATTTGCAAATCTCGCCCTGGTCTCCGCGCTGGCGCTGGATGGCCAAGAGGCGGCGGCGCGGGATGCGCTGGGGCGCTATCTCAAGCAGTCTGGCTCCATGCCGCCGCCACTCGATGCCCTGCGCGCGAATCTTACCTGGCTCGGACCGGGCGTCGAGCGGATGCTCTCCGGCTTGCAAACCGCCGGACTTTCCTAGCTTTCAGAACGGGGTGACGTGGTCCACAAAGCCGTGGTCGCGGCCACCAGGGCCGGGGCCGGGGTGGTCTCCTCGATCGCCCAGAAGGCTTCGCCGAGAACCGCGCGGGTGTCGAGCGTCAGACCGCTGGCGGCGAGCTTTTCCTGGGCCGCCTGGCTGGCGGGCGTCAACGCCGGCGGCTCTTGAGCGCTGATCTCGAACCAATGGAGCGGTGCCGTCAGGCCCGCGGCCAGGTCAATCAGCGTAAGCCCGTCGATCGCCTCGGCCAGCCCTGGATTGAGGGCATAGCCGCCGACCTCCAGTGTTTCGCCCTCCGTGAGGCGTTGGCGCAGGCCCTTGACCGTCTCCCCGGACTCGGCGTCATCTTGCTTGACCATGGCGCTGCCGACCCGGATGCGCAGGAACTGTTGCAAGTAGACCTGGCCGCGCAGCACCGGCTGCCACAGAACCACGCGCGAGACGGCGGGCGCCGCGCGGGCGGCCTCGAGCGCCAAACAGGCGCCCAGGCGCAGGCCGATCAGGGTGCAGGTGCCGTGGCCCTGGGACTCGAGCCAATCCAGTCCAGCTGTGATATCGGCGCGCCAGGCCGCCCAGCTAGCGTCGCCGAAGTCGCCGGCCGAGTCGCCGGTGCCGAAGAGATCGAGGAGCAGCACCCCAAGGCCGCACGCAGCAAGCTTCCGGGCTTGCGCCGCCATGATTGGGCGGGCGCGGTTCATCTCCTCGGCGAAGGGCGGCACGAAGAGCGCGGCCTCGCCGGGCGCGGCGCCTTGGGGCGGCAGATAGTGGCAAAAGAGGGCGCCGGAAGGCCCGTCCAGGAAAAACGGCGTGGGCGCGTCGGCGGGCTCGCTCACTGAGTCAGCTTGAGCTCCACGTAGTCGGTCAGGCTGCCCACCGTGCGGAAGGTTTCGGCCGAAATCTCGTCGTCCTCGACGATGATGTCGAAGCGGTCCTCGAGGCTCGCGATAACGCTTGCCACGGCCATGGAATCGAGCTCCGGCAGGCTGCCGAGCAGGGCCGTTTCCTGGGTCAGGGACTGGGCCCGGTCGCCCAGCTGGAGGACTTCGCCGAGTAGGGACCGTACCTGGATGATGGTGTCCATCGATGCTCCAAAGCGATTAAATTCGACAGTCTGCCGCCCCGGCACCCTGGGGCGCACGCTGGACAAGAGACACTAACGTTATTCTTCTTGCAAGCAATTGATCTTATTGTGCAAGAGGTTTATCGCTCGTAAATTCCCGGTGCGCGGCCGGCGGCGGCGATTTTTTCACTTGGCACGACCGGGTGTGCTGAAGACGGTATGCTCCAAAGGGTTTCCGATCTGATCTCAAGGGCCGCCCGGCAGCGGCCGGAGGCGCCCGCCTTGAGCGGCGGCGGCACGCACCTGAGCTACCAGGAGCTGGATGCGCAGGTCGCCGCGGTGGCTCGTGGCCTCCTGGATCTGGGCTTGGCGCGTGGCGCCCGGGTGGCGGTTTACCTGGAAAAACGCCCGGAGACCGTGATCGGGCTCTTCGCGGCGGCCGCGGCGGGCGGCGCTTTCGTGCCGGTCAATCCCTTGCTCAAGCCTCGCCAGGTGGCGCACATCCTGCAGGACTGCAATGTGGATGTGCTGATCACCTCTGTACCGCGCTTGGAGACCCTGGCCGATGTGCTGGCCGACTGCCCGGATCTGCGGGTCAAGGTGGTGGTCGACGAACAGGCGGCGAGCGGCGTCCTGCCTTGGGCCGAGCTTGTCGCCCGAGGCGCCTCGGCGAGCCGCGGGCCGGCGCCGGGAACCGAGAGCGACATGGCGGCGATCCTCTATACCTCTGGATCGACCGGCCTGCCCAAGGGCGTGGTGCTGTCGCACCGCAACCTGCTGGCCGGCGCCGAGAGCGTCAGCAGCTATCTCGAGAACACGCCGGACGACCGAATCCTCTCCGTTCTGCCGCTTAGTTTCGATGCCGGCCTGAGCCAGCTTACCACGGCCTTTTGCGCCGGCGCCGAGGCGGTCTTGATGACCTACCTGCTGCCGCGCGACGTGATCAAGGCCTGCGCCCGGGCGCGCATAACGGGCCTGACCGCGGTGCCGCCGCTGTTGAATCAGTTGGCGCCCTTGGAGTGGCCCGAGGAAGCGGTCGCCAACCTGCGCTACGTCGCGACCACCGGCGGGCGCATGCCTCGGCCGACCCTGGAGCGCTTGCGCGCCGCCCTGCCCAACACCAAGCCCTATCTGATGTACGGCCTGACCGAGGCCTTCCGCTCGACCTATCTGGACCCGGCCGAGGTCGATGGACGGCCGGAGTCGATCGGCAAGGCGGTGCCTAACGCCGAGATCCTGGTGGTCCGGCCCGACGGCAGCCTGTGCGACGACGAGGAGCCGGGCGAGCTGGTCCACCGTGGCCCCTTTGTCGCGCTCGGATACTGGAACGACCCAGAGCGCACGGCCCAGCGCTTCAAGCCGGCGCCGGGTCAGCCGGCTGGGATCTGCCAGCCCGAGCTGGCGGTCTGGTCGGGCGACCGGGTCCGGCGCGACAAGGACGGCTTCCTATACTTCATCGGCCGGGCCGACGAGATGATCAAGACCTCTGGCTACCGGGTCAGTCCGACCGAGCTGGAGGAGGTGATCTACGCCAGCGGCCTGGTCGCCGAGGTGGCCGCGTTGGGCCTGGCCCACCCCATGCTGGGCGAGGCGATCCTGGTTGCCGCGACCGCGCCCGACGGCGCTATGCTGGAGGCCGAAGAGATCCTCGCCAAGTGCCGTCTCGAGCTGCCCGGCTTCATGGTTCCCCAGCAGGTGATTGCTCTGGACGCCATGCCGAAGAACGCCAATGGCAAGATCGACCGGGCTGGGCTGGCGGCGCGCTACAAAGACCTCTTTCAGGAGACCTGATGGCTGAGCAACTCAACGGCTTCGCGGTAACGGACGGGCGGCTTCGGGTCGGCGGCTGGGATCTGGAGCGTCTCGCCGCGCGGGTCGGCCGCACGCCTTTCTTCGCCTACGACCGGGCGCTGATCTCGGGTCGGGTCGCCGAGCTGCGCGCTGCTCTGCCGGCCGGCGTCGAGATCAAGTACGCGATCAAGGCCAATCCCATGGCGGCCGTGGTGCAGCATCTGGCCGGCCTGGTCGACGGCTTCGACCTGGCCTCGGCCGGCGAACTCAAGACCGCGCTCGATACCACCATGCCGCCGGAGCGCATTTCCTTCGCGGGGCCAGGCAAGACCCCCGACGAGCTGAGCCAGGCGGTCGCCGCCGGCATCACGCTGAATCTGGAGTCCGAGGCCGAGCTGGAACAGGCCGCCGCGCTCGGGGCAGGTCAGGGTGTGACCCCGCGGGTCGCTGTTCGGGTCAACCCGGACTTCGAGCTCAAGGCGTCCGGCATGCGCATGGGTGGCGGGCCCAAGCAGTTCGGCATCGACGCCGAGCGGGTGCCGGAGGTGTTGCGCCGCATCGGCGAGCTCGGGCTCGATTTTCAGGGCTTCCAAATCTTCTCCGGCTCTCAGAACCTGCGTTCCGATGCGATCACCGAGACCCAGACCAAGACCGTGGATCTGGCCCTGGCGTTGGCCCAGCACGCGCCCGGCGCGGTGCGCGTGGTCAACATCGGCGGCGGGTTCGGGATTCCCTATTTCGCCAAGGACCAGCCCCTGGACCTGGCCGCGGTCGGCGCCGGGTTGGCGCCGCTGCTGCCCAAAGTCGCCGAGCGTCTGCCGGACGCGAAGGTGCAGATCGAGCTGGGCCGCTACCTGGTGGGCGAGGCGGGGATCTACGTCAGCCGGGTGATCGACCGCAAGGTCTCGCGCGGCGAAGTCTTCCTGATCACCGACGGCGGCTTGCACCATCAGCTCGCTGCCTCAGGCAACTTCGGCCAAGTGGTGCGGCGCAACTACCCGGTCGCGGTCGGCACCAAGATCGGCGTGGCCGAGACCGAGACGGCCTCGGTGGTCGGCTGTCTGTGCACGCCGCTCGACCTGCTGGCCGACAAGGCCGAGCTGCCGCGCGCCGAGGTCGGCGACCTGATCGTGGTGTTCCAGTCGGGCGCCTATGGCTTGACCGCCAGCCCGACCGCCTTTCTGTCCCATCCGGAGCCGGCCGAGGTGCTGGTCTAGCCAGCCTCGGGCTTCTGGAGGACGAAGAAGACATAGCCATAAAAGGCGTGGAACCGGCGGAAGAGATCGATCTCGGCCTGCAGTTCTTGGATGATTTCCATGGTTTCGGCCGAGCAATCCTCTCCATGCCGCGCGATCAACGCTTCCATCGGCTGGTAGAATTCTTGCTCCCACATCTCGCTCGGCAGGGTCTCGGCGCTCAAAAAGCGATAGCTCAGCGCCTCGGCCCTGCGCAGGTTGGACCCAACTGTGGCGATCGCCGGATAGGCTCGCTGCCAGAAGGTACGCAATTCATCCGGCACCTCTTCCTGGAACCAAGCGCACTCCGAGACCACCACGATGCCGCCGGGCTTGAGCAGAGGCATGAATGCGCTCAAGGCCGTCTCGAAGCCGACCGTGAAGACCGCGCCCTCGGACCAGATCAGATCCAGGCTGGTCTCGTCCAACCTGCTCTCCGTCATGCTGGCACAACGGGTGGCGACGGATGAGGATAGGCCGCGCCTGGCGGCCGCTTGCTCGAGGGCCGCCAGGTAGGGCCGATGCACGTCCACCCCGGTGACCATGGCTCCGTCTTCTGCCAGCACCAGACCGGCGGCGCCGCTGCCGCAGCCCATGTCCGCCGCCACGGGCACCGGAGGCAGCAGGGGGCGCACCCGCTGGTACAGGTCCCGGGTTACGGCCTCGGACCCTGGACCTTGACGCGGCATGGCTTCGAAGAAGGCGAAAAGGGCGGGCGGAACCGATGCCTCGCTGGTCATGAGTAGGGCCATCCAATGGTGGGAGAGCGGGCTGCTAGAGATAGAGAACGGCTTGGGCGCTGGCAATGGCCCTCGCTGATCGCCGGCTGGCCCGTCTCTGGTGCCAATCGAGGTGCTGGTCTAGACGGTCCCGCGCGGTTAGTTTTTCGGGCTAGGGGCGCGGCGATTCGACGGGGCGGACATCTTGGACATTGAAAGCACGCTGTGGTTCGCCGTCGACGCCCTGTGGCTCGCCACCCTCATGTGTTGGGCGGCAAACCTTTGGTGGGTTTTCGACCTGGCGAGCCATTTTCGCCAGCAGTACCTCCTGGCGGCGGTCTTGGTTGCCGCCTGGGCCCTGATCGCCGGATTCTGGTATCTGGCGGTGTTGGCCCTGTTGGCGGCGCTGCCACACCTGCTTGAGGTGCTGCGCACGGCGCAGCCCGCGGACCTGCCGCAGGCCCGGCAAGGCGGCATTCCTTTTCGGCTCGCGACCTTCAATCTGGCCTATCCGAACCACAATGCGGCAACGGTCGATCGCTACGTCGCCGAGCTGGAGCCGGACCTGCTGCTGCTTCAGGAGGCAGATCTGGACTGGCCCGGACCCCGGTCGGGCGAACGCCTGCACCATGCCTGCCAGGCCTTAAAGACCACCGGCGATCACCTCTTTCTTCTGAGCCGCTGGCCGTTCACCGCGTGGATGAAGGCGCGCTCGGCCTCGACGGGGACGCCACTGATCGTCGCCCGGGTCGAGATCGCAGGCCAAGCCGTCACGGTCGTCAATTTCCACGCGGCGAGCCCCAAGACCGGCGCCAAGGCGCGCTTTCGCAACCTGCACTTTCGCGACTTGGCGGCCCGCATGGCCGAGATCGAGGGTCCTAAGATCATCGCCGGGGATTTCAACTGTTCGCCCTGGTCGCCCTACTATCGAGAGCTGGTCGAGGCCTTGAACATGGTCAACGTGGCCCAGGGCAGAGCATGGTTCTGGACCTGGCCGGCGGCGGCGTTTTGCTTTGGCATTCCGATCGATCACGTCTTGGTCAGCCGGCACTTCAGCGTCCGCAGCCTTAGTCGCGGGCCCCGGCTGGGCTCCGACCACTTGCCCATCATCGCCGACTTGGAGCTGAGGCCGTTAGCTTGATCGCAGGAATTCCAGCCCTAGAGTGCACCTATGTTTGACGTCGCGCGCAACCGTCCAGCCGACCTCTCCGCGCTCGAGGCGCCGGTGATCATGATCATCGTCGACACCGAGGAGGACTTCGACTGGAACAAGGCCTTTGACCGCAACTCCACCTCGGTCGCGTCGCTGGCTGCTCAGCACCGGGCCCAGGAGGTCTTCGCCCGCCACGGCGTGGTGCCGACCTACGTGGTCGACTATCCGGTGGCGACCAGCGATCTGGCCGGCGAGACCCTGGCGCGGTTTCAGCGCGAGGGTGTGGCGGAAATCGGCGCCCACTTGCATCCCTGGGTCAATCCGCCCCATGAAGAGGAGGTCAATGTTCATAACTCCTATCCGGGTAACCTGCCGCCGGCCCTGGAGCGCGCCAAGCTGGAGATCTTGACGGAAGCGATCACCGAGCGCTTCGGAAACCGTCCGACGGTCTACAAGGCCGGGCGCTACGGCGCCGGGCCGGCGACCGGCAAACTGCTCGAGGCGCTTGGCTATCAGGTCGATCTCAGCGTCGTGCCCTTTACGTCCTTCGCCGCCGATGGCGGACCCGATTTCCGCGGCCACGGCCTCCAGCCCTATTGGTTCGGCGCTGAACGGAACCTCTTGGAGATCCCCTTTTCCTGCGGCTATCACGGCCATTTGGCCGGCGCGGGACCGTGGCTCTATCCGCTGGTCACCAAGCCGCCTCTCCTGAAGATGCGCTTACCGGGCATTCTGGCGCGCTTGGGGCTCCTCGAGCGCATTCGCCTGACACCGGAAGGCTCCAACTTGGATGAGCACTTGCGGTTGACCGATTGGCTGGTGGGCCAAGGCTGCCGGGTTTTCTCGATCGCCTACCACAGCCCCTCGCTGGCGCCCGGCAACACGCCCTACGTCAAGGATGAGACGGCCTTGGGCCGTTTCCTGGATATCCTCGACCGCTATCTAGGCCATTTCGTGAAAGAGTTGGGCGGCCGGCCCTCGACCCCGAGCGCGCTCTATCGGCGCCTCAAAGCGCCCAGTAGCTGAACTGGGCGGAGAGCGCCTCCCGGTCGAGCGCCGACTTCACGTCGATCACGATGCCGCCAGGCTTGAGCCGGGCCGTCAACTCGCCAGCGAAGCCGTTGAGGAACTGGCTGTGGGGCACCGCCAGGACCAAGGCGTCCATCTCGGTGAAGGCCGAGAGATCGGTGATCTCTAGGCCGAGCTCATGCTTGGCTTGGACCGGGTCGGCCAAGGGGTCGTAGACCAGGGGCTCGATCGAAAAGTCGCGCAGCTCTGCGACGATATCCGGGACCCGGCTGTTGCGCAGATCCGGCACGTTCTCCTTGAAGGTCAGGCCCAGGATGCCGACCCGCACTTGGGCTGCGCTGCGCTCGGCCTGGACCAGCATCTTGACCAGGCGGCGGGCGACGAAGGCGCCCATGCCATCGTTGATGCGCCGGCCGGCCAGAATGACCTCGGGATGGTAGCCGGCCGCCTCGGCCCGGGCGGTCAGGTAATAGGGGTCCACGCCGATGCAATGGCCGCCCACCAGGCCAGGCCGGAAGTGCAGGAAGTTCCACTTTGTGCCGGCCGCCTCCAGGACCTCCTTGGTGGGGATCTCCAAGCGGTCGAAGATGATCGCCAGCTCGTTCATCAGGGCGATGTTCAGGTCCCGCTGGGTGTTCTCGATGACCTTCGCGGCCTCGGCGACCTGGATCGAGGGCGCTTCGTGGATACCGGCGTTGGTGACCGGCCGGTAGATCGCCGCGACCCGCTCCAAGGTCGCCTGGTCCTGGCCCGCGACGACCTTGACGATGTGCTCGAGCGTGTGCTCCCGGTCCCCGGGGTTCATGCGTTCGGGCGAGTAACCGAGGGTGAAGTCAACGCCCGACGTGAGGCCCGAGGCGCCGGCCAGGATCGGCCCGCAGACCTCCTCCGTGACGCCCGGATAGACCGTCGATTCGAGCACCACGACCGCGCCCTTCGAGAGATGGGCGCCGACCGTCCGGCAGGCCGCCTCGACGATTGTAAGGTCGGGGCGGCGGTCGCCGTCGACCGGGGTCGGCACGGTGATGATGTAACAGCTGTGGCCGGCCAGGGCCTCGGGCTGGTCGCTCAATGTGATGGTCGAGCCGGACAGGGCCTCGGCGGTTACCTCGCCGGTCCAGTCATCGCCAGATTTGAGGGCTGCGATTCGGCGGCTGTCGATGTCAAAGCCGGTGACGCCCGGGAAGTGTCGGGCGAGCGCCAGGGCAAGCGGCAGGCCGACGTAGCCCAGGCCGATGACGGCAATTTTTTCTTTCTCACTCACGGGTCGACCGACACTCTCTTGCTTGGTTGTGTGATGAAGGGCGGGAATGGCTAGCGCGCGCCGTTTCCGGTAAGGACGGCCAGCTCCCGCGGTTGGCTCTCGATGGTTTGGCGCAAGCCCTCACGCAGGGGGGTCCGGCATTCCACGCCGAGCGACTCGATGGCCGCCCTGGGATCGCCGATCGAGGTGCGCACGTCGCCGAGCCTGGGCGGCGCCTCATCGATCTGCGGGCTGACCTGATAGAGCTCGGACAGGGTCTCGGCCAGCTCCAGGATCGAGGTCGCCCGGCCGGTGCAGATATTGAACACTTTGGCGCCTCGGTCCGTCAGGTCCATGGCGGCGCGGAAGGTTCTGACCACATCGTCGATGTACACGAAGTCGCGCACCTGACGACCATCGCCGTTGACCACCAGGGGCAGGCCGCGGGACAGGCGCTCGATGAAGATCGAGATCACGCCGGAATAGTCCGACTCGGGGCTCTGCCGGGGCCCATAGACATTGAAGATCCGCATTCCGGTCGCCGGCGCGGCACCGGACTCGGCCGCGACCCGGGCATAGATCTCGCAAGCCAGCTTGTCCGCGCCGTAACTCGACACCGGGTTGGGATCCAAATCCTCGCGCAGCGGTGTGCTGCGGCTCGTGCCATAGATCGCCGCCGAGGAGGCATAGACCACGGGTACGCCGCCAAGGGCACGCGCGCAATCCAGCACGTGGATCGTGCCACCCAGGTTGATCCGGCTGGTGCCCGGCCAATCCCGGTTGCAGCGCTCGACCGAGGCGACCGCGGCCAAATGAAAACACTTATCGACGCCGTCCATGGCGTCCCGCACGGCCTGGTAGTCGGCCAAGTCGTCGACCAGCAGCTCCGCATCCTCGGGCAGATTGGAGCGGCTACCGGTCGAGAGGTTGTCGAGCACGCGCACCCGGTGGCCATCGGCCAGCAGCGACTCGACCAAGTGGGAGCCGATGAAACCCGCTCCACCTGTGACCAGATAACTCGTCATGCCGAAAGAACTTTCTTTGTTTCGTCTTTACCTACTATGGACAAGGTTTCAAAGTTCCTCCGTGAAGCAGCTCACGTGTACTCACCTCGGCTGGGCGGATCGGCCTGACTGGTGCCGAGGCGCCCATTAGATGTTGTGGGCGACCGGCTGTCTGACAAGGTCGATGCCGGCCTGTATGACCCCAGGCCGGCGCGCCATGGGCCCGGAGCGGTGCGCCAGCAAGAGTGTTGGAAAAACAAGGTTAGAGAAGCGTTAAATCCGCGAACTTGATTGCTCGGTCGAGATCAAGATTAGCCGTTTTACTTAGGATTAACAAATCGTAAAGACTTGCCTGACGTAATGCGGAGTCGCGGTCGGGCTTCCGGTCTGGCCTGTGGACCTTGTCCGAGGCTTGCTATAAGCTTCACCCAATTGTTTCGGTTCCTCGCCCGAAGAGCAAAGCCATTGACTTTCCCGTCTTTTTTCCCCTCGATGGTGCCCCAGGACTACATCGTGAGCGACCATGAGCATATTGCGCAGGTCTAGGCGCGCCGGGGGGCGACATATTTGGGGGCGATTGTTTATTGCCTTCGTGTTTCTGCTTGGCTCCGGATCCTTCCAAGCGCAGGCCGATGAATCAATCGGATTGAACCTTCAATTTGCTCAGTCGAGTGGCATCGGCAGTGACCTGACGGAGGGCACGCCGCCGCCGGACTACAAGATCGGCCCGGGCGATACCATGTCGATCTTGGTGCAAAGTCGGCCGGACCTTTCCGCCGGTGCCGTGGTCCGGCCCGACGGACGGCTTACCATCCCCTTGATCGAAGACCTGGAGGTAGCCGGGCTGACCGCCACGGAGCTGGCCGACACGCTCGAGGAGAAGCTGTCGGTCTACGTGGTGGACCCGACCGTGACGGTGGTCATCACCGGCTTTGCCGGTCTCTTTTCGGAACAGGTCAGGGTGGTCGGCGAGGTGGTGCAGCCCCAGGGCATGCCCTATCGCAGCGGCATGACCCTGCTTGACGTGATGGTCGCGACCGGCGGCCTGTCGCCCTATGCCGACGGCAACAACGCCAAGATCATTCGCCGCCAGGGCGACAGCACGACGGAAATCCCGGTGCGCCTGAACGACCTGGTCGACCAGGGCAACACGTCGGCCAACATCGCCATGGCGCCGGGGGATATCCTCGTGATCCCCGAGGGCTTCTTCGCCGGCGAATGGTTCGTCACCAAGCGTGTCAGATGGCGCGAGACCTTCACTGACAATGTGAACCTGGAGCCGGACGGCGACCCCGCCCTGATCACGACGATCAGCCCGGGTATCAGCGCCTTCGTGAACGCGGCGAAGTTTCGCGCCGGCTTCGACGCCGCGGTCCCGATTCGCTATCAGGCGATCAACGACGAGGAGTTTGAAGTCAACGTCGATTTGGCGGCGACCTCGAACACGGAGTTGGTCGAGAACCGGGCCTTTCTGGACGCCAATGCTTCGGTCTCCCAGCAGACGCTCAACAACGAGGATGCGACCTCCGTCTCGCCGGACAATCTGACGAACCTGGACACTGTGGTCACGCTCTTCGCCAGTCCCTACGTGGTCGGAAACTACGAGGACATCGCCACTTGGGAGGCGCGCTACTCGGTCGGCACTTTCTTCACCAACGACAGCGGCACCTCAAACGCCGTGACCAACCGGCTCGCATTGACCGCGAACGGCGGCACGATGTTCTCGCGCTTGAACTGGCTAACATTGCTCGCGGGCTCCTACAACTACCGGCCCGACGCCGAAGACGTGACGCGCGGCGACGCCCTGCTCCAACTGGACTACGCCGTGTTGCGCAGCCTGATCCTGATAGGAAGCGTCGGCTATCAGTTCTTCGACGACGGTGATCTGTCCAATGAGATCGACGAGCCAACCTGGCGCGCTGGTTTCCGCTGGAACCCCAGCCCGGATTTAGAGCTCGAGGCAACTTATGGCCGCAGCGACGGCGAGGACAACCTCTTCGCGGGCTTGTTCTATGCAGTCACCCCATCGACGATCTTGACGGCGAGCTATCAGGAGTTTCTGACCACCTCCCAGGGCCTCTTGATCAACGACCTGAGCTTCGCCGGTTTGAACGACGATGGCGGCATCATCGATACGCGCACGGGCAACGAGTTCGACCCCAACGGCCAGCCCTTCAGCATCAATGATGAGACGACGCGGCGAAAGGTCTTAGTGGCCGATGTCGTCACACACGTCGGACGTAACACCTTCAGCGTGTTCGGCGGACTCGAGAAAGAGGAAAACCTCGATTCCGACACCGACGAAGACATTCAATTCGCCGGTGCTCGTTGGTCAAGATCTCTCACTCCGGATCTAAACATGCGCATTCGAGGCGGTTGGCGGCGAACCGATTTCGACGACACGATCGAAGGTCGCGTGGACAACACCTACGATGCCATTGGCGAGCTCGTGTACCGCATCGCGCAGAACCTCAGCGGTCGGGTGAGCTACGGTTTCGGCCTGAGAGACTCGACCGATCCAGACGACGAGTACACCGAGAACGTGGTCACGATTGGCCTGACCGCGACTTTCTGATCAGCGTGCGAAAGATAAGGACCGCCGCCGGATGAACAGTGCCGAAGGACGCCGCCGCCTGCGTATCCTCATGGTTGGCCTCAGCGGCGGCCTTTGCAGTTTCCTCATGGTGACCGTGCTGCTGGTGTACGGCACGCCCTACAATCCCGTTTGGTGGCCAATCATGGGGGCCATTCTGGTGGCTTCCTTCGTCGGTCCGCTGTTCCTCGTGACGCCGATCGAATGGGTGCTCAAGGGATTCTTCGGCGCCGGCGAGTAGCGCTAGCTGGGAGCGAATAGTCCCGCGGCGATCTCGACCAGGGCTTTCAGGGGCCGGCGGGTCTCGTTTCCGGCCAGATAAACCAAGGTGTCCAGGCTGCTCTGCTCCAGGCCTATCACGGTCACCACCTGGGTTCGCGGATCCTCGGTGATCTCGCTGGCGTAAATGAAGCTGAGTCCGAGTCCGGTGGCGACGGCTTCGCAGACCGCCTCGCGACTGCCCAGCTCGAGGGCCGGTTTCAGGCGCAGGCCGGTGCGGGCGAGCTCGGCTTCGATCACCCGCCGCGTATTCGAACCGGCCTCGCGCAGGATCACGGGATGATCCAACAGCGCCGCCAGATCCACCTTAGACCGCGCGGCAAGCGGGTGGCCCCGGGGCAGCAACGCCATCAGGTCTTGCCGACCGAGGGGCAGGACCCGCACCCGGGAATCCTCCGGAGGGTTGGCCAAAACCGCCGCGTCGACCTTCTGATCCAACAGGTCGTGCCAGGTCGCCCGGGCATTGCCCAGTGCGACTCGCAGGCCAAGGCCCGGATAGCGCGATTGAAAGGCGGCGACGAGCTTAAGGATGACGTGGGGACCATCGGCGCCGAGCAGCAGGCTGCCCCGGGTTAGGTCGCCGCTTTGCGCTAGATAGTCGGCGATCTCCGCCTCGATGTCGAACATGCGTCGGGTCAGAAGGTGAAGCTCCTGGCCCGCTTCGGTCAGTCCAAGGGCCCGGGTCGAACGGCGAACGAGAGAAATCCCGTGATCGTCCTCGAGCGCGCGCACCTGAAGCGTGACCGCCGGCTGAGTCACGCCCAAGCGATCCGCCGCCTTTGAGAAGCTGCCTTCCCTGGCAACCGCGTCGAAGGCCCTCAGTTGGCTGTAGCGCATTGTTTATTTATAAGACTTGTTCGATGATTTTACTATAACTATTAATTTGACTAGCTGTCTCGAAAAATGCCCAAATGGCGCCCGCCGCACGCGAAGAAAGGGGAGCGCCATGGATGCCGCAACTCAGACCGTCACCGCGCTGGAATCCGTCGAACTGCCCTTGGTCATGGCCAGCGATAGTGCGCTCGAGGGTTATGGGCGCCTGGTCGAAGACCCCGAAGCGGTCGATATCGAGATCGTCACCTGGCCGGCCCAAGGCTGGCGGCCGGTCGATCCCGGCACCGGCGACGAGGGCGGCACCACCGAGGGGCTGTTCGAGTTCTGGTGGCGCGATGGGGTGCTGCACGGCCGCAACGAGGCGGTCGGCGATCAGTACGAGCTGGCTTGGCGCCGCCAGGATGGCCGAGCGCTGATCCGCCACGCCAACTACCACCCGGACGGCGGCCAGCTGTTCTTTCCCCTGGACCCGGGTCCCTTCGTCGTGCCGCTCGCCTTGCCAGGCGACGACGTCAAGCCGACGGACTTCGTCGCCTTTCGGTTCGAGGGCGGGTGCGGCCTCTACATTCACCCCGGCGTCTGGCACGAGGCGGTTATACCCCTGGCTGAGCGCGCCCGCTTCTTCGATAAGCAGGGGCGGGTACACGCCAGGATCAGCTGCGAATTCGACCGGGAATTCGGCTGTAGCCTCGCGGTTCCGCTGGATCTCAGCCTCTGAGCCGCCAACGGGCCGCTCACGGGCCTTGACGGATTTGTGACCCGCGTTTGATGGGTTTCCTGGGCGGGGCGCACCCAAATTCTCCTCTAGTCGGGCAGACCCGCACCGACGAACACTCGAGAGGAGAATTCCAATGAACTTCAAGCGTAGCCTCACTGGATTTGCCGCCGCCACCGGTCTGAGTCTGGCCCTGATGGCCAGCGGCCAGGCCGCCCAGCCGACCGTGATCGAGCTGACCCAGACCGCCTGCCAATTCATCGAGTCGGAAAATGGCGTCGACCACGGCTACAAGACCGCCAAGAAGGCGGACTGCGCCGCGATCAACGATGACACCGGCGACGAGCGTCTTGCTTCGGCCAAGACCCTGGAGCTCAAGCCCGGTAAGTACGTCTTTCGTGTGAGCAACCGGGACGTGCCCTATGCGCTCGGCTTCTGGCTGCGCGGCGAGGGCCTGGTTGGCCGCGCCACCCTGCCCAGCGTGTCCGGCGGCGGGCTCACCGAAGGCGCCACCAAGGACTACGTGATCGAGCTCAAGGAAGGCGAGTACCTCTACTCTTGCCCGCTCAATCCGACGCCCGACTACAAGATCGTCGTCAAAAGTTGAGCCGCGTGGAGAGCTTGAACCATGACTGAGCTTATCAAAGCCGATATTTGCGTGATCGGCGGCGGATCGGGCGGCCTATCTGTGGCCGCCGGCGCGGCCCAGATGGGCGCGCGCACCGTCTTGATCGAAAAAGGCAAGATGGGCGGCGACTGCCTCAACGCCGGTTGCGTGCCGTCCAAGGCCCTGATCGCCGCGGCCCACGCCGCCAATGTGGTGCGCACGAGCGGCAAGTTCGGCGTCAACGGCCACGAGCCAGAGGTCGACTTCGCCCGCGTCCACGACCACGTCAAGGGCGTCATCGCGACCATCGCGCCCCACGATTCTGTCGAGCGCTTCAACGGCCTGGGCGTCAACGTGATCCAAGGGGCGGCACGCTTCGTCTCGCCCCGCGAGGTCGAGGTCGATGGCCGGCGAATTCGCGCCCGTCGATTCGTGGTGGCGACCGGCTCCTCGGCTGCCCTGCCGCCGATCCCAGGCCTCGACCAGGTGCCGCACCTGACCAACGAGAACGTGTTCGACCTGACTGAACGGCCGGAGCACTTGATCGTCATTGGCGGCGGCCCGATCGGCGCCGAGCTGGCCCAGGCACACCGGCGCCTGGGCGCTCGGGTGACCTTGCTCGAGGCCTTCAAGATCCTTGGCAAGGACGACCCCGAGGTCACAGAGATCGCCCGCAAGCGCCTGGCCGACGATGGCGTCGAGATGGCCGAGGGCATCGCGATCGACCAGGTCGCCCAGCGTGGCAACGGCATCGTGGTGACGATCACGGAAGATGGCGCCCAGCGCGAGATCGCGGGCTCCCATCTTCTGGTCGCCGCCGGTCGCAAAGCCAATGTGGAGGGTCTCGGCCTGGAGGCCGCCGGCATCGAGTTTTCGCCCAAGGGCATCGTGGTTGACGACCGCCTGCGCACCTCGAACAAGAAGGTCTTTGCAATCGGCGACGTGGCGGGCGGCTATCAGTTCACCCACATGGCCGGCTACCACGCCGGAATCGTCATCAGGAACGCGCTTTTCGCCCTGCCAGCCAAGGTCAATTACAACGCCGTACCCTGGGTTACCTATACTGATCCGGAGATCGCCCACGTGGGGCAGACCGAAGCCCAGGCGCGCGAGCGCTTCGGCGATCAAGTCAAGGTTGTGCGCTGGTCGTTCGAGGAGAACGACCGGGCCCAGGCCGAGCGCGAGACCGAGGGCTTAGTCAAGGTGGTGCTCGATGCCAAAGGCCGGATTCTGGGCGCCTCGATCGCCGGGCCCCATGCCGGCGAGCTGATCCAGCCCTGGATCCTGGCGATCGACCGCAAGCTCAAGATCGGCGCCATGGCGAGCGCGATCGCGCCCTATCCGACTCTGGGCGAGGTCAACAAGCGGGCGGCCGGCAGCTACTACACGCCGTCCCTGTTCAGCGACCGCACGCGCAAGATCGTCGGCCTGCTGCAGCGCCTGCCGTAAATGGGATCATAGAAATGACCGACCTGACTCAAGAGCCTCCAAAGGCGGGGATCCTGCGCCGGCTGCTGCCGCTCGCCGTGCTGGCCAGCGGGATCGCTGCCTTCTTCCTGCTCGGGCTCGACGATTACGTCACCTTCGAGGCCCTGCGCGAGCACCGGGAGCTTCTGGGCGGCTTCGTCGCCGAGAACAGCGTGCTTGCCGTGCTCGCCTTTCTCGCGATCTACGGCCTCTCGACCGCCCTGTCGCTGCCCGGCGGCGCGGTCTTGACCGTGGCCGGCGGATTCCTCTTCGGCGCGCTTTTCGGCACCCTTTGGGTGGTGATCGGCGCGACCATCGGCGCCACCGGCGTTTTCCTGGCGGCGCGCACGGTGCTCGGCGACAGCCTCAAGCGCCGGGCCGGTCCCTTCCTGCGCAAGATGGAGGCGGGCTTCCAGGACAACGCGCTCAGCTACCTTTTGGTGCTGCGCTTGATCCCGCTGTTCCCCTTTTTCGTGGTCAACCTGGTGCCGGCGTTCCTGGGCATGGGCTTGCGCCCCTACGTGCTCGGGACCCTCATTGGCATTATTCCGGGCAGCTTCGTCTTCGCCTCGGTCGGTGCCGGCCTGGGTAGCGTGTTCGATGCCAACGAATCCTTCACTCTGGCCGGCGTGCTGACGCCCGAGATCATCGTGGCCCTGGTGGGGCTCTCCCTACTCTCTCTGCTGCCGGTGGTCTACAAGCGCCTCAAAGCCCGTCGCGAGACGGCCTAAAGCCTCACCCGTCCGGTCCCGCCGCCGGCTTCGCACCCGCGCCCGCTGCCGCCTCTTCCTGCTCGGCGACGGCCGCGGCGGCCTTGGCGGCGGCGTCCGGTGTGTGGGCGTCGACCACGACCCGGCGCGGGGCGAACTTGACGCCCTGCTCGGCGAAGGCGGCCTGGATCCGGGTAAAGGCCTCTCGGCGCACCAGGAACTGCTTGCCCGGCACGGCGGTGAACTTGCAGCGGATAATCAGCGCCGAATCGTCCATCCGGTTGACGCCCTGGGACTTCAGCGGCGCCAGCATCATGGGCCCAAGCTCGGGATCCTCGGTCATCTCGATGCCGATGTTCTTGACGATCTTGCGCACCTTGTTGATGTCGGTTTCGAAGGGCACCCGCACTTCGAACTTGATGATCGCCCAGTCCCGGCTGTAGTTGGTGAGCGTGTCGATCTTGGAGAACGGCACGGTGTGCACCGGCCCGTTCTGGTGACGCAGCTGGAGCGAGCGGATCGAGATCTTCTCAACCGTGCCCTTGGCCTGGCCGACATCGATGTACTCGCCGCGCCGGAAGGCGTCGTCGACCAGGAAGAAGAGGCCCGAGATCACGTCGGTCACCAGGGTCTGGGCGCCGAAGCCAACCGCCAGGCCGATCACCCCGGCGCCGGCGATCAGCGGGCCGATGTTGAAGCCGAGCTCCGAGAGGATGACGAAGAAAACGATCACCACCAAGGTGATCAAGAAGGTCGTGCGGATCAGCGGCAGCAGGGTAGAGAGGCGCGAGGCCCCGGCGCTGCCGCCTTCGCCCTCGCTTTCGCCTTCGGGCAGATCCGGCTCCTCGGCCTTGAGGCGCTGGTCGATCGTCACCTTGACCAGCTCCCACAGGAAATAGGCGATCAGTAGGATCGCACAGATATCGATCGCCGCGTCCAGCAAGGCCGCGCCGGCGGTGGTGCGGGTCAGGTTAAAGAGGTCGACGCCCCACAGGGCGCCAATCAGAACCAGGGCGCCCAGCACCATGGCGATCGGCACGATCTTGAGCAGTGCCTGGCCGACGTTTGCGCGGATCGAGGAGGCCGCACCGCCGCGCGCCCTGACGCTCTGGAAGCGCTCGGCGAGAAGCAGCTGGATCGCCCGGATCGCGAGCGGCAGCACGATGACCAGTCCCATGGTCGCAAGCGCCTGAGGCGCCACTACTTCGCCGTCGATGATCGCCCGAAACAGCGCGATCAGGAACACCGCGACGAAGTAGACCGAGGCATAGACATGCCACTGAGCCGCGATCGTACGCCTAATCGGGCTCGGCGTGGTCTGGGCCGGAATGTCAGCGATGATCAGTTGGCCGATCGGCCGGCGCAGCTGCCAGACGAAGAGCACCTCTAGCAGCACGGTCAGGACGCCCGCGCTAATGCCGTAGGCGCGCACCGCCCGCGGTCCGACCGCGAAGTCGGTTGCCAGGTGCTGGGTGTAGAATGCGAGCGCGATAAAGGTCACCAAAATCAGAAGACGCCAATAGACCGCCTTGGCATCGCCGTCCGACAGGGGAATGAGGCGCTGGGCGCCTTTGAAGGGCGAGACCGCGAAGCGGGTCAGAATCATGATCACGCGGATCGTCATGAAGGCGCGCCAATAGGTCGCCGCGGCCTGGCGCTGGGGCTCGGTTGTGTCGAAGAAGAGATAGAAGATCGCCGCGCTCAAGCCCAGGAAGACCGCCAGGCAGACGATCTCGCGGATCAGCCAGCCGCAAGACGAAGCCATGCGGGCGGTGAAGCTCTCGCCGACTGCCTCCACGGTCGCCTTCGGCGCCCTCCAAAACATGAAACGCAGCAGGCACTCGCCCAGAAAGCCGCCGCCGAAGATGATCAAGAAGCCGATCACAGCTGTGGTCAGGCCGTCGCTGGGCTCCCCCGTCTCGGTAAGGCGCGCCAGAATGGTCGCAAACAGACCGGGCACCCGGTCAAGGTGCGTTATGTCTGCCTCGACCGCCTCGGAGACCCGGTGCAGGTCCTCCGTGAACTTCTTGATCGTATCAGTCTCGGACTGCGCCGCGTCGCCGCCGGTGGCGGATTCGCCCTTGAGCACCTCGTCGATGATTTGCTGGCGCTCGGCCGGATCGAGGCCCTCGGGGATGACCACGATCACCGCCTTGTCGCCCGCCGCCTCCTCGGCCGCGAGTGTGGGCTGGGCCACCAGCGTGCTCAAAACCATGAGCGCGCCGCCGAGCCAGGCGCACGCCTGACGGAACCCCAATTCGGACATGTCGGCTTCTCCTCCCCCTCGCCCCGAAGCGCACCTAGTTTAGCGCGCGGCGGGAAGCTCCAGAAAGAACCTTCTCGCGCGTCATAAAGATCATCAACTGGCAGCCGCATCAATAATTCGCCAGTGCCTGGGTCTGGACCAATCGGCGTGCGGCGCCCACACTCCGCGCGGGACCAACAGGAGCGGTGAATGCCATGCGCGGATCTCACTTCGATCTTTCCGGCAAGGTGGCGGTGGTCACCGGCGGCGGACGGGGCCTGGGCCGGGCCATGGCCGGTGGCTTGGCGGCGGCCGGCGCCAAAATGGTGGTCGCCGCCCGGAGCGCGGCCGAAGTCTCGTCGGTGGCCGAGGAGCTGCGTGCCAATGGCGCCGAGGCCGAGAGCTTGGCCTTCGACGCGACGAAGCGGGCCGACAACGAAGCGCTGGTCAGTTTCGCCGCCGAGCGTTTCGGCCGGCTCGACATCGTTCTGGCCAATCACGGTGTCGGCTACGGGCAGCTTGCCGAGGAGACCGATGACGAGGTCTGGTCGACCACGCTCGCGGTCAATCTGACCGGCGCCTTCTACTGCTGCCAGGCGGCGGCAAAGCACATGATCGCGGGTGGCCGGGGCGGCTCGATCATCGTCACCTCCTCGACCGGCAGCCTGGTCGCCTTTCGGGGTTTGCTGGCCTACGGCGCTTCGAAAGGCGGGGTCGACCAGATGGTGCGCCAGATGGCCATGGAGTGGGGGCCTCACGGAATTCGGGTCAACGCCATCAACCCGGGCTACACCAGCCACCACATGCGCGGCGGTGCCGGGCGCCACAGCGATCCGGTCCAGGAAGCGGAGCTGAAGCGCCGCACGCCGCTTGGCCGGCGCGGCGATCCCGAAGAGTTCATCGGTCCGGCGGTCTTCCTGGCTTCCGACGCGGCCTCTTTCGTGACCGGCATCACCCTGCCGGTCGATGGGGGCTATTGCGCGGTTTAGATCTCACCTATGGCTCGGTGAGTTCGGCGCGCGGGCCGGTGCCGGCTCCAACAGAAAGACGCTCTTAGGTCACCGCGATGGTCGTGCAGTGGGCCAGGCGGTCGACCTTTTTGGAGACACTGCCGAGCACCAGGCTTTTCAGCATGCCGAGGCCGCGGCTGCCGAGCACGATGGCGCCGCTTTTTTGCGCCTCCGCGCCCTGCAGGATGCGTTCGGCGGGATCGCCGTCCCGGATCACCGAGGCGACTTGCTTGGCGCCGCGCTCACAGGCAACCGCTTTGGCGCGCTCGACGATCAGCTTGCCGATCTCCTCCAGGGCCGCTGACCCGGCGACCACCGAGCGGTAGGCCTCGGCCTCGATCTCCTCCGAGTCGTGGGTCGTGTTGTCGAATTCAAGGGTCTCGCGGGTCGCCGGAGTGAGCTGGTCGAAATCGACCAAGTGGCGCAGCTCCTCGAGGGTTGCCTCGGCGAGCAGCACGTGGAGCAGGGAAAGGCGCGCGCCGGTGGTGGCTGCCAGGTCGCTGGCCAGCTCGACCGCCCGGATGCCGTGGGGCGAACCGTCGCTGGCCACCAAAAGGCTCTCCAGGTCGGCGACCTTGCGCCCGCCCTCGGCGCTTGGGTGACGCACGGTTGCGCAGCGGCAGGGTGCCGCCTGTACAACCTTGTGGGTGACGCTGCCGACCGGCAGCCCCTGGAGCAGACCGTGGCCGCGCTGGCCCATGACGATCAGATCCACCGACTCCCGGTTGGCCCGCTCGAGGATCCGTTTGCCGGGGTCCCCGCGGTCGGTGACCGCCTCGATGCGCTCGGCGCCGGCGGTCCGGGCGGTGCGCTCGGCGGCGTCCAACAGAAGCTCGCCGAGCTCGCCCGCCTCGGCCTGGTCGCGCAGGGCCCTCGGCACGGCATCCTTGCCCAAGGCGATATGTTGGAGGATCAGGCGGGCATCGAAGCGCGCGGCCAGCAGCCCGCCGACGTGCGCCGCGTCGTTGGCGTGCGGCGAGCCGTCGCTCGGCACGAGAATGGTGCGATACATGGTTGCCTCCCCCGCCAAACGGACGATGAAGCTATCATGCCTCCATTCGCCGGCTCCGTCATTGATCCAGCGTTGGCCCTATAGCCCGGGGCCCTCCGGCCCGGGCTGCAAATCTTGGCCGAAGGCGATCAGGTGACCGTCGGGGTCACGCACGTCGAAGTCCCGGCAGCCGTAGAACATGTCCTCAGGCCCGCGCACGATCTCCGCACCGGCCTCGACGAACTCCCGATGTAGGGCGTTCGCATCGTCCACGTAGACATAGGCGGCCCAGTACTGGTTGACCGGCATGGGCGAGGGGTCGCGCGACTGGTCGAGCATGATGGTGACCGTGCCGCGCCCGACGATGGAGAAGGCCGGCGGATCGCCCCAAAGGCCGCCCTCTTCAAAGCCGAGTACGTCTTTGTAGAACGCCACGCTGCGCTTGATGTCGCTGACTTGAAGAACCGGTGCGGCGCGCAGGCCGGTGGGCTTGCTCATGGGTATTGCACCAGGCTGAGGATGTTGCCGTCTGGATCCTTGAAATGGGCCAGCTGTCCGCCCCAGTCTTGTGTCACTGGCGGGCCCAGGAAGGCAACGCCGGCCTGGCTCAGGGTCCGGTAGCTAGCTGCGAGGTCCTCGACCGTGAAGGAGAGGCCGGCAAAGCGGCCGACCAGGCTCCGGTCCTCCGAGCTGTCCGGGTCGATGCCTTCCAGAATCAAGCGGCAACCGCCGGTATCGAAGATCGCTACGTCGGGCTGGCTGACATCAAGGGCGAGACCCAGACGATCTCGATAAAACCCGAGAGCTGCATCGAAGGAGACGGTGAAAACGCGCGCCGCACCCAAGGGTCCGAGCCATCCGGCGGTGGTCATGTTGGCCTCTGAGATTGGTTGGTCGTTGAGCTGCCAACCTAGCCGATTAGAATTTTCTGCTCCACCAGATAGTCCCAGGAGCGGCGGATCACCTCGGATACCGTGGAGGTCTCGTAGCTTGACGCCCAGAGGAAGCCAACCATGGTGAGAAAGGAGAAGAGGCCGAGGTTCCAAAAATTGAATATCTTGACGTCGCCCTCGTCATTCTTCTCCGACACATTGAGCATGAAACCGCGTGTGGTGCCGCTCAGGCTCTTGTAAACCAGATAGACAATGCCCCAGGCGATCCCAATAACGACGCAAAAGATGTAGCGGTAATCTTGGTAGTCCAATTCCATGGTGACGGTCCCGATCAATCATGGCGCGCAAAAGGCGCTTACTCAGAATAGAATAGGCGAGACTCCCGAAGAGAAGATGAATCGGGGATTTGAAAGGCGGGATGACTGTTAATATGAAAAATAGGCAGGCGAATCGGCAAATCAATCGACCGGACGTTGTTTGCATTGACTGTTGCAAACAGGAATAGGCGGCGGACAGTTGGCGTCCGCCACCACTCCTGGCCGTGCCCATTTTCGGTGCGACGGCTGGCCCAAGAAATTTAGCTGCGCAGCTCCTATAACGGCCCTCTTGGCGGCGCTCTTTATTGCCGTGTGTTTTCTAGCACGGCTTAGTCGCCATTAATGTGATATAGGCCACAGTTCATAACGATTTTCTGGCACCCTCTCGGCGACCCCGATCAGGTGGTTTTGACGATCGAGCCGTTACGCGCATAGATCGCCCCGGCGCCTAGGTCCACCAGGTTTTCGTGATGCACCCAATGGGTCTCGGTCTCGCCGGGCACCTTGAAGCCGCACAGGCCCTCGGCGTCGGGCGGTTCGCTGTAGAAGGCCTCCAGACCGTTCGGCAACATGCAAATCTGGCGGCCTTTGAGCGCCTGGATCTCTTCGAGCTTCATGGCAATTCTCCGGACTAGGAATCACATCGTTCGCCGGGCGGCAGCGACTGCTCGTCGCTCAGCCGGGCCTCCGCGCGCAGGCGCAGGCTAAAACCGCTGGCACCGAAGGCAATCGCTCCGGCGCGGGGCCAGTTGAACTGAACTTGCCAGCGACAATAGGGCCGGTCGAGGCAAATCTTCTGAGCCGCCGGGTCCTGCTGGGCACGCTCGATGCGGTCGATCGAGGCGGGATTGAGGGCGGTCTGCAAGCCGCTGTCGCCCCAGTCGAGCGATAAGTTGGGGTCGCACACATCGTGAAAGGTCAAGCTCGCCGGCACGACGCGAAAGCGCATTCGCCCGTTCTCGGCCTTGAGCCACTCGAGAATATGGTCGATGTCGAGTTCGAGATCGCTGCGCCAGTCGTCCCGTGCCGGATCGCCGATCACGAAGCGGACGCCGTAGAGCGCGTTGTCGTGCCAGAGGAGCGGATCGTAGGCGGAGGTCATCGGGGTCTTTCTGAATGAAGATTTTCGATCCTGAAATTCTCGCATCTTCTTATAAAATATGGTAAATTTTTGAAACAAGGCGAGTTCTTGTTTGTTAATGCGGCCTGACGCCGGCCCTCGGCCGGGTGTCGGAGCCGCGGCTTGGGGGAGCCATAGGGTGAGTGCCATAAAGCGTCAAACGTCCGAGCAGGACGGGATCTTCAAGGAGTATTGGTGGGAGCGTGTGTGGGCTAAAAAGCCGTGGGGCGGCGTCTCGCCGATCCATCTGCAGGAAGCGCGCGAACGCTATATCTCGTTGTTTCGCATGGTGCATCACTATGCCGAGGAGCACGATTGCCGCGCTGTGATCAAGCAGATCGAAGCGGAAAGGCCATCCGCTGGCTTCACGGCTTTATTCAAGTTCATGGATTATCTGCCGTTTGCGAGGAGGGAGGACGCCACCCGATCGGACAACCAAGAGCCTGAGGAGCGTCCCGCACGGGAAGCGGCTGGCCAGCTCGACAGCAAGGAAGAAGAGCGCTGCAAGATCTGTTTGAAGCTGGAGACCTGCTACAAGATATTGACCAACATCCGTTGGAACTACCTCTCTACCCAAGAAGACCACCTCAGCTTCGCCTGGCGGGAACTAACCCGGGTTCGGCTCATCCTGACTGATCATGTGCTGAAGGGCGCTGATTTGGCGGGCCAGGTGGATTCTTGCCGGGAAGAGGCCTATCGCCTCGCGCTCTCGAAGGATACCGAGATCGCCGACATGATTCAGCGGCTCGCCGAGACCATGGACAGCTCGGGCAGCAACGACAATCAGGTCAAACGTCAGCTCAAGGCTCTGTTGGAGCGCTTCAATAGCATCCGCACGAGCCGCATGCGTCGACAATTCCTGAACATTAGGGCCTACACCTGGGCGGTCATCGTGCTCTTCATTCTGTCCTTCATTCTCATAGCCAACGAACGGCAGATCCTGTGCGTCGGCGACTATGCGTCCAGCCCCCATTGTATGAAGTTGATCGAGGGCCAGCCTCCGGCAGAGGCCGCGGATGCCACGGGCGCCGACGATCAGACCGGCACGATTGCAGGGTGGCTCGGGGGCTGGTGGGATTGGCTGCACAACGTGCTGAACAGCCATGTCCTGGCCTTCGTCTATCTAGGCGGCCTGACCGGCGGCTTCTTCAGCGTCGCTATCAAGGTGCGCAGGCGAGCCTCGGTGCCGGGCGAGGACGCCTATGTGATGCGCTATACCTTGACCAAGCCCCTTTTGGGGGCACTGGGCGCCGTGATCCTGTTCATACTGTTTCACGCCGGATTCGTGCAGTCGGACCTGGTCAAGGACATCGGCTTGAGCCCGAGCGCGAAGGTCTTTGCCTTCGCGTTTATCTCTGGCTTCACCGAACGAATGGTCTTTCCGGATTTCAATAAGTAGCCGGCAAGCGCTTATCGCGCGCCTATGGCTAAAGGGGGGTCAACCGGCGTCGGTTTTGGTCTTCCAGCGCTTCGCGGCCTCGTCGTCGGAGGCGCGCGCTTCGACCCATTTGGCGCCGATCGGGCCGTCTTCCAGCTTCCAGAATGGCGCCTTGGTCTTAAGCCAATCGATCAGAAACTGGCAGCCATCGAAGGCGGCCTGTCGGTGGGCGCTGGTGCAAGCGACCAAAACGATTTGCTCGCCCGGCAGCAAGCGCCCGACCCGGTGCACGATCAACGTGTCTTCGAGCGGCCAGCGCTGTTTCGCTTCGGCGTCTATGCGCTCCAGCATGGCCTCGGTCATCGCCGGGTAGTGTTCCAGGGTCATGGCTTTCACCGCGTCGCCGCCGGCCATGTCGCGCACCAAGCCGACGAAGACCGCGAGGCCGCCGACGGAGGTCTTGCCCCGGGTCAGCGCTGCCAACTCGGCGCCCAGATCGAAATCCTCCTCCTGCACCCGGATCATCGCGCCCTAGCCCCCGGTCACCGGCGGGAAGAGGGCGACCTCGTCGTCCGGGCTGACCGGGTCCTTGTGGTCGGCGTACTCGTGATTGACCGCGACCCGAACCGCGCCCAGGTCGGCCAGGGCGTCGCCGTGCCCCGGGCTGCGCGCCTTGAGCCATTCCAAGAGCGCGCCCACGGTGGTCACGTCCTCCGGCGGCGTGATCTCCTCCTCGGAGATCCCGGTCTTGGTCTTGAGCCAGGCGAAATAGAGCAGCTTCATGAGGTGACCTCGCTAAACGGCAAGAAGTCGACCGGCGTGCCCGCTTCCAGGCGGGTCATCTCCTCGGGCAGCTCGACCAGGCCGTCGGACTCGACCAGGGACGAGAGGATACCGGCACCCTCGCGCGGGAACTTGACGGCCCGCAGGCCGCCGGCCCCGTCGGGCTCCAGGCGGGCGCGCACCCACTCCCGGCGGTCCTTCTTCTTTTTGTGGTCGAAAGCCGCCGCGACCCGGAAGAGATGGGGCGGACTCGCCTGGCCGCCCATCAGGCGCAGGATCATGGGCCGCACCAGGTTGAGGAAGGTGACCACGACGGCGACCGGGTTGCCGGGCAGGCCGACGAACGGCACTTGGCCGATTTGGCCAAGCGCAATCGGCCGGCCCGGCTTGATCGCCAGGCGCCAAAGGTGCAGGTGGCCGAGGCGCTCGACCGCCTGCTTGACATGATCCTCCTCGCCGACCGAGACGCCGCCGGAGGTGACCACCAGGTCATGAACGCCAGCGGCGGTCTTGAGCGCCGCCTCGATGACCGCGGGCCGGTCGGGCAGGATGCCCAGGTCTTTGACCGCGCAGCCCAGGCCGCGCAACAGAGCGCCGACCGTGAAGCGGTTTGAATCGTAGATGCAGCCGGCCGGCAAGGGGCTGCCCGGTTCGCGCAGCTCGTCGCCGGTCGAGAAGAGCGCTACCGAAAGCGGACGGGAGACCATCAATTCGCGCCGTCCAACCGCCGCCGCCTGACCCAGGTCTTGGGCGCGCAGGCGCAAGCCCTCGGCGAGCACGATCGCGCCGCTTTCCACATCCTCGCCGCTCAGGCGTCGGTTGGCGCCTCGCTTGATGCCCGGGGGCAGCACAACATCGTCGCCCTCAAGGCGGCAGTCCTCTTGCATCAGCACAGTGTCGGGGCCGGCGGGCATGGGCGCGCCGGTGAAAATGCGCACCGCCTCGCCGCGCGACTGGGCGCGTCCCAAGGGATGGCCGGCGGCCGCCCGACCGGTCACCGGCAAGCGGGTCTCCTCGGCCTCATTGAGGTCGTCGAAATAGACCGCGTAGCCGTCGACCGCCGAGTTGTCGCCCGGCGGCACGTCGTACTCGGAACGCACCGCCTCCAACAGCACCCGGCCCAGGGTTTCGGCGACGGGAATCGGCTCCGGCTCGGTCACCGGCCCAACCTTCTCGGCGAGCAGATCGAAGGCCTCCGCGACGGTCATCAGACGCCCGCCATGGGCGAAGCAGTCGTCGCTCAGTTGGGCCATTGCTTTAGGCCACTCCCTGGGGCGCCGGAACCAGCCCGCAATGGGCCACGATGAAGCCGGCGATTGCCTCGGCGTCGTTCAGATCGAAGCGCGGAAGGTGCCCAGCATCGAGGTGCTGATCGCTGGCGAGCGCCACGATGCGCGGGTCTTTGGGCAGCAGCAGGGGCTTGCCGTTGGCCACCCGGTGGACCTCGATCTTGTCGTAGTCGGCCTGCTTGAAGCCCTCGACCAGCAGCAGGTCGACCGGCGCCATGTTTGCGATCAGCTCGTGGATAGTGGGCTCGTGGTCGGTGCGCAACTCGTGCATCAGAGCCCAACGCTTGGCCGAGGCGATCATGACCTCCTTGGCGCCAGCCTCACGGTGCTCGTAAGAGTCCTTGCCGCGCTGGTCGATGTCGAAGCCGCGGTGGGCGTGCTTGACCGTAGAGACCGAGAAGCCGCGGGCGACCACCGCCGGGATCAGGCGGGTCATCAAGGTGGTCTTGCCGCTGCCGCTCCACCCGGCCAGTCCGAAAATTTTCATGGCGTGTCTGGTCTCACTGGTCCGCGAGCATGTGCTGGAGCCCGCGCCGCAGGTAATCGTAACCGGTTATCAGGGTCAGAGCCGCGGCCAGCCACAGACCGATCTCGCCGATCAATTGGACCACGGTGCCGGCCGGCGCGCTCTCGCCGACGATCAGGATGCCGAGCGCCAGGAGCTGGATCGCGGTTTTCCATTTGGCTAGCTGGCTGACCGGCAGAGGCACGCGGATCTCCGCCAGGTACTCCCGTAGGCCCGAAACCAGGATTTCCCGGCACAGGATCACCAAAGCCGGCAGGATCACCCAGCCGCGAATCGCGCCGATCGCCACCAGCATGAGGATCGCGGCGGCGACCAAAAGCTTGTCGGCGATCGGGTCCAGAAAGCGGCCGAGCGCCGAGACCTCGTTGCGGTGGCGCGCCAGATAGCCGTCGAAATAGTCGGTGATCGCCGCCAGGCAGAACAAGGCGCAGGCCGCCCAACGGGCCAGGGGCTCGTTGATGAACAAGAGTGCCACCAGGACCGGGATGATCATGATCCTGGCAAGCGTCAGAAGGTTTGGCAGACTGGTCAGCATCGCCTTTTCCTGGGCCGCGCCGGCCCCTTGTATCACAGCTCCTTCGCCCTGCCGCAAGGCCTCTCACGCGAATCACGGCGCGCCGTGGAAGTGGTCATAGATCTTCTGGGCGACCGCCTTGCTGATCCCCTCGACCGCTTCCAGGTCGCTTAAGCCTGCCTGGCGGACCGCTTGGGCCGAGCCGAAATGGTGCAGAAGCGCCTTCTTGCGCTTGGCGCCGACCGATTGAATGTCGTCCAGGGCCGAGCGCAGACGGGCCGCGCTGCGGCCCTTGCGGTGGCTGCCGATGGCAAAGCGGTGGGCCTCGTCGCGCAGGCGCTGCAGGAAATAGAGCACCGGGTCCCGTGGTCGCAGCAAAAGCGGCGCGGCCTTGTCCTGGAAGATTCGCTCGCGACCGGCGTCCCGGTCCGGGCCCTTGGCGATCGCGGCGACGGCCAAATCCTCCAAGCCGAGCTCCGCCATGACCTCTCGGGCGACGCCGAGCTGGCCGCGTCCACCGTCGATCAGCACCAAATCGGGCCACTGTTCGGACTGCCGCTCGGGATCCTCCTTCAGCGCGCGAGAAAAGCGCCGGGTTAAGACCTCGCGCATCATCGCGTAGTCGTCGCGCGGCGAGAAACCGTCCGCCTCGTCCTTGGCGTCGCGCGGCCGCGCACCCTTGATCCCGAACTTCCGGTAGGCCGACTTTCGAAAGCCCTCGGGTCCGGCTACGATCATTGCACCGTAGGCGCTGGCGCCCTGTATGTGGCTGTTGTCATAGACCTCTATACGCTCGGGCGCGGCCTCCAGGCCGAGGCGCTGGGCCAGCTCCTCGAGCAGGCGGCGCTGGCTCGAACTCTCGCTCAGGCGCCGGGCGAGCGCTTCCCGGGCGTTCTGCAAGGCGGCCTCCAGCAGCTTGCGCCGGGCGCCGCGTTTGGGCTCGTGCAAGGTGACCTTGCGTCCGGCGCGCTGGGCGAGCGCTTGAGCGACCAGCTCGCGCTCTTCGATCTCGTGGCTCAGCAGCAGAAGCCCAGGCGGCGGCTTGTCGTCGTAGAATTGGGCGACAAAGGCCGAGAGCACGGCGACCACGTCCAGGTTACGGTCATGTGACGGGAAGTAAGCGCGGTTGCCATAGTTGCGCCCGGCCCGGAAGAAGAAAACCTGAATGCAGGTTTGCCCGGCGTCTTGAGTCGCGGCGATGACGTCGGCGTCATCCAGGCCCTCAACGTTGACGTCTTGGTGGGAGCGAATGTGCGCGAGCGCCTTGATGCGGTCCCGGTAGACCGCGGCGGCCTCGAAGTCCAGCCGGTCCGAGGCGCTCTGCATGGCGTCGCTCAGCTCCTGCTGGACATGGTCAGAGCGGCCGGTCAGAAAAGCTCGCGTCTGGGCCACCAGGCGCTGGTAGTCGTCGCTCGAGATCAGGCCGACGCAGGGCGCCGCGCAGCGCTTTATCTGGTACATCAGGCACGGCCGCGTGCGGCTGGCGAACACCGAGTCCGAGCAGGAGCGTAAGAGAAACGCCTTTTCCAGGGCGGTGATCGTGCGGTTGACCGCGCCGGCCGAGGCGAAGGGTCCGAAGTAGTCGCCCTCGCGCGCGTGAGCGCCCCGGTGCTTGGTGATCTGCGGCGTGGCGTGATCCTTGGTCAGCAGAATGTAGGGAAAGGACTTGTCATCGCGCAGCAGCACGTTGTAGCGCGGCTGGAAGCGCTTGATCAGGTTGCTCTCGAGCAGCAGCGCCTCGATCTCGGTATGAGTGGTCACTACTTCGAGCCGTGCCGTCTCGGCGACCATGCGCTGCAATCGGCGCGGCAGCTTGGCCGGCTGTGCGTAGTTGGCAACCCGCTTGCGCAAGCTGTGCGCTTTGCCCACGTAGAGCACGTCGCCGCGCCGATTGATCATGCGGTAGACGCCGGGCGAGAGCGGGAGGCTCTTGAGCCGCTCGGCGATGACCGCCATGCCGCGTGCCAGGGAGCTCGTCTCGCTTTGGCGCTCCGTTTCGGCTTGTTGTGTGTCGGTTTCCGGGGCCATGGCCGCGCGCTTGCCGCCCGCCGTCGGATCGTTTGCGCGCCGTCGTCCCTGGGGTCTTGCCATGGCGCACTTTTTCAAGTCCCACCGCGCCCGTCAACAAAGCCCTGTGCGTGCTGCCCGCGCGGCCATTTCAGCTATCCACGAATCTTGTGGATAAGTCTTGGGATATCGCCCCCGGCAAATCCCTGGAGTTAGTAGAATCAAAGTTTTGTAAATCTTGCCTAAAATTTAGGCAAAATTTCTAATACGTTGATTCTAAAGAGCTAAAACGAAGTCAAGCGCCTTATTACCGTCACATTCCAGATTTCAACCGGCGATTTCAGAGGTTCCGAACAGGGCCCTGGTCATTGTGAACAACTCCCGGCGGGAGAGCATAAGAATCATCGTCGGGCCAGTGCCTTAGAGGATATCACTCAACCTCGATCGCCGCTCGTCGCCGGAGCGTCCACGGATCGCGCGAATTCCAGCGCAACGCCGATCCCGGCCATGTCCTGATAGCGGTCCAACTTCTCAATCCGAAGGTGAAGCCGTTCGATCCGAGGTTCGCCGAACAGGGCGGCGGCAATCTCCGCGCCGAGCGTTTCCAGCAGCTTCGCCTTGGTCGCGGCGCAAGCCGCGCGCACTTGGCGGGCGGCGGCGCCGTAGTCGACTACCTCCGCGACATCGTCGTTGCTCGGTGCCTGGGGGCGGACCTGCGCCTCCAGCGTCAGCAGCAGGCGCTGAGTCTCTGCCCGTTCGGCCTCGGTCACGCCGATGTGGCAGCTGACCACCAACTCGCGCAGAACCAGTGTCTGACCGGTGAGGAAGATGCCTTGATCCTGCAGGGAAGTCATGGGTGCGAGCTCCAGTCTTCTCAACCGCGAACGAACAGCAAGACCATGTAGGCGCTATAGGCCACCAGGAAGCAGAGGCCATGCCAGCGGCCAATCGTTCGGCCGAGATAGAGAAAGCCCAGCAGCGCCAGAGTGATCGCCGCCATGACCCAAAGATCGAAGGTGAGAATTTCCGGCGCGACCTTGAGCGGCTTGACGAAGGCGACGATGCCGATGATGGCAAGCAGATTAAAGACGTTGGAGCCCAGCACGTTGCCGAGCGCGACCTCTGGATGACGCCGATAACTCGCGACGATCGCCGTGGCGAGCTCGGGCAGGGAGGTGCCGACGGCGACCAGTGTCAGGCCGATCACCGCCTCCGAGACGCCGGCGGCCCGTGCCAGATCGATCGCGCCCTCGACCAGCAGGTGGGAGCCGATCACCAGCAGCACAACACCGAGCACGACCAGGCCTGCGCATTTCCAAAGCGAGTCGCAATGCTGGCTTTCGGCCTCGGTAACCTCTTCCTCTTCGCGGGCGGTTTGGCGGCCGCGGTCGTTGTAGTAGCTGTAAGCCAGGTAAAGGCCCAGCATTGCCAGCAGGCCGAGGCCCTCGAGACGCCCGATCGTGCCGGTGCAGGCGACCACGATGAAAAGCGCCGTTGCGCCGACCATGGCAAGGCCGTCGCGAGTCACCTTGTGGGGATTGGCGGCCATTGGGCAGATCACCGTGGCGGTGCCCAGGATCAGCGCGATGTTGGCGATGTTGGAGCCGACCACGTTGCCGATTGCAATGTCGGGCGAACCTTCCAGCGCGGCGGCCAGAGCGACCACCAGCTCGGGCATGGAGGTTGCCGCCGCGACCACGGTCAGGCCGATCAAGAGCTGAGACATGCCGAGCGCCTGGGCCATGCTGACCGCGCCACGGGTCAGTAGCTCGCCGCCGCCGAACAGCAGCACGAGACCGCAGAACACCAGGAACAAGGTTAAGACAATCACAACGCTTCACAGTCCCGACGTGCTGCCGCTCGTGCCCGGGTCCGGTGCCGCTCGGCGCCACCTAGGCTCGGCCGCAGGTTCCGGCCACACCTGACCCGCCCTGGCCGGGGCGCGTCAATCCAATTCGTGCCTTTCCCCCTACGCGCGGCAACCGGCGAGCCGGTGCCACTCAGGACTAAATGCGGTGCGGGGGCCGAAAATTCAACGCTTTAGTCACCCTCGCCCTCCGCCTGGAGCTTGAGCGCGGCGGAGTTCATGCAATAGCGCAGGCCGGTCGGCTCGGGCCCGTCCGGAAAGACATGGCCCAGGTGAGCGTCGCAGCGCTGGCAGGTCACCTCGGTGCGCACCATCCACAGAGTGCGGTCCTCGTGTTCGGCAACCGCCTGCTCGTGGATCGGCTGCCAGAACGATGGCCAGCCGGTACGGGAATCGAACTTGGTCTCTGAATGAAACAACTCCGCCTCGCAGCAGACGCAGAGATAAACGCCACGCATCTTGCAGTCGTGATAGCGGCCGGTGAAGGCGCGCTCGGTACCGCCTCGCCGGGTCACGTGAAACTGCTCGCGGGTCAAGAGGTCGCGCCATTCGGCAGGGCTCTTGACGACTTTCTCCACCATCTTCGTCCTCCTGGCACTACGCGCCCTATGGCCCGCGCCGCCGCCGGCCCTTGCCGCGCTTGGAGCGCGACTTGGCGTCTGCGCCCCGAATCCGCTCGGCCAGTTGGCCGCCGCCGGTCGAGCCCGGCAGCTCCAGGTCTTTGGCCTCGAGCCGGCGGATCTCGTCGCGCAGTCGGGCGGCTTCCTCGAACTCCAGATCGGCGGCGGCCGCGCGCATGCGGGCGTCCAAGTCGTCGATATAGGCACGCAGATTGTGCCCGACCAGGTGCTGCGTGGTCTCGTCGCCGGTTGCCACGGTAACGTGATCGCCGCGCTCGTAGACGCTGTTCAGGATGTCGGAGATGCCCTTGCGCACCGACTCTGGGGTGATGCCGTTGGCGGCGTTGTAGGCCTGCTGCTTCTCGCGCCGCCGGTTGGTTTCCTCCAGGGCGGCGGTCAGGCTGTCGGTCATCTGATCAGCATAGAGGATGACCCGGCCGTCGATGTTGCGCGCCGCCCGGCCGATGGTCTGCACCAGGGCCGTGGTCGAGCGCAGATAGCCGGCCTTGTCGGCGTCCAGGATGCAGACCAGGGCGCATTCGGGAATGTCCAGCCCCTCGCGCAGCAGGTTGATGCCGACCAGGATGTCGAAGGTGCCCAGACGCAGGTCGCGGATAATCTCGATGCGCTCGAGCGTGTCCACGTCGGAGTGGATGTAGCGCACCTTGAGGCCGGCCTCGTGCATGTACTCGGTCAGGTCCTCGGCCATGCGCTTGGTCAGGGTGGTGACCAGCACCCGGGACCCGCCCTTGACCACCTCCTGGCACTCGGCGATCAGGTCGTCGACCTGGCTCTCGGTCGGGCGCAGGATGCACACCGGGTCGATCAGGCCGGTCGGCCGAATGACCTGCTCGACGAAGACGCCGCCAGTCTGGTTGAGCTCCCAAGGGCCCGGCGTCGCCGAGACGAAAACCGTGAGCGGGCGCATGACCTCCCACTCCTCGAACTTGAGCGGCCGGTTGTCGATGCACGACGGCAGGCGGAAGCCATACTCGGCAAGCGTCGACTTGCGCGCGTAGTCGCCGCGGTACATGCCGTGCAGCTGGGGCACGGTGACGTGGCTCTCGTCGACGAACAGCAGGGCGTCGTCGGGCAGATATTCGAACAGGGTCGGCGGCGGCTCGCCCGGCGCCCGGCCGGTCAAATAGCGCGAATAGTTTTCGATGCCGGCGCAAGATCCGGTGGCCTCGATCATCTCCAGATCGAAGGTGGTGCGCTGCTCCAGGCGCTCGGCCTCGAGCAGCTTGCCGCCGGAGACCAGCTCCTCGAGCCTGAGCTTAAGATCGGACTTGATGGTTTTGGCGGCCTGCTGAAGGGTCGGGCGCGGGGTCACGTAGTGGCTGTTGGCGTAGACCTTGATCTCCTCCAAGGCCAACGTCTTCTCGCCGGTCAGCGGGTCGAACTCGTGGATCGACTCGACCTCGTCGCCGAACAGGGAGAGCCGCCAGGCGCGGTCCTCATAGTGCGCCGGAAAGATCTCCAGGCTGTCGCCGCGCGCCCGAAAGCAGCCGCGCGCGAAGGCCACGTCATTGCGCCGGTAGTGCAGCTCGACCAGCTGCTTTAGGAAGGTCGAGCGGTCGAGTTCCTGGCCGGCCTTCACCGTGACCGTCATCTTGGCGTAGGTCTCAGGCGAGCCGATGCCGTAGATGCAGGAGACCGAGGCGACGATAACCACGTCGCGCCGCTCGAAGAGCGCGCGCGTGGCCGAGTGGCGCATGCGGTCGATCTGCTCGTTGATCGAGCTTTCCTTCTCGATGTAGGTGTCCGAGCGCGGCACGTAGGCCTCGGGCTGGTAGTAGTCGTAGTAGGAGACGAAGTACTCGACCGCGTTGTCGTCGAAGAAGCCCTTCATCTCGCCGTAGAGCTGGGCGGCCAGCGTCTTGTTGGGCGCCAGGATCAGGGTCGGGCGGCGCAGGTCCTCGATGATTTTGGCCATGGTGAAGGTCTTGCCCGAGCCGGTCACGCCGAGCAGCACCTGGTCGCGCTCGCCGCGTCCCAGTCCATCGGTCAGCTCGACGATCGCCTGGGGCTGATCGCCGGCCGGCGCGAAGTCCGAGGTGAGGCGGAACTTGCCGGGTGGCAGCGGGGCAGCCGGTTGGGCCAGGGGCTCGGGAAGGGTCGACGACATAGCCCCTAATATGGCCCCTAGGGTCGCGCCGGCAAAGGGGGCAGCGTGAGCGGGGCGGCCGGGCCGGCCTGGGGGTCCGCCGGCCCGGCCTAGAGGCGGCGGGCTTTAGCCCTCCGCGTTCTTTGATTTGCCTTTGCTCTTGTTCTGCTGGCGCAACTCCCGGAAGGGGTCGGTTTCGCCGGCGCCACGATCCGGCCCGCCGCGGGCGAACTCGACGGCGCCCGCTTCGAGGCCGGTCGGCTGGGCGGAGACCGGAGCGGCCAACCCGGTTAGTGCCAGGGCGAGGGCTCCGAAGACGACTTTACGCATGGCTATGTGCCTCTTGATGAGTGGTTTCCAGGTCCTTGCCTGCCATGTCGGGCCGAGCGCCACGGGGCGCCAATCACCGCGCTTCAACTCGCCTTGAAGCGTCCGTGTGCGCGATGCCCTTGCTTTCCGCTTTTCATGACCGGGGCGCCGTGGCACAAGTCGCACTTGCGATTCACCTCTGTTCCGTCTCAACGCGCGCCGGGCGACCGGCGGCGCTGCGTGCGAGTGTCCATGCCCAAGCGAAGCGACATCGAGTCCGTGCTGATCATCGGGGCCGGGCCGATCATCATCGGCCAGGCCTGCGAGTTCGACTATTCCGGGGCCCAGGCCTGCAAGGCCCTGCGCGAGGAGGGCTACCGGGTGATCCTGGTCAACTCCAACCCGGCGACCATCATGACCGACCCGGGCCTGGCGGATGCGACCTATGTGGAGCCGATCACGCCCGACGTTGTGGCGAAGATACTCGAGAAGGAACGGCCGGACGCCCTCTTGCCGACCATGGGAGGGCAGACCGCGCTCAACAACGGCCTCACTCTGGAGCGCAGCGGCATATTGGAGAAGCTTGGCGTCGAGATGATCGGCGCCAAGGCCGACGTTATCGACAAGGCCGAGGACCGCCAGCTGTTCCGCGAGGCGATGGACAAGATCGGCCTGAAAAGCCCGCGCTCGCACCTGGTCAAGACCTTCGAGGCGGCACTCGAGGCCCTGCCCGAGATCGGCTTGCCAGCGATCATCCGGCCGTCCTTCACGCTTGGCGGCACCGGCGGTGGCATTGCCTACAACCCTGATGAATTCGAGGAGATCGTCACCGGGGGCTTGCGCGCTTCGCCGGTCACCGAGGTGCTGATCGAGCAGTCGGTGCTCGGCTGGAAAGAGTTCGAGATGGAGGTGGTGCGTGACCGAGCCGACAACTGCATCATCGTCTGTTCCATCGAGAACGTCGATCCCATGGGGATCCACACCGGCGACTCGGTGACGGTGGCGCCGGCGCTGACCCTGACCGACAAGGAATACCAGATCCTGCGCGACGCCTCGATCGCCTGCCTGCGCGAGATTGGCGTCGACACCGGCGGCTCCAACGTGCAGTTCGCGGTCAACCCTAAGACCGGCGAGCTGGTGATCATCGAGATGAACCCCCGGGTTTCGCGCTCCTCGGCGCTGGCCTCCAAGGCGACCGGCTTTCCGATCGCCAAGATCGCCGCGAAACTGGCGGTCGGCTACACGCTCGACGAGCTCGACAACGACATCACGAAGGTCACGCCGGCTTCCTTCGAGCCGACCATCGACTACGTGGTCACCAAGATACCGCGCTTCACCTTCGAGAAGTTCGCCGGCACCGATCCCTACTTGACCACCTCCATGAAATCGGTCGGCGAGGCCATGGCGATCGGCCGTTCGTTCCAGGAGTCCCTGCAGAAGGCCCTACGCTCACTGGAAACCGGCTTGAGCGGGCTCGACGAGGTGAAGATCCCGGGCGCTTTTGACGCCCAGGGCGCGCTTGACCGAGACGCGGTGCGCGGCTTCCTGGCCCAACCCAGGCCGGACCGGCTGCTGACGGTCGCCCAGGCTCTGCGCCTGGGCATGACTATGGAGGAGATCCAGAGCGCGACCAAGATGGACCCCTGGTTCCTGGAGCAGGTCGCGGGCCTGGTGGCCGAAGAGGCCGAGCTGCGGGCGTCCGGCTTGCCTGACTCGGGCCCCGCGCTTCATGGCTTGAAGCAACGGGGTTTCAGCGATCAGCGCCTGGCGCAGCTCTGTGGTCTCAAGGAATCCGACGTCGCCGCCCGCCGCGCCACGCTTGGTGTCCGTCCCGCCTTCAAACGGATCGACACCTGCGCCGGCGAGTTCCCCTCGATCACGCCCTACATGTATGGCAGCTACGAGACCTTCGCCGGCGCCGACTGCGAGGCGGAGCCCAGCGCGCGCGACAAGGTGATCATTCTGGGCGGCGGGCCGAACCGCATCGGCCAGGGCATCGAGTTCGATTACTGCTGCGTCCACGCGGTCTACGCGCTGAAGGAAGCCGGCTTCGAGACCGTCATGGTCAACTGCAATCCGGAGACCGTGTCGACTGACTACGACACCTCCGACCGGCTCTACTTCGAGCCCTTGACCGCAGAAGACGTGGTCGAGATCTGCCGGGTCGAGCAGAAGAAGGGTCAGCTCAAGGGCGTGATTGTGCAGTTCGGCGGCCAGACTCCGCTCAAGCTGGCCCACGCCTTGGAGGCGGCCGAGATTCCGATCCTTGGCACCTCGCCCGACGCTATCGATCTGGCCGAGGACCGGGAGCGCTTTCAAGAGCTGCTCCAGCGGCTCGGCCTCAAGCAGCCGGCCAACGGCATCGCCCGCTCGGCCGAGCAGGCTCGGGCGGTCGCCGAGCGGATCGGCTATCCGGTGCTGATCCGGCCGTCCTACGTGCTCGGCGGGCGCGCCATGGAGATCGTCTACGACGGCGATCAGCTTGCCCGCTACATCGGCTCGGCGGTCCAGGTCTCGGGCAAGAACCCGGTGCTGATCGACAGCTACCTGCGCCAGGCGACCGAGGTCGACGTGGACGTTGTGGCTGATGGCGAAGCGGTCTACATCGCCGGCGTCATGGAGCATATCGAGGAGGCCGGTATCCATTCCGGCGACTCGGCCTGCTCGTTGCCGCCCCATACCTTGCCCAAGTCAGTGGTCGACGAGATTGGCGAACAAGCCGCCCGGTTGGCCGAGGGCCTTGGCGTGGTCGGCCTGATGAACGTCCAATTCGCGGTGCAGAACGGCGACATCTACATCCTCGAGGTCAATCCCCGGGCAAGCCGCACCGTGCCCTTCGTCGCCAAGGCGAGCGGCGTGCCGATCGCCAAGGTGGCAGCGCAGGTCATGGCAGGCGCCAAGCTGGCGTCCTTCGACCTGGAGCAACGCCGGGGCAGCCAAGTGGCGGTCAAGGAAGCCGTCTTCCCCTTCGCGCGCTTTCCCGGCGTCGACGTCATGCTTGGCCCCGAGATGAAGTCGACCGGCGAGGTCATGGGCCTGGACGCCGATTTTGCCAATGCCTTCCTCAAGTCCCAGCTCGGCGCGGGGGTCGTGTTGCCGGGCGACGGCCGGGTCTTCATCTCGGTCAAGGACGCCGACAAGCAGGCCATGTCGCCGCTTGCCCGGCAGCTCACCGAGCTTGGCTTCGAGCTTTTGGCGACGACCGGGACGGCGCGTCACCTGGAGGACCAGGGGCTGCCGGTGACTACGATCAACAAGGTCTACGAGGGCCGGCCCCACATTGTCGATGCCATGAAATCGGGCACGGTCCAGCTCGTGCTGAACACCACGGAGGGCGCCAAGGCGATCGCCGATAGCTTCGGACTCCGTCGAACCGCCTTGACCGACGGGATTCCCTATTATACGACCGTTGCCGGTGCGATTGCCGCGATCCAGGCAATTTCCGCCATGAAGCGCGGCCAGCTTGAAGTTGCCCCGCTTCAGTCTTATTTTAAGGGGTCATTTTAGCCCAAGTATGAGCCGCCTCGGCGGGTCCTGGGACCGGCAGGGGGCGGCGGTTGGACGGGATCGAGAACCCACGCATGCAAGACAAAGTGCCAATGACCGCCCCGGGGTGGGCGCGTGTCGAAGAAGAGCTCAAGCACCTGAAGTCCGTGGCCCGGCCCGAGGTGATCAAGGCGATCGCCGCGGCGCGCGAGCACGGCGATCTGTCGGAGAACGCCGAGTACCACGCGGCGCGCGAACGCCAGAGCTTCATCGAGGGCCGCGTGGCCGAGCTTGAGGACAAGATGGCCCGAGCCCAGGTGATCGACGTCTCGAGCCTGTCGGGCGATACGGTGACCTTCGGCGCCACCGTCAAACTGGTCGACGAATACACCGAAGAGGAGCTGACCTATCAGTTGGTCGGCGAACTCGAGGCCGACGTCAAGGCCGGCCGTCTGGCGATCACCGCGCCCTTGGCGCGCGCCCTGATCGGCAAGGAGGTCGGCGACTCGGTCGACGTCACCACGCCCAAGGGCGAGAAGACTTACGAAATTCTGGAAATACGGTTCGTCTAACCGTCGAGGGCTGGGTCTTGAGGCTCCAGCTCCAGCGGCACGCCTGCGACGTCCTTCGAGGTTCTGATGACCTGCATGGTCTGCACCGTGGCGACGTGGGGTGCTGCGGTCAGCTTTTGGGTCAGCTCGTTTTCGTGCGCTGTGTTGAAGGCGACGATCTTGAGCACGAAGTCATGGGGGCCGCGCGCCATGTGGCACTCGCGCACCTCTGGCCAATGGCCGACCGTCTGCTCGAAGCCGCTTAAGACCGCATCCGACTGATTGTCCAGGCCGACCAGGGCGAAGAACATGACCTCGAAGCCCAGGCGCTCGGCGTCGACCTCCGCGTGATAGCCACGGATGTAGCCGGCCTGCTCGAGCGCCCGCACCCGGCGCAAGCAGGGTGGCGCCGAAATGCCGGCACGCTGGGACAGCTCCACATTGGTCATCCGGCCGTCGGCCTGAAGGTCCCGAATGATCTTGAGATCGATCCGGTCGAGCTTGACCCGGCGCATGGCGCTTCTCCCGCAAGGCTATGTCGTCGCGTGGCTAATGCGCGCAATTATATTTCCCAATCCGGCTCCCTTCAACAAAAGAGCGTTTGCCAAACGGCTTGCGCGGCGACCGGTGCACGGCAAGAGTGCCAGACCATGGCAAACCAAGCGCCAGACTGCTGGATCCTGAGCGACGGCAAGGCCGGCCACGAGAACCAGAGCCTCGGTCTGGCCGAGGCGCTCGGCTGCCAAGTCCGGATCCTGCGACTCGAGGTCAAGGCACCCTGGCGCTGGCTGCCGCCCCGTCTGTGGCCCGATGCCTTAGGTGCCGTCCATTTCTTGGAGGCTCGGCCCACGCCGCCCTGGCCCGCGCTGATCATAGCCTGTGGCCGCACGACGGCGCCGGTCGGTGCCGCCTTGCGCAAAGCCAGCGCTGGTGCCAGCTTCGTGGTGCAGATCCAAGACGCCAAGCTGCCGCCGGCGCGCTTCGATTTGGTGGTGGTGCCTGAGCACGATCGACTGCGCGGGCCCAATGTATTGACCAGCCGGGGCGCCCTGACCCGGGTGACACCCGAACGATTGGCCGCCGCCGCCGCGCAGTTCGCCCCCTCCTACGAGACCTTGCCCCGCCCTCGTGTCGCCGCGCTGATCGGCGGCACCAGCCGGACCCACCGAATGACCGAGGAAAATGCCCGCGCTCTGGGGGGCCGGCTTGCCGGCCTGACCAATGAAGAGGGCGCCGGCCTCATGGTGACCCTGTCTCGGCGTACGCCGTCTGCGGCCGCCGGTGCCCTTAGGGTTGCACTACAAGGCAGTGGCGCCATGATCTGGGATGGCAGCGGCGAAAATCCCTACTTCGGTCTGCTGGCGTTGGCCGACCACATCGTTGTGACCGGCGACTCGGTCTCAATGGCGTGCGAGGCGGCGGGAACCGGCAAGCCGCTCTACGTTGCCGGCATCGATGGCGGATCGCCCAAGTTCACGCGCTTTCACGACTCGCTCCGCCAAGCGGGCATCGCCCGCCCCTTCGCGGGCCAGCTCGAGATCTGGACCTACGCGCCTCTCGCCGAAAGCGCGCGCTTGGCGGGCGAGATCCGTCATCGTCTTGTCAATCGCTCCAAGGACACAACGAATCATTGACCCGTGCGTCTGGATTTCCTAGATCCAAAAGAGTGGAGCAACGCCAAACTGGCATGGGGTTCGCGAAGCGCTAGATGTCCTTAGATCCGCCCGATTCTGTCGCTCCAATCGAGTCCCATCAGCTGATTCTTTATGATGGGGTTTGCGCCCTTTGCTCGGGCTTCGTGCGCTTTGTCTCGAGGCGTGATCGAGACGGGCGCTTTCGCTTCATTGCTATGCAGTCGCCGCTTGGGCAGTCGATTTTGGCCCAGTACGATCAACCTTTGCGCGACTGGGACAGCAATCTGCTGGTCAAGCAAGGCCGTGCCTACACCAAGTCCGATTCGGTCTTGGAGGTCTGCCGGGACCTGCCGCGACCTTGGTCCTGGCTGACCGGGCTGGCGATCCTGCCGCGGGGCCTGCGCGACTGGGGCTACGACCGCGTTGCCCGGAATCGCTACCGCCTGTTCGGGCGGAGAGATGTCTGCGACCTACCGCCGCCGGAGAGCGCCTGGAGATACCTTTCGTGAATTCGGCACCCTTTCGGATTCTCGTGCTCGGCGGCACGGGCGTTTTCGGCCAGCGCATCTGCCAGCGTCTGGCACGGGAGCCCGCGGTCTCGATCCTGTTGGCGGGGCGCTCTGCGGTCAAAGCCCAAGCCATGGCGCGAAAGCTTGGCGGCGAGCACCCGGCCGCTGAAGTGGAAGGGATCGGGCTCGAGGGCCTGTCGGGATCCTTGGCGCGCGTGCTGGGCGAACGCTCGCTCGACCTGGTGATCCACGCCGCCGGGCCGTATCAGGGCCAGGACTACGGCGTCGCCGAGTGCTGCATCGCTCACGGCGTGCACTATCTGGACCTGGCAGATGGACGGGACTTCGTGTGCGGATTTGCGCGTCTCGACCAGGCCGCGCGGGCGGCTGGGGTGGTTGCGGTCACTGGGGTTAGCAGCGTGCCCGGCCTGTCCTCGGCCATTGTCGATCATCTGGCGGCTGGTCTCGCTGCCATCGAAAGTATCGCGGTCGGCATCTCCCCGGGCAGCCGCGCGCCCTTGGGACGCGGCGCGATTGCCGGGATCCTATCCTATGGCGGGCAGCCGATCGCCCAGTGGCGCGACGGCCGCTGGCAGCGAACGGTCGGCCTGCAGGATCTTCAGCGCTGGCATTTTCACGCGCCCGGCGCGCCGCCGATTGGTGCGCGCCTCTTGGCGGCCTGCGACGTTCCGGATCTGAGCCTCTTCCCGACCCGCTACGCGCCGGTTAAGACGGTCTCCTTCCACGCTGGTATGGAGCTCACGTCGCTGATGCTCTGCCTTTGGAGTCTGAGCTGGCTGGTGCGCTTGGGTTTGCTGGCGTCCCTTGCGCCACTGGCAGCGCTTGCCGACGCGTTCTCCCGGCCGCTCCGGGCGCTGGGTGGCGATCGAGGCGCCATGTACGTCGAGATCGTCGCCACGACGGCAGATGGCCAGCGGGAGCGTCGGGTTTGGACACTGATCGCCGAGCGAAATCACGGGCCCTTCGTACCCTGTTTGCCGGTGGTGATCTTGACGCGCCAATTGGCGCGCGGCGGTTTGGCCGCGGGCGCCCGGCCTTGTCTGGGGCTGTTCGCTTTGGCTGACTTTGCCGAGTCGGCAGAGGATCTGGCGATCTCCAGCGCCTGGGAGACTTTCGATGCCTGAGCGAAAGGCACCGCTGTACCGCCAGGTGCTTGGCGTCCAATTCGACCGCTTGCCGGGCAAGATCCAAAGTCTCCATGACGTTACAGCGCCGGTCACAGTATCCGGGTTGTGCCAGATTCGGCGCGGCGCACACCCGCTGGCCCGACTGTTCGGGTGCCTCATGGGGCTACCGTCGGCAGGCAGCGACGTGCCGGTTACCGTGACTTTCCAGCCGAGTCGGGGCGGCGAGACCTGGCAGCGCCACTTCGGCGGCGTGGGGCTAAGGAGCCACCAGAGCGCCGCCAGGCGGCCCGGCCACTTGATCGAGCGCATAGGGCCGATGAACTTCCTATTGGAACCGCGCGCCCGGCCCGAGGGACTCGATCTGGTGCTCTGTCGGGTCTGGATTCTCGGTCTGCCGGTGCCGCGCCGTCTTTGGCCCTTGGTTGAGGCCAACGAACGGGTTCGCGAAGGCCTCTTCGCCTTCGATGTGGCGATTCGCCTGCCGCTTGCCGGTCTATTGATCCATTACCAGGGCTGGCTGAGGGAATCTAAGACCTCGTAACGGCCGCTCCCTTGCAGGGCAGGGGGTGCATCTCTAGATTCAGGTCATCGACTTTCTGAATACTCCGGATTTTCCCGAAAGGCCCCGCCATGGCGCAAGAACACCACACGAAGGTCCTGATTCTCGGTGCCGGACCGGCCGGCTACACGGCCGCGGTCTACGCCGCGCGGGCCAACCTGGAACCGCACTTGGTCCAGGGCCTGCAGCCGGGCGGTCAGATGTCGATCACAACCGACGTGGAGAACTATCCCGGCTTTGCGGAAGTCATCCAGGGCCCCTGGCTGATGGAGCAAATGCGCGCCCAGGCAGAAGCAGTGGGCACGATAATGCACGGCGACCTGATCACCGAGGTCGACCTTTGCCGCCGGCCCTTCCGCTGCACGGGCGACTCGGGCAACGTTTACCTGGGCGAGACCTTGATCATCGCAACCGGCGCACAGGCGCGTTGGCTGGGGCTCGACAGCGAGACCAAGTTCCGCGGCTTCGGCGTCTCGGCCTGCGCTACGTGCGACGGTTTCTTCTATCGGGACAAGGAAGTCGCCGTGGTCGGCGGCGGCAACACCGCGGTCGAGGAAGCGCTGTTCCTCACCAACTTCGCCAGCAAGGTCACCCTGATCCATCGGCGCGACCAGCTCCGCGCTGAGAAGATGCTGCAGGACCGCCTGTTCGCCAATCCCAAGGTCGAGGTGCTGTGGGACCATGTGGTGGAGGAGGTCAAGGGCACGGACGAGCCGCTTGGCGTGACCGGGCTGACGGTCCGCAACGTGGCCAGCGACGCGACCTCGGAGCTGGCGGTCGACGGCCTCTTCATTGCGATCGGCCACGACCCGGCGACCGAGCTGTTCAAGGACAAGCTCGCGGTCGACGATGAGAACTACATCCTGACCCGGCCCGACTCCACGGCGACCGAGACCCCCGGGGTCTATGCCGCCGGCGACGTGCGCGACAAGGTCTACCGCCAGGCGGTGACCGCGGCCGGCATGGGCTGCATGGCGGCGCTCGAGGCCGAGCGTTTCCTGGCCGAGCAGGAGGCGCTGGAGGCCCAGGCCGCCGAGTAGGCAAGACTCGCGCCGGCAAATCCCCTATAGTTCGCCAGCCGCGCGCCCCGGGGGCAAGAAGCGCCGGCTCAAAATCAAGGCTCTCCGACCAGGCTCTTGTTAGCAATGGATTGAGGCTCCCCTCTCACAAGGGAGTACACGGGACATGATGGATTGGGACAAGCTGCGGATCTTTCACGCCGTCGCCGAGGCCGGCAGCTTCACCCATGCCGGCGACACCCTGAACCTGAGCCAATCGGCGGTCAGCCGCCAGATCTCGGCGCTTGAAGAGTCCTTGCGCGTGCCGCTGTTTCATCGCCACGCCCGAGGCCTGGTGCTGACCGAGCAGGGCGAGGTGCTCTATCGAACGGCGCACGATGTGTTCGGCAAACTGTCGATGACCGAAGCGATTCTGACCGAGAGCAAGGACCGCCCCAAGGGACCGCTCAAGATCACCACCACGGTGGCCTTCGGCTCGACTTGGCTGGCGCCGCGCATGCGCCAGTTCGTCGAGGTCTATCCGGAGATCGAGGTCCATTTGATCCTGTCCGACAAGGACTTGGACCTTTCCATGCGCGAGGCCGACGTCGCGGTGCGGCTCTCGCCGCCGCGCCAGGCCGATTTGATCCAGCGCCATCTGCTGACCATGCACATGCACGTCTATGCCGCCAGCAGCTACATCAAGAAGGAAGGTATGCCGGGCTCGGCCGAGGACTTGGACAAGCACCGCATCGTGGTCTACGGCCACGACACCCGGCCGCCGGTGCCCAACGTCAACTGGCTCTTGGAGGTCGGCCGCAAGGACGGTCACCCGCGGCGCCCGTCGATGACCGTGAACAACGTCTACGCGGTGATGCGCGCGGTCCAAAGCGGCACCGGCATCGGCGCCCTGCCGGAGTTCATGGTGCAGGACGCGAGCGACCTGATGAACATTCTGCCTGATCTGGAGGGGCCCCAGATTGACGCATACTTCGTTTATCCCGAGGAGCTGCGCAACAACAAGCGCACCAAGGTTTTCCGCGACTTTTTGCTGCGCAAGGTCGCCGAATCGAAATTCTGAGCCCATAGTTCCCGGGCGTCTGGCCCCAAGCCATGCAAAAACCGCATGGCCCGTCTGTCCGAATGGGGTTGGACTTTGGCCACCGGGTGATTATGTTAATAGCCATGATGTTGCGGTGCAGCATCAACGGGATTCGCCGGTTCTTTTTGGGGCCGGCAGCGAGATCCGGGTGTTTCGGCCCGGATGGGGTCCTTTTAGGATCCTACGTCTCCCAGACGTGAAGCCTCCCTGTTCGACTTGCCCCTAGGTCATTGACCTAGGGGCTTTTTTTGTTCTGAAGGTTTGCCAAGTGGGGTTAGGGGTAACAGATGGGGTAACAGCAGTGCGGTGCTTTTGGACCCCCTACTGATCAGGGACGTTGGGTCATTTCCTCTTGTGCCGCCGTTTATCTTCAAGCGGCGTATTCGTCGCCTTCTCCTTCCGGCGCATTTTTCCGTAGTGGAAGGTGCTGAGCACCCTGTAAATGAGCGCGAAGAACAGTCCGAAGGCCAAAACGACAACGATCTCACCCAAACTCATCGGGCGCTCTGGGCTACATACTTGAAGTCAAGATATCACACAGACCGACCATGTCTCCCGGAACCCTTGTTCAGGCAGCCTCCCCTGGCCTCTAGGGCTAAAAGCACGAACATGCGTTTCCGGGCGGGGGTGGCGCTGTCTAAGCGATCACGTCGGTTCGCCGCGGCGATCGCCCCATCTCAAATTTGAGCATATGCAAGGTTCGGCTCATCCACTGGTCTGTCGTCGCCTAATTGGCCAACCAAGATTTTCGGCGCACGCTCTCCGGTAAGCTTTCCGCCATGCCATACACCGCCCAGATCGTCGTCTCCGGAGTGCTGATCCAAGTCGAGAACGGCGGCATCAAGACCAAAGATCGTTGTTCCTACGACTCAGAAGAAGTGTCGGCGCTCGAGCGATGGTCTGTGATCATTTGGGGCAAACCGTAGTCGGTAAGAATGGGGCAGCGGTAGTGACACCGAGATTGGTTTCGATCTGAAGCCCGGCACTTCTTCGCTAGCTCAAATGCTCTCAGGTTGACGAAGGCGCACTGTGCATTCGGTGTCATGAGTCGAAAGACACAGTCTCAATATGTTTGCAATCCACGATGCCGGCAATCTGAAGCCCTTGGAGTTGTCGCCATTGGGGTCTTTCTTTGGTGACCGATGGTCAATGCAGATCATCATCTTCAGATAGTGTGTACGCAAGACAGTTTAGATGCTTGAGAACGGTCGCAAAAACACAATCAGCTTCCGTTAGAGATCCTTAATGCTCAAATATACGATTCCATATTGCATTCTTAATTCAAGGGATGATAGCCTAAGTTAGAGATTGGGGGTTGATTAGCTAGGGAAGCACCATCCCAACAGGACGTAATGCTGACGCCGGGCACGTCGTTCGGCAAACGCTGGAAAATGCCCGAAATATTTGCTCTTTCGAGGGCATGGTCAGAATGGGATTTGCCGTGCGGTGCATTCAAGATCAACGAAGAATAGATCTTTTTTCGCTAAGCCAGATATGCTTATCCAGGCCTGAGTACAATTCAAACGACATATATGCAATACAACGTGAAAAACCGTGCAGTCGATCGGTCTGCACGTTTGTAGATACGCGCTTTTGGAGAAAATGACCGGTCGTCGGGGAGAGAGTTTCATGCGTCGGATGATCGTCAAAAGATTTGGGTTGGTTGCCTTGCTCGCCGCCGGGCTGGTCTTGCTTGGACGCGAAGAAGCTGTGTGGGACCACGTTCAAAAGTTCATTGATGAATCCCCGTTAGACCTCGGTGAGACGGCCGCAAGCCCCCAATGGATGGAGCAGGCCCACGCATCCTCGTTTGCAGCCCAAGCCAACGCGGGACGCGACCGCACGGTCCAGGTCGGCGACCAGGTCATGCTCGATGCCAGCCGCTCGCTCTCGCCCAGTGCGGCCAGCGTGGACATGACTTACGACTGGCAGGTCATCTCCCTGCCGGCCGGTAGTACGGCTACGCTTGACGATCCGGCATCCCTGCGGCCCAGCTTCGTGGTGGATCTACCTGGTGACTATGAGTTCGAGGTCCTCGTCGCCAACACCAAGGGTAGCTCCAGCGACCGGGTGGTGATCTCGACCACGAACGCTACGCCTGTTGCAGATGCAGGGCCCGAGCAGCTTGTCGCGCTCGGCGCGACGACCCATCTTGACGCCAGCCGCTCCCACGACGACGACGGCGACCAGCTTACCTACAGCTGGAGCTTAGTTCAGCTGCCGGCCGGCAGCGCGGCTACGCTAAGCGACCCGACCGCGCTCAGGCCGAGCGTATTCATCGACGTCGAAGGCGACTACAGAGCCGAGCTAGTGGTCAGTGACGGCCTGGTGAGCAGCGATCCGGATCAGGTCCGCTTCAGCACGGACTTCGTTGACCCAACCCCGGAGGTCGGCCCTCACAGGCGGGTCCAGGTCGGCGATACCCTCAATTTTGACGACCGCTTCACGACCCACCCGGGCCACCGCGAGGTCCTTTACGGGGTCTACATGCTCGACCAGCCGCCGGGCAGCAATCCGACCATATACCACACCAACGGACGGGATATCCGCTGGGCCTTCGAGGTAGACACCGCGGGCTCCTACGTCATCGGAGCCTTGGTGCTCGACGATGTGGCCGGCACCAACCGGATGCTGGACACCATCATCGTCTCGACCGAACAGTCTCCGCCGAGTGCGGACGCCGGGCCTGACCAGGCGACCGTCGTGGGCAGCACGGTCGAGCTCGACGGTGCCGGCTCCCAGGACCCGGACGGCAACCTCTTGAGTTACCGCTGGGCCTTGGTCTCGCGGCCGGCTGGCAGCACGGCCGTGCTCGACGATCCGGTCGCGGTTCGGCCAAGCTTCACGATCGACCAGCCCGGCGAATACGTCGCCCAGCTGATCGTCGACGACGGCACCCAGCCGAGCCACCCCGATACGGTCGTGATCTCGACCGAGAACAGCCGGCCAATCGCGAACGCCGGACCCGACATCCTCTTTGCCCGCTTCGACACGGTGCAGCTCGACGGCTCGGCCTCGAGCGACCCGGACGGCGACCCTCTGACCTACCGCTGGACCATTTTGCGCACCCCGGACCACGACGATGCCGTGCTCTCCGATCCCACGATCGTAAACCCGACCTTCGTGGACGACGCGGCGGGAAAGGTTTACGCGATCCAGCTCGTGGTCAGCGACGGTGTGCTGCAGAGCGAGCCGTCGGTGATCCTCGCGACCCGCGCCAACGCCGGGCCGGTGGCTGGTGCCGGCCCCGACCAAGCGGTGGCGACCGGCAATACGGTGCAGCTAGACGGCAGCGGCACCAACGATCTGGACGGCGATCCCTTGACCTACCGTTGGGCGCTGATCGCCAAGCCGGTCGGCAGCACGGCGGCCCTATCCGACACAACGCTTCAGTCGCCGACTTTCGTGCCCGATCTGCCGGGTACCTACGTCGCCCAGCTCTTTGTGCACGACACCTTCCGCGAGAGCGCGGCCGACACGGTGGTGATCGAAGCCACCGGCTCGATTCCCATTGCCGACGCCGGTCCAGACCAGGTGGTATCCCCGGGCGACACGGTCCAGCTCGACGGCACAGGCTCGCTCGACCCTCAGGGCGACCCACTGAACTACGACTGGCAGCTGATCGCCCAACCGGGCGGCTCGAGCGCGAGCTTGAGCAACCCGACCAGCGCCACGCCGAGCTTCGTCGCCGATCTCCTCGGCAACTACATCGCCCAGCTGGTGGTCGACGATGGCACCGACTTTTCGGCCCCCAACAGCGTCACCATCACGGCCCAAGGCGCCGGCGGCGGCCCCAACCAGCCGCCAGCCCTCGATCCGGTTGGCAATCAGAGCGTTGCGCTCGGCACCAGCCTGAGCCTGCTGCTGAGTGCCAGCGATCCTAATGGCGACGACCTTACCTTCTCGGCTACCCCACTGCCCCTACCGGACGGCGCGTCCCTTGGCGGCCAAAACGGGCTCTTCACCTTCACGCCGAACGAGGATCAGGTCGGGACGATCGACATCGACTTCCTGGTCTCCGATGGCCTGCTGACGGACTCGGAATCCGTCACCATCACGGTGACCGGACCCCAGCCAGGCGGCGTCACGGCGATGACCGGTCGCCTGCTCGACACCGGTGACTACGAGGCCGGCACGGAAACCCCGATCGTCGGTGCCACGGTCTCTATCCTTGGCTCCGGTGTCTCGACCACGACCGATGCGAACGGCGACTTCACCTTGTCGGGCATCGGCAGCGGCCAACAGGTGTTCGATGTCGACAGCTCGACCGTGACGTCTGCGCCTGCCGGCGAGGCCTTCGCTGACTTCCGCGAAGCCTTCACCCTCATTGCCGACGTCACCAACGTGATCGAGCGGCCGATCTTCCTGCCTCTGATCGACGCGGACAGCCTGACCACGGTCAACCCGGCCCAGACCACCGTGGTGGTCAACCCGAACATCTCGACCAGTCTGGAAGTGCCGCCCAATACGGCAAAGGACGAGTCCGGCAACGACTTCACGGGCGCAATCTCGATCACCGAGGTGCCGGTCGAGCTGGCGCCCGTGGCCCTGCCCGAGGGGATCGACCCGGCGCTCCTGATCTCGATACAGCCGGTCGGCGTCACCTTCTCGGACCCGGTGCCGCTCTCCATGCCGAACCTGGACAACATGCCGGCCGGCGCTGAGCTGGACCTCTATTCCCTCGACCCGGACAGCGGCCAGTTCGTGATCGTCGGCACCGGCCAGGTCTCGGCCGACGGCACCACCATCGAGACCATCTCCGGCGGCGTCAGGTCAGCTTCTTGGCATGGCTTTCTACCCGCTTTGCTAGGCGCACTTGGCGGGTTGCTAGGTGGTGACAATGATCCACCTGGGTGTCCTAAGGACGATGAGGGTAACCCCGTATGCTGCGCGCCAACCGGATCCTCAACGGCAATGTGCAACGGAAATCTGTCGGAGGTCCACGCGCTCGCCAGTCACCGCTCGTTCGGCGTCTCACGTCGACTGCGCTTCGTCTACAATTCAACGCTCGCCGACCCGCAACCCATCGTAAAGTCGGAAACGACAATCCGGCGCCGTTCCGCGGTGCCCAACAGCCTGTCCGCAAGCCTGCGAGTTGGCGGTGTTGAGCAGGGCGAGCCGGTATTCACATCGACCAGTAACCCATCTCCTCTCAGCGAGTCGGTGAATGAAACTGTCATCCAGGCAGTTCAGTTCGATGCAAGTTTGTTTTCGACTGGCGTCTACCTGACTGAGCTCACGACGACCAGCCATTTCACACAGTCTTCGGTCGGCAACAGCCTTTTCGATCGCGTGCTCGTAAACAATCAAGTCAATAGCCCCTTCGGCGCCGGCTGGACACTCACCGGCTTGGAGCGACTGCATTTGCAGGCCGACGGCAGCGCTGTCTTGACCAAGGGAAGCGGAACGGTCCTGCGCTTCCTGCCACCGGGCGGACTCGATCTCGTGGGCCAGGTGGTTGCGTTGGGTACGGCGCCGCCCTCTCTCGCGCCAGGCGAGGTGGAGAGCGATATTCAGATTGCCGTGCTGGGCGAGGCCGCCAACGTGACCCTCGCCACCCCCCTCGAGGTGAGCGACGTGGTACCGGAAGGCGCCGTCGGCTTCGGCACGACCCACGGCCTGCCTGCCGGTCTCACGATAAGCAGCACATTGATCCATTTCGATCCCGCAACCGCTGGCACGGCCCTGACCGGCGTTGCGACCTTCGATGAGGAAATCCTCGGGGTGATCCTCGACGATGCCATGCTCGACGCCAGCGACGGCACGCTGGGCGCGCCGGGCACGAGCTATCCGAGCGGCGAGACCGGGCGCGGGGCGACCGAGAGCGACACGGTCACCTTGAGCGCGGACCGGCGCACGCTCACCTTCACCCTCCAGGAGGACGGGGATCTGGATCAGATCCGGATCGTCACGAAGGGCGCCACCAGCACCCTCGTGGAGAGCACCTTCGACTTCAATGAGGAGGGCTGGACCGTGGTCGAGAACGGCTCGACCGGTGGCAGCTACATCGCGGACGGCGGCAATCCCGGTGGCCATTTCTTCTCGTTCGACGGATTCGGGGGACCGGCCTGGCGCTGGAACGCCCCGCTCAAGTTCCTGGGCGACCAGTCGGCCGCCTACGGCGGTTACCTGACTTACGACCAGAAGGTCAATTCCACCTCGAGCCAGTTCAACGCCATCCAGGACGTGCGCCTGGTCGGCGCCGGCCTCACCCTGTTCTTCGACGCGAGCTACAACCCTGGCGGGCTCTTCTGGACCCGCACGATCGCGCCCTTGAAGGAGGGCCCCGGCTGGACCATCGAGGGCACCCCGGACCAGCCCAGCGCGGCCCAGTTCCAGGCGGTCCTGGCCGACATCACCGAGCTATGGATCCTCGGCGAGTACAAGACCCAATCGGACAACAACCGGCTCGACAACGTCGCCTACCTGGCGCCCGACGGCGCCGCGGTGGCGGTCGACCGCTTCACCGCGCCCGACGGCAATTTTTCCGTCTTGCGCGAGAACCCCGACGACAGCTTCACCCGGCGCCTCAAGAACGGCACGGAGAAGCACTACGACGCGGACGGCTTCCTAACCTCCATGGTCGACCGCAACGGCAACGCCACGCTCTACGGCTACGACGCCCAGGACCGCTTGACGAGCGTGACCGACCCGGCGGGCCTGGTCACCACGCTGGCCTACGACGGCGCCGGCAAGCTGCAGAGCGTGACCGATCCGGCGAGCCGGGTCACCCACTTCGAGGTCGACGCCAGCGGCGACCTGATCCGCATTGAGGACCCGGACGGCTCGGAGCGCTTCTTCGCCTACGACGCCCGGCACCGCCTGACCACCCAGACCTCCAAGCGCGGCTTCGACACCACCTACGACTACGGATTCCACGGCCGCAACGTCCAGGCCAACCGCCCGGATCTCTCGACCCGCAAGGTCGCGTCCGCCCAAGTGGTCGGTCTGGTGGATCCGGCGAGCGGCGAAGGCACGGAAGGCAATCCGGCCCCCTACGTGCGCCCGAGCGAGGTGGTCGCCACCTACACCGACGGCAACAACAATACGACGACCTACGAGGTCAATGCCTTCGGCAGCGTCACCCGGATCACGGATGCGCTCAATCGGGTGACCTTGTTCGAGCGCGACGGCGACGGCCTGGCGACGCGGATCATCCACCCGAACATGCGGATAGACGAGAAAGTTTATGATTCGCGCGGTAACCTGTTGAGGGTGACCGAAGCTGTTGGAACGTCGATTGAACGTTCCGTCATTTTCGAGTATGAGCCTAACTTCAATGAAGTTACCAAAATCATCGATCCGGAGCAGAACACGCTGCTTGTCACCCTCGATGAGAAGGGAAACACACTCACGCTCACATACCCCGAACAGAGCGTTACCTCCGTCACCTATGGTGACTCCAACTGTCCAGGAGAGCCAACTTCCATAACTCATGGTACCGGCCTCCCGGAAGAGGCCACAACAAGCCTTACGTATGATCCATCAACTTGCAACCTGATCCAGACGATTGATCCATTGAACAACGCTACCACGTCAATGCATGATTCCGCCGGTCAGGTTACTCAGGTTGTTGATGCAGAGTCTCAAGTGCTGCGGATACTACGCGACGCGCTGAATCGCCGTACAAAGGTGATAGATCCGAAGAACAATTTGCCTAATCCAGCGTGCGGGACAGCAGGCGTCACCTGTTTCGCTTATGACAATGCCGGAAACATCGAATCGGTAACAGATGGCAAAGCCAATTTCTCAATGTTTCAGTATGATCAGCTAGATCGTGTGAAGTTGCGTACCGACCCCTTGGGAGTTTCAGAGAATTTCGTATACGATGGTAATGGCAATCTTGTGGAAATGACGGACCGGAAGGGACAAGTGACCAGTTTGGTCTATGATTTGGTTGATCGCCTTAACGAGAAAATTTTTCAGCCTGGCACCTCGGAAGAATCCACCCGGACATTTACTTACAATTTGGCGAATAACGTAACTTTGATAAGTGACGCCGATTCAGTTCTCAGCTTCACCTATGACCTCTTAAATCGCCCGGAGACAGCCAGCACCGCCGGTTCACCCAATCAGCCCACAGTGAACTTGAGCTACGGTTATGACAAGATTGGCAATCGATTGTCCATGAACGACGATCTCTTGGGGAGTAGCTTCTACACCTACAATGGTCTCAACCGCCTAACCAACCTGGCGGCGCCTGGCGGAAATTTCAGCTTCAGCTACGACGCCCTGTCGCGGCGCACGTCAATCTCACGAGACAACGGAGTCGCAACGTCTTTTGCTTATGACGTCGCTGGCCGCTTAAACAATATTACTCATGACCGCAGCGGCGTGACAATCTCGTCGTTCACCTACAGCGTCGACGGGGTCGGTAAGCGTACCACCTTGGACCAAACCCGCCCGAGCTTGCCGGCCACAAACTCGCTTACCTTCGATTACGACGAACTGGACCAGCTAACCAGTGCGACTAGCGCATTGTCTGGTGGGATACCAGAGAGCTACAACTACGACTCGGTCGGAAACCGAGACTCTTCTCATCGCGCTAGCACATATGTCACCGGGGTGGGCAATCGGCTCTTGGAAGATGATGCCTTCTGCTACACTTATGACGCCAACGGCAACCTTCATACCAAGACCGCGAAGCTCGCCGGTACCTGCACGGGCGGTGTGACGACCTATAGCTGGGATGTCGAGAACCGCTTGACACGGATTGACTTCGCAAACTTCACCTACGCTGCCTACCGATATGATTCAATTGGTCGACGCATCGAAAAGGATGCGAATGGCATAGTGACCCGCTATGTCTACGACGGTGAGGACATCCTCTACGAGTACACGGGCACAAACCTGCTGCTCGCCCGCTACACCCACGGCCCCGGCGTTGACGAGCCCCTCTTGGCTCAGCGCGACTTGGACCTGAGCGGCGCGTTCGAAGCAAACGAGTCCTTTGCCTACCATACCGATGCATTGGGATCGGTGACAGAAATCACCGACCACAGCGGCGTAACAGTTGCTTCGAAACTTTACGATGGCTATGGCAACATACTGGCCGAAACAGGGTCTCTCGCGCAGCCTTATGCTTTCACGGCGCGGGAGTTCGACTCCGAGAATGGCAGTTACTTCTATCGGGCAAGGTACTACAATCCAGAAAGCGGCCGCTTCATCACCGAGGATCCCATTGGATTTGCCGGAGGGGATCAAAACATGTACCGCTATGTTCTCAACGGTCCGATCAATAGGGCCGATCCATTTGGGTTATCTCCGGATCCCTTTTCGGATCTGGCTGATCACAAAGCTGGAATACCAAAAGACTCTGATTTGGACTGCGTACCAGGTTGCAATCTGATTCTCCAACCGGCTTGTGTTGGCGCTGCCCTTGTAGGTGGTGCAGTTGGCACGCTCGTTCTTGGAGGTCCAACATTTGGTGTAGCCGCTCCCAAAGGCGCAATCATTGGCATTGCGGTCGGTTTTGGCTTGTGTCAAGCCGCCAAAATAAAGAAGTGCCAAGTAGAGTGCGAAAAAGAAGACGACAAAGAATGTAATGAGGAAGGAAATTAACGCTGAAATGGTCACAAGAGATTACGCCGTAAGGATGGCGTGGGTTTTCCCTTTTATACCCGGAAGTTTCCACCGAGTTAGAGGGTACATGCAATTGGGCCGCAGATGATGTACCTGTTCTTACGCGTCTTTACAGTGACAATGATTCTCGCCAGTACCGGGTTTGGCGCTAGCCTTGCCGTCACGTTCTATTTTATCGGCTTGCAAGATTTTGCCCTGACCTATGGCTTTCTCGGCGGATTTGTTTGTGGGATACTGGGGGCTTTAATTGTCTCAACAACAGCATCAACGACCCACTTGAAGGCTGTAAAAGAACTGCCTTACTACAAGCCCGGCATGGAGTACCTACTGAATTATGAGAAATCTGTAGAAGTAAACCTCCCATTTGATGATGTGTGGCGAGAGTCTGTAGAAATTCTCCGGCAGCTCGGATTCTCAAACATTTCAGAAGACTCGCATAGGAGAATTATCTCCGCGAAGAGTGGATTTTCAAAGTATAGCTATGGGGAGCGGGTTACCCTTCATTTCAATAGCGAGAATGTTAACCGGATTCTAGTTTCGGTTAAGAGTCAGCCTAGAATGCCGATTGCCACTGTTGACGGTGGCACTAACATAAAGAACGTAATGAATGTGTCGTCGATGTTGAGCAAGCTTAAGGAGAAAAAATGATTCGCGAATTGCCGTTGAGCACCTTCAACCAAAAGAGTTTGGATATTTCTTTTTGAAGTAGCTCAAATATACGATCAATTTGTGATGTCAACTGTGCGTCGGCAAATTAATTGAGACAGATGGGCGTCTGATTTAAAGGAGTCTCTGGCTCATCTGGTTGATCATTCTAGGCGGCGCTTTTGCGGTGTTGCAAGCGCCTGGTCTCGAGTGTCTTTCGTTTGATCCTTTCCCT